>NZ_RXMA01000020.1 GCF_003966125.1 Azospirillum griseum
ACGCCATCCATCCGGTGGCGGGCCGCATGCCCGGCCACATGAACGTGCTGCTGGCCGAAGCCAACGTCCCCTACGACGAGGTGTTCGAACTGGAGGACATCAACCGCGACTTCGGCTCGGCGGACGTCGCCTTCGTCATCGGCGCCAACGACGTGACCAACCCGGCGGCCAAGACCGACCCGGCCTCGCCCATCTTCGGCATGCCGATCCTGGACGTGGAAAAGGCCAAAACCGTCTTCTTCATCAAGCGCGGCATGGCCGCCGGCTACGCCGGTGTCGAAAACGAGCTGTTCTTCCGACCCAACACCATGATGCTCTTCGGCGACGCCAAAAAAGTCACCGAAGAGGTCGTCAAGGCCATGGAAGGATAGAAAAAGGAAAACAAAATTTTTCGAAGTGTGTGGGCGGGATGAAAATCCCGCCCAGATCTTTTTTGAAGGAAAATACAAAATTATTCATAAAAATTAAACACAATACTATTTGATAAGTGAAAGTTTCTTATGATATTTGTTGAGTGTCTTCAAGGTTATGTCCGTTTTGTTTTTGGTGCTGAGGAAAGATGTTCTCTGGTCTTGTGTCAAAATTTTTCTCCAACGAACGCGATGGCGTCATCGGCGTTGGGAATGGTCCGTCGATTGACCATCCCCTCGCCCCCGCGCGACCCGACCAAGGCGTGGAGACGGATCCGATGATCCGGGTTGTGCACACAACCCTTGCGGAGATGAGCGCGGGGCAGGGCGATGCGCATGGAACGGGTTGGGATGCGCCCGCTTTGGTGTTGGGTTTTGTGTCGCCGTTTGTTGATTTCCGCGCGGCAACCGCCGCCATCAGAGCGCGCTTTGCGGACGGCACCAAACTCATTGTGATGACGACCGCTGGAGAGCTGTGTTCGTCGGATCGCTGCGGAATTTATGTTCCGTCGCTCGATGGGCGGGACGATGTGGTTCTTCAGATGTTTTCGACGTCCCTGATCTCCGATCTGTCCATTCACACGATTCCCTTGCTGTGCCAGGACATTCGGAAGGGTCGTCTCACGATGACCCACGAGCAGAGGGTGGACGCCATCCGCGCCCAACTGGACGGCATCGACCCGAGCTTTCGCATCGACAGCCGCGACACCCTCGCCTTGACCTTCATCGAAGGGTTGTCGGTCAGCGAGAATTACTTGATGGAGGCGGTGTATCAGAGCGGCCGCTTTCCCGTCCTGTTCCTTGGCGGGTCCGCCGGTGGAACCCTGGACATGCGGGGGACCTCGCTCTTCGATGGTCAGCGCGTGTTGGAAAATCACGCGGTCATCGCCTTTGCCAGGGTGGCGGATGGAAAGCGGTTTGGCGTGTTCAAAACGCAGAATTTCCGGCGGACGGGCACATCCTTTGCGGTTCTTGAGGCGGATGAAGCCCAAAGGACGCTGACCAGCGTGTTCGATCCGAAATCGCGAGAGATCGTCAACATCATCGACGCTCTTTGCCTCCGCTTCGGCTGCAAGCCGGATGGCATTGCCCAACATATGGCCAAACACACATTCGCGATCGAGTTGGATGGGGAGTTGTTTGTCCGCTCCGTGTCGGGAATCGACGTCGAGAATGGGAAGGTCAATTTCTACTGCGGGGTTCGCGCCGGGGAGGAGCTGTTTCTGGCGGAAGTCACTGACCTGGCCGAACAGACCGACAGGGATTTCCGGGCGTTTCTGGCTGGAAAGCCGCGACCGCTGGGAGGGGTGCTGTACGATTGCGTGTTGAGACGGCTGAAGAACACCGATGCCCTTCGCCAGATGACGGCGTTCGACGGGTGCAGCGTCGGCGGCTTTTCCTGCTTTGGCGAATTGATGGGAATCAACAGCAACGAAACGCTCACCTCGGTGTTTTTCTTCGATTGCTCGAGTGGGGAACCGTTTGCGGACAAAACCATCGACAATTTCCCGATCTTCTACGGGAAATTCCAATCGTATTTCACCAAGATCCGCCTTCGAAGGATGGAGCTTCTGAATCAGATTCGGCGGCATCTGATCCATCATCTGATGGATCAGGTCAATTCAGCAAAGTCGGTTGGTGAATTTGCCGAGATGACCGGGGGGTATTCTGAACGCATAGACCGGATGCTGACGGTGGTACGCTCGGCCCTGAGCAACCACGCCGACAATTTCGAGGGCCACAACCAACGAAAGCTGGAGTTGGCCGCCGAGTTCGAACGCCTGCGCGGGGTTCTGCGGTCGGTGGAGGGGGTTCTTGCGGTGATTGACAGCATCGCCGGGCAAACCAACCTCCTCGCCTTGAACGCAACGATCGAAGCGGCGCGGGTGGGCGAGGCGGGCAAGGGCTTTGCCGTGGTCGCGGCGGAGGTGCGGAAGCTTGCCAACGACACCAAGCTGGCACTTGGCAAAACACAGGACGCGATGCTGCGCATCGGTGCGTCCGTCGATTCGCTGGGCCAGAAGATACAGGACACCGAGGTCCGGTTGGATGATGTGGCGTTGGAGAACGCGACCCTGATTTCCCAGGTGGACACGGTCCTGTCGGAAATCGATCTGGTGCGCGAGAGCGTGAACACCGTCACGACCAACGTGCGCGGCCAGGCGGACGCCCTGCGCGACACCCAGCAATACGCCGAAAGGCTGAAACTGATCGACGCGCTTCTGTGAGGTCGGCGACCGCCGCGCCCGTCCCGGGGGAGGGTGGGGACCCTCCCTCCACCACGAGGCCCGCCCGGTGGCCTCACTGCGCGGCCAGCGTTTCCCGTCGTTGGTCGATGGCGCGGTCGGCGGCGCGGCCCAGGGCCTCTTGCAGGCGGTCGAAGCGCCAGACATAGGTTCCCACGCCCAGCGAGAGGGAGCGCAGCTCGACGATCAGGTCCTGCATCTCGGCCTGGGGCAGGCTGGCTTGCACCTCGTCCCAGCCGGGCCAGCCGGGACGGGCGTCGAAGCCCATCAGTTGGCCGCGCCGTCCGCTGACCAGCCGCTGGATCTTCGGGGTGAAGTCGCTGGGCACGGCGATGGTGACGGTCAGCAGCGGTTCCAGCAGAACCGGATCGCAGGCGGGCAGGGCTTCGGCCATCGCCTGCCGGGCCACCGTCTTGAACGCCATGTCGGAGCTGTCCACCGCGTGGAACTGGCCGCCGGTCAGCGTCACCACCACATCCACCAGCGGGAAGCCCAGCGGGCCGCGCGCCGCCGCCTCGCGGATACCCGCCTCCACCGATCCGATGAATTGGCGGGGAACCGCGCCGCCGACGACCGCGTCCTCGAATTGGATCCCCGATCCGCGCGGCAGCGGGCGGATGGCGATCTGGATGTCGGCGAACTGGCCGTGGCCGCCGGTTTGCCGTTTGAACCGGGCGTGGTGGCTGGTTCCCTTGCGGATGGTTTCGCGGTAGGGGATTTGCGGGGCCACGCCCTTGACCGCCACATTGTGCTTGCTGCGCAGCCGGTCCATGGCGATGCGCAGATGGATGTCGCCCTGGCCCCACAGCACCAGTTCGCCGCTGTCCGGCGCGGTTTCCAGAATCAGCGACGGATCCTCCTCCGTCAGTTTTTGAATGGCCGAGGACAGCTTCACGTCGTCGTTGCGGTGTTCGGCGTGCAGCGCCAGCCCATGGACCGGGGTGGGGCGTTCCGGCCAATCCGTTGGTGCGCCGTGGTTGCCGCGCCCGCCGTCGGTCAGGCGGTCGCCGGTGGTGACGCGTTCCAACCGGCCCAACGCCACCAGATCGCCCGCCTTGGCGCTGGGGATTTTGGTCATCTCATGGCCGAAGGGGCGGAAGATGCCCGACACCCGTTCGCCGCCCAGACTCATGCCGTCCGTGACCTCGCCACGCCACACCCGCGCCAGACTGAGCTTTCCGGCGTGGGAGCCGGTGAGCGTCTTGACCACCTGCACGGCGGTGGTCCCGGACGGCGGCGCATCGACCCGCGCGGCGGTGACGGCGACCTCCGGCCCCTCGTGGCGCAGCGCCTTCAACAGCCGACGGACGCCGTTGTCGTTTTCCGCCGACCCGAAAAAGACCGGGACGATCAGGTCGTCGGCCAGCTCGTGCGCCATGCTGTCATAGACCTCGCCGGGGTCGGGGGCCATGTCCTCCAGCAGCTTTTCCAGCAGCGCGTCGTCGAAATCGGCGATGGATTCCAGCATGGCGCGCCGCGCCTCCCCCTCGTCCGCCTTCAGCGCGTCGGGCAGGGGGACGAGGTTGGACGGCTTGTGCGGGTTGAAGCGCCACGCCCGTTCGCTGACCAGATCGACCAGCCCGGTGACGGTTCCGCCCTCGCGCATCGGCACCGCGCGCAGCACCAGCTTGCGCGCCGACACCGCCTGATAGGCGGCGACCACGGCGCGCACGCTCTGGTCGCCCAGCGCGTCGATCTTGTTGATGAACAGGATGTGCGGGATGCGGCGGTCGTCGAGGAATTTGAACAGCGGGGCCAGCAGAACCGCCTTGTCCGGCGCGGCCTCCGCCACCACCACCGCCACGTCCGCCGCCATCAGCGCGTTCTGGCTTTCGCAGACCAGCTCGACCGAGCCGGGGCAATCCAGCACCGACCAGCGTTCGCCCAGATAGTCGAAACAGGCGGCGTTGACCTCCGTCGTCATCTTGCGGGCCTTGGCTTCCGGCGCGCTGTCGCCGACGCTGTTGCCGTCGCGCACGCTGCCCTTGCGGGTGATGGCGCCCGCCGCGAACAGCAGGCTTTCCAGCAGCGTGGTTTTTCCGGCCAGATAGGGGCCTACCAGCGCCGCGCAGCGCGCCGTTCGAAGGGTGTTGTGGGGCATTCACACCTCCCAAATGGGTTGTTGTGCCGCCGTCGGGTCGCGGGTCCGGGTCCGATGCCAGACACCGACCGCAAAGGGCGGCCCGTTTCTGTGTCGATACGATCAGACGCAAAAGAATAGGGTGGGGCGATCGACGGGAGCGGGGGGCGGCGGGATCGCCACGCCAGGGCCGACGGCCAAGCCCACGATCCTGTGATCGTCCGCCCGATTCGCCGCCCTGTCGATGGAAAAAAGCGGCGGCAAGTCGTCACGGGGCGTTGGAATGCGCCGGATGGTCCTGGTTGATTGTTGCGACGACACGCCGCATTGCGGGCGTGGTGCACCGCCAAACCGGCGCAAATTGTCACAAATGGTTCATTTTTCAGGATTTGTTGAGGGTTTCGCCGATTGCCTCTTGGGATAGCGATGTTGCTATGTTGCAATGCGGTATGACGAGGACGAAATCAGGCCGACAAAATCCTGAAACCTTCTGGTAGTACCTGTGCCCATAAGAAGCGCGTCAAGACAGACCAACATCGCTTCAACAACAAAATGGCCCCGCGAGTCGACAGACTGTGTTCGGGCCGCTTGCTTTGGGGATCATTCGCATGCGTGCAGTGCTTCGTTTTCTAATGATTGGTTTGGTTGCTTTGGGGTTTGCCGGGGCTGCTCAGGCGCAAACCGCCAAGCCGACGCAGGATGACGCCAAGGCACTGGCCCTGAAGGCCGCCGATCTGATCGCCGCCAAGGGCTTGGACGCCGCCGCCGCCGTGTTCAACGTGGATGGTGAGTTCAAGTATGGCGAGATCTATGTGAGTGTCATTGACTTCACCGGCACCTGGAAGGTCTACCCGCAGCGCCCGGCCGGGGTGGGGCAGAGTGTCATCAATCTTGTTGATTCTGATGGCCGTTTCATCGTTAAGGATATTTTGGCGGTGGCCAAGGACAAGGGTGAGGGCTGGGTTGAGTATCGCTGGAAGAACCCGGCCAGCAACAAGATCGAGCCGAAGATCACCTATGTGAAGCGCGTTCCCAACCAGGACCTCGTCGCCTACGTCGGCGTTTACAAGTAACGGGGCGGTCGTCATCGGGCGGGGCGGCGGCGTGTGGGGCCGCCGCCCGGCGCGGCGTTTGTGGGCTGGTTTTGCGGGCTGGTTTTTGGGGGGTGTGCGATGAAGGGTGGCGTTTTGGGGCGTCTGGCCGGGCTGTCGGTGGCGGCGCGCGTCTTCGTGGCCCCCCTGATGGGGATCGTGCTGACCGTTGGGGCTTTGGTTCTGGCGGATCGTCAGGCCGATCAGTCGGTGTCGGCGGTGGACAGCATCCACCGGTCGGCGGCGGAGCGGCGCGGGCAGATCGACCGGCTGGTCGCCACCGCCTACGTCATCCACAGCGACGTGTCGCGCCACCTCGCCCTGTCGGGGTCGGGGATCGAGGACGCCAAGCTGCAACAGATGCGCGACGCCATCGCCCGCAACACCAAACAGGCGCGCGGCGTGATCGACGCCCTGCGCGCCATGCCGCTGACCGATGCGGAGCGCGCGATGCTGGCCGACGTGTCGGCCCGTGTGGACGCCTACGCCAAGGCGGTGGACGAGATGAACCAGATGGCCGCCATCGACCGTCTGATCGGCATCCCGATGATGGCCCACACCGACGACCAGTTCAAAGCGCTGACCGACCGCATCGTCGCGGTGCAGGACGCCATCGGCCAATCCACCGCCAAGGCCATTGAGGACACGCGGGTGGACGCGGAGGCCGCGCGCGACCGCTTCGCCCTGGTGATGGCCGGGTTGCTGGTGGCGATGATGGCGGGCGGGCTGGTGCTGGCGCGTTCGATCACCCGGCCGCTGCAAGACCTGTCGCAGACCACCACCGATCTGGCGGCGGGCAAGCTGGACGGCGTCATCGACGGCGCGTGGATGAAGAACGAGATCGGGGCGATGGCCCGCGCGCTGGAGGTGTTCCAGACCAACGCCCGCGAGGTCGAACGGCTGACCGCCGAGCAGGCCCGGCAAAAGGCCCAGGCCGAAGAGGAAAAGCGCCGCGCCATCCACGCGCTGGCCGATCTGTTCGAGGCCCGTGTCAGCGAGGTGGTGCAGCAGGTCGGATCCGGTGCCCATCAGGTGCGCGGCAACGCGGCGGGGATGCTGGAGCGCGCGACCAGCGCGAACCGGCAGGCCGCCACCGTCGCCGCCGCCAGCCAGCAGGCCGGGGCCAGCGTGCAGACCGCCGCCGCCGCCACCGAACAGATGTCGGCGTCGATCACCGAAATCGGCTCGCAGGTCCGCCGCTCCTTCGACATGGTGCGCGGGGCCGTGCGCGCGGTGGAGGAGACCAACGGCCATGTGCTGGGCCTGTCCGACGCCGCCAACCGCATTGGCGAGATCGTCGGCCTGATCAACGCCATCGCCGCCCAAACCAACCTGCTGGCGCTGAACGCCACCATCGAGGCGGCGCGCGCGGGCGAGGCGGGCAAGGGATTCGCCGTGGTGGCCAGCGAGGTCAAGAATCTGGCCAACCAGACCGCCAAGGCGACGGAGGACATCGGCGCGCAGATCGCCACCATGCAGCAGGTGACGGATTCGGCGGTGTCGGCGATCAAGGGGGTGGGCGACACCGTGGTGTCGATCGACGAGATCGTCGGTTCGATCGCCACGGCGATGGATCAGCAATCCGCCGCCACCCGCGAAATCACCCGCAGCGTCCAGGAGGCCGCGAGCGGCACGACGGAGGTGTCGCAGACCATCACCAGCGTGTCGACCAGCGCCGGGGAAACCGGGGTCGCGGCGGGCGAGGTGCTGCGCGCGGCGGAGCTGCTGGACGGGCAGGCGGTGGCCCTGAACCGCGAGGTGAAGGACTTCATCGGTCGTCTGCGCCAGGGCTGACGGGCCAGGGTTGATGGGCCAGGGTTGACGGGGCAAGGTTGAGCGGTGGTGTGACGGGCGTGGCTTGACGGGCGCGCGCCGGGCTGGTCAAAAACGTCGCAGCGGGTGGTTTTCGCCCGCCGCACCCCTTGACCCGCCAGGGCTGCGCACAAGCTGTTGTCGAACCCGCAGACACGACACCGAAACGAAAGACAGGGGCATCGCCCAATGAAGATCGACATCGGAATTTCCGCCGACGACCGCAAGGCCATCACCGAGGGGCTGAGCCGCGTCCTGGCCGATACCTTCGCGCTCTATCTGAAGACCCACTCGTTCCACTGGAACGTGACCGGGCCGATGTTCAACACCCTGCACACCATGTTCATGACGCAGTACACGGAGCTGTGGACCGCGCTGGACGAGGTGGCCGAACGCATCCGCGCCCTGGGGCATCCGGCTCCGGGCAGCTTCAGCCAGTTCGGCGCGCTTGCCTCGATCACCGAGGAAGCGGGCGTCCCCAAGGCCGACGACATGATCCGCCAGTTGGTGGAGGGCCATGAGGCCGCCGCCCGCACCATCCGCGCCGTGTTCAAGGCGGCCGAGTCGGCCAACGACCAGCCCACCGCCGATCTGCTGACCCAGCGCCTGCAAATCCACGAAAAGACCGCCTGGATGCTGCGCAGCCTGCTGGAATAGTCGGCACGGCGTTTCAACCGCCCCCACAACGAAACCGCCGCCGGGAGCGATCCCGGCGGCGGTTTCGTTTGGTCTTCCGGCTGTGGCGCGTCGGGCTTATTCGTGGTGGGCAAGCCAGCGTTCGGCTTCCAGCGCGGCCATGCAGCCCATGCCCGCCGCCGTCACCGCCTGGCGATAGACCTTGTCCTTGACGTCGCCCGCCGCGAAGACGCCGGGGATGTCGGTCGCCGTCGAATCGGGCGCGGTCAGGATGTAGCCCGACTCGTCCATCGCCACCTTGCCCTTGAACACCGAGGTCGCCGGTTCATGACCGATGGCGACGAAGACACCGGCCACCGGGATGACGCGGCTGTCGCCGGTCTTCACGTTCTTCACGCGCACGCCGGTGACGCCGCGCGGGTTGCCCAGGCTGCCGTCGCCCTCGCCGACGATCTCCTCCACCGCGCTGTCCCACACCACCTCGATCTTCGGGTGGCGGAACAGGCGGTCCTGCATGATCCGCTCGGCCCGGAAGCTGTCGCGGCGGTGGATGATCGTCACCTTGGTGGCGTGGTTGGTCAGATACAGCGCCTCTTCCACCGCCGAATTGCCGCCGCCGATGACCGCGACCTCCTTGCCCCGGAAGAAGAAGCCGTCGCAGGTGGCGCAGGCCGACACGCCGAAGCCGCGATAGATCTCCTCGCTGGAAATCCCCAGCCAGCGGGCTTGCGCGCCGGTGGCGATGATGACGCTGTCGGCGGTGTAGGTGTCGCCGCTGTCGCCCTTGCAGACGTAGGGGCGCTGGGTGAAATCGACGTCGGTGATCAGGTCGAACACCATCTTGGTGCCGACATGCTCGGCCTGCTTCTGCATCTGCTCCATCAGCCACGGCCCTTGGATCGGGTCGGCGAAGCCGGGGAAGTTTTCCACGTCGGTGGTGATCATCAGCTGGCCGCCCGGCTGCATGCCCTGGACCATGAGCGGCTCCAGGTTGGCGCGCGCGGCGTAGATCGCCGCCGTGTAGCCCGCCGGACCGGCGCCGATGATGAGAACCTTGCTGTGATGGGTGCTGGGCATGGGAACCGTCTCGAAAACAGGAGGGTGGCGTCAGAAACCAAACATATGGTCGAGGCTGAAGGCGCTGTCACCGGCAAGGCAGCCATGATAGCCGAACAGGCGGCAGGTGGTGTCGCGGATCAACACATAGGCGTGCTCGCCCGCCGCCAACCGTTCCGCCTCCGTAAACATCTCGTGATAGCGCCAATAGAGCGAGCCGCCGCAGGGGATCGCCACCTTTTTGCGCGCCACCTCATGCCCATCCCGCCGGGTCAGGACCAGGCTGGTGTCGGATTGGGCATGCCAGGGGGTGGAGGCAGGGTAGACCAGATGGCAGAGCGTGTCCCACGGCGTCGTCCCAAGGCGCAGAAACAGCCGGGTCGACAGGCCGGGCGGGCGGCCATGGTAGCTTTGCGGCTCGTCGCGGTAGACCATCGCCATGTTGAACAGGTGGCTGCCAAAGCTGGTTTCCGCCACATGGCCGGTCTTTGCGTCTTCGTAACGGAACAGCGCGTGCAGCCAGCCGTCGGCAACCGTTCCGGCTTCGAAATCATAGACCAATTCCACATGGCCCCAGCCGCCGGGCAGGGCTTGGTCGCTCAGCAGCGCCGTGACGTCCAGCGCCACGCTGTCCGACCGTTTCAGATTGCCGAAGGCGTGCCGGGCCAGTTCGCGCCCGTCGCGGTCGTACAGCACCGCTTTGACCGGCAGTTCCGTTTGCGCCGTGCTCATCGGGGTGGGCAGCAGGATGGTGCGCCAGCGGTCCGGCGGCAGGATGGGGGCGGGCAGGATGTGGCCCTTGCCGATGGCGGTGCCGGTCAGCGCCGCCAGTTTGGGATCGGGCTTCAGGTCGGTGCGTTCGACGTTGGCGTGGGCGATGCGGCGGCGGCCATTGGTCGATACGACTTCGTAACGAGGACGGACGAAATGCTTGCCCGCCTGGATCTCGAACTGCTGCGGCCAACGCGCGTCTGGGAACAGGTCGCGGCTGTCCAGCGCGACGGTGGCGAAGGGCGCAATCTCCCGCGCGATGGTCCTCACCTCGTCCTGTCCCATCCGGTTCAGGCCGACGGCCCCCGCCGGGATCGGCGTCGGGTGGCTGTTCTGGATCCACAGGATGACCCGCTCATCCTCGCGCGGGGCGGGCAGACCGGCGTAGCGTTCGGCGGGCCAGGCGTTGGCGTCGTGGGTGCAGGACAGCACGGTGTCGTCGTCGCCGTAGGTGTCCAGCGCGTATTTCACCACATCATGCCCGGCGGCCCCGATGACGTGCAGGAACAGCGTGCCGCAGAAATCGCCCAGGCCCAGCTTGGCGCGCACCTGCTGGCTGTCGATCACCACCGTGCCGTCCGATGGCGGCATCGGCTCCGTCCAATCGGCGATGGGGCGGCCCTCGCCGTCGAACAGGCAGGCCCACAGCCGCGTCCCCTTGGCCCCGTAACGCGGCCAGTAGTTGGACGAGACGATGCGGGTGTGGTGGCCCGGCTCGTCGCGGAACCAGGCGAAGTTGGTCGCCCAGTTGAATTTGGACAGGTAATGGCCGGGGTCGTTCAGCATGTCTTCCGGCACGCGCATGGCGTCCAGCGAGACCACACCGACGTCCTTCGGAATCAGATGGGCGATGTGCCCCTCGCAGCGCTGGGAATCGAAGGCGACGACGAAGACCGTGCGCGCGCCGCTGCTCGGCAAATCCGTGACCGCCTGCGCGCGGTGGCCGAACACCTCGGTTCCCACCAGCTCCACATTCTGGACATAGACCCCGGCCACCGGGATCGCCGACAGGTCGTAGAACTCGGCCAGACCGGAGAGCAGCCCCAGCGGGTCGTAGAAGGCGACCGGACCGAAGGACGCCAGCCGCGCCATCAGGATGGCGGCCTTGGGCGCGGCCAACGGGTGGCCCACCGCTTTGAAAAAGCTGGAGCCGCCGGTCACGTTGGAAAAAGTTTCGATCCGAAGGGGCATTGCGACACACGCGAAGGGAACAAACCGGGGCGCAGTTATAGCCCGTCGCCGAAAGGGGCAACAGCGATTTGTCCCAACCGGCGGAAGCGGGGCCGTGCGAAATTTTTCTGAGAATCGTTCGCACCGCTCTTGAACCCGACTGAGTTTCGATATATCTAAGTTTTCGTTATATCGAAACTGCATCGAAAGAGGGTTCCATGCTTCGGCACATGTTCAGCGCCTGCGGGCGTCGTTTCTCCCGTCCCGAATCCGAGGATGACGACGGGCGTGGCTTTGGCCGGGGGCGTCACGGCCATCGCGGCGGGCGCGGTGGTTTTGGCGGTCCGGGTGGTGGCCCCGGCGGTTGGGGGCCGGACGGCTTCGGCGGTCCCGAACGCGGCGAGCGGCGGGTGTTCGGCCAAGGCGACCTGCGTCTGGTCCTGCTGTGGTTGATCGAGGAAAAGCCGCGCTCCGGCTACGACCTCATCAAATCCATCGAGGAGATGGTCAACGGGGCCTACAGCCCCAGCCCCGGCGTGATCTATCCCACCCTGACCCTGTTGGAGGAGCAGGGCCACATCCGCGTCGCGGCCACTGAGGGCAACAAGAAGCTCTATGAGTTGACCACGGAGGGTGGCGACGCGCTGAAGGCCAGCGCCACGGCGGTGGCGGCGATCCGCGAGCGCATCGACCACGCCCGCGCCCGCCATCGCGGCGAACGCGCCCCGCAGATCGTGCGCGCCGTGCAGAATTTCAAACTGGCGCTCAGCCTGCGCCTGTCGCGCGGCGACCTGACGCCCGAACAGACGGACGCCATCGCCGCCGCCATCGACGCCGCCGCGCTGGCGGTCGAACGGTCCTGACCCGGCCCGTCACCGCGCCAACATCCCATCATCTCAAAACAGGAGAGACGCCATCATGGCCCAATCGACCACCCGCGTGGCCACGACCAACGCCCAACGCTATCTGACGCAACTGTGCAAGCATTGGGGCCACAAATTCGCCGTGACCCACGGCGACGGCCGGGGTGAAATTCCCTTCGGCGAGGACCGCTTTTGTCGTCTGGCCGCCGACGCCGACGGGCTGGACATCACGGTGGAGGCCCCGGCCGACACGCTGCCCCGCTTGCAGGGCGTGGTTTTCGACCATCTGAAGCGCTTCGCCTTCCGCGAAGAGCTGGGGGAACCGGTGTGGACCGTGTCGGCGTGACACGGGCGGAGCGGAGGGAGGCCCTGTACCGGCAAGCGGTGAAGGGCCTTCCCGCCGAACTCAATAGCCCTTCTGCTCGGCCCCGAACACCTTCTTGGCCCACACGCCCACGCGGTGCCGCCACTGCTCGTGCCAGATGTAGACGCTGCCCTTGACCCAGTTCATTTGGATGGCGCGGCGCTGGCCTTCGAACGGGTAATGGCCGTGCCAGGACGTGTCGCTGCGGCGGAAGCACATCAGCGTGCCTTCCTCCGGCGGCACTTCGGCGGCGTAATCCTCCAGGTCCTGCGACCGCAGGATGCGCAGGCGTCCGCCGGTCGCCTCCCAGGGCGGGTTCATGTAGATCAGCACGGTGATGATCTTGCTGGCCGAATCCGGGTGGATCTTGCCGTCGGTCGGGCGGCACATGCCGCGCGCGGTGAACATGGTCGGGTAGCCCGACAGGTCGATGTCGAACTTGTCGGAGAAGGCCTTGCAGACCGCCGGACCCTTCAGCTCCTCGATCAGCGCGTCAAAGGTCGGCCCCTGCGGGAAGACGCCCAGCGGTACGGAGCCGGGTTTGTCCACCTTGGGGTAATCCCGGTGCAGCGCTTCCAGATGCTCTTTCTTCACGAAACCCGGAACGCACAGGAAGTCATACGGGTCGTGTTGCAGGGGGGTGGCGCGGAACTTGTCCAGATCAAGCATGGACATCGACGGTGTCTCCAGGCGGGGCGCGGCGGGTGCGCCGTCGGTCAACGGCGCTCATCCGGTCACGGGTTAAATCACGCAATGGGGTGGTCGGGGAAGCACAGCTCGTGGCGCGCCCGCCATTCCGACGACACATAGTTCACGATGATCGATTTGCGAACGCCGTTGATCGGGCGCTTGGCAAAGCCGTGCCAGGTGTTGGAACCGGGGATGAAGATCAGCCCCTCGTTGAAGGCGTAGGGGGCGCGGGCGACGATGGTCTTGCTGTCGTCCAGCACGTCGGTTCCCCAATCCTCGCAGCCCGGCCCCTTCGACAGATAAATCAGCATGGTGAATTTCTTCACGCCGATGTCGGTGTGCGGTTCCAGCCAAAAGCCATCGGTGTCCTGGCAATATTCGATGCGCAGGTTGGTGCCGGTCAGATCGACGTCGCAGGTCTTTTGAATGGCGTCGGTGACGGCCGTGCTCTGGAAGGCCTGGGCGACCTCTTCGCACACCGGATGCTGCGCCCTGTTTTCCACGCCGAAATAGGTGCGCGACGCGTTGTTCGTCTCGCGCTTGCCGTAGGTGTCGGACACCGGCGGCGGTCCCCAGGGCAGGGCGGCGATGGCGTCGGCGCTGTCGTCGGGCAGGGCGTCGGACAACAGCCAGTGCCGGTAGGGCTGCGCGGCGGCCCGGCTGCGGTCCAGGCAGCGCAGGAAGCTCTGGGAAACGGCGGCGGCGGGCGAGGTCATCGGTCGGTCATCCGGGGTGGAATGGAAAAACGGAGGTGTTCCGCCGCGTTTATGGCACGCGCGCGGCGGCAGAAAAGCGGAAAACTGGTCATACCAGGGGATGCGCCGATTGGTCGCGCCCACCCCGCCATCCATTCCGCCATCCGCCCCGTCCCTGGCGGAACCCCGTCAGCCGTGATGGTGGCGCGCCCGGTGGGCGGCCAGCCGGTGGCGCAGATCCTCGGCCACCCGCTGGGTGTCGTCGAGCAGCGGGTGATCCCAGCGGTCCAGCGCGCCGTCGAACCGGCGGGTGATGCCGTCCTGATACAGCCCGTCGTGGAAGGCGCGGAATTTCGGCGACCCGCCTTCCAGTTCAATGACGTAGGTCGGTTTGCCGGTGGAGCAGGCCTCCGACGTCATCGACACGCTGTCGCAGGTGACGACCACGGCGTCGGCCAGCCCGAGATAGCCGAAATAGGGATTCTCGCCGCTGCCGTCCCACACCTCCGCCGCCAGACCGGACAGGCGTTCGCGCAGGATCGCTTCGTTCGCCGCCCCGGTGCGGCGCGACGGCGTCACCATCAGCCCGGCCCCGTGGCTGCGGGCCAGCGCGGCCAACTGGTCGGCCACCCGCGCGGTGATCTCCGGGGTCAGCCGGTAGACGCCGTTGTCGCCGCCGATCAGCACGGCGATTCGCGGGCTGGGCAGATGGGCCAGACGCGGGGCGAATCGCGCCGCCGCGTCGGCCAGGATGGCGGGCGTGACCCGGTGCAGCGCGCCGCGCGTCACCAGCACGTTGTCGCCGCGCAGCTTGTCGTGGCGCGGCACGACCACCAGATCGAAATGACGCGGCGCGATCTGCGGATCCTGGATCTGCACGGTGAAGGTCCTGCCGCGCGATTGCTCGCGCACCGCCAGCGACGCGGCGATGCTCTGCCGCCCGGTGCCGATCAGCAGGTCGGGCCAGGGCGCGCGGATCGGGTCGCCCTTGGGACCGGCGGCAAAGCGGTTGCCGACGCGCAGATAGGGGCTGAGCTGCCGCCAGGGGCTGCGCAGGGCCACGCGCTTGATGACCGGCGTCAGGCCCAGGGCTTCGGCCAGGCCGATGCACTGGTTTTCCATGCCGGGTTTGCCATCGGAAACCACCCAGCAGGTGAGGTGTTGCATCATGTCTCGGGCTGTCGGTGGGGAAAGGGCGGGGAGCGATTGCGGGGGGAAAGGGCCGGGTTCGGCTCTTGTCAGGGTTTGGGTCTTGGCGTAGACACGATCACTGTGTAATATCCTTTCTCCAAATCACCCCTGGAGCGACCGACTCAACCATGCGGCGGGTTAAACTCGACCGAATTGACCGGCGGATTCTGCGCGATCTGCAGAACGACGGTCGGATGACCAACGTGGAGCTTGCCCGGCGTGCCGGCATCTCCGCGCCTCCCTGCCTGCGTCGCGTTCGCGCGTTGGAAGAGGCTGGATTCATCCGTGGCTATCACGCGGACGTCAACCCCGACGCGCTCGGGTTCGGCGTCACCGTGTTCGCCCAGGTGGGCTTGAGCAGTCAGGCCGAAGCCGACCTAAAGAAGTTTGAGGATCTCGTCAACAGCTGGCCGCTGGTGCGTGAATGCAACATGCTGGCGGGCGAGTATGACTTTGTCCTGAAGATCGTGGCGGAGGACTGGGACGATTACCAGCGCTTCCTGACCACGAAGCTGACGGCGGCCCCGAACGTGGCCCATGTGAAATCGGCGCTGTCGATTCGCACATCCAAGCACACGCCCGGCGTGCCGATCGACGTCGATTCGCCCGACATCCCCGATGGGAGCGAGGACGACGAGGACGATTACGCCGACGAGTGACCCCTCGTTCGCGTGATCGGCCCGCGTGACCCGGTTCCGAACGCCCGCGCCCGCCCTGATTCGTTCAGGGCGGGCGCGGGCGTTTCGTTGTCATGAGGGCAGTGTCTGGGCAAGGGCGTTGGGGGGTTACAGCAGGCCGGGCAGCAGCAGCGCGCGGGTCAGACCGACGCCCGCCCCGGCCAGGACCACCCAATGAATGGCCAGCTTCCAGCGGGTCAGCGCCAGCAGCGCCGCCGCCGCCAACCCCCAGGCCAGCGGGTCGGGACGTCCGTCGGGCAGCAGCACCGCCGCGCCCAGATAGACGCCCAGATTCAGGATGACGCCGACCACCGCCGCCGCGATGGCCCCCAGCGCCCCCGCCGCCGCGCGGTTGCGGATCAGGCGTTCGACGTACGGGGCACCGGCGAAGATGAACAGGAAGCAGGGCAGGAAGGTGACGTGCGTGGTCAGCGCCGCCGCCAGCGTGCCCGCCAGCGCGGGCGACAGCGCGCCCGGATGGTTCCAGCCCGCGAAGAAGCCGACATATTGCGTGACCAGGATCAGCGGCCCCGGCGTGGTTTCGGCCAGCGCCAGCCCGTCCACCATCTCGCGCGGGGTCAGCCAGCCATAGACCTCCACCGCCTGCTGCGCGATGTAGGGCAACACGGCGTAGGCCCCGCCGAAGGTGACGAAGGCCGCCTTGGTGAACAGCGCCGCCACCCCCAGCCAGGGATCGCGTCCCAGCGTCAGCAGCGCCGCCGCCACCGGGATGAGCCACAGCGCGGCGCAGATCAGCAGCAGGCGCAGCAGCCGCGCCGCGCCCGGCGGGGTGTCGCCCGTCAGGTGGCGGTCATCGGGCGGGTGGGGGTGGGTGAACCAGTGCCGTCCGCGCGTCGCCGCCACCGCGCCGACCAGCCCCGCCGCGCCGATCACCAGCGGAAAGGGCAGATGCAACGCGGCCAGCGCCAGGAAGGCCACCGCCGCCAGCGCCACCCCCGGTGCGCCGGTCAGCGTCCGGCGGCCCATGCGCCACACCGCCGCCAGCACGATGGCGACCACCACCGGCTTGATCCCGTCGAACACCGCGCCGACCAGACCGGCGTCGCCGTGCGCGGCGGCCAGCCAGGAGAGCAGCAGCAGCAGCAGCGTGCCGGGCAGCACGAACAGCCCGCCCGCGACCAGCCCACCGCGCACCCCGTGCAGCCGCCAGCCGACATAGGTGGCCAGTTGCTGCGCCTCCGGCCCCGGCAGCAGCATGCAGAAATTCAGCGCGTGCAGAAAGCGCGTCTGGTCGATCCAGCCGCGCCGGTCCACCAGCTCGCTCTGCATCATCGCGATTTGCCCGGCGGGGCCGCCGAAGCTGGTCAGCCCCAGGCGCAGCCAATAGAGGCAGAACGCGCCGAAGGGCGGTGGGGCTGACATGGGGGGAGGGTGGGGCTGGGTCATGGCCCCAGCCTTACCACAACCGGGTTGCGGCCACAGCCGGTTCCGTCCGTTGGCCCTCGTCATGCGAAAGGCCCTCTTCATGCGAAAGACGGAGACGCGCAGGGCGGGGTTGGCCGTTTGCAAGGGGTGTTTTCCGTCAACGGGATGCTACTATCCGTGCCGGGTGCACCGCCGCAGGCTGGTGGTGCGGCGCAGCGGGGATGAGTGAGGATGATGGCATCAGCGTTTCGCCGGACGGCGACGGGGGCTTTCCGCCGGTCGGCGGCGGTCGGCGTTCTGTTTGGCGCGGCGGTGGCCCTTGCGGCGGCGCTGCCAGCCCCGGCAACGGCCGCGCCGGGGGTGCACGCCGAAGAGATCGTGCGCTTTCCCTCGCAGGACGGCGACCTGACCGGCGGTGCGCCGACGATTCTGACCGGGCGTCTGCTGCGCCCGGCGGGCAACGGGCCGCACCCGTCGGTGGTGTTGCTGCATGGCTGCGGTGGTCTTTACGCCAAAAGCACCGGGCGGGTGGCTGCGCGCCATGTCTGGTGGGCGACGATGCTCCAGCAGCAGGGCTACGCCGTGCTGATGGTGGACAGTTTCGGCCCGCGCGGCGTCACCGACGTCTGTTCCGGCCCGTTGAAGGACCGCCCGGTGCGGTCGGGCATGGAGCGCAAGCGCGACGCCTGGGCCGCGCTGACCTATCTGCGCGGCCGTCCCGAGGTGGACCGCGAGCGCATCGCCCTGATGGGCTGGTCGCAGGGCGGTGGGACCGTGCTGTCGGCCTTTGGCGCGGGGCAGGATGGCCCGGCGGGCAAGGAGGGGGGTGGCTACCGCGCCGCCATCGCCTTCTACCCCGGCTGCAAATCGCCGCTGAAGAACGAGGATTGGCAGCCCGACGGGCCGCTGTTGCTGCTGGTCGGTGAAAAGGACGATTGGACTCCGATCCAACCCTGTCTGGATCTGGTCAAGCGCGACGGGGTGAAGGAGCGGACGGAACTGGTCGTCTACCCCAACGCCTATCACGGCTTTGACGCGCCCGACGCGCCGGTGCGCAAGCGCAAGAACCTCGCCACCGCCCCGACCGGGACCGCCCATGTCGGGACCGACGAGGAGGCCCGACAGGATTCCATCGGGCGCGTGCGCGTCTTCCTGCAGGAGCAGTTGAAGGGCGGGCGGGGGTAAACACCAGCGCCGTTGCCGCGCCCGGCGAAATCAGGGCGATGCGAAATCAGGACGATACGGGGCAAGGGCGATGAGGGGAGCACGGTGCCACAACCGCGCCGCGCTCCCTCAAAACCCCCAGCCCGAAAACGCTCAGCGGAATTCCACCGAGACGATTTCGTACATCTTGGAGCCGCCCGGGGTGGAGACCTCCACGCTGTCGCCAACCGCCTTGTTGATCAGCGCGCGGGCCAATGGGGCCTGGATCGACAGGCGACCGTTCTTGATGTCGCTCTCGTCCTGACCAACGATCTGGTAGGTGGTTTCCTCGTCCGTGTCCTCGTCGGCCAGGGTGATGGTGGCCCCGAACTTCACGGTGTTGCCCGACAGCTTGGTCGGGTCGATGACCTCGGCCCGGCTGATCTTGTCTTCCAGCTCCAGCACACGGCCTTCGATGAAGCTCTGGCGCTCGCGCGCCGCGTGATACTCGGCGTTTTCCGACAGATCCCCGTGCTCGCGCGCTTCGGCGATGGCCTTGATGACCGCCGGACGCTCGGTCACTTTCAGGTGCTTCAATTCCTCTTGAAGGCGGTTGAAGCCCGCCGCTGTCATCGGAACTTTTTCCATGTGTGGTCCATCACCGCTTGCAGACGTTCAACCCGTACAAAACCAGACCTCAAGGAATAAAGACGGCGCGGAGGAGGTCCGCCGCGCCGTCGTCCATCCTTAATATGATCCGCTAAGGTACGACTGCAACGGCGCAACTTCAAGGCTGCCGTTCCTAAGTGCGGCAATCGCTTCCACCGCCGCGCGGGCACCCGCCACCGTGGTGTAGTAGGGGATGTTGTAGGTCAGGGCCGTGCGGCGCAGGCTGAAGCTGTCGGCCAGCGCCTGCGCGCCTTCCGTGGTGTTGATGATCAGGTGGACGTCGCCGTTGATCATCGCGTCCACGATGTGCGGCTGCCCTTCGGCCACCTTGTTGATCGCCTCCGCCGGAACACCGGCTTCGCGGAAGACCGCCGCCGTGCCGACGGTGGCCAGCACGCGGAAGCCCATCTCGTGCAGCTTGCCCGCGATCACCGCCAGCGCGGCCTTGTCGCGGTCCTTGACCGAGACGAAGACGGTCCCCTTGACCGGCAGATTGACGCCCGCCCCCAACTGCGCCTTGGCGAAGGCCAACGCGAAATTGTGGTCGAGGCCCATGACCTCGCCGGTGGACTTCATTTCCGGGCCGAGCACGATGTCCACACCGGGGAAACGGGCGAACGGGAACACCGCCTCCTTGACCGCCGTGTGCGGCGGGGTCGGGCCGTTCAGCGTGAAGCTGGCCAGCTTTTCCCCGGCCATGACGCGGGCGGCGATCTTGGCGATGGCGGTGCCGGTGGCCTTGGCGACGAAGGGAACCGTGCGCGAGGCGCGCGGGTTGACCTCCAGGATGTAGACCATGCCGTCCTTGACCGCGAACTGGACGTTCATCAGGCCGACGACCTTCAGGGCGCGGGCGAGCGCGTCGGACTGGCGGTTGATCTCGGCGATCGTTTCACCGGGCAGCGAATAGGGCGGCAGGGCGCAGGCGCTGTCGCCGGAATGGATGCCGGCCTCTTCGATGTGCTCCATCACGCCCGCGACATACACGTCGGTGCCGTCGCAGACGACGTCCACATCCACCTCGATGGCGTCCTGGAGATAGCTGTCGATCAGCACCGGGTTCTTGCCCGACACCTGGACGGCGGTCCCCATGTAGCGCTGAAGCCCGGCCATGTCGTGGACGATCTCCATCGCCCGGCCGCCCAGCACGTAGGACGGACGGATGACGACCGGGAAGCCGATGCGCGCGGCCACCAGCTCGGCCTCTTCCAGCGAGCGGGCCAGACCGTTGGCGGGCTGCTTCAGGTTCAGCTCGTGCAGCAGGCGTTGGAAGCGCTCGCGGTCCTCGGCCAGATCGATGGCGTCGGGCGAGGTGCCCAGGATCGGGATCCCGGCGGTTTCCAGGGCCTGCGCCAGCTTCAGCGGGGTTTGGCCGCCGAACTGCACGATGCAGCCCAGAACCGTGCCGTTGCGCTGCTCGACCCGCACCAGCTCGACCACGTCTTCGGCGGTCAGCGGTTCGAAATACAGGCGGTCGGCGGTGTCATAGTCGGTGGAGACGGTTTCCGGGTTGCAATTGACCATGATCGTTTCGATCCCGGCTTCCTGCAACGCGTAGACGGCGTGGACGCAGCAGTAATCGAACTCGATGCCCTGGCCGATGCGGTTCGGACCGCCGCCCAGGATGACGACCTTGCGCTTGTCGGTCGGTTCCGATTCGCACTCCGCCTCGCCAGCCCCGTCGGTCTCGTAGGTCGAGTACATGTAGGGGGTGGCCGACGCGAATTCGGCGGCACAGGTGTCGATGCGCTTGAACACCGGGGTGACGCCAGCCCCGCGACGGGCGGCGGCCACCGCCAGTTCGGTCGTCTGGGCCAGTTCGGCCAGACGGGCGTCGGAGAAGCCCATCTGCTTCAGCGCCAGCCATCCGGCCTTGTCGGTCGGCAGGCCGTCGGCGCGGATCACCGCCTCGCGGTCGACGATGGCCTTGATCTGCTCCAGGAACCAGGGGTCGTACTTGGACGCGGCCTGAACCTCGGCCACGGTGAAGCCGTGGCGGAAGGCCTGGGCCAGCACCAGCAGGCGGTCGGGGGTGGGCTTGGCCAGCGCGCCGCGAATCGTGGCGCGGTCGGGAGTCCCGTCACCGATCTTGACCTCGTTGAAGCCGGTCAGGCCGGTTTCCATCGAGCGCAACGCCTTCTGGACCGATTCCTGGAAGGTGCGGCCGATCGACATGGCTTCGCCGACCGACTTCATCGAGGTGGTCAGCAGCGGCTCGGCACCCTTGAACTTCTCAAAGGTGAAGCGCGGCATCTTGGTGACGACGTAGTCGATGGTCGGTTCGAAGCTGGCGGGCGTCGTGCCGGTGATGTCGTTGGTCAGCTCGTCCAGGCGGTAGCCGACGGCCAGCTTCGCCGCGATCTTGGCGATGGGGAAGCCGGTGGCCTTCGACGCCAGCGCCGACGAGCGCGACACGCGCGGGTTCATTTCGATGACGATCAGGCGGCCGTTGGCCGGGTTGACGGCGAACTGCACGTTCGACCCGCCGGTGTCCACGCCGATCTCGCGCAGCACGGCGATCGAGGCGTCGCGCATGATCTGGTATTCTTTGTCGGTCAGCGTCAGCGCCGGGGCGACGGTGATCGAATCGCCGGTGTGGACGCCCATCGGGTCGATGTTTTCGATGGCGCAGATGATGATGCAGTTGTCCGCGCCGTCGCGCACCACCTCCATCTCATACTCTTTCCAGCCCAGCACCGATTCCTCGATCAGCACCTCGCCGACCGGGCTGGCGCGCAGGCCGCCGCGCACGATGTCCTCGAACTCCGCCCGGTTGTAGGCGATGCCGCCGCCGGTCCCGGCCAGCGTGAAGCTGGGGCGGATGATGGCGGGCAGGCCGACGAAATCCAGCGCGTCCATCGCGTCGGTCAGCGTCTTGACCATGCGCGAACGCGGGCTTTCCAGCCCCAGCTTGTCCATGGCGTCGCGGAACAGGATGCGGTCCTCGGCCTTGGCGATGACGTCGCGCTTGGCGCCGATCATCTCCACGCCCAGCCGTTCCAGCGTGCCGTCGTCCGACAGCGCCATGGCGGTGTTCAGCGCCGTCTGGCCGCCCATGGTGGGCAGCAGCGCGTCGGGGCGCTCCTTTTCCAGGATCTTGGCGACCACCGCCGGGGTGATCGGCTCGATGTAGGTGGCGTCGGCCAGACCGGGGTCGGTCATGATGGTGGCCGGGTTGCTGTTCACCAGGATGACGCGATAGCCTTCCTCGCGCAGGGCCTTGCAGGCCTGGACGCCGGAATAGTCGAACTCGCAAGCCTGCCCGATGACGATCGGACCCGCGCCGATGATGCAGATGGATTTGATGTCGGTGCGTTTGGGCATGGGTCCGCTTCTCTAACGTTTGGTCAGCCGAAAGCCCCCAGACGCCGGGAACCGGGGTCAAGGAGCGGGCGAGGTTTGTCGTGCAAGGCCCCCTTATAGGGGGTTCGGGTCCGGGGGGGAAGGGGTGGCATGGATGTCACCCTCACATGACTGCGTTACCGTCGCGGGGGCCGGGGTGGACGTGGCGCTTGAACCCCATCGCAAAGGGGGGCATCACTTTGTCACGACCACCGGTCGCGCCCTCTCCATCAGGAAGTTACGGACCCGACGATGAGCCACGCCTTCGCCAAGGACAGCCGCGCCTGCGCCGCCTGCGTGTCATGGGGGGGCGACCGCGCGCTGTCGGAAGACAACACGCTGGTGCGCGTGGGCCGACACGGGGCGGAGGGCGAATGCCGCACCGCCAGCAGCCACGATTACCGCAAAGTCACCAAGGCCTATCACACCTGCGCCGCCTGGTCGCCGCTGCCGACGCTGAAGAAGCATGGCGGGCGCATCGGCGGGCCGACCCCGACCAGCGGCGGCCCCGCCGGCCCGTCCGTCTTCGTCGCCGGGCAAAGCGCGGCGGCCTCCGGCGCGGGTGCGGCGACGGCCCAGGCGACTCCGGCCACCACCGCCGCACCGGGCGTGTCCGCCGCCGCTGTGGTGGAGGCCGAGGCGCTGCCCTGCCGCGCCGATCCGCTGGATGTGGAACAGACTCCGCAGGTCCGGGTTCTCTACACCCATTGGCTGCGGCTGAAGCGCAAGCGGGCGATTCCGCTGGTGCGGGAGATCGACACCGCGCAAATCCGTGAAACCGTGCCGCGCGTCTGTCTGATGGAACCGACCGCCGACGGTGATTTCGTCTACCGTTCCTGCGGGCGCGCCCTGCAACGCCGCCTGCCGCAGCGCGCCACCACCCGCCGGGTGACGGAATGCCACCCGCCGCAGGCCGCCGAACGCTGGTTGGCCGATCTGCGCGCCTGCCTGGACAGCGGCGAACCGCGCTGCCTGATGGTGCGCGACGACCCGATGCTGCCCGGCACCCGATTCGTCGAACTGCTGCTGCCGTTGGCCGACGAGGAGGGCGGCAAGGCCACCCGCATCCTCGCCTACCGCCACGTCCCTGGCGGCTGAGTCGGTGGGGGTGCGATGGTGGGACCGAACCGATCTGGATCGCCGCAGCGAACGCCGAAACCGGGGCCGTTGAAGACCCCACCGGCGGGCGTCGGCCCCGACATCGTCGGCGTCTGGCCCGCCACCGTCTGGATCGCCGTCGGCACCCTGGTCTTTCTCGCCAATCCCGATCACTTCGCCGGGTGGAAGGGTGGCCTTTACTATGTGCTCGGCACCGGCATCGTCGCGCTGGTCGGCGGCCTGATCGACCTGTCGGCCCGCCGCACGGTCATCGGCATCCAAAACTATCTGCTGTCGGAGGTCCGCCACCGCCGTGACTGGGCCAGCTGGTGGGTGGCGCTGGGCCTGCGCGCGCTGCTGGGCCTGGCCGAAGCGGTGGCGGTGACGCTGCTCGCTCTCATCGCCCTGGATGTGCTGTGGTGACGGTGTGTCGGCGATAAAGCCCTCTGCCCCCTCCCCGGCGTGATGGCAAAAAAACGCCCTTCTCCCGCGATGGGGGAAGGGCGCGCAGTCGTCTCAGCGGTGGGGAGACGGATCACTTGATGGCGCTGGCGGTCCAACCCGGTTCGACGCCGGTCATGTCGGGCAGGCGGTGGGCGATGCCTTTGTGACAGTCGATGCAGGTCTTCTGCCCGGTGAACAGGAAGGTTTCGTGCAGCTTGGCCGCGCGCGGGGTCTGTTTGGTGATGTCCATCGATTCGGCGCTGTGGCAGTTGCGGCATTCCAGCGAGTTGTTCGCCTTCAGCCGGTCCCATTCGTGCCCGGCCAGTTCGCGGCGCTTGTCCAGGAACTTTTCGCGGGTGTCGATGGTCCCGAAGATCTTGCCCCAGACCTCTTTGGACGCCTGCATCTTGCGGGCGATCTTGTCGGTCCATTGGTGGGGGACGTGGCAATCCGGGCAGCTGGCCCGCACGCCCGACCGGTTGGTGAAGTGGATGGTCTGCTTCAACTCCTCATAGGGGTTGTCGCGCATCTCGTGGCAGCTGATGCAGAAGGCTTCCGTGTTGGTGGCCTCCAGGGCGGTGTTGAAGCCGCCCCAGAACAGCACCCCGGCGATGAAGCCGCCCAGGGTCAGGAACCCCAGGCTGTAATGCACGCTGGGCCGCGCGAAGACGCGCCAGCAGGCCGCGACCGCGTTCCGGATCGCTGTGGTGATCGCCATGTTACTTTGCGCCTTCCTTCGCGGGTCCGGCCCCCAGCACCGCGTCGAAATCGCGGAAGCGGTTGCCGACGATGGGCTTGGCGTCGGTCTGCGGTACGTGGCATTGCGTGCAGAAGTAACGGCGCGGCGACACGGTGCCCAGCGTCTGGCCGTCGCGGTCCTGGAAATGCGTGACCGACACCATCGGGGCCTGCGACCCTTCGGTGTTCCGCCGGTCGTGGCAGGTCAGGCATTTGTTGATGTTCAGGTCGATCTGGTAATCGCGGATGGCGTGGGGGATCAGCGGTGGTTGGTCGGCGTAGTTGCGCACGCGCTTCACGTCATCGACGATCTCGCGGTTGGTGCTTTCGGCCGGAACGTCCAGCGTGATCGGGTGCGGGCCGGACGAGACGCGCGGCCCCGGTTGTCCATCGGCGGCGACCACCCCGGTGACGAGGGCCGGAACGGCGGCGGCCAGCACCAGGGCGGCGAACAGGATGCGTTTCATGGCAAGGCTCCTCACGCGCTCACGGGGGTGATCTTGACCGCGCATTTCTTGAAGTCGGTCTGTTTGCTGATCGGGTCGGTGGCGTCCAGCGTCACCTTGTTGATGAGCACGGTGTGGTCGAAGAAGGGCACGAAGACGAGGCCGCGCGGCGGCTTGTTGCGCCCGCGCGTTTCCACCCGCACCCGCACCTCGCCGCGCCGGGAGGTGACGCGCACCTCCTGCCCACGGCGCACGTTCAGGTTCTTGGCGTCGTCGGGGTGCATGAACACCACGGCGTTGGGCACGGCCTTGCGCAGTTCGGGCACGCGCAGCGTCATGGAGCCGCTGTGCCAATGCTCGATCACCCGGCCGGTGGACAGCCAGAAGGGGTATTCGGCGTCGGGCGCTTCGGCGGGCGGCTCATAGGGCAGGGCGAAGATGTTGGCCCGCCCGTCCTTGTTGCCGTAGAAGCGCACGCCCTCGCCCGGCTTCACATAGGGATCGGTCCCCTCGCGGTAGCGCCATTTGGTTTCCTGCCCGTTGACCACCGGCCAGCGCAGCCCGCGCTCGCTGTGGTAGCGGTCGAAATCCGCCAGATCATGGCCGTGGCCGCGCCCGAAGGCGGCGTATTCCTCGAACAGGCCCTTTTGCAGGTAGAAACCGAACTGCTTGGCTTCGAAATTCTCGTAATCCGGCGCGCAATCGGACAGCGGGAAGCGGTCCACCTGTCCGTTGCGGTACAGCACCTCATACAGGGTCTTGCCGCGCAGCTCCGGCTTTTTCGCCAACAGCTCTTCGGGCCACACTTCCTCGACCTTGAAGCGCTTGGAGAATTCCACGATCTGCCACAGGTCCGACCGCGCGCCGCCGGGCGCGTTGACCAGTTGCCGCCACAATTGCGTGCGGCGTTCGGCGTTGCCGTAGCCGCCCTCCTTCTCCACCCACATGGCGGTCGGCAGGATCAGGTCGGCGGCCAGCGCCGTCACCGTCGGGTAGGGGTCGGAGACGACGACGAAGTTTTCCGGGTTGCGGTAGCCGGGGAAGGTCTCCTTCGCCGTGTTGGGGGCCGTCTGCATGTTGTTGGTGCATTGGACCCAATAGGCGTTGAGCTTGCCATCCTTCAACATGCGGTCCTGCAACACCGCGTGGAAGCCGGGCTTTTCCGGGATGGTCCCCGGCGGCAGCTTCCAAATCTCTTCGGCGTGGCGACGGTGTTCGGGGTTCGTCACCACCATGTCGGCGGGCAGCCGGTGGGCGAAGGTCCCGACCTCGCGCGCTGTGCCGCAGGCCGAGGGCTGGCCGGTCAGCGAGAAGGGGCCGTTGCCGGGCTGCGAGATTTTCCCGGTCAGCAGATGGATGTTGTAGACCAGATTGTTGGCCCACACCCCACGCACATGCTGGTTGAAGCCCATGGTCCACAGGGACATGACCTTCACCGTGGGATCGGCGTAGAGCGCGGCCAGCGCCTCCAGCCGGTTCTTGGGCACGCCCGACAGTTCGTGCGCCTTGTCCAGCGTGTAGGGTTCGACGAACTTCGCGAACTCCTCGAAGCTGATCGGATCGGATTCGGTGGCCTTGTCGGCGTTCTTGGCCTTCTTCTCCAGCGGGTGTTCGGGGCGCAGGCCGTAACCGATGTCGTCGCGCCCGCGCTTGAAATTGCAGTGCTTGGCGACGAACTCCTTGTCGACCTTGCCGCTTTGGATGATGTGGTTGGCGATGTAGTTCAGGATCGCCAGATCGGAACCCGGCGTGAAGACCATGCCGATGTCGGCCAGATCGAAGCTGCGATGCTCGAAGGTGGACAGGACGGCGACCTTGCACCCCGGATGGCTCAGGCGGCGGTCGGTGATGCGGGTCCACAGGATGGGGTGCATCTCCGCCATGTTCGACCCCCAGAGGACGAAGGCGTCGGCGTTCTCCATGTCGTCGTAGCAGCCCATCGGCTCGTCCATGCCGAAGGTGCGCATGAAGCCCATGACCGCCGAGGCCATGCAGTGGCGGGCGTTGGGGTCCAGATTGTTGGAGCGCAGGCCCGCCTTCATGAATTTGGACGCGGCGTAGCCCTCATAGATCGTCCATTGGCCCGACCCGAACATGCCGACGGAGGTCGGCCCCTTCTTCTTCAGGGCCTCCTTCCACTTCTCCGCCATGATGTCGAAGGCCTGGTCCCAGGTGATCGGGGTGAATTCGCCGTCCTTGTCGAATTTCCCGTTGGTCATGCGCAGCAGCGGCGTGGTCAGCCGGTCCTCGCCATACATGATCTTGGACAGGAAATAGCCCTTCACGCAGTTCAGGCCCCGGTTGACCTCCGACTTCACGTCGCCGTGGGTGGCGACGACGGCCCCGTCCTTCACCCCGACCATCACGCTGCACCCGGTTCCGCAGAACCGGCAGGGGGCCTTCGACCAGTTCAGCTTGGCACCATCGCCGGTCAACAGGTTGGTGGCGGAGGCGGGCAGGCTGACCCCCGCCGCCGCTGCGGCGGCTGCGGCGGCCTGCGCCTTCAGGTAATCGCGGCGGGACAACAGCATCGGAAACTCTCCTGGACGAATGTCTTGTGCGGGCGACGGGGCGGGCGGTCTGGCGCCGGTGTCAGCTGAGCGGCGCGTCGATGGCGTCGGCTGGCTCGCAATGGTGGTAGACCATGGTGGCGGTGTGGACGCCGGGCAGCGCGTTCAGCGCGTCGATGTGGTCGAGCACGGCGTGTGCGGTGGGCGTCACCAGCGTGACGATGGCCTTGCCGTTTTCCGCCGCGCACCACTCCAACCCGTCGATGCCGCTGGCCGCGTCGCGGATGGCGTCGGTCCGGGCCGGGTCGTGCTGCACGATCAGGCTGGAGATGTGGATCTCCGGGGTGCGCGCCAGATGGGCGGCGGGCGCGGATTGGGTGTGCGACGGCGACGGGTTGACCGGCATGGCGAGGCCCTTCAATGGGTCAGGATCTGGTAGAACCAGATCGAAAAGCCGTAGGCCCCGACCGACCCGACGGCGATGAGCGGCCAGACCAGCACCGTCAGGGCCAGAAACATCAGGGTTTCGGCGCGGCGGCTGGTGGTGGTCGCGCTGTGGGCGGCGGGCGGGGTGGAAGAGGCGGACGGCGTCATGGTGGTTCTCGATCCGTCGGGGCGGTTTTGTGGCCCCAAGGTATGAGGCCGCTTCATCCCTAAGTATTGGTCCTTTTCGGGTGGTCTGGAATTGACCCAGGTCAAGCGGGGGCATTCTTCGCCGTGTGCCCGCTTGTCGCAGACGGCGCGGTCATCCGGGGTGTAGGCTGATGGTCAGGGCTGTTTTCAACCGCATCGGGTGTGCCGCTGATGGATGTGCTGCTGTCCTATTGGTCCCACGCCGAACTTGTGACCAACGGTCTGATTTTCCTGCATCTTCTCGGCGCGCTGGCCGTGGGGATGCTGATGGGCTACGAGCGCTCCTACCACGGGCGGGCGGCGGGGATGCGCACCTACGGGCTGGTCTGTCTGGCCGCCACGGTGCTGACGGTGGTCAACGCCTATCCCGGCATGTGGTTCGGCGGCCATGGGTCGCAGGGGGCGGTTGGCGGGGCCGGGGATCCGACCCGCGTCATCCAGGGCATTGTCACCGGCATCGGCTTTCTCGGGGCCGGGGTCATCATGCGCGAAGGCATGTCGATCCGGGGCCTGTCCACCGCCGCGTCGATCTGGGCGACGGCGGCGATCGGCATCACCATCGGGTTGGGCTTTTACGCCGTGGCCATCGCGGCGGCGGTCGTCTGCGTCGCCATCATGACGATGTTCCGTCAATTGGAAGCCCGGCTGCCGCACCAGACGGTCATCCGCCTGTCGCTGGTCTTTCCCCGCGACAAGGCCCCGTCCACCGATGATTTGCGCGCCCAGGTGAAGGCGCACGGGTTCGAGGTGATCGACTGGTCGTTCCATCTGCGCAACGACAGCAACCAGTTCGAATGCCAGTTGATGTTGCAGGCCAACGGCTTGCAGGATCCGATGCGGTTGATCGCCGACCTGTCGAAGGTCGAGTCGCTGTTGGAGTTCAGCCTGTCGCCGTCGCGCCTGTGAAACAGGTTCGGATCCTAAACGCTTTTCGTGGTATCCGCGTTGGACCAGTTGGGAAGCGGTCTGACGCAAACGGGAGACGTCGATGCGCGCGAGGCGCTGTGCAAACCGGGTGGGTTGGTCGGGGGGGTGGTGCGGCCTGTTGGTGGCGCTGCTCGGTGTCCTTGTCGTCCGGTCGGCGCTGGCGGCGGCACCGGTCCCCCTGCCGCTGACGCCGGGGGCCGTGTCGCACAGCCTGTCGGGCCATTTCAGCCGCCTGATCGACACGGACCGTTCCCTGTCCTTCGCCGACATTCTGCGCGCCGACGCCGAAGGGCGGTTCCAGGCGGGGGGTGCGTTCTTCGGCGCGGGCCAGACCCGCAACATCCATTGGCTGCGATTCGACATCCGGCGGGAGGCGGGGGCGGAGGCCGATTGGTTCCTGGAGTTGGGCGAGGCCTATGTCGATCATTTCGACCTGTACGCGCCACGGGCCGAGGACGGCACGGCGATGGGGCCGGAGGATTACCGGGTGATCCGCATGGGTGATTTCGTGCCCTTCAGCGAACGCCCGATGCAAACCCGCCTGCACAGCGCGCCGCTGCGCCTGCCGGAGGGCAGGACGCTGACGCTCTATCTGCGGGTGGACAGCATCAGCGCGATGAGTGTCTCGGCCCGCCTGCGCACCCCGGCGGCCTTCGCCGCGCGCCAGACCAGCGAACTGGTCGTCCATGGTGTGTTCTTTGGCGTCATCGCCATCCTGGCGCTGGGTTACGCCGCGCTGGGAATCCTGCTGCGCGACAGCGCGTTGCTCGCCTATGTCGGCTATCTGGTGACGATCATCGTCTATTTCTTCAGTGCCAACGGATTCAGCGCGGTGTTCCTGCCCGACACACCGGGGTGGGTCTTCAACATCCTGGTGGGCAGCGTCGGGTTGTTGGGGACGGCGGCGGCGATGTTGCTGTGGAACCGGTTGCTGGACCTGCGGCAGAACTTTCCCCGGCTGCGTCCTGTTTATCTGGCGGTGGCCGTGTTGTCGGCCTTGCTGTCCACCACCGCGAACAGCGACTGGTTCCGCTACGCCAACCCGGTGAACTCGCTGCTGTCGGCGGTGATGACGGTGGTCAGCGTCGTGTTGATCGTCGTCATGATCCGGCGGACACGGGGAAACGCCAGTTTGCGATTCTATCTGGCAACCACGCTCATGTCCTTCATCGGGATGGTGCTGTCGCAAATGAAGATCCGGGGTGCATTGCCTTCGGACTTGCTGATCGACCCGTATCAGCTGTTCGCGGCCATCGGCACGCTGGTGATGGGTGCGGGGTTGGCGCTGCGCATCCGCGATCTTCAGATGGAACGGGTGCGGGCCGACCAAAGCGCTCTCTTCGCCACCAAGCGGGCGGAGGAGCAGCGCATCTTCGTGGCGATGCTGTCGCACGAGTTCCGCACGCCGCTCGCCTCCATCGACGGGGCGGCGCAGATGATCGCGCTGGACGTGGCCGACCGCCCGCTGGCTGAAAAGCGGCTGGAGCGCATTCGCGGGACCGTCCGCAAGCTGACCGATCTGGTCGATGTCTTTCTGTCGTCCCAGGCGCTGGACCATGGCGCGTTGGCCTTGCAGGCCGAACGCATGACGGTGGGCGGGTTGCTGGCGCTGACCCTGGAGGACCGGTTGGTGGCCGGGGCCGACAGCCGGATCACCCTGTGCCTGGATCGGCCCGAGCAGGCCCTGATTGGCGACCCCCAGTTTCTCAGCCTGGCGCTTGGCAATGTGGTGCAGAACGCCCTGCGCTATTCGCCGGCGGGATCGCCGGTGACGGTCAGCGCGGCGGTGGCCGATGGCGTCCTGTCCATCGCCGTCGCCGACCAGGGCCGGGGCATGAGCGCGGAAGAGGCGGCGCGCATCGGCAGCATCTATTTCCGCGCCACCTCCTCGAAAGGCACCAAGGGGTCCGGGGTGGGGCTGTATCTGACCCGCAAGATCCTCGACGCCCATGGCGGCGACCTGCGGATCGACAGCCAGCCGGGGCAGGGATCGGTCTTCACCCTACGCTTGCCCATCGGCCCGGTGGAGGCTCTGGAGCGTGCCGAGGCCGCGCAGGCGGCGGCCCAGCCGCTCGCCGCTCAATAACCCGTCAATACAGGGTTTTGGGGATCCGCTCGTTCAGGGAGCGGTCATAGGCGTCGCCTCCCTCCTGCCCGGCGCTGGCCTCGGCCAGCAGCGCGCCGGTGGATGGCAGGCTGGCGCGCGCCACCTGCGCGGCGGGATCCCACAGCCGGGCGCGCAGCACGGCGCGGGCGCATTGGAAGAACACGGCGTCGATGGTGACGACCAGCACCGATTTCGGCGCTTTGCCGTCCACGGCGAAGCGGCCGCACAGCGCCGGATCCCCGTCGATCACCGCCCGGCCATTCACCCGCAGCGTCTCGTTGACGCCGGGAATGAGGAACAGCAGAGCGACGCGCGGGTCGTGCAGGATGTTGCGCAGCGAATCGATGCGGTTGTTGCCGCGCCGGTCGGGAAGCAGCAGCGTCTTGTCATCGGCCACCGCGATGAAGCCAGGGCTGTCGCCGCGCGGCGAGGCGTCCAACCCGTCCGGCCCGCTGGTGGCCAGCACAAAGAAAGGCGACGTCTCGATCAGCGTGCGGTAGCCGGGGGTCAGCCGGTCGCACTCCTTGGCCAGCGATGGCGCAGCGGGCGCGCCGTACAGGGCCTCCAGCGCGGCGAGGTCGGTGATGGGCTGGCTCATGATCGCCTCAGCCTTGCGTCAGGAAATAGACGAAATCCATGACCGGGGTCTTCAACCCGAACTGGCTCAACAGCGTGCTGGCCTGCCCACGATGGTGGGTCTGGTGGTTGAAGATGTGGGTCAGCACCGGGCCGAAGGGCAATTCCTGCGGGACTCCGGCGACGTTCGTGTAGGCGAACAGGCTGTCGAAGCGGTCGTCCGGCTGGGCGGCGACGACGCGCAGGATGCGTTCATCCTCCGCCTCGCGCGCGGCGCGCAGATCGGCAAGGCCCTCGTGCAGGATCAGGTCAAGGGCGCTGTGCCGAGGCCCCGCCTGTTCGATCCGGCCCATCCAAATCTGATCGGCGACCAGAATGTGGTTCAGCGTGCCACAGACCGACCCGAAGAACGCCCCGCGATCCTCGCGGAACTGGTTGTCGGTCAGGGCCGACGCCGTGTCGTACAGCCGCCGGTTGGCCCAGCGGTTGTACAGGGCCAGACGTTCGAAATGAGCCTTGGGATTCATGGCGGTGCCCCGTTTTTCATATTTCAGCGTCACTCTTCCGTGTGACTCAGTATGGACCGGCTTGCAATTCCCGTCGAAAATGATAAATTCTTACCCATGAGTTCTGCTGAGGCAACTCCCCTGCCCCCGTCATAATGGGGGTGAGGTCCAGTGACCTACCCCGCTTGTGCTTGCGCAAGCGGGGTGGAGGGGTTTCAGAAACGGGAAAGACAAGAACAATTCGGTGCGGCCGGATCATTTTTCAGTTTTGCCTTCTTTTGTTCTGGGTTTCACTTTGAGTTTTGCCGCGTCAAGAATGTCTTTGTGTTCTTTTTTGAAATCCATGGTTTCTTTTCTGATTTTTTTGATTTCTTCAAGCGCAACGACTGCATATGGATAGTTTGTGATAAAATATTCCTCCCCTCCCCCTTCGAGAAGGTTCCTCATTTTTCCGGTTATTACTGTGTTTAAGAGACGGTAGAGTTCCGGCTCTTTCCTTTCACAAGCGATTCTTGCGTAATAATCCACTAATCTCAATGCTTGAGAGCAACCGGCTTCCGTGCGGTCCCATTGCGAAATCAGGTCGAGACCCTGGGTAAAGCTTTGATAAAACAGAGCTTCATCGGCTTTTCTCTGCTGCTCGCGAAAAAATCGGTTTTGTGACTGTAGTTGAACATGACCAGAGTATATAACAACAAGCAATGTTAAAGAACCAATGATTGGTCCAAAGTGCCCACCGAAAAAATCGCCTTGGGATCCGTAATCTCCAAGTGATATTTCTTTTGATTCCCCAGAAGCTTTATCACCTGATCCTCCAGGTGCTTTGCCGCCTTTCATAACTATGAAATATGCGGACAAACTATGGGCAAAAATAACGGTCGTCACAACGGTCAAAACAATACAGAAAGCGACAACCGCGTTGTAAATACGGTTGTCGCCTAACTCTGCGGGTTTATTGGACAATGGGGGGTGGCTCTCCGACACGGCGCTCAAACCCCCGCGCGTTTGGCCGACAGGCCCGCCGTGGACAGCAGCACCTCGCGCTTGCCCTGGTGGTTGGCGGCGCTGACCACGCGTTCGGTTTCCATCCGCTCGACCAGACGGGCGGCGCGGTTGTAGCCGATCTGCAACTGGCGCTGGATGAAGCTGACGGAAACCTTGCCCTCGCGCACCACCAGATTGACCGCCTGCATGTAAAGATCGTCGCCGCTCAGGCCGCCGCCGCCGCTGGTGTCGTCCTCCTCCACGGTCTGGATCTCGTCCTCTTCCTCGGTGATCGCGGTGACGTAGTTCGGCGCGCCCTGCGCCTTGACGTACTGCACGATCTCCTCGACCTCGGCGTCGGAGACGAAGGGGCCATGGACGCGGGTGATCCGCCCGCCGCCCTGCATGTAGAGCATGTCGCCCTGGCCCAGCAGCTGTTCGGCCCCGGCCTCGCCCAGGATGGTGCGGCTGTCGATCTTGCTCGTCACCTGGAAGCTGATGCGGGTGGGGAAATTGGCCTTGATGGTCCCGGTGATGACGTCCACCGACGGGCGTTGCGTCGCCATGATCAGGTGGATGCCCGCCGCGCGCGCCATTTGGGCCAACCGCTGGATCGCCGCCTCGATCTCCTTGCCCGCTACCAGCATCAGGTCGGCCATCTCGTCGACGATGACGACGATGTAGGGCAGCGGGGTGGGGTCCTGCGGCGTCAGGTCCAGCACGTTTTCCGGTTCGCCGGGCGGGGTCGGGCGGCGCGGCATCTTTTCGCCCGCCGCGATCATCTCGGCCATGCGGGCGTTGTAGCCTTCGATGTTGCGCACGCCCAGTTTGGACATGGACTCGTAGCGGCTTTCCATCTCCCGCACGGCCCAGCGCAGGGCGACCACCGCCTTTTTCGGGTCGGTGACGACCGGGGTCAGCAGGTGGGGGATGCCGTCATAGACCGACAGCTCCAGCATCTTGGGGTCGACCATGATGAAGCGGCAACGCTCCGGCGGCAGCCGGTACAGCAGCGACAGGATCATGGTGTTGATGGCGACCGACTTGCCCGATCCGGTGGTTCCGGCGACCAGCAGATGGGGCATCTTGGCCAGATCGGCGACGATGGGTTCGCCGCTGATGTCCTTGCCCAGCCCGATGGCCAATTGCGCGTTGGTGTTGCGGAAGGCGTCGTGGTCGAAGCTTTCGCGCAGATACACCATCTCGCGCACCGGGTTCGGCAATTCCACGCCGATCACGCTGCGGCCCGGCACGATGGCGATGCGGGCGGTGACGACGCTCATCGAGCGGGCGATGTCGTCGGTCAGGTTGATGACGGTGGCCGATTTGGTGCCGGGGGCCGGTTCGAATTCGTACAGCGTCACCACCGGGCCGGGGCGCACGTCCATGATCTCGCCGCGCACGCGGAAATTCTTCAGGACGGTTTCCAGCATCCGCGCGTTGCGGGCCAGCAGCCCTTCGTCGTGCTGCTGCGGCGGGCGCGGCGGCGGGTTCTGCAACAGGGTGACGGCGGGCAGCGAATAGACCGCCGGATAGACCACCGGCCCGTCCGGCTGGCCACCGGTCGCCACCGGCGGCGCGTCGCCCCCTGTGGGGCCGGTCGGCGGCAGCGGCGCGGCGCTGGTCGGCTGGCCGGGGGCGGCGCTGTAGGGCGAGGGCGCCGTCGGCGGCACCTCGCCCGGTTCGCGCGCCTCATAGGCCCAATCGACGCCGGACATGAAGGCGAAGCCGGCGACCACGGCCAGCGCCTCGTCCGCCATGTTGGTGGAATAGACGGTTCCGGCGCGCGGCGTGCCCGGCAGCACCTCGACATCCCAGACCACCCGGCCTTCGCCGCGCGGGTTGGGAACGAGGTTGAAGGGGCGGCCGTTCAGCGCGCACCACAGATTGAACTCATCGGCGGTGACGACGCCCGCCTGGGTCGGCGGGGCGGTGAGGTGCGGCATACGCGGCGTCATGCCGAGACTCCCGGCTTCGGAACGGTGGGGATGGGAAGGGGCGGCAGGCTGCTGGGGGCCGGGCTGTGGGCGGGCCGGACGGCGGTCAGCTCATAGGCGGCGACCAGCAGCTTGTCGATGGTCACGCCGTCGCTGGACAGCGGCAGCACCAGCCGTTCCCAACTGCGGGTTCGGCCATCGAAATCGGCGGTGTGGACGCGGACCAGCGGCACCCGTTCGCGCCGCACGGCGTCGTATTCCGGTTGCAGGATGGCGCGCTGTTCGGCGGGCAGATCGTCCAGCGTCGCCCCCAGCCGCGAATGGCCAAAGGCGGTGGCCAACGCCTGCCCGTAATAGGAATAGACAAAGGCCGCCGGGCCGCTGTTGGCCCCGCCGTTGCCGTCACCGCTGTCGTCGCCGATCACCTCGAACACGACGATGTGATCCTTCCACGGACGCAGATCGGCGGGCGCGATGGCGCTGGGAACCGGCAGGGACCCGGCGACGCATTTGGAGATCCAGAAATCGAGCAGGCCGCTGAGATAGGGCGTTGCCAGCTCGGCTTTTTTCAGTGTCATCGACGATCGCGGCTTGACGGGCGGCGCCCCGGGCGCAAGACGACACGGGAGCTTTCAAAGACCGCCCGAACCATACCCGCAAGCCCCCCCGCCGCGCAACGCCCCCGGCGCGGGCGGGGGCTTGGTTTAAAATCAAGACAGACATCGTCAGTAGCGATCACATCCGTCAGTGCGGAAGATCAACGACTATTGCATTGCGTCTACTTCCCAGGTGCAGAAGTCCTTACCGAGGCGTACAGACCATACCGGAACACGGCCTAGGCGAAGATCGAGTCGGGTGACTGCATAGACATACTGATTCTCATCGAATTCCTGTAAGCCCACCACCCAGACATTGTCAAAGTGGAGCGGATCAGGCAATCTTCTCGCGACCCTATCCGGGGACCAAGAACCGATTCCGATGTCAAGAAACACTACTAGTGTTTTGCCAGAGGCATAAGCTGCTCCACCTTTATTCAGTTTTAGGTAAATTTGCTTTAGAATCAGGGTTTCGGCGTTTTCAACTTCGGAGTTAGGACTTGAGCAAGCCATCACATGCTCTGTCGGCCATGTTTCTCCCGTTATAGTGTCGTAGATGACACCGTCGCCACCAGTTGGGTCGCTGCTGAAAGTTAGCCGATCTTGTCCGAAAATAAAATTGACGGCGCTGCATATTAACCAGTTCCCTAATATTTCACGCGAGCGCATCCCTCCGAAATCATTGAGTGGCTTGCCGGTCCTAAGATGATTTCCGTTTTGAATAAATATGGAAATATATTTAAGCGCTTCTGTTTGATTTTTGAATTTTGAGACTTTGTATTTCATTTTTGCCTCTGGTAAATTGTTCATAAAATTTTAATAATACGATATTTATCGATAATTAAAAATCCAACATGTCAGGAGGATTTTATTGATTTTGATTATGGACTGTGATGTATACACAATATAGAATATCCTTATATTTTATAGTGTGCAATCAAAATCTTCGAACGGGATGTTATACATTGAGGCTAGATCGACCTGTTCAAGGCAAGCAGCGCACGCCGGTCCCGCCCAACCCGCAATAGCCGTTGGGGTTCTTCGCCAGATATTGCTGGTGGTAGGCTTCGGCGAAGAAAAAGGGCGGGGCGCTGCGGATTTCGGTGGTGATCGGGCCGAATCCGGCCGCGCTCAGCCGGGCCTGATAGGCGTCGCGGCTGGCGATGACCGCGTCGGCCTGCGCGGCGCTGTGGGTGTAGAGGGTGGAACGGTATTGCGTGCCGGTGTCGTTGCCCTGGCGCATCCCCTGGGTGGGGTCGTGGGATTCCCAGAACACGCGCAGCAGCTCGGTCAAGGCCACCTCCGCCGGGTCATAGACGACTCGCACGGTTTCGGCGTGGGCGGTGCGGCCCGAACAGACCTCGTCGTAGGTCGGGTTGGGGGTGTGGCCGCCCTGATAGCCGACGGCGGTCAGCCAGACGCCGGGAATCGACCAGAATTTCCGCTCGGCCCCCCAGAAACAGCCCAGCCCGACGTCGAGAATCTCCAGCCCGGCGGGGTAGGGCGGGGCCATCGGGTGGCCGTTGACAAAATGCCGCTCGGGCACCGCCATCGCCTCGGCCCGGCCGGGCAGCGCCTCCGCCGGTCCCGGCAGCGTGGCGGGTTTGCGCAGGAATTGGGCGAACATCGGCGGTGCTCCTTGGTGCATCAGACGGAGACACAGATGTCGTGCGCGCGGGCGGCCCTGGCAAGCGCTGGCGCGATCACGCGCTCATCACATCCGCGTGCATGGAAAAGGCCGGGTTGGGGTAAACGTCCAAAAACAGGTTGATCCGGTCGTTGTCGCCCCGGTTTTCCACCGAATGCTTGCGCCGGTTGTTGAAGTCATAGGCGTGGCCGCGCTTCATGGTGAAATCGCGGCTGCCGATGCGGTAAACCACCTTCGGGCTGTCGGTCAGCGCGATGTGGATGCGGTGGGCCTTGGTCGCCATCGGCTGGCCATCGACGTGGGGGGTGATCTTCACCTTGGGCGACAGCGACACCAGCGCCAGCCGCGTGACCACCGCCCGCCCGCAGCCCAGCCGGTCCACCACCTGCTCGATCACCGGCATCATCACGTCGCGCACCCCCAGCCAATCGGGAAAGGCGTAGACGCGGCCCATGTCGGTGACGATGGCCTCCACCGGCATGTAGGAGGCGATCGGCAACCCCTTGGCCCGCGCCCAGCGGGCGACGAGCTGCTCCATGTAGGGAAAGCCCAGGGAGTTGGCCTGGATGTCCCACTCGTGCCAATAGACGATGGCGCGGCTGGCCTCGTGATTCTTGGCGGCGAGCGCTTCCTGCCGGAAGGTGTTGCGGTTCCACGCCGCATCGTCCAGTTCCTCCACCAGCGCGGTCAGCCCCGACACGTCGATGGCCCCGAGATCGCGGTATGGCACGCCGATGTCCATGGCGGGACGCTCCTGTTTGCGGCTGGTTTGCGGTTCCGGCCTTCCTCCTACAACGGCGCGGGCGGCGGCGCGACGGGAATGTTGCCCGCGCCGATGATCGGAACAGGGGTATGGCTTATTTGGTTGCGGGGGCCGGGCTTTGCGCCAGCGGGGCCGGGGTGGCCGACAGCACGGCGCTGGGGTCGCGGCAGCGGTCCACCACCTTCGATCCGCAGGGCATGAAGCCCAGATCCTTGTTCAGGCAGACCCGCAGCTCCGACACGTCGCGCTTGGAGCAGACGACCGCCACCCCTTCCGGCGTCAGGCCGGGGTTGGCCTCCAGGAACAGCCGTTCCACCTGCATGGCGGGCACGGTGGCACCGGGGGCCTTCAGCGTCTCGGGGATCACGATCTTGGCGTGGGCGGCGCGCAGCTTGGCGAAATAGTCGGTGGCGTTCAGGCCCGAGCAGGTGCCGTGCTTGGTCCATTGATGCATCATCAGCCCGACGCTGGGCATGATCGGCATGGTCTGGTCGACCACCGCCTTGGGCAGGCTGCGGTCGCGGGTGCAGGTGGCCGGATATCCGCCGTCCTTGTTCTGCGGCCACAGCCCGTGCACGACGAAGCCGAACTTGCGGTCGATCCCGCACTGGTCGGGGTCGGGCGTGCCCTTGGTCCGCGCGCAATGGGTCGGCGACCAGGACAGCGCCAGCACGTAGTAATCAAAGCTCCCCGGCTCCGCCCGCTTTTGCGCCCATGACGGGTTGGCGGCGAAAAGACTGGCAACCAGAGCGGACAGGAACAGCGCGGCGTGTTTCCGCATGACGATGATCTCCCCAAGCGATGCGTCCAGGCGTTGCATACCATGGAAGGCGACGCCCTGTCTTCCTCAACCCATGTTCACCGCGTTCCACCCCGCGACAGGCTGTCGCCGTGCGGCGGCGCTGGCGCTATAGTGGTGGGATGTTCACCCTCTCCGCCCCGCTGCTGCTGCGCGCCTACGCCGCCGGGATCTTCCCGATGGCCGAAAGCGCGGAATCGCAGGAGCTGCATTGGTTCGATCCCGAACAGCGCGGGATCCTGCCGCTCGACCGCTTCCACGTCCCGCGCAGCCTGCGCAAGACGGTGCGGCGCGGCGTGTTCGAACTGCGCTTTGACAGCGCCTTCCGCCGGGTGATGGAGATGTGCGCGGAAACGACGGAGGTCCGGCCCAAGACCTGGATCAACGCCGACATCATCCGCCTCTACACCGAACTGTTCCACGCCGGCTACGCCCACAGCGTGGAGTGCTGGCGCGACGGGCGGCTGGTCGGCGGGCTGTACGGCGTTTCCATCGGGGCCGCCTATTTCGGCGAAAGCATGTTCAGCCGCGAGACGGACGCCAGCAAGGTGGCGTTGGTCCATCTGGTCGCGCGGCTGCGGGCGGCGGGCTTCACCCTGCTCGACACCCAGTTCGTCACCGACCATCTCAGCCATTTCGGGGCGGAGGAGATCCCCCGCGCCGAGTATCACCGCCGCCTGAACGACGCGCTGGACCGGTCGACCGACTTCCCCGCCGTCGATCAGGCCCGCGCGGTGGCGGCCCTGCTCGACGGGTTGTCCGGGTAAGGTCCCTTACGCCGCGAGCGGGTGGAAGCGCCCGCCGGTCATCGGCACCGGAACCCCGGTGGTCGCCGGTTCGCTCAAGGGCAGGCCCAGGCGGCTGCGCACCGCCAGATAGCCGAAGGCCTGCGCCTCCAGCGCGTCGCCGTCCCAGCCCACCGATTCGACGGCGGCCACCGGCACGCCCAGCCGATCGGCCAGCATCGCCATCAGTGTGGCGTTGCGCCGCCCGCCGCCGCAGACCAGCCAGCGAACCGGGGCGGCGGGCAGGTGCGGCACGATGCGGGCGACCGATTCGGCGGTGAAGGCGGTGAGCGTCGCCGCCCCGTCGGCCAGCGACAACCCGGCGACCGGGGCCGGATCGAAGGCGTCGCGGTCCAGCGATTTGGGCGTCGGCAGCGCGAAATACGGGTGGGCCAGCAGCGCGGCCAGCGCGTCCGCGTTCACCGCGCCCGCCGCCGCCAGCGCGCCGTCGGCGTCGTAGCGCCCGCCGCCGTGGCGCAGCACCCAATCGTCGATCAGGGCGTTGCCCGGCCCGGTGTCGCAGGCGATCACCTGATGGCTTCCAATCCCTTCATTTCCAATCCCCCCGTCTCCGATCCCCCCGTCTCCGATCCAGGTGACGTTCGCCACCCCGCCGATGTTCAGCACCGCCAGCGGGCGCGGCAGCCCATCGGCGAGCGCGCGGTGGAACAGCGGGACCAGCGGCGCGCCTTGCCCCCCGGCGGCCACGTCGGCGCTGCGGAAATCATTCACCACGGCGATGCCGGTGGCCGCCGCCAACCGCGCGCCATCGCCGATCTGCCAGGTGCGGCGATGGTCGGGGGCGTGGTGGATGGTGTGGCCGTGAAAGCCGATCAGATCGACGGCGCTGGCCGCCACCCCGGCCTGCGCCAGCAGCCGCGCCACCGCGTCGGCGTGGGCGTCGGTCAAGGCGCGCTCCACCGCCTCCACCGGCCCGATCCCCCCCAGGCAGCCGCGCAGCGCCGCGCGGAACGCGTCGTCATAGGGAATCGTCAGAAAGGCCAGCGGCTCCACCCGCGCGATCCCATCGGTGCGCAACAGCGCGGCGTCGATGCCATCCATCGAGGTCCCGCTCATCAAGCCGATGACGGTCTTCAGGGGCATGGCGGTGACTCCCTCTCTTTCGAACAGGAACGCGTCGTCGCCGGAGGCCTTGACACGGATGAACACGGATTTAGCCACGGATAAACACGGATGACGAATAGGAAAGTGAGGGTCTGCGGTCCCTGCAACCCAGCGTCAACGAAGATGGAGAGCGTTCAAATCCGTGTTCATCCGTGCGCCCATCCGCGTTCATCCGTGTCAAAAAAGCGATCATAGCATCCCTCTTCACCCACCGACCACGCGCGTTGAGGCGGCGGGCGTTCCATGATAACAGACGCAACCATTTGTTCCCAACGACAGCCGGATTGCGGCCACCATGACGACGACCCCTTCTTCGGATTTCCTGCGCACGCTGCAACAGCGTGGCTTCATCCATCAATGCACCGACCTCGCCGCCTTGGACGAGCGGGCGCAGAAGGGGCCGATCGTCGCGTATATCGGCTTTGACTGCACGGCGGACAGCCTGCACGTCGGCAGCCTGCTGCCGATCATGATGCTGCGCTGGCTGCAAAAGACCGGGCACAAGCCCATCGTGCTGATGGGCGGCGGGACCACCCGCATCGGCGATCCCTCGGGCCGGGACGAGGCGCGGCAACTGCTGACCGACGAGATCATCGCCAGCAACATGGCGGGCATCAAGCGCATCTTCGGTCGTTACCTGACCTTCGGCGATGGCCCGACCGACGCGGTGATGGTCAACAACGCCGATTGGCTGGACAATCTGAAATACATCGACATGCTGCGCGATGTTGGCCGCCATTTCACCATCAACCGGATGATGAGCTTCGATTCGGTCAAGCTGCGGCTGGAACGCGAGCAGTCGCTGACGCTGCTCGAATTCAACTACATGATTCTCCAGGCCTATGACTTTGTCGAGCTGAACCGCCGCCTGGGCTGCGCCTTGCAGATGGGCGGATCCGACCAGTGGGGCAACATCATCAACGGCGTGGAGCTGGGCCGCCGGTCCGATGGGGCGGAGCTGTTCGGCTTGACCACGCCGCTGCTCACCACCTCCTCGGGTGCGAAGATGGGCAAGACGGCGGCGGGGGCGGTGTGGCTGACCGACGACAAGCTCAGCAGCTATGATTTCTGGCAATACTGGCGCAACACGGAGGACGCCGACGTCGGCCGCTTCCTGCGCCTCTACACCGAATTGCCGCTGGACGAGATCGCCCGGCTGGAAAGCCTGCCCGGGGCCGAGATCAACGAGGCCAAGAAGATCCTGGCCAACGCCGTCACCGCGCTGGCCCATGGCGAGGAGGCGGCGCAGGCCGCCGCCGAAACCGCCCGCCGCGCGTTCGAGGAGGGGGCCGCCGCCGACGGTCTCCCCACCGTCGAGATCGCCCGCAGCGATCTGGACGCCGGGGTGGCCGTGGTCGATCTGCTGGTCTCCGCCGGTCTGGCCGCGTCGAAGGGCGAGGCCCGCCGCCTGATCAAGGGCAACGGCATCAAGCTGAACGACGCCGCCGTCACCGACGACACCGCCAAGGCCACCGCCGCCGACCTGAACGCCGACGGCGCCCTGAAACTCAGCGCGGGCAAAAAGCGCCACGCCCTGGTCAAGCCGGTCTGAGGTCAAACCGGTCTGAGGGCAGGCCGGTCCGCCCCCCACAAAATCCCCCTCTCCCCACCGGGGAGAGGGCCGGGGTGAGGGGGCAGGAAACCTTGAAACACCCCCTTCATCACCCCGCCAGCGGAATGGGTTCGACCGTGCCGTCGAGCGCCATCAGCAGCAGTTCCACGCTGTGCTTCGGGTATTTGTCCCGCACCTGCTGCCCCAGTTTTTGCAGGTTTTCGGTGTGGATTTTGGTTTCCAGGGCGGGATCCTTGGCGAAATCCTGTCCCAGAAAGGTGGCGTAGGCCCCGCAATCGCGGTGGTCCATCAGGATGACGCGGCGGATGCGGTGCAGCTTTTCCGCCACCGCGAAATGTTCCCAAAAGCCGCTGGTCCAATCGGGGTGCGGATCCATCACCACCCCCAGGCTGGCCCCGGCGAGCACGAGATGGTCGTACTGGTTGCGCAGGCCGCGCTGGTCCATGTACATCGCCGTCGCCCAGGTCAGCCGGTAATCCATGCAGGTCAGCAACAGCGCCTCGGCGTTGCCCGCCGCCGCCGCCGGGCGCGTCCAGGCCGGGGCCAGCAACGCCGCCCCCGCGCCCACGGTCGCCAGCGTCAAAAACCCGCGTCGGCTGGCCCCGCGCCGCTGTGCGGCGTCAAACGGGCGGCAGCAGGGGCAGGCGGGATCATGCGGGTGGGGCATCGGCGGTCCTCGCGGTCGGGGGGCGTCGGTGTCGGGGCGGCGCGCGCGTGGGCGCGCGCACGGCCACCACCCGAGGCTACCAGATCGGCGCGGGACCGGCACGGGGAAAACAAGCGCTGCAACACGGAAAAACCCTTATCCCACAATCGGATAGGGGGTTTCGCGCCGGGGGTGGGGCGGTGGGCGGGGCGGGTCAGCAATCGTCCAGGCCGTATTGCTCCAGTTCTTCGAAGGTTCTGGGTTGGATGTGGTCGGTCAGGTTGCTCAAAATATCGGCGACTTGGGTGGAGAAGCGGTGGAAGAGCTTCAAGTTGCGGTGATTGGCGTCCGCCATTGCAGCAATCTTGGATTTCTGTATGCGCTCAAAGAGTTTGTTTTCTTGCTCTTCCCAATGGTCGATCCAGTGATTCCGATGGTCATCGGTCCAAATCTCCGTTTTGGGCAGGGCGCAGATTCGCACACGGCTGCGGAAAAGTGCCGGATCCTGTTTGCTGGTGCGCCAAAGCTCGGTCAGTTCGAACATGCAGTTGGGTGAGGCGAGATACTTGTTGCTCAGGATGACGAAGACGCGGTCGCCCTGTCCGATGCGTTCCATGAAACGGATCAGGTTGTCGCCCAACGACAGTTCATTTTTGTCGCGCACAATCACCCGACCGCGCTCGGCGGCGGCGTCGCACAACCGATCCACGATGGCTTCGCGGGCTTTGCCATCCTCGCTGTCATCGCCCCAGGCGTAGGAGACGTACCATTCCGGTTGGTTGGGTTTTTCCTGAACCAGGGTGAGGGCGCGCGGTTCCGTGCGGGGGTCGGGGGGGCTGCTGCGGGTGACGGTGGAGGGGGTCAGGCCGACGCGCTGTTGGGCGCGTTCCACCACGCGCACCAGCTGGTCCATCAGTTCGCGGGCGTTGCCGCCCTGGGTGCGCAGGCGCAGATGGCCTTGCCAGGGGGTGGCCGGGTCGGTGCCCGTGGTCTGGTCGATCCACAGGCGGCTTTGGCTGTCGGCTTCAAACCCGCACAGGCCATCGCGCCAATAGCGGGCGTTGGCCCCGGCCCTGCCGCCCAGTTCGGCCATGACGCTGCGGATCAGGCCGCCGTGCAGCAGGGGGTAATCGAAGGTGACGGTTTCCGTCGGGTCCCCCGCCGTCCACAGCCCGCCGGTGTCGGTGGTGGCGGGCAGCAGCTCCGGCGCGATGTATTCGATGGTCTCAGCGCCATCATCGTCGATGGTGAAGCGCCGGTGTTCAAAGGCGATGCCGCAGGACCGCATCAGGTCCAGGAACAGGTCCTGTTCCGCCGCGCTGTGGTTTTGCCAGACCAGGCGGGCCAGCAGATCGCGGGTGAAACGGCCGTTGGCACGGCGAATCTCGGTGAAGGCACCCCGGTCGCGCTCAAACACCGCGTAGACCGCCTCCAGCGCCCAATTCTGGTCCAGGATGATGCGGTCGTCGAACAGGCCGGGGCGGTGCAGCACTGTTCCCTCGGCGTCCAGATAGGTCAGCAGCGCGGCGGGCGACGACACCCCGCCCGCTTCCGAGCAGAGGTCGGTGAAGGCGTCCATCGTCAACAGCCGGTGTTGGCGCTCGTCGGGCGACCGATATTGGTCAGCGGCGATCATCGCCTCCAACCGCTGTTGCACCCGCAGCCGCCCGGCCCCGACCCGGACCGCGCCCAGCCGTTCGGGCGCGCGCAGCCAGGTGGCGGCGTCGGCCAGCGTCTCCAGCAGGCTGGCCCGCCCACGCTTGGCTTTGGCGCTGACCTGCAGGTTTTTGGTGTAGGGGCGATGGTCCAGCAGACCGGCGGGCAGCGGCGGCGTCCGCACCTCCTGCTCCAGCCGGTCGCATTTGCTTTGGATCACCAACAGCGGACTGTCGCGGTGGCCCAGATGGCGGGCGACCGCCGCCCAATAGGCCAGCGGCTGGTTGCGGAAGGTCAACCCGTTGCAGGTTTGCATCGGTTCCGCCTCCGTCGCCGGATCCCAGACGATGGCGATCACCGCCGGGCCGCCCAGGAACAGGGCGTGCGCCCCGTGATAGATCTCCTGCCCGCCGAAATCCCAAATCTGCATCTGGGTGGCGGCGTCGTCCGCCAGCGTGACGCCGCCCACCGCGATGCCGTGGGTGGAATCCCAAGCCTCATCAAACGGCTTCTCCGCCAACCAGCGGGCGATCTGGGTTTTTCCCACCCCGCCATTGCCCAACAGAATCAGCTTGACCCGCCCCGTCTCCGCCGCCCCCGCCGCCAAATCGGCGTAATGCGCCCGTACCCGGTTCAGGCAGTTGTCACCCAAGTCTTGGGACAGCACGCCGGAGGATGGAATTCCGGCGACGGTGGCGTTAGACAGCCATAGTGTTTCAAGGAAGGGCTGGGACAGCAACGCGGCGGGCAGGGGCTGAAGCTGACACCCGGATGCATCGAGGTGTTGGAGATTTGAGCATTCCGCCAGCGGCGCGAGGTCACTGACTCGGGTGTTGGAGCAGTTGAGTATTTGGAGATTGGAGCATGCAGTCAGTGGTGTGAGATCGCCGACCTGAGTGTTGGCGCAATTGAGTGATCGGAGATTGGAGCATGCGGCCAGTGGCCCGAGATCGCTAACCTCGTTGCAACCACAGGCGAAACCGTGCAGCGTTGGTAAAGACGAGACGAAATCAAGACTGGTAAGATCGCTGTGCGAAACAGCTAAGTTTTCCAAACGGACTAGTGTCCCAAACCCTGTTCGTTGGGCGTTGATGTGGTTTGGTCCAGATAAGTTTGGAACCCACCAACTCGGATTCCCCAAATCCAGTTCCCGCAAATGGGTGAGGTCAAACAGGTTGTCCGGCAGCCGTTCCAGCCTCAAGTCGCGCAGGTCCAACCTGCCCGTGCGCGCCTCCGCCTCTTCGGCGATGCGTTGCCGGGCGATGGCCATGCCGTCGGAGTCTTCGGGGGTGTGCGCCATCGCGGTTGTGTCTTTCCAGCCGATTCCCGCCTTCAGTGATAAAGGGCGGGGCGGTCGGTTGTAAAGACAGCCGGGTGCTGGTCCCGGCGTCACCCGGTGTGTGTGGCGCTGGGTGGGGCGGGCGTGGTAGGATTTTACACCTTTGTTCCCTCCCCCTCGGCACCCCGGAGGTTCGCCACGCCCCACCCGCCGCCCACAGTGCCGGGGCCGTTTCCGCGCCCTTCCGTTCACCCGGTGAACAGCGGCGCGAAAACCGTTGCACGGTGTTTCAAACGTTCCACTCACCCGCGCGGGTCAACGGCCCAGGGCGCGGTTGATGGCGGTCAGGATCGCGTCGCCGTAGCGGTCCTTCATCTTGTCGTGGACCGGCAGCAGGGCGGTGCGCAGGGCGGCCAGCTCCTCGGCGGTGGGGGTGTGGATGGCGGTCTTGCCGGATTGGCGGATGCCCGCCAGCGCCTCCTCGTCGTCCTTGGCCGCCAGATCGGTGAAATAGGCGGAGGAATCGGCCATGGCGCTGGTCAGCATCGCCTGAACATCGGCGGGCAGATCGCCCCAGAACTTCTTGTTCACGATGACCACATAGGCGTGATAGCCGTGGTTGGTCAGCGTCATGTGCTTTTGCACCTCGTGGAATTTCTGGGTGTAGATGTTGGTGATCGGGTTTTCCTGCCCATCGACCACGCCGGTTTGCAGGGCCTGATAGACTTCGGAAAAGGCCATGACCTGCGGCAGCGCGCCGATCTGGCGCATTTGCGCGTCCAGCACCTTGGACGATTGGATGCGCAGCTTCAGCCCCTTGAAATCGCCGGGGGTCCTCATCGGCGTGTTCGCCGTCATCTGCTTGAAGGAATTGTCCCAAAAGGCCAGTCCGACGATGCCCTTCGGCTCCAGCTTGGCCAGCAGGTCGCGTCCGACCGGCCCCTGGGTGATCGTCTTGGCCTCCGCCATGTCCTTGAACAGATAGGGCAGGTCGAGCACCTCGAACTCCTTCACGCCCAGCGGGCCGAATTTGCTGATGGTCGGGGCCAGCATCTGCACCGCCCCCAGTTGCAGCGCCTCCAGCTCCTCCTTGTCCTTGTACAGCTGGCTGTTGGGGTAGACCTCCACCTTCACCCGGCCGTTGCTGCGCTCCTCCACCAGTTTCTTGAACTGAAGGGCGGCCTTGCCCTTGGGCGCGTCGGCGGCCACCACATGGCTGAACTTGATGGTGATCGGCGTCGCCTGCCCCCAGGCGGCGGCGCTGCCGCCCAGCAGCAGCGCGCCGGTCAGGAATGTGGCGAGAATGCCCGTCTTGGTCATGGCCTTGGTGGCCCCCTTCGTGGTCATGGCGTGTGTCCTCCCGGTTGGTGTGTTTTTGGGGTGTGGGCGTCAGGCGACCCGCGCGGCGATGGCGGCCCCGACCTCGGTCGTGGTCGCGGTTCCCTTCAGGTCGCGGGTGCGCGGGCCGTCGCGCAGGGTGGTTTCGATGGCGCGCAGGATGTCGTCGTGGGCGGCGCGGCACGGGCCGGATCCATCGCCCAGGAAATCCAGCATCAGCGCCGCCGACCAGATCATGCCGATCGGGTTGGCGATGTTCTGCCCGGCGATGTCGGGGGCGGAGCCGTGAACCGGCTCGAACAAGGACGGAAAGGCCCGTTCCGGGTTCAGATTGGCCGACGGCGCGATGCCGATGGTCCCGGTGCAGGCCGGTCCCAGATCGGACAGGATGTCGCCGAACAGGTTGGAGGCCACGACCACGTCAAAGCGGTCGGCGTGCAGGACAAAGCGCGCGGCCAGAATGTCGATGTGCTGCTTGTCCCACGTCACATCGGGGTAGGCGCTGGCCACCGCCGCCGTCCGCTCGTCCCAATAGGGCATGCTGACGGCGATGCCGTTGGATTTGGTGGCGGAGGTGACGTGCTTGCGCGCCCGCGTCCGCGCCAGTTCAAAGGCGTAGGTCAACACCCGGTCCACGCCCTTGCGGGTGAAGATCGACTGCTGCATCACGCATTCGCGGTCGGTCCCTTCGAACATCCGCCCGCCGACGGCGGTGTACTCGCCCTCGGTGTTTTCCCGGACGATCATCATGTCGATGTCGCCGGGCTTGCGGTTGGCCAGCGGCGCGGGAACCCCCTCCATCAGCCGCACCGGGCGCAGATTGATGTATTGGTCAAAGCCCCGGCGGAACTGGAGCAGCGATCCCCACAGCGAAATGTGGTCCGGCACCACCTCCGGCCAGCCGACCGCGCCGAACAGGATGGCGTCGAACGGCTTCAACCGCGCGAACCAATCATCGGGCAGCATCTGGCCATGGCGCTGGTAATAGGCGGCGCAAGACCAGTCGAACTCTTCAAAAACCAGATCGATTCCGTGTTTGGCGGCGGCGGCCCTGGTCACGCGGACGCCCTCGGCCATCACCTCGACGCCGATGCCGTCGCCGGGGATGACCGCGATTCTGTGCTGCGGCACTCCACATCTCCTTGTTTGGATGGATTGATGGTAGCCGCAACGGTTTTTCGTTTACAATGGACGGAGGTTTGAAGAAGGACTTCACGAATCGTGAACAATCGGCTGAGCTTGCAGGACATGGATCTGTTCTGCCAGATCGTCCGCGCGGGCAGTTTCGCGGCGGCGGCGCGCGCGCTGGGGGTGTCGCCCGCGCTGGTCAGCAAACGGGTGGCGATCCTGGAAGCGGCGATGGACACCCGGCTGTTCCACCGCACCACCCGCGCCATCAGCCTGACCGACGACGGCGAAACCCTGCATCAATGGTCGGTGAAGATCCTGGACGATGTCGGCCAGATGCAGGACGTCATCATGAAGGCGCACGACCAGCCGCGCGGTGTCCTGCGCATCACCAGCAGCACCGGCTTTGGCCGCAACCGGTTGGCCCCGGCCCTGTCGGAGCTGATGCGCGTCCATCCCGAACTGGGCATCCAACTGGAGCTGCTGGACCGCCCGGTGGACATCGTGGGGGAGGGGTTCGACGTGGACATCCGCGTCGGCGGTGTCCATGAACCGAATCTGCTGGCCAAGCCGCTGGCGCGCAATTGGCGGGTGCTGTGCGCCGCCCCGTCCTATCTCGCCACGGTGGGCACGCCGGAAACGCTGGCGGATTTGGCGCACCACCGCTGCATCGTGATCCGGGAGCGCGACCAGTCCGGCGTCTGGCGCTTGACCGGGCCGAACGGGGTGGAAAGTGTGAAGCCGCCGCCCGGCCTGTCCTCCAACAACGGCGAGGTCGTCCATCAGTGGGGCGTGGACGGCCATGGGGTGTTTTTGCGGTCGATCTGGGATGTGGCGGCGGATTTGTGCGCCGGGCGGCTGACGCATGTGCTGCCCGCGTACCGGCAGGACGCCGACGTCACCGCGCTCTACGCCCAGCGGCTCGACCAGTCCGGGCGGCTGCGCGCCTGCATCCGCTTCCTGCGCGATTGGTTCGCGCGCGCCCCCCTGGGCTGAGGAATCAAAAAGCGAGGACGCGGTTGAACCAGCGGCCAAGCGGGCCGGTCAGCCGCAGCGCGCCGATGGTGGCGGCCAGACACAGGCAGCCTTCCGGGTCGGATCGCGGGCTGTGGTCGATGGTGCCGTCGCCAACCGCCATGTCACCGGGACCGAAGGCACCGAAGGCGTCGGAAAAGCCGCCCTCCAGCACCACGGTCAACTCCAGCCCGTCATGGGTGTGGCGCGGCACCCGCACGCCACCGGCCAGGCGCAGCAGCCGGACCGAGGCGGTTCCCCCGGCGCGCAGATCCAGCCCCCGCATCCCCGGTTGCAGGAAGCGCCAGCGCTGGCGCTCCAACGGCCCGCGCAGATAGCCGCGCAGCGGGGCGGGCAAACGCGGGTCGGTTGTGGCGGTGGGGGCCGGATGCGGCGGTCGAGCGCCGATCGACTCCCGGTCGATGCGGGCCATCAGGGCGTCCAGGCAGCCGGGGGCGAGCGGATCCGGCTCCAACTCCTCCAGCAGGGCACCGCCGACGGCGTCGAGATCGGCCACCGCGTCGCGGCAGCACGGGCAAAAGGCGAGATGGGTGGCGACGACCAGCGCGGCCCCTTCGCACAGGGCACCGCCCGCGTAGTCGATCAACACCGCCTCGCCCGGATGATGGCTTGGCCCGCTCATGCCCCGATCCTTCCTGACACCGCCCGTCGCCTCACCAACCCGCGCCACCAATCCGCCCCATCAACCCGCTCATCCATCGCGCAAGGCCCGTCGCAGCCGGTCCATCGCCAGCCGCAGGCGGGATTTGACGGTGCCGAGCGGGATGCCGTGTTCGCTGGAAATCAGGCTGTGGGGTTTGTCCTCGAAATAGGCCATGCGCAGCAAGTCCGCTTGTTCGGCGGGCAGCGTTTTCAACGCGGCGCGCAGGCGGCTGTTGCATTCCCGCGACTCCACCCGCTGGTCGGCGGATTCGCCCGGCTCGGGCAGCAGCAGCGGGTCGGTGGGGTCGAACTCCGGCCGTTGCTCCCGCCGCAGCGAATCGACGCGCTTGTTCCGCGCGATGGTGAACATCCAGGTGCTGGCCGACGCCTGGCGGGGGTCGAAACGGTCGGCCCGCCGCCACACCAGCAGCATCACCTCTTGCACCAGCTCCTCCGCCGCGCCGGAGTCGCAGCCCAACCGGCGCAGATAGCTTTTCAGGCGGGGGGCGAAATGCCCGAACAGCGCGCCAAAGGCCAGCCGGTCCTGATCGCGCCCGACGGCGACGAGCAGATCCTCCAGGCTGGTGGCGGCGAGGGCCGACGCGGCGGCGGGCTGGGTCATGCCCCCATTCAAGGCGAACAACCGCGCGGGCACAAGCGGGGGACAGCCCGCATCCCCGCTGCGGCGCGCGACCCTGCCTTGCGCGCGCCCCTTTTTCGCCATCGCCCCTTTTTCGCCATGATTGTGCCCGATACGCAAACCACCGCCGCACGGATCCCCGCCAGGGTGAGGCCCGCGTGCGCAAAAGGCCGGTCGGGCGTGCAAATCGCGCGGCGGCGTCTTTTTGCACCGCCCACTCCCCTTGGAAACGCACCGGCATTTGCGGTAGTGTCCGCCCGACCCTCCGAACACCAACGAGCAGTCGCACACGATGTTGTCCTTCCGCGCCATCCGCCGCCCTCTGGGGGCCGTCCTGGTTCTCGCCGCGTCCCTGACGGCGGCGGCCACGACCACGGCCAGCGCCGCCGACCCGCGTCTTCTCGGCACCTTCAAGGATTGGAGCGCCTTCGCCTTCGAAGAGAATGGCAAGAAGGTCTGCTACATCTCCAGCCAGCCGAAGAAGAAGGAACCGGCGACGGCCAAGCGTGGCGACGTTTATGTCCTCGTCACCCACCGCCCGGCGGAAAAGACGCTGGACGTGGTGAGCTTCATCGCCGGTTACGCCTTCAAGAAGGACAGCGAAACCACGCTGGACATCGGCGGCAAGCCGTTCAAGCTGTTCACCGACGGTGAAACCGCCTGGGCGCGCGACGCCGAAACCGACAAGGCCGTGACCGCCGCGCTGCGCGATGCCAAGGGCAAGCCGATGGTGGTCAAGGGCAGCTCCGCCCGTGGCACCAAGACGACCGACACCTACAGCCTGGACGGCGTCACCCAGGCCTATGACGCCATCAACCAGGCCTGCGGCGTGAAGCGCTGACGGTTTCGGGGTGGCCGACGGTGGAGAATGCACGACGCCGTCGCTTGGTCTTTTGACTCTTCCCGCTCATGGCCTTATTTAAGGGGCCATGAGCGCCTCCAATCATGCAAACGCCTTTGCCCTGCCCGCCGTTGATGCGGACGGGCGCAAGAATCTTGTCGGCCTGTCCCGCGACGAGCTGGAAGCCGAAATGCTGTCCATCGGCCTGGAGAAATTCCGGGCGCGCCAGCTTTGGCACTGGATTTACCACCGTGGGGCCACCGATTTCGCGGTGATGACCACGCTGGCCAAGCCGGTGCGCGAAAAGATGGCCGATCACTACGCCATCGCCCGCCCGACGGTGGTGAAGGATCTGAAATCGACGGACGGCACCCGCAAATGGCTGCTGCGGATGCCCGACGGGCAGGAGGTGGAAAGCGTCCACATCCCCGAAGAGGATCGCGGCACGCTGTGCGTCTCCTCGCAGGTCGGCTGCACGCTGACCTGCCGCTTCTGCCACACCGGCACGCAACGGCTGGTGCGCAACCTCGACGCCTCGGAAATTCTGGCGCAGGTCATGTTGGCCCGTGACATGCTGGACGAATGGCCCGCCCCGCCCGACGGGCGGATGCTGTCCAACATCGTCATGATGGGCATGGGCGAACCGCTGTTCAATTACGAGAACGTCGCCAAGGCGTTGAAGATCGTGATGGACGGCGACGGCATTTCGATTTCCAAGCGCCGCATCACCCTGTCCACCTCCGGCGTGGTCCCGGCCATGCGCCGCTGCGGCGAGGAGCTGAACGTCAATCTGGCGGTCAGCCTGCACGCGGTGACGGACGAGCTGCGCGACATCATCATGCCGATCAACCGCAAATACCCGTTGCGGGATCTGATGGCCGCCTGCCGCGACTATCCCGGCCTGTCCAACGCCCGCCGCATCACCTTTGAATATGTGATGCTGAAGGGCATCAACGACAGCCCCGCCGACGCCCGCGCGCTGGTGAAGCTGTTGGAAGGCGTTCCGGCCAAGATCAACCTGATCCCCTTCAACCCCTGGCCGGGCGCGCCCTACGAACGCTCCACCGACCGGGCGATCCAGGTGTTCGGCGATCTGGTCAACAACGCCGGGTACGCCAGCCCCGTCCGCACCCCGCGCGGCGAGGACATCATGGCGGCCTGCGGCCAGTTGAAGAGCGAAAGCCTGCGCCTGACCGCCGCCGAACGCGCGGCCATCGACAAGGTCATCGCCGAAAAGGACGCGGAGCTGGCCTGACGCCGCTCCGTGGGGCGGGGGAAAGGTCATTCCCCCGTATGCCCTTTGCCCAGCCCCAAATTCCCACTGCCCGGCTTGACAAGGCGTGAAGGCGCGCGGGATGCTTTTCCGCCACGCCTTTGCGTGCGCTCACACATCCGTCGGGGAGACATCAGGGATGACCAGCCTCAAGCACGGCCTGTTCGGTGCGGCCGCCATCGCCTTTTCCGTTTTTGCGCCGACCGCGCCGGTTTTGGCCGACACGCCCAAGGATTCGCTGGTGATGGCGTGGCAGTTCGACGACATCGTCGGCCTCGACCCCGCCGAGATTTTTGAGTTCTCCGGCGCGGAATACGGCGCGCAGGTCTATGACCGGCTCATCAACATCAACCCCAAGGACGTCAGCCAGATCAGCGGCGAGGTGGCCGAAAGCTGGACCGTGTCGGACGACGGCAAGGTCTTCACCTTCAAAATCCGCGACGGCATCAAGTTCCATTCCGGCAACCCGCTGACCGCCGAGGACGCGGCCTATTCGCTGCGCCGGGCGGTGAAGCTGAACAAGGGGCCGGCCTTCATCCTGGGTCAGTTCGGCCTGACGCCCGAAAACGTCGATTCGAAGGTCAAGGCCACCGACCCGCGCACGCTGGTGTTCACCACCGAACAGGTCTACGCCCCCACCTTCGTGCTGAACTGCCTGACCGCCGGTGTGGCGTCGGTCGTCGATTCCAAGCTGGTGCAGAGCAAGGAGAAGGACGGCGATTTCGGCGCGGCCTGGCTGCGCCTGAACTCCGCCGGGTCCGGCCCCTTCCAGTTGAAGCAGTGGAAGGCGAGCGAGCTGCTGACGCTCGACGCCAACCCGAATTACTGGCGCGGCGCGCCCGCGCTCAAGCGCGTGCTGATCCGCCACATCGCCGAACCGGCCACCCAGCGGCTGTTGCTGGAAAAAGGTGACGTGGACGTCGCCCGCAACCTGAAGCCGGAGCAGTTCGAGCCGCTGAAGGCCAACAGCGCCGTGCGGCTGGTCCAGGCCCCCAAGGGCACGCTGTGGTACGTCGGCCTCAACCAGAAGAACCCGGCGCTGGCCAAGCCGGAGGTGCGGGAGGCGATGAAGTACCTCGTCGATTACGAGGGCATGGCCAAGACCATCATGAACGGTCAGGCCACCATCCACCAAACCTTCCTGCCCGACGGCTTCCTGGGCGCGCTGAACGACACCCCCTACCGCTACGACCCGGCCAAGGCCAAGGAGCTGCTGGCCAAGGCGGGCTACCCCAACGGCTTCACGGTGACGCTCGACATGCGCAACACCACGCCGACGCAGGACATGGCCCAGGCCATCCAGGCCAGTGCCGCCGCCGGTGGGGTGAAGATCGAGATCATCCCCGGCGACGGCAAGCAGGTGCTGACCAAATACCGCGCCCGCAACCACGACATGATCATTTACCAGTGGGGGGCCGATTACCAGGACCCGCACACCAACGCCGAAACCTTCGCCGCCAACCCGGACAACAGCGACACCGCCAAGTCCAAGCCGTTGTCCTGGCGCAACGCCTGGGACATCCCGGAGCTGACCAAGAAGACCAACGCCGCCGTGATCGAGCGCGACGCGGCCAAGCGCGCCGCGACCTATCAGGAGCTGCAACGCACGGTTCTGGCCGAATCGCCCTTCGTCATCATGTTCCAGCAGATCGAGGTGGTGGCGGAGCGCAGCAACCTGACCGGCATGGTCTGGGGGCCGAGCTTTGACAGCAACGTCTATTGGAAGGCGTCGAAGAAGTGACGACACCGCCCCGCCTCCGGGTTGGAGGCGGGGCGTTCGTTTTGCCTGGGTTCGTTTTGCCTGGGTTCGTTTTGCTTGGGAGACGGCGGGTTGCCGTGGGTTACGCCCAGGCCCCGGCGTCCGCCACCACCACGGCCTGCGTGTCGCTCAGGCTGGTCAGCACGGCGCGCTGAAGCTCCGCCGCCGTCACCACGCCGCCCCGGCCATCGGGCAGGTCGCGGGTGGCGGTCGCCGCCTCCACCACCGTCACCCGCCATCCGCGATCATTGGCCCCGCGCACGGTGCTGCTGACGCAATTGTGCGTCATGAATCCGGCGATGATGAGTTCGCGGCGGCCGGTGGCCCGCGCCACCTCCTCCAGCGTCGTGCCGGTGAAGCTGTTGGCTTTCGACTTGACCACCACCGTTTCGCCCTCCACCGGGGCGACGGCGGGGATGATCGCCGCGAACGGACCGTCGGGGTTGAAGATCGGGCTGCCCGGCAGGCTGTGATGAACGACATGGACGACCGGGACCGCGTGGGCGCGGGCCAGCGCCAGCAGGGCGGCGGCCTGCTCCACCGCCGCGTCCACCCCGACCAGCGGCAGCGCGCCGTCGGTGTATTCGCGCTGAAGGTCGATCAGCACCAGAACGGCGGCGTCGAGCGGGCTGGGGGTCAGCGGCGCGCCCGCCATGCTCAGGATCGTCCGGGCTTCGGTCATCGGATGGGGCCTTTCTGAAAGGATTGTTGGTGTCGGGGTGATCCTGCCCGGTTCAGGATCGAACGGACATCCGCTAAGATCGGTCGCTCACTGTTCAAAAATGAACAGTCGCAGGGTGGGGAAGCGGCGATGGATTGGGACGATCTGCGGGTGTTTCTGGAGGTGGCGCGCGGCGGCAGCCTGTCGGCGGCGGCGCGGACCCTGCGCCTCAGCCACGCCACCGTCGGGCGGCGGCTGGCCGCGCTGGAGGCGGGCTTGGGCCGGACCCTGATGGAACGCCGCCCCGACGGCCACCGCCTGACCGACGACGGCGAGGCGGTGCGCGCGCTGGCCGAGGCGATGGACGAACGGGCGCAGGCCATCCTGCGGCGGGAGGGTGCCGGTGGCGGCCTGAGCGGGACCGTGCGGGTGACGATGACGCAGGCGATGGCCGACCGTTTCCTGGTCCCCCGGCTGGGGTCGCTCCGCGCCGCCCATCCCGACCTGGATCTGGAGATCATCACCGACAACCGGACCCTTAGCCTCGCCCGGCGCGAAGCCGACCTGGCGATCCGTCTGGCCCGGCCGCGCCAGGGGGAGTTGATCGGGCGGCGGCTGGCGACGCTGGGCTATGGCCTCTACACCATCCCCGGCGCGCCCGACACACTGATCGGCTATGACGAAACCCTGGCCGATCTGCCCGAAGCGCAATGGCTGGCTCAGCATGGCGGCGGTCGGCGGATGGGCTTCCGCGCCAACAGCGTGTTGGGCCAATTGGCCGCCACGCTGGCGGGATTCGGCATCGCCTTCCTGCCCTGCCTGCTGGCGGCGGGCGAACCCGGCCTGATCCGCCTGCCGCTGCCCGGCCCGCCGTTGACTCGTGAAGCCTGGCTGCTGGTCCACCGCGACCGCAAGGACGTCCCGCGCGTCCGCGCCGTCCTCGACCACATCGCCACCGTCTTCGCCCGCGACCGGGCGCTGTTGGAAGGGTGAGGGAAGATTAATGCATTGAATAGGAATTCAAAGGGTTTCGATTGAGAGGATGATTTTCCTATGGTTGCAATTGTTCTTGCCGCCATTGATTGCCCTTAATACTATCCTTCTGGGAAGGTGGGGGGATTTAGGAATAAGATTTACAGGAAATTAACTGCGTCATTTTTGCTTTAGATAGTATTATGCGTTGCTCCCGCTATTAATATTGGATTTTGATTCTAGAGTGTAGATCTAGTAAGAATCTAATTGATTGATGCACAAATAGTTTTGCATAGTGCTCAGGTAATTCAACAGATTTTGAATCGTGCTTCGCTGATCTGGAGAACATTATGGACATGGCTGCTGTCGGTTCTGCTCTTAAAGATGCAATCTCTGTGGCAAGAGATGGAGTTGATGTTGTTGCTAATATACTTAGGGTTGGTAGAAATATTCCTGGGTTAATACCAGAAAACTTAATTAATAGAATCGGAGGGGGAGGAGAAATAGATACACATGAAGCTGGAGTAAGTTTTGCTGACACATTGGCAATGGATTCTTATACATTTTTATTAAGAGCCGGCTGGAAGTTTTCTCTTCCTGCCGATTATAGCGTTGTTGATATGGCTATACTTAAATCCAATGTCTGGGATTGGACTTATGCAATGTGTCCACCTGGAAGTCGACATTTGACCGAGGAGACCCGATCAGGGCTAAAGGAGCAATACTGCGATCAAGAAAACAAAAAGATTGTCAAAGGTGGAGTCAATACAAGTGCGCTAAGATTCCTTTGGAGCCCGCTTTCCATTGACTATAATGTTAATTCCGCAGAATTTGATGCAGTATATATTGTTGGGACAATATTAACTGATAAAAAATTCGCCGATATTAACAAATATTCAAAAGTTGTGTTTAGCCCAAGAATCGCACTGATGGTCTCAAAGAATGTTGTAACTCCTGTCCGCGACTACGCAAATGTTGCATCTATATTTGGCGGATTAATGAATGTAATTGATAAAGATAGCAGAGATTCCGGAAGAACCGCACCTGGATTTTGCTATGACGGGGAACCAAAAACAATTGAGGAAAGAATGCTAAGTATAGAGACGCAGGCTCTATTAGGTATACGCTGAGATAAAATGTATAGTGAGTTTTCATCTTGTATGTGCGGTCCAATTAATATTTTTTATTGAGACTGAACTCCGTTGCCAAGCGGGGGAGGAATTCGCACGTTTCTTATCAAAAGCGTTGAGCCGGACCGGCGCATCGTCCATTCTCCGGCCTTTCCGAGGGGGCCGAGGCGGCTCCCGTGATTCCATCGGTCAGGTCAGGCGGCGATGACGGGCGAACGCATTTATCTGTACGACACCACCCTGCGCGACGGGGCGCAGACCCAGGACGTGGATTTCTCGGTCACGGACAAGATCGCGATTGCGCAGGATCTCGACCGGTTGGGTGTCGATTACGTCGAAGGCGGTTGGCCCGGCGCCAACCCCACCGACGACCAGTTTTTCGCCGAGGCCCCGGAGCTGACCCGCGCCACCTTCACCGCTTTTGGCATGACCCGGCGTCCGGGCCGCAGCGCGGCCAACGACCCGCAGCTGACCGCCCTGGTGCAGTCGCGCGCCAAGGCCGTCTGCATGGTCGGCAAGACGTGGGATTTCCACGTCGATGTCGCGTTGGGCATCCCGCGCGACGAGAATCTGGAGCTGATCCGCGACAGCGTCGCCGCCCTCCACGCCGCCAAGGGCGAAGCGCTGTTCGACGCCGAGCATTTCTTTGACGGTTACAAGCGCAACCCGGCCTACGCCGTCCAATGCATCCGCGCCGCGTTCGAGGCGGGGGCGCGCTGGATCGTGCTGTGCGACACCAACGGCGGGACTCTGCCGCACGAGATCGACGCCATCGTCCGCGCCGTGATCGCCGAGCATGGCATCCCCGGCGACCGGCTGGGCATCCATTGCCACAACGACACCGAAAACGCGGTCGCCAACTCGCTGGCCGCCGTGCGGGCGGGGGCGCGCATGGTGCAGGGGACCATCAACGGTCTGGGCGAGCGCTGTGGCAACGCCAACCTCGTGTCCCTGATCCCGTCGCTGATGCTGAAAATGGGCTTCGAAACCGGCATCAAGCCGGAGGATTTGCCCCGTCTGACCCAGTTGAGCCGCTCCTTTGACGAGCGGTTGAACCGCGCGCCCAACCGCCACGCCCCCTATGTCGGGGCCAGCGCCTTCGCCCACAAGGGCGGGCTGCATGTGTCGGCGGTGGAGAAGGACCCGGCCTCCTACGAGCATGTCACGCCGGAGGCCATCGGCAACCGGCGGCAGATCGTCATGTCCGATCAGGCCGGGCGCTCCAACATCATCGCCCGCCTGCGCGACATCGGGCTGGACATCGACCCCAAGGACGAGCGGCTGGCCCGCCTGCTCGATCTGGTCAAGCAGCGCGACGGTGACGGCTACGCCTATGACACCGCCGAGGCCAGCTTTGAACTGCTGGTCCGCCGCGAGCTGGACGGCGTGCCGCGCTTCTTCGAGCTGCTGCGCTTCCACGTCACCGACGAACGCCGCTACAACGCGGTCGGCAAGCTGGTGGTGGAATCCGAAGCGGTGGTGCGCGTGCGCGTCGGCAACGAAATCCGGTTGGAGGTCGCCGATGGCAACGGCCCGGTGCACGCGCTCGACGTCGCCATGCGCAAGGCGCTGGAGCCGGTCTATCCGGCGCTGAAGGGCGTCAGCCTGTCCGATTACCGCGTCCGCATCCTGGCGGCCAAGGAAGGGACCGGGGCGATGCCGCGCGTGCTGATCCGCTCCACCGAACGCGACGGCAGCGAAATGTCCACGCTGGGCGTGTCCACCAACATCATCGAGGCGTCGATGGAGGCGCTGGTGGACAGCTATGTGTTCACCCTGCTGAAGAGCGGGGCGGCCCCGGTGGCGCGAAGCGCTGGTTGACGCACCCGACCGACCAGGAGCCGTGGTCCGCGCGGCCCCCGGTTGGGGCGTGGTGGTCGATCCGGGTCAGCGACCAGTGATCCACCCGCAGCCGCAGCGCGGCGGCGGGGGACAGGTCGAGCGCCAATGCCACCGCCGCGCGGATCGGCCCGCCATGCACCACCGCCACCAGATCGCGCCCGGCGTGGGCGGCGGTCCACCGGGTCAACGCCCCGGCCACCCGGATTGACAGGGCGCTGAAGCTCTCGCCGCCCGGCGGGGCGTTGGTCGCCGGGTCGGCCCAGAAGCGCGCGGCGGCGTCGGGATCGGCGGCGGCGATGGCGTCGTGCGTTTGCCCCTCCCACATGCCGAAATCCTGTTCGGCCAAATCCTGTTCGGCCAAGTCGGGTTCCGTTCCATCAGCGGCGCGCGGCGGGATGCTCTCAGGCCGAAGCGCCCGCGCGGTCTGGCGGCTGCGGCGCAGCGGGCTGGTCAGCCACAGCGCCCCGGTGGGCAGTGCCCCGGCCAGGGCCTGCGCGGTCGCGGCATCGCCGGTGTCGGCCGCCGCGTCGGTCGATCCGATGATGACGCCCGCCGGGTTAACAACAGGGGCGTGGCGGATCAGCCACCAGCGGGTTGTCACCCACTCGGTTGTCACCCTCTTCACGCTCACGCCCCCGTCATCCAGGCGGTCAGGGTCAGCAGGGCGGCGATCTCCGCCACCTGCTGGGCCGCGCCGAACACGTCGCCGGTGTGGCCGCCGATCTGCCGCCGGGCCAGCGCGCCCATCAGCGCCGTCGCCCCGGCGGCGGCCAGCGCGGCGGGCAGAGCGAGCCAACCCACGCCAACAAAGGCCACCCCCAACCCCAGCCCGGCGGCCAGACGCACGGTGGCGCGCGCCGGAGTCCCTTGCGCGGCGGCCAGACCATCGCGGCGGGCGGGGGGCAGATGGGCGGCCAGCGCCGCCAGCCCGGCCCGCGACAGCGCCCCCGCCGCGACCAGCGCGGCAATGGCCGTCCCACCGCCCGCCGCCAGCAGCGCGGCGATGGCCGCCGCCCGCAGCCCGACCGAGAAGACCAGCGCCAGCACGCCATAGCTGCCGACCCGGCTGTCGCGCATGATCTCCAGCTTGCGCGCGGTGTCGCGCCCGCCGCCGAAGCCGTCGGCGACGTCGGCCCCGCCATCCTCGTGCAGCCCGCCGGTCACGGCCACCATCGCCGCCAACCCAAGCAGCGCGGCGGCCAGCGGCGGCAGATGCGCCAGCCCGGCCAGCGCGGCGATCCCCCCGCCGATCCCCCCGACCAGCCCGCCGGCCAGCGGAAACCAGCCCATGGCCCGCGCCGCCGCCCCATCGGCCAGCGGCCCGGCGATGGGCAGCGGCAGGCGGGTGAGGAAGACCAGCGCCAGCGCGGCGTCCTGCCGATGCTGGGCCAGGGACACGGGCGGGACGAAGCGGGGCGGACGGGGCGTGTTCATGGCAACCGACCTACCCCCAACCGGCGCAAACGGCAATGGGTCCGGTGTGGGTTGCGCGGGTGTGGGGGCGATTGGCGCTTGACCCTGGTTATCCACATTGCTGTGGATAATTTTGTGCATAATCCTGTTGAACCACCGGCACCGCCTGTCCGAAACCGTCACAATCGCCGCCGTCCCGGATTCGCGGCCCCGCCACGCTGTTGAGCTTTCATGGTGGCTGGGTCATAGATCGGGGTGTGTTGGCCTCCTGGGGATAAGCATGACCGGACGATGGACCGCCACAGGCCGCCCACGCCGTTCCATCCTGTTGCGGCTCCTGCTGGTCATTCTGATCGCGCTGGCGCTGGCGGTGCTGGCCGAGCGGGTCGGGCTGTTGCCGGCGGGCAGCGTCGAAGCGGTGCTGGGGCAGGAAACCAAGCGCCACCGTTCCACCCGCGCGCCCTCCACCGCCGTGGCGGTGGCCCCGCCCGCCGTTGCCCGCCCGACCGACCGCATCGACGTCGACCACACGCAACGCCTGCTCGACGCCATCCGGGTGGAGCCGGAGAAGCGGCGCGGCTACGCGCGGGAGGATTGGCCGCATTGGCTTTCCACCGACCATTCCTGCCTGAACACCCGCGAACGGGTGCTGATCCGCGATTCGGTCAGCCCGGCGAAGCTGTCGGCGGACGGCTGCACCGTGCGCAAGGGCGAGTGGATCGACCCCTACACCGGGGAGCGGATCACCAACCCCAAGGACATCGACATCGACCACCGGGTGCCGTTGGAGGAAGCCTATGGCAGCGGCGGCCACGGCTGGACCCGCGAGCGGCGCGCGGCCTACGCCAACGATCTGACCGACCCGCGCACCCTGTTGGCGGTCAGCGCCTCGGCAAACCGGGCCAAGGGGGCGAAGGGGCCGGAAGAGTGGTTGCCGCCCAAGCGTGACGGGGTTTGCCTGTACGTCGCCGAATGGATCGCGGTGAAGGCGCGCTGGTCGCTGAGCATGGACGAGCGCGAGCGCGTGACCGTCGGCAACATCCTGTCCGACTGCCGCCCGTCCGCCCGCTGACGCTTTGGCCTTTGGACGCTTTGACTTGGGGGGCGGATGGGTGCAAGGTCGCGCCGAATTTCCGTGCCTTTGTCAGGACCAAACCCCATGAGCAGCCCGCAGCCCGCCGTCACCTTCGAGGAAATCCGCGCCCTCATCCGCAATCTGCCGGGGCCGGATCTCGACGCCGCCACCGCCGCCATGCAGCGCGAACGGCAGCTCACCAAACCGGCGGGGGCGCTGGGGCGGCTGGAGGAGCTGGCGCAGTGGGTCGCCACCTGGCAGGGCCAGCACCCGCCGGAGATCCGCCGCCCGCGCGTGGCGGTGTTCGCCGGAAACCACGGGGTGGCAGCGCGCGGCGTTTCGGCCTATCCGGCGGCGGTGACGGCGCAGATGGTCGCCAATTTCCAGAACGGCGGGGCCGCCGTGAACCAGCTCTGCGAGTCGGCGGACGCCGATCTGCGCGTGTATGAACTGGATCTGGAAAACCCGACCGCCGATTTCACCCAAGGCCCGGCGATGGGCGAGGAGGAATGCTGCCGCACCATGGCCTATGGCATGATGGCGGTGGAAATGGGCGTGCAGTTGATGGCGCTGGGCGAGATGGGGATCGGCAATTCGACCGCCGCCGCCGCGCTGTGTCTGGCCCTGTTCGGTGGCGAGGCCGCCGACTGGACCGGGCGCGGCACCGGGGTGGACGACGAGGGGCTGGCCCGCAAGATCGCGGCGGTGGAGGCCGGTGTCGCCGCCAACCCGCAGGCCAAGGACGACCCGCTGGAGGCGCTGCGCTGCCTGGGCGGTTACGAGCTGGCGGCCATTGCCGGGGCGATCCTGGCGGCGCGGGTGGCCCGCGTGCCGGTGCTGCTCGACGGCTTCGCCTGCACGGCGGCGGCGGCGGTGCTGTACAAGGCCGACCGCCGGGCGCTCGACCATTGCGTCGTTGCCCACCGGTCGGTCGAGCCGGGCCACACCCGCCTGTTGCAGGCGATCGGCAAGGAACCGCTGCTCGATCTGGGCATGCGGTTGGGCGAAGGCTCCGGGGCCGCGCTCGCCATCACCATCGTCAAGTCGGCGGTCGCCTGCCACACCGGCATGGCCACCTTCGCCGACGCGGGCGTCAGCACCCGCGAAGGCTGACCGTCACCCACAACCAAGGCCCCCGCGCGCGGGAAAAGCGCGCGGGGTGTCGGTCAGCGTTGGGTGGCCAGCGCGTGGATCAGGATGGCGGCGGTGGCGGCGACGTTCAGCGATTGCACCCGCCCGCTGCCGGGAATGGTCAGCACCGCTTCGCAGGCGGCCAGCGTCGCCGGGGCCACGCCCTCTTCCTCGTTGCCCAGGATCACGGCGGGCGGGCGCGGGTCGCGCGCGTCGGCCGCCAGCCCCGCCGTGTCGATGGTCGGTCGGCTGGCGTCCAGCGCGGTGCCGATGATGCGGTGCGTGGCCCGCAGCCGCTTCAGGGCCAGCGGCAGCGGATCGGCGCGCAACAGCTCGACCCATTCGAACCCGCCTTCGGCCACGCGATAGGCGGCCTCCGACGGCAGGGCCTGGCCCGGATGGCCGGAGATCAGCACGCGCGGCAGGCCGAAAAAGGCGGCGGTGCGCAGGATGGCCCCCAGATTGTGCGGGTTGCCCACCCCGTCCAGGATCAGCAGCGGCTCGCGCCAGCGGCGGGCGGCGTCGCTGTCAAAGGCCGCGACCGTGCGCGGGGCCATCAGGGCGACCACGCCGCCGTGCAGCACCGTGCCCGCCACCTTCGCCAGCTCCTCCGCCTCCACCATGCGGTAGGGCTTGCGGGCGGCGGCCATGGTCTTGCAGAACGCACCGACCGCCGGTTTCAGCCGTTCGTCGAAGAACAGCCGCTCCACCCGCTGTGGCGCGTTGGTGAACAGCGCCGACACGGCGGACAGACCGGCGACCCGGAACAGCTTGCGCGAGTCCTCCGGCGCGGAAGGGGCGCTGTGGGGCGTGGCCTTGTGCGGGGCGCTGGTTGCCGGGCCGGGTCGTTGACCGCCGCGCGCGGGCGGCTGGCCGGATGGGGCGCGGGGTGTGCGGGGCGGGCGACCGGAGGGCGGCATGGCGGGGGTCCGAACGGCGGGTCAGATCAGCTTGACGACAAGGAAGCCACCGACTAGCAGCACCGCCACCACGCTGGTGACGAGGGTCAGGCGTTCCTCGATGAAGCGGCGGATCGGCTCGCCAAACACCCGCAGCAGCCCGGCAACCAGAAAGAACCGCATGGCCCGTGACAGGATCGACGCCCCGATGAACACCCAGATGTTGAGCTGCGCCACCCCGGCGGTGATGGTCAGCAGCTTGTAGGGGATTGGCGTCATGCCCTTGATGATGAGGATCTCCGCGCCATAGTCCAAAAAGGTCTGGCGCATCGCCTCGAACTTGTCGGTCAGATGGTAGAAATCGATGACCCAGCGGCCGAGCGTCTCGTACAGGAAATAGCCGATGGCGTAGCCGAAGACGCCGCCCAGCACCGACGCCAGCGTGCAGATCGCCGCCAACCGCCACGCCGCCGCGCGGTTGGCGATGACCATGGGAACCAGCAACAGATCGGGCGGCAGCGGGAAAAAGGAGCTTTCGGCGAAGGACACCCCGGCCAGCCAGGCGGTGGCGTTCTTCGACGCCGCCTTGTCCATCGTCCAGTCATACACACGCTTCAACATCGCTGGGCCGCCCTACGGTCACGGGGATAGGATTATGCGCGTGCGGGGGAAATGCCCCCCGCACGCGCACGCTTGTACCCGCAAGCGGGGCGTTTTCGCCAGTGACCTTGCGTGACGGTGATCTCAGCGCGGCGGTGATCGGCAAGGACGGGGGCGGAGACTCAGGCGGCCAGCGCGGTCGGGGCGTCGTTGCCGTTGATCGCCGCGCGGGCGGCGGCGCGGCGGGCGGCGCAGCGCTCACCAATCAGGCGGGCGATGTTCCCGACGGCGGAGCAGACGTCCGACGCGATGGCGAAGGGCGACATCACAAGGATGTTGTGGCTGATCCAGAACAGCCCGGCCCCCAGCAGGAACAGGCGCATCCGCGTGGTGTTGGATTGCCAGCGGGCGGCGGTGGACAGGCTGATGCCGATGCTCGACAGGGCGGAGGGCAGCCCGGCCCAGGTCGCGGCGGCGACCGCCGCGATGCCGGGCAGGGTGGCGGTGAACAGCAGCGACTGCCAGCGCGACCGCTGTTCCGGCAACGACATCAGCACCTGCGTCACCACCAGCCCGCACAGCGCGGCGGCGGTGTAGGCCCCCAGCAGCACATAATGGGTGATGAACAGCAGGTTGGTGATGGCCTGGCCCCACAGCAGCCCCCGGCGTTGCTTCATCAGCGGCCACAGGCAGGACCCGGCGAAGGCGGCGGCCCCAAAGGCGTCGGCGGCGGTGATGGACAGCGAAGACAGGATCATGGTGGGCAACTCGGACGGCGGATGATCAAAACGGGAGGCGCACGAAACCGCGCCCGGACACGGAGGAACCGGGAAGGGGCAGGGTGCGGGGGATGGGGTGTGTGTCGCCAATCGGCAACGCTGCTGCCCAGCGGCAACAGAACGAAAATCTACGCCGCTCCCCAGCGCCGCACCAGAGAAGCTGCCGTCACGCAGGGCTGCGCGGCGCGCATGGACGAAAACACAAACCTGTCGCAAAAAGGAAAGTGTCGCAAAAAGACAGGTGCGCAGCGCCCCTCCCGCCCAGCCCTCCCGCCCAGTCCTCCCACTTGGTCACGCCGCCGGATCCTCCCCGGCGGGCGTGGCGTCCGTTGCGTCGGCGGGCGGCTCTTCGGGCGGCGCGTCGTCGGTCAGCACGCTGTCCAGCCAGACCAGATGCGGCGCGGCGGCGCGGCGCGCCTCCTCCTGCATCGCGCGGTAGCGGGCGACCACCTCCTGCCCCAGCGGGGTCAGCCCGGCCCCGCCGCCCTCGCGCCCGCCGACGTTGGCGCGCACCACCGGCTCGCGGAAGGCGCTGTTCATGGTTTCCACCAGGAACCAGGCGCGGCGGAAGGTCATGCCCAGCGCCCGCGCGGCGGCGGAGATCGACCCGCAGCGGTCAATCGCCTCCAGCAGCGCGATCTTGCCGGGACCGATGGCCCCCGACGGGTGCAGAAAGCGGACGCGGATGTCGGACGCCATGAATGGACTCGCTGTCGGCGGAACGCGCCATTGGAGCGCGGCCCGCGCCGATCCGTCAATTCCGATCCCGCGAGCGCCGTGCTCCACTCAGGACGCGGCGGCCTGAAGGATCAGCCAGCCATTGACCGCCAGATAGGCGATCATGGTCCCGAACCCCATCGCCGCGTTGAACAGGCGGCTGAGGCGGGGAGAGGATTTGTGCAGCCCCTGCAACACCACCACGGTGAAGGCGGCCAGGAAGATGGACGCGAAGCTGGTGGCCTGGATGCCGTCGGCCAGCGTGAAGCTCGACGCCGGGGGCAGCATGTTGTCCACCACATATTTGTTGCCGATGGCCGCGAACACCGCCGCCGCGCACAGCCCGATGCGCGATCCGCCCATCGATTCGAAATTGAGCGGAAAGGTCAGCATCGCCAGCAGGAAGGCCACGCCGAAGCCGATGAAGGTGCTCAACAGCAACCGCAGCCCGTGGCGCTTCATGGTGATGGTGGCGACCACGCGGGAATAGGCGCTGGTCCCCTGCAGGGTGGGGTCGCCATAGCTGGTGTTGTAGACGACTTCGACGTCGCGGACCGCCAGCCCTTCGATGGTCCAGCCCGGCACCTCGACCGACGAATCGATCCGGCTGTTGGCGCTGTCGGCCAGCAGCTTCACCGCGCTGGCGTCGGACTGCGCGTCCTCCAGAACGATGCTCAACTCCTGCCGGTCAAAGGGGAAATGGGTGATGTTCCACGCCTCTTGGATCGTGGCGTTGTATTTCACCTGCTGCCAGTTCACGCCCTTGCTGGTGTCCAGCCCGGCGAATTTTCCTTGGGAGGTTTTGGCGTTGGTGATTTCGATGGTCTGGGTCGGGGCGTATTTCTCGTCATTGTGCAGGAACCACGCCCAGAAGGTGGTCGTGAAACTGCGCTTGGCCATGTCGAAATCATAAAGCTGGGTGATGAACAGCCCGGTTTTGACGGTGATCGGCCCGGCGGGGGCGGGCGGCTCGCTGGGGGCTGCCGCAGACGCGGGCGCGGCCGTTGGGTCCACGGTCGGGGCCGGTGTTGCGGCTTGTGTGGCGGCTTTTGTGGCGTCTGGCGCGGTGGTGGCCGCCTCTGTGGCGCCAGGGGGCGCCGCCTCGGTGGATGCTGTGGCGGGTGGTGCAGCCGGTGCGGCGGGCGGTTCCGTCGTCGGTTGGGCCACGGGGCTGGCGGTTTCGGTGGCTGTTGGCGCTGCTTCGGTCGGGACCGGTGCGGCGGCGGGTGGGATGACCACCGGCAATGGCGACAGACCCGGTTCGCTTTCTGCCTGGGCTGCGTTGCCCAGGCCAAGAACGGCGGGACCGCCGAGACCAAGAACAAGGGCCAACACCAGCGCCCGCAGCCGGTGCCGCAGGCCAAGGGATGGAAAACGGGGTGCAGTGGCCATGGGATGCCTTTCGGACGGCGGGCATGTCCATGCTTGTCGTGGGGGCGTTGTCCGTCAATCAGGACTTCTCCGGGTCTGTGCCCGAATCGCGGGAATCACGGGGGCGGGGGCGCGGTCCTCGCCGGTTCCGGACATTCCGGTGCGAAGACAAGGCGAGTCCTCGCTTGAATGGATGGAAGTCGCCGCGCTGCCGGTGATGCAACGCCAACAGCGCAACGGCGTGAAATTCCCCTGCGGGATCTTGGCCGACAAATGGAAATTGTGACGAAGCCGGGCGTTGACAGGTGGGGGACGCCGCACTATGGTGCGCGCCTTCGATCGAGCCGCCAGAGCGTCCAGGAACCGTATCATGAAAATCGTCAATTCTCTGAAGTCGATGAAGACGCGTCACAAGGCCTGCCGGGTCATCCGCCGCAAGGGCCGCGTCTACGTCATCAACAAGCAGAACCCGCGTTTCAAGGCCCGTCAGGGCTGATCCGGCTGGGCGGCCTGGGAGGGTCCTCCCCGGTCGCTTCGCAAACGGGTTTCTCGCAAGAGCCGCGCCTTCGGGTGCGGCTCTTGCGTTTTGGGGCGGTTTTTCAGCGTCTTGTGTCCCGGTGCGCGCGGATGGTACGTCTTACGGACGGATTGTCAGCCATGGCCCCGATGACAGGAAGGACGCCCGCCGATGAAGATGCCGGTCCCCGACAGCGGTGTCATCGCCCGCCGCCGCGCCATCGTGGACGCCCTGCGCGCCATCGTCCCCGGCGAGGGGGTGATCATCGACGAGGCCGAGCTGCGCGCCTATGAGTGCGACGGGCTGACCGCCTACCGCCAGCTTCCCCTGGTCGCCGTGCTGCCCGAAACGGTGGAGCAAGTGGCGCGCATCCTGAAGACCTGCCAGGAGATGGGGGTCAAGGTCGTGCCGCGCGGGGCCGGAACCTCGCTGTCCGGCGGGGCGCTGCCGCTGGCCGACGGCGTGCTGCTGGGCATGGGCAAGTTCAAGCGCATCCTGGACATCGATTACGCCAACCGCTGCGTCGTCGTGCAGCCCGGCGTCACCAATCTGGGCATTTCCAACGCGGTGGCGGCGGAGGGCTTTTATTACGCCCCCGACCCCAGCAGCCAGATCGCCTGCACCATCGGCGGCAACATCGCCGAAAATTCCGGTGGCGTGCATTGCCTGAAATACGGCCTGACCACCAACAATGTGTTGGGGGTGGAACTGGTGCTGATGGACGGGACCATCGTCCGGCTGGGCGGCAAGCATCTGGACGCGGGCGGCTATGACCTGATGGGGGTTGTCACCGGGTCCGAAGGGCTGCTGGGCGTCGTCACCGAAGTCACCGTCCGGATCCTGAAAAAACCCGCCACGGCGCGGGCGGTGCTGATCGGCTTTCCCACCAGCGAACAGGGGGGCGATTGCGTCGCCGCCATCATCGCGGCGGGCATCATCCCCGGCGGGATGGAGATGATGGACCGCCCGGCCATCCACGCCGCCGAAGCCTTCGTCCACGCCGGATACCCGCTGGACGTCGAGGCGCTGCTGATCGTCGAGCTGGACGGCCCGGCGGCGGAGGTCGATCACCTGATCGGGCGCGTCGCCGCCATCGCCGCCGACAAGGGGGCCGTCTGCACCCGCGTTTCAACCTCCGAAGAGGAGCGTTTGGCCTTTTGGGCCGGGCGCAAGGCCGCCTTCCCGGCGGTGGGGCGCATCAGCCCCGATTACTACTGCATGGACGGGACCATCCCGCGCAAGGCGCTGCCCCTGGTGCTGACGCGGATGACGGAGCTGTCGGCGCGCTATGGCCTGCGCGTGGCCAACGTCTTCCACGCCGGTGACGGCAATCTCCACCCACTCATCCTGTACGACGCCAACCAGCCGGGCGAACTGGAGCGCGCCGAGTCCTTCGGCAACGACATCCTGCGCCTGTGCGTCGAGGTCGGCGGCGTGCTGACCGGCGAACACGGCGTCGGGGTGGAAAAGCGCGACCTGATGACCGACCAGTTCGACGCGGCGGATCTGGAGCAGCAGCAGCGGCTGAAATGCGCCTTCGATCCCGATGGCCTGCTCAACCCCGGCAAGGTCTTTCCCACCCTGCACCGCTGCGCCGAGCTGGGGCGTCTGCACGTCCACAAGGGCGAGCTGCGCTTTCCCGACATCCCGCGTTTTTGAAAGGCGCTCCCGGCCATGACCACCACCATCCTGAAGCCGGAGACCGACGCGCAACTGGTCGACGCCGTGCGCTGGGCGCTGTCGGCGGACGAGCCGTTGGAGTTGCTGGGGCAGGGAACCCGGCGCGGGTTGGGCCGCCCGGTGCGCACCGCCCACGCGCTCGACCTGTCCGGCCTGTCGGGCGTGCTCGCCTATGAACCGGAGGAGCTGGTTTTGACCGCGCGCGCGGGCACGCCGATGGCGGAGATCACCGCGCTGCTGGGCGAACGGGCGCAGCATCTCGCCTTCGAACCGCCCGACGGCGGCACGCTGGGCGGTCTGATCGCCTGCGGTCTGGCCGGTCCCCGCCGGATTGCGGCGGGATCGGCGCGCGACCACACGCTGGGCATCGCCGGGGTCAGCGGCCGGGGGGAACGCTACAAGGGCGGCGGCAAGGTGGTGAAGAACGTCACCGGCTATGACCTGCCCAAGCTGATGGCGGGTTCCTTCGGCACGCTCACCGCCTTCACCGAACTGACGGTCAAGGTGCTGCCCGCGCCCGAGGACACCGCCACCCTGCTGCTGTTCGGCCTGGACGACGCGGCGGCGGTCGGCGTGCTGGACCAGGCGTTGCGCAGCCCCTACGACGTGTCGGGGGCGGCCCATCTGCCCGATGGTCTGGCCGCGCGGTCGGTCGTGCCGACCGTGGCAAGGGCCGGTGGGGCGGTGACGCTGGTGCGGCTGGAGGGCTTCGGCCCGTCGGTCGCCGCGCGGGTGGCGGCGCTGCGGGCCGATCTGCGCGCCGACGCCGTGCTGGACGCCGCCGAGTCGCGCGCCGTCTGGCGGGAACTGCGCGACGCGGCCTGTCTTGGCGGTGTCACCGCGCCGCCCTCTCCCACGCCGCTGTCTCCGGCACCGGATGCGGAGGGGTGGGCTGGTGGCAACGCCAACAAGCTGTGGAAACTGTCGGTTCCCCCGGCCTCCGGCCCGTCGGTGGTGTCGGCGATCCGCCACGCGCTGGGGCCAGCCGGGGCGGCGGTGGAGGCGTTTTACGATTGGGGCGGCGGGCTGGTCTGGCTGCTTGCCCCGCCCGAATCGGCCACGGCCATCCGCCGGGCGGTGGGAACACAGGGTCACGCCACCCTGATCCGTGCCTCGCAGGAGGTGCGGGCGACGGTGGAGGTCTTCCAGCCGCTGCCCGATCCGCTGATGGCGCTGACCCGCCGGGTGAAAAGCAGCTTCGACCCCATGGGAATCCTGAACCCCGGCCGCCTCTATCCGGGCGTGTGAGGAGACGGCACGGATGCAAACGAATTTCACCCTGGCCCAACTGGCCGACCCGGCGATCCGCGACAGCGAAGCGATCCTGCGCGCCTGCGTCCATTGCGGCTTCTGCACCGCCACCTGTCCGACCTACACCATTCTGGGCGACGAGCTGGACAGCCCGCGCGGCCGCATCTACCAGATCAAGGCGATGCTGGAGCAGGGCGGCCCGCCGCCCGCCGCGACGGTCAAGCACATCGACCGCTGCCTGTCCTGCCTGTCCTGCATGACGACCTGTCCGTCGGGCGTCCATTACATGCATCTGGTCGATCACGCCCGCGCCCACATCGAACACACCCACCGCCGCCCGCTGGCCGACCGCGCCACCCGCGCCCTGCTGGCCCGTTTGCTGACCCGCCCGGCGACGCTGCGGGTGGCGATGCTGGGGGCGACCGCCGCCCGACCCTTCCGCGCGCTGCTGCCCAAGCGGCTGCGCGCCATGCTGGCGCTCGCCCCGTCCCATGTGCCCAACCCCAGCGCCAGCGACCGGCCCGGCACCCACACCGTGGCCGGTCCCCGACGCAAACGGGTGGCGCTGCTGCTGGGCTGCGCCCAACGGGTGCTGGCCCCCGCGATCAACGAGGCCACCATCCGCCTGCTGACCCGCCACGGGGTGGAGGTGGTGGTGTCGCGCGCGGCCACCTGCTGCGGCGCGCTGCCCCACCATATGGGGCAGGAGGAGATGGCGCGCGCCCTGGCCAAGGCCACCATCGATGCCTGGATCGCCGAGGTGGCGGGGGAGGGGCTGGACGCGGTCATCGTCAACGCGTCGGGCTGCGGAACCAGCGTGAAGGATTACGGCCATCTCTTCCGCGACGATCCGGCCTACGCCGCCAAGGCCGCCCACATCGCCGGGCTGGCGCGCGACGTCACCGAACTGCTGGCCGAACTGGGCTTGGCCGCCCCGGTGATCCCGACCGGGCAGGCGGTGGCCTATCACGCCGCCTGTTCGATGCAGCACGGGCAAAAGCTGAAGGAGCCGCCGCGCGCCCTGCTGCGCGCCGCCGGATTCGCGGTGAGGGAGATTCCCGACGGGCATCTCTGCTGCGGGTCGGCGGGGACCTACAACATGCTGCAACCCGATCTGGCCGACGAGTTGCGCGCCCGCAAGGTCGCGGCCATCGCCAGCACCGGGGCGGCCATCGTCGCGGCGGGCAATCTCGGTTGCATCACCCAGATCGCCGCCGGGGCCAACCTGCCGGTGGTGCACACGGTGGAGTTGCTGGACTGGGCCACCGGCGGGCCGCCGCCGCAGGCGCTGGCCGGAACCGGGGCGGACAGCGCCGCGCCCGGCGCATAGGCGATTTCCGTCAGCACACGGCATGAGGGATTCCGCAACGCCACAAATCTGTGTTTAACTGCGCGCGTTTGTGTCAAAAAACCGTCTTGCTCCCGCTCCCGACCGCCCGCCGAAACGGAAATCCCGCATGAGTGCCTACGGAATCACCCATCGCCTGTCGGCCTGGGGCGTCCATGTCTTCACCGCCAGCGGGGCGGTGCTGGGGTTGCTGGGGTTGCTGGCCACGGCGGCGGGCGACGCAAAGCTGTGTCTGGCGTGGCTGGGCGTGGCGCTGGTGGTCGATGGCGTCGACGGCACGCTGGCCCGCCGCGCTTCGGTCAAGCAGGTGTTGCCGGGCATCGACGGATCGGTGCTGGATCTGGTGATCGATTACCTGACCTACGTTGTGGTTCCGGCGGTGTTCATGCACCGCTTCGGCCTGTTGCCGGAGGGGCTGGTCAGCGTCGGTCTGGCCGCCTGGGTGCTGCTGACCTCGCTCTACTGCTTTGCCAACGTGCAGATGAAGAGCGGCGACAATTATTTCGTCGGCTTTCCGGCGATCTGGAACGTGGTGGCGCTCTATCTCTGGCTGCTGGGGCTGAATCCCTGGATCAACGCGGCGGTGGTGGTGGCGCTGGGGCTGTTGACCTTCACCACGGTGAAGTTCCTGCACCCGTTCCGCGTCCGCGCCCTGATGCCGCTGAACATCGCTGTCACCACCGTGTGGCTGCTGTGCTGCGGCGCGCTGGTGGTGCTGTCGCCCGATCATCCGGCCTGGCTGTTCGGCCTGTGGCTGGCGTCCTCGGCCTATTACGGCGCGGTGTGCCTGTGGCGGACCTTCCGGGGTCCGTAAGGCCCGGATTTCCTTTTAAAGACAAGCCGTGTGTGCGTTGTTATGCTCGGTCGCCGGATGAAACGGCGATTGGGGCGGCGTCACCATGGAATTCATTGCGCTGATTGTGGTGATCGCGGCGGTCTTCCACCGCGTGGATCGCCGGTTGCGCGATCAGGCCAAAACCATCGCCGACCTGCAACAGGCCGTGGCCCGGCTGAGCGCGCAGACGCTGACCGCCCCGCCGCCGTTGCAGGAACACGCCGCCCAAGCCGCGCCGCCGGACGGCGTTGCGGCCGACACGGTCCCGGCGGACGCGGTTCCCCCTCCCTTTCTCCACGCCCCGGCTGATCTGGTTTTGCCGGACGCCCCCGAATCCGCCGCCGCCCCTGCCGGGCCTCCCGAACCGCCGCCGCCGTCCCGCTCCTTCTGGCGCGATCTGGAGGAGTCCTTTGCCTCGCGCTGGTTGATGTGGCTGGGCGGTGGCACGATGGCGCTGGCGGCGGTCTTCTTCATCAAGCTGTCGATCGAACATGGCTGGCTCGGGGCCGGGGTGCGGGTCACGCTGGGCTTGCTGTCCGGCCTGGGCCTGATCGTGGGCGGGGAGTGGTTGCGCCGCCAGCCCCTGCAACGCGCCATCGCCGCGATCCACCCCCACCACGCGCCGGTTGCCCTGACCGGGGCCGGTCTGTTCGCCGCCTTCGCCAGTGTTTATGGCGGCTACGCCCTGTTCGGGCTGTTCGATCCGCTGATCGCCTTCGCCCTGCTGGCCGGGCTGGCGCTGGGCGGGGTGGCGCTGTCGCTGTTGCAAGGGCCGTTCATCGCCGCACTGGGGCTGCTGGCGGGCTACGTCACGCCGATCCTGGTGTCGTCGGGCAACCCGATGGCCTGGGGGCTGTTTCCCTATCTGCTGGCGCTGAACGGTGCCACCGCCGCGCTGGTGCTGTGGCGCGGCTGGGGCTGGCTGGCCTGGGGGGCCTTGGTCGGTGCGGTGCTGTGGCCGTTCCTGTGGTTCATCGACGCCTGGCGGTTGGACGACACGCTGGTCGTCGGCCTGTACACCGTGCTGTCCGCCGCCCTGTTCCTCTGGCCCGCCCTGGTCAGCCGCTGGATCGACGACACCCCGGACGGCAACTCTGACACTCCGGCACAGGGCTGGCGCGCCGCCCTGCCGCGCTGGCTGTGGAATCGCGCCCCGCGCCACCCCTTCGACCGGTTGGGGCGGACGGCGGCGACGCTGTTCGGGCTGGTCATGCTGGCCATGCTCGTCTGCGACGGTCATCGGGCGTCGGGCTTGACGATGCTGGGTCTGTACGCCGCCGGTGGGCTGGTCGCCGCCCGGCGGGTGGAGCGGCTGGCCGGTCTGGCCTGGACCGCCGGTTTGACGGTGTGGGCCGGCCTGATCGTCTGGGATGTGCCGGAACTGGCCCAGATCGCCCCGCTGATGAACGCGGAAGGCCGTCCGCTGCTTCCCGGCGCGCCGGTCGGCTTTGCCGAGGAGATCGGGCGGGCGCTGTGGAGCATGGCCGGATTCGCCGCGCTGTTCGGTGTTGGCGGTTTCCTCGCCGGGCTGGGCGCGCGGCGGGTGGCGCTGTGGGCGTCGCTGTCGGCGCTGCTGCCGCTGGCGCTGCTGGCCACGCTCTACGCCCATCTCGCCCCGGATCGCGCGATGATGGAATGGCCGGGGGCGGCGCTGGCCCTGGCCGCGCTGCTGGTGGCGGCGACCACGCCGCTCGCCCGCCGACGCGGGACCCGGTCGGACGCCGATCTGGCGCTGGCGGCCTACGCCGCCGGGGCGGTCGGGGCGCTGACGTTGGCCGCCACCATGATCCTGCGCGACGCGTGGCTGACGGTGGCGCTGGCCGCGCAGGTCCCGGTTCTGGCGTGGCTGGAGCGTCATTTCACCCTGCGCGAGCTGCGCCGCGTCGCCTTCCTGGTCGGGCTGGTGGTGCTGACCCGGCTGGCGCTGAACCCGCTGGTGCTGGAGTATCAGGGCGTTGCCTGGATTTTCTACGGCTATGGCCTGCCCGCCCTGTTCTTCCTGATGGCGGCGCGCTGGATGCGGCAAGCCCCCGGTGACAAGGCCGACGACCTGACCGTGATGGTGCTGGAGGCCGGGGCGCTGGTCTTCGCCACCCTGCTGGCCTCGCTGGCGGTCCATCGCTGGATGGCCGACGATCTGAAAAGCGCCCCGTCCACGCTGGTGGAGGCGGCGTTGCACACCCTGTCGTGGCTGGGGCTGGCGTTGCTGCTGGCGGTGGATCGGCGGTGGAGCCTGCGCCCGGTGGCGCGCTGGGGGCGGCGTGTCCTGCTGGGGATGGCGGCGGCGGCCTGCGTGACGCTGCATCTGTTTGGCTTCAACCCGCTGATGACCGGCGAATCGGTGGGGGAATGGCCGGTGGTCAACCGCCTGCTGCTGGCCTATGGCGCGCCCGGTCTGCTGATGGGGCTGATCCTGTGGGTCGATCCGCTGCGCACCGCCGCGCTGCGCCGGGCGGCGGCGGGGTTGGCCGGGCTGCTGCTGGCGGTCAATCTGGCCTTGGAGATCCGCCGTTTCTTCCAGGGGGCGAACCTGATGAGCGGCGGCCTGACCGACGCCGAATGGTACAGCTATTCGGTGGCCTTCCTGCTGGTGGCGGTGCTGCTGCTGGTGGCCGCGCTGCGGTGGGGCTGGGGCGGGCTGCGCCATGTCGGCCTGGCCCTGCTGCTGGCGGTGGTCGCCAAGGTCTTCATCAGCGATATGGAGGGGCTGACCGGCCTGTACCGCGTCGCCTCCTTCCTGGGGTTGGGGGTGTGTTTGATCGGGGTCGGCTTCCTCTATCAGCGGATGCGGCTGCCCGCGCTTCCGCCGGAATCCTCCACCGCAAACAATCCGTTGGACGAACGGACGCATTGACAGCGGCGGCGCGGCGCGCTCCCCTTGGCGCCGGAAACGCCCGATCCGAAGGCGTCCAGACCCAGACCAGGAGCACCCGCGATGGCCCCCGTCACCAACGCCTATCCCATCGTCCCCAACGGCGAGGTCGGCTTCACCGTTGAAGCCGCGCGCATGAAGTTCGGTTCCGGCATGCTGGCGGAGCTGGGCGACGACGCGCGGGCGCTGGGGATGCGGCGGGTGGCGCTGTTCACCGACCCGCGCGTGGCGGCGACCGCCCCCTTTGCCGCTGGTCTGGCCTCGCTGAAGGCGGCGGGTCTGGATGTGGTGGTGTTCGACGCCTGCCGGGTGGAGCCGACCAGCGCGTCGTTCCTGGAGGCCGCCGCCTTCGCCGCCGACGGTGGGTTTGACGGCTATGTCTCCATCGGTGGCGGATCGGTGATCGACACCGCCAAGGCGGCCAACCTCTACGCCACCCACCCGGCCCCGCTGCTGACCTACGTCAACAAGCCGTTGGGGGAGGGGCAACCGGTCCCCGGCCCGGTCAAGCCGCACATCGCCTGTCCGACCACCTGCGGCACCGGCAGCGAAACCACCGGTGTGGCCATCTTCGACCATGTGGAAAAGCAGGTGAAGACCGGCATTTCCTCCCGCCATCTGCGGCCGACGCTGGCGGTGGTCGATCCGCGCACCATCGACAGCCTGCCGCCGGGGGCCATCGCCGCCACCGGGTTCGACGTGCTGACCCACGCCATCGAAAGCCACACGGCGCGGCCCTACCGCACCCGGCCCCGGCCCGAAAACTCGGCCCTGCGCCCGCCCTACCAGGGGGCGAATCCCTGGTCGGACATCGGCAGCCTGCACGCCATCCGGCTGGGCGGGGAGTGGCTGGAGCGCGCCGTCAACGACCCCGCCGACGCCGAAGCCCGCGACGCCCTGATGTTCGCGGCGACGCTGGCCGGTCTGGCCTTTGGCAACGCCGGGGTGCACATCCCGCACGCCATGTCCTATTCGGTCGCCGGGATGAACCACAGCTTCACCGCCACCGGCTATGAGGCGGTCGATCCGATGGTCCCGCACGGCGTTTCGGTGGTTCTGAACGCCCCCGCCGCCTTCCGCTTCACCGGCCCCGCCGCCCCCGCCGCCCATCTGCGCGCCGCCGAAGCCCTGGGGGCCGACACGCGCGGGGCCAGCCCGGAGGACGGCGGCGAACTGCTCGCCACCCGCCTGATCGCCATGATGCGCGCCACCGGCCTGCCCAACGGCCTGTCCGCCCTGGGCTACACCGACGCCGACATCCCCGGCCTGGTGACGGGTGCCGCCGCCCAACAACGCCTGCTGACCATCGCCCCCCGCCCGGTCTCTGACGACGACCTGCGCGGCCTGTACCGCGACGCGATGCGTTACTGGTGAGGGGGTGCATCGAAGATCGAGGGTTTGCAAGAATTTCGTGCGTGTGGGGTGGGTTGGAATTGTGTATTTTCAACCCTTCCTTGCGCTCAGGTCCCTCATGCCCGGCCCGTATTTTCCGTCCCCAGGGTGGCGGCCATTTGTCTTCAATGGCGAAACCTATGGTTTCGAACATCTGAATGAATATGAGTTCGACGTGGTCGATACCGCCAAGGTCTCCCGGCGGATCGTTGTCACGTTTTCGGACCATGTGTTCACGCGGGATGCGGAGTTGGGGGATGACCCTGCATGGGTGTTTCCGGGGTCGTCGCGGGTTCCGCCGGGTTGCTTTTGCCCCAAGCGGTACAGGCATTCGCTGGACATCAAAGCGCTGATTGAATGGGCCGCCGGGGGAAAGGCGTGGACTCTTGATGGCGATGATCGTTACGCGCAGATCCCCACCATCAGCGATGATGGAACCCCGCTGTTGTACAGCATCGTGTTTTCGCTCGATCCCGCGCGCGGTTTGCAGGTTCACCTTCACATGCGCGTTCGTTCGGCCTACCCGTGTGACAAGACCGTGCCGTCGACGTATGGCAGTGTGACCTTTCGGCATTTGGTTCGGCTGCGTGCCGAACACAAACGACCCAACAGGAATTTCAACAAGAGACGCGAGCGCCCAACCCTTGGGCCGGTCCGGCCCATTCGGTCGTAACAGACGCCGCCCGCGCCAATTTCCCAGAGACGGACCTCGCCATGAAGGATGGTCCAGAAGAGGCAATGGCCCCTTTCGGGGCCATCGGGCCTTAAGCCTCGGGGCGAACCACTTCGTCAGATTCCAAGCCTGAGCTTGGTCGTAGACTACCCTCCCATACGGGCAGGACCTGAAAACAGGTGGGGCTGGCTATAGCGACACGCCCAATGTCCAGCGATCTGAGATCAGAGATAGGCCGGTGCATCGGAGGTGTCAAGTTTCCTGGGAAACTGACTCCCCGCGCATCATGAGGTGTGAGAGAAAAAGTCTTTACTATCAATGCTGTGTTTTGGGGCAACGATCTGTTTGCTCTTGCGATGTGCGTGACGCTGGTGCGACAGGGGGCACGTCAAAGATTGCGGATGCTGGGCTTCGGCGGTGTTGATTCTGTGACTGAATCAGTGGAGCCAAACATCCAACCCTCTTCCAACTCAGGAAAGGGAACGCAGCAACCGATTTGTGCCGGTGTGTTGCCGGGGGAGGGGGTATGTTGTAGGAATAACAGCCTAATTCCTTACGGAGATCCCCATGCCCGCCGCTGGTGTTCCGGTCCGTCCCTTCCCCGCGCCCGGTCCGCCTTGGCCGAAGCGCGCGGTGAACCAATGGAACACCCCTCCGAAAAGCGTTTCACGGTGTTTCAAACGTTCCATTCGCCGCCACGCCCGGCCCCTCTCCCCGCTGGACAGAGGGGCCGGGGGGACGGGGTCAGAACTGGTCGTCGTGCAGCGCCAACACGGTGTTGCGGGCGCTGTGGATGGTGGACAGCAGGGCGGGGGACGGGGCCAGGATCTGTTCGGCGTAGAAGCGGGCGACCACCAGCTTGGTTTCCAGGAAGGACGCGTTGGCCCCGGCAGCGCGCAGCCCCTCCAGCGCGGCGATGGCGGAGCGGGCCATCATCCAGCCGCCCGCCACGTTGCCCCACAGCCGCAGATAGGCCACGGCCCCGGCGGCGGCCCCGCGCAGGTCGCCTTCGGCCTGGGTGGCGACGATCCAATCGACCGCCTGGTCCAGCGCGGACAGGCCCGCCGACAGCTCCGCCGCGATCACCGCCGCGTCGTCGCCGGGCAGGGCGGCCAGGGTCGCCGCCGTTGCCCGCATCTCGGCGATCAGCGCGCGGGCCGAGGCCCCCTTGTCGCGCCCGGTCTTGCGGAAGGCCAGATCGTTGGCGTGGATGCCGTTGGTGCCTTCGTAAATCGGGGTGATGCGGGCGTCGCGGTAATGCTGGGCCGCCCCGGTTTCCTCGATGAAGCCCATGCCGCCATGGATCTGCACGCCGGTGGACGCCACGTCGCAGCCGATGTCGGTCGACCACGCCTTGACGATGGGGGTCAGCACATCCACCCGCGCGGTGGCCGCCGCGCGCACGGCGGCGTCGGGGTGGTGGCGGGCGGTGTCGAGCTGGGTTCCGGCGTAGAGCGCCAGGGCGCGCGCCGCTTCGGTCTTGGCCCGCATGTCCAGCAGCATGCGGCGCACGTCGGGGTGCTTGATGATCGCCACCGCCGATCCCTTGGCGTCGGCCAGATCCTTGCTCTGCACGCGGGCCTTGGCGTAATCGCGTGCCTGCTGATAGGCGCGTTCGGCCACCGCCACGCCCTGGATGCCCACGCCCAAACGGGCGTTGTTCATCATGGTGAACATGTATTCGATGCCCCGGTTTTCCTCGCCCACCAGGAAACCGACAGCTCCATCCTCGTCGCCATAGGCCATGACGGCGGTCGGGCTGGCCATGATGCCCAGCTTGTGTTCCAGGCTGGCGCAGCGCAGATCGTTGCGGCGACCCGGCGTGCCATCGGCGTTGGGCAGGAATTTCGGCACGATGAACAGGCTGATGCCCTTGATCCCCGCCGGGGCGTCGGGCAGGCGGGCCAGCACCAGATGGATGATGTTGTCCGTCAGGTCATGCTCGCCATAGGTGATGAAGATCTTCTGGCCGGTGATGCGGTAGGTCCCATCCCCGGCCCGCACCGCGCGGGTGCGCACGGCGGCCAGATCGGATCCGGCCTGCGGCTCCGTCAGGTTCATCGTGCCGGTCCATTCGCCGGAGATCATCTTGGGCAGGTAGAGCGCCTTTTGCGCGGCGCTGGCGTGCTCGCTCAACAGATCGACCGCCCCCTGGTTCAGCAGCGGGCACAGGCCAAAGGACAGGTTGGACGACTGCCACATCTCGTTCACCGCAAAGGCGACGGTCCAGGGCAGGCCCTGGCCGCCATGCTCCGGCTCGAACGGCAGGCTGTTCCAGCCGGATTCGGCGAACTGGCTGTACGCCTCCTTCCAGCCGGTGGGGGTGCGGACGACGCCGTTTTCCAGGCGCGAGCCTTCCTTGTCGCCCACCCGGTTCAGCGGGGCCAGCACGCCGGAGGCGAATTTCCCGGCCTCCTCCAGAATCGCATCGACCAGATCGGGGGCCGCCGATTCGCAATGGGGCAGTGTGGCGATGGCCTCCAGCCCGACCACATGGTTCAGGACAAAGCGCAGGTCGTCGACCGGGGCGGTGTAGGACGTCATGGCGGTGCGGCCTCCCAGGGGCAAAGGAACGGGGCGTTGGTGTCGGTCCGGCGCTGGTGGCCGGTTGATTAACGTATACGTCAACATACACCATCGCACGGCGTTTGGCGAGGGGCGCTGTGGGCCGTGCCCACGCCGTGGCGGTGAGAGAGAAGGCTATGGCGGGGAAGGGTGGGGGGCAAGCGGGTGGCGATGGTCCGCCGGAGCCGCGCACATACGTATAACTTTAATTGAACAAAACAAAAATTTGACGAATCAAAATTGCGAGTGGACGATCAAATACACCCAACGCGGCGAGATGAAATTCCCGCAATGCGTGAGGGGGAAATCCCAGTTCCCAGAGTCCAGTTCCATGACCCAACAGGAGCGTTCAAGCATGACCAGCACCGTCGCCACCGGGTTCGTGCCGGGTTCGCAAATCCTCCTTCAATCGCTGTCGGCGGGGACCTCCCTGCAATCGATCCTGATCGCCCAGCCGACGACCGGCGCGTTGACCATGGCCTCCTCCACCTCGGGGACGGGCAATGGCGGCAGCTGGCTGGTGGCTGACGCCGGGCAATCCGTGACCTACAACGGCCAGACCATCGCCGGGATTTACCTGATCTCGCTGTCCACCCACATGGGCGCGCGTTTCCTGAACGGCGACACCACCACCGCCCTGGTCAGCCTCGCCGCCGCCCCGTCCACCGGCACGCCCGCCGTGTGGTACCCGGTTCCCACCGTGATGGGCGGCTATTGCCTGGCCTGTTCGCCCGGCCCGGCGGCCACCACGTCGGTGTGGCTGACCAACAACAACAACCCCGGCCCCGGCCCGAACCTGTCGCTCTACAGCATCTGCAACCAAGGCTCCGGCGTGACCGACAGCTGGTGGCAGCCGGTTCCGCTGACGTTCGGCGCGTCGCTGTGATCGCCTGACCCGGGTGTGCGGGGAGCGGGCGGGAAACTGGCACGCTCCCTGCATTGATCGCAGCGACCGCGAGAGAGGATCGCCCGATGACCAACCTGACCGCCTTTGGCCTGCCCAGCAACGCCGCCACCCAAGCCGCCAGCGCCCCGCGCGGTCCGGCCAATGTGGAGGCGGCCGTGCGCAACGCCAGCGCCAAGACGGGGGTCGATTTTTCCTACCTGATGGAAAAAGCTGCCGTGGAGAGCGGGTATCGCACGGACGTCAAGTCCTCCTCCTCCTCGGCGACCGGGCTGTACCAGTTCATCGACAGCACATGGCTGCAAACCATGAAGCAGCACGGTGCCGAATATGGCCTGGGCCGCTACGCCAACGCCATCCAGACCCGCAGCGACGGCCGCCCCTACGTCGCCGACCCGGCGATGAAGCAGGAGATCCTGGATCTGCGCAAGGATCCCAACACCTCGGCCCTGATGGCGGCGGCCTTCACCAAGGACAACAAGGACTATCTGCAGGACAACGTCGATGGCACCATCGGCTCGACCGAACTCTACATGGCCCATTTCCTGGGGGCGGGCGGGGCGGCCAAATTCCTCAACGCCATGCAGGACAACCCCAACCGCAGCGCCCGCGACCTGTTCCCGGAGGCCGCCAGCGCCAACGCCAACGTCTTCGTCGACAAGACCACCGGCAAGGCCAAGTCGCTGAAGGAGATCTACGACCGCTTCGCGTCGAAATTCTCCGAAAACCCGATGGCCAGCTTCGCCCCGGCCCAGGCGGCGACCGACGCGGTGCGCAAGCAGGACATGACCGACGGCTTCACCACCCAGGTGCCGACCATGCCCGCCAAGGCGATGAACGGCACGCCGCTGTCGATCTATCAGGTGCTGGCGCTCAACGCGCTGGAAACCCCGGACGAGGTGGACGGCATCAACGGCAAGCAGACCCGCCCGCGCGACAAGGCCAACCGCCGCATGCGCGACGAGCCGGTGCGCACCGATCAGGCGACCGAGGCCGGGGTGGGCGTGGGCTTTGGTCTGGGGCTGGGCCGCATGGTCGGGTCGGAATCGAACCCCGGTCTGGCCACCAGCACCGTGACCGCCGCGACCACCGCGACCTCCTCCGCCACGGCCAAGGCGGCCTGATGGGCCAATTCGGACGGGCAAATCCTGCCGGGGGAACCGCCAGGATTGCCGGGTCAAAAGCGCCGGGTCACGCGGTTGCGGACGCCGCCGCCTGATCGGCCTTCCATTTTGTCATGAAGGCGCGGAACGCCTCGTCCATTTCCGTCCACACGCGTTGCGCAATGGGGTCGTCGGCCACCGTCTCGATGTAGCGCGACAGCTTGGCGTACCGCGACAGGCTGTCGTCGCCGATGTCGGCCAGCTTGTTGCCGTAATAGAGCCACGGAACCAGCACGCAATCGGCCAAGGACAGCTCCGCCCGCGCGGCGTAGCCGGTTGGTTGCAGGAAATGCTCCAGCGCGTTCAGCCCCTTGTTCAGGTTGGCGCGCTCGGCGTCCACATTGACCGAATAGCCGGGATCGGACGCCGCGCGCAGCAGGCTGAACAGGCCGGCGCAATAGAGATCGACCGTGCGCGGGATCAGGCGGGCCAACGCGCGTTCCTGCGGGTTGTGGCCCAGCAGGGTCGGGGTGGGGTGCAGATCCTCCAGATATTCGCAGATGATCAGGCTTTCCGGCAGGATGAAGCCGTTGTGCTCCAGCACCGGCATCTTGCCAATGGGGTTCATCGCCTCGAACTCCGGCGTGCCCAACGCCGCCGGGCGCAGCGTGATGTCGAGACCCTTGGCGTAGCCCTGCATCCGCACGCGGGCGACGTAGGGCGAACCGGCGGAACCATGCAGCACGATCATGATCGGACACTCGCGGTGAAGGATGACACGCCCCGTCTATACCACCGCGCGCCGGGCGGGCGGATGACATTCCGCAAGCGGGTGCCGGGTCTGTGTGCGGTCGTTTCCTTGACCCAGTGCGGCGCTGCACTTAATTTGATGCTTTGCGGTGCGCGCTGTCGCCGCCGCACGCCCCTTCCTTCCTGTTGAGCGCCATGGCCGTCCTTCCGATCCTTGTTGCCCCCCACCCCGTCCTCAAGCGAAAGGCGCAGCCGGTCGCCGCCGTGGACGCGCGCGTCGCCAAGCTGATGGACGACATGGTGGAAACCATGTACGCCGCCAACGGCATCGGGCTGGCCGCCCCGCAGGTGGGCGTGCTGGATCGGGTCGTCGTCGTGGACGTCCATGAAAGGGATGAGCCGCGCAACCCGATCCGCCTCGCCAACCCGGAGATCGTCTGGTCGTCGGAGGACACCGGCCCGTGCGAAGAGGGCTGCCTGTCGGTGCCGGAGCAATACGCCGAGGTCATCCGCCCGCTGTCGGTGCGCGTCCGTTATCTGGACGAAACCAACACGGCGCGTGAGTTGGCGGCGGACGGCATGCTGGCGACCTGCCTGCAACACGAGATCGACCATCTGAACGGCGTGCTGTTCGTCGATCATCTGTCGCTGCTCAAGCGCAACATGATCCTGCGCAAGGTCCAGAAGCAAAAGCAGCAGAAGGCGAGCGCCTGACCCGTCGGGCGCGCGAAACCCGGATGACCCCGCTCCGTCTCGTTTTCATGGGCACGCCGGATTTCGCCGTGCCCAGTCTGGCCGCGTTGGTCGCGGCGGGCCATGAGATCCTGTGCGTCTACAGCCAGCCGCCGCGCCCCGCCGGGCGGGGACAGCAGGTGCAGATTTCCCCCGTCCACCGCTTCGCCGACGATCACGGCATCCCGGTGCGCACCCCCAAAAGCCTGCGCAACGCCGAGGCGCAGGCCGACTTCGCCGCGCTGAACGCCGACGCGGCGGTGGTCGCCGCCTATGGCCTGATTCTGCCGCAAGCGATCCTGGACGCCCCGCGTCTGGGCTGCGTCAACGTCCACGGCTCCCTGCTGCCGCGCTGGCGTGGGGCGGCCCCCATCCAGCGCTCGATCCTGGCGGGGGACACGGAAACCGGCATCACCATCATGCAGATGGACGTTGGTCTGGACACCGGGGCGATGCTGTCGAAAGAGACGGTGGCGATCACCCCGGACACCACGGCCAGCACCCTGCACGACGCGCTCGCTGCGTTGGGTGCGCGGATGATCGGCCCGGCGCTGGCCGGTCTGGCCGACGGCAGCCTGACCGCGCAGCCGCAGCCCGAGGAGGGCGTGACCTACGCCGCCAAGCTGTCGCGCGAGGATGGGCGGCTCGACTGGACCCAGCCCGCCGCCTTTGTGGAACGGCAGGTGCGCGCGCTCACCCCGTGGCCCGGTTGCTGGTTCGATGTGGGGGCCGAGCGCATCAAGGTGCTGGCGGCGGAACCGGCTGGGCCGAGTTCGACCGATTCCGGCACGGCGTTGCCCGGCACCCTGTTGGACGACCGCCTGACGGTGGCCTGTGCCGATGGGGCGGTGCGCCTGACCCGCGTGCAGCGGCCCGGCAAGGCCCCGGTCGATGGCGCGGCCTTCCTGCGTGGCTTCGCCCTGCCGGTCGGCTCCGTGATCGGTGCCGCCTGACATGCAGCGCTGGAAACTGACCGTCGAGTATGACGGTCGGCCCTTCGTCGGCTGGCAGCGGCAGGACAACGGCCCGTCGGTGCAGCAGAGTGTGGAGGAGGCGGTGTTCCGCCTGTCCGGCGAGACGGTGCGCGTCCACGGCTCCGGCCGCACCGACGCGGGCGTCCACGCGCTGGGGCAGGTCTGCCATTTCGATCTGGCGAAGGAATTCACCGGGTTGAAGCTGCGCGACGCGCTGAACTTCCACCTGAAACCCGCCCCCATCGCGGTGCGGGAGGTGGAGGCGGTGGACGAGCGATTCCACGCCCGCCTCACCTCCATCGGGCGCTCCTACATCTACCGCATCGTCAACCGCCGGGCACCGCTGGCGCTCGACGCTGGGCGGGCGTGGCACGTCACCCGCCCGCTGGACGCCGAGGCGATGCACGACGCCGCGCAGGTCCTGGTCGGCCAGCATGATTTCACCAGCTTCCGCGCCGCGCTCTGTCAGGCGAAATCGCCGGTGAAGACGCTCGACCGGCTGGCGGTGGAGCGGGTGGACGAGGAGATCCGCATCCACGCCGCCGCGCGGTCCTTCCTGCACCATCAGGTGCGCAACATGGTGGGATCGCTGGAGCTGGTCGGTTCGGGCAAATGGACCGCCGACGACCTGCGCGCCGCGCTGGAGGCGCGCGACCGCAGCAAGGCCGGGCCGACCTGTCCGCCCGATGGCCTGTATTTCGTCGCGGCGCGCTACTGAGCCGGCTTCTACTGATCCGGCTTCAGGAACGCCGCAAAATCTCTTCGGCCAGCGCCTGCATTTCGGCGGCGGCGACGGTCTTGCGCGCCGCCTCCGTCACCGACAGGCCGCTCATCAGCGTTCCGGCGTAGGCGGTGCGGTTGCCGACCTGGGCGTCGGCCAGCAGCACGGCGGGCGGGTTGGCCAACTCCTGCACCTTGGCGACCAGCTCGTCGGCGATCTTGGCGCGCGGCGGCACGCGGTTCAGCACCAGCAGCAGGCGGCGCTTTTCCTGGCTTGCCAACTCGATGGTCGGGTGGACCGCCCACAGATCCATCGGGCTGGGTTGCACCGGCGCGACCACCAGCGAGGCGGCGCGCACGGCGATCCGCGCCTCCGTCTGGGCGTGGGGCGGGCTGTCGATCACCACGATGGAATGGCTGCGCGCCAGCTTTTCCACCTCGGCCTGCGTGCGCCAGCCGGTGATCTGCACATGGGTGAAGCCGGGCTTGCCGCCGGTGGCCTCCGCCCGCACCGCGTGCCAGCGGGTCAGGCTGCCTTGCGGATCGATGTCCACGGTGGCGACCGAATGGCCAAGCTGCGCCCAGGCGATGGCCAGATGCGCGGCCAGCGTGGTCTTGCCCGCACCGCCCTTCTGCTGCGCCACGGTGAAGACCTTGCCCGCCATGCCCGCACCCATTGTTTGTTGTTGTGGTCGCTTGGTGTTGCGGCGTGAGTCGTCGCCCTTGCACCCGTCATAACCTTGCCATGCGGCGGGCGCAACCCGTGCGAATTGACACAGCCCCGTGAGCGGCTACAAAGACCCTGTGACCGACCAAGCCCCCACCACGCCCGATTCCGCCGCCGACCCCGCTGAAAAGCGCCCGGCCCTGCTGCCCACCACCCCCGCCGGGATCGCCCGCGCGGGCGAGTTGCTGCGCGCGGGCGCGCTGGTCGCCTTTCCGACCGAAACGGTCTATGGGCTGGGGGGCGACGCCACCGACGACTGCGCGGTCGCCGCGATCTTCGCCGCCAAGGGTCGCCCGCAATTCAACCCGCTGATCGCCCACGTCGCCGATGTGGCGACGGCGCAGGCCTGGGCGCGTTTCGACGACCGCGCGCTGGAGCTGGCGCATCAGTTCTGGCCCGGCCCGCTGACCCTGGTGCTGCCGCGCCCGGCGGATTCGCCGCTGTCGCTGCTGGTCAGCGCCGGTTTGGACAGCGTGGCCATCCGCGTGCCCGGCCATCCGGTGGCCCAAGCGCTGCTGCGCGCGGCGGGGCGGCCCATCGCGGCCCCCAGCGCCAACCGCTCCGGTGCCGTCAGCCCGACCACGCCCTATCACGTGCTGGAAAGCCTGGGCGACCGGGTGGACGCGGTGGTGGCGGGCGGCAAATGCGCCGTCGGCGTGGAATCAACCGTCATCGACCTGACCGGGCCGGAGCCGGTGCTGCTGCGCCCCGGTGCGGTGCTGCCCGACGAGATGGAGCGGCTGATCGGGCCGATCCGCCTGTCGCAAGGCGACCCGACCGCGCCGAAATCGCCCGGCCAGTTGGAAAGCCACTACGCCCCCAACGCGGCGGTGCGCCTCAACGCGTCCTCGGCGGAGTCCGACGAGGCGTTTCTGACCTTCGGCCCCGACCGCTTCGTCTTTGGCGGGGCGTCGCGCCTCAACCTCAGCCCGCAAGGCGATCTGAACGAGGCGGCGGCGAACCTGTTCAGCCATCTGCGCCAGCTCGACCAGAGCGGGGCCGGCCGCATCGCCGTGATGCCGATCCCCGACGAAGGGTTGGGCGTGGCGATCAACGACCGTCTGCGCCGCGCTGCGGCCCCCCGCCCGTAACCGTTCCCACCCCATCACCATCGCCGGATCCCGCGCCATGACCAGCATCCCCGCCGCCGCTCTTCAGGACGTTCTGGACCGCATCCGCGCGGTTGTCGGCCCGACCGGTCTCATCACCGACGCGTCGGACATGGCCCCCTATCTGGCGGAATGGCGCGGGCGCTTCAAGGGCAACAGCCCGGCGGTGGTCCGCCCGGCCAACACGGAAGAGGTGGCCGCCGTCGTCGCCATCTGCGCGGAGGCGGGCATCCCCATCGTGCCGCAGGGCGGCAACACCAGCCTCGTCGGCGGCTCCATCCCCTATGAGGAGGGGCGCGAGATCGTGCTCAGCCTGTCGCGGATGAACCGCATTCGCGAGATCGACGCCCTGAACTACACGATGACGGTCGAGGCTGGGGTGGTCCTGACCACCGTGCAGAACGCGGCGGCCGAGGTGGACCGCCTGTTCCCCCTCAGCCTTGGCGCGGAGGGCACCGCGCAGATGGGCGGCCTGATCTCCACCAACGCCGGGGGCATCAACGTCCTGCGCTATGGCAACACCCGCGATCTGGTGCTGGGGCTGGAAGTGGTGCTGGCCGATGGCCGGGTGTGGAACGGGCTGCGCCGCCTGCGCAAGAACAACACCGGCTATGACCTGAAAAACCTGTTCATCGGCGCGGAAGGCACGCTGGGCATCGTCACCGCCGCCGTGCTGAAGCTGTTCCCGCGCCCGCGCCAGTCGATCACCGCCTTCGTCGCCGTGCCCAGCCCGGCCGCCGCCATCGAACTGCTCGCCCGCCTGCGCACCGCCTCGGGCGACGCGGTGTCGGCGTTCGAGCTGATGTCGCGCCGTTGCCTGGAGTTCGCGCTGAAGCATGTGGCCGGGACCATCGACCCGCTGTCGGACGTCTCGCCCTGGTACGTCATCACCGAACTGACGGCGGGGACCCGGTCCGACGCCTTCCAGGAGAGCATTGAAACCGCGCTGGGCGAGGCGTTCGAAGCCGAACTGGCGACCGACGCGACCATCGCCCAATCGGACAGCCAGGCCAAGCAGCTCTGGTTCATCCGCGAAGCCATCGTCGAGGCGCAGAAGTTCGAAGGCGGCTCGATCAAGAACGACGTGTCGGTGCCGGTGTCGCGCGTGGCGGAGTTCATCGAACGCGCCGAAGCGGCGGTGGCCGAGGCCTGCCCCGGCATCCGCCCGACCCCCTTCGGCCATGTCGGCGACGGCAACATCCACTTCAACCTCAGCCAGCCCGAAGGGGCCGACACCGCCGCCTATCTCGCCCGCTGGGACGAGATTTGCCATGTGGTGAACGAGGTGATCTTCGCCCTCGACGGCTCGATTTCCGCCGAACACGGCGTCGGCCGCTTCAAGAAGGACGAAATGCCCGCCATCAAAGGGCCGGTCGAATTCGGCCTGCTGCGCGCGGTCAAGACCGCGCTGGACCCGGCGGGGCTGCTCAACCCGGGCAAGATGCTGCCCTGAGGTCGCCCTCGGCGTCACAATCTTGCGGAGGACAGGCTTGCGGCGAAAGACGGACAGCCGCGCTTGTCCCCACCGCGACACAACGCTATTGTGCGGCCTTCCAAGGTTCCGCGCCTGTTCGTTCCGCGAGAGAGAGTTTTTCCGATGTCCAAGCCGCGCACTCTGTTCGACAAGATTTGGGACAGCCACGTCGTGCATCGCCAGGATGACGGCACCTGCATCCTCTACATCGACCGCCATCTGGTGCACGAAGTCACCAGCCCGCAGGCGTTCGAGGGGCTGCGCGTGGCCGGTCGCCCGGTGCGCAGCCCGATGGCCACCCTCGCGGTTCCCGATCACAACGTGCCGACCACGGACCGTTCGAAGGGCATCACCGAAGAGGAAAGCCGGATCCAGGTCGAAACGCTGGACAAGAACGCCCGCGATTTCGGCATCCGTTACTTCCCGATGGACGACGTGCGTCAGGGCATCGTCCACATCGTCGGGCCGGAACAGGGCTTCACGCTGCCGGGTGCCACCATCGTCTGCGGCGACAGCCACACCGCCACCCACGGCGCGTTCGGCGCACTGGCCTTCGGCATCGGCACGTCCGAGGTTGAGCATGTGCTCGCCACCCAGACGCTGTTGCAGAAGCCGGCCAAGAACATGCTGGTGCGCGTCGATGGTTCGCTGAATCCGGGCGTGACCGCCAAGGACATCGTGCTGGCCATCATCGGCAAGATCGGCACGGCGGGCGGCACCGGCTACGTCATCGAATTCGCGGGTCAGGCGATCCGCGAGCTGTCGATGGAAGGCCGCATGACCGTCTGCAACATGGCGATCGAGGGCGGTGCCCGCGCCGGGCTGATCGCCCCGGACGAAAAGACCTACGCCTATGTCCAGGGCCGCGCGCTGGCCCCGAAGGCCGGTGCGTTCGAGCAGGCCGTCGCCTATTGGAAGACGCTGCCGTCGGACGAGGGGGCGGTCTATGACGCCACCGTCGTGCTGAACGCCGCCGACATTGCCCCGCAAGTCACCTGGGGGACCAGCCCGGAAGACGTGCTGCCGATCACCGCGACCGTGCCGAACCCGGCGGACATCGCCGACGAGGGCAAGCGCGCCGCCGTCGAACGCTCGCTGGCCTATATGGGCCTGACCCCCGGTCAGCCGCTCAGCGAGGTGAAGATCGACACGGTGTTCATCGGCTCCTGCACCAACGGCCGCATCGAGGATCTGCGCGCCGCCGCCGAACTGGCCAAGGGCCGCAAGGTGGCCGACGGCGTCCGCGCCCTGGTCGTTCCCGGTTCGGGTCTGGTCAAGGAGCAGGCCGAGGAAGAGGGTCTGGACAAGATCTTCGTCGAGGCCGGGTTCGAATGGCGTGAGCCGGGCTGCTCGATGTGTCTGGCGATGAACGCCGACCGTCTGGCTCCGGGCGAGCGCAGCGCCTCGACGTCCAACCGCAACTTCGAAGGCCGTCAGGGCCGTGGTGGCCGCACCCACCTCGTCAGCCCCGGCATGGCCGTGGCGGCGGCGGTGACGGGCCATCTGGCCGACGTGCGCGCGCTGTAAGGTCCACTCACCCTTTCGGTCGGTTTGACCGGTTTGTGTGAGTGGTGTGTTTGAGCGGGCGGGGGTGGCGACATCCCCGCCCGCTCTGCGTTTGGGCGCGGGCAGAACGGAAAGGGGAGCGTCATGCGGGTTTTGGCGGTGTCCGGCAGCTTGCGCGCGGCGTCCACCAACCGTGCGCTGCTGCAAGCGGCGGTGGCGTCGGCGCGCGACGGTGTGGCGGTGACGCTGTTCGCGGGGGGGGACGGGCGCGGAGTCGGTGGGCTGCCGCTGTTCAACCCGGACGAGGATGGCGACCCGGCCCACCTGGCGGTGCAGGCGTGGCGCGCGGCGCTGACCCAGGCCGACGCGGTGGTGATCGCCTGCCCGGAATACGCCCATGGCGTGCCCGGCGCGCTGAAAAACGCCCTGGACTGGGTGGTGGCGAGCGGGGAACTGGTGGACAAGCCGGTGGCGCTGCTGCACGCCTCCCCCCGGTCTGGCTACGCGCGGGCGGCGTTGGCCGAGATTCTGACGGTGATGTCCACCCGTTTGGTGTACGAGGCCAGCGTCACCATCCCCCTGATGGGTAAGACGCCGGAGGAGACCGCCGCGATCCTGGCCCAACCGGAGCATCGCGTAGCGCTTGGGGACGCGCTGGCGCGCTTGTCGGCGGCGGTTCGCGCCGGAGAATGAAGAATCAGGGCATGTCGGGCGGGCGGGTGATCGCCGCCGACAGGATCATCAGATCATCAGAGACATGGTCGCCGAAGCGTTCCGCGAAACGGTCGCCCAAACGTTGCGCCAGCTGGTCGAGCGGCGGGTTTTCCTGCGCAATCATCGCCATCGCCCAAAGGCGGAAGGCGTCGGCGTCGGCGGGCGCGTCGGGGTGGTCGGCGATTTCGACCACCGCGTCGCTGAACAGCACCAGGGCGTCGCCGGGGACCAACGGGCGCACACGGACGCTGCGCGGCATGTCGGGCACCAAGCCAAAGGGAAGGCCGGACAAAGGCACGGATTCGGACGATCCGTCGGCGCGCCGGATGAAGCCATCGCGGAAGCCGCCGCCGACATAGGCGAGAACCCCGTCCACCGGGTCCAGAATCCCGATCACCCCGGCCACGAAATGCCGACTGCCCTGGAACGCCTGGTGGATGCGGCGGTCCAGATGGGCGGCCAACAGCACCGGATCCTCGGCGAAGGTCGGGGGCGGGACAAGAAGGGAATGCAGCAGGAAGGCGCGCAACGCCGCCGACACGCCATGGCCGGAGACATCGCCCGCGAAAAAGCCGACGCGGCCATCTTCGAACGGCCAAGCCGTCCAATAATCGCCACCGATGGCGGAGGACGGGCGCAAGTGGTCGTTGAAGGCGATGCCCAGGGCGCGGAATTCCTCCAACCGTTCGGTGTCCGGGGGCAGGGCGGCCATCAGGCCCTGCGCCTCTTCCAACTCCGCTTCCATCCGGTGATGGTATTCTTCCAGGCGGGCGGTCATCATGCGGTTGGCGGTGTGAACGCTGACGCGGGCGATCAGTTCATAGGCTTCGAGGGGTTTGACCAAGACGTCGGTTGCCCCGGCGCGGAAGGCGTTCTGTCGGTCCTTCGCTCCGTCCAGCGCCGTCTGGATGATGACCGGGACCCCGGCGGTGCGGGGCGTCGCGCGGATGTGCCGACACACCTCGAACCCGTCGATTCCCGGCATCACCACGTCCAGCAGGACGCAATCCGGCGTGATCCCGCTCAGAATCGTCAGGGCCTCCTCGCCGCTGCGGGCGGTCAGGATTGAGGCAAAACCGCCTCGCCGCAGGACCGATTCCATCATCATGCGGCTGACGTCGTCGTCATCGACGACCAGAATGGTTCCTTGGCGGCGGGGTGGCTCAGGCATCGCAGCGGAACCCCACGCTGAGGCAACGGCCGCCCTGGGAATGGCGGGTGCGGTCGGCGATGGATCGGATCAAACGCAGGCCGTTTCCCGACACGGTCGGTCCGACGGCGGGTGGGAGCGGACTGGCAAAGCCGTTGCCCCCGTCGCGCACATGCAACGTCAACAGGCGTCCACCGGAGCGCCAGGCGAACAGAACCGGGCGGGTGGCGCGGTCCGGGCAAGCCAGCGCCTCGTCCATGGCGGACAGATAGGCGTCCAGATCCCCGCCGAATCCCTGCAGGCCAGGCAAGCCAAGATTGCCGTGCACGGTGGCGTTGACGGCGGCCTCGCGAATCAAGGTCGCCACCAGTTCTGTGGGGGGAACCAGACGATGCCGGGTTGTTGCCCAACGGGCCAACCCCAACGCCACCGACGGGTCCAGCGCCCGGCGGGACGACAGCACAACCCGCACACCGTTCGCACGGACATATGGGGGCTTTCCAACCGCAACCGCCGGGTCGATCACCAGACCGGTGGCCTGGGCAAGCGCCTCCTCCAGCGCGGTGCCGCTCAGATCGTTGGGCAGTGGGGTGGGCGTGTCGTTCACGGCAGGATGGTGAACAGTTTTTTGAAATCCACCACTTCCAGAATGCGTTCGATCTGGGAGGGTGGACGGCACAGGGTGATGTGCGTTCCCGATTTCATGAGGCGATCACGCAGCAGCACCAGCATGCTGAGACCGGCCGAATCCAGAAGCCGCAATCCGGACAGATCAACGAACACGGCGTTGGGCTTGGCCGCCGTCACATCCTCCACCACACGGCGGAAGCTGCCATTTTCGGCGAAGGTGAAATCCCCGGTCAAGGCCACGGTCAGGCCGCGCGCGTCGGTGGTCAGGGTGTGGGTTAATGCCATTGCAAGGGGTCCTGTTCCTATTGTCGGCGGATGCTGGTGAGGAAGGCGTCAGAGGCGTCGGACAAGCGGTGCGAGGCCTCCTTCAGTCCTTCGGCCGACCACAGCACATCGATCGCCCCGGCTCCGGAGCGAATTGATCCCATGGTCACGTCGGTGATGCTGGTGGACACCTCCTGCATGTCCTTGGTCACGCCGACGACGCTGCGGGTCATTTCCTTGGTGACGGCGCTTTGCTCCTCGATGGCGGCGGCGATGTTTCCGGCAATTTCATCGACCGTGCCGATCACACCACGCACGCGTGAGAATCCGTTCACCGCCGCGTCGGTTTCGTTCTGGATCGCGTCGATCCGTCGGGCGATTTCGTCGGTGGCCCTTGCGGTCTGGTTGGCCAGCGCCTTGACCTCGCTGGCCACCACGGCAAAGCCCTTTCCGGCTTCGCCCGCGCGGGCGGCTTCGATCGTGGCGTTCAGGGCCAGCAGGTTGGTTTGTCCGGCAATGTCGTTGATGAGTTGAACAACCGTGCCGATTTCGCTGGCCGCTGTTTTCAGGCGGGTGATCTGCTCGGCCACAGCGTCCACGTTCGTCACCCCCTCGCGCGTGGTGGCTGAGGCGGTGGCGACCTGGCGCCCGATCTCGTCGATGGAGCTGGACAGCTCTTCGGCTGCCGCCGCGAGGCTGTTGATGTCCCGGTTCGTCGACTCGGCGGCGTCGGCCACGGAAATGGAGCGTGACGCGCCGGTTTCCTGGCGATTGGCCATGTCGTGGGTGATTTTTGCGATCTTGTCGGCTTCTTCGGTCAACTCGGCAACGACCGATCCGATTTCCGCTTCGAACCGCGCGGCCATCTGGGCTTGGGCGGTCACGAGGGACCAGTTCAACAGCGGACCGGCGTAACCCCCGTCACGGTTGTGGATGGCGGACACCCGCAATTCGAAGCTCTCCGGTCCGACCTGGATCCGCGCGGTGTGCGGCAGCAGAGCCGGATTCGACAGGACACGCCGGGGACCGGCGGGCTTGGTGTGGAACAGATCGACCGACTGGCCGACCATCTCCTCCGCCTTGCAGGGAAGATGCGGTTGCAACGCGCGCAGCATCTCCAACGCGGCCTTGTTCATGTAGGTGATGGTCAGCCCCTGGCTTTCCGCCATCATCACTGGGGCGGCCATCTGCTCCAGCATCTGGCTTTGGCGAAAGGCTTGGGCGACGGTTGCTTGCAAAGCCTGGATCGATCGCCACAAGGTCGGAATTTCACCGCGTCCGTTGGTGTCCTCCACCGTCGAGTCGTCGCGCCCCTGGGCCAGATCGGCCAGGGTCCGAGTCGCGCGAGCCACGGGCCGCGCCACGGTGATGTGCAGCAACAGGAAGGCGATGGCCAGAACGGCGAAGGCGGCGATGGCCACCGTCAGGGTCAGGCGGTTGATCCCCTCAACCCGGCTGGCGGTGTCGGTTTCGGTCTTGGTCAATTGGGCGTTGGCGCGGGTCACAATGGCGTCGATGGCGCGCCGGTGGTCGCCATAGGCCGCACTCAGTCGTTTGTAAGCCGTCGCAGCATCGCCCTTGCCCTGGATCAGGGACGGAATCAGCTCGTTCTCGGCAATCGTGAAGAAGCTGCGCGCGTTGCGATCCGAGTCACCAAAAAACAAGGCGGCGATGTCGGGCGGAAGTGTCTGTCCTTTCCAGTAATCGAAGCGATCCTGATATTCCTTTTTCAACGTCTGAAAGCGGTTCACCAAGGCCTTGCGGTCGGCGTCGCTCGCCGCATCCTTCAGCAGGGTCAGCGTCAGGTAGGATTCGATCACATAGCTGGGGGGTGGCAGGATGTCCGCCAGCAGATCCTTGTCCCGGACGATGGTTCTGTAAACCGGTCCGTTCACCTGGAATTCGTCGAACGCGCGGGAGTTGACAACGATCACCGCCAGAAACATGGCGGTGACGGCCATTGACACCACCGCCAGAAAGACGGCAAGGGGCAAGGACTTGATCAATCGGGTCAGCATCGGCACTCTCGCCCGTGGTCGGCAGACGAGATCAGACTAGCAAAGTTTTCCAAACCGCCGCAGGTGGTTTTTCCAGGGAAAACCCTGATCTGGACTTGAAGGGCGCAAGCCACTGCGCATTAGGGCGCGCTAATCATTTTATCCTGCTGGGCGGCAAGCTGCTTTTTTTTGGTGGGTTGGGCGACTCAACCCAAGACCAAAGGATTGGTCTGGGTTGAGTTTTTAATCGTTACTGCCTGAATTGGCCTGCTTGCTCTCAGGCTTTTTTGACGAATTCGGACTTCAGATCCATCGCGCCGATGCCGTCGATCTTGCAGGCGATGTTGTGGCCGTTGGCCCCGTCGGTCAAGCGGATGCTCTTGACCTTGGTCCCGCCCTTGATGACCAGGGAGGAACCCTTGACCTTGAGATCCTTGATGACGGTCACGCTGTCGCCGTCGGCCAGAACGTTGCCGTTGGCGTCGCGGACCACCGAATCGTCGTCCGTGGCGGCGCTGGCCGCCGTGTCCGGGTTCCATTCATGCCCGCATTCCGGGCAGATCCACAGGCTGCCGTCGTGATAGGCGTGTTCGGATTGGCATTGCGGGCAGCTCATGGCGTCGGACATCCGGCGTTCCTTCGTGTCTTTGGGGCGTGGGGGCGGGTGGCGAAGGAGGCACCCTATAGAGCAACGCCGGGCGGATCGGAATACCAAGTTTCACGGTGTGGGTATTCGAAAAAACGGTGCTCGGGCCTCAATCCCCCCGCCCGCGCGGTTGCCCCAACAGCCCCTGCGGGCGGTAAATCAGGAACAGCGTCAGCAGGGCGAAGGCGACGATGTCCTTGTAGGCGATGGCAAAATAGCCCGACCAGAAGGTTTCCACCAGCCCCAGCAACGCCCCGCCCAGCATGGCCCCCGGCACCGATCCGATGCCGCCGACCACCGCCGCCGCCAGCGCCTTGAAGCCGATCAGCGAACCGGTGAAGAAGCTGACCCCGCCGTAATAGAAGGCGATCACCGACCCGGCGGCGGCGGCCAGCGCCCCGCCCAGGGTGAAGGTGATGGCGATGGTGCGGTTCACATCCACCCCGACCAGCTCCGCCGCCGCCAGATCGTCGGTGCAGGCGCGGTGCGCGCGGCCATAGGGGGTTTTCCAGATGATCGCCCACAGCAGGAGATACAGCCCGGCGGTCAGCCCCAGAATCGCCAGTTGGGAGGTGAGCGCGGTGACGGTGAAGGCCCCGTCGCCGATCAGGTCATGGCGGTCGGCCAGCGCCGGGGTCGGCCACCAGTCGCGGGCACCGTGCAGCAGCCGCACCCCCTCCTGATAGGCGACCGACATCCCGACGGCGATGATGAGCGGGGTGTGGGAACGCACGCCGCGCAGCCGACGGAACACCAGCCGGTGCATGGTCCAGCCCTGCGCGGCGGTGAAGCCCATCGCCAGCACCAGCACGGCGAACAGCGCGGGCGGCCAGGTGGCCAGCCCGAACAGGCCCAACCCGGCGGCGGCCATGGCGGTCATCATCGCGCCCAGCATGGTCAACTCGCCCATCGCCAGATTGATCTGGCCGATGATGGCGTAAACCAGGGTGTAACCCAGCGCCAGCAGCCCATAGACACAGGCCACGGTCGCCGCGTTGACGATCTGTTGCAGCAGGAACAGCCAGGGCGTCCACGCCGTGTGCGCGCCGGGCAGAAAGCGGGCCTCCGGCGCGGCGTCGTTGCGGGGCGGCTTGATGCGGATCCATTGCTCCAGCATCGCAAAGCGCATCTCGCCCAGCCAGCCGCTGCGGTCGGTCGCCACCCCGGTCAATTGAAGCCGCCCGGCCTCGGTCGCGGTTCCGGCGAAGCGGCAGGCGATCCAGCGGGCTTGCCCGCCGGATCGGTAATCCAGCCGCACCACCCGCGCGTCGTCGGCCAGCGGGCGGGCCGACACGGCGCTGTAGCTGTCCTCCTCGAAGGCGGGGATCAGCTTGCGGCACAACAGCTCCTGGTCGGCGTCCACGCCGCACCCGGACAACAGGGCCAGACAGGCAAACAGCAGCAGCAGGGTACGGCGCACGGGTCAACCCGGTCGTGACGGGGTGGTCAGCCTATCGGCATTCCACCCGCTTGTCATGGGCCGGGTTGAACAGAAAACGGGCCGGACCTCTCCCCGCTTGCGGGGGAAGGAGGGCCGGCCCGGTCGATCCAAGCGGGGCGTTACAGCGCCTTCACCGCCTTCAGCACGGCGGCGACGTGGCCCGTCACCTTCACCTTGCGCCAGACGTTGCGCACGGTCCCGTCGGCGCCGATCAGGAAGGTGGCGCGCTCCAACCCCATATACTTGCGGCCGTACATGCTCTTTTCGACCCAAACGCCGTAGGCCTCCGACACGCTGCCGTCGGTGTCCGACGCCAGGGTGAAGGGCAGCTCGTATTTGGCCTTGAACTTGTCGTGGCTGGCAACGCTGTCCTTCGACACGCCGATCACCACCGCGTCGACGGCGGAAAAGTCCGGCAACTGGTCGCGGAAGCCGCAAGCCTCGGAGGTGCAGCCCGAGGTGTCGTCCTTCGGGTAGAAATACAGCACCACCGGCTTGCCGCGCAGGGCCGACAGGGTGACGCTGCCGCCCCCATCGGTGGGCATGGTGAAGTCCGGGGCGATGGTTCCGACGTCAACGCTCATGGCAAGCTCAGATCCTGTTGGGAAGCGGGCGGGGTGAGGTGGGACGCCGGTTCCTCGACCAACGCCACATAATGGGCGTGGGCGCGGGCGGCGATGGACCGGATAGTGGTGTCCAGTTCGGCGAAGTCAACCGTTGCCGGGTCACGATCCGGGAAGGCGGCGCGGGCCAGCCCGGCCAACAGGGTGGGCGACACCTGATCGGGATCGAGCACCCCGGCGGTGGTCAGGCGCAGGAAGCCCTGCACCCGCCGCCACAGGCGCAGGGTCGATTCCAGCTCCGCCGCGATGGCGGGATCGAGCGCGCCGGTGCGGGCGGCGTTGCGCAGCGCCTTGGCGGTCCCGATGTGCAGGATCTCCGGGCGCTCGTGGCCGTGGCGCAGTTGCAGATATTGCGCGGTGAATTCGATGTCGATCAGGCCGCCGCGCGCGTATTTGATGTTCCAGGGGTTCTTGGTGCCGAACTCCTTGTCGATCCGGCGGCGCATGTCGGCGACGTCCCACAGCAGCTTGTCGGGGTCGCGCGGGGCGGTCAGCACGTTGCGGATGGCGGTGGCCACCCGTTCGGCCAGGGCGGGATCGCCGCCGATCACGCGGGCGCGGGTCAGGGCCATCTGTTCCCAGGTCCAGGCGTCGGTCTTCTGGTACTGAAGGAAGGCGTCGAGCGCGGTGGCCAGCGGTCCGGCGTTGCCCGACGGGCGCAGCCGCATGTCCACCTCGTACAGCCGCCCGTCGGCCATCGGGGCGGTGATGGCGTTGGTCAGGCGCTGGGTCAGCTTGATGTAATACTCGTTCGGCGACAGCGGCTTCGGCCCATCGGACATGCGGGCGTCGCCCTGCACGTCGTAGATCACGATCAGGTCGATGTCCGACGTGATGGTCAGTTGGCGGCTGCCCAGCTTGCCCATCGCCACCACGACCCAGGCCCCGCCGGGGATCCGGCCATGGCGGGTGGCGAACTCCGCCTCCACCCGCGCGGCCAGATCGGGAACCACGATGTCGGCCAGATCGGCGAGGAAGGCGCCGCAGCGGTCGCCGTCGGTGATGCCGCGCAGGATGTGGGTTCCGGCGCGGAACCGCTGGTCGTTGGTCCAGCGCCGCGACAGGGTCAGCGCGTCCTCGAAATCGCGGGCGGCGGCCAGGGCGCGGGCGTGGTCGGCGGCCAACCCGCTGTCCGTGCCGGGCAGGGTGTCAAAGAAGTCGGGCGAGATCACGGCGTCGAGCAGCGAGGGGTTGCGCGACAGTGTGGCGGCCAATTGGGGGGCGGTCCCCAGGATCTCGGCGGCCAGCTCCATCAGCCAGGGGTTGGCGACGAACAGCGAGAACAGCCCGACCCCGGCGGGCAGCTTTTCCAGGAAGCTGTCAAAATTCATCAGTGCGGCGTCGGGGGCCGGGGTCTTGGCCAACTGCGTCAGCAGGGTGGGGGTCAGTTCGGTCAACAGCTCCCGCGCGCGGCCCGACCGGGTGGCGCGATACCGGCCCCGGTGCCAGGAGGACACCACGGCGATCACCCGGCTGGGATCCTGGAATCCCATGCCGCTCAGCGTCTTGACCGTGCCGGGGTCATCGTCGGTCCCGGTGAAGACCAGATTGCCGGGGCCGGACAGCGACGGCGCTTCCTCGAACAGTTCGGCGTAACGGTCCTCCACCCGGCCCAATTGGGTCAGCAGATCGGCGCGGAAGTTCGCGGGATCGTCATAACCCAGGAAGGTGGCGAGATGGGCCACGCCCGCGTCATCCTCCGGGATGCGGTGGGTCTGCTGGTCGTTGGTCATCTGGATGCGGTGTTCGACCCGGCGCAGGAAGTTGTAAGCCTCCTCCAACTCATCCACCGTCGCCAGCGGAACCCGCCCGATCTCGCACAGGGCGCGGTTGGCGCGCAGCGTCGGGGCGATGCGCACGCGGGTGTCGCGCCCGCCGAAGATCAATTGCTGGGTCTGGGCGAAAAACTCGATCTCGCGGATGCCGCCGCGCCCGACCTTGATGTCGTGGCCGTTGACCGTCACCTCGCGGTGGCCCTTGTGGGCGTTGATCTGGCGCTTGATCGAATGGATGTCCTGGATCGCGGCGAAGTCCAGGTTGCGCCGCCAGATGAAGGGTTCCAGATAGCGCAGGAAATTCGCCCCCGCCTCCAGATCGCCCGCCACCGCGCGGGCCTTGATCATCGCCGCGCGCTCCCAATTCTGGCCGACGCTGGCGTAATAGATTTCGGCGGCGGAGACCGACACCGCCAGCGGCGTGGCCCCCGGATCGGGGCGCAGGCGCAAATCGGTGCGGAAGACGTAGCCGTCCTTGGTGTGTTCATCCATAATGCGGACAAGATCCCGCGCGATACGGATGAACGTCCGCGCGAGGTTGTCCGGCTGGGGCGTCTGCACAACGGCGTCGTCGTACAGGACGATCAGGTCGATATCGCTGGAATAGTTGAGTTCGCGCCCGCCCATCTTGCCCATGCCCAACACGATCAGGCCCGAGCCAACCCATGGACGCTGCGGATCCGGCAGCGTCACCGTCCCCGCCTCCCCGGCGCGCCGCAGCAGATGGGCGGCGGCCAGCCGCACGGCGGTTTCGGCGGTGTCGGTCAACGCCCCCGTGACCTGTTCCAGCGTCCACAGCCCGGCGATGTCGGCCAGCGCGATCAGCAGCGCCGCCCGCCGTTTGGCCACGCGCAGCCCGGTCATCAGCCGGTCGATGGCGCGCTCCTGCCCGTATTCCTTCTCCAGCGACGCCATCAGCGCGGCAAAGGTGGCGTCCACGCCATCCTCGACGATGCGGCGGACAAAGGCCAATTCGCGGGTCAGGCTCTGGCGCAGATACTGGCTGTTGCCGCACACGGCGTCGATCAGCGCCCGGCCCATGGCCGACGCGGCAAAGCCCTCCGCCCACTCCTTCAACCCGGGGTCGGTGGCGGCGGCGGCCTGTTGGAGCCAGCGCTCCCGGCCCAACGCCGCCTGTTCCGGGTCGAACGGGCGGGGAAAGGATGCGGTGGCCAGCGTGACGGCGGGGAGGTCGGACGGCATGGGTGGCGGCTTTCCTGCTCAAATCATGGGCAAAAACCTGCACGGCTTGCCGGGACGCGTCAATCGGGCGTTTGCCGCTTCGACGGTTGGTGCCGTGACGCGCGGGATCGTGGCGGCCGGGCGGTGGTCCGCGTGATCCGGCGGACGGCCAAGATTCTGGGGCTGTGCGCCGCCGGAACCACGGTGGTTGGCGCGGCGGCGGTCGGGCTGTTCCTGTGGCGGTTGGCGCAGGGGCCGATTCCGCTCGACCCCTTCATTCCGATGATCGAGGAGGTGTTGCGCGATCCCGATGGCCGCTTCACCGCCGAGGTCGGCGAACTGGTGCTGTCGTTGGAATCGGAGGAGGCGGTCGGCGAGGTTGGGGCCGGGCCGCGCCGGATCGATCTGCGCGCCCGGCGGGTGCGGGCGGTCAACGCCGACGGGGTGGAACTGGCGGCTGCGCCGGAGATGGGCATCGGCTTTTCCATTCCCGGTCTGTTTCTCGGCAAGCTGGTGCCGACCCGGCTTGATCTGGTCCGCCCACGTGTCCAGGTGCTGCGGCGGGCCGATGGCAACCTGACCTTTGACGTGCGCTCCACCCCCGCCGTCCCCTCCGAGCCAGTGGACGTGGCGGACCCGAATCGCCCCGATCCGTTGCAGGAGCTGTTGGAAAGCCTGCGCGGCGCGCCCGATCTGAACCGCCCGATGGGGGCGTTGCGCCGCCTGTCGGTGACGGGGGCAGACCTGACGGTCGACAACCGCATGTTGGGCCTGTCCTGGCACGCCAAACGCGCCGACATCGTGCTGACACGCGATGGGCAGGGCACCGAAGGCCGGGCGCGGTTGGCGCTGGATTTGTCCCCGCAGGAGGGCGACCGCCCGGTGACGCTGAACATCAGCGGGCATTACCGCAACGGTGATGCCGCCACCGATCTGGTCATGACCGTCGACGCGTTCAACCCGGCGGCGCTGGCGGCCATCGGCCCGGCGTTGGCTCCGCTGGCGGCGGTCGATCTGCCCGTCAGTGGCCGGACGGAGGCCCGACTCGATGGCCAGTTCCGCCCCACCCGCGTCGTCTTCGATCTCAAGGCCGGCGCTGGGCGGGTGATGATCCCGGAGTTGCGGCCCCAACCCTATGCCGTGACCGGGATGAGCGCGCGTGGGCAACTCGACCTGTCCAATGGCGGGCGGGCGCTGACGTTTGACGGGGTGACGGTGGCCCTGGGGGGGGACCAACCGGCCAGCCTGGTGGCGCAGGGAACGGTGACGGAGCGGGACGGGCGGCGCAGCGGTTCGGGCACCCTGTCGTTGACGGTGGACGGACGCACCGCTGGCCTGAGCGCGACAGCCGAACCGGTGGGCGACGGCACCCTGCGCGCCTCGGCACGCTGGGCCGATCTGCGGCCCGATGCGCTGGCTGGTTTGGCCCCGGTGCTCGCTCCATTGGCGGCTGCGACGGTGCCGTTGGCGGGTGCGCTGGAGGTGACTCTCGATCCCGACCTCCGCCCGATGAGCGGTGTTGCGACGCTGACCGCTGGCACGGGGCGGATCACGCGACCGGACCTGTTCGACCGTCCCCTGCCGGTGGCATCGGCGGAATTGCGCGTGGCGGGGGAGCGCGGGGCGGACGGTGCCAACCGGTTGCGGGTGGAGCGGCTGGCTCTTGGGCTTGGCGATCTGGCCAACGGTCCACGCATTGAGGGAACGGCGGCGGTGGAGGAGCGCGGTGGAACCGCGCGCGTCACCACCGACGTGTCCGCGCGCGGTGTACCGTTGGACGATCTGCGCCATTATTGGCCAACCCCTGTGGCGATCAACGCGCGCGGTTGGGTGACGGAGAATGTCACCGCCGGTGTGGCGACGGTGGCCACCGCCAGCGCCGACCTGACCCTGCCGTTGAGCAATCCGGCGGCGGCGGTCATGAACCGGTTTCGCGCCGAACTGCGCGGTGAAAACGCCAGCGTCCGTTATTTCCGCCACCTGCCGCCCGCCACCGGCGTGGCGATGGAGGCGGTGGCCGATGGCAAGACCTTCGCCATCCAGACCAAGGGCGGTCGGGTCGGCGAGATCGAGGTCGGCGATGGGACGGTGCTGATCGATGGGTTGGACATTGGCAAAGAGACCATCGACATCCGCGTGCCGGTGTCGGGCGGCGTGCGCCCCATCCTGACTCTGCTCGACACCCCACCGCTGGGTTATCCCAGCAAGTTGGAGTTGGACCCCAAACGCACCCAGGGCACGGTGGAGGCGATGCTGCATTTCGCCTTCCCGCTCCTGGCCGACCTGACCTTTGACCACATCGCGCTTGATGTGGCCGGAACCATGCGTGGCGTGGGGGTGGAGAAGGTTGCGGCGGGGATGAACGCCACGGACGGAAACCTTTCGCTCGCCCTTGATCTGAAAGCCATGGCGATCAAAGGCACCACCAAGCTGGACGGCATCCCGGTCAGCGTCGATTGGAAGGAATCCTTCGAATCGCAGGGGACCGGCCCGCGCACCCGCATCGCGGTCAAGGGCATGGTGGACGCCAACGATCTGCGCAGCCACGGCATCGATCTGGAGGAGCGGGTGGTGGGGCCGATGGGGGCCGACATCCTGTTCACGGTGGACCGCCGCCACAAGCTGGCGCTGACCGCCGCGATGAATCTGGAAAAGACCCGCCTGTCCATCGCCGAACTGGGGTGGGAAAAACCGCCCGGCCAGCCCGGAACCGGCAAGCTGGCGCTGGAGTTCGACAAGGACCGTCCTACCCGCATCAGCGGCTTGACGGTGGACGCGGGCGGGTTGAAGGCGCAAGCCAATCTCGAATTGGCCGACGGGGGCCGCCGCGTGGCCCGTGTCGTGGTGCCGTCGCTGAAGGTCGGACAGACCGATCTGCGCGCCGACGTGACCGTGCGGCCCAAAAGCGGCTCCACCCCGGTCGGTTACGCCGGAACCATCAGCGGCGAGAGCCTGTACGCCCGCAAGCTGATGGGCAAGGGCGAGCCGGGCGAACCGCCGCCGCCGCCCGAACCGCCGGACGCAAAGAAAAACCCACTGGATTTGGATCTGAAGTTCAATTCCGTGGTGTTTGGCGACGGTCGGCGATTGCGGCAGGTCGCCGGAACCGTGCGGCGCGACGCCAACGCCTGGACCCTGCTCGACATCACCGCGCGCAGCGGCACCGGGGCAACGCGCAGCGGCAACGGCGGGGCGGTGTCGCTGTCCTACAAACCCGGTCCAAAGGGCCTGTATGACGTGGCGATCCGCGCCGACGATCTGGGGGCCGCCCTCAGCGCCATGGACATCAACGACCGCGTGCGCGGCGGACAACTGGCCATCACCGGGCGGACGACGGAGCCGCGCGCCGATTCGGCGATCGAGGGCCACGCCGAGATTCTGAACTACAGCCTGATCGACGTGCCGGTTCTGGCCCGCCTGCTCAACGCCATCTCGCCATCGGGCTTTGCCGAGTTGCTGGAGGGCGGCAAGGGGGTGAATTTTGGGCGCATGGTGGCCGATTTCCGCAAGAAAGGCCCGGCGCTGACTTTGGTCGATCTGCGCACCACCGGGTCCGCTCTGGGCCTGACCTTGGAAGGCGACGTCGATCTGGACCGGGAAACCGCCAACCTGCGCGGGACCATCGTGCCGATCTATGGGTTGAACCGATTGGTTGGGCAAATCCCGCTGCTGGGCGATCTGTTGAGCGGCGGGGAAGGGCAGGGCATCTTTTCCGCCACCTGGCGGGTGCGCGGGCGGCTGTCCGACCCGGACGTGACGGTCAACCCGTTGGCCATCCTCGCCCCCGGCTTTCTGCGCAACCTGTTCTTCCTGGGTGAAGGCGAACCGGCGGTGCCGCCCGCCGCGTCCTCAGCCAAGCCGGAAGCGCCCGCGTCGGGCCTGCACGAGCGGTGATCCGTACCTTTTGACCGGCCCCCTGATCAGGAGGGGGCGGTCGGCTCACAGAAGGCTGTCGGCGATGTCGGTGATCATGGCGGACAGGAACAGGTCGATCATCACCAGCGCGGCGACGCCCAGGCCCGGCAGCTCCAACGCGGTGCGCAGCACGAACCATTGGTAGGTCAGCATCGCCATCATAACGCCCAGCACCAGCCCCTCAGTGAAAAAGGCGGGAAGCAGGCCGCTGGCCGACAGCAGCGTGGCGGGCAGATAGACCGCCATCTGAATGACCGCCGACCAGTTGTAGGCGGTGAGAGCGCCCGGAAACCGCTCGTCCTTCCCCATCAGGGTCAGGATGCGGTGCAGGGTCAGCGGGAACGCGGTCCAACTGACGACGTAGGCGATGGCTTCGACGATGACCAGCTGGGGCAGCGGCGTGTCGTCCACCTGCCCCGACAGCCGCAGCAGCAACAGCAGTGCATAGGCGGGCAGCACCAGCAGGGCGGCGAAGAAGGAGGCCACGGCCCCGTCCGGGCTGCGGTCCAGAACGGCGAAGCCGCTGGCGTCGAAACGGGCCAGCCGGTAGACGCCGGTCAGCGCGGTGAGGATCGCGGTGGGGCTGGGCGGCATCGCCGACGCCCTCCGTTCAGGCCGCCGCGCCGGTGCCGGGCAGGCGGGTGAACACGCGCTCCAGGATCGTTTCGTAGATCGCCGACAGGCCATGCAGATCGGCGACGGCGGTGTGCTCGTCCACCTTGTGCATGGTCTGGCCGACCAGACCGAATTCGACCACCGGGCAGAAATTCTTGATGAAGCGGGCATCGGAGGTGCCGCCGGTGGTGGAGTAGTCCGGGCGGCGTCCGGTCGCTCCCTCCACCGCGTCGGCGACCAGTTCGGTCAGCGGGCCGGGGGCGGTGAGGAAGGATTCGCCCGAGCATTGGATGGTCAGGTCATAGGCCCCGCCGACGGCATCGAAGCAGCCGCGCAGCCACGCTTCGATGCTGGCCGGGGTGTGGGCGTCGTTGAAGCGGATGTTGAAGGTGGCCTTGCCCTGCGCCGGGATCACGTTGTTGGCCGGGTTGCCGACGTCGATGGTGGTCAAGGCCAGGGTGGAGGGCTGGAAATGCTCCGTCCCCTCATCCATCGGTTTTTCGGTGATCGCGGCCAGCATCCGCACCAGCCGGGGCAGCGGGTTGTCGGCCAGGTGGGGATAGGCGGTGTGGCCCTGCGCGCCATAGACGGTCAGATAACCGGTCAGGCTGCCGCGCCGACCGATCTTGATCATGTCGCCCAGTGCCTTGGGGTTGGTGGGTTCGCCGACGACGCAGGCGTCCAGCCGCTCGCCACGCTCCGCCAGCCAATCCAGCACCTTCTTGGTGCCGTTGATCGCCACGCCCTCTTCATCGCCGGTGATGAGAAGGCTGATCGACCCGGCGGGCGGCCCACCGGCGGCCAGACGGCGCGACACGGCGGCGACAAAGGCGGCGATGGCCCCCTTCATGTCCACGGCACCGCGTCCATACAGCTTGCCGTTGTGGATTTCAGCGGCGAAGGGATCGATCGACCAGCCCTTCAACTCACCGGGCGGGACGACGTCGGTGTGCCCGGCAAAGCAGAAGTTCGGCCCCGCCGTGCCCAGCCGGGCGTAGAGATTGTCCACCGGGGCCGTGCCCTCCTGCTCGAACCGCAGGCGGTGGCAGGTGAAGCCCAGCGGCGTTAGCGCCGCTTCCAGCACGCCCAGCGCGCCGTCGTCGCGCGGGGTGACGCTGGGGCAGCGGATCAGATCCTGGGCGAGGGCGACGGCGTCGATGGTCATGATGGGTCCGGTTGGGCAGAGGCGGGAAAGGCGCAGGCGGTCAAACCGTGTTCCCGCACCCGTCCGCCACGGGCGGGGAGCGGGGGGCGGAGGGAACGGGAACGCGGGGAACGATCAGTCGCGCAGCAGGTCGTTGATCGCGGTCTTGGCGCGGGTCTTTTCGTCCACGCGCTTGATGATGACGCAGCAATACAGGCTCGGCCCCGGGGTGCCGTCGGGCAGCGGCTTGCCGGGCAGAGAGCCGGGAACCACGACCGAATAGGCCGGAACGCGGCCGACGAAGACCTCGCCGGTGTGGCGGTCGATGATCTTGGTGGAGGCCCCGATGTAGCAGCCCATCGACACCACCGCCCCGGTCTCGACGATCACGCCCTCGACGATTTCGGAGCGCGCGCCGATGAAGCAGTTGTCCTCGATGATGACCGGATCGGCCTGCAACGGCTCCAGCACGCCGCCGATGCCCACACCGCCCGACAGATGGACGTTCTTGCCGATCTGGGCGCAGGACCCGACCGTCACCCAGGTGTCGACCATGGTCCCGCTGTCGACATAGGCACCGACGTTGACGAAGCTGGGCATCAGGATGACGCCGGGGGCGACGTAGGAGGAGCGGCGGGCGATGGCGCCGGGCAGGGCGCGGAACCCGGCGGCCTGGAACTGGCCTTCGCTCCAGCCTTCGAACTTCGGCGGAACCTTGTCGTACCAGGAGGAGCCGCCGGGGCCGCCGGGGATCATCTCGTTGGCGTTCAGGCGGAAGGACAGCAGGACCGCCTTCTTCAGCCACTGGTTCACCGTCCAACCGGTTTCCGTCTTTTCCGCGACGCGCAGGTCGCCGGAATCGAGGGCGGACAGCGCCGCGTCCACGGCGTCACGCACCTCGCCGGTGGTGGCGGTGCTCAGGGTGTCGCGGTTGTCCCAAGCGGCATCGATGATGGCTTGCAGATTGGCGTTGCTCATGGCGCGGTCGTTCGGCTGTCGAAATTGGCAGGGACCGGCACCATGGGGCCGGTCCGTGCGCGTGTCAACCGACCGGCGGCGCGTTCCCAGGGCTATCGCATTTGGCCGAGGATGGCTCTGGCGTATTCGTCGGACCAACCTGCCCGCTTTCGCCTGGCTCGGATTGAGTCGGT
>NZ_RXMA01000200.1 GCF_003966125.1 Azospirillum griseum
GGCGGGGTTATCCTGAAGCAGAAGGAGACCCTGAATGGCCCGACGCAAAGAACCGGTTATCCCCGACGCGATCCTCGACCAGCTCCTGGCGGGGGCGGATGCCAAGACGGCGTTCGACCAGAACGGCCTGCTCGACCAGTTGAAGAAGGCGCTGACGGAACGGGCGCTGAAAGCGGAGCTGGATCATCATCTGGCTGGGGACGAGAGCGGCAACCGGCGCAACGGCTACGGCCGCAAGACGG
>NZ_RXMA01000201.1 GCF_003966125.1 Azospirillum griseum
GGCGACCGTAGCGGACATCCCGTTGCCAGCCAAGCCGACCACGCTCGGCAATCCTCTGGATGTGGCGGTCGCGTTGGCTGGGGGCGCTTTCGGCCGTGTCGCTCGGCACTGCGGTGGAGCGCGGCGGAATGATGACCTCCGCGCCCGGGCTGTGGGCGGCCACGGCCCGGTAGACCGGCTCGCCGTCATAGGCGCCGTCTGCCAGCACCGTGCTGATCGGGCACTTGATCTGGTCGAGC
>NZ_RXMA01000202.1 GCF_003966125.1 Azospirillum griseum
CGCCTCGCTGGTCGGGCCGCTGCTCGACCAAATCACCTGCCCGATCGGTACGGTCCTGGCAGACGGCGCGTACGATGGCGAGCCCGTCTATCGTGCCATCGCCGAGCGTGCTGCGGACGCCGAAGTGATCATCCCGCCGCGCGCGACCGCGGTGCCGAGCGACACCGCCGACACGGTTCCCACCCGGCGTGACCGCCACATCCAGACGATCAAGGAGCGTGGTCGGCGGGGCTGGC
>NZ_RXMA01000203.1 GCF_003966125.1 Azospirillum griseum
CCGGTCACGACGGTGCCACGGCCCGAGATCGAGAACACGTCTTCGATCGGCATCAGGAACGGACGGTCAACCGGACGCTCCGGCTGCGGGATGTACTCGTCAACCGTCTTCATCAGGGCCAGAACGGCGTCGCGGCCGATTTCCGGCGAACGGTCTTCCAGCGCGCACAGCGCCGAACCCTTCGTGATCGGAATGTCGTCGCCGGGGAACTGGTAGGACGACAGAAGCTCGCG
>NZ_RXMA01000204.1 GCF_003966125.1 Azospirillum griseum
GCCAGCGAGCTGCCGCCGAAGACCGAGATGGTCGAGCGGGTTGATCCCCAGGCCGCCCAGCGCGATTTGTACGAAACGATCCGGCTGGCGATGGACCAGCGGGTGCGCGAGGAAATCGCCCGCAAGGGCTTGGCCCGCAGCCACATCACGATTTTGGACGCGCTGTTGAAGCTGCGGCAGGTCTGCTGCGATCCCCGGCTGGTCAAGCTGGAGAGCGCGCGCAAGCGGGT
>NZ_RXMA01000205.1 GCF_003966125.1 Azospirillum griseum
CTTCCCGCAACACCAGCAGCCCGCCATCGGAGGACAGGCGGCCCCCATCGAAGCGCCCGATTACCGGCTTCCCGGTAACGGGTGACAAACCGGGCAGCGGCAGCGTAGGATCAACCATGGCGGGTGGGCGTTCCGGAAAAGGCGGGAGTTGGCTTCAGCACCCAAATTCTACGCCCGATCAACGGTTTGCGCTACACCCGCCAACCCTGGTGCATAATTGCGGCTAGGT
>NZ_RXMA01000206.1 GCF_003966125.1 Azospirillum griseum
CCCGCTCGGCGGTGCGATCCGCCGTCGAGCATGTCTTCGCCGACCAGAAGCAGCGCATGGCGCTGTTCATCCGCACCATCGGCCTTGGACGCGCCACGGTGAAGATCGGCATCGCCAACCTCGCCTGCAATTTCCGACGCTTGATCTGGCTCGAGGGGCAAACTGTGCCCCTATAGCGCCAAAACCCCCGCATATTTCCACATTTCCAGACAAAATCAGGACATCAGC
>NZ_RXMA01000207.1 GCF_003966125.1 Azospirillum griseum
AGGCGGTTGAACTCCGCCGACGCGCCGTCGCGCGGGCGCGGCATGTCCACCCGGACATCCTGCTTGATGGTTCCGGGCCGGTAGGTCATCACGATGATCCGGTCGGCCAGATAGATGCTTTCCTCGATGGAATGGGTGACGAACAGGATGGTCTTGCCAACCTCCTGCCAAATCCGCAGCAACTCGTCCTGAAGGGTGCGGCGGGTCAGGGCGTCGAGCGCGCCGAA
>NZ_RXMA01000208.1 GCF_003966125.1 Azospirillum griseum
TCCAACAGGATCAGAGTGGCCCCGGTGCGCAGGATGCGGGCGATGGCCAGCATCTGCTGCTCACCACCCGACAGCCGGGTTCCCTGGGTCGAGCCGCGCCCCTTCAGATTGGGGAACAGGTCGTAAATCTGCTCCACCGTCATCCCGCCTTCCTTGATGACCGGCGGCAGGGTCAGGTTTTCATCGACGCTGAGGCTGGAGAAAATCCCGCGCTCCTCCGG
>NZ_RXMA01000209.1 GCF_003966125.1 Azospirillum griseum
AGCGTGGCCGCGCCGTCGAGCAGCGCCTTCTTCCAGGCGTGGATCTGGCTGGGATGAACACCGTGCTCGCTGGCCAGTTCACCCACCGTGCGGTCGCCCTTGATGGCGGCCAACGCCACCTTCGCCTTGAACGCGGCGCTGTGCTTCTTGCGGGTCTGCTTCACGTACTGCTCCTGTGGTCGCGCTACTTATAGGAGCAGGACCCTCGCTTCGCCACCTGT
>NZ_RXMA01000021.1 GCF_003966125.1 Azospirillum griseum
CCAGGAACTCACTGCCGACCTTGTTGCCGCTGGCGTCGAAACGTTGGCCGTAGATATCCCAGTAGCTGCTCCCCGAGGCTTGGTTGTAAGACTGCCAGACGGTGACCCAGCCGCCACCTGACAGCGTGACCGACGTCGGCCAACTGCGCTCAGAGGAAGGGGACGCGGCGCTGTTGACCTGCTGTTCGCCGCCGATGCGGGTGTTGGCGGCGTCGAAGCGCTGCTGCCAGATCGACCCGGCGGAGGTGTTGCCGGAGATGGCGCCGTTGGTGCTGTACCAGCCGATGACATAGCCACCGTCGGACAGCGCGGTGACAGTGGCGCCGCCCTGGTTGAGGCTGGTGTTGGTGTTGACCAGGAAGGCTGCCCCGGCCGCCGAACCATCGGCATTGTAGCGGCGGGCATAGATGTCCGACGCATTGCCTTCCGCCGTCCACCAGACCTTGACGTAACCGCCGTCAGTCAGGCTCGCCACATAGGACTGCTCCAGCGGCTCGTAGACCAGGTTTGCCGCCACATCTCGGGATTCGGTGCCCACCATAAGCGATGTAAAGGATCCGGCGCCGGTGCTGGATACAGACACCGTGACGTGAGCGCCGGCTGAGCCGCCATGCCCATCGCCGATCACATAATCGAATCCAGCCGCTCCAGAATATCCCGGGGTCGGAGTGAATAGTACGCGACCGCTGGAGTCAGTGGTTACCGTGCCGTGTGTCGCATTGCCAACACCCGAAACGGTCAGTGAATCGCCGTCCGGATCGACATCGTTGGCAAGGAGGGCAGAGGCCAGGATCGACACCGTCGAGCCGAGGCCGGTGCTGAAATTGTCCGCCCCCGCCACCGGCGCATCGTTCCTTCCCTGGACGGTGACGCTGAGCGTCTGCGCCGTGGTCGCGATGCCGTCGGTCACGCCGTAGCCGAAGGTCAACGTGGCGCTTTCCCCCGCCGCCAGATCGTTGAACTGGGCCGGGTCGAGCGTCAGGGTGCCGCCCGTCCGGGTGACGCTCACCGCGCGCCCGCCGGTCTGGCTGAAGCCGGTCACGGACAGAACGTCGATCAGGTCGGGGTCGCTGGCTCCTTGCAGCAGGTTCACCACCAGCGCCGCCGCGTCCTCGTCGGTCGCCGCAGTCACCGGCCCGCTCGCCACGGGCGCGTCGTTGCGTCCGGCGACCGTCACCGACAGCGTGCGCGCGGTGCTGGCGCTGCCGTCCGACACGGCGTAGGCGAAGGTCAAGGCGGCGGTCTGCCCGGCGGCCAGGCTGTTGAACGGGTTGGGGTTGAGGCTCAGCGTGCCGCCGCTCAGGCTCACCGTCGCCGCCGGTCCGCCGGTCTGGACCAGACCCGTCACCGACAGGGCGCTCCCTTCGAAATCCCAGGCCCCTTGCAACAGGTCCACCACCAGCGGCGTGGCGTCCTCGTTGGTCGCGGCGCTCAGATCGTTCGGAATCAACGGCGCGTTGTTGACGTCGAGCCGGATCGTCGCGTCGGCGAACTGGGCGATCTCGACCCCTTGCAGCGTGTCGGTTCCGTCCGCGCCGCTCAGCGCCTGGATCGTCCAGGTTGCGCCGCTCAGCGCCGCCGCGTAGTCCCGGACGTTGCCGCTGAACACCGCCGTGTCGGTGCCAGCCCCACCGATCAGCGTGTCGTTGCCACCGCACCCCTCCAACCGGTCATCGCCCGCGCCGCCGTCCAACCGATTGGCACCGGAGTCGCCCGACAGCGTGTCATTGCCCGCTCCGCCCGTCACATTCTCGATGCCGGTCAGCGCGTCCCCGGCGGCGTCGCCCGCCGTGCCGGTCCCGCTGGCCAGATCGACCGCCACCCCGGCGCTTGCCGTCGCGTAGCTGGCCGTGTCGGTTCCCGCCCCGCCGTCGATGGTGTCGGCCCCGGCCCCGCCGATCAGCGTGTCGTTCCCCGCGCCGCCCGACAGGTTGTCGGTTCCCGCCCCGCCGTCCAGAAGGTTGGCGGTCCCGTCGCCCGACAGCGTGTCGGCGTGGGCCGAGCCGGTCAGATTCTCGATGGAAACGAGCAGGTCGCCCGCCGTCCCGACGCCGCTGGCCAGATCGACCACCACGCCGGACGTGGCCGCCGCGTAGCTGGCCGTGTCGGTGCCGGTTCCACCGTCCAGCGTGTCGGCCCCGATGCCGCCGATCAACGTGTCATTGCCCGCAAAGCCCGACAGGCTGTCGTCGCCGTCCGCCCCGGCCAGCCGGTTGTCCAGCGCGTTGCCGCCGCCGCTGAACGGCCCCGTCCCGGTGTAGGTCAGCGTCTCGACGTTGGCGCCCAGCGTGTAGGCGGCGAGCGCCGTGCGAACCTCGTCGGTGCCCTGGCCCGCCGCCTCCGTCACCACGTCGCCCGCGTTGTCGACGAGGTAGACGTCGTTGCCCGCCCCGCCGACCAGGGTGTCGGCACCCAGCCCGCCATCCAGGATGTTCGCCCCGCCATTGCCGGTCAGGACGTTGTCCAGAGCGTTGCCGGTCCCGTTGATCGACGCCGCGCCGGTCAGGGTCAGTTTTTCCACATGGTCGCCCAGCGCCCAGGACACCGAGGCGTTGACCGTGTCGACGCCCTCGCCCGTCCATTCCGTCACCACGTCGCCCGCGTTGTCGACGACATAGAGATCGTCGCCGACCCCGCCGACCAGGGTGTCGGCGCCCGCCCCGCCGTTCAGCGTGTCGTCGCCGTCCAAACCCGTCAGCAAATTCGCCGCGCCGTTGCCGGTCAGCGCGTTGTTGACCGCGTTGCCGGTGCCGGTGATGGCGGCGGAGCCGGTCAGGGTGAGGTTTTCGAAATCGGCCAGCAGCGTGTGGGTGATCGAACTCTGCACGGTGTCGACGCCCTCGCCGGGCAGTTCGACCAGGACGTCGCCAACGTTGTCGACGACGTAGGTGTCGTTGCCGGTGCCGCCGATCAGCGTGTCGGCTCCGGCCCCGCCGTTCAGCGTGTCGTTGCCGTCCAGCCCGGTCAGCAGATTGTCCGCCGTCGTGCCAGTCAGGTTGTTGTTCAAGCCGTTGCCGGTTCCGGTCAGGGCGGAGCCGGTCAGCACCAGGGCCTCGACATGGTCGCCCAGCGTGTAATCCAGCGCGCTGCGCACCGTGTCGCTGCCCTCGCTGGACAGCTCCGTGACGACGTCGGCGACATCATCGACGTAATAGGTGTCGTTGCCGGTTCCGCCCGCCATGCTGTCGGCACCCAGGCCGCCGTTCAGCGTGTCGTTGCCCGAACCGCCGTCCAGAACATCCGCCCCGGCCCCACCGTCGAGCGAATCATTGCCCGCCGCCCCGACCAGCGTGTCGGCCCCGCCGCCGCCATGGAGCGTGTCGTTCCCAGCGCCGCCCACGCCGTTGAAATCGCCCGCGCCGGTGTAGGTCAGCACCTCGACGTTGGGCGACAGGGTGAAGGCAGACAGCGACGTCCGCACCTCGTCCACGCCCTCACCCGCGTTCTCCACCACCAGATCGGCGACGTCGTCGATCCGGTACAGATCGTTGCCCGCCCCGCCGATCAGCGTGTCGACCCCAAGCCCACCCGACAGCGTGTCGTTGCCGGTGCCCCCTTGGATCACGTTGTCCAGATCGTTGCCGACGCCGGTGAAGGATCCGCTGCCGGTGTAGGTCAGGGTCTCGACGTTGTCGCCCAGCGTGTAGGCGGCGAGGCCCGTCAGCACCGTGTCGGTGCCCTCACCGGCGGCCTCGACGATCTGGTCGAGCGGATTGACGATCTCGTAGACGTCGTCCCCGGCCCCGCCGACCAGCGTGTCGCCGAGCGGGGCGCCAAGCTCGCCGCCAATCAGCGTGTCGTTGCCCAGACCACCGTTCAGGCTGTCGGCACCAAACGAGCCGTCGAGACGGTCATCACCCTCCAACCCGTCCAAGCTGTCCGCCTCAACCCCTCCGATCAGCGTGTCGCTCCCCAACGTCCCAACGATGATCGCCATCCCCCAAACCCCCATAGAGTGGTTGCGTCCAAGCGCTTTGCCCCCAAAGCGCGTGAAACTTGCATACCACCATACGGATGGATGTGACAGCCATCACACCAGATCGGCCCGGTGTAGGGGGCGTGACGCATTGCGCTGGGAAAATGGCAGTCGAGGGAGTCCGGCAGACGACCCTTTGACGGCCAGCCGCCAAACTGTTTGTTCGGAACCCCGCGTTGACGACGGGTTTCCGGACAAACGGAGCGGACGGTGGCGAACATCGGCCATGCCAGAGTCTCGACCACAGATCAGGAACCAGCTCTGCAACTCGACGCCTTGGCCAAGGCAGACTGCGAGCGGGTCTTTCAGGATCAAGCATCCGGAACCAAGGCTGATCGACCGGGGCTGGCGGCGGCCATCGCCTTCGCACGGGCTGGCGACAGTCTGGTGGTTTGGAAGCTGGATCGTCTCGGCTGATCTCTTCCCCGCACCTGATCGAGACCGTGAACATGCTGGAGGTCCGTGGCGTCGGCTTTCGGTCGCGGACCGAAGCGATCGACACGACCACATCTGGCGGTCGGCTGGTGTTCCACATTTTCGGCGCTCTCTTCAGGTGAAGCTGCTGCACGTGCTTCAGGAGCGCGAGGTGGAGTTCGTGGCGACCCGGTGCGGGACGCGGTGTGGGCTGGGGCCTGATCCCGCACCGCCGATTCACCCTGCGGTTCCGCAGCGTTGCCAAGGCAGCAGAAACCGGCCCCGGATGTTGCCTTGGCAACGCCATCTCCACCACACACGTCGGCTAAACACCTGAAAAGAAACAACACACAACATGGCACCCTTGTTGCCGGACAGACCGGGAAACCGCACAACCGGAGACCGCGACCGTGTCCCGCAAAATCATCGACCTGCGCAGCCGCCCGTCCTTCCTGCATGATTTCTATGGGGCCACCCCCGGCACCCCAGCCTTTGACACCGCGCGTTGGCTGAATCGGCGGGTCGGTGCCCGTGGCGACGACCGCCACTTCACCCGCGCCCACACCCTGGACGGCTTTCTGGCCGAGGTGCGCGACGCCGGAATCACCGCCGCCGCGATCATCGGTCGCGACACGCCCGGCGTCAGCACCTCCAACGACCGGGTGCACGAGCTGGTCACGGGTCGGCCCGAACTGATCGGCGTCGGCTCGGTCGATCCGCAGCGCCAGGGCGTCGCGGCGGCGGTGGCGGAGGCCGAGCGCGCCGTGCGCACGCTGGGGCTGAAGGGCATCAATCTGGAACCCGGTTTCCTCGACCCGGCGCTGCCGTTCGACGATCCATCGCTGCTGCCGGTCTACGACGCCTGCGACCAGTTGAAAACGCCGGTGTTCCTGATGACCGGCCCGACCACCCCGGATCCGCGCTTCAACGATCCGACGCCGGTGGCCCGCATCGCCCGCAACTTCCCCAACCTGAACATCGTGATCCATCACGGTTTCTGGCCGCGCGTGGCCGAGATCATAGGCATCGCCTTCCGCTACCCCAACGTCCACATCGTACCGGACATGTACATCTTCCTGCCCGGCAGCCACCTGTATGTCGAGGCCGCCAACGGTTTCCTGCGCGACCAGCTTCTGTTCGGCAGCTCCTTCCCCTTCCGCCCGATGAAACAGACGGTCGAGGATTTCCTGAAGCTCGGCTTCGACGGCGCGGTGCTGGGCGGGCTGTTGCACGACAACGCCCGCCGCCTGCTGGCGCTGGATCTGTGAACGACGCGGGGAACACGGACATGGACATCTTCTGGTTCCTGCCGGTCTATGGCGACGGCCCCTATCTGGGCAGCCAGATCGACAGCCGCCCGGCCACATTGGCGTATTTGAAGGAGATCGCGCAGGCCGCCGACCGGCGGGGCTATCACGGTGTTCTCGTTCCCTGCGGCAAGGCTTGCGAGGAACCCTACATCGTCTCGGCGGCCTTGATCGAGGCCACGGAGCGCCTGCGCTTCCTGGTCGCCACCCGCCCCTCGTCGATGACGCCGACCTTCGCCGCGCGCCTGGCCGCCGGGCTGGACCGGCTGTCGGGTGGGCGTTTCTATCTGAACGTCGTCGCCGGGGGCGACGCGGCGGAGTTGGCCGGGGACGGCGTGTTCCTGGACCATGACGCGCGTTACGCCCAGGCGGTCGAGTTCTTCACCGTGTGGAAGCGGGTGTTGTCCGGCGAAACGGTGGATTTCACCGGCGACCATGTGACGGTGAAGGGGGCGACGGTCCCCCTGCCGCCGGTGCAGCGCCCTCACCCGCCGCTGTTCTTCGGCGGCTCCTCCCCCGCCGGGCACGCGGCGGTCGCCGCCCATTTCGACACCTATCTGACCTGGGCCGAACCGCCGGAGGCCGTGGCCGCCAAGATCACCGACGTGCGGGCGCGCGCCGCCGCCCATGGCCGCCGCCTGACCTATGGCCTGCGCGTCAACGTCATCGTGCGCGAGACGGAGGCCGAGGCCTGGGCCGCCGCCGACCGGCTCATCAGCAAGATCGACCGTTCGGCGGTGGAGGCGGCGCACAGCGCCTTCCGTCAATTCGAATCCGAAGGCCAACGCCGCATGACCGAACTGGCGTCGCGCCGCGATCTGGTGGTGTCGCCCAACCTGTGGGCCGGGGTCGGGCTGGTGCGCGGCGGGGCGGGGACCGCGCTGGTCGGCACCCCCCGGCAGGTGGCCGACCGGTTGCTGGAATACCGGGATCTCGGCATCGACTCCTTCATCCTGTCCGGCTACCCGCATCTGGAGGAGGCGCACCGGGTTGCCGACCTGCTGTTCCCGCTGCTGCCGGTGGCGGCTCCGCCACCCGCCGCCCAACCGGCCCCGGATGTGTCCTTCGTCAGCCCCTTCGGCACTCTGCAACCGGCGCGGAGCGCATCGTGAGTCCGGCTCCCCTGTCCGCCCCGGAGCGGCGCGCGGCGCTGGACACCCTGTGCCATCATCTGGCCGACACCGCCGTGGCCCGCGACCGGGCGGGCGGCACGGCCAAGGCGGAACGCGACGCGATCCGCCGCTCCGGCCTGCTGTCGCTGGCGATTCCGGAAGCGTATGGCGGCGCGGGCGAGGCGTGGCCCGCCATTCTGGGCGCGGTGCGGACGCTGGCGCGGGTGGATTCCTCCCTGGCGCATCTGTTCGCCTTTCAGCATCTGATGATCGCCTCGGTCCTGCTCTACGCCAACCCGACCCAGCGGGCCGGGCTGCTGACCGCCACCGCGCGGCGCAACCTGTTCTGGGGCAACGCGCTGAATCCGCTGGACCGGCGCACCGCTCTGACCCCATCCGGCGAGGATCGATGGGTGTTGTCCGGAATCAAAAGCTTCTGCTCCGGGGCCACCGATTCCGACCGGCTTCTGGTGTCGGCGGACGGGCCGGACGGCGTGTTGCGGGTGCTGGCGCTGCCCACCGACCGGCCGGGCATCACCGTCCACAACGATTGGGACGCCATCGGCCAGCGCCAAACCGACAGCGGAACCGTCAGCTTCACCGAGGTGGCGGTGTCCGCGTCCGACCTGCTGGGGCCGCCGGGGCCGTTCGGCGACGTCGCCAGCAGCCTGCGCCCTTGCATCGCCCAAGCCATACTGGCCAGCCTGTATCTGGGCATTGCCGAAGGGGCGCTGGCGGCGGCGCGCGACTTCACCCTGACCGATGGGCGACCCTGGCGCGCGTCGGGCGTGGCGACCGCCGCCGAGGATCCGTATCTGCTCCACCATGTCGGGGAGGCGCAGCTCGCCATCGCGTCCGCCGACGCGCTGGGCGGCGTCGCGCTGGACCGGCTGCAAACCGCCTGGAACCGTGGCCGGGGGCTGGAGGCGGCGGAGCGCGGGGAAACCGCGTTGGCCATCGCGACCTTCAAGCTCGCCGCCGCCCGCGCCGGGCTGGACGCCGCCAACCGCCTGTTCGACATCACCGGGGCGCGCGGGGCCGCCGCCCGGCATGGTTTTGACCGCTTCTGGCGCAACATCCGCACCCACTCCCTGCACGACCCGCTGGATTACAAGCTGAAGGAGCTGGGCGTCTGGGCGCTGACCGGGGCGTTGCCGGAACCGGGTTTCTACTCCTGACCCCGCAGAAGTGCGGAAAACTGCGGCGGACGAGTGAGCGGATGGAGCGGATCGAAACACACAACTGGGCAGAGGTCTCCGTCATCCTCATTATGCCCGGCCACACGCGGGATTCCTGACACTCTCCCGTCACCCCGGAAGGGGCGGACTTCGTCGGCAATGTGGCTGACGCACCAACGTCGGTCGATGATGTTTTTCCGCGCAGGACCCGCCCGTTTCGTCCGTATGTCCTGATGCAGGGGATCCCTGCGTCACAGGACGGGGCGGCGGGCCGCGTCGGAACGGAAGGAAGCCGGGTCATGGCGGATGATGCCCTCTCCAGCGTCAGTTCCATGGTGTCGAGCCTCAACGCCTCCATCGCCAACGCGGTGTCGGCGCTCCAGGCTTCGCAAAGCTCCAACTCCGCCGAGGAGGTGACGACCTACGAAAAGACGGTCAAGAAATCCAAGCTGACCAGCGTCGGCGGTGCCACCGACATCGGCATTCTGGCGAAGAACACCACCCGCCTGAACGTCGCCAGCACGTTGGGTGCCAACGACAACGTCGATTTCTACAAATTCAAGACCACCAGCAAGGGCGAAGCGACCTTGGGTCATGTCGGCGACGACGGCGTGCGCGTGCAGTTGATGAACCGGCTGGGCACGGTGCTGGCCGACAGCGATCCCAAATCCGGCGACGATTACGAAGCCTTCAAGTCGCTGGAGAAAGGGGAGCTGACCTTGGACAAGGGCGACTACACCCTGCGCGTCACCCGCAGCAAGGGGGAGTCCGCCGCCACACCGAAAAACTACGCGCTTCAGATGATGATGGGGTCCTACAGCCAGGATTACGACACCGTCGCCAAACAACCGTCCGCCAGCGACAACCCGTTTCAGATGTCCTCCAGCCAGCAGGCGTTGCTGGATGGGTTGAACTCCGCCATCAGTTCGGCGAACTCGATCACCTACGGCCAGACCGGGACCGAAAAATTGATGGGCAGCTTCAGCCTGTTCGTGTGAGGCGCTGCGATGCTATGACGCGTCTCCTGCCCCCCGCCACTGGAGACTCGTCGATGCCCCCGCCCTCGCTTCAGCTGCTGCCCCCCGCCGACTGCCGCCGCGTGCCCTGGCGCAACGGTCTGGGAACCACCACCGAAATCGCGGTGGAGGCGTTTGACGACTCTCGCTTCCTGTGGCGCGTCAGCGTTGCCGATGTCGCCGCCGCCGGTCCCTTTTCCAATTTCTCCGGTTACGACCGTTTGATCGCGGTGATCGACGGCGTTGGCATGACGCTGGCGGTGGACGGGGCCGATCCGGTGACGCGGCGGCGCATGGACCCGGCCTTTGCCTTTTCCGGCGATGCGGCGGTCGAGTGCGCCCTGTTGGACGGGCCGATCTGCGATTTCAACCTGATGGTGGACCGGGCGACCGCCACCGGTGCGCTTGATCTGATGGCGGGGGCCGCCCGTTGCGTCCACCACGCGGACGTGATCCTGGTTCACGCCCTGACCGGAACCGCCATGGTGCGCGCCGGATCCGGGGAATCGCTGGACGTGCCGCCGGGCCACACGCTGCTGCTGCGGAACCAAACGGCGACGATTGCCGTTCCGGAGGAGGCCGAAGCGGTGGTGGCGACGATCAACCGCCGCGCCCTTTGACCGGCATCGGCCACCCATTGCCCACCCATTGCCCACCCATTGACGGCCCGTTGACCGGTGCCGCGATCCAGCGCGCTTGACGTCTCTCGGCCCAGATTGTACCGTTCGGTCAACTTTGGAACGAAAGGTACAGAGATGCGCCGTTACCTGCTGCCACACCTGCCCACCCCGTCACCGCTGCGCTGTCTGCTGGCCGGGCTGGGCGCGATCCTCGCTGTTGGGCTGGTGGGCGGATTGAGCGTTCACATGGGCACGCCGCTGCTGATCGCCCCCTTCGGCGCAAGCTGCGTCCTGTTGTTTTCCGTGCCCAACAGCCCCTTGTCCCAACCGATGCATGTGGTGGGCGGCCATGTCCTGTCCGCCCTGGTGGGGTTGCTGCTGCGGGCGGCGCTGCCGAACGAATGGTGGGCGGTGGCGCTGGCGGTGGGGGCGGCGGTGGCCCTGATGGCGCTGTTCCGTGTGACGCATCCGCCCGCCGGGGCGGATCCCATCGTGGTGTTTGCCGCCGATCCCGGTTTCGCGTATCTGGTGACGCCGGTTCTGGCCGGATCGGTCAGCCTGGTGATGATCGCCGTGCTGTACCACCGCGTGACCAACACCCCCTACCCGTTGAAGCCCGCCTGATGCCCCGGACCATCGCCGAACGCGCCGACGTGCTGCCCGTGCTGGGCGAACTCTTCCGCCGCCATGGCTATGAGGGGGCCAGTCTGGCGGTGATCGCCAAGGCCACCGGCCTGGGCAAGGGCAGCCTTTACAACTTCTTCCCCGGCGGCAAGGAGGAGATGGCGGCGGCGGTGCTGACCAACGTCGAGGAGTGGTTTGAAACCAACCTCTTCACCCCGCTGTTCGCGGTGACGGACCGGGTGGGCGCGGTGGCGGCCGTGGCGGCGATGGTCACGGCGGTGGACACCTATTTCCGGTCGGGGCGGCGGATGTGTCTGGTCGGTGTCTTCGCGCTGGGTGACGTGCGCGATCCCTTCGCCGACCGCATCCAGGGCTATTTCCAGCGCTGGATCGATGGGTTGGCGCACGCCCTGGCCCGATGCGGTCACGATCCCGCCGACGCGCGCGGCATCGCCGAGGAGGTGGTGGCCGGAATCCAGGGAGCCTTGGTGACGGCGCGGGCAACCGATGACCCGGCCCTGTTCACCCGCGTGCTGGATCGTTTGCGGCGGCGCTGCGGCGTCCCGGAATAGCCGCTCAGGCCCGTCCCTGGGGTTCGGCGTTGGCCAGTTGGTCGCGGTCGGCGCGCACGGTCGCCAGGGTCAAGCCTTGCCAATACAGGTCCAGCAACGGTGCGGGCATCCCGCCATTCTCATGCCCCGGCAGGGGCTGGATGGTCGCGGCGTGGGCCAAGGCGGCGTTGGTGGCGTTGACGCTGCGGCTGGCGGCGTCGCCCAACAGGGACAGGGTTTGCGCCAGGGCAGCGGCGTCAAAGCGCAGCCGGGCCGGGGCCACCGTCAATTGCGCCGCACCGCCGCGCAACCGCCCAATCGCCACATAGACGTCCAGCAGATCCTTGCGGTCCTCCGGGCGGATCAGCGCGGTGACGATGCGGTTGCCGGTCAAAGGGCCATGCCCGTCGAACTCGTACAGGGTGGCCCGTTCGGTTTGCCGCGCGGTGGCGAGCGGACGCAGTCGGTCGGTCAATGGGATGGCGGTCTGGCGGGCGGCGGCGTCGAACAGGTCGGCGTGGCCCCCTTCCGTCATCACCACCAGCGGCGCGTCGGTGGCCGCCGCCGTCGCCAACAGCCGGGCGAGTTGGGCCAGCGGGTCGGTGTCCGTCTCTGCCACTGCCTCCGCCTCCGCGCTGTCCTGCGCCATCGCCTGCAACAGATCGGCCCCACGGCGCAGCAGCGCTTCGGCAAAGCTGATGTCGGTGTCCATGGCGTCGGTGTCCCCTTGGTCGCGCGGTTCGGGGGCTGTTTGTAGGACAGGAAACGGGGAGCGCTCAACCCTTCCCTGCTTGATGGCCTCAGGGGAGTGGCTTCAGTGCGGCGGGTAGACGCTGGTGATGCCGGACAGGATGGTTTGCGCGGCGAGCGCGGCCAGCACGATGCCCAACACCCGGCTGACGGTTTGGATCACCGTGCGGCCCAGCATCCGCCGCACCACGTCGGCCCCCAACAGAATCAGCGTCACCCCGCCGATCACCGTGGCCGCCGCGCCCAGCACGCCGATCTGCCCGACCACCGTCGCCCCCGACCGGTCCATCAGCAGCAGGATGGAGGTGATCGCCCCCGGCCCGGCGATCAGCGGAACCGCCAGCGGGAAGACGGCCAGATCATGGGCGTCCTCGTCGGTCAACGCGTCGTCGGTGTCGCGGCCCTTGCGGTCGGACCGTTTGCCGAACAGCATTTCAAAGGCGATCCAGAACAGCAGCGCGCCACCGGCGATGCGGAAAGCGGGCATGCTGATGGTCAGGGTGTCCAGAACCAGCTTGCCGAAATAGGCGAAGAACACCAGGACGATGAAGGCGATGGCGGTCCCGCGCACCGCGATCATCCGCTTTTGCCGCGCCTCGAACCCGCGCGTCAGGGCGATGAAGAGCGGGACCAGACCGGGCGGATCGACCACGACGAAGAAGATCACGAGGTTGCTGATGTAATCGGACATGGGCGCGGCTCCGACGGTCAGGGTTGGGGGGCGAATGGGCGGAGGCTTACGGGGCGATGGGGTCGCCTTGGATGCGGCCGAACCACCGGGCGTCGTGGTAGGCCCCCTTGAACCAGCCGCGCCCGCGCGTGGTTCCTTCGTAGCGAAAACCGGCCTTTTCCAGCACCCGATCCGACGCGCCGTTGCCCGCCAGGGTCCAGGCCTCCATCCGATGAAGGCCAAAGCTGTCGTGGCCGCACACGACCACGGCGCGCAACGCCTCCGTCATCACGCCCCGGCCCCAACAATCGGGATGGATTTCATAGCCGACCCCGGCGCAACTCCAGTCGCGCATGAAATAGTTGAAGCGGATGGAGCCAAGGAAGGCCGCCGTTTGCCGATCCTCGATGATCCAGGAACAGCCCATGCCGCGCGGCAGCGCGTCGGCCATCATGCCGACAAAGTCGCGGCCTTGCTCCGGCGTCGGGTCGTTGGGCCAGTTGGAATGATCGACCACCCCCGGCGTGGCGAGCAACGCGCGGAACGGCTCGGCATCGTCCAACGTGACCGCGCGCAGCAACAGCCGGTCGGTGTGCAGGGTGGGAAATTCCGTGACCTCGGCCATCGGCATCGCGGGGCGCTCCCTCTCATCGCTCGGTGCGGGTGTGGTGGAATGATAGGCGGGCCACCGGGCGGCGTCACGCGTCGTTCAGCGCCGGGCCGAAGGTCTCCAGCCCAGCCAGCCCGGCGGGGGTGAGTTGGTAGGTTCCACGCGCCACCCGCTCGAACCAGCCATAGACGTCGCGTTGCAGCAGGGCCGCCACATCCTTCGGCGCACCGGCGGCGCGCAGGGCGGCGACCGTCTGCGGCTCGTCGCGCAGCAGGCGGGCGCAGCGGATCGCGTCCTGGCGGTAGGCGGTGATGATCGGCACGCGGGTGGAGCCGCCCCGGTTGGGGTCGCCGACCCGGCGCGCGTGCTCCCCCAACAGACGCTTGGTCCGCTTGACGTCCTTGCGCGGGGTGTAGGGAACCGGATCGAGCAGAACGGTGACGCGGTGGCCCTCCGCCAAAGCCGGATCGACGATCATCAAGCCAAGGCCAAGGCGGCGGCACAGCTTCTTGACCCCCGAATCCAGCGGCGACGGCCCGCTCGCCCGTCGCCCCGGCGACGGCACGGCCAGATACACCCGGTCGGTCATCGCCAACCGGTCCACCCCCTGGAGCAGCAGGTCCAGGGTGAAGCGTTTTTTCAACTCCACGATCACCGGCGGTTCGTCGCCGCGCACGCCGACCAGATCGCAGCCCTTGATCTCCCCCTTCACGGCGTAGCCCTGCCCTTCGAGGAAGGCTTTCACCGGGGCGTAGAGGTCGGTTTCGGCGGCGACGGTCAAAAGTCGCCTGTCAGCACATCGATGGCGCGCCGGATGTCGGCGTGGGCGCTCTGCGCCGTGGCGACCACAGCACCAATTCTTGTGACCGACAGCGCGCCGATCTGGGGTGTCACCGCGACAAACTCATCCTCCCCCACCCGAACGCGCGGCATGATCCGTGGGATTGGTTGTTCAACTTCGGACGCCCGGAACAGCGGCACGACCACGCGTGTCCGCTCGACATCCACATAGTCGCCTTGAACGATCAACAAGTAGGGAATGGGGTGTTGCCGTTTTCCCTGCGCCGCTGGATTGAGACAAACATCCAGATAACGCATCAGGAAAACCGTTCGTCGTCACCGAACACACCCAGCCGATCCACCATGGCGTCATAGGCCGCAAACGCGTCGCGGTTGTCCTCCACCCACTGCCGGATCTCGGCGTCGGTCGCACGGGGTGTCTTGCTGGCCGTCGTCGTGACCGGCGTGTCCGCCCCGGTGCGCGGCGGGATGGCGCTATGAACGGCAAAACGGCTCATGGCCACCTTCTCCAACAGCGTGCTGTGGAAGAAGTATGGCGCATGAGCCGAACGGCGTCCAGGGTGCGGAACCAAGAGGCCTTGCGGGCGTTACGCCGCCTGCTTCTTCTTGCGCAGGATCTCCAGGATCTCCGCCGCCGCCTTGGGGATGTTGGTGCCCGGCCCGTAGATGGCCGACGCCCCCGCCTTGTAGAGGTAATCGTAATCCTGGGGCGGGATGACGCCACCGCAGACGACCAGAATGTCACCGGCCCCCTGGCGGCGCAGCTCGTCCACCAATTGCGGCACCAGGGTTTTATGACCGGCCGCCTGGCTCGACACGCCGATGACGTGCACGTCGTTTTCCACCGCCTGGCGCGCCGCCTCGTCCGGGGTTTGGAACAGCGGGCCGATGTCCACGTCGAAACCGATGTCGGCGAAGCTGGTGGCGATCACCTTGGCCCCCCGGTCGTGGCCGTCCTGGCCCATCTTGACGACCAGGATGCGCGGGCGGCGGCCTTCCTCGGCGGCGAAGGCGGCGACGTCCTCCTGAATCTTCTTGAACCCGGCGTCACCGTCATAGGCCGAACCATAGACGCCCGACACCGACCGGATCACCGCCACATGGCGGGTGAAGGCCTTTTCCAGCGCGTCGGAGATTTCCCCGACGGTGGCGCGGGCGCGGGTGGCGACCACCGCCAGGGCCAGCAGATTGCCCGACTTGTCCGCAGCGGCCTGCGTCAACGCGTCGAGCGCGGCGCGGCAGGCGGCCTCGTCGCGGCTGGCGCGGATCGTCTTCAACCGGGCGATCTGGGCCTCGCGCACGGCGGTGTTGTCGATGTCCAGCACATCGACGCTGTCGGGGTTTTCCGGGCGGTACTTGTTGACGCCGACGATGACCTCCTCCCCCCGGTCGATGGCGGCCTGACGGCGGGCGGCGGCCTCCTCGATCAGCAGCTTGGGCATGCCGCTTTCCACGGCCTTGGTCATGCCGCCCATCTCCTCGACCCGCTCGATCAACTCCAGCGCCGCCTTGGCGAGGCTGTGGGTGAGGTGTTCGACGTAGTAGGAGCCGCCCAGCGGATCGACGACCTTGGTCACGCCGGTTTCCTCGGCGATCACCAATTGGGTGTTGCGGGCGATGCGGGCCGACGTGGCGGTCGGCAGGCCCAGCGCCTCGTCAAAGGCGTTGGTGTGCAGCGATTGGGTGCCGCCCAGCACCGCCGCCATCGCTTCCACCGTGGTGCGGATGACGTTGTTGTAGGGATCCTGTTCGGTCAGGCTGACGCCCGAGGTCTGGCAATGGGTGCGCAACGCCAGCGAGCGCGCGTCCTTCGGCGCGAATTTCTGCTGCATCAGGCTGGACCACAGCAGCCGCGCGGCGCGCAGCTTGGCGATCTCCATGAAGAAATTCATGCCGATGGAGAAGAAGAAGGACAGGCGCGGGGCGAATTTGTCCACCGGCAGCCCCTTGGACATCGCCGCGCGGACATATTCCAGCCCGTCGGCGATGGTGAAGGCCAGTTCCTGCACCGCCGTCGCCCCGGCTTCCTGCATGTGATAACCGGAAATCGAGATCGAGTTGAATTTCGGCATGTGCTGGGAGGTGTACTCGATGATGTCGGCGATGATCCGCATCGAGGGTTCGGGCGGGTAGATGTAGGTGTTGCGGACCATGAACTCCTTGAGGATGTCGTTCTGGATGGTTCCGCTCAGCTTCTCCTGCGGCACGCCCTGCTCTTCGGCGGCGACGATGTAGCCGGCCAAAATCGGCAGAACCGCGCCGTTCATCGTCATCGACACCGACATCTTGTCGAGCGGGATGTCGGCGAACAGGATCTTCATGTCCTCGACCGAATCGATGGCGACGCCCGCCTTGCCAACGTCGCCGACGACGCGCGGGTGATCGCTGTCATAACCGCGATGGGTCGCCAGATCGAAGGCGACCGACAGGCCCATCTGTCCGGCCTTCAGGTTCGCCTTGTAAAAGGCGTTGCTGGCCTCGGCGGTCGAAAAACCGGCGTATTGCCGGATGGTCCAGGGCTTCACCGCGTACATCGTCGCGCGGGGGCCGCGCGTGAAGGGCGGGAAGCCGGGAATGGTTTCCAGCTCCAACCCTTCCAGATCGGCGGCGGTGTAGAGCGCTTTGACGTCCAGTCCCTCGGGCGTCTTCCACACCAGCGTGGACGGGTCGGCGTCGGCGCCGAGATCCTTGGCGGCCAGCTTGTCCCAATCGGCAAGGCTCTTCTTTGGGAACTCGGTCATCGACGCTCTCCTGTCCGTGATCGGCGGGCGGGCGGGGCGTCCATCCCCCGGTCCACCCGGTTCCCGCCGTCGGTTGATCCGGCGAGCGGGCTTTTGCGGTTGCCATGCCCCCGCCCGGTGCGAGACGGGCGGGGGCCGGGCGTTTCCTCTCCTGGCTTTTCTTTTTGTCTTTTTTGACGTTGTTCTTTGTCGTTTTTCTTACGCGAATTCCACGATCTTTTGATCGACCGCCAGGCTGCTGCCCGGCGCGGCGTGGATTTTCGCAACCGTTCCATCCTGGGAGGCCCGCAGGATGTTTTCCATCTTCATCGCCTCGACCACAGCCAGCACCTCACCGGCCTTGATCTCCTGCCCTTCCGAGACCGCCAGGGAAACCAGCAGGCCCGGCATCGGCGACAGCAGGAATTTCGACATGTCCGGCGGGGCCTTCACCGGCATCAGCGCGTCCAGACGGGCGGCGTTCGGCGTCAGCACCTTGACCATCGCCTGCGCACCGGAATGGTGCAGGCGGTAGCCGATGCCCACCCGGTCGATCTGGATGCAGACATGCGCCCCGTTGACCGTGCCCCGGAACAGCGGCTCGCCAATCCGCCAATCGGTCCACACCGCGTGGTGCTGGCCCGCGATGTCCACCGTGTAGCCGACGCGCATCGGCCCGTCACTGGCCGGGTGCAGATGCACCGGGTGGGGCGTGCCATCGACGACGACAACCCAATCGTCGCGCACCTTGACCGTGTTGCCGACCATCTTGCCGGAGATCTGGATGTCGCGGTCGTTCAGGCTGCGGTGGATCACCGCCGCCACCGCCACCAGCACCGCCGGATCCTCCGGCGGCAGATCGGACGCGTGGAAGCCGTTCGGGTACTCTTCGGCGATGAAGTTGGTGGTCAGGCGTCCGTCCACGAACCGTTGGTTGGCCATCAGCGAGGCCAGGAACGGGATGTTGTGGCTGACGCCCCGGATGTAATACTGATCAAGCGCCTCGCGCATCCGGGCGATCGCGGCGTCGCGCGTCGATCCCCAGGTGCAGAGCTTGGCGATCATCGGATCGTAGAACATCGAGATTTCGCCGCCCTCGAACACGCCGGTGTCGACGCGGACATGCGGGTCGTCCGACGGCGGGCGGTAATGGGTCAGGCGGCCGGTGGAGGGCAGGAAGTTGCGGAACGGATCCTCGGCGTAGACGCGCGCCTCGATGGCCCAGCCATGCAGGCGGACATCCTCCTGCTTGATCGTCAGCTTCTCGCCCGCCGCGACGCGGATCATCAGCTCGACCAGATCGAAACCGGTGATGAGTTCCGTGACCGGGTGTTCGACCTGAAGACGGGTGTTCATCTCCAGGAAGTAGAAGTTGCGGTCGGCGTCGACGATGAATTCGACGGTTCCCGCCGACTTGTATTGCACCGCGTCGGCCAGGGCCACGGCCTGCTCGCCCATCGCCTTGCGCGTTGCCTCGTCCAGGAAGGGCGAGGGGGCCTCCTCGATCACCTTCTGGTGACGGCGTTGGATCGAGCATTCGCGCTCGCCCAGATAGAGCGAGGTCCCCTGCCCGTCGGCCAGAAGCTGGATTTCTATGTGGCGCGGCTGCTGGATGAATTTTTCGATGAAGACGCGGTCGTCGGCGAAGCTGGAGCGCGCCTCGTTGGTGGCCGACCGGAAGCCCTCGCGCGCCTCCTCGTCGTTCCAGGCCACGCGCATGCCCTTGCCGCCGCCGCCCGCCGACGCCTTGATCATCACCGGATAGCCGATCTCGCGGGCGATCTTCACCGCCTCCTCATCGTCGGCGATGACGCCGAGATAGCCGGGAACGGTGGAGACACCGGCGACCTTGGCCAGCTTCTTCGATTCGATCTTGTCGCCCATCGCCCGCATGGCGTGGGCGTCGGGGCCGATGAAGGCGATGCCCGCCGCCGCAAGCGCTTCCTGGAAAGCGGGCTTTTCCGACAGGAAGCCGTAGCCGGGGTGCACGGCCTGCGCGCCGGTCTGCTTGCAGGCGTCGATGATGCGGTCGATCAGCAGATAGCTTTGCGCCGACGGCGGCGGGCCGATGTGCACGGCCTCGTCGGCCATTTCGACGTGCAGGGCGTTCTTGTCGGCGTCGGAATAGACCGCCACCGTCTTGATGCCCAGGCGGCGCGCGGTGCGGATGACGCGGCAGGCGATTTCGCCACGGTTGGCGATGAGAATTTTCTCAAACATGCGGCCAGCCCTCACAGCGGAATGTTGTCGTGCTTGCGCCAGGGGTTCTGGAGCTGCTTGTTCTTCAGCATGGACAGCGCCTTGGCAACGCGGCGGCGGGTGCCGTGCGGCATGATGACGTCGTCGATGTAGCCACGCGAAGCCGCGACGAAGGGGTTCGCGAATTTCTGACGGTACTCTTCGGTCCGCGCCTCGATCTTTTCCGCATCGCCGATGTCGGCGCGGAAGATGATCTCGACCGCGCCCTTCGACCCCATAACGGCGATTTCCGCCGTCGGCCACGCGTAGTTGATGTCGCCGCGCAGATGCTTGGACGACATCACGTCATAGGCACCGCCATAGGCCTTGCGGGTGATGACCGTCACCTTCGGCACGGTGGCCTCGGCGTAGGCGTAGAGCAGCTTGGCCCCGTGCTTGATGATGCCGTTGTACTCCTGGCTGGTCCCGGGCATGAAGCCGGGGACGTCCACCAGGGTCAGGATGGGAATTTCGAACGCGTCGCAGAAGCGCACGAAGCGCGCGGCCTTCTTGGAGCTGTCGATGTCCAGGCACCCGGCCAGAACCATCGGCTGGTTGGCGACCACGCCAACGGTCGAGCCGTTCACGCGGCCAAAGCCGATGATGATGTTCTTGGCGTATTCCGGCTGAAGTTCGAAGAAATCGCCCTCGTCCACGATCTTCAGGATCAGTTCCTTCATATCGTAGGGCTTGTTCGGGTTTTCCGGAACCAGCGTGTCGAGCGACAGGTCGTCGCGGTCAAGCGGATCGGTGCAGGGGCGCACCGGGGCCTTTTCGCGGTTGGAGGAGGGGAGGAAATCGACGAAGCGGCGCAGTTGCAGCAGCGCTTCCACATCGTTTTCAAACGCCAGATCGGCCACGCCCGACTTGGTGGAATGGGTGATGGCCCCGCCCAGCTCCTCGGCGGTCACGACCTCGTGGGTGACGGTCTTCACCACGTCCGGGCCGGTGACGAACATGTAGGAGCTGTCCTTCACCATGAAGATGAAGTCGGTCATGGCGGGGGAATAGACCGCCCCGCCCGCGCACGGCCCCATGATCAGGGAGATTTGCGGGATGACGCCGGAGGCATCGACGTTGCGCTGGAACACCTCGGCGTAACCGCCCAGCGAGGCCACACCCTCTTGGATGCGCGCGCCGCCGCTGTCGTTCAGGCCGATCACCGGCGCGCCAACCTTCAGCGCCTGATCCATGATCTTGCAGATCTTTTCCGCGTGCGCCTCGGACAGCGAGCCGCCGAACACGGTGAAATCCTGGCTGAACACGAAGACGAGACGACCGTTGACGGTCCCGTGGCCGGTGACGACACCGTCGCCGGGAACCTTCTGGCCTTCCATGCCGAAGTCGATGCAGCGGTGTTCGACGAACATGTCGAACTCTTCGAACGACCCTTCGTCCAGGAACAGGTCGATGCGCTCGCGCGCGGTCAGCTTGCCCTTGGCGTGCTGCCCGGCGATGCGCTTTTCCCCGCCGCCCAGCCGCGCCCCGGCGCGCATGGACTCCAACTTGGCCAGAATGTCTTGCATCGGGCGTTTCCAATCCTGTCGTCGCGTCCTGATCCCCCGCCCCGGCTGCGGCAGACGCGTTCCCTCACCGGATCGAGGCGGATTATTCACAAACTTCGCATGGGTTCAAACGGCCTCTTCGCAAAAACGTGCGATGTTGCGAATGTCTTTGCAATGCTGAGTTTGATTTTGCAAAATCTGCGAAGAATGGCGGAATTCCAGAGGCGGAGAATCGCACGTATGCAAAAGAAACTCTTCCTTGGCTACAAGCTCCGCCGCCTGCGCGAACAGCGTGGAATGACCCAGGCCGTGTTGGCCAAAACGCTCGATCTGTCGCCCAGCTATCTGAACCAGTTGGAAAACAACCAGCGCCCGTTGACCCTGCCGGTGCTGCTGAAAATCTCCAGCGTGTTCGAGGTGGAGCTGACCAATTTCGTCGAGGATGAGGACAGTCGGCTGGTCGCCGATCTGCGCGAGGCGTTGGCCGACCCGCTGTTCGCCGGTGCGCCGCTGACCACGGCGGAGCTGCGCAGCGCGGTGGGATCCAGCCCGGAGCTGGCCCGCCGGGTTCTCAGCCTGCACCAAGCCTATCAGAAGCTGCACGAACGGGTGCATTCGCTGGCCGACAGCCTGTCCAACCAGGAAACGGGCGACGCGTTCGCCGGGCCGCAATTCCCCTATGAGGAGGTGCGGGACTATTTCCATTACTGCAACAACTACATCGGCCCGCTGGACGAGGCGGCGGAAAAGCTGTGGAACGATGAGAAGATCCATTCCGGCTTTCTGCTGAACGAGCTGGCCGCTTATCTGAAGCGCCGCCACGACGTGCGGGTGAAGATCGTCGCCGACGAGGCGGGCGACACCGCCATGCGCAGCTATGATTCCACCACCGGCACGCTGCGGCTGTCCGCTTTGCTGAACGGGCCGAGCCGGGCCTTTCACATGGCCAACCAGATCGCTTTGTTGGGGTTTGGCGACGTCATCGACCAGCTGGTCGAACAGGCGAAATTCTCCAGCGACGACGCCCGGTCGGTCTGCCGGGTCGGTTTGGCGAATTACTTCGCGGGCGCGCTGGTCATGCCCTACCGCGCCTTCGCCGCCCAGGCCCGCGCGCTGCGCCACGATGTCGAGCAGTTGCAAAGCCGCTTTTCCGCCAGCTTCGAGCAGGTCTGTCACCGGCTGTCCACCCTGCAACGGCCCGGCGCGCGCGGCCTGCCCTTCTACTTCGTGCGGGTGGACATGGCCGGGAACATCACCAAGCGCCACTCCGCCACCCGCTTCCACTTCGCCCGTTTCGGCGGGGCCTGTCCGCTGTGGAACGTGCACGACGCCTTTGCCCAGCCCGGCAAAATCCTGGTGCAGTTCGCCCAGATGCCCGACCGCACCACCTACATCAGCATCGCCCGCACCGTCACCAAACGCGGCGGGGCTTATCTGAAACCCTCCCGGCAATTCGCCGTCGGGCTGGGCTGCGAGACCAGCCACGCCTCAGAGCTGGTCTACGCCGCCGGGATCGACACCAGCGACGTCAAGGCCGCCGTGCCGATCGGCGTCAACTGCCGCCTGTGCGAGCGCACCGACTGCCAGCAACGCGCCTTCCCCCCCATCGGCAGCGCCCTGCGCGTGAACGAACACCACCGCAGCTTCGTGCCCTATCTGTTCGATCAGGCAGGGAAAAAATAGAATACCCGCTTCCGCCATATCGTCTAATCAGGGCAGCGGCGCAGGCGGACGTGGCTGTCGTGGACGGCGGCCCCGCCGAAGGGGGCGACGGGGTCGGCCCCGGTCAGGCTGTTGATGCCCCGCCCGCCCTGATGGGCATTGTTGGGCCAGATCGATTCGGCGATGACCACGCCGCGCCGCAGCCCGTCGAACAGACGGACGTGCAGGATCACCGCCCCGCGCCGGTTCGCCACCTCCACCCGGTCGCCGTCGGCCAGCCCCTGCCCCGCCGCGTCGTCGGGGTGGATCATCAGGGTGGGCCGCCGCTCGCGCGCCTGCGATCCCGGCGTTTCGGTGAAGCTGCTGTTCAGGAAGGTCCGGGCCGGGGCCGTCACCAGACGGAAGGGGTGGTCGTCGTCCGCCGCCTCGATCACCGCCCAATGGTCGGGGTAGGCGGGCATGTCGGCCACCGGGCCGAATTGCGCGGGCGCGGGGTAGGTCAGCCCGGTCCAATCGGGTTTCAGCCGGAACCGCCCGTCGGGCCAGTGGAAACCGTCCAAGCAATGGGCGGTGCGAAAATCAGGCTGCGCGTCGATGAAGCGGGCCTGTTCCAGCGCCTCCAGCCGCCCCCAGCCCGAGGCGTCCAGCGTGGCGTCGATCAGGTCGCGCGCGGTCATGGCGAAGCCGGGATGCTGATCCACCCCCAGCCGCTGGGCCAGCGCGGTGATGACGGCGTGGTTGGACCGGCATTGCCCCGGCGGGTCGAGCAGCGCCGGGCCGAACAGGATGTGTTGGTTGCCGCCGGACTGATAGAGGTCGTCGTGTTCCAGAAACATGGTGGCGGGCAGCACGATGTCGGCCATCCGCGCCGTGTCGGTCATGAATTGTTCGTGGACGCAGACGAACAGGTCGTCGCGGGCGAAGCCGCGCCGGACGCGGGTCTGGTCGGGGGCGATGGCCATCGGGTTGGTGTTCTGGATCAGCAGCGCCGTCACCGGCGGCCCGCCCGCGAGCGCGTCGGCGTCGCCGTCCAGGATCGGGCCGATGCGCGACTGGTCGAGCATCCGCACCGACGGGTCGCGCAGATCCAGCCCCTCGATCAGCGTCTTGTTCCAGTGATAGATCGCGCCGTTGGTGTGAAAGGCCCCACCGCCCTCATGCTGCCACGCGCCGCTGACCACGGGGATGCAGGAGGCGGCGTGCATGTTCACCGCCCCGTTGCGCGAGCGGGTGAAGCCATAGCCGAGCCGGAAAAAGGCGCGCGGCGTTTGCCCGACCAACCGGGCGAAGGCTTCGATCTCGGCGGCGGGCAGGCCGGTGATGGCCTCCGCCCACGCCGGGCTGCGGTCGGCCAGATGGGCTTCCAACCCCTGCGCGTCGGCGGCGTGGCTGGCCAGATAGGCGCGGTCGGCCAGCCCGTCGCGGAACAGCACGTGCAGCACCGCGCAGGCCAGGGCACCATCGGTTCCCGGCCGGATCAGCAGGGGAATGTCGGCCTGCTCCATCGACGGGGTGCGGTAGACGTCAACGACGGCGATCTTCGCCCCCCGCTCCTTGCGGGCGCGGGTGGCGTGGGTCATGACGTTGACCTGCGTCGAAACCGGGTTGGTCCCCCAGATGACGATCAGGTCGGAGCGCGCCATCTCGCGCGGGTCCACCCCGGCCAGCCGCCCGGCCCCGGCCAGGAAGCCCGACCAGGCCGGGTTGGTGCAGATGGTGGAGAAAAAGCCCGAATAGCGTTTGGCGTGGCGCAGCCGGTTGATGCCGTCGCGCTGCACCAGCCCCATGGTTCCGGCGTAGAAATAGGGCCAGACGCTTTCCGAGCCGCAGCGCTGCTCGGCGGCGGTGAAGCGCTCCGCCACGATGTCCAGCGCCTCGTCCCAGCCGATGGGGGCGAAGTCGCCCGATCCCTTGGCCCCCACCCGGCGCAGCGGCTGGGTCAGCCGGTCGGGGTGGTGGATGCGTTCGGCGTAGCGGGCGACCTTGGCGCAGATGACCCCGGCGGTGTAGCTGTGATCGGCCGCCCCGCGCACACGCCCGACCCGTTTGCCGCCGCACTCCCCCGACCCATCCGCCGCCGGGTGGTCGTGGATCTCCACCTCCAGCGCGCAGGTGGACGGGCAATCGTGCGGGCAGACGGACGCGTGGATGCGGGGGGCGCTGGGCAGAGGGGCGGGCATGGGCGGGCTTTCGGTCGGTCGTCGCCCCCGGTGTAGCACAGCCTGCAACGGGGGGCGAACGCGGGGTCAACTCCGATGCCCGTGACCATCCTCACCGCAGGCGTCGGATCCGCTCCAGCGGCAGGCTCTCATCGTCGAAATCCTCGTCGTCGTAGGCGACGACGCAGGCGTTGCCCTTGGCGCGCTTGATCTCGCCGGGGAACCACACGCCGTTGTCCTCCGCCACCACGGTCAGACCGACCTGACAGGCGGTGACGGCCCGGCCCGGCCCCTGGGCGGTCCAGGCCACCAGATCCTCGGCATCCACCATCTCGTCGTCGTCGTCCTCGTCGGCGTCCTCCAACCGCACGCGGCAGCGTCCGTCCCGCGCCGGGCCACGGGCGCGGCCCGTGTACCACGCGTCTTCGGACCAGACGAAGACGCGGGCGCGCGGCGCGCACAGACCCGCCGGGGAGTCGGCCCCGGTTCCGGTCGGGCGCACCCCCACCCGCGCGGGCGGCTCCGCGCTGGCGATGGCGTTGGGGATGGCGGGAGCCGCTGGAACCGCCGCCGCGACCATCGCCGCCGGTGCGGTGTCCTGGTCGGAGAAGGCCGCACCGGGGAAGGTTTTCTGGATCCAGGGCCGGATCCCGTTGATGCGGACGAACCAGGAGGAATCGCCATACCCGGCCTTGCCGTCGCCCGCCGTGTTGATGCCGACGATCACCCAGCGCCCGCCATCCTGCATCCAGGCCGACCCGCCGCTGTCGCCGCTGCCCAGCAGCCCGACCAGCCGCGACGCCGGACGGCTGCGATAGTCGCTGCCCAGCGGGTTTTCGATCCGGCCATCCTCGCGCGGCAGGAAGACCGCCAGCGAATTGCCCGCGTCCTGGTCATCGGTGGGGCGGCGCAACGGCTCGACCTCGTCCACGAAGCCCTGGGCGGCGGCCTTGTCCAAACCGGTGTTGAAGCGCTGCTCGTCCTCCCCCACCGATCCGATGCCGCGCGTGCCATAGCCGACGAAGGTGATGACGTGGCCCTTTTCGCCCCGCCCGCCATACAGCACCGGCTGCGGACCGAGATGGGTGATCGGGCGGGTCAGGCGGACGATGGCGGCGTCGCGCCCGCTCCAATCGTCGTTGGAATCGTAATCGGGATGAATCCACAGGCGATCGGCCCGCAGCACCGTGCCGTCGTCGGTGCGGAACCGCGCCTCCTCCACCTCCGTCTCGTCGAAATTGTGGGCGGAGGTCAGGATGTAGGCGTGGCGGTCGTCGTTGCCGATCCAGGTGCCGGAGCCGTCGCCCCAACTGGTCCCCCCATCCAGCGAAATGGACAGCACGGAGCGGAATTGCGGTTCCTGCGCCAACCGGATGTGCGCGCCGAACCCGGCGTTCTCGCGGTCCGGGCGGCCCCCCTCCTCCCGCCATGTGCTGTCCAGAATGACAACAGCGGGGGCGCTGTGGGGCAGCAGCAGCCCAACCAGCAGACACAAGCGGCCAAGCCACGGGACCATGACACCATCCTCTCCACAATCCCCCGAACAAAACCGCAAGCCAATCACCGCCGTCAAGCCGAACCGTGGATGCGTCGGCGCGGCGGCAATGGGTCTATCCCCACGCCTGTGGGGGAAACCCGGGGAACCAGAACTCCGCCTCCTTCACCCAAGGTCTATCCCCACGCCTGTGGGGGAAACGCATCGCAGAACAAGACGCGGTTTTCCGAGGTGGGTCTATCCCCACGCCTGTGGGGGAAACGTTGCGCGGGGTGTTGCAAGGTCCGCAACGCCGGGTCTATCCCCACGCCTGTGGGGGAAACGTTGAGAACTGCGCCCAAAGCCCGCCGGACCCGGGTCTATCCCCACGCCTGTGGGGGAAACTCCGAATGGGTCCGGCTGGAACCGTCGGAGCGGGGTCTATCCCCACGCCTGTGGGGGAAACGCAAGGGGAATATTCCGGCCTGCCTTTCTCAGGGGTCTATCCCCACGCCTGTGGGGGAAACTACGTGAGATAATACCCGATGACGCTCCGGGCGGGTCTATCCCCACGCCTGTGGGGGAAACGTGAAAACGGTGGTCGCCTGTCCGCGATAAACAGGTCTATCCCCACGCCTGTGGGGGAAACTGGGATGGCGAAAGCGTGTCCATCCCCTTCACGGGTCTATCCCCACGCCTGTGGGGGAAACTGGCTTTCGCGCTTCAAGACTACGCAAACAGCGGGTCTATCCCCACGCCTGTGGGGGAAACTAGGGTCTTGTTGCGCGGCGACTTGCTTAGCCAGGTCTATCCCCACGCCTGTGGGGGAAACGGTGAAGGGGGTGAGGCAAAGAAATGCGCTAAGGGTCTATCCCCACGCCTGTGGGGGAAACTCTCTCCTCTAACTCTCTGCAAAAATTCACTTGTTCAAGATCCGACGGGTGAATAATATCGCAGGGCTTCTCCTTTTGCGAGCAGAAAATTCATGCTGAAAGGGCGGTTGGGGCTGGAGACGGCGCGGGTGCCGCACGCGGATCGCCATGGCCTGATCTGGCTGTCGCGCGGGGCGCTGACGGTGGAGCGGGGCTGTCTGCGCTTTGCCACCGCCGGGGGGCCGGACCTGCCCGCCGGGTGTTACGACATTCCCTTTCAGGGCATCAGCCTGATCCTGTTGGGGCCGGGCAGCACGGTCAGCCACGATGCGCTGCGCCTGATGGCGCGCCACGGCACCGGCTTGGCGGCGGTGGGGGATGACGGGGTCCGGGCCTACACCGCCCCGCCGCTGGGCGCGGACGACAGCGGCGTCGCGCGGCGGCAGGCGCGGGTGTGGGCCGACGCCGACGCGCGCCTGTCCATCGCCCGCCGCCTGTACGCCTGGCGGTTGGGGGAGGTGCTGCCCCACCAGGACATCGCCGTTCTGCGCGGGATCGAAGGCGCGCGGATGAAGGAAACCTATCGGCTGATCGCCAAACGGTACGGGGTGGGGTGGGACGGGCGGCGGTACGACCGGGCCAACCCCAACGCCGCCACGGCGGTGGAAGCGGCGGCGGCGCTGGCCGTGGCGGCCACCGCCGCCGTGCCGCAACTGGGTTTCATCCACGAGGATTCGGCCAACGCCTTCACCCTGGACATCGCCGACCTGTACCGGGACCACATGACGTTGCCCATCGCCTTCCAGGCGGTGAAGGCGGCGGAAAAGGACGCGACGGTTCCGTTGGAACGGCATGTGCGCCGCATCGCCGGACGCGCCTTTCGCGACGATGGGCTGATTCCCGGCATGATCGACCGGATCAAAACCCTGTTTGACGCCACCTGACGGGAAAGGCCACCGCCGATGCCCATGACCCTGCTGGTGACGCGCGATGTGCCGGAGCGGTTCCGGGGCTTTCTGGCGTCGGTGATGCTGGAACTGGCCCCCGGCCTGTACGTCGCGCCCAGCCTGACCGCCGGGGTGCGCGCCCGCGTCTGGCGGGTGATGACGGATTGGCACGCCGAATTGGGGGAGGGCAGCGTCGTGCTGGTTTGGCAGGATCGCAACGCACCGGGCGGGCTGGGGATGGCGTTTCTCGGCACACCGGCGCGCGAACTGGTGGATCACGATGGGCTGTATCTGGCCCGGCTGCGGATGGACGGTGTTCTGGCGGAGGGGGCTGTCTGATGGGCGCGCCTTCACCCCAAAATCCCGGCCCGTTTGACGGCCTGCCCCCCGCCCTGGCGCTGGCCAAGTCGAACACGAGGACACGGGACGCGGCGGGCGGAGAGGCGGGCGCGGAACCGCCGATGGCCCTGACCCTGGCCGACCATTCCGCCGACGTCGCCGCCACTTTCCGCGCCCTGCTGCGGTGGCCGATCCAGCGGCGGCGGTTGGCGCGGTTGGCGGGGTTGGATGATCTGTCCGATCAGGCGTGCGACCGGCTGGCCGTGGCGGCGGCCCTGCACGACGCGGGAAAGGTCACGCTGCGGTTCCAAAAACGCATCAAGGGCGACCCGGCGGCGGGCGGCGGCCACATCGGGCCGCTCTGGTCGCTGCTGTGCAGTCGTTCCCAGACGGCGGTGGACCGGCAACGGCACAGCCGTGTGTTGGAGGCGCTGCACGACTCATCCATGCGCGCGTGGTTTGCGGAGGGGTCGCCCGATCTCAGCCTTGAACCCAGCCTCATGGTGTTGAGCGCCGCCCTGGCCCACCATGGCGCGCTGTCGCAGCCATCGACGTCCCCGGACAAAAGCGATTGGATGGCGAAGGACGGCTACGCCCCCCTGGCCACGCTGGACGATCTGTCGCAACGGGTGCGCCGCTGGTTCCCGCTGGCCTTCGCGGCGGACGAGGGCGACGCGCTGCCCATCACCCCACGTTTCACCCACGCGCTGGCCGGGTTGATGGTGTGGGCGGATTGGCTGGGGTCCGACACCGGGGCCTTTCCCCTGATGGGGCTGGCGGACCTGTCGGCCTGGGCCGACGACCGGTTCGCATGGTCCACCGCACGGGCCGATGAGATGCTGCGCGCCCGGCGGCTGGACGCCACCGCCCGCCAACGCCGCGCCGCCGCCCTGCCCTGGGGATTCGCCGGGGTGTTTCCCGCCGCCGCCGCCAAATCCTGGCAGCCGCGTCCGCTGCAAAGCGCGATGCTGGCGCTGGACGCGGCGGCGCTGCCCCCCGGTGCCACCCTGGTGGCGGAGGCCGACACCGGCAGCGGCAAGACGGAGGCGGCGGTCGCCCTGTTCCTGTCCCTGCTGCGGGCCGGGCGGGTGGATGGGATGTATTTTGCCTTGCCCACCCGCGCGTCGGCCGTGCAGATCCACCGCCGCATCCACGCGCTGCTGACGGAGGCGCTGGGCGACGACGCCCCGCCGGTCGGGCTGGCCGTTCCCGGTTATCTGCGGGTGGATGGGGATGATGGGGTGCGCCTGCCCGGCCACCGCGTCGCTTGGCCCGATGGCGACGACGCGCGGCTTGACGACCAGCGATGGGCGGCGGCGCACAGCAGCCGCTATCTCGCCGGACCCGTGATGGTCGGGACCATCGACCAGTTGCTGATGGGCGGGATGCTGGTCCGCCAGGCGCATCTGCGCTCCACCGCCATGCTGCGCCAATTGCTGGTCATCGATGAGGTGCACGCCTCGGATCCGTACATGACCGCCCTGCTGACCCATGTGCTGGACCAGCACCGGGCGGCGGGGGGGATCGCCCTGCTGATGTCGGCGACCCTGGGCGCGGTGGCGCGGGCGCGTCTGACCGACACCACACGCCCCGCTCTGACCGCCGCCGCCGAGGCCCCCTACCCCAGCCTGTTCGGGGCGGGGGCGGTGACGTTGGCGGCGGACAGCCCGGCGCGCACCGTCCGGTTGGAACCGCAGGATCCGGCGGCGCTGGAGGATGTCTTGGGCACCGCCATCGCGGCGGCGCGGGACGGCGCGCGTGTGCTCATCCTGCGCAACACGGTGCGCGACGCCGTCGCCACCCAAATCGCGCTGGAACGCCTGTGCCCCGACCCGGATCTGGTGTTCCAGGTCGCGGGCCGCCCCGCCCCCCACCACGCCCGTTTCGCCGCCGAGGACCGGCACGCGCTCGACACCGCGCTGGAGGCCGATTTCGGCGGCGAACGCTGCCCGCATGGCCGCATCGCCGTCACCACCCAGACGGCCGAGCAAAGCCTGGACATCGACGCCGATCTGCTCATCACCGACCTGTGCCCGGCGGATGTGCTGCTGCAACGTCTGGGGCGGCTGCACCGCCACCGCTGGCGCACTGACCGCCCCAGCGGCTGCGCCGACCCGCGCGCCCTGATCCTCTGCCCCCCGGTCGCGGCGCTGGCCGAGGGGTTGCGCGACGATGGCAAAGCCAAGCCGGGAGCGGGCAGCGGGATCGGGACCGTCTACGGCAACCTGCTGGCTCTGGCGGCAACGGCGGCGGCGATCACGGAAACCCCGCTGTGGACGATTCCAACGATGAACCGCCAGTTGGTGGAATCCATCACACATCCGGAGGCGCTGAAGACACTCGCCGAGCGGCTTGATGGGGAGGGAACGCGGCCGGGCGTCTGGCAAGCCCATCACGGCCACACCCTTGGCAAGGACAGCGCCCACCGCCAGTTCGCCCGTCTGGTGACGCTGGACTGGGACGCGTGGCAGCCGGAGGGACTGGTGCAGGACAGCGGGATCGTCAACGACGTGGCGACCCGCCTGGGTGCCCGCGACCGCCGGGTCGAGCTGCCCCCCGGCACGACCGGGGCCTTCGGCACCCCCATCACCGCCCTGACCATCCCGGCCCACCTGCTGCCCGACCCATTGACGGACGCCACCCCGGTGGTGAACGCAACGGCGGAGGGGCTGACCCTGCGGGTGGGAGAGACTGAATTTGTCTATGACCGCATGGGTTTGCGGCGGCTGGAGGGATAGCGGCGCGCCATTCTCCTGGCTTTGCCGTCTCCGGTGAAACGAACCGGTGATGAGTGCGGCTTTTTCTGCGTGCGGTGTCATCCTTGCCCGCTGATCCACAACCCTTGATGTGGTGTTGTGCAGATCACTCACGGAAGAGCGAGGACGATGCTCAACCTTGCCGATGAAAAGTTGATTCCGGTGGAGATGGAACACGCCATCTCCTGGACCACCCTGCCCGAGGCTCTGGCCCTGCTGTCCGCCGACCGGGTGGAGGGGTTTGAGGGGCTGATGGCCCATCAGCGCCAGCCCTGGTTCCTGTTTCTCGTTCAACTCGCGGCCATGGCGCTGGCGGTGGACGACCAAAGCGAATTGCCCGCCGCCATCGACGCGGACCAGTGGCACCGGCGGTTGCTGGCGCTGACGCCGGGGGTGGAGGGCACGGCGTGGTCGCTGCTGGTCCCCGACCACCAGCAACCGGCCCTGCTGCAACCGCCCATCCGGGATGCGGCGGCCTGGGCGCGGATGCAGCCGTTGGCCAGCACGCCCGACGGCGTCGATGTGCTGATCACCGCCAAGAACCACGATGTGAAACAGGCCCGCATCGGCGCGGCGCAGCCGCACCACTGGCTGTTCGCGCTGGTCAGTCTGCAAACCAGCCAGGGGTTTTTGGGGCGCGGGAATTTTGGCATCGCCCGCATGAACGGCGGCTTCGGCAGCCGCATGCTGCTGGAACTGGTCCCCGGCATGAGCTGGGGCACGCGGTTCCGGCGCGCGGTGGACGTGGCCTTGAACCAGCGCCGCGACTTGCGGAAACACCATCCCGACGACTACGCCTTTGGCCCCGACGCGCACCGCCTGCTTTGGCTGCTGCCGTGGGATCGGGAGGAGGCGTTGCCGATTCCAACACTCGACCCCTGCTTTGTCGAGGTCTGCCGCCGCGTCCGCCTGATCACCGACGCCGATGGCCGCTGCGTCGCCCTGGGGCGGCCCAGCGACAGCACCCGCGTCGAGGCCAAGGAGCGGAAGGGGCTGTTGGACGACCCGTGGATTCCCATCAACCTCGCCACCGGCGGGGCCTACACCGTGTCCGGGGAGGGGTTCCGCTACGACCGCGTCGCCGATTTGCTGTTTGACACGACCAAGGTCAAGCTTCCCGCCGCCGTCCACACCCTGACGGGCGATCCGCAGACCATGCACCTGCATCTGTCCGTCCTGGTGCGCGGCCAGGGCAAGACGGAGGGGCTGCACGACCGGGTGTTGCCGCTCAAACCAGCGGCCATGCGGCGCATCCTGCGGGAGGGGGACCGCGAGCGGGCGCACGAGGTGGCGCGGCGCATGGTGGGTGACGCCAAAACCACCCTCAAGGCCGTGAAAACCGGCCTGCTCTGTCAGATCCAGGGCGCGCCGGAGAAGATCAATTTCGAGGACAAACGCGCCACGCACATGTTGGAGGCTCTGGACGAGGCCATCGACGGCGTTTTCTTCGATCATCTGTGGCGGATTTTGGAGGCGGAGGACGCGGACCCGCGCGACGCCGACGCGATGGACCGCGCGAACCTGGATTGGTGGCGCTCCCTGCACCGGCTGTCGCAGCGGGCGTTCGAACGCGGTTGCCAACAATTGCCGCCCCCGTCGGCCCGGCGGGAGCGCAGCCGGGTCCTGGCCAACGCCCTGTACCGGGGCGTCATGAACAAAAACATGCCCCTGCCGAAGCGCGACGACCCTGACGCGCCGGAGCCGGGCGAATCCCAGACGGAGGACGCGGCATGACCCTCGCCGACCCCCAAACCAAACCACCGAAAACGCTGGAGACGCTGGTGCGCGAGGCCGTGAACGCGCTGGCAGCGACCCTGACCAAGGACCGCCTGGGCACCGGCCCGATGGCGCAATTGCGCCGGATGGACCCGCTGGGCGTTCCGTCGCCGGTCTTCTGGACCCTGCTGGCCGACCGGTTCGGCACCGATCCCCTGCCCGAGCACCAGGAACGCGCCTGGGCCATCATCATCCAGGCCATGGCGGTGATGGCCCCGGACGCGCACCGGATCGGTCGTCCGCCCGGTCGGGTGCTGGCCGAACAGGGCTATCCCGAAGGCCGGTTCCTGCGCCTGCTGCGGGCCGAGGGCGAAGGGCTGGCGGTGGAGGTGCGCACCCTGGCCCGCTGGTCCGCCGCCAAGGCGCTGGCCTTTGACTGGGCCGATCTGGCGCTGTTCGTGCTGGCGCGCTCCGGCCGCGATCCCGATTGGGCGGAACGTCAGGCGATCCAGCTTGCCCGCCCGTATTTCCTGAACGCCGGCAAAAAAGCCGACACCCCCGATTCTGGTGGAGACGAAGCATGACGCTTCCCCGTTTTCTGCAAATCCACACCCTGACCCCCTACGCCGCCGCCCTGCTGAACCGGGATGATGTGGGCCGGGCCAAGCGTCTGCCCTTCGGCGGCGTCAACCGCACCCGCGTGTCGTCGCAATGCCTGAAGCGGCATTGGCGCACGGCGGTGGGGGACTGGTCGCTGGACGGGCTGGGTGCCCCGATGTCGGTGCGGTCGCGTCAGACCTTCGTGCAGCAGATCGCCCAGCCGCTGCGGGCGGAGGGCTTCGCCGACGACGCCATCCTGGCGGTGGTGGAGGCGTTCCAGGCCGTGCTGCTGGGCGAAAGCGCCAAGGCCAAGGCTGAAAAGGCCAAGGGCAAGGACGCCAAGGACAAGGAGGCCGGGAAGGACGCCGAGGCCGACCGCGATCCCCTGGCCGATCTGAAAACCGGTCAGGTGCTGGTGCTGGGCCACCCGGAGGTGGAGTTCATCCGGTCGCAGGCGCGCGCCCTGCTGCAATCCGCCACCACGCCCAAGGACGCGCGCAAGGCGGTGGAGGCGCTGTTCAAGGACAAGGAAACGCTGGCGAATTTCAAGGCGTTGCGTCTGGCCTGCGGGCTGGACGCCGCGCTGTTCGGCCGCATGGTGACGTCCGACATCCTGGCGCGCGGCGACGCCGCCGTCCACGTCGCCCACAGCTTCACCGTGCACGGGGAGGACAGCGAGCCGGAATTCTTCACCGCCGTCGATGATCTGGAAAAGGCGGCGGGAGAACTGGGCAGCGGCATGATGGGCGACAGCGAGCTGACCAGCGGCCTGTTCTATGGCTACGTCGTCATCGATCTGCCGCTGCTGCTGTCCAACCTGGAAGGCGTCCCGGCGCGGGAATGGGAGCAGGCGGATCGCACGCTGGCGCTGGGCGTGGTGGAACGCCTGATCCGCCTGATCGCCTCCGTCTCCCCCGGCGCGAAGCTCGGCTCGACCGCGCCCTACGCCTACGCCCACACGGTGTTGGTGGAGTTGGGGGACCGCCAGCCGCGCACCCTGGCCAACGCCTTTCTGAAGCCGGTGCGCGTCGCCACCGGGGACGATCTGGCGGCCACGGCCAACGCCCGCCTGTCGGAGTATCTCACCCGTTTCGACGCCATGTATGGTGCCGGTGAACAGCGGCTGATCGCCAGCCTGGAGCCGGTGACGGATCTGCCCGCCACCCGCACCGCCGGTCTGGCCGACCTGACCGGGCGGATCACGGCGGCGCTGGGCGGCGCGTCATCATGATCGACATCCTGGTCATGCGGTTGCAGGCCCCGATGATGGCGTTCGGCGGGCCGGTGATCGACGAACGCGGGCCGACGGAGCGGTTCCCCGGTGTTGCCGCCCTGACCGGCCTGCTGGGCAACGCCCTGGGCCTGTCGCACGCCGACGCCGACGCGCTGAACCGTTTGCAGGCGCGGCTGCGCCCGCTGTGTCTGGACCTGACGCCGGAGGCGGAGACGCTGACCGACTACCAGACCGTGGATCTGAGCCAGACCTTCATGAACGGAACCGGCTGGACCACCCGCAACCGGCGGGAGGACAAGGGCAGCGGGGCCGCGACGCGCGGCACCCACATCCGCTACCGCGACCATCGGGTGGACAGCACGGTTCTGGTGCTGCTCCACCTGACCCCGGCCAGCGAAACCCCCACGGTGGCGGAGCTGTTCGACGCTTTGCAGCGGCCCGCCCGCCCGTTGTTCATTGGCCGGAAACACTGCCTGCCCGCCGATTTCATCGGGGTGGCCGTGACCCGCGCGCCCAACCTGTTCGACGCGGCGCGGGCCGTGCTGGCTGGCCCGCCACGGCAACCGCATCAGGACGCTGCCCCCGCCCCCGTGCCCCGCGTCTGGGCCGAATGGATGGCGGGGGAGACCGGCGGCCCGAAGCAGGATGAAGAGCAGCGGTTGGTGGACCGGCGGGATTGGCACAACCAGATCCATGGCGGCGAACGGCGGGTCCATCGGGGCCACATCAACCTCGGGGGGGTGGCATGACGGAACAGTCCCTGTTCATGCTGCAACTGCCGCTGGATGGGCGGCGGGTGACGGCCTTTGCCCTGGCCCATGGGCTGGACGGCGACATCCGGGACGGCGACGGCGGTTATGCCGCGCACGCCCTGCTGGCCGCCCTGTTCGGGCCGCAGGCACCAAAGCCCTTTGTGTTGCAGCCACGCCCGCAAACGCCGGGGGCGGTGGATCTGCTGGCCTACAGCCCGGTTCCGCTGGCCGCGTTGAAGGCGCAAGCGGACCTGACCGCCCCGCCGCTGGCCCACGCGGCGGTCGATTGGGCGGCGGCGGCGGACAAGGTGATGCCGATCCACCTGCCGACCGGCCTCGCGCTTGGCTTTCGGGTCCGGGTGTGCCCGACCGTGCGCCTGGCGCGGGGCGCGCGGAACAAATCCCCCGGATCGGAGGTGGACGCCTTTCTGGCCGCGCTGGATCGGTCGTCCGACCCCACGCCGGGGCTGCTGGATCGGCAGGCCATTTACCGGGATTGGCTGCTGGCACACCTGCCCGGCGCGGCGGTGCTGGATCTGCGCCTGGACTCCCTGCGCCAGATCAGCCTGACCCGCCGGGCCGCAGCGGTTGGGGACACCCGCCCGCTGAGGTCCGTCCGCAAACCGGACGCCCTGTTCACCGGACGGCTTCAGGTGGCGGACAGCGCCCAGTTCATCGACACCCTCACGCGCGGCGTCGGACGGCACCGGGCGTTCGGGTTCGGCATGCTGCTGCTGCAACCAGCCCGCTGAAAACCAGCCCGCTGAACCGCCGGGCAAACCGTTTGGCGACACGCCTTGCGCAAGAGTGGTGGCCGGGACCGGTGCGCATCACCCATCCCGGCCCCACCCCGGCACCGCGTGACACGTCACACAACAATCCTCTCGCAAAAAGGGAAAACACGGCGTATTGTTCACCCAAGGAATCTTGGACAAGTGAATGTTTGCAGGGAGTTACGGCACAGAGTTTCCCCCACACCCGTGGGGATAGACCCACGGCGCTGTACCGCTATCTCGCCGAGATGGCGTTTCCCCCACACCCGTGGGGATAGACCTCCTCGTCCGATTTCCAAACCATGGTGTCTCCGGTTTCCCCCACACCCGTGGGGATAGACCCCACCGGCGGACAGCTCTTCAGCTACACGGTCAGTTTCCCCCACACCCGTGGGGATAGACCCTGGTCGGCCTCTCGGCTGATCTCGCGATCTGTGTTTCCCCCACACCCGTGGGGATAGACCTGTGCTGGTTGATTGCGGTGTCGCCGGGGGCAAGTTTCCCCCACACCCGTGGGGATAGACCTTGTTCGGCAAACGGCTTGACCTCAAACTCCGCGTTTCCCCCACACCCGTGGGGATAGACCCTCCACAGCCTCGATGAGTTCGTCTCTCGTGGGGTTTCCCCCACACCCGTGGGGATAGACCCTGGATTTCCCCGAAGTGCCGGAAGCGGACGGCGTTTCCCCCACACCCGTGGGGATAGACCCCTGGGATCCCTCGGCATGGGCTTGCGACATGGCGCGCCACGGCTCATCATTGCGCGTCGCGCGCAACGGCCCCCCATCGGTCGACCGTAAGACCCTGGGGCGGGGCGACGCGGCTACCGTCGCCGGGGGATCCATTTCCCATCAGGTCGTGCAGCAGAGCCGACGCGCTGTGGGGTTGGGGGTGGGCAAAACAGCCCCGCTCATCACCCCTCCGCCGTCAACCGCAACTCCATCCGGTGCACATACCGCTGCCCTGGATCCAACCGGGCGGTTGGGAAAGCGCCGATGTTCGGGCTGTTGGGGAAGCGCTGGGTTTCCAGCGCAATCCCGGCGAAGGGGCAATAGGCTTGGCCGCCCTTGCCGATGATCGCCGCGCTGAGATAGCCGCCGGTGTAGACCTGCAAGCCCGGCTGGTCGCTCCACAATTCCAGGCGGCGGCCCGAGGGCGGGTGTTCCAACCGCGCCACGGGGCGCACAGCGCCGGTGCCGCCATCCACACACCAATTGTGATCGAAACCGACCGTTCCGCCCAGCGCGGTAAGCGCGTCGCCCAACAGCGGCCCGTTGCGCAGGTCGAACGGGGTCTGGTCCACCGGCAACCGTTCGCCGGTGGGGATCAGGCCGCTGTCCACCGGGGTGATCGCGCCGCCCAGCACGGTCAAACGATGGTCGCGCGCGTCGCCCGCCGCGTGACCGGCGAGGTTCCAATAGCTGTGATGGACCAGATTGACCATGGTCGGCGCGTCGGTCGTCGCCGTCATGGTGATGGCGAGCGTCCCGTCCGCCGTCAGGCGGTAACGGGTTTGGGCCAGCAGTTCCCCCGGATAGCCCTGGTCGCCGTCGGGCGAGCGGAAGGTGAAGGTGACGGCGTTCTCCGCCTCCTCCAACGCCATCGCCCACAGCCGCCGGTCAAAGCCATCGGCCCCGCCATGGAGATGGTTGGGCGGTTCGTTGACGCTCAGGCCATGGCGCACGCCGTCGAGGGTGAAGGCGGCCCCGCCGATGCGGTTGCCGTACCGCCCGCAGGTCGCGCCGAAATAGGCGGTGCTGTCCAGGTAGTCCGCCAGCCGGTCAAAGCCCAGCACCACATCGGCCAGCGCCCCGGCGCGGTCGGGGGCGGTCAGCCGGACCAGACGCGCGCCGTGCGCGATCAGGGTGGCCGACAGCCCGGCCGGGCTGGTCAGGGTCACAGCCTCCACCGGGGTGCCGTCGGCGGTGTGGTCGAAGACGAAACGGTCGATGGTCACAGGCTGGATGCTCACAGGCTCAGGCCTCCGCCGGTTCGCCGCCACGGTCGGACCAGACCGCCAGCAAACCCTTTTGCAACAGGATGAAGACGAACAGCAGAACGCCGATGGCGATCTTGGTCCACCAACTGCTCATGGTTCCATCGAAGGTGATGTAGGTCTGGATCAGCCCCTGGATCAACACCCCGCCGAAGGTCCCCAGCACCAGGCCATAACCGCCGGTCAATTGCGTGCCGCCAATGACCACGGCGGTGATGGTGTCCAGCTCCACCCCCGTCGCCGCCAGCGAATAGCCCGCTCCGGTGTAGAGCGAAAAGACGATCCCGGCCAGCCCGGCCAGCAGGCCCGACAGGGCATAGACCGCCACCGTCGTCCGCGCCACCGGCACGCCCATCAGCTCCGCCGAATGGCGGTTGCCGCCCAGCGCGTAGATGTTGGCCCCGAACCGCGTCCAATGGGCCAGCAGCATCGACAGCGCGAACACCCCCAGCATCAGCATGGCGGGCAGGCTCAAGCGGCCCCCGGCGGCGAAACGCCACGCCACATCGTTGAGATCGCTGTAGAGCGGGTGGTTGATCGGGATGGAATCGGTGGTCAGGACAAAGCTGACGCCGCGCGCGATGAACATCCCGGCCAGCGTGACGATGAAGGGCGGCATCTGGAACCAGTGGATCACCGCCCCCATCGCCGCGCCAAAGCCGGTGCCGACCGCCAGCGCAACGGCAAAGGCGACCGCCGGGTGCAGGCCGACCTGCTCGATCAGCACGGCGAGCAGCACGGTGGTGAAGCCGATCACCGCGCCGACCGACAGATCGATCCCACCCGACAGGATGACAAAGGTCATGCCCGCCGCCGCGATGCCGACAAAGGCGTTGTCGGTCAACAGATTGCCCACCACCCGCCAGGACGCGAAGTTTGGGAACTGCGCCGCGCACAGAAGAAAGCCGACGACCAGCACCATCATGGTGACGATCAACGGCAGGAAACGCTGGATCATGGGGCGGATCCTTCCTTGTGGGCTTTGCCGGGGGCCTTGCCGGTCACTTTGGCCGCGATGGGCCGCGCGTTCGCCGGGCTGCGCGGGCGGGGCAGCAGCAGGGACAGGGCGGGCGATTGCGCCAGCAGCACCACCATCAGCACCGCCGCCTTGACGATCAGGTTGAATTCCGGCTTGAAACCGCTCAGCAGGATGCCGGTGTTCATCGCCTGGATGATGGCCGCGCCGACGATGGACATCAGCAGGCCAAACCGCCCTCCCAACAGGGAGGTGCCGCCGACCACCACCGCCAGGATGGCGTCCAGCTCCAGCCACAGACCGGCGTTGTTGGCGTCGGCCCCGCGAATGTCGGCGGTGACGATCAGCCCGGCGACGGCGGCGCACAGCCCGCACCAGACATAGACCGCGATCAGGATCACCGGCGTGTTCACCCCGGCGTAGGCGCTGGACAGCCGGTTGACGCCGACGGATTCGATCATCAGCCCCAGCGCCGTGGCGCGCACCAGCAGCGCCGTCACCGCCAGCGTCGCGGCGGTCAGCACCACCGGCGTCGGCACGGTCAGCACCGCCCCGCTGCCGATGGCGGCCAGACCGGGGCTGACAAAGGTGACGATCTGCCCCTCGGTGATGAGCTGGGCGATGCCGCGCCCGGCCACCATCAGGATCAAGGTGGCGATGATCGGCTGGATGCGCAGCACGGCGACCAGCACGCCGTTCCACAGCCCGCACAGCAGCCCGGCCCCAAGGGCCGCCAGCAGCACCAGCGGCAGGCTCCACCCGGCTTGCGTCATCGTCGCGGCGATCGCCCCGGAAATCGCCATCACGGCCCCGACCGACAGATCGACGCCGCGCGTGGCGATGACCATGGTCATGCCGATGGCGAGCAGCGCCACCGGCGCGCCCCGGTTCATCACGTCGATCAGGCTGCCGAACAGGCGGCCATCCTGCACGCGGATGGAAAAGAAATCGGGAAACAGCAGCCAATTCGCCAACAGCACGGCGATCAACGCGCCGCATTGCGGCAGGTTGCGGCGCAGGGCGGAGGAGGACAGGGTCACGGTCGGGCCTCCGCAACGGGTGGGGACGATTCGGACGCGATGGCGGCGACGATGCGCTCGACGCAGACATCCTCCCCGCTCAGCGCCGCGACGTGGTGGCGGTCGCGCAGAACGACGACGCGGCGGCTGTAGGCGACGATCTCCTCCAACTCCGAGGACACCACCAGCAGCGCCATGCCGTCGGCGCACAGCCGTTCGATCAGACGGATGATTTCGGCGTGCGCACCAACGTCGATGCCGCGCGTCGGTTCATCCAGGATGAGGAAGCGTGGTTCGGTCGCCAGCCAGCGCGCCAGCAGCGCCTTTTGCTGGTTGCCGCCGGACAGCAGTTGGATCGGCCGTTCGGCGTCGGGCGTGCGGATGTCGAGCAGGCGGATGAAGCGGTCGGCGATCTCCTCCTGGCGGCGGCGCGGGATGGGGTTGAGCCAGCCTTGCCGGGCCTGGAGCGCCAGGATGATGTTCTCGCGCACCGACAATTCACCGACGATGCCCTCCTTCTTGCGGTCCTCCGGGCAATAACCGAAGCCGAGCCGGATCGCTTCGCGCGGGCCGCGCAGCGCCACCGGCGCGCCATCGACGGTGATGGTTCCGCTGTCCGCCCGGTCCACGCCAAAGGCCAGACGCGCGGTTTCCGTGCGCCCCGAACCGAGCAGCCCGGCCAACCCCACCACCTCGCCGGGGCGGATGTCCAGATCGAAGGGGGCGACGCTGCGCGCCTTGCCCACCCCCTGGAACCGCAGCAGCGGCGGGGCGCTGTCGTCAAACTGCGTCGGTTGGGCCAGCCGGTGAGCGGCGGCCTCCAACTCCCGGCCCAGCATCATGGCGACCAGATCCAGGCGCGGCAGTTCGGCGGTGCGCCGTTCCCCGACAAGACGCCCGTTGCGCAGCACGGTGATGCGGTCGCACACCGCGTAGACCTGATCGAGGAAATGAGTGACGAAGACGATGCCGATGCCGCGCGCCTTCAGCCCGCGCATCACATCGAACAGCACCGCCACCTCCTGCGCGTCCAGGCTGGCCGTCGGTTCGTCCAGGATCAGCACCTTGGCCGACATGTCCACCGCCCGCGCGATGGCGACGATCTGCTGGGTGGCGACGGAAAAGCGTTGCAACGGGGCGGCCACGTCGATGGACAGGCCGTAGCCGTCCAGAATGGCGCGCGCGCGCCGCCGCATCGCCGCCCGGTCCACCAGCCCGAAGCGCATCGGCTGCCGCCCCAGGAACAGGTTTTCCGCCACCGACAGATTGGGCAGCAGATTGACCTCCTGATACACCGTGCCGATGTTCAGGCGCTGGGCGTCCTCCACACTGCGCGGCGCGATCTCCGCGCCGTTCAGCGCGATGGTCCCGCCGTCGCGCTGGTAGACGCCGGTCAGCGTTTTGATGAGGGTGGATTTGCCCGCCCCGTTTTCCCCCAACAGGGCATGGATTTCGCCGTGGCGCAGGGTGAAATCGACGCCGTCGAGCGCCTGGACCCCAAGAAACGCCTTGGACAGCCCCCGGATCGCCAACAGCGGCGGGGCGTGGGGATTCGTCATGAGAAACCTCGCCGGACGGACCAGATACGCGATGCCGCGCGCGCCATCGCCGACGCGGCCAGAACAAGCCTGTGGTGACGGGGATCCCGTGATGGAACAGGGGTTGCGGTGCCCGCGTCACCGGCACCGCAACCCCCGTGTCCGTCCGGCGCGTCCCCCAACAGCGCCGTCACTCACATCCGATCAATAGGCGTCCTTGCGGCGCTCGTACTCGGCCTTGGCGGTGTCCGGGGTGAAGAGGGCGGATTCCGTCTGGATCCACTTCGGCGGCACCTTGCCGGACTTCTTCATCTCGATCAGCGCGTCATAGGCCGGACCCGCCATGTTCGGGGTCAGTTCGACGGTGGCGTTCGCCTCGCCCTCGGCCATCGCCTTGAAAATGTCCGGCACGGCGTCGATGGAGACGACCAGGATGTCGGTGCCGGGCTTCAGACCGGCTTCCTTGATCGCCTGGATGGCCCCGACGGCCATGTCGTCGTTGTGGGCGTAGACGGCGCAAATGCCCTTGCCGCCATTTTCGGCCTTGATGAAGCTTTCCATCACCTCCTTGCCCTTGGCGCGGGTGAAGTCGCCGGACTGGGTGCGGATGATCTTCATGCCGGGGTTCTTGGCGACGACCTCGTCAAAGCCCTTCTTGCGGTTGATGGCGGGGGAGGACCCGACGGTTCCCTGCAATTCGACCACCGGGCATTTGCCGCCGGTCTTCTTGGCCAGCCATTCGCCCGCCACCCGGCCTTCGTGCACGGTGTCGGAGGTGACGGCGGTCAGATACAGGCTGTTGTCCTTGGTTTCGATCTGGCGGTCGAGCAGGATGACCGGGATCTTGGCCTCCTTGGCTTCCTTCAACACCGCGTCCCAACCGGTGGCGACCACCGGGGCGATGAAGATGGCGTCCACGCCCTGCGCCACAAAGGAGCGCACGGCCTTGATCTGGTTTTCCTGCTTCTGCTGGGCATCGGAGATCTTCAGCTCGATCCCGCGCTTCTCGGCTTCGGCCTTGGCGGTCTTGGTTTCCGCCGCGCGCCAACCGGATTCCGAACCGATCTGCGAGAAGCCGACCACCAGCTTGCCACCGGCGGCCTGGGCCGGGGAGAAACCGGCGCACAGCGCGACAACCGCCGTGGCGGCAAAGGCGGACGTCAGCCAGGTCATGGACATCGTTCCTCACTCCCTAAAATTTTTATGGGTCGTTTTCGCAAGGGGGCGCAGTGCGGGACGGCGCAACGCGCCCCGATTGGGTTTGACGATGGGTCGCAGAGTCAGGGTCGGTCCGGCCGTCCCTGGACATCTTCGGTCGGTGGATCGTTTCAATGATTGTTTGATGAACGCACTTTAAGCAACGATGCCATAACTGTCCAATGCGATTTATAATAATATTGATATTCAAATGATTATCTATGCCATTCGGCAGGGGCCGATTCAGGGTTTCCACGCCCCCAACAGCGTGTCGTGAAAACGCGCGGCCATCGGTGACAGCACCGCGCCGTGGCGGCGGACGATGCCGATGGTGCGCGAGATGTTGGGGTGTTTCAGCGGCACGGTGCGGATGATCGGGTGGCCCTGCGCCGGAGTCGCCAGCTTGGGCAGCAAGGCCACGCCCAGACCGGCTTCGACCAACCCCAGCGACCCCGACAGATGCATGACCTCGTAAGACCAGGTCAGCTTCAGCCCATGTTCGGCCAGCGTGGTGTCGATCAGGGCGCGGTTGCCGCTGGTCCGGCCCACGGTGATGATCCGGTGCGCCGACAGCTCCGCCCACGACACCGACTCCCGCCCCGCCAGCGGGTGATCGTGGCGGCAGGCCAGCACGAAGGGATCCTCGGCCAACGGCTGGAAATCGATGTCGGGGTGTGACGCGCCGATGAAGTTGATGCCGAAATCCGCCTCGCCGCGCGCCACCGCCTCCAACCCCTCGTTGGCCCCCAGATCGAGGATGCGGAAACGGATGCGGGGAAAGGCGGCGCTGAATCCGCTGATGGCGCGGGGCAGGAAATAGAACACCGTCGTCGGCACCGCCGCGATGGAGATCTGGCCGCCGCTGCGCGTGCCCAAATCGTGGATTCCCATCAGCGAGCTTTCAAAATCATCGAGCAGCCGCTGAACCTTCGGGATGAAATCGCGCCCGACCATGGTCAGCGCGACGTGGCGGGTGGAGCGTTCCAGAAGCGCCACCCCCAGCGTGTCTTCCAGTTTCTGGATGCGGCGGCTCAAGGCCGGTTGCGACAGGTTCAGCAGCTTGGCCGCCCGGTGGAAACTGCCCAATTCCGCCACCGCGACGAAGGCTTTCAAATCGATCAGTTCGAAATTCATGGTGTGGGCCGCTCCGCCGTTGCCCCGGATCATGGGTCCGGCATTGATCCGGTTTTCGCAATAATTGCTTCGATCTTTGCATTTCACAGAAATGCGGGCAAGGCCGATAGTCGGCCCATCGACCGTGGCCACGGCACCCCGTCATCGGATGGACTTCAGGCACTCCCATGAACGAACAGATTCGCATCCCCTGCGTGATGATGCGGGGCGGAACCTCCCGTGGCCCCTTCTTCCTGGCTTCCGACCTTCCCGCCGATCCGGCGGCGCGCGACGCGCTGCTGTTGTCGGTGATGGGGGCGGGGCATGATCTGGAAATCGACGGCATCGGCGGCGGCAACCCGCTGACCAGCAAGGTGGCGATCATCGGCCCGCCCAGCGTGACCGGGGCCGATGTGGATTACCTGTTTGCGCAGGTGAAGGTGCGCGAACGGGTGGTCGATACCTCGCCCAACTGCGGCAACATGCTGGCGGCGGTCGGTCCCTTCGCCATCGAAGCCGGTTTGGTGGCCGCGAGTGACGGCGTCACCGTTCTGCGCATCCACAACGTCAACACCCGCAAACTGATCGAGGCACGGGTGCAGACCCCCGGCGGCCACGTCACTTACGAGGGCGACGCCACCATCGACGGCGTGCCCGGCACGGCGGCCCCGATCCATTTGACCTTTCTCGACGCCGCCGGGGCCAACACCGGACGGCTGCTGCCCACCGGCCAACCGATGGAGACGATCAACGGTGTGGCCGTGTCCTGTTTGGACGCCGCCATTCCGGTGATGATGGTGCGCGCCGCCGATCTTGGCAAAACCGGTGCCGAACCGGCGGACAGCTACCGCCTCGACCGCGCCTTCATGAGCCGGTTGGAGGGGTTGCGGCTGGAGGCCGGGCGGCGGATGGGCTTTGCCAACACTGGCGATCTGGTGATCCCCAAGCCGGTTCTGCTGGCCCCGGCCACGCGCGGCGGCACCCTGTCGGTGCGCTATTTCATGCCACACGACTGCCACAAGGCGTTGGCGATCACCGGATCGGTGGCCATCGCCACCGCCTGCGCCACCCCCGGCACGCTGGCCGCGTCGATGATCGGCGCGCTGGGGTTGCCCGCCGACGTGACGCTGGAACACCCATCGGGCCGCCTCACCGTCCGCCTGGACGGGACGGCGACGCCGCAGGCGGCCGTCCAGCGCACCGCGCGGCGTTTGTTCGAGGGGGCCGTCTTCGCCCGCCCGGACGCCGCCCCCCACCGGTTCGCCCTGGCCAGTTGATCGCTTCCGGTCGATCGACACCGTTTGATCGCCCCACCCGAAGACCACCGAAAATCCCAATCAAAACCCGGCCGGAACAGCCATAGACTGGCACCGGCCCGTCGGAGGAAACCACCATGACCCGCACCGTTGCCGCCCTGCTGCTGGCCTCCACCGCCTTGTTTGCGGCCCCCGCCCTGGCCGACAAGCCGATCATCATCAAATTCAGCCACGTCGTCGCCCCCGACACGCCCAAAGGCATCGCGGCGGCCCAGTTCAAAAAGCTGGCCGAGGAGCGCACCGGCGGCAAGGTGGTGGTGGAGCTGTACCCGAACAGCCAGCTGTACAAGGACAAGGAGGAGTTGGAGGCCCTGCAGTTGGGAGCGGTGCAGATGCTGGCCCCGACCGCCAGCAAGTTCGGCCCCATCGGGCTGAAGGACTATCAGGCCTTTGACCTGCCCTATCTGTTCCCCGACCGTGCCGCCGTGCACAAGGTGACGAACGGACCGCTGGGGGCCGGGCTGCTGCGCAGGCTGGAAGACCGTGGCATGGTCGGTTTGGCCTTTTGGGACAACGGCTTCCGCGCCATGAGCGCCAATTCGCCGCTGCGCCTGCCCACCGACGCGCGCGGTTTGAAGATCCGCATCAACTCGTCCAAGGTGAACGCCGAAACCATCAAGGCGTTGGGCGGCCTGCCGCAAACGCTGGCGCTGTCGGAGGTCTATCAGGCGCTCGACACCGGCGTGGTGGACGGCACCGACGGGCCGCTTTCCAACCTCTACACCCAAAAACAGCACGAGGTGCAAAAGCACGTCACCCTGACCGACCACAGCTTCAGCGCCTACGTCGTCGTGGTGAACAAGACATTCTGGGACGGGTTGCCCACCAACATCCGCACCACGCTGGACGGCGCGATGAAGGAGGCCACCCGCCTGAACGACCAGCTGGCCGAAGAGGATGAGCGCAAGACCATCGACGCCATCCGCAATTCCGGCAAGACCGCCGTCCACACTCCGACGCCCGACGAGAAAAAGGCGTGGGTCAAGGCCCTGATGCCGGTGCAGACCAAGATGGCCCAACAGCTTGGCCTGACCGAACTGGTGGCGGCGGTCAACCGCGACCAGACCGCCGAGCGCGGCCAGTAATCCGTCGGCCAGCAACCCGTCGACAAATCACCCCTCGGCGCGACCCGTTCGGCGCTGTGTTGGGGCGGGATCGGTGGCGTTTGCCCCGGTCCCCCCGCAGGGAAGGACACACCACACCATGAGAGTTCTTGATGCGCTGGAGGAGTGGATCATCTCCACCCTCATGGCGGCGGCCACGCTTGTCATTTTCGTTGCGGTGCTGCACCGCTACCTCGTCGGCGTGCCCGCGTTGCAGGACATGATGCTGCGCTTCGATTTCACCTGGGCGCAGGAGCTGTGCATTTACCTGTTTGTCTGGATGGCCAAATTCGGTGCCGCCTATGGCGTGCGCACCGGCATCCATGTTGGCGTCGATGTCGTCATCAACCGGTTGGACAGCCCGCTGCGCGCCCGCTTCATCGTGTTCGGCCTGCTGGCGGGCGCGCTGTTCACCGGCGTCGTCGGGTCGCTGGGGGCGAATTTCGTCTATCACATCGCCCAGACCGAGCAGGTTTCCGCCGATCTGGAAGCGCCGATGTGGCTGGTCTATCTGGCCATTCCGCTGGGGTCCTTCCTGATGAGCTTCCGCTTTCTTCAGGTCTGCGTCGCCTTCCGGCGCACCGGCAGCCTGCCCCACCACGATCACGGCCATGTCGAAGGGCTGGACAGCGGCGCGGACGAGGCGGCGGACATCAATTGGTACGCGTTGGACGATGGCCTGCACCCACATGACCTCGCCCATCCCAGCCAATCCGACCGCAAACCCGGCACCAAGCCCGGCTCCGGCCGCCCGCAGGAGAACGCACGATGAGCGCCGCCGTCATCTTCGGCCTGCTGCTGGTCCTGATGCTGACCGGCATGCCGATTTCCATTTCACTGGGTCTGACCGTTCTGACCTTCCTGTTCACCATGACCGACGTGCCGATCAACGCCGTCGCGCTGAAGCTGTTCACCGGCATCGAGAAGTTCGAGATCATGGCGATCCCCTTCTTCATCCTGGCGGGCAACTTCCTGACGCACGGCGGTGTCGCGCGCCGCATGATCAACTTTGCGACATCCATGGTCGGCCATTGGCACGGTGGGCTTGGGCTGGCCGGTGTGATGGGCTGCGCGCTGTTCGCGGCGGTGTCGGGATCCAGCCCGGCCACGGTCGTCGCCATCGGGTCGGTGATCCTGCCCGCCATGGTGCAGCAGGGCTTTCCCCGCCAGTTCGGCGCGGGCGTCATCACCACGGCGGGCGCGCTGGGCATCCTGATCCCGCCGTCGATCTGCATGGTGATGTACGCGGTGGCCACCGCCGGGAATCCCAAGGCGGCCTCCATCGGCCAACTCTTCATGGCGGGTGTGGTTCCGGGCCTGATCCTGGCCTTCCTGCTGGGGCTGACCACCTGGCACCGCGCGCGCAAGAACAACTACCCCCGCCTGCCAAAGGCCAGCCTCGGCCAGCGCCTGCGCACCTTCCGCGAAGCGGTGTGGGGCCTGCTGCTGATCGTGGTCGTCATCGGCGGCATCTACAGCGGGGCGTTCACCCCGACCGAAGCGGCGGCGATGAGCGCGGTCTACGCCTTCGTCATCGCCGTGTTCGTCTACAAGGACATGCCGCTGTCCAGCGTGCCGAAGGTGCTGCTGTCGTCGGCCAGCATGTCGGCCATGCTGCTCTACATCATCACCAACGCCGTGCTGTTCTCCTTCGTCCTGACCTCCGAAAGCATCCCGCAGGCGATCGCCGACTGGATCACGGCGCAGGGGCTGGGCGTGGTCGCCTTCCTGCTGGTGACGAACATCCTGCTGCTGATGGCGGGCAACTTCATGGAGCCGTCCTCCATCGTCCTCATCATGGCCCCGATCCTGGTCCCGGTCGCCCTGCGCCTGGGGATCGACCCGGTCCATTTCGGCATCATCATGGTGGTGAACATGGAGGTCGGCATGTGCCACCCGCCGGTCGGCCTCAACCTCTACGTCGCCAGCGGCATCACCAAGATGGGCATCACCGAACTGACCGTGGCGGTGTGGCCGTGGCTGCTGACCATGCTGGCCTTCCTGGTCGCCGTCACCTACCTGCCGATCCTGTCGCTGTGGCTGCCGCGCACGCTCGGCATGCTCTGAACAACCACAAGCCTTTCCCTCACTGCGGGGTGTCTTCGGTCGCCCCCCCTGCTGATACGGCGTCACGCAGGTCGGTGCCGCGTTGCTGGTCCCGCAGCAGCGCGGCAACCGCGTCGGCGGTCATCGGGCGGGCGTACAGGTAGCCTTGCCCCTCCTCGCAACCCCGCGCGCGCAAAAACGCCCGCTGCTCCTCGGTTTCGATTCCTTCGGCAATGGCGACCATGTTCAGCTTGTGGGCCATGGCGATGATCGCCTCGGCAATCGCTTCGTCGTTGCGGTCGTGGGGGATGTCCTGGACAAAGCTGCGGTCGATCTTGATGCGGTCGATGGGCAGGGACTTCAACGACCCCAGACAGGAATAGCCGGTGCCGAAATCATCAATGGCCAGCGACACCCCCAGCGCCTTCAGCGCGTGCAGCGTGGCCACACAGCGTTCGCTATCCTGCAAGGTGCTTTCCGTGATCTCAATCTCCAACAGAGCCGGATCAAGACCCGTGCTGTCCAGAATCTGACGGACGACGTTGGGCAAACGGTCGGGCTGCATCTGGCGGGCCGACACGTTGACCGCCATGCGCAGCGGCGGCAACCCGGCCTCCTGCCAGGCCCGCGCCTGCCAGCAGGCTTCGCGCAGCACCCAATCCCCCAGTTCCATGATCAGGCGGCTTTTTTCGGCGACCGGAACCACGTCGTTGGCACCGCACAGCCCATGAATCGGATGCTGCCAACGGATCAACGCCTCGACCCCGATGATCGCGCCGGTGGCCAACTCCACCTGCGGCTGATAGTGGAGCCGCAATTCATCCTTTTCAAAGCCGCGCCGCAGGTCGCGGTCGCGTTCCATCGACAGGGCCGCCTGCTCGGTCATTTCCTTGCGGTAGAACGCAAAGCCGCTGCGCCCGGCGTCCTTGGCCGCGTACATGGCCGTGTCTGCGGCGCGGATCAGATCCTCCTTCCTCGTGCCGTCTTCGGGAAACAGGCTGATGCCGACGCTGGCGGTGATGGCGAATTCCATCCCCAACAGCGTGACCGGTCGGGACAGGGTGGCGATGATGCGATCCGCCAGCTCTCCCAGCGCTTCGGGATGCTCGACCCGATCCACGATCACCATGAACTCGTCGCCACCCAGCCGGGCCACGGTGTCCTCGGCGCGCACGGCAAGCCGCAAGGCCTTGGCCACCGCGCGCAGCAGGTCATCGCCCACGCTGTGGCCGAGCGTGTCGTTGATCTGTTTGAAATGGTCGAGATCAACGAACAGCAGGCCGACCTTGCCCTGGTTCCGCTCGGCCGCCTGCATCGCGTGTTCCAGCCGATCCATCGCCAACAGGCGGTTGGGCAGGTCGGTCAGCGGGTCGAAATGGGCCAGATGCTGGAAGCGCTCCTGCGCCAAGCGGATCGCGGTCAGATCGGAAAACAACAGGATGTAGTGCGACACCTGACCGCTGCGGTCGGCGACCGCCGCGATGTTCGCCAGCACCGGCAGTTCCTTGCCGTCGCGCCGACGCCCTTGGATTTCCCCATGCCATTGCCGATCCGCAACCAGGGTGTTCTGCATGGTCTGCCAGTCGGCCGGGGACAGACACAGCGGCGACAGCAGGGGGGCGGGGCGGCCGATCACCTCGTTTCGGTCGTAACCGGTTATGGCGCAATAACCAGGGTTGCAATCCAGGGTGACAAAGCGATCATCCAGAATCAGGATGCCTTCCTGCGTCGCCTCGAACACCATGGCGGCCTGACGCAACTGGGCCTCGGCGCTACGGCGCGCCGTCACGTCCTGGATCACCCCGATCAGTCTTTTTCGTGCGCTGGATTCAGCGGTGAAGATCCGCCCCTGGACCTTCAGCCAATGGACGCTGCCGTCGGGATGGACGCTGCGAAACTCGATCACCCCCAAACCGTGGCCGTCCAGCGTCCGTTCCAACGCCCGATCGACCAGATCCCGGTCCTCCTCGTGCACCGTTTCCAGAAAACGCTCCCACGGCCCGGAAAACACCTCGTGCCCATACCCGAACAGGCGTTGGGCCTTGCCGACGTGCAACAGGGTGCGGCTGGTCACGTCCAGTTCCCAAGACGCCATTTCCGCCGCCTCCAGCGCCAGATGCAGCCGCTCCTCGCTTTCGCGGATCGCCGAGTCGGTGGCGCTGCGCTCCAACGCCATCTGGATCGTCGCGTGCAATTCGCGTTCGCTGAACGGTTTGACCAGATACCCATAAGGCTTGGTGCCGCGCGCCCGCTCCAGGGTCGCGGCTTCGGAATAGGCGGTCAGATAGATGATCGGCGTGTGGAACTCCTTTTGGATTTCCGACGCGGTCTCGATCCCGTCCATCGGGCCTTCGATGTGGATGTCCATCAGCACGATGTCGGGCAACTCGCTGCGGACGCGTGCCAGGGCCTGCTCCCCCGATGCCACGGGGGACGATGGATCGTAGCCCAGGGACCTCAACCGTTGCTGAAGATGCAGAGCGACGATCCGCTCATCCTCAACCACCAGAACGCGGGCTTGGGACATGCGGTGACTCCGTCTGTTTGGCGCTTGGGAATCTCAAGGAAAAGCGCGTCGGGTTCGCTCTCTGGATCGCCAGGGAACCGCCCAGCTGCTCGGTCAAAAGGCTGACCAGTTGCAAACCAAGCGTGCCGGTCACGTCTGGATCGATGTCGTCCGGCAGGCCGACGCCGTTGTCGCTGACCGTCAGCGAGACCTCCGTCGGGGTTTCGTTGACCAACCGGACCTCGATCTCTCCGCCGCGCCCGTCGGGGAAGCCATGCTTGATGGCGTTCGAAATCAATTCGTTCACGATCAGACCGCAGGGGATGGCCGCGCTGATCGGCAGTTGGACACCGATGGTGTGGACCATCAGGGCGATGCGGGAGGGATCGATCTCGTAGGAGGCGATGAGGGTCGGGGCCAGGGAATCAAGAAAGCTGGCGAAGTCGACCCGCGCGAAGTCTTTCGACTGGTACAGGGTTTGATGGATGAGCGCCATCGACCGGATGCGCGTCTGGCTGTCGCGCAGCATCGCCAAAACCTGTGCGTCGTCGATGCGCGCCGATTGCAAACCCAGAAGACTGTCGATGACCTGAAGATTGTTTTTCACGCGGTGATGGATTTCCGCGAGCAGAAGATCCTTTTCCTTCAGAGCTTGTTGGATCCGTTCTTCTTTCTGCTTGCGGTCGGAAATGTCGACGATGGCCGACAGCACCATGGTTCCATCTTCGGTTTCAATCGGATTCAAGCCGATTTCGACCGGAAACTCACTGCCATCCTTGCGCAAACCATACAGGTCACGCCCCTCTCCCATGGGTCGCGACTGGGGCTGCGCGAAGAAGGATGCCCGCAAGGCCGGATGGTGGGCGCTGAAACGGACGGGAACCAGGAGTTCGATCGGTTGCCCCAGCAATTCACTGCGGGCGTAGCCGAACACGCGCTCGGCCTGGGCGTTGATCATCTCGATCAGCCCACGGCTGTTGATCATGACCATGGCGTTGGGGGCGGATTCGACGACCTGCCGAAACCGCTCCTCGCTTTTGCGCAGGGCGTGCTCGATCCGCAGACGATGCACATCCTGGAGCAGCGTGGGTTCGTCCTGCACGCGCAACCTCCACCCGTGTTTCTCCGGCGGATGTGTTCCGTCGGTCGCGTCTTGCTCCCTGAACCGGCAACATTTCAATTGCCTCAATAGACAACAAATGGCGAAAGACAAAAACGGCACCGTGAGGAGAATGCCGCCCCCCCCCAACCGCAAGATCGGACGTGCGGCTTTCATGAAAAATTTAAGAAATTTAAGAATTTCCACATACACGATCACGCTGCGCACTTCACACGCCGCGCATTGCGCACAATGTGAGAGGGTAGGACAATTATAACATGCTGTCCACCCGCCATTTGGTAAGTGTTCATACTTTCCGAGCGTCCCGCACCAGCGCGACAAGGCCCGCCCATCACGCGATGGGCGGGCCTTGAAACGACCAACGGGGACAAAAGCAGATCAGGACAACCGACGGCCCTGATCCTGGGCGCTCACTCCGCCGCGACGCTCTGGGCCGGTTCCTCGGCCGGAACGGTGCGGATCAGGTGGTCGAAGGCCGACAGGGCGGCCTTGGCCCCTTCGCCCATGGCAATGATGATCTGCTTGAACGGCGTGGTCGTCGCATCGCCCGCCGCGAACACGCCGGGCAGCGAGGTTTGGCCACGGGCGTCCACCTCGATCTCACCGCGCGGCGACAGGGCGAGCGTGCCCTTCAGCCATTCGGTGTTCGGCACCAAGCCGATCTGCACGAAGATGCCTTCCAGATCAACACGCCGCAGCTCGCCGCTGTTGCGGTCCTTGTAGGACAGGCCCGTCACCTTCGTCCCGTCGCCGTGCACCTCCGTGGTCTGGCCCGAGGTGATGACGGTGACGTTGGGCAGGCTGAACAGCTTGCGCTGCAGCACCGCGTCGGCGCGCAACTGGCTGTCGAACTCGATCAGGGTGACGTGCGAGACCAGACCGGCCAGATCGATGGCCGCTTCGACACCGGAGTTGCCGCCGCCGATCACCGCCACCCGCTTGCCCTTGAACAGCGGGCCGTCGCAGTGCGGGCAATAGGCCACGCCCTTGTTGCGGTATTCCGCCTCGCCCGGCACGTTCATCGACCGCCAGCGCGCGCCGGTGGACAGCACGACCGTGCGGGATTTCAGCGTCGCGCCGCTGGCAAGCTTCACCTCGATCAAGCCGCCGGGGACCGCCGCCGGAACCAGAGCCTGCGCGGTTTGCAGGTTCATGATGTCAACGTCGTATTCCTTGACGTGCTGCTCCAGCGCGGTGGCCAGCTTCGGCCCTTCGGTGTGGCGGACGGAGATGAAATTCTCGATCGCCATGGTGTCGAGCACCTGACCGCCGAAGCGTTCCGACGCCACACCAGTGCGGATGCCCTTGCGCGCCGCATAGACCGCCGCCGCCGCACCAGCCGGACCGCCACCGATCACCAGCACGTCGAACGCGGCCTTGGCCTTGATCTTTTCGGCCTCGCGCGCCGCCGCACCGGTGTCGAGCTTGGCGACGATCTGCTCCAGCCCCATGCGGCCCTGGCCGAAGGGTTCGCCGTTCAGGTAGATCGACGGCACGGCCATGATCTGGCGGCTCTCGACCTCCGCCTGGAACAGCGCGCCGTCGATGGCGACATGCCGGATCCGGGGGTTCAGAACGCTCATCAGATTCAGGGCCTGCACCACGTCGGGGCAGTTCTGGCAGGACAGCGAGAAGTAGGTTTCAAACTGGAAGTCGCCGTCCAGATCCTTCACCCGCTCGATCAGGTCGGCGGATTCCTTGGACGGGTGACCGCCGACCTGCAACAGGGCGAGCACCAGCGAATTGAATTCATGGCCCATCGGCAAACCGGCGAACCGCACGGCGATGTCGGTGCCAACGCGGGCGATGGCGAAAGAGGGCGTGCGGGCGTCATCGGCGCGCCGCAGCGTGATCTTGTCGGTCAACGACGCGATGTCCTCCAACAGCCCCAGCATCTCCTGGGATTTGGCGGAGTCGTCGAGGGACGCAACCAGTTCGACGGGCTGCGTGATCCGCTCCAGATACGCTTTCAGTTGACCTTTGAGCGTGGCGTCCAGCATGGCAATGGTTCCCGATTGGAAAAGGCGTCGGATCGAACCGAGTGCGCGTCGGTGGTGGTCCGGCAGGGAGAATTTGAAAGCACGGTTTTAAAAACGGACGGCTGCCGCCTGCGCGATGCCGTGCGCGTCGCACCCGTTCGCAACAATCCCCGGCGTGATCGCTCGGAGGGGAGCACCGGCCCGCCGCGCCCGTGTTGCTGGGGCGGCGGGCCGGTGCCGGTCAAGCGACCGGACGCTTAGATCTTGCCGACGAGGTCGAGCGACGGGGCGAGGGTCTTCTCGCCTTCCTTCCACTTGGCCGGGCAGACTTCGCCGGGGTGCGAGGCGACATACTGCGCGGCCTTGACCTTGCGCAGCAGCTCACCGGCGTCGCGGCCGATGCCACCGGCGGTGACTTCGACGATCTGGATGACGCCGTTGGGATCGACGACGAAGGTGCCACGATCGGCCAGACCGGCTTCTTCGATCATGACGTCGAAGTTGCGGGTGATGGTCCCGGTCGGGTCGCCGACCATGGTGTAGCCGATCTTGCCAATGGCGGGCGAGGTGTCGTGCCAAGCCTTGTGCGAGAAGTGGGTGTCGGTCGACACGGCGTAGATTTCGACGCCCAGAGCCTGGAAGGCGGCGTAGTTGTCGGCCAGATCCTCAAGCTCGGTCGGGCAGACGAAGGTGAAATCGGCGGGGTAGAAGAACACGACCGACCACTTGCCCTTCAGATCGGCGTCGGTGACGTCGATGAACTTGCCGTTCTTGAAGGCGGTGGCCTTGAAGGGCTTAATCGCGGTGTTGATCAAAGACATTGTGCTCTCCGAAGGATGAACAAGGTTTGGGGTTTGGCCCCGGTCCGGGGTCCGGCGACGCGTCCGGATCGGTGCGGCGTCTCCCCAGGGTTGCTTGACCAGAACAGAGATAGGGGAAATCGCTGACCAAGAGAAACACAAAATACCGATTGCATTGATCGGCAAATCCGATCAATGCTTCCGACCATGAAGCCCCTGCCCACCCTGCGCCAGCTCCGCTATCTCGTTGCCGTGGTTGACCGTTGCCATTTCGGCCAAGCCGCCGAGGCCTGTCTGGTCAGCCAGTCGAGCTTGAGCGCCGGGATCCAGGAGTTGGAGGATCTGTTGGGCGCGCCGCTGCTGGAACGCACGCGCCGCACGGTGATGCCGACTCCGCTGGGGCGCGAGATCGCCGAACGCGCCCGCGCGCTGTTGAAGGACGCGGAGGATCTGGTGGATCTGACCCGCAGCGCCGCCGATCCGATGGCCGGGCCGCTGCATCTGGGGGTGATTCCGACCATCGGGCCGTTCCTGATCCCGCGCGTGATGCCCGATTTGCGGGCGGCCTTTCCCAATCTGAAACTGTATCTGCGCGAGGACCAGACCGCCCGCCTGCTCGACCGGCTGAACGGCGGGGAGTTGGACGCCGCCCTGCTCGCCCTGCCCTACCCGATGGGCGACATCGAAGCGCTGGACATTGCCGAGGATCATTTCTTCTTCGTCTGCCTGCCCGAACACCGGCTGTGCGCCTCGGCCACCGCCCACCCGATCGACGTGGCGATGGAGGATTTGCTGCTGCTGGAGGACGGCCATTGCCTGCGCGATCACGCGCTGGCCGCCTGCGCGCTCGACAGCGCCCCGCGCAACACCGTGTTCCAGGGCACCAGCCTGCTGACCCTGGTGCAGATGGTCGCCAACGGGCTGGGGGTGACGCTGCTGCCGCAGATGGCGGTCGAATCGGGCATTCTGCGCGGCCTCAACCTGGAGGTCCGCCCGCTGGACGGCGAACGCCCCTTCCGCCGCATCGCCCTGGTCTGGCGGCGCAGTTCGGGCCGCAAGGAAACCTTCCGCCGTCTGGCCGCGACGCTGAAAGCGTCGCTGGCGGTGGTGTCGGCACCGCCAGCGACGCCCTGATCGCCGGATCCGTTTCAACCGACCGGTGGCCCCGGTTCAGACGGTGTGGATCCGCTTGACCAATTGCCCGGACCGGCCTTCCTGCCGGGCACGGACGTCGTCTTCGATGTGCGTCAGTTGGGCAAGACGCCGCGCCACCACACGCGGGGTCAGGCTGCGCCCGGTGAACAGGCGGCGCATCTCGGTTTCCAGATCGCTGAAACGCCGCTTCGGACCGATGATCCCCGGTATCGCGCGCGCCGCTTCGAACAATTTGCGGTCATCGTCATAGCTGTTCATCAACTCCAGAAACTCGATCCCGATTCCCGCGTCCAGGGCGGGCATCACGAACCGCCCGGAATATCGGTGCTCCAACTCATCCAGTGTGGCCTTGGGGATGGCGCTGGCGGCCCGATCAAAATAATTGGTGTGCAGCATCCACTGGACAACGGCCCCCGGTTCGGTGCCGCACAACACGCAATGGCGGCTGGGGTCATCCTCGACATGGTGCAGCAGATGCGACACCAATTCGTCGGGGGCCAGACGGTGCACCCCCCCGCTCCTGGGCAAACCGATCAGAGTGAGACAGATCGGGCAGCGCTCGACATGCTCCCGCAGATCGTCCCAGGGGAGCAGCAGGGCGGGATCATGGTGGTCATGGCAGGAATCGCACACCTCACCGGAATGGTCGGCGATCGTCGCACGATGGATCTCGGCGGCGGTGCTCCAGGGTGTTCCTCCCGCCGGGCAGCCAAAGATGTTCCGACAGAAACCGGGCATGGACAGGCCGTCTTTCGGTGCCAGATCGAAATCGCGCGGGTGGCGATGCATCAGGTTGCTGCATCGGGGGCAGCGGTCCGGCCCATGATCGACGGCCAGGGGCTGGAACAGCGCGTGGTCGCGGTGGGAGCAGTAATGACATTCGCGCAACGCCCGTTGACAGCGCGGGCACGTCACCTTGCGGCCATCGCGGATGGCTTCCAGCTGACGGTCGGTGATGGGGAAACCGCAGTGGAAGCAACTGTGTTCGATGTGGGATCCGTCGCGCGTTGAAATGAAATGCCCGCCTTCGCGATAGACGTGGAGCCAACGGCGCTTTCCAGCCTCCATCACCTCAATGGACGGAAAGATCAGGTGCCGTGATCCGGCGGTGTGTTTGCACCGGATGTCCAGCTCCAGCCGCTCCGCTTGCAGCTCGAACGTGGCCAGCTCGCTGGGTCTGACGCCGTTGAACAGGAAACGGGTCATGGACGCCGGGATCATCAACGGGTGCTGGGGATCACAGCCCGGGCAGGGCAGCGGCGTTTCCTTGGCGTTGCGGCGGCTGACCAGATGAAGCGGGCGGATCCCCTGCTCATACTCCGCCATGCAGCTCGGGCAAATCTCCTCGGTCCATGGGATTTGAATGTCCTCATGGTTGGAATCCGTGCAGGTCCAGGCCGCGCGGCGGGGTTGGGCCTGGTTGTTTCCTTCCATCAGATCGGGCAGAGCGGCGGCGTCGCTCGTGATGTGGTGCAACGCGCGTTGCTCTTCCGGAACCGCCGTGTAGCTGCGGTGGTAGCGGTCGATGTCGACGATTTCGGCGCCGGATCGGTACAGTTGTTCGTAATACACGATGGGGCGCGCCGTCGGCTCGCGGCAGAACATCGGCGCCTGATTCATCGTGGCCTGGGCGGCGATGCGGAAGCTTTGCTCCAGACGGCTGCGGGTGTTTGACCGCTGTTCGGCCGACCCATCCACCACCAGCGGCTTGCCGATCACCAGCTTGTCCTGCTGGATCGACGGGGCGACCGATCCCTTGCCGAACACCCGGCTGCGGCAATTGGCCAAGGTTTCGCGCATGCCGTCCTCGCCCCCCAACCGGGCCAGCACGAACTCCTCCTGTTCAGCCCAATAGCGGATGAAGGCGGTGAACACCACGCGCATGCGGGCCAGACGTTTCTTGAATCGCTGTTCGTCCCGCGCGTCCTCGACGTTCCATTCCGGATGAAAATGCGTTTCCAGCAGGCGGGCCAGACGGGTGACGAACCGCTCGGAACTGTGGGCGGCGTCGGTGGTCAAGGCGGGGGACAGCGCGCGCAGCAACGCTGCCCACAGCTTCACCTGCTCCTCGTTGGCTTGGAAATCGATGGCCAGCGGCAACGCCGGACTGTTCTGCGCGCGTGCGACGGATTCGGCCAGACGGGCCAAGCGTTCAGCCGCCGCGTCGGTCGCCTTCACCGATTCCTCGCTGGTCAGCCGGTCCAGCGCCGCGACCAGCGTCGTGCCAAGCGCCTGTTCGAACCGTTCGAACGGACCGTCCGGATCCGGATAGATGTGCGACAGGCGGCCATGGCCAAGCGACAGGACATGATCCGCCCGCTCCCGCATCATCCGCTCGTGGCCATCCGCAGCGTCCAGCAGTGTTTTCAGATGATCCTTCACCGTTGCCCTGTTTTTGACGATGTAACCGGCAAAGGCCAGGCTCAGGCCGTCGCGCACCTCCGTCCGTTTGGCCACCGTCTCCACCAGCTCCCTCCGCAACTGGCTGGCGAAGCGCTTCATCATGCTCTTCACCGGACCACAGTGACCGGTCTTGCTGATGGCGTCGTTGAGGATCCGGTCCGCCGGATGATCGGGGCGCAGCAGCCCCAGCGCTGGGCGCAACTGCACCAGGGACCCCGGCGCGGTGATCGTCACGGTGCCGCGCGGCTGGTCCTGCCACAGGCTGTCCATCTGCCTGCGCCACACCTCGATCACCTCGCGCGCGCCGACGGTGATGGCGGCGGCGTTGGCGTGCAGGGCCGCCTTGGCATCGTCGATGCCTTTCTGCAGCAAGTGCCACAGGGTCCGGGCGTCGTCGATCAGGAAATCGGCGATGTCCACCTGGGCCACCACCGGCTCCGCGTCCGTCTTTGGCAGGGAACCATCGCGCCAGGTCTCCCGCAGCATGCAGGCGTTCCACCCCTCCCGCAGCGCAGGATCGACACAGGTGGAATCCCGGTACAGCTCCATGACGCGGTCGCGCCGCTTGGCGTCGGTGATGTCCGCCGGTTCGGGTTGATCGAGCGCCTTTTCCAGCTTGTTCAACCCGTCCAGCATGCGGGCAATGGACTGATAGTCGGTCGACGGGCGCAGTTCCGCCGCGCGCCGGGTGGCTTCCAGCACGGATTCGTAGCTGTTCACGCTGGTGGTCATCGGGAAACTAAGGCTCACCTCCCCCTTGTTGTTGCGCGAAGCATCCCCCCGGACCAGGATGGTCACGCTGTCCCCGTCAACCGGTTCTTCGGCGGTTGGGTCGGACGCCAACCGCTTTATGTGGTCGATCATCGGGGTGAACAACGCCTTTGCCAGCTCCGCATCCTGGAGAATGGGGCGGTCCCGACCGATCAACCGTTCGCGGATGGTTTGCAGATAGGCGGTTTCCAGTGTTTCGTGCAGTTGCGTGGAATCGGCGATCTCCAGTTCGGCGACGGCGGAGGAGGAGAAGACATAACCGCGCTCCGGATGGCCGGGCGGGGCGTTGGTGTCGCTGCGCTCGTTGTTGGCCCCCTCGTCGATCCGGGCGCGCACGTCGTCGCGCATCTGGGCCATGATGCTCTGCGCCAGACGGAAGCAGCTGGTTTCAATCGCCGCCTCGTTGACGTCGCCAACGGCGGCGGTCTGCTGGCTTGGGGCAAAGCCCTGATAGACATACACGTAATCGAAAATGCTGGGATCGTTGGGTTCACGGCGGAACCGCAGACCGTTCGGCCCGATCGGATAGAGCACCTCGAACGGCTTGGGCTGTTGCAGGTTCTTGTAAACCGCCAGTTCCTTCAGGGCGGCGTAGGCGTTGGCCTCGATCCGTTCGGCCCGGTCGGCCCCCCGGAACGGCTCGGCCAGCAGGAACGAACCGGTGATGGTGCAGGACGGATCAATGTGGCGCAACAGGCAGGCAATGTCCCAGAACATCCCCGATCCGGTGCCACCGGACAGGGAGCAGATGATGTGCACGCGAACCGGGCGTTCGAGCGGGGTGGCGTTGCGGATGCGGCGGTGCCCTTCGCGCAGCTCGTCCAGGATGGCGCGGGCCTCCAGGAACAGGCCGACCCGGCCCAACGGGCGCCATTGCCCGGCCCCTTCGTAGCGGGCCTGACCGGGGGAGATCTCCTCGCCCGCGCGGGGATCGACCTGGGGCAGCCAGGACAGGCATTCCTCCAGCTTCAAGCCATTGCGCCGGGTCCAACGGCTGTTCAGCTCGACGATCTCGTCGTCGTGGTCATCGTGGTCGTGCCCGTTCAGGCGGCCCCGGTGACGCGCGCGGATGGATTGGACGGCGCGGGTGATGTCCTCGGTCTTGACCAGCACCACGCGCGGCACGCGGGGCAGGCGGCGATGCTCCTGCCCCGCGCTGCCAGCCCCCGCGCCGGAGGTGGGGACGACATACTCCTCGACGAACACATCCTCGCGGTTGGCTTTCCAATCGGTGTCCACCGCGACCACCTGGATTTCGCCCGCTTCATGCATGGCCTGAAGACCCTGATCCCCGCCCCGCGTGGCCAGCCACAGCGCGTAACGGGCGGTGCGCATGCCGGTGCCGCCCAACGCCACCAACAGGGTGGGAATGCGGCGAACCGTTCCGATGGTGTCATCCTGTGCCATGCTGCCTCCTGAAGGCCATCCGTGTGTTGCGCCCGTGGGACGTCAAAGACCGCCCGCGCCGCGCCATCGGCGCGGGCGGTTCCGCGTTCAAAGTTCGATCAATTCAACGCCCGGCCGCTGGTGGAGGGGGACGTTGGACACGGCGAAGACAAGTCCGAGAACAAAAGCCGCAGCTCCCAAACCATACATCCACCTTGTGAGACTCTTTTTCGCCGCCGATGCTGCCAGCGGATAGGGCATGGCCGGGCTTCCCGTCTCCACCATCCGCTTGAGTTGACGGTGCCGCCACCCGGCGTGACCGCCCCCAGCCACGACCCCCAGGAACATAACAAGGATGAAACTGAAGAGAAACATCGCGGCGGCAGCGATGGGACCTCCGGTGAGCCACGCACCAATGATCGGTGCTGCTGTTCCAATAAATGACAGCACGCCTGCTATGTTGACGTACTCGACGATCTTCTTGAGGGTTTCTCTCCCTATGATCTCGATGGATTCTGGAATTTTGAAATATTTTGTCTTGTACCGAAGATAAACAAAACCAGACACAAACATAGAACCAATGAAAAACACCACCATGTGCCCGATCCAGGGGGTGTATTTTGACAAAATTTTCGGCGAAGCTGTTTTAAGTGATGGCGTATCCGCTCCTTGATCATGGAACGCGGTCACGTCAATCGGGCCTTTGATGTCATGATCCAAGGGCAACAACCAGGACACGGTCTTTTCCGCTTCCAACCGTTGGAAGGTGACATCGAGCATCCGCTTGGTCGGGCCGGGCACCCCATCCATCCCCACCCCACTGAGACCGACGGATATTTTCTGCACCGGAGGCGAGGTCGGCGAGCTTCGGGTGGTCACAATGACGGCGGATACAATGGACCGGCTTGTCACGAAGGGAAAGGAACCGCTCAACTCCCACCGGCTTTCCAGCGCGGCGTCGGTGATGCGCACGCTGTAATGTTCCGTAGAGATTTCGACCCCGCGCGTGTCCAGGGCACCGTTGTTTGTGGCGGAAGGGTTGGTGCTGTCGATGACGGCAGCCTTGATCGTCGGATTTTTTTCCAGCTCTTTGACCTGCTCATCGGTCAACGCCATCGTGAGATCCGCCTCGCGATCCGCACCCACCACCAGAGGGCTTTGCCGCGTCAAACGAAACACGTGGTCACGTTTGGTGTCGCCCGCCAGCACCACGGCGGACACCACCGTTGGCACCGCGTTGGGGTTGCGCACCTTCAAACGCAGTTGAGAAGCATTTCTGTCAAAGCTCTTGCTGTCCGGGACCACCACCACCGGGGCGCGGGACGGGAGCGCCACACGGCTCCAGCGATCCGCTGGGCACCGGAAGTCGGGCGCGCTCACCCCGAATTCATAGTAACCAGCGACGCAAACAAACACATCGGCCCCGGTCAACAGATCGTTGGGCAGTTTCTGAAACGTTGCCGGAAAGGTGATCCGACCGTTGGGCGGGATTTGGGCCGGGGGAGGTTCCAGGGTCAGCTTGTAAGCAGTTGCGCCGCCTCGTTCATCGGTCGAAGCCCAGACACCGCCAATCCAGTTGGTAAAGTCCACGGTGCTGCTGACGGTGAGAGCGAGTTCCGGCACGCTGACACCCTGTTTCCACAATGACGGCCGGGTTTCCTCAAGAGTCAGCGTCACGTTCGGCAAGCCGGGGACCCGCTCCCGTTCCCCGGAGCAGTCCGCTTCTGCGCATTCCACTTGCAGGAAGACTGTGTCGTTGGGATGAAAACGCTGCAAAAAGTCAGTGCCGCCTTTGTAGGGCACGGTCAACGTTTCCTCCGTCCCCGGGTTGATGGTTGGCTTGGTGGTGGTCGGAAGTCGTTCCCGGTCGCTGCCCTTGGCAACCTGGACTCCGTTCACTGTCACCGGCACCGAGCCGGGGTTCCGTAAGGTGAAACGGAGACTGGGAGGTCCTCCCTTGTCGCTGGAAACCCAAGTGATGTTCTTGCCAATGTCGAGGGATTCCGGTTTGGGCAATTCCACCGAAACCATGTCACTGCAGGCTTCTTGACGCACATCAACACAGGTCAGCAGGATGTCGCGTCCTTCAATGATCTCTGAATCCCGATCCATATTCAGGCGAAGACGCGTCGTCACACTGCCCCCAGCAGCGATGCGTTCGGCAGTTTCAGCCTCGCGCCGCGCCCGCCAACCACGCTTCAGGTTCGACGTGAACACAAGCTGGGAAATGCCGTTTTCCACGGGGCCGGGATTGTCAACGGACAGAGTCAGCAAATACTCTCCCTGCCCAGAGGCCCCTGACTTCTGCACCTGCGCTTTTTTGATCTCCAACGGTCGCAGCGGCGGGGGCGGTTCCAGTGGTCTGCGATCGGTGGTCACCCCTGTCAAAGTGTCTGTGGCGGCGACGGTCAGTTTGGAATTGGCAAGCTGCGCCAAGCCGACGGGAAGTGGATAACGCAAGCTACGATCGCGCGCCCCTCCCGGCAGAACCGCGTCCGGGCCGGTGATCGACAGCCGCTCTCGTGGCCCTGTGATGTTGCCGTCACCGTAAAACAGCAGTTCTTTCACGGACAGGGTTTCCGGATTCGGGTTGGTCACAGTGACCACGACCTCCCGCTGACCGCTGCCGCCGGAGGCATACTCGATGGCCGCCTTGGTCAGGCTGAGACCCTGCAGCCGTTTGATCGGAACGCCCGTGGCTGGCCGCGCGTGCTTTCCCGTGTCCACCGCCACAATCTGAATCGCCTCGCCACTGGGAAATTTGGCGATCTGGTCCGTGGTTAGGCCGATGCGGATGCTTTGTTGGGCGTTGGGGGCAAGCGTCAGATCCGACGCTGCGGTGAACAGAACATCGTTGCCTTGGGAAGCCTGAAACTTGAATTGCTGGATGCGGATGGGCAGACGGGATCGGTTGGACACCTCCAACGAACAGCTTCCTTCTCCGCCCCGCAAAGTGCACAGGCTTGTGCTGGCGTCGATCTGCACACCGGGTTGCGACGCCCGGTAGACCTCGGTCACGAAATCGCGGGCGAAGCGGTCGGCGTCGTTGGCAACCTCGCTGAAGCGGATGGAAACGGCACCGACCGCGTTGGCGATGGTCTTGTGCATCGGCCCGTCCTGCACCGTGTCCAACAGACATTTCTGGTACTGGGCACCCAAACCCGCAAAATCCGTCCGGGTCGGTTCGACCAGCAACAGGCCCATAAACGGTTTCCAACTGTTCGTCGCCGCAGCCCCGCCAAAGGCGCGCCGCAACTCGCGAATGTCGCCAGGAATGCGCGTCGCCCCGCTCTTTCTGTAGGTTTCCAGCAAATCACAAACGCCCGTCTTCTCCGCGTTTGTGGCATTGTCATTTGGATCGTCAATGAAATCGCTGGCGATCAGGACAATTTTCAAGCGATTGTCGGAAGTTGTCAGAACATCATTTTTGTAGATGGCCTCAATCAACGTCCTGAAATCTGTTTTCGTGTCGGGCGTCACGCTGGTGTTGAGCGCGGCCACACCCGCTTTCAGGGCGTTGCGATCCCCCGCATCAATGGCGGGAACCACCGGGGCAGGCGTGGCCCCGAAGCTGTGGAGATACACCTTGTCGTTCGCGGCGATGAAGGGGCGGCGGCCGTCATCAATCGGTTGGTCGAACATTTTCGACAGCATGGTGACGATGCGGGCGTTGGGCGCGCTGCTCCCCGTTCCGGTGTAGATGGTTTTGGAACGGTCGACATAGACCAGCAGGTCAATCGGCGGCAGCGTCTGACTGTCGGCCACCGCCTCCGGGGAGGTGGCCGCGCTTTGCGCGCTGGCGTCCGTGACGGCCAGAACAGCCAACACCAGGCACACCACCCATCGCACAATCCACACCATGCCGCCTCTCCTTCACCGATTTCGAGACGTGCATGGCAATCATTGTGCCAACCTGTAAGTGCTTTGATTCTCCTTGAATCACCTTCTGAGAACAACAAAACCGCCTGCTCATCCCTTGAACGATTCTGTTCAAATGAACAACCACCATCACGGGCGTTTCCAGCCGCGCTCCTTCATCCGGGCGTAGATGGTTCCCCGTGAACAGCAGGCGATGCGCGCGGCCTTGCTGATGTCCCAGTTGGTCAGGGTCAAGGCGCGGTGGATGCGGGCGTCGTCCCCCAGATCGTCGGACAGCGCCCCCGGCATGGCGCAGGGCGTGGCCCCCGGCACGAAGAGAACGCGGGCAACCGTGTCCTGGGTGATGCAGCCGTCGCGCGCCTCGCCGAACGCCGCCACATTGTCGACCACCTCCTGCAATTCACGAATGTTGCCACGCCATGGCAGATCGCTCAGCAAGGCGATGGCGTCGTCGTCGAAGCGCAGGACGGGGCCGCTGGGCGGCATCTGGGCCTGATAAGCGTCCAGGAAGCGGCGGGCCAGCGCCTCCACATCCTCGCGCCGCTCGCGCAGAGGGGGGATATGCAGACGCCAGCGCCGCAGGCGGTAGAACAGATCATCCCGAAAACTGCCGTCGCGCACCCGCGCTTCCAAATCCCGGTTGGTGGTGGCGATGATGCGAACCTGCACCCGCCGCCCATCCCCGTCATCGCCCAGCCGCGTGACCGTGCCATCGTCCATGAAACGCAGAAGCCGGGATTGCGAGGCGGGAGACAGCGTGTCGATGTCGTCCAGCAACAGGGTGCCGCCGTCGGCCATGGTCAAAATGCCCCGGCGGTCGGAAATCGCCGAGGTGAACGCCCCCTTACGGTGGCCGAACAGTTCCGACCCCAAAATCTCGTCGATCAGTTCGCCGCAGCCCTTTTTGACCAACGGGCCGTTCCGATGCGGCGACAGGGCGTGAATCAGTTCCGCCAGGCGCGTTTTTCCCGTGCCGGTCTCCCCCGTCAACAAAACCGGCCCCGCGAGCGGAGCGATCTTGCGGGCGTGCGACAGGGTGCGCGCCATGGCCGGGGACAGCGCCACCAGCCCATCCAGCGGATCCGGTTCCCCGTTTGCGCCGACGGTGCAGCCATCCTGCGACACAACCGGATGCAGCGGGTTGACCATTTCGCACCTCTGTCGGTATCAATGATGCTTGATTCAGGATAAATTTGCCGCAATCATAGTGATAACTGAATTATGAATCAATAGATGTCCTACGGCACACGACTGTATGCTATTCACGTGAGGAATGACAAATGGATAGTCTTTCAACGGACGGTTCAATCCTCACTGATGTTTTCCAAGATTCCATTCATATTCTTCATGTTTCAGATTTTCACCTGACCAATCCGGAGGACCCAGAGCAAACAGCCGCGATTCAGACACTGATCGCTGCGGTCAAGCAGGACACCGTGACGGGACTGGATGCGGTGATGGTGACGGGCGACATCGCCACGGGAGGGGCGGCGGACGCCTATCTTCGGTTCAAAAGCTTGGTGGTGGACGCGTTGATTCAGGCTCAACCGGATCGACCGCCTGCGTTCTTCATCGTTCCTGGGAATCATGACCATGATTTCAGTCAATACCCTGCTGGTTACACATTCCCCCTGAATGCGTTTCAGAAATATATTGATAATTCTCCTCCCAATTCAACGCGGGATACTCTTTCATTACCACTCCTGAATTTCCAGAATTGCCTTCCATCTCCGGGTTGGGATTCAACGACTCAGCCTAAATCACCGCCATCATCCGGTGATCATTGGCTGAAAGCCGAAGGCAGTTTTTCGCGGTTGCTTCAATTGCCAGGCGGGCGGTTGACACTGGCTGTCGTGGGACTGAACACCAACTGGCTGCTGGATCCGAAGGGGTCTGCGGCCAGCCTGCGGCGCTTGAATCCCGGTGTTTCTCTGCTGCGCGGCCAGTTGGCGGCGGCAAAAGGCGCGGATCATCGGTTGGTGCTGGGGCATCATCCGTTGTCCTGGTTTGCCCCGGATGTGGAACAGCAGGTCAAAGCCATCCTGCGCGAGCACAAGGCCATCTACTTGCACGGGCATCAGCATGCGGGCGATGGGCAGTTCGACATCCGGCGCAATGGGGTGTGCGTCACCCTGCAAGCGCGGGCGGCGCATTTCGGCTCCCGCAACACGGGTCCAACCGTGGCGCGCGACGCCTTGGGTGGTTACACCCTGCTGACCTTCCGCGCCACCGGCGACACGTTCCGTGTTCGTCCCCGCATTGTTCTGTCGTCCGGGGTGCGACTGGACGATCAAGCCTTTCCGGAGGATCCCCTCGAAGGCCCAGATTTCTTTGAGTTTCCCCTCCCCAACACGCAGGCGTTTCAGGCGTGGCTTGATCCGCTGGGGGATAGCTGGGTCTTGGAGGAGGACAATGCAACCCCGGTGAGCGTCAACGCTCAACGGCTGCGCTGCTACCTGACGGGAACGGCTCCCGATCTGGCTGTCGCGCTGCGGTTGCCGGGTGCACCCAACCCGTTGGCGGCGGAAGCGGTGCGGCAACTGGAACCGTCCAACGCCTGCGGTCAACACGCCCCCGTCACGGCCTGGATCGAAACGCCGTATGGTGAAGGGCGCAGCACCGCCATCTTGCAGGCGACAGCGGAACTGCGAGGCACAGGGAAGTGGGCGGTGTACCGGCATCGGTCCGGTCAGCCGTTGCGCAAATTTCCGTTCGCGCGCGCGCTGCGCGAGAACGCCAACCGCCAGATCCTGCTGGTGATTGAACAGGCCAGTCGGCACGCCCATGAGGTCAGCGGGCTGCTGGACGACGCCCGCGCGCTGGCCGAGGTGGATCGGATCTCCTTTCTGCTGGGCAGCAACCCGTTGGAACGGGATGCGCTGCGGGCGTCCGGGACCGCGCCCTCGCTGTTCTCCGATCCGCCGGATTGGCAGCACGGATGCTCCCTGCACCTCGGATCCTGGCTGATCGGCGCGCAGGGGATCGGCCTGACGTCGGTCGAAGCGGGCCGTATGAAGCGCGCGTTTGCGGACGACCCCCGGATGAGCGGCAACGCGTCATGGCTCGGCGGATTGCTGGCGCTGGACGAGGCCACCGATGGGCGCTGGAGCGTTCACAAAAATCGTGGACGGGCGTTCGTCGATGCCGTTCAAAGCACCCTGTCCAACCACCCGGTGCTTGCGGATGCGCTTGCGTTGGTCGCCGCCCTGCACGCCCGTGTGGGCACGGCCCCCTCCAACCGGGGTGAGCCGTTTCTTGAGCGTCGGGTGCTGGCCCAGGCGTTGTTTGGTGCCCCCGACACCGCCCGGTTGGAGCGCGAGGTGCTCTCCGTTCTGCAATCCGAAATTCAGCGGAAGCCGCGCCAGGACAGTGAGGTGTTTGTGCTGCGTCACTGGCGGATCGCCCAGCTCTACCGCCAGCATCTGAAAGCACGGTGGACCAAATCGGAGGAGACGCTTCTGGACGCCGCCCTCGCGCTGCAGGCATCCGGCGAAACCGTGCCGTTCTGGGATGACTGGATTGATCTTGCCGCCGAACTCAACCGGCTGCCCGACCTGGACCGCGTGACCGATTGGGCGCAACGGCCCAACAGCAGCGCGGTCATTTTCGCCGACCATTGCCGCTGGCAAAACGACTTGAGGCCGCTCGGTCTCAGGGCCTTGACGAACGCGTTGTCGTCCGCCCCAGACCGACCGGATCACCGCGCGGCGTTCGCGATGTTCGCGCGCCTGACAGTGTGGTCCACCGTCTCGCGCACCGACTTGTCGGCCGTCGATCTATCACACGCCGCTTTGGCCGCGCTGGCCGCCTTGCGCAACGATGGCACGCCGGACCAGACCATCAAACGAGAGGTGTACGAGATCGCCTTTGATGCTCTGGATAAGTTGGCCCAAGGCTCTTACCTGACAACCCCCGCCTCTGAGTTGAACGCGTTGCGGTGCGATCGGATTGATCGGGTCGGTGGAGCCAGCATCAATCCCGCCAGAACCTTTGCAAAGCTTGCCAACCAATTCAGCGGGAGGAGTCTTTCCGCGCCGTTGGCAGGCCTCGGGGATCCAGGGCGGTGGCGATTCCCCGATCCCTTCAGGGTCGGCTGATCGCCAACCCCGAAAGCGCAAACCAACCCCCAGGATGGACACCCCCGGATGGCTCCGAATGGGAATTGGCGACGGTTTGCCCGATCCGTCCCGGCGCTGACGTCGGGTTTTGCGAAATTTTCGTGCTTTTTTCACCCCCCTGCTGCCGAATGAGGCAGGGGCCGCGTGCGGCAATCCCTTGATACGCCTGATTTTGATGCGGCGCACAGCGGTTCTTTTCCGGCTTTTGACCGCAACCGCCCAGGAATTGGGCGCAAAAAGTCCGTGTTGCGTGCAATTTGAAGCGCTGCCATGATTGTCCAAGGCGTCAGTTCTTGACCACACAGTCAGCTTTTCCGCCACGCTCCAGCCCTTGGAAACGCTTGGCACGGCGGTTGCTGATGATCGGAATGCCACGCCGCATAGCGACCAAAGGGAAGCCATCCGCCATGACCCTGAACGCTGACATTCCGGCTTCGCCCTACGCCGATCTCACACCGCCCTTGACGGCGGTGCAGGCGCTTGCCGAATCCAACCGCTGCCTGTTCTGTTACGACGCCGCCTGTGTGCGCGCCTGCCCCACCGGGATCGACATCCCGTCCTTCATCCGCTCCATCGCCACCGGCAATCTGAAGGGGGCGGCGACCACGATCCTGTCGGAGAACATCATGGGCGGCACCTGCGCCCGTGTCTGCCCGACGGAAACCCTGTGCGAACAGGCCTGCGTCCGCAACACCGCCGAGGAGCGTCCGGTCGCCATCGGCCGGTTGCAACGCCACGCCACCGATCACCTCTTCGCCCGCAAAGGCCCCCATCCCTTCGCCCGCGCCGAGGCCACCGGCAAGCGCGTGGCCGTGGTCGGGGCCGGTCCCGCCGGTCTGTCCTGCGCCCACCGTCTGGCCAGCCTGGGCCATGAGGTGACGGTGTATGAGGCCAAGCCGAAGTCCGGCGGCCTGAACGAATATGGTCTTGCCCCCTACAAGATGGCCGATGATTTCGCCCAGCGCGAGGTCGCCTTCATCCTGGAGGTCGGCGGCATCACGGTGGAGCATGGCCGTCGCCTGGGCGCTGACCTGTCGCTGGAGACGCTCCGGGCCGAGTTCGACGCCGTGTTCCTGGGCGTCGGCTTGGGCGGCAACAACCGCCTGAACATCCCCGGCGAGGAGCGCGACGGCGTGGAGAACGCCACCGCCTTCATCGAACGGGTGCGGCAGGCGACCCCGGACGTCCCGGTGGCGGTGGGCCGCAGCGTCGTGGTCATCGGCGGCGGCAACACCGCCGTGGACGCCGCCATCCAGGCCAAACGCCTGGGGGCGGAGGATGTGACGCTGGTCTACCGGCGCGGACGCGGCCAGATGGGGGCCACCGCGTGGGAGCAGGAACTGGCGCAGACCAACGGCGTGGTGCTGAAGACCTTCGCCGCTCCGGTCGCCATCGACGCCACCGGCATCACGCTGGAGCGCACGCGGCTGGAGGATGGCAAACTGGTGATGACCGGCGAGCGCTACAGCCTGCCCGCCGACATGGTTCTGAAGGCGGTGGGCCAGACGCTGGCGCGCGAGGCGCTGGACGGGCTGGCCCTGTCGGGCGGCAAGATCGTCATCGACGACGACCACCGCACCAGCCTGGACAAGGTCTATGCCGGGGGCGATTGCGTCGCCAGCGGCGAGGATCTGACCGTTCAGTCCGTGCAGGACGGCAAGCTCGCCGCCCTGGCCATCCACCGCCACCTGACCGCCTGACACGGGAGCCGAACCATGGCCGATTTGCGCAGCACCATCGCCGGTATCCGGTCGCCCAACCCGTTCTGGCTGGCGTCCGCCCCCCCCACCGACAAGCTGACCAACGTCGTCCGCGCCTTTCAGGCCGGATGGGGCGGCGTGGTCTGGAAGACGCTGGGCGAGGATCCGCCCGTCGTCAACGTGTCCAGCCGCTACGGCGCGCATCTCGACAACGAGCGCAAGCTGATCGGGCTGAACAACATCGAACTGATTTCCGACCGCCCGCTGGAGGTCAATCTCCAGGAGATCATCCAGGTCAAGCGCGACTGGCCCGATCGCGCCATGGTCGTGTCCCTGATGGCGCGGATCGAGGAGGAGGCGTGGGCCGGGCTGGCCCGCCGCATCGCCGCCACCGGCGCGGTGGACGGGCTGGAACTGAATCTCGGCTGCCCGCACGGCATGTGCGAGCGCGGCATGGGATCGGCCATCGGCCAGGTGCCGGACATGGTCGAGCAGGTGACGCGCTGGGTGAAGAACGCCACCAACCTGCCGGTGATCGTCAAGCTGACGCCCAACATCACCAACATCCTGTGGTCGGCGGAAGCGGCCAAGCGCGGCGGGGCGGACGCGGTGTCGCTCATCAACACCGTCAACTCCATCGTCGCCGTCGATCTCGACGCCATGGCCCCCACCCCGGTGGTCGATGGCAAGGGCAGCCATGGCGGCTATTGCGGCCCGGCGGTGAAGCCGATCGCGCTCAACATGGTGGCGGAGATCGCCCGCAACCCGGACACGGCGGGGCTGCCGGTGTCGGGCATCGGCGGCGTCACCACCTGGCGCGACGCGGCGGAGTTCCTGGCGCTGGGGGCGACCAACGTGCAGGTCTGCACCGCCGCCATGACCTTCGGCTTCAAGATCGTGGAGGACATGATCAACGGCCTGTCCAACTGGATGGACGACAAGGGCTACGCCAACTTGGACCAGCTGTCGGGCCGGGCCGTTCGCAACGTGGTGAACTGGAACGACCTGAACATGAACTTCTCGACCAAGGCGGTGATCGATCCGGCCTTGTGCATCGATTGCGGACGGTGTCACATCGTCTGCGAGGACACCTCGCACCAGGCGATCCGCATCGACCAGGGCGAGGGTCGCCGCATCTTCACCGTGGTGAACGAGGAGTGCGTCGGCTGCAACCTGTGCTCCCACGTCTGCCCGGTGCCCGATTGCATCACCATGCAGCCGGAGGAAAACGGCCTGCCCTACATGACCTGGCCCGAAGACCCCCGCAACCCGATGCGCGCCGCCGCCGAATAAGCGCGCCGAGCAACCGCCGCCGGATCCCCGATATCCCGTTTGGGAGAGAGCAACGATGTCTTATCCGCAGAATGTCGCCGTCAACGGTTCCCGCCTGTGGCAGAGCCTGATGGACATGGCCCAGATCGGCGCGACGCCCAAGGGCGGCGTCTGCCGTCTGGCCCTGACCGATCTCGACAAGCAGGGCCGCGACCTGTTCGTGCGCTGGTGCGAGGAGGCTGGCTGCACCATCAGCGTCGACAAGATGGGCAACATCTTCGCCCGCCGCGCCGGGCGCGACGACAGCCTGCCCCCGATCATCATGGGCAGCCATCTGGACAGCCAGCCGACCGGCGGCAAATATGACGGCGTTTATGGCGTGCTGGCCGGGCTGGAGGTGGTGCGCAGCCTGAACGACATGGGTTACGTCACCGAGGCCCCCATCGAGGTGGCGGTGTGGACGAACGAGGAAGGCTCGCGCTTCGCCCCGGCCATGGTGGCGTCCGGCGTCTTCGCCGGGGTGTTCGATCTGGACTATGGCCTGTCGCGCGCGGATCTGGACGGCAAGACGATGGGCGAGGAGCTGGCCCGCATCGGCTACGCCGGGGACCAGGAGGTCGGCGGACGCAAGGTCGGCGCCTATTTCGAAGCCCACATCGAGCAAGGCCCGATCCTGGAGGCCGAGGGCAAGACCATTGGCGTCGTCACCGATTGCCAGGGCCAGCGCTGGTACGAAATCACCTTCACCGGGCAGGAGGCCCACGCCGGGCCGACGCCGATGACCCGGCGCAAGGACGCGCTGCTCGGCGCGGCGCGGGTGGTGGACGCGGTCAACCGCATCGGCTTGAAATACGGCCCGGCGGCCTGCGCCACCGTCGGGCTGATGCAGATTCACCCGAACTCCCGCAACGTCATTCCGGGCCGGGTCTTCTTCACCGTCGATTTCCGCCATCCGAAGGATGAGATCCTGGCCGCGATGGACGCCGAATTGCGGGCGGCGGTGGACGACATCGCCAGCGGCATCGGGCTGGAGAGCGACTTCAAGCAAATCTGGTACTACGCCCCCATCCAGTTCGACGCCGATTGCGTGAAAGCGGTGCGCAACGGGGTGGAGCGCACCGGCTATTCCTTCCGCGACATCATTTCCGGGGCCGGTCACGACGCCTGTTATCTGTCGAAGGTCGCGCCGACCGGCATGGTCTTCATCCCCTGCATCGACGGCATCAGCCACAACGAGATCGAGGAGACGACGCCGGAATGGTCCACGGCGGGCTGCGAGGTTCTGCTGCACGCCGTGCTGGAACGGGCAAACGCCGAGCGATCCCCGGCGGCGGCGTGATACAGTCCCTCTCTCTGCGCCCCTCTTCCCCACGGGGGAGGGGGCGTCACGGATGATGGACGAAGGTTGGTGATGACGCTGAAGACAGACCTTGTTTCCCCCGACGCCACCGCCCCGCAAGGGCGCATCCGCCGCGAGAATGTGGAACGCATTCTCAAGGCGGCGGAGGCCGTGTTCGCCGAAGCCGGCTGCGCCGGGGCGACCATGGCCGACATCGCCGACAAGGCCGGGCTGCCCAAGGCCAACCTGCATTATTATTTCGGCACCAAGGAGGAGCTGTACCGCGCGGTGTTGGACAACATCCTGCGGCTGTGGCTCGCCCCCATCGACGCGTTGACGCCCGACGCCGACCCGGCCACGGCGCTCACCGCCTACATCACCACCAAGATGGAGGCGTCGCGCACCCGCGCGCTGGCTTCCAAGGTGTTCGCCAACGAAATCCTGCATGGCGGCGCGCAGATCGAACGGTTCCTGTCGGAGGATCTGCGCCGTCTGGTCGACGCCAAGGCCGCCGTCATCGATGGCTGGGTCGCCGAAGGCCGCATGGCCCCAGTGGACGCCCGCCAATTCCTGTTCATGATCTGGGCCGTGACCCAGCATTACGCCGATTTCGACGTTCAGGTCCGCAAGGTTCTGGGCCGCCGCAGCCTGACCCGCCAGGATTTCGCCCAGATCACCGCCGAGGTGCTGCGGTTGATCCTGCGCGCCGCCGGGCTGCCGGACCCGGCCCCTCCACCCTCTTCATCCTCCACCCCCGCCAACGCATAAGGGAGCGCCGTCCATGGGTATCGTCATTCGTGGTGGAACCGTCGTCACAGCCGAGCAGACGCAACGCGCCGATGTCTATTGCGAGGACGGACTCATCAAGGCCGTCGGCGCGGATCTCGACGTTCCCGCCGGAACCGAAACGGTGGAGGCGGGCGGCTGCTTCGTCATGCCCGGCGGCATCGACCCGCACACCCACATGGAACTGCCCTTCATGGGCACGGTGACGACGGAGGATTTCTTCAGCGGGACCGCCGCCGGTTTTGCCGGGGGCACGACGACGATCATCGATTTTGTCATCCCCAACCCGAAACAAAGCCTGATGGAGGCCTATCACACCTGGCGCGGCTGGGCGGAAAAGGCGGCGGGCGATTACAGCTTTCACGTCGCCGTCACCTGGTGGGACGAAACGGTGCGCGCCGACATGGGCACGCTGGTCGCCGACCATGGGGTGAACAGCTTCAAGCATTTCATGGCCTACAAGAACGCCATCATGGCCGACGACGAGGTGCTGGTGAACAGCTTCCAACGCTGTCTGGAGCTGGGGGCCATCCCGACCGTCCACGCCGAAAACGGCGAGCTGGTGTTTCAGTTGCAAAAGAAGCTGCTGGCCCAGGGCATGACCGGCCCGGAAGCGCACCCGCTGTCCCGCCCGCCGGAGGTGGAGGGCGAGGCCGCCAACCGCGCCATCCAGGTGGCCAAGGTGTTCGGCGTGCCGGTCTACATCGTCCATGTCTCGGCCAAGGAAGCGCTGGAGGCGATCACGCGCGGCCAGGATGGTGGCCAACGGGTGTTCGGCGAGGTTCTGGCCGGTCATCTGCTGATCGACGACAGCGTGTACCGCAACCCCGATTGGGACTATGCCGCCGGTCACGTCATGAGTCCGCCCTTCCGCTCCAAGGAGCATCAGGACGCGCTGTGGCGCGGCTTGCAGGCGGGCCATCTCCACACCACCGCCACCGATCACTGCTGTTTCTGCGCCGAGCAGAAGGCGATGGGCCGCAACGATTTCACCAAGATCCCGAATGGCACGGCGGGGATTGAAGACCGCATGACCGCGCTCTGGACGCACGGCGTCAACACCGGCCGCCTGACGATGAACGAATTCGTCGCCATCACCTCGGCCAACGCGGCGAAGATCTTCAACCTGTACCCGCGCAAGGGATCGGTCAGCGTCGGGGCCGACGCCGATCTGGTGGTGTGGGATCCGGCGGCGACCAAGACCATCTCGGCCAAGACCCAGATGCAAAAGGTCGGGCTGAACATCTTCGAAGGCATGACGGTGACGGGAACCCCGGCCTACACACTGAGCCAGGGCAGGATCGTCCACGCGCTGGGCGAAAGCCGCGCGGTGCGCGGAGCGGGCCGCTACGTCAACCGCCCGGCCTTCCCCACCGTTTACGAAGCGGTGAAGAAGCGCAACGCGCTGAACATGCCGACGCCGGTCGCGCGCTGACTGCGACCGCGTGATGGGAGCGCGCACCATGCTCCCGGCGTGAGTCTCGGTGCGAAGGGGCGGCGGGTGCCGCCCCTTCGCACTGGATCAACCCGCAAGTTTGGCCCGACGCTCCCAACCGGGTCCGGTGGAACGGCGATCCGACCTCTCACCCGATGGCGGGGCACCGTCAACTTGTTTGGACTGCGGATGGAGGAAGGCACGCGGAAGCCCGCCAGGATAACGGCGGTCGGATTACGCCGCGAGCCGGGCGCCGACGACCTCTGCCCAGGTCTCGAAGGCCTGGGCGCGGGCGGCTTGAGGGTCGGCAACGAGGCGGTGGTCTCGGCGACGGTGGAAGAGGTTCGCGATCGGATCGTGGATGGAGGGAAAACGTTGAACGTGGCGAGCCGACTTGACGCGCTTCATTTGGCGCTCTCGTCGCCTCGTTGGCTGGTGGGAGTTCTCGGCGTGATTGTTGATGCCCTTGTATTGTTGATGCCCTTGTGTTTCCGGTGCTCGACGCCCGGCATGATATCGCGCTTGGCGGCGGCGTAGCTCTTGAGCGTGTCCATCACCATGACCTGCGGTGCCCGGCACTGGCCTTTCAACAGCTTGCGCAGCAGGCGTCTGGCCGCCTTAGGTCGCGTCAGCTTTGGACCAGCACGAAGCCATCTCGGTCGACCGCCCGCCAGCATCTCTTCGACCATCCGCAGGCTCAATGGGTACCGGTAGTACAGTCAAACGGCCGTCACGATGATTTCGCCAGGATGGTGGTAGCCGGCAAAGCGGGGACCGAAGTGCGTTGTCATTCCCCCACCGTCCCCAACCCGACCGCCTCCGGCAACCGCACCGCCACCACCTTGACGGCGCCCTCTGCTGGTTTTCACCATGCACAACGCCTGCGACCAGATCGAAATCCAGGGGCAAAAAAACCGGTGCCGCGTCCGACCGCTCCGACGCAGGCTGAGACCGGCTGTTGCACGGCAACGCCACTTGTCAGGTCGCGGGGTTGATGGGACAGTGCCGCCCGCCCATCAGGAATCGCGTTGCCGCCGGACATGTCGGATTTCAACTGGAACGATCTGCGCTATTTCCTCGCCGTTGCTCGCGCCGGGACCTTGACCACGGCGGCGCAACGGTTGCGGGCCGACCACACCACGGTCAGCCGCCGGATCAGCGCGCTGGAAGAGGCGCTGCGCGTCACCCTGTTCGAACGCCGCCCCAGCGGCCTGACCCTGACCGCCCAGGGCGAACGGCTGAAACAGACCGCCGAAGCGATGGAAAGTGCGGCCTTTCTGGCGCAGAGCATGGTCGCTGACGGCGACCTGTCGCTGTCTGGCGCGGTTCGGATCGGCGCGCCCGACGGCTTTGGCAGCTGCTTCCTCGCCCCGCGCATCGGCGGTCTGTGCGAGCGCCACCCGGATTTGGAGGTGCAACTGGTCGCCATGCCGCGCGTCTTCAGCCTGTCCAAGCGCGAGGCTGACATCGCCATCAGCCTGTCCTGCCCGCAGGAAGGGCGGCTGTACGCCCGCAAGCTGACCGATTACCGGCTGGGCCTTTACGCCGCCGCCGCCTATCTTGACGCCCACCCGCCGATCACCGACCGGGCGGATCTGGTCGGCCAATCCTTCATCAGCTACATCGACGACCTGATTTTCACGCCGGAGTTGGATTACGTTCAAAGCATCGGCGAGGTGTCGCCACGCATCAAGAGCAGCAGCCTGGTGGCCCAGGTCAACGCGACCGTCGCCGGGGCGGGGCTGTGCATCCTGCCCGCCTTCATCGCCCAGGCCGAACCGGCTTTGCGCCGGGTGCTGCCCGAACAGGTGTCGATCACCCGGTCTTTTTGGCTGATCGTGCACGAGGACATGCGATCGCTCGCCCGCATCGCCATGACCGCCGATTTCATCGCCGACGCGGTGCGGCGGGAACAGGCCCTGTTTCTCTGACATTGGCGGATGACCAAAATATTAAGAACGGGATTATTGATTCAACATTCCTCTGGTGTTGCCAGTTTCAATGATGATAACTGGTTTTCTTGATTTTCATGCATAAGCGGCTTTTCTGCACTCTCATCTTCTTGATGGGAACATGAGCGCAGATCAAATGTTCTGTCTTGTCTTTTTGGGCACCGGGCGCGACAGCAAATCCAGAAACCGTTCCAACACCAGATTGGGTTGCGCGCCTTTCAACGTCACGGCGTGAAAGGTCACGCTGCAATGGTGACTGTCGGGCAACAGGGCGCGCATCGCTCCGCGTTCCACCCACTGGCGGGCGTAATGGGTGGGCAGGAAGCCGACGTAGCAACCGGTCAGCACCAGAAAGGCCACGCCTTCCCGGTCGGTCGCCGTTGCCGTGGCGTTGAGCGCGTGGGGTTGCTGGGCCTGGGTTGGGGCGACGGCGTCGGCGGTCTCCACCGCGTCGCGGGTGATGGTCTCCGGCGCGGCGTCGAACAGCGGGTGGCCCTTGCCGCAATAGAGTTGCGACTCCTCCTCATACAGCGCGAAACGGGCCAAACCCGGCAGGGCGCGGCGGGCGGGGACGACGCCGATGTGCAAACGGCCGTCCAGCACGCCGCGCTCGATCTCGTTGGGCGGGATCATGCGGATGTTCACCCGCACGTCGGGGGCCTGCGTCTTCAACCCGCGCAGCGCGTCGGTCACGCGCATTTGCGGCAGGGTGACGAGGTTGTCGGTGATGCCGATGTTCAACTCACCGCGCAGACGGCCATGGGCGGTGTTGATCTCGCTGCGAAAACTCTCCAACCCGGCGAGCAGGCGCAAGGCCGCCTCATAGGCCATCCGCCCTTCGTCGGTCAGCAGAAACCCGGCGCGGCCCCGGCGGCACAGGCGCAGGCCCAGACGGCGTTCCAGATCGGCCATGTGCAGGCTGATGGCCGCGCGGCTGATGTTCAACTCCACCTCCGCCGCCGAAAAACCGCCGCACTCCACCACGGTTTTGAACACGCGCAGCAGGCGGATGTCGGCGTCGGTCACGGGGGACAGGGGGCGGGGCGGTTTGCTCATGACGGCGGCTCGATAGGTAAGGAAACGCTAGACTGAAGTTTGAACAGTTTGGATTTAACCACATCCATGCGCCCGGCACACTGTCCGCGTTGTTGCCCTTTCATCGTGACGCAAACGCAGGAGACGGACGGATGGCCCCCTTGGACAATGACCATGGCGCTGGACTGGACAAGGCGGCGGGCCTGACCCGCGCGGAGCTGGACGCCCATTGGATGCCCTTCACCGGCAACCGTGATTTCAAGGCGAACCCGCGCGTCATCGTGAAGGCCGAAGGGGCGTGGTATTGGGACGCCCAGGGCCGCAAGATTTACGACAGCCTGTCGGGCCTGTGGTGCTGCGGGGCCGGTCACAACCGGCCGGAGATCACCCAGGCGGTGGCCGAACAGATGGGCCTGCTCGATTACAGCCCCGGTTTCCAATACGGTCATCCGGCCTCCTTCAAGCTGGCGCACAAGCTGGCCTCGATGACCCCGCCGGGGCTGGATCACGTCTTCTTCGTCAATTCGGGGTCGGAAGCCGCCGACACCTCGCTGAAGATGGCGCGGGCTTACTGGCGGCTGAAAGGGCAACCGTCCAAGACCAAGCTGATCGGGCGGTCGAAGGGCTATCACGGCGTCAATTTCGGCGGCATCAGCCTGGGCGGCATCGGCGGCAACCGCAAGCTGTTCGGCCAGGGCGTGGACGCCGACCATCTGCCGCACACGCTGCTGCCGCAGAATCTCTTCACCAAGGGCATGCCCGACGAGGGGGCCGAACTGGCCGACGCGCTGGAGGAGCTGGTCGCCCTGCACGACGCGTCGAACATCGCCGCCGTGATCGTCGAGCCGCTGGCCGGGTCCGCCGGTGTGCTGCCGCCGCCCAAGGGCTATCTGGAGCGGCTGCGCGCCATCTGCACCAAGCACAGCATCCTGTTGATTTTTGATGAGGTCATCACCGGTTTCGGCCGCATGGGGGCCGCCTTTGGTGCCGACGCCTTCGGCGTGGTCCCGGACATCATGAACGTCGCCAAGGGCCTGACCAACGGGGCGATCCCGATGGGGGCGGTGGTCGCCAGCCATGAGATCTATCAGACCTTCATGGACAATGGCGGGCCGACCTACATGGTCGAATTCCCGCACGGCTACACCTATTCCGCCCATCCGGTCGCCTGCGCGGCGGGCATCGCGGCGTTGGATCTGTTCGAAAAGGACAAGCTGGCGGACAAGGCCGCCGCGCTCGCCCCGCATTTCGAAACGGTCCTGCACGGGTTGAAGGGGCTGAAGCACGTCACCGACATCCGCAACTACGGCTTGGCGGGTGCCGTCACCATCGCCGCCCTGCCGGGCGAACCGGCGCGCCGCCCCTATGAAATCGCGATGAAATGCTGGGATGCGGGCTATTACGTCCGTTATGGCGGCGACACGCTGCAATTCGGCCCGCATTTCCTGACGACCCCGGAAGACCTCGACGGCCTGATGAACGTCGTCGCCGACGCCATCCAAGCCACCGCCTGATCTGATGCCCGCTTTGATGACGGACCAACCGACCATGACCATTCTTCCGCACCTGATCGGCGGCAAGACCGACGCCCCCGCCGACAGCCGCACCGCCGACATCGTCAACCCGGCCACCGGCGAGGTGACGGGCCGGGTGGCGCTCGCCTCCCGCGCCACGGTGGAGGAGGCGATCGCCGCCGCCGAAGCCGCCTTCCCGGCCTGGCGGGCCACCCCACCCGCCAAGCGCGCCCGCGTGATGTTCCGCTTCAAGCAGTTGCTGGAGGACAACGCCGACCGCATCTGCGCGCTGATCACGCAGGAGCACGGCAAGGTGCTGGACGACGCGCGCGGCGAGCTGACGCGCGGGATCGAGAATGTCGAATACGCCTGCGGCGTCCCGGAATTGCTGAAGGGCGAGCATTCCAAGAATGTCGGGCCGGGGGTGGATTCCTGGTCGGAATTCCAGCCGCTGGGCGTCGTCGCGGGCATCACCCCCTTCAATTTCCCGGCGATGGTCCCGCTGTGGATGTACCCCATCGCCATCGCCAGCGGGAACACCTTCGTCCTGAAACCGTCGGAGCGTGACCCCAGCTCCGCCCTGCTGGTCGCCCAACTGGCGCTGGAAGCGGGCCTGCCCCCCGGCGTGTTGAACGTGGTGAACGGCGACAAGGAGGCGGTGGACACGCTGCTGACCGACCCGCGCGTGCAGGCGGTCAGCTTCGTCGGATCGACCCCGGTGGCCGAATATGTCTACGCCACCGGCACGGCCAACGGCAAACGGGTGCAGGCGCTGGGCGGGGCGAAGAATCACGCCATCGTCATGCCCGACGCCGATCTGGACAACGCGGTCAGCGCGCTGATGGGGGCGGCCTATGGCTCCTGCGGCGAACGCTGCATGGCGATTTCGGTGGTGGTCGCCGTCGGCGACGCGGTGGCCGACCGTCTGGTCGAAAAGCTGGCGGTGGAGCTGCGCGGGCTGAAGGTCGGGGCCGGAACCTCGGCGGGCTGCGAGATGGGACCGCTCGTCACCCGCGCCCATTTCGACAAGGTGAAGAGCTACGTCGATCAGGGTGTGCGCGAAGGGGCCGAACTCGTGGTCGATGGCCGGGGCCTGGTGGTTCCGGGCCATGAGAACGGCAATTTCCTGGGCGGCTGCCTGTTCGACCGCGTGACCCCGGAGATGGTGATCTACAAGGAGGAGATCTTCGGCCCGGTCCTCTGCGTCGTCCGCGTCAAGACGATGCAGGAGGGGATGGACCTGATCGACTCCCACGAATACGGCAACGGCACCTGCCTGTTCACCCGCGACGGCGAGGCCGCCCGTTACTTCAGCGACATGATCAAGGTCGGCATGGTCGGCATCAATGTGCCGCTGCCGGTGCCGGTCGCCTATCACAGCTTCGGCGGCTGGAAACGTTCGCTGTTCGGCGATCTGTCGGCCTATGGCCCCGACGGCGTGCGCTTCTACACCCGCCGCAAGACCATCAGCCAGCGCTGGCCGACCGGCGGTGTGCGCGAAGGGGCGCAGTTTGCGTTCCCGTCGATGAAGTAATAAACGGCAGTTTTTAAGGGGTTTGGCCGGGTGGTTTGCTGGACGATTTTCGGCGAAGCTGGATCACTCGGCCCTTTCCCGTTTGTGCTTTGTTCCATTTCGTCAATGCGCCGAGAGCCAAGTCGCGACTGCGATCAGCGTACGTTCCCAGCTTGCTTCCCCCGCCGATCGCGTCGGTGATGGATGCGACTTCGGCGTTTGTGCATCCAGCTTTCAGCATTTCTGTGACGGGCATCGTCAACGTGTTGCCCCGCAGTTGCCGAGGCGGTCCGTGCAGGGTAAGGAACGGCTCAACGACGCGCCTTGATCCCCGCCACGCTGGCTACCGCTATCCCGCCGAGATCATTGCCACGGCGGTGTGGCTGTATTTCCGCTCAGCCTGCGGATGGTCGAGGACCTGCTGGCGGCGCGCGGCATCACGGTAAGCTACAAGACAGTGCGCGAGTGGGCCCGGAAGTTCGACCCCGAAATCGCCACCCGGTTGCACCGCCGGACACCAAGGCGGGGCGGCAAATGGCACCTCGACAAGGTCGTTCCGACCATCGGCGGTCGCAAGCATCACCTCTGGCGGGCGGTCGATCAGGATGGCTTCGTGCTCGACGTGTTGGTCCAAAGCCGACGCGACACCAAAGCGGCCAAGCGCTTGCAGCGCAAGCTGCTGAAAAAACAGGGCCGGGCTCCGCGTGTGCTGATCACTGACACGCTGAAGTCCTACGCCGCCGCCAAGCGGGCGATCATGCCGGGGGTGGAACACCGCCAGCACAAGGGGCTGAACAGCCGAGCCGAGAACGCTCACCAACCCACCCGGCGGCGGGAGCGCCAGATGAAGCGTTTCCAGTCGCCCCACCAAGTCCAACGTTTCCTCTCCATCCACGCCCCGATCAACACCCTTTTCCATCTGCGCCGAGACAGCCGCTCCGCCTCCGACCACCGCGCCGCCCGCGCCCAGGCCTTCGCCACCTGGGCCGAGGTGGTCGGAGCGCCGTTGGCCGCATGATCAGAAGGTCGCTACCGTCCACAGTGCCCTGGCTCTGCCAGTCTGTCGACGAGTTGACGATGCCCGCGGGTGGTATCAGTCCCCATCAGGGATGCACCGTTGTTTTTGGCGCCCCCCCTGAATCACCGACAGGCCACGCTGTCAAGCGAACCGGCTGATACCACTCAACTGAATTTCGGATCAGGCTCTCAGACCGTCATCATCCAGATTCCCGTATAGATCGGGCAAAACACCGTAATCACAATTGAAGGACGCAAAAGCTTGCTGCAAACCGGTGTAGGCTTGACGCACGGTGCCCTTTTGCCACGCCGTATTCGTCACGGAAAGACAAAGATCAAGCGACATCACCGGTTGGGCAACCGGCAGCACGCGCAGGTCGTCGTTCATCGCGATGGCGTAAGTGGGCAACACGCCAAGACCGATGCCCAGACGCAGCTTGCGAATCAGCGATTGAAGCGAAGACGCGTTTTCCCGCTCGGTGGCGTGGGCCACCAGGATGCGCCAGGGTTTGAACGCTTCCGTATAGTCACATCCCCCCGCCCGCTTGCCACAAGTCCACAGGACCAACGGCTGTTCGGGGATGGTGTCCCATCTCTGCGGCATCGTCCCCCCCCGCTCCAGAAAGGAGTCCGCGTAGCACACGGCCCAGGGAATGCGCGCAACCCGGCAGGATGTTGCATCACCACGCTGTGCCTGTGCCCGACCGCTCACCGCCCAGTGCAATGTGAGATCGGCCTCCCCGCCCTCCCCCGAAATCATCGGGTGGATTGTTGGCAGGACGAGGTCAGGAAGGGCACGGCGCACGCAGGCCATAGGCCCGTCGGGGACCCGTGATAGCAGCGGTTCGATCAGATCAATGGCGATGTCCGGAGCCATGTCAACCGTCACAGGCGCATCGCGGCCCGCGTTAAGCCGCTCTCCGAACTGTCGGCTGATCTCTTGCATGCGTTCGGCGCTGACCATAAGGCGACGGGCGGCCGGTGTTGGTTCGACGCCTCGGTTGGTGCGCCGGAACAGCGCTGTTCCGGCGGTGTCCTCCAACCGCGCGATCCGTCGGCTGATCGTGCTTTGGTCCACCCGCAGATCGGATGCGGCGCTGGAAAACCCTCCGGCTTGCGCCACCCGCAAAAGCAGATGCATGTCATCCCAGCTCACACTGTTCATCGCTCATCCTTGTCGACCCGGTGGGCGTTCCGATCCGGCAGACGACCTCACTCACCACCCCTCGGCGGGAGCCAAAGCGGCGTAGGCGGACGCTGGCAGGGAGTAATCGAACACATGGACGTTTTCCCGAATCCACGCGTTGTGTCCCTCCGTCACCCGACGGTATTCCGGGTGACGCAAATAGGCTTCTCGGGCCGCCGCATCCCGGAAGGTCATGACGAATCCCCAGTCGATGTGCAGACCGGACGCCTCCAAGCTGCATTGCGGACCATCGGAGTAGGACAGGATGCCCGGTATCAGCCCCGGCAGAGCCGCCAGTGCCGATGTGTAGGCGTTGATGGCATCCGCCCGGGCCTCGGGCCGCCACTGGAACAAGACGACGTGGTTGATCATTCGTGCCTCTTTCGAAAGCCCGTCGTTCATGAAACCGGTTGAATCGTGTGTCGGGTAAAGATCAGCGCCGCCGCTGAAGATCCCGGCCGATCAACGCTGCAGCAAGGAGCGTCAACCAGATCATCCAAAGGGTGAAGGCAAAGGGGGCAGCCTCGGTCACGGGTGCCGTTGGAATGACCGTACCGAACAGTTCGGTCTGCGCCATCACCCACAAGGGCACGGTGGCGAAGCCAACCATTGCAACCGGCACCATCAAGCCGCCCGCATGCCACAGCATTCCGGCAACGCCGGTGGTCCAGACGATGAGCAGGCATTGGCCAACATGCTCGCCCAATGCAACACCGCCGAATTGGTTGATGGCGGTGAACACCACCTCCACCGCAGCCCGGTCGGCCGGGGCCGCGTCGGACGCCAGATGGATGCTGGCCAAAGCGGGCACGACAAACACCCACCGCAAAAGGCCGATGGCCTGCACCAGGCCCGAAGCGGCCCCGATCAAGCCGATCGTCCGCCCCCGCCATTCCGTTTCAACCGCAATTGCCCGTGGGACCAGAACCGCAGCGGCGGAAAACAACAACGCCGACCAGGCGAACAACGCCCACGTCATGATCAGCGCAGGCCCACCGGCAGAGAATCGCGCCAAAATCACGTGCACCGGTTCCCGCAGCACGTCGTCGTAGCCGAAGCTGGTCACAAGCCGGATATAGGCGATGTTGGTGAATATCAAACAGGACAGCAGCGACAGGGACGCAGCGTAGACAAGCCTGCGCGGCGGTTGGGTGAGAGCTGTGATCATGGTGGGTCTTCTGTTCCGTCGGGTGCGCCATAGGCACCGGTGATGATGGTGTTGAACACGGCCTCGATCCGCGCCCAGCAGTTGGGATCCCGCAGATCAAGCCCCATGAAATCCCCACTGCTGTTCTCGCGCAGCGCAAGATGATGCGCAGCGGCAATGAGGACAGCGTTCAAGACAGCGGCGTCGGACCCGGCGGGGGGCGGCCCCGACCGCTGGCGCACGCCCTGGAACCAGCGCCCGATCGCATCGCCCTTGGCCTTTCCAATCCGGCGTGTGGCGTCGTCGTCCTGCACCAGTTCCCACGCCAAAATCTGTTTGACCAAGTTGTTGGCACGCAGAGCGCGCAAATAGTCTTGCAGAACAGACCTCATAACCGATCCATAATGTCCGGACACACCATCCGAATCCTCTGGGCCGAGCCAGATGTCCAACCGGGCACCCAGAGAGTCGAGCAGTCCGTCAAAGCCGTTGAAGTAGCGATAAATCAACACTTTGTCGCAGCCCGCTTCCCGAGCGACCGCGTTCACCCCGAACCCCGCGAAGCCATCGCGGGCCAGCAGCGTCAACGCGGCGTCCAGGATGCGTTCCCGCATGGCTTCACGCGCCGCAGCGCGTCCGGATCCGTTTGCTGGCCCGGTGGTGGTGTGTGTGGCGTTCCCGTCGCGCATCGGCTTTCCTCCTCGTCGCCGACAACGCCCAAACTCGTCACCACATGGTGACTTTATAAGTCACCGGATGGTGACAGTCAATGGGCCTCGACGGCGGTCAGCGAAAATGTGGCGTTTCACCCCATGGCTGGGAAGCGGGATTTGCAGCGAACGCGCTCAAGACGAACAGAATCGACAAAAGCCGACGCGACGGCTTCCCGTCGGCGTCGGCTCCACCCGGCCCTGGCACGGCATGGTGATGGTCAGCGGAACCCGAACTTCTGCCGAATGGCCGCAAGCTCACCGCTGTTGCGCAGTTTCTCAAACCCTCGGTCGAAGTCGGCGACGGTTCGCTCATACCCCGGCCTGGCGCGCGAAAAGCCATTGAACATGGGCAGGCGGGACACCGCAGGCTCGATCCAGGCGAACAGATTGCGGCTTTCCGAAAACTGGCCCGCGATCAGATGATCGGCCTGGCCCCGGTCGATCAGCGCCAGATCAATCCGCCCGGCCAGCAGCTTCTTGAGGTTGCTCAAATCGTCGTTGGCCAACTCAATGGTTAGCCCGGCCTGGGTGATGACGGCGGGCATGCTGTAGCCGCGCACCGAACCAATGGTGTGAGGTTTCAGGTTGTCCAGGGATGCATAGGAAATGGCGCGGCCCTTCAAGCCGACAAAGCCGATCTCATTTTCCGCCAGGGCTTCGGCCGAATAGGCGATGAGCTTCTCCCGCTCACTCGCTCGCCAAATTCCGATCAACCCGTCATGGTCCCCCTTCTCGGCTTCGGCGAGCGCACGCGCCCATGGTTGGAATTCGATGGTGACGTCGTGCCCAACCTGCCGGAACGCGGCTTTGGTCAAGGCAACCAAAAGGCCCTGCTCCGGCAGGGATGCCCCATAATAGGGTGGATATTCGGTTGCGACCAGACGCACCACCCCGGCCAGCGCTCCGGATGCGGGCAGCCAAAGGGCAAGGGTGCACAGCAGCAGCGTGCGAAGCATCATAAAGACCTCCGAAGGAGAAACGGGACAGGGAAAACTCAAACCCTGCGCAGGGACTCGACAAAACTGGTCGCCTGGGTCTGCATCGTATCGACCCGGCTTTGCAATTCCGTCATCGCCGTGCGCAGCCGATCGGTGGCTTCACCGGTCTGCCCGGCGGCGTCGGTGGTGGCGTTGACGTCGCCCAGCAGGGCGCGCACGCCCTGGGCGGCCTCGCTCACGCTGCGCCCGATCTCACCGGTGGCTGCGGTCTGTTGCTCCACGGCGGCGGCGATGGAGGAACTGATCTGATTGACGTTGCCCGCCACCTTGGCGATTTCGGTGATTTCGGCGGCGGCGGCCCCTGTGGAGTCCTGGATGGTGCGGAGTTGACTTTCAATTTCCTCCGTCGCTTTGGCGGTCTGGTTGGCCAAGGCTTTCACCTCACCCGCGACCACGGCGAAACCCTTGCCCGATTCACCGGCGCGGGCCGCTTCGATGGTCGCGTTCAGGGCCAGCAGATTGGTTTGTGCAGCGATGGAATTGATCAAACCCACCACGGCGTTGACCTTGTCCGCCGCTTGCACCAGACATGACACCATCTCTTCCGCCCGGTTGGCGCGCTGCAGCGCCTCTCCGGCGACCTGCTGTGAATGCTGGGCCTGGCTGGAAATCTCACGGATCGAGGCGGCCAATTGACCCGCAGCGGTCGCCATGCTGCCGACATTGCCATCGACCGATGCGGCGTTGCCCGCTGCTCGTTGGCTGATGTGCCCATTGCGGGCCGCCGCCTGACTCAGACGCTGGGTGATGTCCTTCATGCGCCCGGCGTTGGCGCACACATCGGCCATGACCGAACTGACCTGCTGTTCGAAGGTGGCGGCCACAGACTCAATGGCGGCAAGGCGTTCCTCTTCGGCTCTCCAGCGGATGGTCTCCTGCTCGTTCTGAAGCCGCTCCTTCTCGATCCCCTGTTCCTTGAACACCTGTACGGCGGCGGCCATGCGCCCGATCTCGTCGCGGCGGTCGCGCGATGGCACATCAACCTTGCCGTCACCGGCGGCAAGCCGCGACATGACACCGGTGAGGTCCACAATTGGCCGGGTCGCGCCACGGACGATCAGAAACAGCACGCCGCACACCATCAGCAGCGCCACCGCAGCAACACCAACCAGGATTCTGGCCTGCTCCATCATCAATCGGTGGGCGCGCGCGGCGGACAGGCGAATCTCGACCGCCCCCAACGTCACGGTCTTGCCGTCCATCTTGCGAACAATCTCCGCCCGTCGCAGCAGGGTATCGCCCCCCTCCGATCCGACGATCCCCCTACCGTTGCTGACAAAGACCCCACCTTTGGCATCGACGATCCGGCTGCCGACGTAATCCGGATCATCGGCCAGCGCCGCAAGCTGCGCGGCGGCAGCGTCCTGGTCCACGTTCCACAGCGCTTCGGTCAGGCCGCTGGCGACGATCCGGGTCGTCAATTCGGCCCGGTCGTCCAACGCTTCGCGGGCATCGCCAATGTTCATCATCGCCACACCGACCACGGTCAGGCACATCAGCACGCTCACCAACAGCGCGATCGGCAGCACCACGCGCATCGCCAGCGTCCGGATCATCCACGCAATCATGATTGTCTCTTTTCCATCATCCGGCGGTGCGCTTGCCTGGGAAGCGCACACACGGCGGTTCAACTCCCGGTCGGAGACGCCGAAACGTCCCCGACACCGGCCTCAGGCGCTTTTGATTGCGGCCAGAAAGGTATGAACATCGGCCTGGAGCACGGTCGACCGCTTCGCCATCCATTCCGTCGCCGACAAGACCGCCGCAGCGGCTCGTCCTGCGGCCTCCGCCGCACCAGACACGCCGCCGATGTTCGCCGACACCTGCTGCGTGCTCACCGCCGCTTCCTGCACGCTGCGGGAAATCTCCACAGTCGCCGCCGATTGCTGTTCCACCGCAGCGGCGATGGTGGTGGTGATCTGATTCATGTCGCGGATCGTCGCCGTGATCTCGGCGATCGCATCGACGGTGGTAGCGCTTGCCGCTTGGATCCCGGCGATCTGGGCCGAGATGCTCTCCGTCGCCTTGGCGGTCTGGTTGGCCAGACTCTTGACCTCGCTCGCCACCACGGCAAATCCCTTGCCAATGTCCCCGGCCCGCGACGCCTCAATCGTAGCGTTCAACGCCAGCAGGTTGGTTTGACCCGCGATGCTCTGGATCAGATCGACGATCTCGCCGATGTTCCGAGTGGCTTCGGACAATTCCTGAACATTTTGGGCCGTGTGCTGCGCCTGACTGACCGCCATGGAGGTGATCTGGGCTGACTGCGAAACGCTGTGCCCAATCTCCTGGATCGACAGCGACAATTCCTCGGCCGCCGCCGCCACCGTCTGCACGTTGCCCGACGTGACGTCCGAGGCGGCGGATACCGCCTGGGACTGCGCGTTGGTTTGCTCCGCCACCGTCGCCATCTGCACGGCCGCGTCGTTCATCCGTTGGCCAGCGGCTGACAATTCGGAGAGCGCGGCCGCCGCCCGGCCATCAAACTCGCGCAACAGGCGGTCAACGGTGACCGCGCGAACCTCCTTTGCCCGGTGCTCTTCCTGCTGGCTTGCCTCCAAACGGCGGTGAGTCTCCGCGTTGATGCGGAAGATCTCCAACGCCCGCGCCATCGCCCCAACCTCGTCCTGGTGAGAGATGTAGGGCACATCCTGGTCGATCCCTCCCTTCGACAGGACATCCATGGAGCGGGTCAAGCCCGTCACCGGCAGGCTGATCGCCCGGACCACGAACAGGCTGACTCCCAGGACCAGCGCAATCGCCAGAATGGCAACGATGGCAAAGGTCATCGTCGCGTCGTTCAGATCGCCCTGCGACGCCACCGTTGCGTTTTTCGACACAAGGCTGGTGCGCGATTCCAGCGCGGACAGATGACCGACGGCGGCCTTGTAGCTTTCCTCGGCGTCGTGCATGTACAGCAGCGCGGTTGCGCTATCCACCGCCAGAAGGCTTGTCACCCGCTGCGCGGCCTCCACATACGTCCTCAACGCCTCCCGGATCGTCAGAACCACCTGTTCCGCCGTGCGGGATTCCCGTTCCGGCTCAATCCCATAGGAATCGAGGATTTTCTGATCGAAGGCGATGGCGCGCAGGGGCTTGGTCGACGCCGTCAATTTGGACAGGATCTCGTCCACCCCTTTGATCTGTTTTTGCAGACGCTCGACGTCGCTGTCGTTCGTCGCCGTTCCAATCAGGTGGTAGATGTTGGCGTGCACGTTGGACAGCCGCCCGCGCACATCGCGGACCTGCCGGGCCTCTTCAAACACGTCGTTGGTTAGACTTCTCAACACATACTGCTGCCCTTGAAGAACGAACGCGCCGAAACCGGTGATGCTCAGCAACGCCACAATCCCCAAGGCCGGTGCCAGAAGAACTTTTGCAGATATCAACCAATCCGACAATTTTGGGATCATTTTCATGCTTCGCCTGCCCCTCCCGGTTGAACGTTATTGCGTGACTTATTTCAAGTAAACGCCGACGGCACACATGTCGTTTCCAACCTTCTTCACAAAGGATGATTTCGATCCAATTTTCTTGGTTTGTGGGTTGGCCCATCTGTAATCGACCCATCCTTCTCCAGTGGTGGAGGCAACCCGAAGGAATTCAGCGATGAAGGTCTTTCCGTCGCTGTCCTTCAGGGTCTTTTGGTTGAGGCCGATCAACGCACGATTGCTGCCGTGGGTCAGCATGACGCCGTCCATGTTCAGGCAGAACACATACAGATCGCGATCGACGAAGCTGCCCTTCGGGTCGCTGAATTCCTTGTAGGCTTGGTCAACTCCCACCTGTTGGATCCGCTCGACGGCCCGTCCCATCAGCGCCACGGCTTCCTCCTTGGTCCCTGAGGTGGCGGCGTTCGCCGGCAGGGCGGCGGCAAAACCAAACAACATCGGCGCCAGAATGGAAAAGGGGCGTTTCATCAAATCGGTCCTTTGATTGGTATCAGGTCAATTGGGAATGCGAGGGCAATGGGGGACACCGGGCGGCGTTGGCGCGGCGGTGTATGGGCGCTCTTCACGCGCTCTTGATCGCATCCAGAAAAGAATGAACGTCGGCTTGAAGGCCGATTGACCGCGACGCCATCTGTTCGGTTGCCGACAGCACATCGGCCGCCGTCCGGCCTGCGGCGGCGGCGGCGGCGGACACACCGCCGATGTTCGCCGACACCTCCTGCGTGCTCACCGCCGCTTGCTGAACGCTGCGGGAGATTTCGACCGTGGCCGCCGATTGCTGTTCCACCGCAGCGGCGATGCTGGTGCTGATCTGATTCATCTTGCGGATCGTTGCCGTGATGTCCGCGATGGCGTTGACGGTGGTGGCGCTGGCCGTTTGGATTCCGGTGATCTGGGCGGCAATCCGTTCGGTCGCCTTTGCCGTCTGATTGGCAAGGCTTTTCACCTCGCTGGCGACAACGGTGAAGCCCTTTCCAGCCTCTCCGGCCCGGGCAGCCTCAATCGTCGCGTTCAACGCCAACAGGTTGGTTTGACCGGCGATGCTTTGGATCAGATCGACGATTTCGCCGATCTTCCGGGTCGCATCAGACAGATCCTGCACATTGCGGGCGGTGCGTTGGGCCTGGTCCACCGCCATCATGGTGGTTTCCGCCGACCGCGAGACATTGCGGCCGATTTCCTGAATCGACAGCGACAGTTCTTCCGCCGCCGCCGCCACCGTCTGCACGTTTCCGGAGGTGGCGTCCGACGCGGCGGACACCGCCTGCGACTGCACGTTCGTCCGTTCCGCCACCGTGGCCAATTGCTGGGCTGCCTCGCGCATCGCCTGCTCCGCCACGGAAAGGTCGGAGAGCGTTGCCGCCGCCCGACCATCGAAATCCTGCAACAGACGGTTCACGTTGGCCGCCCGCGCCTCCTTGACCTGGCGTTCGTCCCGCTGGCGGGCTTCCAGGTCACGATGATTCGCCGCGTTGACACGGAAAATCTCCAGGGTGCGAGCCATCGCCCCAACCTCGTCCTTCTGGGATGTGTAGGGGACCTCCTGGTCGATGGTTCCGTTCGCCAACACGTCCATCGAACGGGTCAGCCCGATCACCGGGCGACTGATCGCCCGCCCCACGAAAAGGCTGATGGCCAGCGTGAGCGCAACAACAACGACGGCGATCATGATGAAGGTGAACGTCAGCCTGCCAAGATGGGCCTGTGATGCGGCGGCGGCTTCGTTTGACACCGTTGCGGTTTGCGCTTCCAGCGTGGACAGTGTGCCAAGGATGCGCCCGTACACCTCCTCCACATTGTTCATGTAAAACAGGGCCAGACCGGTTTCCATGCTGAGCATCCGCGTCACCTCCTGCACAGCCTTGTTGTAGTCCTCCAGGCTGGCGGTGATTTGACGGGACACTTCTACCGCGCTGCCCCCCTGGCCATGCGGTTCGATGCCATAGATGTTGAGCGTTTTGGGATCGAGCGCCACCGCCCGCAAGCCTCGGGCCGGATGGGCCAGATCGGCCAAAGCGCCGTTGACGGTTTCCGTTTCTTTGACGAGACGGGCGGCGTTGCTGTCGTTCGTGGCGATGCCGATCAGATGGTAAAGATCGGCGTGGACGCTGGACAGGCGATTTCGAATGTCGCCGATGACCCGGGCGTCTTCGAACACATCGCCGGTCAGGCTGGCGAGAATGTCCTGTTGGTCGTCAAGAACGGTTGCGCCGAATCCGGCAATTCCGGCCAGAGCCAACAATCCTATCGACGGAGCCAACAGCACCTTTGTTGCGATGCGCCAATCGGACAAACGTGACGACAGTGCCATCGTGCGATCGCCTCCACAGTGAAGACAAGGGTCGAAAATCAGGGATTATTTTTTGTAGACGCCAACCGCGCAGACATCGTTTCCGATTTTCCGGAAGAAGGATGATTTGGCTTCAATTTTCTTTGTCTGCGGATTCGGCCACTTGTAATCGACCCACCCTTCGCCCGATGCCGCCGCGATTTGCAACATTTCGGCGATGAAAACCTTGCCGTCGGTGTCCTTCAACATTTTCAAGTTCTGGCCGATCATGGCGCGGTTGGAACCATGGGCCTGCACCACCGCATCCATGTTGGCGCAGAACACATACAGATCCCGATCGACAAAAGCCCCTTTGGGGTCGCTGAATTCCTTGTAGGCCGCTTCGGCACCAATCTGCTGGATGCGTTCGGCAACCTTCCCCACCAGTGCGACCGCTTCGTCGCGGGTTCCGTTTTCTGCGGCACCAGCGGCGGACATCATCAGAGCACCAATGGAAAATGGTATCAGAAATGAAACGGCTCGAGTCATGTTCGCGTTCCTCTCGGTTGTTTTGGACGAATTCGGGGAATGATTTGAAAATTCATCTTCTCACTCACCAACAAATGAAGAATGATGGCTTTCATGGTATTTTATTTATTTCAAATTGCGCCGCTCAAACCTCAATTTTGTATTGAGCAGCACCTTTGCGTGAGCGAAAGACAAACATGATCCCGCGCGCTCTGAACCCATCAAAAACGCGAAAATCCTGTTTCAAACACACTCACAACCCTATGAATGAACGCCATATTCTTCCGGAAGTTAGATCGAAGCGCCTACGCCTTGTGGACCTGGCTCATTTGTAAAGGTCGACGGAGATGGGAGGCAATGCGCAGCGGTGCATCGGGTTATGCATGTGTGCATGACAGAGGGGCACTGGCGAATTGCGAGGGCACGGTTTGACTCTGCACGCCTTTTGACTGGTCGATCACGCGGCCAACGGCGCGCCGACGACCTCGGCCCAGGTGGTGAAGGACCGGGCGGGGGCTGTGCGGTAGTTGGAGGCGGAGCGGGTGTCGCGGCGCAGATGGAAAAAGGTGTTGATCGGATCGTGGATGAAGTGGAAGCGCTGGACTTGGTGGGGCGACTTGAAACGCTTCATCTGGCGCTCCCGCCGTCGGGTCGGTGAGAGTTCTCAGTTCGGTTGTTGCGCCCCTTGTGCTGGCGGTGTTTCACCCCTGGCATGATCGCCCGTTTTGCGGCGCGTAGGACTTCAGCGTGTCAGTGATCGGACCCACAGCCACACCGCCGTTGCAATGATCTCGGCGGGATAGCGGTGGCCAGCGTAGCGGGGATCAAGGCGCGCCGTCATGCCGTTCCATACCCCGCACCGACCGCCTCGGCAACTGGGACGCAAGACGCTGGCGGTGTCAAAACGGGCGTTGGAGATGCCATTTTGAAGCCTCAACGGGAGAAAAAGGCTGGAACATGTTCGTTTTTCCGCACTCTGCCAAAACAGAATTGCGCGCCAAAGTCAGTCAGTGGGCTTTCAGCCTTTCCCAATCAAAAGCGTGAAACAGCTTCACCAGCCCGTCGAACACCGCACGCACGGTCTTGTCGCGCAGTGCTTCGGCCTCCGCCATGATCCACAGATCGAGGTGCATCGGTGGCTGATCGATAGGCAGCGCCACGATGTTGGTGTTGACCAGTGTTACAAACGTCGGAAGCGGGGTGAGGACCGAGCCACTAAGGAGCAGCTTTTCCTGCGCGGCCTCAGTGGGCACCGTTGGTTGAGCGGAAGCCCGTGCGAACACGTCGAGCCATGGACCCAATGCTGACGGACCGGGGTAGAGCACAAGTGCGCTGTGCGACAGCAGCGGGTGTTCGGGCAATTCGTCCCAGTGGTTTGGCCGCGATGACGCGGATGGTGTTCGGGCGTGATGAACGGCCCAACGAACGCGGGCGAGCCGCCGGATGCGCAGATCGGGCGAGCCAGACGGCAGCACATCCGGTTCCGTCCACCGCAATCGGATGTCTTCGCATTCGGAGCCGCTCTCCGCCACGGGGCGAAGCGGCGGAAAGGTGATGTCGGGATGCAGGTGTCGGACACAAGCCAGCGGGCCGATCGGTCGTTCTGCTGCCAGAGGTCCGACAAAGTAGCTAATGAGACCACCGCTTGCTTTGACCAGAATGACTCGCTCAGGCTGTTTACGCAGGGACCACAATGCCTGATGGAAGCTTTTTCCATGCTGATCCATCTCTTCGGCAAGTTGGAGCAGCTCAAGACAAAAATCCGTTGCAATGACGCCAGATCGACTGCGCACGAACAACGGTGCTCCCGCTGTAGTTTCGATCCGAGCAATTCGACGGCTAACGGTGCTTTGATCAAGGCCAAGGACAGCAGCGCCACCGGAAAAACCACCGGAGCGCGCGACCACGAGGATCAGGTTGATGTCGTCCCAGTCCAAACTCAGCGCCGTTGCCCCCACTTTGCGCCCGCGACCGGCCGAATCCCTGCGGGATGAAATGCTATAACTATAAGGATCGAGCGGGCACCGTCAACTTGCTGGTGCTGGCGGTTAGCGATGGCGCGGTTTGCCCCTGAACGCCCCTGGGCTGGTTGATCAGACGGCCAACAGCGCGCCGACGACCTCGACCCAGGTCCCGAAAGCCTGGGCGCGGGCGGCGCGGTATTCGGAGGCGGAGCGGCCGTCTCGGCGCAGATGGAAGAGGTTGTTGATCGGGTCGTGGCACCGAGCGGACGATCAGAAATTGGCGGCATAGGACAAATCGGAACCAAGCTTATTTCCGCCGACAAACGGTCCGCTCGATGGGGACCAGTTCAGCCCTTCAGTCTGGCGCAGCGCGAAACGAAACACAGCACGCAGCATTCAGCCCCGTCATAATCGCCAGATCGGAGCAGCTGGGCTGCCCACCCGGCGTGGTGCGCGGAGCCGCTTTCCAGCGGGTGATCGCCTCGTCACTGACCCACACCGTCAGGCTGCCCCGCTGGCGCAGGGACGCGTCGTACTCGGCCCAGTTGAGAATGATGTGATGACGGCGGGCAGCGTTTGCCTTGTGAGGCATGGCAGATGACCGGTGTGGGGACGAGCCGCTCGAACCACAACAGTCCAGCCATCCATGCAACAACCCATCCACTGGTTGCAAGACCGGACTCCAACTCTCTATCGCCGCGCCGGGGCTTCGCTTGCGCTTTTGGGCCGCATGTCGCGGCGAAAGGCGTTGGGTTGGCTGGCAAAACGCTGGTGAAACGCTTCGTAGAAGCGGGAGATCGAGCGGAATCCCGATTCAAAGGCGATCTCCGCGACGGACAGGTCTGTGGAAATCAACAAGGATTGTGCGGTGTCCAACCGATGGCGCACGATCGACTGGTTGATCGTCATGCCAAGCGCCCGCCGGAAAACCTGCATGGCGTAGTTGGGGTGCAGATTGGCGGCACGGGCAACATCCGCGACCGAGATGTCTTCCGCCGCGTGCTCGCCAATGAAACGCAACATGCGTTCGATGTGCGGAATCCATTTGGCGTCGCGGCGGTCCAGGCTGGCCATCGCCGATCCCTGCGCGCGCAGGTCGCGCCAGCCATCCCGCTCGATGCGCAGCACCCGCGCGGTCAGCTCCGACCTGACGATCTCCACAGCCTCGCGGTCATCGGACAGCAACTCCTCACGCCAGCGCATGAAGATGTCGCGATCATAGGACCGGATCACCAACGCCTCGACCATGGCACCACGGAAAACGGCGGTGCGCAGTCGGCTGAGGCTTGGAAACCCCAAGAGCACCGACATCGGCACATAAAGGCAGACAAAGCGGGTCCGGGTGCGTCGGGCAATGACCTGATGGGGAACCATGCCCCAGAACAGGCACAGGCAGCCCGCCGCCACCGTCATCTCCCGGCCATCGAACCAATAGGTCATCTCGCCGTCCAGCACAAAGTTCAGCTCGATCTGACTGTGCATATGCGGGCCGTCCATCACGTCGACGTCCAGCGTCTGCCCGGCGCAGAATCGATGATCGCCGAACACCACCAGCGGGTGGCCGGGGTCAAGGTCCGGATGCACCGGCACGGATCCGTGCCCGGCGATGGGCGGAATGATCGGCATCGCAATACCTTAGAAAACCGGAGATCTTAGCCGGAGGAACGGTAGATCATTACGGCATCTCAGCACAAGATTGGCGTCACACACCATCAGCGCCCCGCGCTATTGAGGGGAACCCCAAGAGTGCGGCAACGCTGGTGCGCGGCACAAAACAACGCACATGGGTTAGGGAGGACTGCATGACTATCCGTAAGAGCCTGGGGCGGCTCGCGCTTTCCGTTTTCCTGATGTCCTCCGGCGCGCAGGCCGGCACGATCACGTTGAATTCCGATCAGTCGGACCCGATCCCGAAGAAGGCGATGGAAGAGCTGATCGCCGGTTTCCAGGCGGCGCACCCGACCATCACGGTGAAATGGAACAATTTCGACCACGAGGGCTACAAGGCCGCCATCCGCAACTTCCTGACCGCCGACGCGCCCGACGTGGTCGCCTGGTACGCGGGCAACCGGATGGAGCCGTTCGTCAGGTCCGGTTTGTTCGAAGATGTGTCCGATGTCTGGGCGGCACACGGACTTGAGGAGTCGTTGAAGGCCGCCAGCCCGTCGATGACCATCGACGGCAAGAAATGGGGCGTCCCTTACACCTATTACCAGTGGGGCATCTATTACCGGAAGGACGTTTTCGCAAAGCAGGGATTGACGCCGCCGAAGACCTGGGTGGATCTGCTGGCCACCTGCGCGGCTTTGAAGACGGCGGGCATCACCCCCTTCGCCATCGGCACCAAAACGCTGTGGCCGACCGCCGGTTGGTTTGATTACCTGAACCTGCGCATCAACGGCTATGCCTTTCACATGGATCTGACCTCAGGCAAGGTTCCCTACACCGACGCGCGCGTGAAGGCGGTGTTCGAGCGGTGGGCCGAACTGGTGAGGCCAGGCTATTTCCCGGACAACCACGCGGCGGTTGACTGGCAGGACGCAATGCCCGCTTTCGTGCAGGGCAAGGCCGCCATGTATCTGATGGGCAACTTCGCCACCGCCGCGATGAAGCTCGGTGGACTCACCACGGATCAAATCGGCTTCCTGCCGTTCCCGGAAATCACCAAAGGCCTGCCTGCGGCAGAGGACGCGCCGACCGACACCTTCCACATCACGGCCAAGGCGAAGAACAAGGCCGACGCCCGCGTCTTCCTCGCCTACCTCGCCTCGGCGGAGGTTCAAGGGAAGATGAACGCGACGCTGGGGCAATTGCCGGTCAACAACAAGGCGGCCCGACCGAACGACCCGTTGCTGGACGCCGGTTTCACCATGTTGGCCAACGCCAAGGGGCTTGCCCAATTCTATGACCGCGACGCCCCGGCCGAGATGGCCAAGGCCGGCATGGAAGGATTCCAGGAATTCATGGTCAAACCCGACAAGCTGGACGCCATCCTGGAGCGGCTCGATAAGGTCCGCGCCCGCGTTTACAAACACTAGGAGACGCGCATCCCCTCCGCTGGGGCCGCCTATGACGCGGGCGGCCCACAGCCCGGATTGCGTCCCCGTCGTCGTCAAGGCCATTCGCCCGTGCGCACACCCAACCCGACACCGCGCGGTTTCTGGACACGCCATCAACGGCACCTGACACCGTGGCTTTTCCTGCTGCCCGGCATGGTGATGTTCACCGTGTACGTGCTGCTGCCCATCCTGCAATCCATCCGCATCAGTCTCTACGACTGGGACGGCCTTGGCGCCATGCGCTGGGTCGGGTTCGGCAATTACGCCGAACTTCTGTCCGACGACGCGTTCTATGTCTCCCTGAAGAACAATCTTCTGTGGCTGGCGCTCTATCTCCTGGCGATCCCGTTCGGCTTGGCGACGGCGCTGTTCCTCAACCAGACCGTCTTCGGCATCCGTCTGTACAAATCGCTGTTCTTTTTCCCGTTCGTGATCAGCCAAGTGGTTGTCGGCCTGATCTTCACCTGGTTTTACGCGCCGGATTTCGGTCTGCTGTCGGCACTGATCAAGACGCTCACCGGGGCCGACATCGCCGTGCTGGCCGATGAACGTTTCGTGACCTTCGGCATCATCGCCGCCGGGCTGTGGCCGCAGGCCGCCTACTGCATGATCCTCTACCTGACCGGCCTCAACACCCTGAACCCTGAACAGGTGGAAGCGGCGCGCATGGACGGCGCGCGCGGGCTGGCGATGCTCTGGCACATCGTTCTGCCGCAACTGCGGCCAGCCACCTTCATCGCGCTGGTCGTGACGGTGATCGGGGCGCTGCGCTCCTTCGACCTTGTGTCGATCATGACGGCGGGTGGTCCGTATGGGTCCAGCCGGGTCCTGTCCTACTACATGTTCGAACAGGCGCTGTCGGAATACGGGTTCCGCATGGGCTATGGCGCGGCGATCGCCGTCGTCCTGTTCGCGATCATGATGATCTTCATTTCGCTGTTCCTGGTCCGCCTGCTGTCGCGGGAAAGGGGTGCCTGATGTTTCCCACACCCATTCAAAAGGCGCCGCCCTGGGTTCGGATGGCGTATCCTCTGCTGCTGCCCATCGCGCTGATCGTCTGGCTGTTGCCGCTGATCGGTGTCGCCGTAACCTCGGTCCGGCCGGTGGCCGATCTGGCCGCCGGGAATTACTTCGGCCTGCCGTCCGGCTTCGCCGGGGTGGAGAATTACACGGCGGTGTTCCGGGATTCGCCGATTGGCCTGTACATCCTGAATTCCTTCAAGGTGACGGTCCCAACGGTGATCGGCGCGGTGGCGTTGTCCTGCCTCAGCGGCTTTGCGCTGGCCGTCTACCGTTTTCGGGGGGGCACGGTCCTGTTCTTTCTGTTCGTCGCGGGCAACTTCATCCCGTTCCAGATCCTGATGGTCCCTGTGCGCGACCTGACATTGAGCATGGGGCTGTACGACACCGTCACTGGCCTTGTTCTCTTCCACGTCGCTTTCCAAACCGGATTCTGCACGCTGTTCATGCGGAATTTCATCGTCGGCCTGCCCTTCGCGCTGATCGAGGCGGCGCGGGTCGAAGGCGTGTCGGAGTGGCGCATCTTCCGTTTCGTCGTGCTGCCGCTGATGCGCCCGGCAATCGCCGCGCTGTCCGTGCTGATTTTCACCTTCGTGTGGAATGATTATTTCTGGGCAACCGTTCTGGTTCAGGGTCAACAGGCGATGCCGGTCACGGCGGGTCTCTATTCCCTGAACGGTCAATGGGTTGCCGCCTGGCATCTGGTGTCGGCCGGTTCTCTTGTCGCGGCCCTGCCGCCGGTCGCGATGTTCTTCCTGATGCAACGCCATTTCATCGCCGGCCTCACGCTGGGAGCGACCAAGGGATGACCCAAGACACGACCGTGACGGTTGGCGGCGGCGCTTTTGCCCTGTCGCTGCGCCTGCCGCCGACCGGAATGCCGGACATCGTCGCCTGCGGCGGGCCGCCGGTGACGGAAAACCCGCTGGCCGACATCGAACGATCAAGCCGCGTCAATGGCATGGACGCGGCGGTTCCAGCCGCTGTTCTGTTGCCGGTCGGTGGCCTCGGTTTCTTTGGCTGGCCCGCCATCGCCGGTCATCGGAACGGGCGGGATTTTCTTCTGGAATTGTCCGGGTGGCGGGTCGACCGCGCGGGAAGCCGCACCACCTTGACCGCGCGCGACCCGGTCGCCCGGATCGCGCTGTCGATCGTGCTGGAATCCTTCCCGTCCGGCGTCATCGCCATGGCCTCACGGCTGACCAACGAGGGGGATGCGCCCTACACGCTCGACCGCTGCGCCTCGGCCACCTTTCTCGCCCCCGCTGGCGAGGCCGAGGTCATCAGCTTCACCGGCATGTGGGGGCGTGAGTTCCAGACTCGCCGCGACCGCCTTGGCGAAGGGATGTGGGTGCGTGAAAACCGCCGTGGCCGCACCTCGCACGATCGGGTGCCGATGATCATGATCGCGGGGTCCGGCCAGCGGTTCGCCCTTGCGCTGGGGTGGAGCGGCAACCACCTGATCGTCATCGACCGCATCGACGATGGCCGCCGCCTCATCCATCTCGGCGCGCTGTTCGAACCGGGCGAAATGATCCTTCCCCCCGGCGCACGGTACGACAGCCCGGTTGCCTACGCCGGTCCCGACAGCGCCGCCTTTCACGCCTTTGTCCGTGACAGCCTGATTCCCTGGCCGGGCGGCCGCGCGACCCCACGCCCGGTGACGCTCAACACGTGGGAAGGCAATTACTTCGACCACCGGCTGGATTCGCTGAAGGCGCAGGCGACCGCCGCCGCCGCGCTGGGCATCGAACGGTTCGTGCTCGACGACGGATGGTTTGGTCAACGCGACGACGACACCACCAGCCTGGGCGATTGGGACGTTGACCCGCGCAAATACCCCGCCGGTCTGGGGCCGTTGATCGACCATGTCACCGGCCTTGGCCTGCAGTTTGGCCTGTGGTTGGAACCGGAGATGGTCAACCCGGAGTCCCGGCTGTACCGGAGCCATCCGGATTGGGCGCTGCGGGTCGATGGTTACGCCCCGCGCCCATCGCGGTCGCAACTGGTGTTGGACCTGACGCGGCCGGAGGTCGCCGACCATCTGTTTCATAAGATCGACGCGATTCTGGCCAACCACGCCGTGTCCTCTGTGAAATGGGACATGAACCGCGATCTGACCCATGTCGGCGGTCGGGACGGGACCGCGCAGACCACAGCACAGACACGCGCGCTCTACGCGCTGATCGACCGCGTGCGCGCCGCCCACCCGACGGTTGAAATTGAAAGCTGCGCGTCCGGCGGGGGGCGGATCGACTGCGGCGTGCTGGCCCGCACCCACCGGGTGTGGACATCCGATTGCACCGACGCGTTGGAACGGCTGGAGATCCAACGCGGGGCATCGGCGTTCCTGCCGCCGGAGATTCTTGGCAGCCATGTGTCGGCCAGCCCGAATCACCAGACGGGCCGCCGCCACACCCTGGCCTTTCGGGCGCTGGTCGCCATGGCCTACCACATGGGCGTTGAGTTGAACCCGCTGACCCTGACACCGGCAGAGACGGCGGAGCTGGCTGGCTGGATCGCCCACCACAAACGCCTGCGCCCGCTGCTCCACGCGCCGGGCGCGGCCTTCCATCTGGATCCGGTGGATGGCCGTTACGCCTGGGGGGCGGCAGGGGCCGACCGCATCGTCCTGTTCGTTGCCCAGGGGCCGCAGATGATTGCGGAACAGTCGTTGCCGCTGACGCTTCCTCCCCCGGTTGCCGGGCGCGGCGGCCGGTGGCGCATCAGCGCCGTCCATCCGTCCGACCCAGCCTTCGTCCGCCTGTCCGATGGGCAGCGCCGCCTGCTGTCCGGGGCGATCGCCTTCAACCTGGCCACGCTCGACCGCAGCGGCCTGCCGCTGCCGATGCTGCGCCCCGAAAGCGCGATCCTGCTCGAACTCGAACCGATTGTGAGGGATACGGCCAATGGCTGAGATTTGCTTGCGCGGCGTGCGCAAGGTGTTCGGAGGCGTCAGCGTCATAAAGGGGGTCGACCTGACCATCGCGGATGGTGCGTTCTGCGTGTTCGTCGGCCCGTCGGGCTGCGGAAAATCCACGCTGCTGCGCTTGATCGCCGGTCTGGAGGACATCAACGATGGCAGCTTGTCCATCGGCGGGGCCGACATGACCCGCGTCGACCCATCGGATCGCGGCGTGGCCATGGTGTTCCAATCCTACGCGCTCTATCCGCACATGACGGTGCGTGACAACATCGGCTTCGGTCTCAAGATGACCGGCCACCCGGCGTCCCTGATCGAAGAGCGCACGCGAAACGCCGCCCGGATGCTGCGGCTCGATCCCCTGTTGGATCGCAAGCCGGCCCAACTTTCGGGCGGACAACGCCAGCGCGTGGCCATCGGCCGCGCCATCGTGCGCGAACCAGAGGTGTTTCTGTTCGACGAACCGCTGTCGAATCTGGACGCGGCGCTGCGCGTCCAGATGCGCACCGAGCTGTTGGCGCTGCACCAGGACCTGAAGGCGACGATGATCTATGTCACCCACGATCAGGTGGAGGCCATGACCATGGCTGACACCATCGTGGTTCTGTCGGCCGGGTGCGTCGAACAGATTGGCGCGCCGCTGGACCTGTACCATCGGCCGCGCAACCTGTTCGTCGCCGGTTTCATCGGCTCGCCAACGATGAACATCCTGCCGGTGACGGCGGCGTCGGCCGACGACGGCCGCGTCGTCGTCACCCTGCCGGGCGGTGTCGCGCTGACGCTGCGCGCGCCGGACGTCCCCCGCGCCTCGTTCGACACGGGAATGCGCCTGGGCATCCGCCCGGAGCATCTGTCCGCCACCGGGATGGGCGACGCCACACTGACCGGCCGGGTGCGGCTGACCGAGCATCTCGGTTCGGAAACCCTGATTGTCGTCACCTTGCCGGACGGCGCCGAGGCGACCGTCAAGGCCGATGGTCTGGCGCAGGCCCGGCCGGGGGACACGCTTGCCATCGGCGTCAACGCCGCCGCCTGCCACCTGTTCGACCGTGACGGGCTGGCGATCCTCAACGGAGATTTGAGATCATAATGCTGGGCGTCTGCTATTACCCCGAACATTGGCCCGAATCCCGTTGGAGCGTTGACGCCCATCGGATGCGGGAGCTTGGCCTCACCCATGTCCGCATCGGGGAGTTCGCGTGGTCGCGGCTGGAGCCGTCGCGCGACCGCTTCACCTTCGATTGGCTGGACCGGGCGATCGACGTTCTGCACAAGGCCGGGCTGAAGATCGTGCTGGGCACACCGACGGCCACACCACCGAAATGGCTGATCGACGCGCACCCCGACATTCTGCCCTATGACGAACAGGGGCACGTGCGCGGATTCGGCTCCCGCCGCCATTACAGCTTCTCCTCTGGAACGTGGTGGCGGGAGAGCGCCCGCATCGTGGAGATCGTCGCCCGCCGTTACGGCGACCATCCGGGCGTCGTTGGCTGGCAAACGGACAACGAATACGGCTGCCACAGCACCACCGTATCCTGGGGACCGGAGGATCGCCGGGCCTTCCGCCAGTGGCTGCGCCGCCGCTACCAGACGCCCGAGCGACTGAACGAGGCGTGGGGCGCAGTCTTTTGGTCGATGGAGGTGAACAGCTTTGACGAGGTCGAACTGCCGAACCAGGCGGTGACAGAGGTCAACCCGGCGGCCCGCCTGGACTTCCAACGCTTTTGCTCCGATCAGGTGGCGGCCTATGACCGCATGCAGGTGGACATCCTGCGGGCGCACGCGCCGGGCCGTTTCATCACCCACAATTTCATGGGGTTCATCACCGATTTCGACCATTTCCAGGTTGGCGCGAACCTCGACTTTGCGTCGTGGGACAGCTACCCCATCGGCTTTGTCGAACGGTTCCCCTTCACCGACGCGGAGCGCGCGCTGTGGGCGGAAACCTCCCATCCCGACATCGCACCCTTCCACCACGACCTGTACCGTGGGGTCGGGCACGGGCGGTTCTGGGTGATGGAGCAGCAGCCCGGCCCGGTGAACTGGGCACCTTGGAATCCGGTTCCCAAACCGGGCATGGTGCGGCTGTGGACGTGGGAGGCCCTGGCCCATGGTGCCGATGTGGTCAGCTATTTCCGTTGGCGTCAGGCTCCCTTCGCACAGGAGCAGATGCACGCCGGCCTCAACCTGCCGGGACTGGACGAATGGTCGGTCGGCGGTCGGGAGGCCGGGCAGACGGCGGATGAACTGGCGGCGCTTGGTCCGCTGCCCGACACCTGCCGGTCGCCGGTCGCGTTGGTTTACGATTACGCCACCGCCTGGACCACGGCGATCCAGCCGCAGGGCAAGGATTTCTGTTATGAGGAGCTGGTTCTTCGCTGGTACGAGGCGGTGCGCCGTCTTGGCCTCGACATCGACGTTGTTCCGCCGGGCGCGTCGCTCGCTGGGTATGCGTTGGTGCTGGTCCCCAGCCTGATCCACGTCACCCCGGCGGCGCTGACCGCGTTCGCGACGGCAACGGCCCCTGTTCTCTACGGACCACGCACAGGGTCGCGGGACGACACCTTCCGGATTCCCGACACTCTGCCACCCGGTCCCCTCGCCGGATTGACCGGCAACCGGGTGACCCAGGTCGCTTCCCTGCGTCCGGGTCTTGCCGTACCCGTCGAAGGCACCGTCTCCGGAACAGCCATCCGTTGGCGGGAGCATCTGACCACCACCGGCACGGTGTTGGCCCGTTTCGCCGACGGCGATCCGGCCTTCACCGCCACGAACGGCCATCACTGCCTCGCCGCTTGGCCGGATGAAGCCCTGTTGTCGGCCGTCATGCACCACATGGCGGGAGTGGCCGGTTTGCCGGTCGTTGATCTGCCTGCCCATGTCCGGTTGCGCCGTCGTGGGGATCTGACCTTTGCGTTCAACTACGGCACGGAAGATTGGCTTGTCCCCACTCAGGGGACGCTCCTGTTGGGCAGCAACCTGCTGAAACCACAGGAGGTCTCCATCTGGCGCTGAAGGGGGCGTTGGTGCAGAAAAGGCCGTTCTGGTGGCGGTCGGGAGGGGAGAGCGTGTATAGAGTCGGCCCGCTGAAGCCGAGACCCCGATGCCCCCGGATTCCTGCATAGCTCCTGATCAACGGGCTGGGTGGGCCGGGTCCTTGCCGTTCCCACCCCCTTGCAACACGGCGATGTCCTGATGGAAATAGGTGTCGCTCCGATCAGCCCAGCGACAGATCGCTAAGGTTCAGGGTGGCACCGGTAAACACACCGAGCAGACGGACTTCCGTGGCGTTCACCTGACTGTTGCCGTCGGCATCGATCACTTGGTAGAGGCCGGTGTTGCTGCCGTTGTTGGCCAGCACCAGCACCGATCTCCCCGCCGCTGTGTTGATCACTGTGCCCAGGGCCGTCCGGAAATTGACCAGATCGGCGTCTGTCAGACTGCCGCTGACCACAGAGGAGAGAATCACCAACTCGTTGTCGGTGATGTTCACCCCGTTGGTCGCCGCCGTCGCTGTGATCAGACCGCCATCGGCGTTCTTGTCCACGGCCGCGCGCACCACACCGGTCAGGACCACCATGTCGGTGCCTGTCTGGAAATTGCCCACAGTGATGGCACCGGCCGCCCCGGCCTCGTTCAGAGCACTGATCACCACCTGATCCGTGCCGTTGCCTGCGGCAAGGGCGAGCGCGTCGCCGCCGCCTCGTCCATCATAGCGGATCGAACCCGCTGTGACGACCACCCGGTCGGTGGCAACGCCACCGGTCAGCGTCTCCACCCCTGTCAGGGTGAGCGTGTTTTGGGTGTCGCCGAGGGTGATGACGTCGTTGCCAGCCCCGCCAATCAGCGTCTCGATGGCGCGGGTGAGCAGGGTTGAACCATCCGGGCCGGTGCTCACCACATCGGTGCCGCTGCCGCCAATCAGCAGTTCGACGCCCGAAAGCAACCGCAGGCCGTTGCCGGTGTCGCCCAGGAACACCCAGTCGGTGCCGTCCCCGCCGGTCAGGGTTTCGATGCCGCGCAGCGTGATGGTGTTGCCCTCCGCCGCCAAGGTCGCTGCATCGGTGCCGACACCGCCCACCAGGAACTCGACGGCGCTGACCGTCATCGTCGTCCCCGCCGATCCGGTGAAAACCGTGTCGGTGGCGGCACCGCCGATCAAGGTTTCAGTTCCCGACAGGGTGAGCGTGTTCGGCGTGTCCCCCAGGGTGATGACGTCGTTGCCGACACCGCCGACCAGGGTCTCGACACCACGGGTCAGCAGGGTCGTCCCGTCCGCGCCGGTGCTGACCACATCGGTGCCACTGCCGCCGATCAACAGCTCGACGCCGCCCAGCAACTGCATGGTGTTGCCGGTGTTGCCCAGGAACACCCAGTCGGTGCCGCCGCCACCGGTCAGCGTCTCGATGCCGCGCAGCGTGATGGTGTTGCCCCCCGCCGCCAAGGTCGCGGCGTCGGTGCCGACACCGCCCACCAGGATTTCGACCGCGCCGACCGTCATCGTCGTCCCAGCCGTGCCGGTGAAGACGGTGTCGGTGGCGGCACCACCGGTCAGCGTCTCCACGCCCGACACGGTGAGTGTGTTCGTGGTATCGCCGAGGGTGATCGCGTCGATGCCGATCCCGCCGAGCAGCGTCTCGACGCCACGGGTGAGCAGGGTCGAGCCGCCCGCGCCAGTGCTGACCACATCGGTTCCGCTGCCACCGATCAGCAGTTCGATGCCCGCAACCAGTTGCAGGGTGTTGCCGGTGTCGTCCAGGAACACCCAGTCAATGCCGCTGCCGCCGGTCAGCGTCTCAATGCCGAGGACCATCACAGTCCCGCCGCCGTCGCCCAACAGCACGCTGTCGGTGCCGGTGCCGCCGGTCAGGGTTTCGATGCCGCTGATGCGCAGGGTGGTCCCGC
>NZ_RXMA01000210.1 GCF_003966125.1 Azospirillum griseum
CGCCGCTCCTTGGGCGAGGTGGCGATGATGCGCTACAAGCAAGTGATCGGTCGCAGCCTGCGCGCCCGGAGTCTGTCTGCCCAGAAGATCGAAGCCGCCGTCGGCTGCAAAGTGATGAACATCATGACCAGCTTGGGCATGCCGACCACCCGCAAGATCGCCTGATCACTGCGGGATGCTGGCGGATTCCGTCCTCACGCCGATTTGTGCGACAAAGCC
>NZ_RXMA01000211.1 GCF_003966125.1 Azospirillum griseum
ATCGTTCGACTTGCATGTGTTAGGCATGCCGCCAGCGTTCGTTCTGAGCCAGGATCAAACTCTCAGGTTCGAACCGATCGTCAGCCAAGGCCAACAACCGATCGAGACGGATCGCCGTTTAGACGCTCCAAACCCAAGCGTTAGAAAACCTGTTACAGTTTGCTTGCTTCAACTTGGATGCTCAACAGACGTCCGTTGATGTGCCGATCCCAATCCCT
>NZ_RXMA01000212.1 GCF_003966125.1 Azospirillum griseum
GGGGGGGAAGCATGGCCGGTCAAGCTGGGCTGTTTGATCTTCAGGATCGCTATGCGGAGTTGAGCAAGAGCGGGGATCCGCTGGAGCGTCTGTTGTCGGTTGTGGACTTCGAAGTGTTCCGCCCGACGCTTGACGCGGCCTTGGGGCGCAAGGATCGTTCCCGGGGCGGTCGGCCGCCGCTGGACGCGGTGATGATGTTCAAGATCCTGGT
>NZ_RXMA01000213.1 GCF_003966125.1 Azospirillum griseum
GTGAACCGCGCCGGGATTGTCGGCGGCAAAAGTTCGTGAGTCACGCCGCCATTTGCTGATTGCTCACGGCGTCATGATAGCGTTGTTCGGCCTCGGCTGGTGGAATATTTCCGATAGGTTCGAGCAGGCGGCGGTTGTTGAACCAGTCGACCCATTCGAGGGTGGCGTATTCCACGGCTTCAAAGGATTTCCACGGTCCCCGCCTGTGGA
>NZ_RXMA01000214.1 GCF_003966125.1 Azospirillum griseum
AACGACGTCTACATCGTGGACGATGCTGGCGATGTGGTGACGGAACTGGCCGGTGAAGGCAGCGACGAGGTGCGCACCAGCCTTTCCAGCTACAGCCTGTCGGCGAATGTGGAAACGCTCACCTACACCGGCACCGGCAACTTCACCGGTGTGGGCAATGCCTTGGACAACCTGATCCAGGGCGGTGTGGGCAATGACACGCTGTCGGG
>NZ_RXMA01000215.1 GCF_003966125.1 Azospirillum griseum
CGCAGGCGACCAAGGCGACCCAGGCGTTGGAGGCGCGGCAACGGTTGTGCCTGACCGGCACGCCGGTGGAAAACAATCTGGACGAGCTGTGGTCGCTGTTCTCCGTCGCCGCGCCGTCGCTGTTCGGCGACCGCACCGGCTTCCGCCGCCTGTTCCGCACCCCCATCGAAAAGCATGGTGACGCGGAGCGGCAGCGGGTGCTGGCCCGC
>NZ_RXMA01000216.1 GCF_003966125.1 Azospirillum griseum
GGGCCGACGGCCGCACAGGAGACGCTGCGGACGGCGCTGGCGATGGGGGCGGACCGCGCCATCCTGGTGCAGACGGACGCGGAAACCCAGCCGCTGGGCGTGGCCAAGGTGCTGAAGGCGCTGGTGGAGAAGGAAGGCCCGTCGCTGGTCATCCTGGGCAAGCAGGCGATCGACGACGATTGCAACCAGACCGGCCAGATGCTGGCCGC
>NZ_RXMA01000217.1 GCF_003966125.1 Azospirillum griseum
GCCGATGGTACTGCGTCTTAAGGCGTGGGAGAGTAGGTCGCCGCCAGGTCACTCAGGCACACGAGAAACCACACAAACACCAACACACCAACTCAAACGCGCCCATCATCCTCACTCGCCAAACCCATCGCCCGCGGGGTGGAGCAGCCCGGTAGCTCGTCAGGCTCATAACCTGAAGGCCGCAGGTTCAAATCCTGCCCCCGCAA
>NZ_RXMA01000218.1 GCF_003966125.1 Azospirillum griseum
ACCACGGGCAACAGCCTGCTGCTCAGTCAGGTGGAAACGCTGACCGGCGGGGTCGGCACCGATGTGGTGACGCTGGCCACCGCCAGCTTCGACGCCGCCAGCGACGTCAACCGTCTGGGCGGGTCGTCCGGGAACACGCTGCTGGCGTCCGGGCTGGAGACGCTGGTGGGGTCCAGCGGCTTTGACACGGTGTTCCTGGGGTCGT
>NZ_RXMA01000219.1 GCF_003966125.1 Azospirillum griseum
TTGTCACCCGTTACCGGGAAGCCGGTAATCGGGCGCTTCGATGGGGGCCGCCTGTCCTCCGATGGCGGGCTGCTGGTGTTGCGGGAAGTCGAACGGCGGCTGCGTGTGGCCGAGCGGCTGGCCGGGTGCATCGAGGACCCGCGCGATCCTTTGCGCACCGTGCATTCGCTGACCGACATCATCGGCTTCCGCCTGCTGGCCATCG
>NZ_RXMA01000022.1 GCF_003966125.1 Azospirillum griseum
ATCGTTCGACTTGCATGTGTTAGGCATGCCGCCAGCGTTCGTTCTGAGCCAGGATCAAACTCTCAGGTTCGAACCGATCATCAGCCAAGGCCAACAACCGATCGAGACGGATCGCCTGATAGACGTTCCAAACCCAAGCGTTAGAAAACCTGTTACAGTCAACTTGCTTCAACTTGGATGCTCAACAGACGTCCGTTGATGTGCCGATCCCAATCCCTCAAGACCCAGCAACTAACCGCAAGACATAAGCCCGCCGTCTGCGCATCCCTTCTCGACTTCACGACCACAATGTCAAAGATCCATCCCGATGATCGCACAAAGACATTCTCAAACGCCAAAGCGGATGATATGATCCAGTTGCTTTCTGATCGGAAGAGCGCCGAACTGAGCAGTTCGCGCTGGCAGGCAGTTTTTTTAGCGCTTTCGGCGAAGTGGGTCAAGCCCTTTTTCGCACTGTCTCGTCGATGTCTCGACAAAACCAAACACACAAAACCACCTTCCCCCGATCAGTCGGGGCCTCAACCGCTTGGCGTTGTCCGTCGGGACAGCGTCACCGGCTGAGGGACGGGTGTATACGCAGCCATTTTGCGATCGTCCAGAAGAAAATGCCTTTGGCTGCATTTTTCCATTCGGTACGCGGAACGCTTGAAGCCGTCCCCACGCACGGCCCATACACAACGTCAGCTCCACATCAAACGCCACAGCCCTGATGCACGACGCCAGCCTTCTTCTCGACATTCTGTATCTGCTGCTGGCCGCCATCGTGGTGGTTCCGCTGTTCCAAACACTGCGCATCCCAGCGGTGCTCGGCTATCTGGTGGCGGGCATGGCGCTTGGTCCACACACACCCGGACCAGTCGTGGATCTGGAATTGCCCAAAGTCCTGTCGGAGTTCGGCGTTGTCTTTCTTTTGTTCGCGATCGGGCTGGAGTTGCCCCTGTCCCGTTTGCAAGCGATGCGACGCTACATCTTCGGTCTGGGGTTGCTGCAAGTGACCCTGACCACGGCGGTTCTGGGCAGCGGAGCCTACACCTTGGGATTGGCTCCAGACGCCGCGCTGGTGGTGGGTGGAATGTTGGCGTTTTCCTCCACCGCCACGGTGCTCAAGCTTTTGGTGGAGCGCGGGGAAACTGTGGCACGCTTTGGCCGCATCTCCGTGGCGGTGTTGATTTTCCAGGATTTGGCCGTTGTCCCACTGCTGACGCTTCTGCCACTGTTGGCCGACGCCAACGCCAGCGTTCCTTTGGCGTTGACCATCGCCACGGTCAAAGCCGTGTTGGCGATTCTCGTGATCATGCTGCTCGGCCGCTTCGTGGTGCGCCCGGCTTACCGTTTCATTGCCTCGGCTGGCAATCCGGAGTTGTTCACGGCCACCAATCTTTTCGTTGTTCTGGCGGTGGGTTGGCTGACGGCACAAGCCGGAATGTCCATGGCGTTGGGGGCTTTCCTGGCTGGTATGCTGTTGGCCGACACCGCCTACCGCCACCAGGTTGAGGCGGACATCGAGCCGTTTCGCGGCTTGTTGCTCGGTTTGTTTTTCATGACCGTCGGCATGACCCTGGATCTGCCAACCATGGCGCGGGAAGCTGGGACCATCGTCGGTCTGACAGCGGTTCTGTTGGTCGGCAAAAGCACGCTTCTGGTGGTGTTGTGTCGGTTGTCCGGGCTGGGGTTGGCAACATCAATCCGCATCGGTCTGATTCTGTCGCAGGGCAGTGAATTTGCGTTCGTTCTGATCGGCACAGCGACCTCGCTGACGGTTCTGGACAGTGGCCTAGGCCTATTGCTGTCGTCAGTGGTGGCGTTGAGCATGGCGGTGACACCGCTGATCGCCGCCTTCGCCCACCGCCTTGCCCAGGAGATCGAAGCACGGCATGGAGCGGAGTCCTTTGGCATCGCCACCGGCGACACCCACCAGCATGTGCTGATCGCTGGTTACGGTCGGGTTGGGCAAGCCGTCGCCCGCCTGTTGGCCGCAAACCAGGTGCCTTACGTCGCGCTGGACTTGGAACCCGGACGCGTCGCGGCCGCCCGCGCGCAAGGCTTGCCGGTGTTCTATGGCGACGCCAGCCACGCCACCGTGTTGCGCACCGCTGGAATCGAACGAGCCAAGGCTGCCGTCATCACACTGAACCGCCCCGAGTTGGCTCAACGCGCCGTGGAGGCGGTGCGGCAGACCGCCCCGGATCTGCCGGTGATCGCCCGCGCCCATGATCTGACGCAGAGCCGTCGCCTGAGTGAATCCGGGGCCAGCGCGGTGGTTCCCGAAGCGATGGAGGCCAGCCTGCAGTTGGCCGGGCTGGTGTTGCGCAGCGCCGGCGTTTCCCAGCAGGTGATTGATGACAGCCTTCAGGCGCACCGCGCCAAGGAGTACGCCGCGTTGGCCAGTCCAGTCACACGGGCAAATGGTGGGGAGGGCGTGGAGTGATCCCCTCCCACCGTCACCATCCAGACCAAAGCATCAGCGCGTGAACACGCGGGCGCGGTCAATCTGCACGGTGCAGCGGTCGCCCACCACCATGCCAAGCGACGTGAAGCGCTCCCGGTCCATTTCGGCTTCCAGGCTGAGGCCATCCAGCTCGATTTCAACGCGGGCGTCCGGCCCAACAACATGGATGCCAGACACACGCCCCGGTCCCGCCGCCGCCGGAGCCACCCCCAGATCGTGCGGACGCACATAGGCGATGCCGGAGCCGCGCAGCGTTTCGTCGGTGGTGATGGACAGTGCGCCGTTGCCAATCCGTGCCACGCCCCCCTCGACCGTGCAGTCAAAACGGTTCACCTGCCCAAGAAACTCATACACGAAGGCCGATGAGGGATGATCATAAACCTCGGCGGGCGACCCGATCTGTTCGATGCGGCCCTGACTCATCACCACCACACGGTCGGCCAGTTCCAGAGCCTCTTCCTGATCGTGGGTGACAAAGACCGAGGTGATGTGAATCTCGTCGTGCAGCTTGCGCAACCAACGGCGCAATTCCTTGCGCACCTTGGCGTCCAGCGCACCGAACGGTTCGTCGAGCAGCAACACCTTGGGTTCGATCGCCAGCGCACGCGCCAACGCCACACGTTGCCGCTGCCCTCCCGAAAGCTGAGCCGGATAGCGTTCGGCGAAATGACCAAGCTGCACCAGTTCCAGCAATTCCATCACCCGGCGCTTGATTTCAGCGCTGGGCAGGCGCTGGGCGCGCGGGCGCACCTTCAACCCGAACGCCACATTGTCGAACACCGTCATGTGGCGGAACAGAGCGTAATGCTGAAAGACGAAACCGACCTGACGGTCGCGCGGCTTCAGCCCCAACGCCTCTTCCCCATTCAACTGAAGGCTGCCCGCGTCCGGGCTTTCCAGCCCGGCCATGATGCGCAGCAGCGTGGTCTTGCCGGACCCCGACGGCCCCAGCAACGCCAGAAGTTCACCGGATCGAACCTCCAGATCGACCGAGTCGAGCGCGCGGTAGGTGCCGAATTGCTTGGTGATTCCCGAAACCTGGATCGCCATGGACCACGCCCCCTTTACTTGTGCCGTGAAGCCGCCAGCTCAGCCCCGAAGCGCCATTCCAGCGCCGTCTTCGCCACCAGGGTGACGAGCGCGAGCATGGCCAGCACCGAAGCCACCGCAAAAGCAGCGACAAAATTGTATTCGTTGTACAGAATCTCGACGTGCAGAGGCATCGTGTTGGTGTAACCCCGGACGTGACCGGACACCACCGACACCGCACCGAATTCGCCCATCGCGCGGGCGTTGCACAGCAGAACGCCATACAACAGGCCCCATTTGATGTTGGGCAGCGTCACCCGCCAGAAGGTTTGCCAGCCACTGGCACCCAACACCAACGCGGCTTCCTCCTCCTCTGACCCCTGTTCCTGCATCAGCGGAATCAGTTCGCGCGCCACGAAGGGGAATGTGACGAAAATGGTGGCCAGCACCAGCCCCGGCACCGCGAAGATGATCTGGATTCCATGGGACTTCAGATAAGGCCCCATCAACCCGTTCAACCCGAACAGCAGCACATAAATCAGGCCGGAAATGACAGGGGAGACGGAGAACGGCAAATCGATCAGGGTGATCAACAGATTCTTGCCACGAAAATCGAACTTGGCCACGCACCAGGACGCGGCCATGCCAAACACGAGATTCGCCGGGACAGCAATGGCGGCCACAATCAGCGTCAGCTTGATCGCCGCGAGGGCATCCTCCTCCACCAGCGCCGCCCAATAGGCCGACACGCCTCGGCGCAGCGCCTCGGCAAACACCGCCACCAACGGCAGCAGCAGAAAGAGTGCCAAGAAGACCAACGCGGTGGCGATCAGCAGACGACGCATCCAGGCCGGATCACTCAAGGCCGAAGCGGTCGCGTTAGCGGGCATGACGCGACCTCATCCAATGTTGCAGAATGTTCAGAATCAACAGCATGACGAATGACACCAACAGCATGGACGTGCCGACCGCCGCCGCCCCGGCGTAATCATATTGTTCCAGTTTGATGACGATCAGCAGGGGCAGGATTTCGGTCAGGCCCGGCATGTTGCCCGCGATGAAAATGACCGAACCGTATTCGCCAACCCCACGCGCAAAGGACAGGGCAAATCCCGTGACCAGGGCGGGCAAAACCGCCGGAAACACCACCTGCCAAAAGGTTTGCCCGCGCGTGGCCCCCAGCGATACGGCGGCCTCCTCCTCCTCCGGCGGCAATTCCTGAAGGATCGGTTGCACGGTCCGCACGACAAACGGCAAACCGACGAAGGTCAGCGCGATGGCGATGCCGAGGGGAGTGAAGGCAACCTTCAACCCGAACAACTCGTTCAACGGTTTGCCGACCCAACCGTTTGGTGCGTAGAGCGCGCTGAGGGCGATGCCAGCCACCGCCGTCGGCAAGGCAAACGGCAAATCAACGAGCGCATCGACCAACCGCTTGCCTGGAAACTGATAGCGCACCAGCACCCACGCCACGATGAAGCCAAAGACCGCGTTGATGGCGGCGGCAACCAGGGAAAGCCCGAAGCTGACCTGGAACGCGGCCAGAACACGGGGCGTCAGCACCGCGTTCCAGAAGCCGAACCAACCCAAACCACCAGCCTTCACGATCAACGCGCCGAACGGCAACAGAACGAGGATGCCCAGGTAGCTGAGCGTGAAGCCCAAGGTCAGACCGAAGCCCGGCAGCACGCTCGGTTTCTTCAGGATGGACGTCACCGCGCTCCCCTTTGTGGGGAACGCGACGTCGGCAGAAGCGGCTGCGACCACGGATCAGCGGCCCTTCTGGTAAATTTGATCGAAGACACCACCATCGGCGAAATGCTTCTCCTGGGTCGGGCGCCAGCCACCAAAGGTCTGGTCGATCGTCACCAGCTTAACATTCGCGAAGCGCCCCGCATACTGGCTCGCCAATTCCGGCGAACGCGGGCGGTAGAAGTTCTTGGCCGCGATCTCCTGCCCTTCGCGGGTGTACAGGAACTGGAGGTAGGCCTCCGCCACCTTGCGGGTCCCTTTGCGATCCACCACGGTGTCCACGACCGCAACCGGCGGCTCGGCCAGAATCGACAGGCTGGGCACAACGATTTCGAACTTGTCGGCTCCGAATTCCTGAAGCGACAAATACGCCTCATTTTCCCAGGCCAGCAAAACATCGCCCAACTCACGCTGGGTGAACGTCACTGTGGAACCGCGCGCACCGCTGTCGAGAACGGGAACATTCTTGAACAGCTGCTCCACAAACTCCTTGGCCTTGGCCTCGTCATTGCCGTTCTTGTCGAACGCATAGGCCCAGGCCGCCAGATAGTTCCAGCGTGCACCGCCCGAGGTCTTCGGGTTGGGGGTGATGACCGACACGCCCGGCTTGACCAGATCGTTCCAATCCTTGATCGCCTTGGGATTGCCCTTGCGCACAAGAAACACGATGGTCGAGGTGTAGGGTGCACTGTTGTTCGGCAAACGGCTTTGCCAATTTTTCGCCAGCAGCCCCGTATCGGCGATGGCGTCGATGTCATAGCCCAACGCCAACGTCACCACGTCCGCGTCCAGACCATCGATCACAGACCGGGCCTGTTTTCCCGAACCGCCATGCGACTGCTTGACCGTCAGCTTCTTGCCGGTCTCGCTCTGCCATTTTTTGGCAAAGGCTTGGTTGAAATCGACGTACAATTCCCGGGTTGGATCGTAGGACACGTTGAGCAGCGTGTCTTGCGCATCGGCGGCAGCAACACCCAACCAGGCCAGAGTCAAACCGGTGGCAAGGATGGACAGGCGGCGATGGAACGACATCAATGTCTCCTTCGTTGCCCTCACGATCCGGCCCATTTCACACCGGAAACGCGTGGGTTCATTTCTATTTCGTCTCTAGACTTTGCCAAACCGTGAGCTGCGTGAAAAGCACTTTTTTCCCAACGTTAGAGAAGACAATATGAGTTTCTCCGTAAGATATTGTTTTATATAAAAATATTTTTACATTCTACCTGCGCCAAGCATGATGTCAGTCGCAGGTTTACGCATGATAATATGTGTTTTTTCCTGCCAACAACCGACCGATGGATCCGCATCAAACCTGCCACACCCCTTTCCCTTCGCCGTAGCAGCGCGTTGTCTGAGGCAAAACGCGTCGTGAAGCGACTTGGCCGAGGTCAGCCGGACACGGCGCACCAACAACGTCTGTGGGCGAACGCCATCGGGCGGGAGGCGGATGCAGGCCACCTCTCGCGCGCTCCGCCGGAAAGGCACAACTCTGGACACAGCTCCCCGCCTTGGATCATGCGATGGGTCGAAGCAGCATGATGGGCTTGGCCAGAGGCCCGTGCCACAGGTCGGGGAATGATCCCATTGCCCTCAGATGTCGAACATCAGCGCCAGGCCACCGGTGGATTGCCGGTGTCGCAAGGCGTCGGCCAAGGTGCAATGGTCCAGGACATTCGCCGTTGCGTCGCGCACCTGCACCATCAACCACCGCACCGAACAGAGATTCGGGTCACCACAATCTTCGCACGGCTTGAAGGAAAATTTGCTGGCGCAGGGAATTGGGGCCAAATGACCGTCAATCAGGCGAATCACCTCCCCAAACGTGATCTGCGGGGCCGGACGGGCCAAGCGATACCCGCCGCTCTTCCCCCGTTTGGCGTACAGCAGGCCCTGCTTGCGCAGTTCCACCAGGATCGCTTCCAGAAACTTGCGGGGTATGTTTTCTCGCTCCGCGATGTCCGCGATCAGCACCAACCTGTCGTCAGGCTGTTCGGCCAGCATGATGAGGGCGCGCAGCGCGTATTTGGCTTTCTGCGTCAGCATTCAGGCATCGAACCTTTTGATCGTGGTTGAATCGGGCAAAAAAGGCCTGGGATCAAGATGATCCGCCATCTGTCCCCACACGGCAACGATTTCCCTATCGGGAGTGGAACGTCAAGCGCCGTCTTGCCCCGCCTTTGACCGACGGGCTATGGTTCGGCCATCGTCAGGGTCGCGCTTCAGCGACCGGGCGCAGGACGACAAGAGGCATGGGTATGCAGCACATCATCGTTCCGGTCACGCCGTTTCAACAGAACTGCTCGGTTCTCTGGTGCCCCGAAACGATGACGGGGGCGGTGGTGGATCCCGGCGGCGACCTTGATCGGATTTTGCGCGCGGTGCAGGCCAAGGGCGTCACTCTGGAAAAGATTCTCGTCACGCACGGACACATCGACCACGCCGGGGCCGTGGCCGACCTGGCCGAACGGCTGTCGCTTCCCATCGAAGGCCCTCACCGTGACGATCAATTCTGGATCGACGGCATGCCGATGCAAAGCCAGATGTTCGGCTTCCCCGCCGTTCGCTCCTTCACACCCGACCGTTGGCTGGAGGATGGCGACACCGTGACCGTGGGCAAGGCGACGCTGGAGGTGCGGCATTGCCCCGGCCACACTCCCGGTCATGTCGTCTTCATCCACACACCCGGCAAGCTTGCCATCGTCGGCGATGTGCTGTTCCAAGGGTCCATCGGCCGCACCGACTTCCCCAAGGGCAACCACGGCGATTTGATCGCCTCGATCAAGGACCGGCTGTTTCCCTATGGCGATGACATCGCGTTTGTTCCTGGCCACGGTCCGATGTCCAGCTTCGGCGAGGAGCGCCTGTACAATCCCTTTCTGACGGATTGAAGCGGCGTCCCTCAGTCGATCTCCACCTCGTCGCCCAGCAGCAGGTCAATCCGCCGCCGCATCAGGATCAGTTCGCGCCGTTGCGAGTCGTCGATGTAGGCCCGATGGTCGCGCGGGTCGCCCAAACGCTGGGTCGCCCGTCGCAGCGCCTCCAGGAAACGGCCAATCGCTGATTGGGTGCGGACACCGGCTTCTTTCGCACTCTCCTTGCGGTCGCGCGCCTCCCGCACGGTGCCGCCGCCCTGCTTGACCTGCTCCCACAGGGCCATCTGATCGACCAGTTCTTTCATCCAGGCGATCTCAATGAGCGTGGAGCGCGACACGTCGCGATGCGACGTCGCATAGTCCTGCTTGATGGCATCCGGCAGGCTGTTCAGCCGCAAGGTGTGGCTGACGTTGCTTTGGCTGCGGCCAATGATCCGACCCAGTTGCTCCTGGGTATACCCGTGCCGGTCGATCAAACGCGCCAGCGCTTCCGCCAACTCCAGCGCATCGAGATCCACCCGCTGCACGTTCTCAACCAGGGCCAACTCGTCGGCGTTGCCGGAGGTGACGAGCGCAAAAACGCTGTTCCGCCCCAACATCTCGTGGGCGCGCAACCGTCGCTCTCCGGCCACAAGCCGGAAACCGCCAACCACCTCCTGCACAAGCACGGGCTGCTTCAGCCCGTAATGGGCAATCGACCCAGCCAGACTCTCCATCTCTTCCGCATCGAAACGCTGCCGGGGCTGATTCGGATTGCGGATGATGCGGCTGACCTCCAACTCCACCAACCGGGGTGGCCTGGATTTGTCATTGAACAGATTGCTGCTGGTCGAGGGCAGTGTTGGCATGACGTTCTCGTTCTCCGCACGGATTGGGACGGTGCCCTGCCAGGGCAAGCCCTGTCAACACCCCGTCCCGCCCCTGCGACCGTTGACCGTCACGCCGCCTTGATGTCGGACAGGAATTGTTCGATCTCGTCGCGCAGATGCCCGGCCTGACGGGTCAGATCCTGGGACGAGGTCAGCACTTCGCCCGCCACCGTCTTGGTGGTGTCCGCCGCCTTGGCCACCCCGTCGATGATATGGGTGACGGATTGGGTCGCCTTGGCCGCCTGTTCGGCGTTGGCGGCGATTTCCATGGTGGCGGTTCCCTGCTCTTCAATCGCGTTGGAAACCACCCCGGAGATCCGGCCCATGTCCTGGATCACGTTGACAATCTGGCCGATGGCGGTGGCCGCCCCTTCCGTGACCGACTGCATGGTGGAGATCTGCCCGGAGATCTCCTCCGTCGCCTTGCCGGTCTGGTTGGCCAGGGATTTGACCTCGCTCGCCACCACGGCAAAGCCCTTGCCCGCCTCGCCCGCGCGCGCGGCTTCGATGGTGGCGTTCAAGGCCAACAGATTCGTCTGTGCGGCAATGTCATGGATGAGTTGCACCACCGCACCGATTCGGTTCGCCGTGTCCACCAACACCTTCATCGTGTCACCGGCCTGCGCCGCCGCACCGACGGCGGCCTGCGTGATCCGACTCGATTCATCAATATGCCGCCCAATGTCGCCGATGGACGCCCGCAACTGATTGGCCGCCGTCGCCACCGTTCCGACGTTGGAGGCTGTCTGATCGGCCGCTGCGGCCACGTTGGTGGCCTCATGCAGCGTGCGGTCGGCCCCGTCGCTCATGGACCGGGCGGTGTTTTCCAGCCCACCGGCGGCCATCGTCACCGCCCGCACGATGGAACCAACCCGCGAGTCGAAATTCTGGGTGACATGCTCCAGCTTGCGGGTCCGCTCTTCACGCAGGGCACGCACCCGCTCCTGTTCCGCGTGGAGCGCGTCAGCCTTGATGAGCGCCTCCTTGAACACCTGCATCGCCCCGGCCATCTGGCCGATTTCGTCGGTGCGGTCCTGCGCCGGCACCTCGAGTTGACGTTCGCCATCGGCCAGACGCTGCATGGCACCGCTCATCGCCGACAGCGGGCGGGTGATGCCACGCGCAAACAGCACACCGCCCAGCGACACCAGCAGCACCAACCCGAAGCCCGCCATGACCATTTGGTTGCGCATGCTGATGACCGGAGCCAGGATCTCGTCCACAGCGGCCTCGGCCAGGACCGTCCAGTTCAAGGCGCTGTGCTTCATCACATGGTACGCGGTGAGCGCCGGGCCGGTGCCGCTGACGTTGCCCGCTTCAACCAATCCGATGCGGTCGCTGTCCGCCGCGATGACCGATGCGGCCCCCCCGACATAAGGTTTGAGCACCGCAAGCTCCGACGAGAAGCGAGGGGTGCTGCGCAGCTTGCCGTCCGTCCCCAGGAGGAAGGTGTCGCCGGTGTCCCCCATGCCGTCGGTGCTGCGCATGATCCGGTTGATTCCGGTGGCCTCCAATCGGAACACCAGGACAGCCAGCATCTGCACCCCACCGTCCGGCTGTTGCAAAACCACCGGGCTGGCAAGAAAGGCCGACGGCGTCCCACCCGCCAAGGAATAGGCGGTGAAGTCAATCACACGGGAAACCCCAGGTTTCACCTCGCGCTTCATGTCCGCGACCAGCGCACCCAGCGCTGTATCATTGACCGAACGGCCAAAATCATCGCCTTTGGCCGCGTTGTAGAGCACCGTGCCGTCGGCGGTCACAACCATCACGTCGGCCAGCCCACGCCGCAGCATCAAATCCATCATCCAAGGGTGCAACCGGAAATGCGCCATGTCATACATGGTGCTGCCCGACGGCTTTTCGAGCTTGTAGCGTTCCGTTGGCGGATTCGGGTTCTCGTCGACGTAACGCTTGCGCAAGACATCGCCCGGTTCACCGCGATCCGCTTCGATTCGCCATCCGTTGTTGAGCGCGACCACCGCGTCGCGCATCGAGCGGGTGTTCGCCGTCAGAACGACGTCGCCTTCCAACCCTTCGATGTAGGACTGCACGCTGGTGGCGCGCGCGTTGGCCAAGGCCACCAACTTGTCCTGCGCGGCCGTCCGCAACCGGTCGGTCGCTGCCCAATACGCGAAGCTTCCCAGAAGCACCGCGGACAGCACCGCCGAAGCCACCAACGCGCAAGGTATCTTGTGCCGCAGCAGAAGGCTATTCACGGTTGCACCCTCCTGAGTCTTTAAATTGCCGGCTGGCCCGGCTTTGTGAACAGTTTGTCATCGTGGGACCAGATTGAAAAGAGCGAAGACAGTTGGGGTTCCCACCAATCCGTGATCTTAGGTATTCCATGACGGTTTTGTTAAACGATCGTTCAAAATCCATTGCGCTGGCGCAATGAAACGCATGTCTGTAGAAAGGAGGCGGAAAATCCAGGTTGGTTCCCGAAGGGGGAGGTCAGTCCATGTCTCTGGCGGATCGCAAGCTTTTCGTCGAACGGTGGCTCAAATCGCCCCTTAAGGTTGCATCCGTCACCCCAAGCGGTACTGATTTGTGTCGGGCGATGGCGCGGGCGGCGGGCATCACCCCCAGTCGACGTGTGGTGGAGTTGGGGCCGGGGACCGGCCCAGTCACCGCCGCGTTGCGCGCCCATGGCGTGGCCCCGGAAAATCTGTTGATGATCGAGTTGGATGCGGCCTTTGCCGGGCATCTGGCGGCGATCCATCCGGGTGCCACCGTGGTTCAGGGTGACGCGACCCGCATCCAACGGATCATTCACGATCATGGGTGGTCTGATTGCGACAGCGTGGTGTCGGGCCTGCCGCTGATCGCCATGCCGCTGCCGGTTCAGGCCCGGATCGTGCGCGGTGCCTTTTCCGTGCTGGCCCCCGGTGGTGTTTTCGTGCAATTCACCTACGGGCCGTTCGCACCGATCAATCCCGAACTGATCCGGCGGCTTCGTTTGAAGCCTCACCGGCACAGCTGGATTGCCCGGAACCTGCCTCCGGCCTCCGTCTGGACCTTTCACCGCCTGCCGTGAACCGTGACCGCCGACCTGACCGAGTCTGACTCCTTCTTCGCTGACATCCGCGCCCTGCTCGCCGCACGCCGCCATCGGGTGGCGATCCGCCGCCTGAAAGAGGGCGCGCCACGCGGGGTGACGCGCGACCGGTTGCTTGGCTTGGCCTATGTCGGGCACCGCGCGCCCACCACCGGTTTGCTCCATTTGCGCCGCGCCCTGGCCGTTGCCCCGGACGACGCGGAGGTTGCGCAGGCGTTGGCTTTGGCGCATCAGGCAGCCAACGCCCCATTCGACGCGGTGCGCTGGTTCGAACGTCTGGCCCGTCTGACCCCAAACGCGCCCGGCATCGCCGCCGCGTTGGCCGGAGCCTATCGCCGCGACGCCCGTTACCGCGACGCCCTGGCCTTGGCCGACCGCGCCATCGCGCGGGGGGTCTCGGATTTGGACACGCTGTTTGAACGCGCCACCTGTCTGGCCTGTCTGGGGCGGGACGACGACGCGCTGGCCGCTTTTCACGCCCTGCTCGCCGTGGACCCGGAGCATGCCGCCGGATGGTTCGGCAGCCACGCCCAGGCGATGCACCGCCATGGCGCGGACGAGGCGCTGCGCCGCCTGCGCCGCGCCACCCGGTGCGGCGGGGCCAACGGCAAATATTGGGCTTTCATCTGCGCCCTTCTCCTTCTGACGGGGCGGACGGCGGAGGCCGAGGCGGTCGCCGTCGAACAGATCGGCGACAACCCGAAACGCCGCCCGCTGGTCGATGGCGTGCGCGCCCTGCTGCCGCATCTGGCCCCCGACCATCGTCTGTTCGGCAGCAGCGGGCGGTTGCTGCGCCACGCCGTGGCCCAGGCGACCACCCCCGGTCTGGTGCTGGAGTTCGGGGTTCGGCGCGGCACCTCGCTGGAGCACATCGCCGACGCTGCGGGCCAAGAGGTCCACGGTTTCGATTCGTTCGAAGGGCTGCCGGAAGGCTGGGTGAACACCCCCGCCGGGGTGCTGACCACCGGTCGGCAATTGCCCGACGTGCGCCCCAACGCCCGGCTGCATGTGGGATGGTTCGACGACAGCCTGCCGCCCTTTCTGGCCGCCCATCCGGGGCCGGTCCGCTTCGTCAACATCGACAGCGATATTTACAGTTCGGCCCGCACCGTGCTGACCGCGCTGGCCGACCGTTTCCGCCCCGGCAGCGTCGTGGTGTTCGACGAGTACATTGGCAACCACAGTTGGCGCGAGGACGAACACCGCGCCTTTCAGGAATTTGTTGCCGCCCACCGGGTGGCGTATGACTGTTTTGCCGTCAGCCCCTTCACCAAGCAGGTCGCCTTTCGGATTCGCGCCATCGGCGGGGCGGCGTAGCAGCCCGCTGTTACAATCTTTCCGCTTTCGGCCTTCCGCTTTTCATTCCTTGTTGGATGCGCTAGTTTGTCGCGGTTTTCCGCAGGAGGATGGACGCCGTGCAGGCTGCCTTGATTTCCCACGACCGTTTGAAGCCGCAATTCGTCGAATGGGTGATCCGTCACCGCCACATCCTGCAGCCGCACACCCTGTTCGCCACCGGGACCACCGGCGGCCTCATCAAGGACGCCTGCCCGGAACTGAACCTGACCCCGTTGAAAAGCGGCCCGTTGGGCGGCGATCAACAGATCGGCGCGCTGATCTGCGAGGGCAACATCCAGGCCCTGTTCTTCTTCATCGACCCGCTGACGCCGATGCCGCACGACGTGGACGTGAAGGCGCTGATCCGCCTGACCGCCCTGTACAACATCCCGACCGCGCTGAACGAAGCGACGGCGGATCGGCTGATCGCCGGGTTCTGAAGGAGGATGGTTTTTTGTCCACAGATGAATGCAGATAAACACAGATTTTAAAATTCTGGATTTCCTCTTGGCTGCGCCACCGCGCTTTGCAAGGGGAAATGAATTTATGAGTATCCCGGACTCTCAGGGCAACAGGGTGTACTCAAAAAAATCTGTGTTTATCTGCGTTCATCTGTGGATAAAAAAATCCCTAAACAAGAACGCCCCCGTTCCCAATTACGAGAACAGGGGCGTTTTGCATCACGCAACGCGGAGGAGTCTTACGCCGTCGCCTTCACCTGACGGCGACGGGCGTGCAGGACCGGTTCGGTGTAGCCGTTCGGCTGGACGCGGCCCTTGAACACCAGATCGCACGCGGCCTGGAACGCGACGCTGCCGTCGAAATTCCCAGCCATCGGGCGATAGAGCGGATCACCGGCGTTCTGACCATCGACCACGGCGGCCATGCGCTTCATCGTGTCCATCACCTGCGCCTCGGTGCACACGCCATGGTGCAGCCAATTGGCGATGTGCTGGCTGGAGATGCGCAGGGTGGCGCGGTCTTCCATCAGCCCGACATTGTGGATGTCCGGCACCTTGGAGCAGCCCACGCCCTGATCGACCCAGCGGACGACGTAGCCCAGAATGCCTTGGGCGTTGTTGTCCAACTCCTGGCGGATTTCCTCCTCCGACCAGTTGGGGCGGTCGGCCAGCGGCAGGGTCAGGATGTCCGACAGGGCGGCGGCCTGACGGTTGGCCAACTGCGCCTGCACCGACGCGACGTTGACCGCGTGGTAATGGGTGGCGTGGAGAACGGCGGCGGTCGGCGACGGCACCCAGGCGGTGTTCGCCCCGGCCTTGGGGTGGCCGATCTTGGCGACCAGCATGTCGGCCATCAGATCGGGCATCGCCCACATGCCCTTGCCGATCTGGGCGCGGCCCTTCAGACCGGCGCGCAGGCCGACATCGACGTTGTTGTCCTCGTAGGCCCCGATCCACTTGGCCGCCTTCATCGCCGCCTTGCGGACGACCGGCCCGGCTTCCATCGAGGTGTGGATCTCGTCGCCGGTGCGGTCCAGGAAACCGGTGTTGATGAAGACGACGCGGTTCTTGGCGGCGCGGATGCACTCCTTGAGGTTGACGGTGGTGCGCCGCTCCTCGTCCATGATGCCGACCTTGAGCGTGTAACGGTCCAGGCCCAGCAGATCCTCGACCCGGCCGAACAGCTCGTTGGTGAAGGCCACTTCCTCCGGCCCGTGCATCTTCGGCTTGACGATGTAGACGGACCCGGTGCGGCTGTTGCGCAGCGCGCCGTTGCCCTTCAGATCGTGCAGCGCGATCAGCGAGGTGAACACGCCGTCCAGGATGCCTTCCGGTGCCTCGCTGCCGTCCGACAGCAAAATGGCGTCGTTGGTCATCAGATGGCCGACGTTGCGGACCAGCAGCAGGCTGCGGCCGTGCAGGGTCAGCGTGCCGGTGGGGGTGGTGTAGCTGCGGTCCGGGTTCAGCGAGCGCAGAACCGTCTTGCTGCCCTTGTCGAAGCTGGCCTGCAAGGTCCCCTTCATCAGGCCCAGCCAGTTGCGGTAGGCACCGACCTTGTCCTCCGCGTCCACGGCGGCGACGGAATCCTCGCAATCCTGGATGGTCGAGAGCGCGGCTTCCAGCACGACGTCGGCCACGCCCGCCGGATCGGTCTTGCCGATCAGATGGTTGCGGTCGATGCGGATGTCGATGTGGGTCCCGTTCTGCACCAGCAGAACCGACGAGGGCGACGCCGCGTCGCCCTGCCAGCCGGCCAGCGCCGACGGATCCTTCAAACCAACGCTGCGGTGATCCTTCAGCGTCGCCACCAGCGCGCCATCGACGATGGCGTAGGCGGTGACGTCGGCGTGCGAATCCTCGGCCAGCGGCACGGACTCATCCAGGAAACGGCGCGCCCAGGCGATGACGTCGGCCCCGCGTTCGGCGTCGTAGCCACCGGCCGCCGCCTTGCCAGGCAGCGCGTCGGTGCCATAGAGCGCGTCGTACAGGCTGCCCCAGCGGGCGTTGGCGGCGTTCAGGGCGTAGCGGGCGTTGGTGATCGGAACCACCAATTGCGGCCCGGCCAGACGGGCGATCTCGTCATCGACGTTGGTCGTCTCGATGGCGAAATCCGGGCCTTCGGGAACCAGATAGCCGATCTCGCGCAGGAACGCCTCATACTCGGCGGCGTCGTGCGTCTGGCCCCGGCGGGCGACGTGCCAGGCGTCGATCTTGGCCTGGAGGGCGTCGCGCGTGGCCAGCAGCGCGCGGTTGCGCGGGGCCAGATCGTGCAGCAGCGCGTCCACCCCGGCCCAGAAGGCGGCGGAGTCGATGCCGGTGCCGGGCAGCGCCTCGGTCTCGATGAAATCAAACAGGGTTTGGGCGACGTCCAGGCCGCCGCGACGAATCCGCGTGCTCATCTCGTTGCGTGTCCCATTCTCTTTGTGCGCTCGGTTCGCAGGCCCCTCTGCGGGGGCCTTTGCGCAAAGTTATTGCGTCAAACGCCCCGCGCGGTCAACAGAATGTCGCAACGCAACAACAGATCGTTGCGTTCGGGGATCGGTAAATCGCGCAAGGAACGGAAAAATCTCGCACGAAAGCATTTCTGTTCGTGCGAATTGCAGCCCCAAAACGCATAAAAAGGAAACAGGGCCATCACCCCCTGCAACGGCACCAGTCCCCACCGGCACGCTCAGTGCGCCTCGCCCCAGTTCGTGCCGATCCCCGCCTCGGCCACCAGCGGCACGCTGAAGGACGCCGCCGCCTCCATCACGCCGCGCACCAGGGCGGCGGTCTGTTCGGCTTCGGCCTCCGGCGCTTCGAACAGCAATTCATCGTGCACCTGCAACAGCATGCGGGCGTGGCTGCCCGCCGCCGCCAGCGCGGCGGGGATGCGGTTCATCGCCCGTTTCATGATGTCGGCGGCGGTCCCCTGAATCGGCGCGTTGATCGCCTGACGTTCGGCGAAGGCGCGGCGGGCCGGGTTCTTGTCCTGGATCCCCGGCATGTAGCAGCGCCGCCCGAACAGGGTTTCGACATAGCCATGCTCGCGGGCAAAGCCCTTGGTCGCCTCCATCCAGGCTTTCAGCTCGTGGAACCGCTCCATGTAGGTCTTGATGAAGCTGTTCGCCTCGCCCGGCGTGATGCCAAGCTGGCGGCTGAGGCCGAAGCCGGAAATGCCGTAGATGATGCCGAAATTGATCGCCTTGGCCTTGCGGCGGATGTCGGAGGTCATCTGGTCCAGCGGCACGCCGAACACCTGGGCCGCCGTGGCGGCGTGAATGTCCAGCCCGTCGCGGAAGGCGTCCTTCAGCGCCTGGATGTTGGCCATTTCGGCCACCAGACGCAGTTCGATCTGCGAGTAATCGACGCTGATGAGGCGATGACCCGGCGCGGCGATGAAGGAGCGGCGGATCTTCTTCCCCTCCTCCGTGCGGACGGGGATGTTTTGCAGGTTGGGATCGGTTGAGGACAACCGCCCGGTGTTGGTCGCCGCCAGGGCAAAGGCGGTGTGGACCCGCCCGGTGCTGGCCTCGATCTTCTCCTGCAAGGCGTCGGTGTAGGTGCTTTTCAGCTTGGCGAGCTGCCGCCAGTCCAACACGCGCTGGGCGATGCTGTGGCCCTGCTCGGCCAACTCCTCCAGCACGCTGGAATCGGTGGAATAGGCCCCGGTCTTGCCCTTCTTGCCGGTGCCCAGCTTCATCACATCGAACAGAATTTCGCCAAGCTGCTTGGGCGAGCCGATGTTGAAGCTCTGCCCGGCCAATTGATGGACGTCCTTTTCAATCTCCACCAGCCGCACCGCCAGATCCTGCGACAGGCGGCTCAAGGCCTCGCGGTCCACCAGCACGCCCGCGCGCTCCATCTCCGCCACCACCGGAACCAGCGGGCGGTCGAGCGTTTCATAGACCGTGACCATGCGCGCCTCGACCAGCCGGGGTTTCAGCAGGCTCCAGAGCCGCAGGGTGATGTCGGCGTCCTCCGCCGCATAGGCCAGCGCCTTGTCCAGCGGCACGCGGTCGAAGGTGATCTGGCTTTTGCCGGTCCCGCACACCTCCTTGAAGGGAATCGGCGTGTGGGCGAGGTGCAGTTCCGACAATTCATCCATGCCATGGCCGTGCGCGCCGCCGTCGAGCGCGTAGGAGATCAGCATGCTGTCGTCGATCGGCGACACCGTCACGCCGTGGCGGGCGAACAATTGATGGTCGAACTTGAAATTGTGCCCGACCTTCAGGACCGCCGGATCCTCCAACACGTCCTTCAACGCCGCCATCAGGTCGGCGGTGGCGATCTGCCTGGGCGGCGGCGGGGCGTCGAAATCAAGCTGCCCGTCCGCCGTCGCCGGGTTGACGTGGGCGAGCGGGATGTAGCAGGCCAACCCCGGTGCGGTGGCCAGCGACACGCCGACCAGCGTGGCGGTGGCCGGGGTCAGGCTGTTGGTTTCGGTGTCCACCGCCAGCACGCCGCGTTCGCGCGCGCGCCGCACCCACACCTCCAGCGCGGCCACATCCTGGACCAGCTCGTACCGCTGCTCGACCGCCGCAGCGGGTTTCGTCGCCGACCCGTCCGCCGACGAGGCTTGCGGCGACCCGGTGGACGGCGACGGGGCGGGCAAACCGGCGTCGGCGATGCGGCCGTCGCGGCGCATCTCCATTTCCACGCGGGCAACGATGCTGCGGAAACCCTGCGCCTTCAGGAAGTCGATCAGGCGCTGGTGGTCGGGTTCGCGCACGCGCAGGGCGTCGAGCGGCTTGGGCTGGGGCGCGTTGTCCTCCAGCCGTACCAGACGGCGGGACACCCGCGCCTGTTCGGCGAACTCGATCAGCTTCTGGCGGCGGGCGGGCTGCTTGATCTTCTCCGCGTTGGCCAGCAGCGTGTCGAGATCGCCGTATTCGGTGATGAGCTGGGCGGCGGTCTTGATGCCGATGCCGGGCACGCCCGGCACATTGTCGACGCTGTCCCCGGCGAGAGACTGGACGTCCACCACCTTTTCCGGGGGAACGCCGAACTTCTCGAACACCTCGTCGGGGCCGATGTGCTTGTTCTTCATCGGGTCGTACATCGACACGCCCGGCCCGACCAGCTGCATCAGGTCCTTGTCGGACGACACGATGGTCACGGGCCGCCCGGCCTCGCGCGCCAAACGGGCGTAGGTGGCGATCAGATCGTCGGCTTCATAGCCGTCCAGCTCCAGGCTGGGCAGGCAAAAGGCGTCCGTCGCCTCGCGGATCAGGGCGAATTGGGGCTTCAGCTCCTCCGGCGTTTCGGGCCGGTGGGCCTTGTAATCGGGGTAGAATTCGTTGCGGAAGTTCAGCCGGGCGCTGTCGAACACCACGGCCACCGCCTCGGCCTTCGCATCGGCCAGCAGCTTCAGCAGCATGTTGGAAAAGCCGAGCACCGCGTTGACCGGCGTGCCATCGGGCCGGGTCATCATCGGCAGGGCGTGGAAGGCCCGGAAGATGAAGCCGGACCCGTCCACCAGATACAAACCGCTCTGGTCGGCGGTGGCGTCCGTGGCGGCGGGGGCGGTCGTTCCGGTGCTGTCGCTCATGATGCTCTCGTGTCCAAACTTGCGGGCGCTACCATCGCCCAAGGCGGCACGGGAGTCGAGCGGGGATGACCGGATCGCCGCGCGCAAAAAAGGGGAGCGGGGCACCGCAGCCCCGCCCCCCCTCTTTGCCTGGATCGTTCGGATCCCTCGCGTCGGCGGCAGCCTCAGCCCGCAAAGGCCTGATCGGCGGCCAGCAGGGCTTGCGCCGCCGTGCGGATGCGGGCCAGCAGGTCCGGGTCGTCGATGTTGGAGAACATCGGCAGCATCGGCCCCATGTCGGCCACGCCCGACAGCGTCACCGCTTCGTGCAGCACGCGGATCGGCGACGAGCCGTCGCGCAGGTCTTCCAAGGGCAGATACTGTTCGCGCAGGGCCGCCGCGCGGTCCACATCGCCCGCCTTCAGCGCGCGCAGGATCGCCATCGACAGACGGGGCGCGACGCAGATCGAGCCGGAGGTGAAGCCCGCCAAACCGAATTTCGGCAGGTGATCGAGCACCGGGCGCTCACCGATGCCGCTGACGACATAGGTCTTGTCCACGGCGTCGAGGATGCGGGTCAGATACTCGTCATGGGCCGGGTTGTCGCGGACGACGGCGTATTTGATCGAGCAGATCGCCCCGTCGCGCACCAGCGCGGCCAGGGATTCCGGCGCGATGTAGTGGTCGGATTTGACATAGGCGGTCAGCGGGCGTTGCGCCCGGTCGGCCACCCGCGCGATGGCGGTCGCCACCCCGGCGGGGGTCGCGCCAAAGCTCATCGGCAGCATCATCGCGGTGGGGAAATCGAACTCGCGCAGGATGGCGGCCTGGTCCATCGCCTTGCCGTAATCCGGGCCGAGCGAGGGGATCATCCAGGTGTCCGGCCCGGCGATCTCGCGCAGCATCGCCAGCAGTTCGGGAAATTCGCCGACGCTGGTGTTGTAGAGGTTGGCGTTGCCGCCATAGAGCAGGGTGGACACGCCGCCCTGTTCCAGGTGACGGACCAGCTTGCGGTTTTCCTCCGCGTTCAGCGACAGGTCGGCGTTGCGCGCCAGCGGGGGCACCGCAATGACCGACCGTGCGAGATCGGCCCGTGTGACGGCAGTCGTCTTCACCTCAATCCTCCTTCGTGCGACGTCGTGATGCAGGCGTCTTGTGTCAAAAGGTATGACATCATCCATGTTGTCTGACAAGTTAAAAGCGCAACAAGTCGCCAATTTCCTGTTTTGCGGCGCAGCACGGGCGGCAAAAAGTGGTCAGTCTATAAATTTGTTTGACAACATGGCCGCGCGGATCGATTCTTCCGCCCAACAAGCGGTTCGGCGCGGCGCACGCCGCCGCCCGCACACAACCGCCATCAGAATCCACGGCGTCATCCACAGCGCCGCTGCGGGAGGGAGGTTCGGCCCATGATCGGCCCGATACAGTGTTTGGTGGACGCCCGCGCGCGCGTCGGCGAAAGCCCGGTCTGGGACGCCGCCGGCAACCGCCTGTTCTGGGTGGACATCCTGGCGGGGCTGCTGTCCGCCGTCGATCTGCGCAGCGGATCGGTGCAATCCTGGAGCCTGCCGGGGGCGGTCGGCTCCATCGCGCTGTGCCGCAACGGCGATGTGGCCGTCGCCCTGCCCAACGGCGTGCACATCCTGTCCCTGACCAACGGCACACTGCGCCTGTTGGTGGATCCCGAACCCGACCAGCCGACCAACCGCCTGAACGACGGCAAGCTCGGCCCCGACGGCGCGTTCTGGGTCGGCAGCATGGACGACCGCCCGGTCAAGGAGCCGGTGGCCGCGCTCTACCGGATCACGCCGGACGGGCGGGCCGAACGCAAGATCGACGGGCTGAAGGTGTCCAACGGGCTGGCCTGGAGCGCGGACGGGCGGACGATGTTCCATTCCGACTCGCGCGGCCCCTGGATCGACCGCTGGGACTTCGATCCCGTGACCGGGAACCTCGCCAACCGCACGCGCATCGCCACCCTGACCAACGAGGAGGGCCGTCCCGACGGGGCCGCCACCGATGTGGAGGGCTGCTATTGGAGCTGCGGGGTGTCGGCGGGCTTCCTGAACCGCTTCACCCCGGATGGCACGCTGCTGGCGCGCTACCCCCTGCCGGTGCCCGCCCCGACCATGTGCGCCTTTGGCGGGGCGGACATGCGCACCTTGTTCGTCACCAGCCTGCGCGACGGGCTGTCGGACGCCGCGCTGGCCGAACACCCGCTCTCGGGCGGGGTCTTCATGATGCGAACCGAGGTCGAAGGCGTCCCGGTTGGCCGTTTCCAGATCAAAGGGTGACAGCGATGCTTCTTCTGATGACCGGTGCCGGTGGTGCCGTCGCCACCGCGCTGACCCCGCGCCTGACCGCGCTGGGCTACCGCCTGCGTTTCAGCGACCGGGTGCGCCCGGCCGGTTTGCCGGACGACGCCGATTTCGTCGCGGCGGAATTGACCGACGAGGCCGCCGTGTTCCGCGCCTGCGACGGGGTGGACGCGGTGCTGCATCTGGGGGCCATCTCGTCGGAGGATTCCTTTGAACGGATTCTGGAGGTGAACATCCGGGGCAGCCACCATGTGTTCGAGGGCGCGCGCCGGGCGGGCAACCGCCGGGTGATCTTCGCCAGCTCCAACCACGCCATCGGCATGTACCCGCGCAGCCTGACCATCGACGAGACCGCCGCCCCCCGCCCCGACAGCTATTACGGCCTGAGCAAGGCCTATGGTGAGTTGCTGGCCCGCTTCTATTGGGACAAGCACGGGCTGGAAAGTGCCTGCCTGCGCATCGGATCGAGCGAGCACAAACCCAGCCAGAAGCGCCATCTCAGCACCTGGCTCAGCCACGATGATTTCGCCCATCTGATCGACCGCTGCCTGAAGGCCGAGGGGCTGGGAGCGGCGATCTTCTACGGCGTGTCGGCGAACAGCCAACGTTGGTGGCGCGACCAATCGGCGCAGACCATCGGCTATCACCCCCAGGACAACGCCGAGGCGTGCGCCGGTCTGCCCGGTATGCAAGATCCGATGCCGAACGCACTGGACGAGGCGCACCAGGGCGGTACGTTTGTCAGCGCCAACTGCACCCGCACCCAGCCGCCCGATGAACGGTGGAACGCGTCGGGTGCCGCACAAAAACAGGGAAGCCTTTGATCATGGCCGACGTTTACGCGAATCTCATCGGCGGCGAGTGGGTCACGTCCACCGCCGTCAGCCGCAACGTCAACCCGTCGGACCTGTCCGACGTCGTCGGCGAATACGCGCAGGCCGACGCCGCGCAGACCGCCGCCGCCATCGACGCCGCCGCCAGCGCCTTCCCGGCCTGGGCCGCGACCTCGCCCCAGCGCCGCAGCGACATCCTGGACGCCGCCGGGTCGGCGCTGCTGGCCCGCAAGGACGAGTTGGGCCGCCTGCTGTCGCGCGAAGAGGGCAAGACCCTGCCCGAAGGCATCGGCGAAGTGACGCGCGCCGCGCAGATCTTCAAGTATTTCGCGGGCGAGGCGCTGCGCCTGTCGGGCGAGCGGCTGGATTCGACCCGCCCCGGCGTGGATGTGGAGATCACCCGCGAGCCGCTGGGCGTCATCGGCCTCATCACGCCGTGGAACTTCCCCAGCGCCATCCCGGCCTGGAAGATCGCCCCGGCGCTGGCCTATGGCAACACGGTGGTGATGAAGCCCGCCGACGCGGTTCCTGCCTCCTCCTGGGCGATCGCCGAGATTCTGGTGCAGGCCGGGCTGCCGGCGGGGGTGTTCAATCTGGTCATGGGGCGCGGCTCCGTGGTGGGCGAGGCCATCGTCTCGTCGCCGAAGATCAACGCCATCAGCTTCACCGGATCGGTCGCCACCGGTCGGCGCATCGGTGCCCGCGCCTTCGAATCGGGCAAGAAGTTCCAGCTTGAGATGGGCGGCAAGAACCCGCTGGTCGTGCTGGACGACGCCGATCTGACCGTCGCGGTCGGGGCCGCGCTCAACGGGGCCTTCTTCTCCACCGGGCAGCGCTGCACCGCGTCGTCCCGTCTGGTGGTGACGGCGGGCATCCACGACCGCTTCGTCGCCGCGCTGGCCGAGAAGATGGCCGCGCTGAAGGTCGATCACGCGCTGAAGCCCGGGACCGACATCGGCCCGGTGGTGTCGCAGGACCAGCTGGAACAGGATCTGCGCTACATCGCCATCGCCAAGGACGAGGGCGGGCGGCTGGTCACGGGCGGCGAGCGTCTGACCCGCGAGACGGAGGGCTATTACCTGTCCCCCGCCCTGTTCGCCGACACCACCAACGACATGCGGATCAACCGGGAAGAGGTGTTCGGCCCGGTCGCCTCGGTCGTGCGTGTGCGCGATTACGACGAAGCGCTGGCGGTGGCCAACGACACCGAATTCGGCCTGTCGTCGGGCATCTGCACCACCTCGCTGAAGCACGCCACCCATTACAAGCGCCACGCCCAGGCGGGCATGGTCATGGTCAACCTGCCGACCGCCGGGGTCGATCCGCACGCGCCGTTCGGCGGGCGCAAGGGGTCGAGCTATGGCGCGCGCGAACAGGGCGCTTACGCGCGGGAGTTCTACACCACGATCAAGACGGCCTACGTGTTCGGCGGCTGATCGGATCGGTCAGGATCGCGGGAGGGGGCGGGGGTCACTCCGCCCCTTTTCCGTTGCCGCCCATCGCCACCGCGCCGACAAAGGCGTAGCCGACACCGTGCACCGACTGAACCGGCAGGGCCTGCCCGCTCTGCTCCTCGACCTTGATGCGCAACCGGCGGACCAGCGAATCAATGGAGCGGCTGTAGGGATCCCAGTCGCGGCCCGTCAGGGCAAAGGCGATGGCCTGCCGCGTCACCGGTTCGCCCGGCGTGGCCACCAGCAGGGACAGAAATTTGTATTCGGTGGCCGTCAACGGAACCGCCGCACCGCCCGGCGGCTGGATCCACCATTCAATGTCGTCAAACACCCACAGTTTTTTCGCATCGGCACCCGCCGGTGCCGGGGCCGGAACCGGGGTGGGCGCGACCGGGGAAGGAGGCGCGCTTTTTTGCAGGCGGCGCAGCAGGGCCTTGACCTGCGCCTCCACCTCGCGGAAATCGACCGGCTTGACCAGATAGACGTCCGCCCCCAGTTCCAACCCGATCACCCGATCAATCAGGCCGGAGCGCCCGGTCAGCATCATGACGGCGGTCTTGGACGCCAAGCGCACGCGCTGGGCCACCGAAAAACCATCTTCGTCCGGCAGATTGACATCCAGAATGATGATGTCCGCGTCTTCGGCCTGCAACAGGCCATCCAAAGCGGCACCGCTGTTGGCCCCGCGCACGCGGAAGCCGCAGCGGGTCAGATAATCCACCAGATCGTCCCGAAGATCGTCTTCGTCCTCGACCACGATGATCCGCGCCACGGCGTTACAAACCCCATTCCAAGACCTTTGATATTCCGACCATAAACGGCCTTCCTACCCTTCGCCAAGACAAAGCGCAGGAAGTCACTGGATAATTTTCCTCCTCAGGGCTTTTGCAAATATTGATTGCCAACGGTCGCCGAATATCGCCCAACCACCTCGCGGTCGATGGCGTCGGCCCGACCAGACTTGACCAACCCGTCATAGCAGCGGTCAAAGTCGCTGCGGACTCCCTCATCACGAAACATCATCGTGTAATCGCTTGGTGGAAAAATCGCCGTGAACACCACATCCTGGGTGGGATCGAACCCAACGGATCCACCCGCCTTCACCTTGTCGATCAATTGACGATTGTATTCGGCAAAGATCAAGCCATCGGACAGAACCGCCTCGACCCGACCGGCGAACAGAAGATTGGAGTGGCTCAACTGATCCGCCCGTTCGCGAAACTCGGCAAAGCTGGGGGCCGCATCCTTCAAACCGGGCAACACCCCGGAGGCTCCAAAAAAGGTGACGACACGCTTGCCCGCCAGATCCCCCAGCGCTTTGATCGACTGACCGCTGCTCTTCAGAACCGACGCCCCGTTCTGGTAGCGAATGTAGGGGACGGACCGCGCGCCCGTGATCGCCATGTCGGGGGGAACGGTGGCAACGGCGTCGAACTCCGCCTTCTCGCCATACTCGATCCAATGCCGCCCGAAGGGGACCACCACGAAACGCACCTGATGCCCGCAGGCCGCCAACGTTTCGGTGATGACGGTGGCCTCCCGCCCGGTTCCATTGGCCTGGAACATCGGCGGCAGTTCCGGAGCCACGACCACAAGGGATTTCGCAAAGGCTGTGGTTGAAACGGCAAGCGTCAAATAAAAAGCTAAGATTGAAACGGCGTTCATCGTCACCACCATCAATGACAAACATCATATGGGATTGTCCACACCGCCTCTCTCTTCGCAATTGGGGGAAATCTGACGGAATTCAAAACAAAATTCCGTCATTGCTTTTCCGTTTTTTCTTCCGGCGCGTCCATTTTCGATCAAGATTGCGCAAGATCAGACCATCACCCCGACCCGTTGCGCGCTGTATCCGGGAAAGACGGCGGATCCGACAAGTTCGGCCAGCACGGCGCGGTAATCCGTGGTCACGGCCAGATCCACGCCCCGGTCAAGCTGGGCGCTCGACAGCCCCGGCCAACGCCCATGGATGCGCCCCCCGGCCACGCGGTCGCCCAGCACCAGCATGGCCCCGCCATGGCCGTGGTCGGTGCCGCCGCTCTTGTTGGCGCGCAACCGCCGCCCGAACTCGCTCATGACCAGCACGGTCACACGCCCACGGTCGCGGGCGTTGTCCGCCCAAAAGGCCGCCAGCGCACGGGAAAGCTGGCGGACCGCGTTGGAAAAGCGCCCGGCCTGATGCTCGTGGGTGTCCCAACCGCCAACATCGACCCAGGCCAACCGCAAGCCGATGTCCATCTTCAGCAGGCGGGCGACGTTTTGCAGACCACGCCCGGCCTCCGTCTCCTCATACACCGCACCGCCATCGGCGCTGTAGGGGGCGACCTTGCCATCGGGCAGGCGCGGCAGGCGCGTGTCGATCAGCGACAACCCATCGAGCGCCGCGCGGGCGGCCCGGGCGTAGGGGCCATCGCCCGCCCGCATCAATCCGGCCAGCACCTCCGCCGCCTGCGTCCCGCCGGGGGGTGCCAGCCCGGCGCGCAGATCGGCCACCGCCAGGGCGGATGCAAAGCCGCTCAGCGCCGCCGGGGTGTGGGGGGTTGAGGCCACCGCCGGAACGCCCACCTTGTTCACCGCGTTGCGCGCGGCCAACCAACGGGCCGCCCATCCGGCGTTGGCCCGGCTCAACTCCGCCTCGGCCCCGACGCCGCGCTCCATCAAATCCTGAGCGACGAAATGGCTGCGCGTGCCGTCGGTCAAACCCACCGCGTGCACCACCGCCAGCCGCCCTTCGCGGTACAGCTCGGCCAGCGGCGCGGCCTCCGGGTGCAGGCGGAAATCCAACGACGGGGCCAGGCTCTGCGACAGCGGCAGGCCCGCCGCCGGCCCATCCTCCGCCACCCGCAGTTCCGGCGGGCGGGCGGCGCGGTAATCGGGATCATTGACCGGGGCCACAAGGTTCAGCGTGTCGGCCCCGCCGCGCAGGAACACCACCACCAGCGTGTCCAGCGCGGCGGCGCTTCCCGTTGGTCCAGCAGCGGCGTAGGCCACCGACGGCACGCCGGGCAGCGCGGTCAGACCGGCGGCAAGACCACCCTGCAACAGACGGCGGCGGGTCACGGACAGCGGATCGTGCGTCATGGGGGAAGCCCTCCGATCAGCGGGTTTGGAACTGGGGCGACATGGCGACAAAGGCGACCATCCGGCGCAGCTTGGCGTCGCCGTCCTTCTGGCCCGGTGTCAGACGGGCCGTCGGGGCCAGCGCCATGCCGGTCATGATCGCCTGGGTCACGTCGGCGCTGGGCGGCCCGCCGACCAAGGCGCGTTGCCACCCCTCCGCCGCCTCGGCCGCCGTCACCGGCCCGGCAAAGGGCAAGGCGGCGTTCAACGCTCCGGTTTTCCACCAGTTTTCCGCCAACCCCAGCAGCAACGACCAGCGCCGCCGGATCGCCGCCGCGCCCAGCCACGCGTCGGACCGGTCGGGGTAGCCGGTGGGGGGCGGGCAGCCGAACAGGCGTTGGCCGCTGCTGTCCACCTCGTTCAACAGCCCGTTGGTGACGGTCATGTCCAACGCCGTGGCCCGCGCGAAGGAGGCCACCAGCTCCAGCGGACGCTTGACCTTGGCCGGTGGGGTGTCGGCAAAGGCCGGGGACAGGGCGATGGCGCGGACCACGCGGGCGATCTGGTCGGGTTGGCGGCGGTTGTCCATCCACACCTGCGCGGCGGCCTTGACCAGGGTTTCCGGCGGGTCATCGGCCAGCAACCGGGTGCACAGCTTGCGGCAGAGATGCAGCGCGGTGGCCGGGTGATCGGCGACCAGCGACAGAACCCGCCGCCCGTCGGCCATCGGCGGTTGATAGGGGTCGAACTCCTGCCCCAGCACGCGTTTCTGATAATTGTCGTGCCAGCTTTCGACATAAACGAATCGCCCGGTCGCGGGCAACCGCTGCTCGCCGCCCAACCCCGCCCCATCCTCCACCGCCCAGCCGGTGAAGGCGCGGGCGGCTTCATACACGTCCTGGTCGATGTACCCGGCGGGCTTGCCCGCCGTCGCCCCCGGCACGTCGCGCCATTTGTTGTACAGCGCGTTCAGATAGGCCCCCCGGCCCAACCCGTGCAGTTCGAACAATTCGCGGGCGTAGTTTTCGTTGGCGCTGCCCGCGCGGGACGACCGGTTGTTCAGATAGACCAGCATGGCGGTGCTGCCGCCCACCGCCTCCAGAAAATCCCGGAAATTGCCCAGGGCGTGGCGGCGGATGACGTCGCGGTCATAGGCGGGCAGCGCCGCCGCCACCGCCTGTTCGCCCGCATAGACGTTGAAATGGTTGTGCCAGAAATCCGTCATCACCTCGCGCAATTGCCACCGGCTGTGCACCGCCCGCAGCAGGGTTGCCGCCGCCACCTCCAGACGGGGAAACTGGCGTTCCGGCCCGGCAAACGGCTTCTTGCCGTCCGACAGCGGCCACAAGGCGTCAATCGGTTTGGACAGGCTGGCGAGCGGGCGCATCTCCTCCACCGCCGCCCAGCCCTCGCCCGCGTCGTATTTGATCCGCAGGCGGCAAGCGTCCAAGGCGCTCTGGCAGGCGTCGTCCGGCCCGGTGTCGGGGGCAAGCTGCTCGTCCAGCCAACGCGGCAGGCCGACGCGCCGCAGCGCCTCCGCCTCTCCCGGTTTGGGGCCGAAGCCCAAGCGATTCAGCGCGCGGTGCGGCCATTCGCTGTCCATCACCCGTCCTCCTGCAATGGATGCGACGAAGGCCGTCATCCTGCCCCCATTCGCCCCGGGCGCGTTGTTATTTTTGTGGGCCTGCCGCCACCGCCGCACGCGCGGTTTGTTGGCCGGTCGTTTAATAACAATGTCAGTAAAATTCGATCCACAATGAAACAAAACCGTAATATTCGCACCCGTGACCAAAGACCCGTCACTGACATATCCTGGTAACGATTTGGAAAGAAGATTGACCTCAAAGTTGTTGCAACGCAGCATACGCCATCCCCGACCGTTCACAAGACACGCGCCCCTCCCCCGTCACAGCCGTGAAGGAAACGCCCATGTCCAATCCCGGCCACTCCAATCCCGGCAACACCCTGTTCGATCTGTCGCGCGGCGTGCTGGACGTTGCGTCGCAAAAGGTCACGCGCATCGAGGAAATCACCCGCCGCATGAAGATGCTGGCGATGAACGCGCTGATCGAGGCGGCGCGCGCGGGTGACACCGGACGCGGCTTCGCCGTGGTGGCGAACGAGGTGTCGGACATCTCGACCCAGGTCAGCGGCATCACCAAGGAACTGAAATCGGAAATCGTCGCCCGCGTCGATCACCTGACCACCACCGGGACCGCCATCGTCCAGGAGATGCACGGCAAGCGGCTGGCCGACCTGTCGCTGAACATGATCGAGATCATCGACCGCAATCTGTATGAGCGATCCTGTGACGTGCGCTGGTGGGCCACCGACCGCGCGGTCGTCGATTGCGCCGCCAACCCGACGGAGGTCGCGCGCCGCCACGCCGCCCGCCGGTTGGGCGTGATCCTGGAATCCTACACCGTCTATCTCGATCTGTGGATCGCCGACCGCGACGGGCGGGTCATCGCCAACGGCCGCCCCGACCGTTACCACACCGCCCAATCCGCGTCGGTTGCCGAGGAGGCGTGGTTCCGTCAGGCGTTGGCAACCAAGGACGGCGGGGAGTTCGTGGTGGGGGATGTGGGCCGGAACCGGACGCTGGACGACCGCGTGGTCGCCACCTACGCCACCGCGATCCGCCGCAACGGCGACGCCAACGGCGAGGTCATCGGCGCGCTGGGCATCTTCTTCGATTGGGAACCCCAGGCCGCCGCCGTCGTGCAAGGCGTGCGGTTGGAGGAGGCGGAACGGGACCGCACGCGCTGCCTGCTGCTCGACGCCCGCCATCGGGTGATCGCCGCGTCCGACGGCCAGGGTGTGTTGACCGAAAGCCTGCCGTTGCGGCGCGGCGCCGACAGCATGGGCCATTACCGCGACCCGAAAGGGCGTTTGGTCGGCTACGCGTTGACCCCGGGTTACGAAACCTACAAAGGCATGGGCTGGTACGGGGTCATCGTTCAATCGCCTTGAATTGAACGTTCATTTTGCTCACGCAACAATGGTCAGTGCGCGGTCATGCCGTGACAGTCGAAGGCACCGGACACCGCGCTGGCGTTGCGCAGCTCAACCGCCTCCACCAGATCGCGGATCTCCTCCGTCAACTCTTCGGCTCTCCACCCATGGCCATCGGCACCGGCGACGACCAGCAGGCGCAAGGTGGTGCGCAGCAGGTCGCCAGTCTCCCACCCGTTTTGGCGTTCCGCGTCGCGTGCGGATTGAAGCAGGGACGTGGCGCAGGCCAACACATCCTGTTCGATCTTCATGACCCGTGCCTCCGCGCATATTGTTCGCAACGCAAACAATATGCGCGCCGCAACGCACGCTTGTCAAATGGCGCTTTGTGCTGAGGCGGGCACCGACTTAGGTCTTGGTTTCCGAAGCTGGCATATCCGCAAAGGGAGGCATTCTGGACACGAAACGACCTTTGACTCCCTGAGGCCATTGTTTGAACGGAACGAGTCCGTCCGGCGTCGCCGCGTAGGCGCGCAGATAGGCGATCAGCGTTTCGACGCTGGAATCGTCGGGGGGGAAATCGCCCAGAACATAGCTCATCCGATCCGGCGCGCGCACGGCGACGGAGCAGGCGCGGCGGCAGCTCATCAAACAGCGCTGGCGGCGCAGGCGCACCAGCCCGGCCAGATCGGGCGCGTCGGCCAGGGCGCGTTCCATCCGTTCCACCAGCCGCGCGCCCGCCATCGGCCCGGCCTCCGGCGTGTCGCCGTCGCGACGGCAGGTTTCGCAAACCAGAAGCTCGACGGACATAATTCCGCTTTCAAAATGAAAAAGTGGGTGCCGACGGCTTCGCTGATGAAGCCCCCGCCGAATGGGCCAGAGCTAACGGGACCGCCCGCCGCCTGTCAACCTCAGCCCCGCTTCCCGTCTTGCCAAGCGGTGACAAAGTTCGGACGATGCGATGCGGCGGGACGCACCCCACAAAACCGCGTTTGGAACGACAGGCGGGCATGAGCGCACGGCAACGAATTGTTCGCGAACGTCGGCAATACAACCAGTTGGCCGCCGACCAGACGCTGGAGGATTACGCCCTGCGCTACACGGCGGAGCGGGCGCGGCGCTGGACGGCGTGGCGGGTCGCCAACACCGCCTTGGGGGCCATCTCCTTCCTCGCCTGCGAGGCGATCGGCGCGGCGGTGACGCTGACCTACGGCTTTGCCAACGCCATGGCCGCCATCCTGGCGGTCAGCCTGCTCAGCATCCTGGTCGGCCTGCCGATCACCTACCACGCCGCCAGATCGGGGGTGGACATCGACCTGTTGGCGCGCGGGGCGGGGTTCGGCTATCTGGGATCCACCATCACCTCGCTGGTCTACGCGTCCTTCACCTTCATCCTGTTTTCCATCGAGGCCAGCATCATGTCGGCCGGGCTTCAGATGGTGTTGGGAATCCCGGCCTGGATCGCCCACGTCATCAGCTCGCTGGCGGTGATCCCCATCGCGGTCTACGGCATCCGCTTCATCAGCCGGATGCAGGTGGCCACGCAACCGATCTGGATCGCCCTGCAATGCGCCCCGCTGGCCTCGCTCGCCCTGCTGGACCGCGCGACGCTGGGCGAATGGGTCAGCCTGCCCGGCAGCGTGGGCGGGGACGGCCTGTCGCTGCTGCCCTTCGGCATGGCGGCGTCGGTGCTGCTGTCGCTGCTGCCGCAGATCGGCGAGCAGGTGGATTATCTGCGCTTCCTGCCGCCGGTGGCGCGGGTTGGGCGGGCGCGCTGGTGGACGGCGATGCTGGTCGGCGGCCCCGGCTGGGTGCTGATCGGCGGGTTGAAGCTGGTCGCCGGGTCGCTGCTGGCCTTTCTGGCGATGAAACACGGCCTGTCGGCGGAGGACGCCGCGCAGCCGACGCACATGTACCATCTGGCCTTTCTCGACCTGTCCGGGTCGCCGGGGGTGGCGCTGGCGCTGACCGGCATCTTTGTCGTCGTCTGCCAGATGAAAATCAACGTCACCAACGCCTATGCCGGGTCCATCGCCTGGTCGAATTTCTTTTCCCGCCTGACCCGCAGCCATCCGGGCCGCGTCGTCTGGCTGGTCTTCAACGTGCTGTTGGCGCTGCTGTTGATGGAAATCGGCATTCTCGGCGTCATCGAAAGCATTCTGGGGCTGTACGCCAACGTCGCCGTCGGCTGGCTGGGGGCCGTCGCCGCCGATCTGGCGATCAACAAACCCTTGGGCTTCAGCCCCCGCCACATCGAGTTCAAGCGCGCCCATCTGTTCGACATCAACCCGGTGGGGGTGGGGGCGATGGGGCTGTCGGTGCTGTGCTCCACCAGCGCCTTTTTCGGCCTGCTGGGGCCGGTCGCCCAGGCGCTGGCCCCCTTTTTGGGGTTGGTGGTCGCCTTTGCCGCCGCCCCGCTGATCGCTTGGCGGACGCAGGGGCGCTACTACCTCGCCCGCCCCAACAGCGGGTTGCCGGAGGGCACGGCCGAGCTGCGCTGCTCCATCTGCGAAAACACCTTTGAGCGCAGCGACATGGCCCATTGCCCGGCCTATGACGCGCCGATCTGCTCGCTCTGCTGCACGCTGGAGGCCCGCTGCCACGATCTGTGCAAGACCAACAGCCGCTTTGCCGACCAGATCGCCCACTTCCTGCAAGGGGTTCTGCCGCGCCGGATCGCGGCGGGGGTGCACAGTCGGACCGGCCATTTCATCGGGGTGATGACGCTGTTCACGCTGGTGATCGGCGGCGTCCTGCTGGTCATCGATTTCCAATACGCCAACGCCGAGGCCGCCGAACGCGCCGCCATCCACACCGCGCTGACCGGCGTGTTCATCTGCCTGTTCATCCTGTCGGGCGTGGCGGCGTGGCTGCTGGTGCTGGCCCACGAAAGCCGACAAAAGGCCGAAGAGGAAACCGCCCGGCAAACCGCCATGCTGATGGACGAAATCGCCGCGCACGAACGCACCGACGCCGCCCTGCAAAAGGCCAAGGAGGTGGCCGAGGCCGCAAACGCCGCCAAAAGCCGCTACATCATCGGCGTCAGCCACGAAATCCGCGCGCCGCTGAACGCCATTTCCGGCTACGCCCAATTGCTGGAGCGCGACACCAGCAGCCGCCCGCAGGACGCCGTCCGCGTCATCCGCCGCAGCGCCGAGCATCTGTCCAACCTGATCGACGGTTTGCTGGACATCTCGAAGATCGAATCGGGCCTGCGCCGCCTGAGCCGCGACAAGATCAACCTGATCGAGTTCCTGGACCAGCTCGCCGACATGTTCCGCATCCAGGCCGCCGCCAAGGGGCTGGAGTTCCGCTACGAGCGGGTGCGCCACCTGCCCAGCCACGTCCACAGCGACAGCAAGATCCTGCGGCAAATCCTGATCAATCTGCTGTCAAACGCGGTGAAATACACCGAAAAGGGCCATGTCGCCCTGACCGTGCGCTACCGCAGCCAGACCGCCGAATTCGAAATCGCCGACAGCGGCATCGGCATCCGTCCCGAGGATCTCGACCGCGTGTTCGAACCGTTCGAACGCGGCCACGGCAGCGCCGTGCGCACCATCCCCGGCACCGGGCTGGGCCTGACCATCACCCGGCTGCTGACCCGGATCATGGGCGGGGATCTGACCCTGCGCAGCCGGTTGGGCGAGGGCAGCGCCTTCACCGTGCGGTTGATGCTGGCCGAGGCGATGCACAAGCCGGGGGTGGAGCCGACCCGCCGCCCGATCTGCGGTTTCGCCGGGCCGCCGATCAAGGTGCTGCTGGCCGACGACGACCGCGACCATCTGGCGATGATGGCGGCGCTGCTCGCCCCGCTGGGCTTCACCCTGTTCACCGCGACGGACGCCGCCGCCTGTCTGGCCCTGGCGGCGGATTGCCAACCCGATCTGGCCCTGCTCGACATCTCCATGCCCGGCGAGAGCGGGTGGGACGTGGCCGACGGGCTGCGCCGCCTGTTCGGCGACCGCATCCGCATCATCATGGTGTCGGCCAACGCCTATGAGGCGCAGGGGCCGGGCGACGGGCGCGCGCCGCACAACGCCTTTGTCGCCAAACCCATCGAGATCAACGCCCTGCTCGACCAGATCCAGGCGCTGACCGGTCTGGAGTGGATTCACAGTGGCGGTGGGGGCGACCCCGCCCCACCCGCCCCATCCCTTCCCCCCTCTCCTCCCCCTCCCGCCGCGCTTGCGCCGGAGTCGGCCACCGCCCCGGCGGTTGGGCCGTCTCCCACCCTGTTGCGACACATCGACGACCTGCGCCAACTGGGTCGGATCGGCTACATTCGGGGGATCGAGGCCAAGTTGCGCGAGATCGAGGCGGAGGAGGACGCCACCACCCGCCCCGTGGTCGAACGGCTGCGGGCGTTGTTGCGCGCCTTTGATCTGAAGGGCTACATGCGTAGCCTGGAGGAGATCGCCGCGACGCTCCGCCCCAGCGATGAAGGCCCCAAAGAAGCAGGCCCCCGGGATGAAGGTTGAGCCGAGATGAAGCGCCGCGACATGATCCTGGTGGTGGACGACACGCCCGACACGCTGGGATTCCTCACCGAAGCCATCGAACAGGCCGACCTGACCGTGCTGGTTGCGGTGGATGGCGAAAGCGCGCTCGATCTGCTGGGCCAGATCACCCCTGACCTGATCCTGATGGACGCGATGATGCCGGGGCTGGACGGGTTCGAAACCTGCCGACGGTTGAAACAGGTCCCCCACCTGTCGCATCTGCCCGTCATCTTCATGACCGGCCTCAGCGACACCGAACATGTGGTGAAGGGGTTGGAGGCGGGCGGCGTCGATTACGTCACCAAACCGATCATCGTCGATGAGCTGATCGCCCGCATCCGCGTGCATCTGACCAACGCCCGCGTCTCCTATGGCGCGCGCGCCGCGCTGGACGCCACCGGGCGGTTTCTGCTCGCCACCAACGGCGACGGTCGTCTCCTGTGGTGCACGCCGCAGGCCGAACGGTTGCTGCACGGCCTGTTGCCGGGACCGGACGGGGCGGCCTCCCCGCTCGCCGCCACCCTGTCGGCGGGGTTGAACCGCCTGCGCCGCGCCCCCGCCGGGCCGCAGGACAGCTTCCGGCTGGAGGTTCCTGACGGCGACGGGGTGCGGACGCTCGATTTCGCCTATCTCAGCCCGGCCAGCCCGGACGAGTTCCTGTTCCGCCTGAGCGAACCCACCGCCGGGCGGCAGGAGGCGATCCTGCGCGACGCGCTGGGCCTGACCGCGCGCGAGGCCGAGGTGCTGCTGTGGATCGCCAACGGCAAGGCCAACCGCGACATCGGCGAGATCCTGGGCATCAGCCCGCGCACGGTGAACAAGCATCTGGAACAGGTGTTTTCCAAGCTGGGCGTCGAAAACCGCGCGTCCGCCGCCGCATTGGCCATCCGGGCGCTGGCCGCCAAGGGCTGAGTTGCCCACCCCCGCGCGTTTCCCGCGCGGCCCCTGCACGCGCTCCATCGGCCACCCTGCGCCGCACGACGTTCGGTTGTTTTAAATAATTCAGTTTGAATTAGTTATTGACGCGCGTCTTATTGTTCGTAACACTATCAATCAAAACCAACACCAAACGACCGATTGTTGCGCGCAACAGCCGCCCCCAGACCGGCGATGGGAGGCGGTGGCCATCAAACGGCGATCGTCAAACGCACCCAAAATCCGCCGGGGAGGAAGGCATCATCATGCTCCGGCTCAGAGATTTGCCCATCACCGTCAAGATCGTCAGTCTTGGTGTGGTGATGACCATCGGCACCGCCGTCGTCGCCTGGAAGGGCGACGACGGCATTTCAGCCACAAGCGGTGCCCTGATCCAGTATGAATCCATCTCGCAGCAGGACATCCGCCTGCGGCAATTGCGGGTCGACATGCTGGAAACCCGGTTGGCGCTGGAACGTTTTCTGGCCAGAGGTGACGCGTCGAACGTCGACGAGGTTCAGCAAGGCCTCAAATCGATCACCGCCATCCTGGCAGAAGCGTCGGCACGTGATTCCCGGCAAGCGGAGGAATTGACCCGCATCGGGACACTGATCGCCAGCTACAGCGACGCGTTCAAAAGCGTGCAGGAGTTGCAAGGGCGACGGGACGCGGCGGTGGCGCTGCTGCGCGGGCTGGGCACGGCGCTGAACGCCCAGGTGTCGGGCATCATGGAGGCCGCGCGCAAGGCCGACGCCCCGCCCCTGGCGGACGCGGCGGGGGACATCGTCAAGCTGGCGCTGACCGCGCAATTGGCGGTCGGCCGTCTGGCCGTGACCAGCGAGCGCAGCGACGCCGAGACCGCCACCAAGGCCATCGACGCGCTGACCCAGGCACTGGCCGCCCTGAAGGGCCGCCCGGACGCCGCCACCATCGCCGAATCGGTGACGCGCGCCACCGGCATCGTCGCCGTCTACAGCCGCAGCGTCGCCGATCTGGCGGAGGTCGCGTTGGAACGCCAACGCATCGCCACCGGCGTGCTCGACACCAACGGCTTGCAGGTCGGCAAGGAGATGGAGGCGCTGTCCGCCGTGCAGAGCGCCGAACGCGACCGTCTGGGGCAAAGCGCCGTCGCCCAGGCCGCCGACGCGGTGGCGTCGGTCTTCGTCATCGGCGCGGTTCTGGTGGTGGTTGGGCTGCTCGCCTCCGTCCTGATGGGCCGGATGATCGCCGTGCCGATCCTGCGCATCACCCGGATCATGGACGCCCTGTCGCGCGGCGGGGCGGACATCGTGCTGACCGACACCGCCCGCCGCGACGAAATCGGCACGATGGCCCGCGCCCTCAGCGTCTTCCAGGAAAACCGCGAACGGGTGGAGCGGATGCGGCAGGAACGCGAAGAGATGGAACGCACCGCCCGCGCCGAACGCCGCACCAGCATGTTGGCGCTGGCCGATGGCATCGAAACCGGCATCCAGACCATGGTCAGCCGGATGAGCGAGCGCATCGAGGGGCTGCGCGCCGCCGCCGCCGTGATGGCCGACAACGCCCAGCGGACCAGCGCGCACAGCGCCTCTGTCGCCGACACCAGCCTGCTGGCCTCCGCCAACGTCCGCTCCGTCGCCGCCGCCACCGAGGAGATGAACGCCACCAGCCAGGAAATCGCCCGGCAGATCGGCCATTCCGCCCAGGTCGCCGTCGCCGCCGCCGCCCAGGCCGACGGGGCCGATCAGAATGTGAAGGAGCTGGCCAACGCCGTGCTGCGCATTTCAGAGGTGGTGGACATCATCCGGGCGATTTCCTCGCAAACCAACCTGTTGGCGCTCAACGCCTTCATCGAGGCCGCGCGCGCCGGGGACAGCGGCAAGGGGTTCGCCGTGGTCGCCAACGAGGTCAAGCAATTGTCCAGCCAGACCGCGCGTTCCACCGACGACATCGCCGCGCAGATCGCCGTGGTGCAGACCGACACCAACCGCACCGTCGGCGCGGTGCGCGACATCGTCGGCATCGTCACCCAGCTTCATCAGGCCGCCGAGGCCATCGCCAACGCCATCGAGGAGCAGCGCGGCGCGCTGGCCGAGATCGGCCGCAACATCCAGCAGGCCGCCGCCGGAACGGAAGACATCAACGCCCACGCCGCCAGCGTGTCGGACGAGGCCAAGCAAACCCTGGCCGTCGCCGCCGACGTCGCCAGCACCGCCGACGCGCTGATCGCCGAAGCCAACCAGCTCCGCCGCAGCGTCGAAGGCTTTGTCGCCGACATCCGCGACCGCAACCGGGGAAGCGCACCGGTCGTCGCGCTGGCGGCCTGAAGCAGCGGACCGCACCCGAAAACCAAGGCCCCCTTCCGTCTGATGCCGGATGGGGCCTTGCGGTCGTTCCGCCGTCGCGTCAGGCGCTGCGCACCGACGCGATGAAGGCGGTGACTTCCTTGCGCAGGATGTCCGCTTCCTGCGCCAGACCGCTGGCGGCGTCCAGCACGCGGGCCGACGAACTGCCGGTTTCCGACACCACCCGGTTGACGCCGACGATGTTGCTCGACACCTCGCCTGTTCCGCGCGCCGCTTCCACCACGCTGCCGGCAATGTCGCGGGTTGCCGCCCCCTGCTCTTCGATCGCGGCGGCGATGGCGGTGGTGATTTCGCTGATCTGACCGATGGTTTGACCGATCCCCTCGATGGCCTCCTGCGCCCCGCCGGTTGCGATCTGGATGTCGCGCACCTTGGCCTGAATGTCTTCGGTCGCGCGGGCGGTTTGGGAGGCCAACGCCTTCACCTCGCTGGCGACCACGGCAAAACCCTTGCCCGCCTCGCCCGCGCGGGCCGCTTCGATGGTGGCGTTGAGCGCCAGCAGGTTGGTTTGACCGGCGATGGAGTTGATCATGTCCACCACCGTGCCGATGTCGCGGGCGGCGTCCGCCAGGGATTGCATGCTGGTCTTCGTGTCCGCCGCCTGCGTCACCGCCTGACCGGAAATCTGGGTGGAGTTGGTCACTTGCCGCCCGATTTCGTGGATCGACGCCGACAACTCCTCGGTCGCCGACGCCACGGTCTGGACGTTGACCGACGCCTGTTCGGCCGCCGCCGCGACCGCCGTCACCAGATGGCCCGCCTGGGTGGCGTTGTCCGCCATGCCACCGGCCGTGCTGTGCATCTGCCGGGCCGCGTCGGACACGGCCTGGACGATGTGGGTGGTCTTGTTGCTGAAATCCTGGATCAGGGCGTCCAGTTCAACCGCCCGCTTTTCCTTCGCCGCCTGATCGCGCGCCTGTTCGGCGGCCAAACGGTCCGCCGTCATCATGCTGTCGCGGAACACCGCGACCGCCGCCGCCATCGCCCCGATCTCATCACGGCGGTCCTGCCCCGGAATCACCACGGACAGATCCCGATCCGCCAGACGCCGCATGGCGTCCGTCATCCGTTCAATCGGGCGCGACACGCGCAGGCGGGTGACGATCACCCCGCCCACCGACAGGACCAGCGCGACCAGCAGCGTGCAGACCGACAGGATCATGTCCTGCTTGGCCACACGGAGTTGCTCACGCGCCCGGTCCAGCATCTGATCGACCGCCACCAGGGCAACGGTGACGATGTGGCCGGACTGCTCGGTGTCTTGCGGGCGCAGGGTGGACAGGTCCACGGGCGGCGTCTTGCCGTCCGCCAGGGCGCTCAGGATCGCCTTGCGCCGGTCAACCGCAGCGCCTTCGTAATTGACCTTGGCCTGTTCAACCGCCGCCTTCAGGGGCTTCGGGGTGTCGCTGCGGCTGGTCGCCTCCACCACGGCGGCCCAGCTTTGGCGCGACTGCCCCCAGGATTCCGCCACCGATTGGGCGTCCGCCGCCGTCCACGGCTTGCCCGAGGCCAGGGCGCTCTGAATCTGGAACATGACCAGGCCGATGCTCAACCGCGCGTTCCAGGCGGATCGCTTGGTCAACAGGAAGCCATCCAGCACCGGATCGACAAACTTGATCGACTCGTCCAGCAGATTGGTGCTGACGGTCAAGGCATCCTGCACATCGGTCAGCGCCTTGGAAAACTCGCCCGCGATTCCCGGATCGCGCGAGGCCTTGGGCTGCGCGAGGGCCGTGGACACCTTGGCACGGACACGGCCAAGCGCCTCGAATGCGGTCCGCAACTGATCGGCAGCGGCCCGTGCGCCGGGCAGGTCCAGAACGGCCAGCGCCGCGCTGATCGCCTGATACCCGTCCATCGTTTCCTGCTGGCGCGTCCCGATCTGGCGTTGATCGGCGTCGGTGATGGCCCCTTCGGCCCCCAGCGCGGGCGTCACCAAACCGCGCTCCAGCCGTGTGGCCAACAGCGTTTTCAGCAGATCCCGGCTGGTCGTGCTCAAACCCACCGCGCGGTCGGCGCTGCGCGTCTGACGAACGGCATCGACCAGATTTTGGGTGTTTTCCGCAACAAGCAGAACGCCAAGAAGAACGATCAGAACCCCAAGAGTGGCCCGAATGGACAGATTGCGAAACAGATCACCGAACACGATGGCAGCATCCCAAACGAATTGTACTGAATTGGTCAGACATCTTACAATATTGCGACAACAACTTCCACTGGCATTTATAAAAGATATTAAGAATTGATATTATTCTAAATTGTCACTTCAACCAAGCAATCCAGCATTCCCCACAGACAATCCTCAACCTCCGGCAGGGAACAGCCGATGCGCGCTCACACCGGGATGGAGCGGGTGGCGACGATGTGGTTCATGACGCAGGTCATCACCGTTTCGCCGCGTTGGTTCACGGTGGCGTAGGCCAGCCGCACCGTTCCCCGGTCGCCACGCCGGGAGGCGCGGGCCTCCACCACCTCGACGCGGACGCGCAGGGTGTCGCCCGGGCGCACCGGGATGAGCCAGCGCACATCGTCCATCCCCGATCCGCCCAGCCCGGTGCCGGTGATGATCCCGGTGTCACGCAGCAGCCGGAAGGTCAGGGACAGCGTGTGGAAACCGCTGGCGATCAGGCCCTGGAACGGCCCCGCCGCCGCCGCGACCACATCCATGTGAAAGGGCTGGGGATCGAAACGCTGGGCGAAATCCATGATCATGCTGTCGGTCAGGGTCGCGCCTTCGGTTTCGATCACATCGCCGACCTGGAACTCTTCAAACCACCGCCCCGCCATGCCGCGCCCCTTCCCCGATTGTGTCTTGTTCCCGCCGCGTCACTCGTCCGCCGCGTCGGGGTTGCGTTGAATCAGCACCTTGTCGATGCGCCGCCCGTCCATGTCCACCACCTCGAACCGGATGCCGCGCCAGTGGAAAAACTCCGCCGCGCGCGGCACATGGCCGAAATGGTTGAGCAGGAAGCCCGCCAGCGTGTGGAAATCGCCGTCGCCCTTCATGTTCTTGACACCGATCAGCGCCTCGACCTCCTCGACCGGGGACATGCCGTCCACCAGCCAACTGCCGTCCTCGCGCTGGACCGCGCTGGAATCGCCATCCTGGCCCAGATCGGGCAGTTCGCCCGCGATGGCCTCCAGAATGTCGGTCATGGTGACGATGCCCTCGACGCTGCCATACTCGTCCACCACCACGGCCATCTGCGCGCTGGCCTGCTTGAACAGCTCCAGCAGGCGCAGCACCGGGGTTCCGTCGTGGACGACCAGCGGCTTGACCATCGCCGCCCGCAGATCGAAGGACGTGCCGTTCAAGGACTGGTCCAGCAACGCCTTGGTGGAGACGATGCCCAACACCTCGTCCACATCGCCGCTGCACAGGGGAAAGCGGGAATAGCCGCTGTCGCGGATCTCGCGGCTCGCCACGTCGGTCGGATCGTTGACGTCCAGCCAGATCACATCCGGGCGCGGCGTCATGATCGACCGCACGCTGCGGTCGGCCAGATGCAGCACGCCTTCGATCATCTGGCGTTCCACAGGGTCGAACACGCCGGTCTGCTCACCCTCCTTGATCAGGGTTTTGACCTCCTCCTCCGTCACCGTCTGCTCGCGCACGGTCGGCAGGCGCAGCAGCTTCAGCACCGCGTCGCTCGACACGCCCAACAGCCAGACGACGGGGGCGGACACGCGCGACACCGTGCTCATCGGCCCGGCGACCAGACAGGCGATCCGCTCCGACGCCACCAGCGCCATGCGCTTGGGGACCAGCTCGCCGATGATGAGCGAGAAATAGGTGATGGCCGCGACCACCAGGGCGAAGGCCACCGGCTGGCCATAGGGGGCGATCCACTCCACCTGATTCAAGACCACGCCCAGCCGGTCGGCCAGGGTGGCCCCGCCATAGGCACCGGCGACGATGCCGGTGACGCTGATGCCCACCTGCACCGTGGACAGGAAGCGGCTGGGATCCTCCGACAGGGCCAGCGCCGCGCGGGCACCCTTCCCCGCCTTCCCTTCGGCCAACTGCTGAAGCCGGGCGCGGCGCGCCGACACCAGCGCCATTTCCGACATGGCGAAAAAGGCGTTGAGCAGGATCAGCAGCAGAATGACCAACAATTCCCAGATCATGGCGTTTTGCCCGAAGGGCGCTCCCTCAACCGTAAAACAAGCGCAGGGCCGCGTCGCCCGCCAGGCCCAGGCCCAGCAGAACGGCGGCGACGATGCCCAGCGCGATGAGGCCCGTCACCAGACCGGCCAGAACGAACAGCCCATCCCCCTCGATCAGCCCAAGGGCGATGAGGGCGATGGCGAAAGCGGGGGGCTGGTTGCCGAACACGATGGGCAGCGCCAGCACGGCGGCCAGCAGCATCACCGCCAGCCCCAGGGCGCGTTCGGCCCGTGCCCCGACCAGCGCGGGCAGGCGGGGCCGCAACCGGCGCTCCACCCGCAAGGCCCAGGGATGCGCGCGCCGGACCACGGCCAGAAAGGCATCACGATCCAGCGTGACCGCCGCCAAACGGCGGGGCAGCCACAGGCTGGACCGGCCAAGCGCCAGTTGTGCGCCCAGCAGGATCATCGGCAGGCCGGTCGCGGTGGACAGTCCGGGAACCGGCAAAATATTGGGAATGGACAGGATCAGCAGCAGCGCGCCAAAGGCGCGATCCCCCAGCGCCGCCGCCAAGTCACCCAGCGCGACACGCGGCTGATGGGCGGCCACCAGAATGGATTCCAGCAGATCGGACGCGCGCGCGCGACCAGCAACGGCCCCTGGAGGCTCCGAATCGGACGCCCCGGACGGTCGGTCTTTGCTCACGGCAGTCTCCGGCGCGGAACGCGGCGAGGACCGGGTGACGGGTGTGGCGGGCGCATGGACCTTTCGCAGCGCAGCGGCGACGATCTTCCTTGTACAGGAAGCGGCCCGCCAACACCAGCATCGGTTGGATCGGGTGCGTTCACCCCGCCATGCTGGAGCAAAGGGCGGCGCAGACGGCGGCGCTGGGCGCGGTCCAGCCGACGATTCCGCCCTGGGCGCGGATCATCTCCAGCGCGGCGGCCTTGAAGGCGGGGAAATAGCTCTCGGTCGCGTCCTCCACCAACAGGCACTCATAACCCCGGTCGTTGGCCTCGCGCATGGTGGTTTGCACGCACACCTCAGTCGTCACCCCGGCGAAAACCAGATGGGTGACAGCGCGCGCGGTCAACAGGTCATGAAGGGGGGTAGCCCAGAAGGCCCCCTTGCCGGGCTTGTCGATCACGGTTTCATCGGGCAGCGGGGCCAGCGCCGGGATGATCGCCGCCCCCGGCTCCCCCGCCACCAGAATCCGCCCCATCGGGCCGGGGTCGCCGATGCGCAGATCGCCGCGCCCGCGCGCCCGCTTGGACGGCGGGCAATCGGACAGGTCGGGGCGGTGCGCCTCGCGCGTGTGGATGACCGGCAAGCCAGCGGCGCGGAAGGCGTCGAGCAGCGCGCGGGTCGGCCCCACCGCCGGGGCCAGCCGCGACACGTCGTTGCCCAACGCCGCGCCAAAGCCGCCGGGTTCCAGGAAATCCCGCTGCATGTCGATGACGATCAGCGCCGTGCCGGGGATCGGCAGGTCGAATTCATAGGGCTGGGCTGGGATGATCGGCATGGGTCGTCTCCGCTGGAATCGTCGCCGCTGGGGTGGTCTCCGCCGTCCGCCCGTTCGGCGGGGTATGGGCAGCGGCGGGGGCGGCGTGCCCGGCCATGCAACGGCCGATCACGGTCAGGTCGGCGCTGGCCGGGGTGGTTTCGTGGACGATGCGGCCGTGCGACATCACCAGCAGCCGGTCGGACAGCTCCAGCAGCTCGTCCAGATCCTCGCTGACCAGCAGCACGGCGGTTCCCCGGTTCCGCGCCTCCACGATCTGGGCGTGGATGTCGGCGACCGCCGCGAAATCCAGGCCGAACACCGGGTTGGCGACGATCAGAACCGACACGTCGCCCGACAGCTCCCGCGCCAGAACCGCGCGCTGCACGTTGCCGCCCGACAGGGTGGCGATGGCGGCCTCCGGCCCGTTGGTCTTCACCCGGTAGCGGTCGATCAGGGCCAGCGCGGCCTTCCGCATCGCCCCGGTGTCCAGCCACCAGCCGCCGCGCGCGAAGGGGGGCTGGTCGAAGTTGCGGAAGGCCATGTTCTCGGCCACGCTCATGCCCGGCACGCAGGCCGATTTCAACGGCTCCTCGGGCAGGGAAAACACCTTGTGGCGGCGCATCTCGGCCCGCGTGGCGGTGTAGGGCGCGCCGTGCACGCGCAAGGCCCCGGCGCTGGCCGGGCGCTGGCCGGCCAGCACCTGCACCAACTCCACCTGCCCGTTGCCCGACACCCCGGCCACGCCGACGATTTCCCCGGCCCGCACCCGCACATCGACGCCGCGCACCGCCGGGTTTCCGGCGTCGTCCTGCGCGTGCAAGCCGACCACCTCCAGCCGGACATCGGTCTGCGGGGTGGCCGCGCGCGCCGCCGGGGCAGCGACCGCCGTGTCGCCGATCATCAAACGGGCCAGCGTGTCCGGCGTGTGCCCGGCCACCAGCCCGCTGCCGGTCAAGCGCCCCCGGCGCAGCACCGACACATCGTCGGCAAAGGCCATCACCTCGCGGAACTTGTGGGTGATGATGAGGACGCTGAGACGCCCGGCCCGCGCCATCCCCCGGATCAGCCCCAGCGTCTCGTCCGCCTCGTCGGGGGTGAGGACGGAGGTCGGTTCGTCCAGAATCAGGAAACGGGCCTTCAGGTAGAGTTGCTTGACGATCTCCGCCTTCTGCTTGTCGCCCGCCGCCAGCGTGGCGACCGGCGCGTCGAGATCGACGGCGAAGGGCATGGTCCGCATGAAGTCGGTCAGCGCGGCGCGCTCCGCCGCCCAATCGATCAGGCCCGGCACCTCCGCCCGCGCCATCACGAGATTTTCCAGCACCGTCATGCGCGGGACCAGGGTGAAATGCTGGTAGACCATGCCCAGCCCGTGTTTCTGGGCCACGCGCGGGTTGCCGATGGCGACCTCGTGGTTGTCCACCACCACGGCCCCCTCGTCGGGCCGGTAAAAGCCCATGATGCATTTGACCAGCGTGCTTTTCCCGGCCCCATTCTCGCCCAACAGGGCATGGACCGTGCCGGGCCGCACCTTCAGCGTCACGGCGTCCAGCGCGGTGAAGGCCCCGAACCGCTTGGTGATCGCCACCGCTTCCAGCGCCGGGGCCACGGGGGGAGCGGCGGTCATGGCATGGCCTCCAGCAGCGCGGCGGACCCGCTGACCGCACCGAACACGCCGCCCTGCATCGTCACCATCTTCACCGCCGCCGCGTGGTTGCCGGGGTCGGTGGCCCCGCAGCAATCCTCCAGCAACAGGCACTCGAACCCCCGGTCGTTGGCCTCACGCATGGTGGTGTGGACGCAGACGTCGGTGGTGATGCCGGTCAGGATCAGGTTGTCGATGCCGCGCGACCGCAGGATCAACTCCAGGTCGGTGGCGCAGAAGCTGCCCTTGCCCGGCTTGTCGATGATCGGTTCGCCGGGCAGCGGGGCCAGTTCGGGAATGATCTCCCACCCCGGTTCGCCGCGCACCAGGATGCGCCCGCAGGGGCCGGGGTCGCCGATCCCGGCGTTCATTTGACGCGACCGCCAGCGCTTGTTGGCGGGCAGATCGGACAGGTCGGGCCGGTGCCCCTCGCGGGTGTGCAGGACGTGCCACCCGGCGCGGCGGGCGGCGGCCAGCACGCGGCGGATCGGCTCGATCGGTGCCCGGGTCAGCGACAGGTCATAGCCCATGCTGTCCACATAGCCGCCGACGCCGCAGAAATCCGTCTGCATGTCGATGATGATGAGCGCGGTGTTGTCGGACCGCAGCGCGCCGTTGTAGGGCCAGGGATAGGGGTTGGCGGGGATGAAGCGTTCGGGCATGGCGGCGTCCTTATCAACGGGTGACGGACAGCTCGGCCGGGGCACCGGCCAACCGGTGGCGCGCCGACGAGGTGGCGATCATGATGGCGAGCGTCAGCGCGTAGGGCGCGGCGTTGAACAGGTAATAGCCCTGGGTGACGCCGACCGATTGCAGGGCCGGACCCAAGGCCCCCGCCCCGCCGAACAGCAGCGCCGCCCAGAAACACAACACGGGATCCCAGCGCGCGAAGATCACCAGCGCCACGGCGGTGATTCCCTGCCCGCTGGACAGCCGTTCGTTCCAGCTTCCCGGATAATGCAGCGACAGGAAGGAGCCGCCGACCCCGGCCAGGAAGCCGCCCGCCATGGTGGCCAGCATCCGCGTCCGGTTGACGGCGTAGCCCATCGCCCGCGCGGCCTCCGCGCTTTCGCCGACGATGCGCAGGGTCATGCCCCAGCGGGTGTTGCGCAGCCCCCACAGCAGGACCGGGGCCAGCACGGCCCCGATCAGGAACAGGGCGTTGACCTGCAACGCGTCGCGCACCTGCTGCGACGAACTCCACCAGCCAAAGCCGATGGCGGGCAGTTGCGGGGCCTGCGGCTGGATGTAGGGCTTGCCCAGGAAAAAGGCCAAACCGGTCCCCAGCAGCATCAGGGCGATGCCGACGGCGATGTCGTTGACCCGGTCCAGCGAGCAGATGGCCGCGTGCAGCGCGCCGAAGACGGTCCCCGCCAGCCCGGCGACCAACACCCCCAGCCAGGGATTCCCGGTGGCGTAGGACACGGCGTAGCCGCTCATCGCCCCCATCACCAGGGTTCCTTCCAAACCCAGATTGATGCGCCCGCTCTTTTCCGTCAGGCATTCGCCCAGACTGACGAAGAGAAAGGGCGTGGACACGCGGATGGCCCCGGCCAGCACCGCCAGCGGCACCCCCCACCAACCCAGCGCGGTGTCGTCCATGGTCAGGCCTCCTGCGGTTGTTTGGCCAGACGCGGCAGGCGCAGGCGACCGCGCAGCCCCTCGCTGGCCAGCAGCGTGACGAAGATGATGCCCTGCAACACCAGAACGCTGGCGTCGGGCAGGCCCAGGCGGCGTTGCAGCAGGCCGCCGCTGGCCCCGATGCCGCCGAACAGGATGGCGACCGGGATCACCGCCAACGGATTCTGCCGGGCCAGGAACGCCACCAGGATGCCGGTGGAGCCATAACCGGCGATCAGGGAGGCGTTGGCCCGGCCATGCACCGCCGCCACCTCCACCATCCCGGCCAAACCGGCCATCGCCCCGGCCAGCGCGGTGGTGACGATCAGCAGGCGGCCCACCGGCAGCCCGGCCATGCGCGCGGCCCGTGGGTTGCCGCCGACCATGCGCGCGGCAAAGCCAAAGGTGGTCCGCCGCATCAGCACCCAGGCCGCCACCGCGCACACCACCCCCACCACCAACCCCCAATGCACATCCATGCCGGGCAGGGTGCCGATGGTGTAATCGTCGGCCAGCGGGGCGGTGGATGGCTTGTTGAGGCTGGCGGGGTCCTTCAACGGCCCCTCCACCATGTGGTTGAGCACGGCGACGGCGATGTAGGACAGCAGCAGACTGGCGATGGTCTCGTTCACGCCGCGCCCGTGGCGCAGCGCCCCGGCGGCCCCGATCAGCAGCGCCCCGGCGGCCATGCCGGTCAACCCCATCGCCGGCAGGACGATCAGGGCGGAGGCCCCCTCCAGCGCCAGCCCGACCGCCGCCGCCGCCAGACCGCCCAGCACCAGCGCGCCTTCGCCGCCGATGATGACCAGACCCAGTTGCGCGGGCAGCGCCGTGCACAGCGCGGTCAGGATCAGCGGCGCGGCGCGGGTGAGCGTGTTTTGCCAGGAAAACCAGGAGCCGAACGCCCCGGTGTACATCAGTTGGTAGACGTCGAGCGGGTTGACCCCGACCAACGCCACGAACAGGCCGAACAGCGCCAGCGACGCCGCCAGCGCGGCGGCGGGCACGGCCAGGGAGGACAGGAAGGACGGCATGGCAGGCCCCTTGCGATGGTGGCGCGCGATGGTGGCGCGTCGGCGCGGACGGAAACCGGTCGCCCGCTCCACCCCGCCGCACCGGACGGGGGGAGCGTCAACCAGCCCCCAGGCGGATCGCCGGGCCTCACCCCAGGCTGCCGACCACCCCCTCCACCAGCCAATTCATCGATTCCAGGGCGATGTCGGTCTGGCCATGCTCCTTGCCCGCCGCGACGACGACGTTGCCCTTGTTGTCCTTCAGCGGCCCCTTGTAGATGACGAAGCTTCCCGCCATGAACTGGCCCTTGACGCCGTCGGCGTGCGCGCGCGCCTTTTCCGACACCGCCACGCCATAGGGGGAGGTCTTGACGATCCCCTCCTTCAGGCCGCCGCGCACCAGATTGGGCGGCTTCACCCCGCCCTGCACCATCTTGACGTAATCGGTGTAGACCTTTGGCCAGTTCCATTCCGCGCCGGTCAGATAGCCGTTCGGGGCCAGCTTGGCTTGGCTGGCGTGGTAGCCGGTGACGAAGACGCCGCGCTTTTCGGCGGTTTCCACCACCACCTTGGGGCTGTCGACATGGCAAGTCAGCACGTCGACCCCCTGGCCGATCAGGCTGTTGGCCGCCTCCGCCTCCTTCACCGGCATGGACCAATCGCCGGTGAAGATGACCGACGTGGTGATGGTCGGGTCAACCGACCGCGCGCCGAGCGTGAAGGAGTTAATGTTGCGCAGAACCTGCGGGATCGGCTTGGCGGCGATGAAGCCCAGCTTCTTCGATTTGCTGGCGTAACCGGCGACGATGCCGGACAGATATTGCGCCTCGTCGATGTAGCCGAAATAGCTGCCGACGTTGTCGGGGTGCTTGCCCTTGGTCCACAGCCCGCCGCAATGCAGGAAGACGAGATCCTTGTGCTTCTTGGCCACCTTCAGCATGTGCGGGTCGAAATAGCCGAAGGAGGTGGGGAAGAGCAGCGACGCGCCGTCCAGGCTGATCATGCTTTCCATCGTCTTTTCGACGTCCACCGTTTCCGGGACCTTTTCCTCCTCCAACACCTTCACGCCCGCCATGGCGCGCACCGCCGCCGCCCCTTCGGCGTGGGCCTGGTTGTAGCCGAAATCGTCGCGCGGCCCGACATAGATGAAGCCGATGGTCAGATCCTTGGCCAACGCGGGCGCGAAGGGCAAGGCCGACCCCAGCACACCCAGGCCACCGGCGGCGGTCATGGTCCCCAGAACGGAACGGCGGGAAAGGCGCAAACGATCAACCATGTCTCAATCCCCTTCGACGGATGAAGCTTCAGACCTGTCAGAGGAGAGAGCAAGCGCTGTGCCAGATTGTGTGCAATCGCCAATCACCTGATAAAGAACAGTTTTCTACCGATTTTTCGCGATTGGATAGAAACTGAACAGCCTGTTTTTTGATCAATGGCTGATCCAGCGGTGAAATTGCATGCAATCTTGCACGCAAAACGCCGACGCCGGGCCGATCCGCGCAGGAGACCGTTGAAAACAGGGACCGCAACAGCGTATCTCCCATGGCGGAGCGAGCGGGCAATCCGGCCCGCCTCGTGACCGGAGGACACCCCATGCGGGCGGCAAAGCGACAGACCACCACGCCCCCGGCGCGCGGAACGCTGGTGGAACGGCTCGTCCAGAGCGTCGCCGACGACATCGTCGAAGGGCGGCTGCCCCCCGGCGTGCGGTTGGAAGAGGTGGAGTTGGCCGCGCGGTTCCAGGTGTCGCGCACCCCGGTGCGCGAGGCGCTGCGCCTGCTGGCGGCCAATGGTCTGGTGGAAAACCGCCCCAACCGGGGGGCCATCGTCGCCACCATCAGCGAAGACCGCCTGTATGAGCTGTTCGAGGTGATGGCCGAGCTGGAGGGCGTCTGCGCCCGGCTGGCCGCGCAACGGATGACGCCCGCCGAACGACAGGCGTTGGAGGCGCTGCACGCGGAATCCGCCGCGCTGGTGCGTTCCGGCGACCGCGAGGCGTATGAGGCGCTGAACAGCCGCTTTCACGCCGCGCTCTATCGCGGGGCGCACAACGCCGCCTTGGAAGACACGGTGCTGGCGGCCCGGCGGCGGGTGGCGGCCTTCCGCCGCGCGCAGTTCCATGTGTTGGGCCGTCTGGCCAAAAGCTGGGAGGAGCACGATCAGGTCGTGCGCGCCATCCTGTGCGGCGACGGCGACGCGGCGGCGCGGGCGATCCGCGCCCATGTGCAGATCGTCCGCGCCGCGTCCGCCGAATACATCGCCAGCACCCACCCGCTGGCCCCGCACCCGTTGTCAGCGAACGGCTGAATCACACAAAGCTCACTTTACACAAAGCTGACATGGGCGGCGACGATGCGCCAGCCCTCGGGCAGGCGCGCCCAGCTTTGGCTTTGGCGGCCCGCCTTGCCCGATCCGTCGCGGCGGAATTCGGTGTTGGCGGTGGCGAAATCGCGGCCAAAGCAGGTGATGACGGTGTTGGACAGGCTGCGGGCCAGATCGCCCGCCGGGCGCGCCGCGCGAAAGGCGCGGATCGCGTCGATCCCGTACAGATTTTCACCGGCACCAAAGCGCAGCACCAGCGGGCTGTTCCAAAACAGCGCGTCGAGCGTGGCGAGGTCGTTCGTCACCAGCGCGGTTTCGTAACGGGCAAACAACGCGGTCACTTCGGCCAGCGTCTCGGGGTCGTTGATGTCCATGGCGTTTGTGTCCATTGCGGGTGGCCTCACGGGGTCAACGCATCAGGGCGGGCGGCTGGCAGAGAGGCCATCGGGGCGCGGGCGACGCCCATCGCCTCCACCGCCGCCGCCGCGCGCAGGCACAGATCCTCCCGCCACGGCGCGGCGATGATCTGCACGCCGACCGGCAGCGGGTTGGGCGCGTCCGCGTCGCCCCAGACCGGCACGGCGGCCACCGGCAGGCCGATGAAGGACACCGGTTGCGTGTACAGGCCGAGATTGGGGCGCACCGCCACCTCGGCCCCGTTCAGCATCATGGTCTTCTGGCCCAGCCGGGGGGCCGCGCAGGGGGTGCAGGGGGCCAGGATCAGATCGACCCCGGCGAACAGCTCCAGCGCGCGGTCATGGTGCCAGCGGCGAAAGCGCTGGGCCTTGGCCAGCCACACGGCGGGCAGCATCGCCCCGGCGAGAAAACGGTCGCGGGTGTCGGGGTCGAACTCCGCCGCCCGCGACCGCAGCCGGTCCAGATGGAAGGCCGCGCTTTCCGCGTTGGTGATGAGGAACGCGGCGGCGCGGGCGCGCTGGGCATCGGGATACTCCACCTCGCGACCAGCCGACAGGGCGCGGGCCACCCGGTCCACCGCGTCCAGCGCCTGCGCCGTTGCACCCTGGCGGAAATACCCCCCGGCGACCGCCACGCGCAGCCCCTCCACCCCCTTGGCCAGCTCCGGCAGAGTCGGTTCCGGCGGTCGCCCGGCCCAGGCGGCATCCGTCCCCGCCGCATCCAACCCGTCCGCCGCTTGCAAGGCGTCGTAGCACAGCGCCAGATCCCCGGCGGAGCGGGCGAAGGGGCCGAGATGGTCCAGGCTGTCGCAAAAGGGGAAGGCCCCGGCGCGCGTCAGCCGTCCATAGGTCGGTTTCAGCCCGAACACGCCGCACAGGGCCGACGGCACGCGGATGGACCCGTTGGTGTCCGATCCCAGCGCCAGCGGGGCAAAGCCCGCCGCGATCGCCGCCCCGCAGCCGCCCGACGAGCCACCCGACATCCGCGTTGGGTCGTGCGGGTTGCGCGACGGGCCGTCATGGGCGTTTTCCCCGGTGAAGTCATAGGCGTATTCGCCCATGTTCAGGCCGCCCAGCGTGACCGCCCCGGCCCGCGTCATCCGCGCCACCAGCGCGGCGTCGGTCGCGGCGGGCGGGTGGTCGCGGTTGATCCGGGACCCGGCGCGCGTCGGCAGACCGGCCAGATCGAACAGATTCTTGACCGCAAAGGGAACCCCGGCCAGCGGCCCCAGCGGTTCCCCGGCGGCGCGGGCGCGGTCCACCGCCTCGGCCTCCGCCAGCGCGCGGGCGGCGGTGACGTCGGTGAAGGCCCCGATGCGGGAATCCTCGGTGGCGATGCGGTCCAGCGCCGCCACCGCCACCTCGCGCGCCGACAGATCACCCACCGCAACAGCGCGGGCGATGGCGGTGGCGCTGGTGGGCAGCGCTTGCGCGGCGGTCATGGCGTTTCTCCCCGGCGTGCGTCGGCGGGCTGAATCTCGCCAGGGCAATAGACCGGCGCGCCCTCGGCCATGCCATCGTCCACCACCTCCTCCACAAGGCGGGCCATCGACGCCGCCACGGCGAGGAAACCGGCCACACCGACCCGCCACTCCGGGCGGATGTCCAACCCCAGGGCCGGGGCCATGGCGTCGATGTGACGGTCTGGGTCGAATGCGGTCATGCGCCACTCTCCGCTGTGTTGTGCAGGCGATTCCGTCAGCAAGGGGTGTGCCAGTGGGGAAAATCGCGCTCAATCCGTGGGTTGCGAAAATCCACCCACGCACCGCCCATCCCGCCACGCCCGCCCGATGGGCAGCCGAACCGGCGCGCTTCGCCGAAAGAGAGTGCGTTTTCAACGGATCGGTTCACTTGCCTGTTTTTTGTTCATACACGCCCGACAATCAGGCACAATCACCGGCCACAATTCCGTCAATCCCTTGCCATGACTTGGCTGTTGCGCGTCACGGAACTTGCATGCAATCTCGCATGCAGTTGTGACGCTTCCCCTTTCAGCCCCGACGAGGCCCCACCATGCCCAACGCCATCGCCGACACGCCCGAGATTGGCTCCCTCGACATCGCCGGTCTGTTGGCCCGCTACCGCGACGACTCCCTGTCCCCGGTGGCGGTGGCGCGGGCGGTGCTGGCGCGGATCGCGGCGGCGGGGGATGACAAGGTGTGGATCAGCCGGGTTGCCGACGCCGACCTGTTGGCGCGGGCGCAGGCGCTGGCCGCCCTGCCCGCCGCCGAGCGGGCAGCGCTGCCACTCTACGGCGTCCCCTTCGCGGTCAAGGACAACATCGACGCCGCCGGTTTGCCGACCACCGCCGGATGCCCGGCCTACGCCTATGACCCCGACCGCTCGGCGACCGGGGTGCAACGGCTGCTCGACGCCGGGGCCATGCTGATCGGCAAGACCAACCTGGACCAGTTCGCCACCGGGCTGGTCGGCGTGCGCTCCCCCTATGGCGTGGCGCGCAACCCGTTCGATCCGGCCTTCATCCCCGGCGGCTCCAGCTCCGGGTCGGCGGTGGCGGTGTCGTCCGGGCTGGTCAGCTTCGCGTTGGGGACCGACACGGCGGGGTCGGGGCGGGTTCCCGCCGGATTCACCAACATCGTCGGCCTGAAACCGACCAAGGGCCTCATCAGCACCGCCGGGGTGGTCCCGGCCTGCCGGTCGCTGGATTGCGTGTCGATCTTCGCCCTGACCGTGGAGGATTCGTTGGACGTGCTGGCGGTGATGGCCGCCCCCGATCCCGCCGATCCCTACAGCCGCAAGGCCCCGCCGACGCCCGCCGCCCCGCGTGCGCCCTTTCGCTTTGGCACGCCGCGCCCGGACCAGCTGCGCTTCTTCGGCAACGCCGAGGCCGAACGCATCCACAGAGAGGCGCTGGACCGGTTGGAAGCCTGCGGCGGGCAGCGGGTGGAGATCGACTTCACCCCCTTCGCCGAGGCCGCCGCCCTGCTGTACAGCGGCCCTTGGGTGGCCGAACGCGCGGCGGCGGTGGGCGACTTCATCGCCGCGCACCCGGACGACACGCTGCCCGTCACCCGCAAGATCATTCAGGGCGGAACCACGCCGACCGCCATCGACGCCTTCCGCGCCGCCTACCGGTTGGAAGCGTTGCGGGCGCAGGCCGCCCCGGTGTGGGAGCGGATCGACCTGATGGCGCTGCCCACCTCCGGAACGATCTACACGATTGCGGAGCTGGAGGCCGACCCCATCGGGGCCAACAGCAACCTTGGCCTCTACACCAACTTCGTCAATCTGATGGATCTGTGCGGCATCGCCGTGCCCGCCGGATTCCAGGCGAACGGCCTGCCCGCCGGGATCACCTTGCTCGCCCCCGCCTTTGCCGAGGAGGCGGTCGGCACCGTCGCCGCCGCGCTGCACCGGGCCGCCGCCCTGCCGCTGGGGGCCAGCGGCGCGCCGCTGCCGCCAACCCGGCCCAAAGCAAGCCGCCCCAACCCCTACACCACCGGCGGCTTGCTGGAGCTGTTCGTCGTCGGTGGGCATTTGCAGGGCATGGCGCTGAACCGGCAATTGACCGACCTGGGCGCGCGGCTGGTCGAAACCGCCAGCACCGCCCCGCTCTACCGCTTCCACGCCCTGCCCGGCGAACCCGCCCGCCCCGGTCTGGTCCGGGTGGCGGACGGGCAAACCGGCGGCTCCATCGCTGGTGAGATCTGGGCGCTGACGCCCGACGCCTTTGGCCGCTTCGTCGCCGCCATCCCGGCCCCGCTGGGGGTTGGGCGGGTGATGCTGGCGGACGGACGGCGCGTCAGCGGTTTTCTGTGCGAAGCGGCGGCGGTGATCGGCGCGCCGGACATCACCGGCTTTGGCGGCTGGCGCGCCTATTGCGCCCATCTGGCCGCCGCCACGGCCGACTGATCGCCCACACCGCAGCGACAGCCACCACAGCGCCCACCGCAGGTCCACACCCCTTTGTTGGGTGGTGGGCGATGGGCGCTGTGCGTTTTCGTCGCGCCTGAGCGTCGTTTCGGTGGTTGACCGCCGCGCCACTAACTGTTATTAAATATAACCATCATTCAAAAGAATTAAGTGGTGAGCGCCATGACCGCGAGCGAACCGATCCTGACCGGCGTCCTGCCGTCCTTCCTGCAAGCCGAGCAAATCGGTCCCGTGGCGGTCCTGCGCCTCAACCGGCCGGAAAAGCGCAACGCGCTGAACGACACCGCCATCCTGGGGCTGGAAGCCTTCTTCACCGCGCTGCCGGACAGCGTGAAGGCCGTGGTTCTGGCCGCCGAGGGCGACAATTTCTCCGCCGGGCTGGATCTGTCCGAACTGTCGGAACGCAGCACGGTGGAGGGCGTGTCCCACTCCATGATGTGGCACCGGGTGTTTGAACGGATCGAGTTCGGCCGGGTCCCGGTGGTGTCGGTGCTGAAGGGGGCCGTCGTCGGCGGCGGGCTGGAACTGGCCTGCGCCACCCACATCCGGGTCGCCGAACGCTCCGCCTATTTCGCCCTGCCGGAAGGCCAGCGCGGCATCTTCGTCGGAGGGGGCGGTTCCATCCGCCTGCCGCGCCTGATCGGCGCGTCCCGCATGGCCGACATGATGCTGACCGGCCGGGTCCACGACGCCGAAAGCGCCTATGGCATGGGGCTGGCGCAGTATCTGGTCGAACCGGGCGACGGGTTGGCCAAGGCGATGGAACTGGCGGGCAAGATCGCCGTCAACGCGCCGATCACCAACTTCGCCGTCATCCACGCCCTGCCCCGCATCGCCGAGGCCGACCCGCGCCAGGGCTTCATGATGGAGGCGCTGATGGCCGCCGTGGCCCAGGGCAGCGACGACGCCAAGGACCGGCTGCGCGCCTTCCTGGAAAAGCGCGCCAAGAAAGTCACCGAATTCTGATGATCCGGTGCCGCCCCGCCGGTGCCACGAACAAGGACAGCATTCCATGAAGATCCAGGGACAGGCCGCCATCGTCACCGGCGGCGGTTCGGGTTTGGGCGCGGCCACGGCGCGCGCGCTGGCCGCCGCCGGGGCCAAGGTCGCGGTGTTCGACGTGAACGCGCAGGCCGCCCAGGCGGTCGCGGCGGACATCGGCGGGGTTGCCGTTGTCTGCGACGTGACCGACCCGGCGGGGGCCACAACCGCCATCGCCACCGCCCGCGCGGCCCATGGCGCGGCGCGCGTGCTGGTCAACTGCGCGGGAATCGGTGTGGCCAAGCGCATTCTGGGCCGCGACGGCCCGCAGCCGCTGGAGGATTTCGCCCGCGTCGTTCAGGTCAACCTGATCGGCAGCTTCAACATGCTGCGTCTGGCCAGCGCCGACATGGCGACGCTGGACCCGTTGGAGGACGGCGAGCGCGGCGTGGTCGTCTCCACCGCCTCGGTTGCGGCGTTCGAGGGGCAGGTCGGCCAGGCCGCCTATGCGGCGTCCAAGGGCGGCATCGCCGCGCTGACCCTGCCCGCCGCGCGCGAACTGGCGCAGTTCGGCATCCGTGTGCTGGCCGTCGCCCCCGGCCTGTTCCTGACGCCGATGATGCACAATCTGCCCGAAGAGGTGCAAGCCAGCCTGGGCGCGTCGATCCCCTTCCCCAAGCGTCTGGGCAAGCCGGAGGAGTTCGCCGATCTGGTGGCCCATTGCGTCGCCAACCCGGCGCTGAACGGCGAGGTCATCCGCCTGGATGGCGCTCTGCGCCTGCCGCCGCGCTGAGGCTTCGCCGCAGAGGCGTCAGAGCGGGGCTGCGCCCGGTCGGTCCGGCACCACACCGACCGGGCGCACGCAATCCCCCATCCGGCGGATTTGGCCGTCAGGCGGGTTCGGCGGCGGCCTTGGCCGGGCGGCGTCCGCGCGGCTTGGCGGCGGGCGGCGGCAGTTCGGCGAGATCGGCCTCGTCCAGGCCGTCCCCGCCGCCAAAGCCGTCCAGACCGTTCAGCAGGGCCAAAAGCTGGCTGCGGCCATCGGCCCCCAGCTTGTCGGCGATGCGCCGCTCGTGCTGTTCCCACAGGGCGGTCAGGTCCTTCAGCAGCGCGGTTCCCTTGGCGGTCAGGTGCAGCGCGTGCGACCGGCGGTCGGTCGCCGCCATCTTGCGCTTGACCAGCCCGCGATCCTCCAGGGAATCCAGCAGCGGCACGAAGTTGGTCCGCTTGATGCTGAGCGCGGCGCTGACCTGCGATTGCTTCAGCCCCGGATTCCGCCCGACGATCACCAGAACCGAAAACTGCGCCGGTCGCAGATCGGCGGTGGCGAAGGTGGCGATGAAATCGGCGAACACCGCCATCTGCGCGCGTTTCAGCAGAAAGCCCACCGATTCGCCCAACAGCCCGTAATCGATGGCCCCGTCGGCCTCCGGCTCCGTGGCGGTGGACAGGACGGGCGCGGCGGCGGCGCGGCGGGTCGGACGGCGGTCGGTCATGACGGAACGGCTCTGATTGTGCGGTTGGGAGCGATCCTAGCAGAGGCCCACGCGATATGGTATCGCCATGAATGTTATAAAATATTATAGTGATGATATGTCAACTGTCCGCCCGCCCTGCGACGACGGACCACACCCCAACGCTGTCCCGCAAACACTCTCCCCACGCCCAAAGGCCGGAGTCACCCCACCATGAGCAGCCTGATGAACATCGACGAGCTGGTCGCCATCGACATCCACACCCACGCCGAAAAATCCTGCCGCGCCCCGCTGCTGGAAGAGGCGCTGGCGATGGAGGAGGCCAAGGCGAAATACTTCAAGAACGATCTGGGCCAGCCCGGCATCCCGGAGATCGCCGAGTATTACCGCCAGCGCAAGATGGCCTGCGTCATCTTCCCGGTCGATGCCGAATGCTGCACCGGCATGCCGCGCGTCCCCAACGACGAGGTGGCCGAACTGGTCGCCCAAAACAAGGACGTGATGATCCCGTTCGCCAGCATCGACCCGGCGCGCGGCAAGATGGGCGTGCGCGAGGCCCGCAAGCTGATCGAGCAATACGGCGTGCGCGGCTTCAAGTTCCATCCCACCGTCCAGGGCTTCTACCCCAACGACCGCATGGCCTACCCGCTGTACGAGGTCATCGCGGAGTACAAGCTGCCAGCCCTGTTCCACACCGGCCAGACCGGCATCGGGGCGGGCATGCCGGGCGGGGCCGGGCTGCGGCTGAAATACTCCAACCCGATGTACATGGACGATGTGGCGGCGGATTTCCCCGACATGCCGATCATCCTCGCCCACCCGTCCTTTCCCTGGCAGGAAGAGGCGCTGGCCGTCGCCACCCACAAGCCGAACGTCTACATCGACCTGTCGGGCTGGTCGCCGAAATATTTCCCGTCGATCCTGGTGCAGTACGCCAACAGCCTGTTGAAGCACAAGGTCCTGTTCGGCTCCGACTTCCCGCTCATCACCCCGGATCGCTGGATCGCCGATTTCAACACCCTGAAGATCAAGGACGAGGTGCGCCCCCTGATCCTGAAGGAAAACGCCGCCAAGCTGCTGGGCCTGCGCCCGGCCGCCTGATCGGGCGGCTTCCCGAAACCGGTCCGCAACACCGGCAACCGGTCCACCAGCGACGCCCACGGATCCCCCGGATCCGTGGGCGTTTTGGTTTGCCGCGCTGGGACAGGCCGGAGCGGGGCAAAAAAGAACCGGGCGCTGGGTAGCACCCGGTTCAAGGAACTGCGCGGCACGGAAGGGAGACTGCGCAGGATGAAGTCGAGCCAAAAGGAGAATAGGAACCGATGCGTCGGCCTCACCCGTCGATGGTGATGATGCGGGGGCCGGGCGCGGGGTCGTAGAGCGCCTCGACCAACGCCGCGCGGTTTTTCAGAACGGCGCGCTGGTTGATCGATCCCTTGTCGGTGATCTCGCCGACGTCCAGGGACGGCGGATCGCTCAACAGCACCGCGCGCGCGATGCGGGTGGAACTGCCGGTGCTGGCGGTGGCCAGGCTGGCCAGCAGCGCGCGGAACCGTTGCAGCACCGCACGGTCGCCCAACACCTCGTCCAGCGTCGCCGACGGTTCCAGATGCGGGCACAGGTCGCGGCAGGAGGCGGCGTGCGGGAAGATGAGGACGGCGATGTCGTCGCGGTCATGCCCGGCGACCACCACATCCTCCACCAGCGGGGCAAAATGCTGGATCACCTGCGCGCGCAGGGTGCCGACGCTGACCCAGGTTCCGGTCGCCAGCTTGAAATCCTCGGCGATGCGGCCATCGAAGACAAAGCCTTCGTCGATGTTGTCCGGGTCGGCGAAGCGGATGGCGTCGCCCAGGCAATAGAAGCCTTCGGAATCAAACGCCTTGGCGCTCAACTCCTCCTGCCGCCAATAGCCCGGCGTGACGCTGGGGCTTTTGATGCGGGCCTCCAGCTTGTCGCCCGACGGAACCAGCTTCACCACCACGCCCGGCTGCGGCAGACCGATGCGGCCCGGCTGGTCGTATTGGCGGTTGGCGTTCAGCGCCATCGGCCCGGTTTCGGTGGCACCCAGCCCGGTCAGCATGACGATGCGTTCGCCCACCGTGCGGATCGCCAGCTCGTCCAGCTTCTGCCAGACATGCGGGGCCAGCCCCGCACCGGCGTAGAACATCACCTTGACCCGGCGGAAGAAGCGCTCGCACAGGTCCGGGTCGGCCTCCAGATGCGGCAACAGCGCCTCATAGCCCTTGGGCACGTTGAAATACAGGGTGGGCGAGACGTCGCGCAGATTGCGCACGGTCACGTCCACGCCGCTGCCCATCGGCTTGCCCTCGTCGATGTAGAGGGTCCCGCCGTTGTTCAGCGCGATGCCGAAATTGTGGTTGCCGCCAAAGGTGTGATTCCAGGGCAGCCAATCCAGCAAGACCGGCGGTTCGTCGCGCAGGAAGGCGAAGAGATAGGCCAGGATCTCCTGGTTGCTGCACAGCATGCGTTGGGTGTTGATGACCCCCTTCGGCATGCCGGTGGAACCGGAGGTGAACAGAATCTTGGCGATGGTGTCCGGCCCGACCGCGTCGTGCGCGGCGTCCACCGCCGCCGTCACCGGGGTGGCGGCCAGATCGTCGAAACGGACAACGCTGAGATCGTCGGGCGGGTTGCGGGCGATCACCCGCTCGGCGTCCGGCGGCACGGCGACGCGGAAGGCGCGTTCAAAGCGGTGGCCGTCGTCGGCGAACACCAGCCCGGGCGGAAACAGCCCCAGCACATGGCGCAGCTTGCCGAAATCGCTGCTGACCAGCGAATAGGCGGGCGACACCGGGGCGTAAGGCACGCCGACATATTGGGCGGCCAGCATCAGCAAGGCGTGTTCGATGCTGTTGTTCGACAGCACCACCACGCCACGGGTGACGGACAGGCCCCGGTCCAGAAACGCCTGACCCAGCGACCGCACCCGCTCCAGCGTTTGCGCGTAGGTGAGTTCACGCCACGCCCCACCGGCCCCGCGCTGGGCCAGAAACACCCGGTCGGGGGCCTCGCGCGCCCAATGCTCCAGGCGCAGCGTCAGCTTGTCGGGGTAGGCGGGCAGCGTTTGGGCCGCCCGCACCAGCGCGCTGCCATCGGGACGATGCTCAACCGAAACATCAAGAGCGCCCAGGTGAACCGCGCGTGTCGGAATCGTCGTGGTCAACACGTCCTCCCTTTGGCCTGGCTGCGGGTCTGCGCCGCGCATTTTTGAAATTCTCAATAACTGTTATTATTCATACCAATTTGGTTGACGGAGTCAATGGTCGTGATGCGCAATTTTTCGCTCAGAATCGCCAAAATCCGGATTTTCGACAAAATCGCCTTGACGGCGGCGGCTGGCCTTTCGATCTTCCGACCAGAGGCATAGGACTGGAGCAGCGGGCGATGGCCGACACCCCCACCGAAGACACGTTGGCGAACGTCGCGGTTCAGCGGATCATCGACGACATCGTGTCCGGCCAGCTCGAACCCTGCGCCAAACTGCGAATCGAATCGCTGAAGGAGCAGTACGGGATGGGGGCCTCGCCGCTGCGCGAGGCGTTGTCGCGCCTGAGCACGCTGGGATTCGTCACCAACGAAAGCCATCGAGGATTCCGCGTCGCCCCGATGTCGCAAGCCGATCTGGAAGACATCACCCTCAACCGCCGCATGGTGGAGCGCGAAGCGCTGCTGCGGTCCCTAACCCGCGACGATGACGAATGGGAGGTCGGGGTGGTCGCCGCCTACACCCGGCTGGAACGCACGGTGGAACGGTTGCGCACCGGCCAGGGGGCCGACGGCGCGGATCTGGAACGGGCGCACAAGCAGTTCCACACCGCCATCGTCGCCCATTGCGGCTCGCCCCGCCTGCTGGGCCTGCACGACACGCTGTACGATCAGGCCCAGCGGTATCGCCGCTTGATGATGCGCGGGATCCAGGATCTCGACGAGTTCCTGGCCCACCACACCGCCTTGTTGAAAGCCCTGCTGGGCGGCGACGCCGACGCGGCGGTCCACGCGCTGACCGACCATCTCAACCTGACCTTGACGTCGGTCTACCCGAACGATTGATTCGGCAGGGCGCGGGCCTCACCGCACATAGGCCCGCATGCTGCTGTCGATGAACCCCTCGGCGACCAGCGCTTGCGCGGCCTGCTCCAACCGCTCGCGCAGCTTGACCTGCGGCGATGCCTTGGACAGGTAAAGCCACACCTCCAGGCTGTTGACCACCAGCGGCGGGGCGAAGCTGGCGCGCGACAGCCCCATTTGCGCGGCTTCGAAATACAGCCCCATCTCCGGCCCGATCACCGCGTCCACCCGGCCAGCCATCAGCAGATTCAGCCCATTGTTGTAGCTGGAAATCTCCTGTTTGCGGATCGCCGGATTGTCGGCGATGCGCGGGTCATAGGCGGCACCGCGCAACGTGGCGATGGTTTTGCCCTCCAACCCGGCGAGGCTCCCGATCGCGCCGCCCGGACGGCTGAGGATGATCGTGGACAGCGGTTGCATCGGGGCCAGACGATGGCCTATCGCGTCCGCCGCCGGGGAGGCAACCATCCCGGCCAAATCGGCCTGCCCCTCGGTCATCATCGGCGGGATGCGCACGCGCGGCAACAGCATCGGTTCCACCGCCATCGACACCCGCTTGCCTAACGCAACCGCCACATCAACCGCCGCCCCGATGGGCGCACCATCCGCCCCCTTCATGCCGAAGGGAGGAGCGTCGATCACCGCCACTTTCAGGACCTGGGCGGTTGCGGCCCCGACACACGCCAGCGCCAAAACACTCAACACGGCGACACGCAAGGCGGCGACCGCGCCGCGCCGACAGGACACAGCAATAGTTCGAATCAAAAGCATGGACGTTTCCCCTTGTGTTTGTGATTGGGTGTTCTTGGGTTGGTTCACGGGCCGTGATCGGCCTTCTTTGAAACGAGTGTCCTGAAACCACTGTATCGAAAGACAAACAGCCCGTCTGCGGACGCAGACGGGCTGTGTGCGCCCCTTGGCAAGTGACGGTCGGAGTGATCCGCGACCAGGCCATAAACCCGGTCAGGACCGCGCGTGGTTCAGAATTTGTAGTTGGCGTTCAGCCAGAATTTGGTTCCGCCATAGGTGTTGCGGGCCATCACCTCGCTCGTCACCATGCCGGTGAAGCGCACCGGCCCGATCTGCCGACCGACCAGACCACCCAAGGCAAGCTGTTCGGGTTCCTTGAAGATGGCTCCGCCGAAGGTGGCGCGGCCGCCGGTGTTGCTGTCGGCCGTCACCTGCTTCTGATAATAGCCGACCGGACCGATGGTCCACTCGTCGATGGTCTTGGTCACGGTGGCGTTGGCGAACACCTGATCGCCGGACCGGTAATGGTTGTCGGGGTTGCGCGTGTTGGTGTCGTACAGGATTTGCAGCGACGCGTTCCAACCGTCCTTCAGATAGGTGACGCCGACGCTGGGTTCGACCGTCCAGAATTTGCCACCCAGATTGATCGCCGAACCCGCCGACCAATTGCCGATGGGCAGATAGACACCGACACCGGCGGACACGTTGAACCCATCACCCAGATTCCAGGCCAGATCCAACGGCTGAATCTTGGGGTTGCCAAAGCCGGAGGTGTGCCAGGATCCCAAACGGCCCACCGCCGTGGTGGTCCGTTTCTGGTGGATGTCGACGTAGGGCGCCATCACAAAGGCCTTGTAGGTGCCGCCCAGCAGCTCGACACCGGGAATCCAGGTCAATTGCACCGAATTGGACAGGATGTCGGCCTTCTGGCCGTTGTAATGGCCGTTGTTGTCGTACAGCTTGGCCGAATAGAACGCCGTGCGGTTGGTCAGATAGACGCCGGGCGGCGGGTTCACCGCGATGGGCAGCCCCATGGTCAGTCCGGGCGGAATCATCGGCGCGATGCCGGGTTCGCGCGCCTGGGCCACCCCCGCCGCCACGCCGCAACCCATCGCCACCGCGCACAGGCGCGTCAAAAATCCTCGAAACGTCATTTGCGTCCTCCTGCTGATCCTGTTGTTTTTGAAAATCAGCGCGCGTGGGCGCGCGCCGGGGCAACGCCACGCGTCCACATGGCGGACCAAGCTCAACCGTGCGTGTGTTTCAAAAACGGGCCGCCCGGGCGGCCGCTCCGCCTCAGCGGGTCGGGCCGATCACCCGATTACGCAACACCCCGATTCCCTCGACCTCAAGCTCCACCACATCACCGGGCTGAAGCCAGCGCCCGATTTCCAGACCGCTGCCGCCGCCAACCGTGCCCGACCCCAGAAACTCGCCGGGATACAGGGTTTCATCGCGCGAGGCGTGGGCGATCATCGTTTCAAAGCTGTGGATCATTCCGGCCGAGGTGTTGCGGCACCATTCCGCGCCGTTCACCCGCGCGATCATGGTCAGCGCGTAGGGATCGGGCAGTTCATCCGGCGTGACGATCCACGGCCCCATGGCGTTGCCGGTGTCGAAATCCTTGCCCTTGCAGGGGCCGAACGGACCGGACATCTCCAATTCCTGGGCGTCGCGGGCGGAGAAGTCGTTGAAAATCGTGTAGCCGAAGATGTGACGGCGCGCGTCGGCTCCCAGAATGTTGCGCCCGGCCCGGCCGATGAACACCCCGAACTCCAGTTCGAAATCCATCTTCTCGCAATAGGACGGCCAGCGCACCTCCGCCCCCGTCCCGACCACGTTCATGCGGTTGGCCTTGTAATAGAGCGGCTGGGTGTAGAAGACCGGCGGCAGGCGGATGTCGGCGGGGCTGGGCAGTGGACCGCTGTCACCGGTTCGCTCCGCCCGCATCCGGGCGATGGCCGCCCCGGCCTGCTTCATGTGCTGTTCGAAGACGGAAAAGTCGCGCATCTGGGTCGGGCGCGGGACCGGGGCCAACAGCCGGACATCGGCCAAGGCCAGCACCGCCGCGCCCTCGCCGATCACGGTGTCGCCAATCACGGTGTCGGCGTGCAGCGCCTCCAGCGCGCGGGCGCGGTCCATGGCCGCGTCTCCGCCCTCCATCAGGGCGATCATGTCGGTGAAGGCCGGGTTCGCTTCGCCGCGCTGTGCGATGTGGGCGGCCTGAAGATCGATCAGGCTGGCGCGGTCACGGCGCACCGCCGCGATGCGGACGCTGCCGTCCGCCGCCTGGAAACTCGCCAGAATCATGGGGGGTCAAGCCTCGTCGTTGGGAAGGATGGCCACGGCGCGGGTGAAACCGGCGGATCCGCCCTTCAATTTGTAGGGGAAGCAGCTGACCAGAAAGCCGCTGTCGGGCAAGCTGTGGAGGTTGGCAAGCTTTTCCATCTGGCAATAGCCGATGTCCCGCCCGGCCTTGTGGCCCTCCCAGATGATCGAGGGGTCGCCGGTTTCCTGGAAACGCCGCCGGGTGTGGAGAAAGGGGGCGTCCCAGCTCCAGGCGTCGGTTCCGACCACCCGCACCCCCTGGCGCAACAGCCAAAGGGTGGCGTCACGCCCAATGCCACAGCCCCGGTCCACATAATCGGGCTGGCCATAGGCATCGCCCGCCGCCGTGTTCACCAGCACAATGTCAAAGGGTTGAAGCTGGTAGCCCATCCGGTCGAACGCCGCCGCCATGTCCGCTTCGCTGACGACATAGCCATCGGGCCGGTCGCGGAAATCGACGCGCACACCAGGGCGGAAGCACCAGTCGAGCGGCACCTCGTCGATGCTCATGGCCGGTTTGCCGCCGTCCATGGTGGAGGCGTAATGCCACGGCGCGTCCATGTGGGTGCCGCTGTGGCTGGTGATCGTCAGATCCTCCACCGCCCAGCCTTCGGAATCGGGCAGGTCGCTGGCCTTCAGGCCGGGGAACAGGGCGGTCAGGTGCCCCGCCCCTTCCTGATGGCCGATGTAGTTGACCTTGGGGCGCAGGGGCGGCGGGTCTGACGCAACCGCCGGGTCCAGGGCGACCGACAGGTCAATGAAGCGGCCCATCCTCATGGCGATGCCTCGCGATGACGGTTATTTCCTGGGATTGTTGATCGCACAAACAGACCGCGCTGTAAACGGCAAAACGATTTTTATCGACAAAAAATGCTTTAATCGATTGATCGCATCGTCATGCCCTGTCACTATCCGCACATCGAACAAATGCGGAGCCGCGCGACCGGGTGTCACAAACCCCTCCAGCCGTCGCGGCGGCACCGCCCACAAACGCCGCTCCTCAACACCGAACCCAACCAAGGAGGCGTCCTTTGACCACCGCCACCATCCATCGCCCGCAAGACGGGTATCCCCCGCTCACCGTCGCCTGTTACCTTGTGGGCGTGCTGATCATCGCCAACATCCTGTCCTTTGTGGACCGGCAGATTCTGGCGCTGCTGGTCGGGCCGATCCGCCGCGATCTGGCAATCACCGACACAGACATCAGCGTGCTGCACGGCTTTGCCTTCACCATCCTCTATTCGTTTCTCGGGCTGCCGCTGGGCCGTTTCGTGGACCGGCACAACCGCCGTCTGGTGATCGTTGCCGGTGTGGCGATCTGGAGCGTGATGACCATCGCCTGCGGTCTGGCCACCAGCTATTGGGAGCTGTTCGCCGCCCGTGTCGGTGTGGGCATTGGTGAAGCCACGCTGGCCCCCGCTGCTTACTCACTGATTTCGGACGCCTTCCGCCCGGAACGGCGGGGAACGGCCCTCAGCGTGTACACCAGCGGGATTTATCTGGGGATCGGCGCGGCGCTGACGCTGGGCGGTCTGGTCATCGCCATGACCAACCAGATGCCGGAGGTGACGTTGCCGGTGTTCGGCACGGTTCGGTCCTGGCAGGCGGCCTTCATCCTGGTGGGGTTGCCGGGCCTGATTCTGGCCCCGCTCATCCTCACCATCATTGAACCGGCCCGCCGCCGACCCGCCACCGCCAGCGCCGACGTGACGCCGGAGGACGCCTGGCGCTATTTGAAGACCAACGGCCGGGCCTTCTTCCTCACCATTCTGGCCTATGACTGTTTTGCGCTGGCCGCTTACGCCGCCGGGTCCTGGGTGCCGACCGTGTTCGTCCGCGTCCATCACTGGCCGATGGCGCAGACCGGCCTCTATTACGGGCTGACGCTGATGGTGATGGGCTGCGCCGGTGGGGCGCTGGCCGGAATCTTCGGCGACCGCATGACCGGTCGATCCCTGGATGGCCGCCTGCGCCTGTCGCTCTACAGCATCCCGCTGTGGATCGTCGCCATCGCCACCGCCACCTTGACCGGCGATCCGATGATCGCGCTGGTCGGGTTCGGCTTCTCCGGCTTCTTCAGCAGCGTTTCCAACTGCATCGGCCCGACGGTGGTGCAGGAAATGACGCCGGGCCGCCTGCGCGGCCAAGCCACCGCGCTCTATTTCTTCACCCAAAATCTCTTCAGCCTGACCCTGGGGCCGATGGCGGTGGCCCTTGTCACCGACAAGGTGTTTCACGATGACAACGCCGTTGCCCTATCGGTGCTGGTCGTCGTCATCCCCGCCATCCTGTTGGGCGGTCTGTTCACCCTGATGGCCCGCCAACCCTTCACCGCAACCCGGCAGGCGTTGGAAGGAACCGCGTGAAGCACAAGGCGGGTCACACGCGCCATGGCCCTGTGTTCGGCTCATGCAAACGCCCAGCACGAAAGTGCCGTTGACCTGTGTCCCGCCTCAAGCTGGTTTCCATCCAGTGAAAAACAGAGCCGAGCATCCCAGAATGACTTCCATAATGCGGCAATCATTGCCGTTCGCCTCCTCATCGGGTTTGACACAACATCTCGGCAGTCAAATTGATCATTCGAGAACGAAAACTCAGAAATGACCTGAAGACATTCTCTCCCAATGAATCGGCGCGCTGACATTGAGCCACGAATTTGATTCATCGTCAGAGTTTTACACTTATTGTATATGATTTTTATTGATATCCCCTGTTCCCACATCGGCGCGGCACCAGAGTGCGCTGCAACAAGAGACCCGTGTGATAAAAGTTGTTTTCGGGTTGTCGATAATTGCGCGCGCGTGATACATCTTGCTGTGCATAACGTTTGGCTGGGGCCTGCTATATCCTTTGGATTTTGTGGGTGTGCAGGCCTATCAAAGACTCGCTCTTTTCCGGTCGCTGACCTGAATGGGTGTGCTGTGCCGTGTGCGGGAGTTTGATCGATGAAGATCCTGATCGGTGACGATCACGTGCTGTTTCGCGAAGGTCTGCGCCGCCTGCTGGAACAGCTCAAGGATGGGGCTGAGTTCGGAGAAGCCAGCAATTTCGATGAACTTCTGGCCATGGCCGGGGCCGAGAACCGCTATGATCTGGTTTTGACCGATCTGCGGATGCCGGGATGGCCTGGATTCAACGGGATTGGCGCGTTGCAGTCCAAGCAACCAACGGCCAAGGTCGTTGTGGTCTCCGCGTCCGAAGCGCACGCCGACGTGCGCGACGCACTGGAAAACGGCGCGGCGGGGTACATCCCCAAATCCTCCAGCGTCAAAATCATGTTGAGCGCGCTCGACCTGATTTTCTCCGGCGGTGTCTATGTTCCACCCACGGTTCTGCGTGAACCGGGTGAAGCGGAGGTTCGACCCGTCGTTCCCCCCGCTGATCCGCAGCTGGAACAGTTGCTGACCCATCGCCAGCGCGAGGTGCTCGACCGGTTGCGCGAAGGCAAATCCAACAAGCAGATCGCCCATGAACTCGGCCTGTCCGAAGGAACGGTCAAGATTCACATGACGGCGATTTTCAAGTCACTGGGCGTGCGCAATCGGACCCAGGCTGCAATGGCCTTTCCCCAGACGCACACGCCCTGACGAACCGCGTCAGCCGATGCCGGACACGAGGCCGCGCAGTGACTCGACCTCCAGTTCGGCGTCGTCGATGCGCGCCTTCACCACGTCGCCGATGCTGACGACGCCGATCAGACGCCCGCTGTCCAGAATGGGGACGTGGCGGATTCGGCGTTCGGTCATCACCGCCATCATGGTCGCCACCGTGTCGGTGGGTTGGCCTGTCACCAGATCGCGCGTCATCCGGTCCGCAGCGGGGCGGGCCAAGGCGTCCGCCCCACCCTCCGCCACCGCACGCACAATGTCGCGTTCGGAGAGAATGCCCAGCAGGGAACCGGAATCGTCGATGACCAGGGTGGCCCCGATCCGTTGATCGGACAGATGGCGGGCAACCTCGGCAAGGCTGTCGGTTGGGGCGACCGAATGGATGCGATGCCCCTTGCGTTTCAAGATGGCGGCGACGTGCATGATGTGCGGCCTCCTTCCACAATCGATCCGGCCAAACCCGATTGGGCAACGGCCTCATCGATCATGTTGGTTGAGACAGCAAACAAAACAAGCACCCCCACCAAAAGGAAAGGCCGACCACCCCGAACGGAGTGACCGGCCCAATCCCATCGCCCCGGTGTGACCCGGTGCGGTCGGTCTTAGAAGCGGTAGCCGACGCCGACGCCGATCAACCACGGATCGAGCGTGACCTTCGACGTGACCGGCAGCGCGCCGTTGACGGTGGCGGTGACGTCGGTCTTCAGGAAGATCTTCTTGACGTCGACGTTCAGCGACCACGCGCCGGTCAGGGCAACGTCCACACCGGCCTGCAGGGCGAAGCCGAAGCGGTTCTTGTAATCGGTGTTGGTGACGCGCAGGCCCGCCGGGTTCACGGCGTTGGCGGCGTTTTCACGGTAGAACAGGGTGTAGTTCAGACCGGCACCGACGTAGGGGCTGATCCGTTCCTTGGGCAGGAAGTGGTATTGCAGGGTCAGGGTCGGCGGCAGCAGCGAGACCTTGCCGACTTCGATGCTATTGCCCAGGCTGTTCAGGTTGCCCTTGACACTGTGGCGGCTGGTGCCGGCGATCAGCTCAGCGGCGATGTTGTCGGTGATGAAGTAGGAGAAATCGACTTCCGGGATGAAGTCGTTGCCGACCTTGGCCGAACCGATGTTGCCCAGCGCCGTGTTGTTCAGCGTGCCGCTTTCCTGCGGCACAACCGCCAGCCCGCGCGCGCGCACGACGATGTCGCCGGCCGACTTCACCTTGAAATCCTGAGCGAACGACGGGGAGGAGATGGCGACAAGGGCCGTGGTCGCCAGCAGGGCGGCGGCGGCGCGCGACAGGATGGTCATGGGGAGTGCTCCAGGAAATAGGCGTTGTTCGTGATTTCGTTGGCGTCGGTCATGGCGATGACCAGCGGCCAGCAACGCTATTACCAGACCAGGACTAGGGGTACTAGGGGGGTGCAACCGTTCGCCGCAGTGCTGCAGCAGCTCTGCAACAGTGACGAGTTGTCGCATAGACATGAAAAACAAAGGGTTATTGGGAGGTTTCTGGCCAAATTGCCGCCAACATGGGCAAAATCGCCGAAAAACCACGGGCACGAAGGGGGCGGCCCGGAAAAAAACGCACGCGTACGATACAGCCATACCCGGCGCCGCCGCCCAGAATCACAATATGGATTGGGAAGGCCGCGCCACCATTTCAAGAATCAGCTTCTGGCGCAAGGCTTCGATGAAGCTGTCGCGGTCCATCGCGGAGCGGACGAAGGCCCCCGCCCCACCGATCACATTCTCCTCGAAATAGTCTTCCAACCAGGAAAACTCATCCAGGATGGCCAGCCCGTTCACGGTCACACCGCGCGCGGCGGCACGGTCGCGGGCGATCTGCGGATCCAGGCCGCTGTTCGAAAAGCCGTTCGACACCAGATCGATCACCCGGCGGGCGGGAGCGGCCCGGCGCACTGGGGCCTGATCGAACAGGGCCAGCGCATCGACCACCGCCCCGCCGATGGCGGTGGAATCGCCTTGAAAACCGCGTGGGGTGGCGTCGATCCGGTCAGCGAAACGGGCGGCGTCCTCGGCGGTCTTCAGCAGCGTCCAGGGAAGGAGCGTTTTCAGCGTGTGGGGGCCGGAATAGACGGTCAGCGTCACCAGCGCCCCGCCGGTGGACAGCGCCTCGGCCACCGACGGATCGCGGAAGGCGGCGGCGTGGCCCTGCAACTGGAACTCCAGATCGCCTTGGGTGATCGACGCCGACCCGTCGAGCGCCAGCACCAGCGCCACAGCGGTGGATGAAGCGGCGGTTGGTGCGGCGGCGGGCTTCGGTGGTTCCGCGCCAACCATCCCGGCCAGGGCGAACAGCACCGCCAAACCCAGCCCGATCACCGTCCACACCCGCGCCATGCTCCGCCCCTCTTGCTGCCTGCCGTCGCCCATCGCCGGGGCAACGGCTCAGGCGTGGGCCAGCGCGTGGCGCACCACCTTCACCATCACCGACGGCAGGGCCTGTTGGTCCAACTGGTCGATGGGAACCCACATCCCATCGACCGCGTGCCACCCGGCCCCGGCCTGGGCGGTCACGACGCCAAGTTCCAGGTGAAAATGGCTGAAAGTGTGGCGAACCACGCCGGGCAACGCGCGCCAGCCAACGGCGATGGGTTGATGGGCCAACAGCGCGGCGGCGTCGGGGGTCGTCTCCTCCCACGCGGTGGAGGGAACCTCAGTCATGCCGCCCAGCAGGCCGCGTTCGGCCCGGCGGCGCAGCAGCACCGCCCCATCGGGGTTCAGCAGCCAAAAGGCGGTTCCGCGCCGGGTCGGCTTGTCCGCCTTGGCCAGCTTGCGCGGCAACGTCTCGGCGATGCCGCTGGCGCGCGCCGCGCAGCCGTCCGACCAGGGGCAGAGCATGCATTTCGGTTTGCGCGGGGTGCAGACGGTCGCGCCCAAATCCATCATCGCCTGCGCGTAATCGCCGGGGCGCTGGTCCGGCGTGCGGGTGGCGGCCAGACGGCGCAGGGTCGGCTTGACGGCGGGCAGCGGATCGGTGACGGCAAACATCCGGGCGATCACCCGCTCGACGTTGCCATCCACCACCGTGGCCTTGCGGCCAAAGGCGATGGCGGTGATGGCGGCGGCGGTGTAGGCCCCGATGCCGGGCAAGGCCAGCAAGGCGGTTTCCTCGTCCGGGAAGCGTCCGCCATGACGGTCCACCACCGTCCTGGCGCAGGCGTGCAGGTTGCGGGCGCGAGCGTAATAGCCAAGACCGGCCCAGGCGACCAGCAGATCGTCCAACGGCGCTGCGGCCAACGCGTGGACCGTCGGCCAACGCTCGGTGAAGGCGCGGAAATAGGGCGCTGCGGCGGGAACCGTCGTCTGTTGCAGCATGATTTCCGACAGCCACACCCGATAGGGATCGGCCACCTCACCCGGCTTGGCCCGCCAGGGCAGATCGCGGCGGTTGCGGTCGTACCAGGACAGCAGCCGCGCGGCGGCCTGTTCGGACGTCTGTTCAGACAGGGGGGGCGCGGAATCGTCGGTCATGGAGGGATGAAATAGAGGCTTTCCAGCGTCAGGTGAAGGGGCGCTGGGCAGGAACCGGGCCTTGCGCTACGGTGCGCGCCGATTGATGCCGGGATGGCGGCAGCGGCGGACACGCGCGGGCACACGGACGGATTGAAGGGATTGGGCGGAGCATGGCGGGACCACGACGCATCGGCCAGAGCGTGCCGGAGGTGGCGGGCAAGGCGCTGGGCAAGCGCGGCCTGGCCTTTGGCGCGCTCATCACCGATTGGCCCGCCATCGTCGGCCAACAATTGTCACAGCGCACCGCCCCGGACAAGCTTAGTTTTCCCCGTGGCAAGCGCGAGGAGGCCACGCTCCACATCCGCGCCATGGGAGCGATCGCGCTGGAATTGCAGCATCTGGAACCGCAGATCATCGAACGCATCAACAGCTTCTTCGGCTATCGCGCGGTGGCGCGGATCAAGCTCATCCACGCGATGATGCCGCTGGTCCCGTCGCCCATGGTGCGCCAACGCCCCCTGACGACGGAGGAGGAGGCGAGCGTCACCACCACCATCGCCGCCGTGGAGGACGAGGAGTTGCGCGCCACGCTGGAGCGTTTTGGCCGCTCGCTGCTGGCCCGCCCGCGCAAGGCCGGGCGCTGACCCGGCCCTGACCCAAGCGCTGAGGGGCAAACTGGACGCCACCGGGTTTCTCTGACTATACATCATCAACATCTGGTAGGGATGAGGGCATCGTGAACCGCAAAATTTTGGGACTCGCCGGGCTGCTCGCCGTTGGCCTGACCGCTGGACTGACCGTCGTCACCGCCGCCACCCCGGCGGTCGCGCAGACCGCCGCACTACCCGCCCTGTCGGAGCTGCTGGCCGAACGCGTCATGGGCGATCCGAAAGCCCCGGTGACGATCTATGATTACTCCTCGATGACCTGCCCGCACTGCGCGGAGTTCCACGCCAAGGTTCTGCCGAAGATCAAGGAAACCTACATCGACACCGGCAAGGTGAAGCTGGTCTTCCGCGACTTCCCGTTCGATCAGGCGGCGTTGCGCGCCAGCATGCTGGCCCACTGCGCCCCGGCGGAACGCTATTTCCCGCTGACCGACGTGCTGTTCAAAAGCCAGGCGCAATGGGCGCGCGCCGCCGATCCGGCCAAGGCGCTGGCCCAATATGGCAAGCTCGCCGGGATGAGCCAGGAAACCATCGACGCCTGCTTCGCCAGCCAGCCGCTGGCCGACGGCATCCTGAACAGCCGCATGGTCGGCCAGAACCAGTACAAGGTCGAAGCCACCCCCACCTTCATCCTGAACGACGGCAAGGACCGCGTCGAAGGTGCCCAGTCGTTCGAGGTGTTCGCCAAGGCCATCGACAAGCTGTTGAAGTAACGTTCGGTACAGAAAAGGTCGTTTTCCGGTGCAGTTCACGCGTCTCCGCCTTTCCGGCTTCAAGTCGTTTGTTGATTCGACGGATTTGGTCATCGAACCGGGTATAACCGGCATCGTCGGACCCAACGGGTGCGGCAAGTCGAATCTGGTGGAGGCGCTGCGCTGGGTCATGGGGGAAACCTCGGCCAAGCGCATGCGCGGCGACGACATGGACGATGTGATCTTCGGCGGCACCGCCAACCGCGCGGCGCGCAATCTGGGTGAGGTGGCGCTGTCCATCGACAACCGGTCGCGCACCGCGCCCGCTGGATTCAACGATCACGACGAGTTGGAGATCACCCGCCGGATCGAACGCGGGTCGGGATCGGATTACCGCATCAACGGCAAATTGGTCCGCGCGCGCGACGTGCAGTTGCTCTTCGCCGACAACGCGTCGGGGGCCAACTCCCCGGCGCTGGTCAGCCAGGGCAAGGTCGCGCAGATCATTTCGGCCAAGCCGCAGGACCGCCGGATGCTGCTGGAGGAGGCGGCGGGCATCACCGGCCTGCATTCCCGGCGGCACGAGGCCGAATTGCGCCTGAAGGCGGCCGACACCAACCTGACCCGGCTGGACGACATCATCGGGGCGATGGACACCCAACTGGCGAGCCTGAAGAAACAGGCCCGCCAGGCCGTCCGCTACCGCAGCCTGTCCGAACAGATCCGCAAGGCCGAAGCGGTGCTGTGGCATTTGCGCTGGCTGGCGTCCGAGGCCGACCTCAGCCGTGCCCACGCCGCGTTCGAGGCGTCGGAACAGGCGGTGCGCGATCTGATGCTGGCGGTGACGCAGACCACGGCCAAACGCGGCGAGGCCGCCACCGGATTGCCGGAGTTGCGGCAGGCGGAGGCGCGCGCCGCCGCCGCCCTGCAACGGCTGGTCATCGCCCGCGAACAGCTTGACGCCGACGAACGGCGGGTGGCCGAACAGCAGCGCGCCTTGCAGGACCGTTTGCGGCAGATCGCCGGGGATTTGGGCCGGGAAGAGGCGCTGGCCGCCGACGCCGGGCAGGCGTTGGAACGGCTGGAGGCCGAACGCGACCGGCTGGTCGCCGCCCAGGCCGATGAGGAGATGTTGGCGGAGGCCGCGCAGGACGCGGTGGCCGACGCGCGCGACGCGGTGGAGGAGCTGGACCGCGAGCTGACCCGCCTGACCGAATCCGTCGCCGCCGACGAGGCACGCCGCACCGCCACCCAACGGCAGGCCCAGGATCTGACGGCGCGGGCCTCGGCCCTGGCCGGGCGTCTGGCCGAACAGCAGGCCCAGCGGGCTGATTTGGAATCCGACATCGCCGCCCGCGCCGACCTGACCGACGCCGAACTGGCGGTGGAGTTGGCCGAACAGCGGTTGGACGAGGCGCGCGACACCGCCGAACGGGCCGAACGGGCCAAGGCCGACGCCGAACCGGCGCTGGCGCGCGCGCGCGACGGTCTGGCCAGCGCCGAGGCCGCCCGCACCAGCCTGCGGGCCGAAGAGCGGGCGTTGAGCGAGCTTCTCGGCACCGGCGCCAGCGGCGGCTTTGCCCCGCTGCTCGACGCGGTGACGGTCGCCCCCGGCTATGAAGGGGCGCTGGCCGCCGCGCTGGGCGACGCGCTGACGGCACCGTTGGACGAGGAGTCGCCGGTTCATTGGCGGCGCTTCCCCCCCTTCCAAACCGTGCAGCCGCTGCCGGTGGGGGCGGAGCCGCTGACCGGCTGGGTGACGGCCCCGCCCGCCGCCGGGCGGGCGCTGGCGCACATCGGCGTGGTGGAAAATGCGGCGGCGGGCAACGCGCTGGCCCCGGCGCTGGCCCCCGGTCAAGCGCTGGTCAGCCGCGACGGCGGATGCTGGCGCTGGGATGGCCTGACCATCCAGGCGGGGGCACCCACCGCCGCCGCCGTGCGCCTGAAGCAGCGCAACCGGCTGGCCGAACTGCGCGACGGTTTGGAGCTGGCGGAGGAGCGGGTGGAGGCGGCGCGCGAAACGCTCGACGCCGCCAAGCGGCTGGTCGAAGACGCCGCCCTGGCCGACCGTCGCGCCCGTGACGCGGTGCGGGAGGGCTTCGCCGCCCTGAACGCCGCGCGCGACCGTCACGCCAAGCTGGCGCGGGAGGCCGACGCGGCGGCGTCCCGTCTGGCCTCGCTGGTCGAGGGGATCGAGCGGTTGGCGGCGGACGAGCAGGACGCCGTTGCCCGCCGGGACGAGGCGCTGGCCCTGCTGGCCGCCCTGCCCGACCCGCGCGACGGGCGCGAGCGCGTCAACGATGGCCGCGCGGCGCTGGCCGAACGCCGCACCCGCCTGAACGAGGCGCAAGGCGCGCTCGACCGCCTGTTGCGCGAGGCGCAGGGACGGCGGCAGCGGCTGGCGGCGATCGACGCCGAAACCGCGTCGTGGGGCACGCGGTCCAGCGGGGCGGGCACGCGGGTGGAGGAGTTGCGCGCGCGCGCCGCCGCCGCCGAGGACGAGCTTGCCCAATTGGCCGACCGCCCCGCCGCCATCGCGCTGGAACGGCAGGAGCTTCACGACCAGACCACCGCCGCCGACAGCGCCCGCAAACGCGCCGCCGCCGCCTTGGCCGAGGCGGAGGAGCGGTTGACCGCCATCGACAGCGCCCTGCGTCAGGCCGAATCCAACCTGTCCGACGCGCGCGAGGCGCGGGCCCGGGCCGAAGCGGCGGTCGCCGCCGCGCGGCAGCAGCAAGCCACCCTGACCGAACGGATCGCCGAGCGGCTGGATTGCACCCCCGACCGCACCCGCGCGGCTGCCGAGCTTGGCCCCGACGATCCGCTGCCCGACGCCGACGCGGTGGAAACCCGGTTGGACAAGCTGACCCGCGACCGCGACGGCATGGGGCCGGTCAACCTGCGCGCCGACATCGAGGCGGAGGAGTTGGAAACCCAGATCAACAGCCTGCACACCGAACGCGCCGACCTGACCGCCGCCATCGCCCGGCTGCGCCAGGGCATCGCCAGCCTGAACCGCGAGGCGCGCGAACGGCTGGTCGCCAGCTTCGACACGGTGAACCGGAATTTCCAGGATCTGTTCACCCGCCTGTTCGGCGGCGGCAAGGCCCATCTGGAATTGGTCAACGCCGAGGATCCGTTGAGCGCCGGGCTGGAGATCTACGCCAGCCCGCCGGGCAAGAAGCTGCAAGCGCTGTCGCTGCTGTCGGGCGGGGAACAGGCGCTGACCGCGCTGTCGTTGCTGTTCGCCGTCTTCCGCTCCAACCCCGCGCCCATCTGCGTGCTGGACGAGGTGGACGCGCCGCTGGACGAATCCAACGTCGGGCGTTTCTGCGATCTGGTTGAGGACATCGCCCGCCAGGGCGACACCCGCTTCCTCATCATCACCCACCACCGCCTGACCATGGCGCGGGTGGACCGGCTGTTCGGCGTCACCATGGCCGAACGCGGCGTGTCACAACTGGTCAGCGTCGACCTGCGCGCGGCGGAGGAATTGCGCGGAGCGGCGTGATCCATGGCAAAGCGAAAACCCCTCTCCCCACCGGGGAGAGGGTTGGGTGAGGGGGCGCAACCGCCTGACCGGGCAGGAAATCAGCCGCCGCCGCGCTTCCACACCGTGGTTTCGATGTAGCGGCTGGCAAGGAAACGGTAGGTCGCCTTTTGCAGATGCTCCAGCCGGGGCGACCGTTCCATCATCACCGAATCCCAGCCCTTCAGCAGGTCTTCCCACTCCAGCAGCTTGGCGCGCAGATCGTCGCGAATCTTGCGGATGAACTGGACGGTGGCGTGGAAATCCTTCAGGGCACCGACGATCTCGCCGGTCTGGGCGTCGGCCTGATCGAAGATCATGTCGTATTCGCGCAGCGGCTTCTTGATCAGGCCCTGCATGCGGTTGATCTCGCTGCAGAACACCCGGTCGGTGCGGTAGACGCCCAGCAGCTTGACGAAGTTCTGCTCCATCTTGCGGATGTGCTTGAAGCGGTCGCGCAGCGCCTCGATGTAGGACAGCTCCTGCGCCAGATCGTCCAGCCGGTCGGTCAGATACTGCTCCGGGTTGACGGTCAGCTTCAGCTTTTCCGCCAGCTTTTGCAGCGCCACCTTCAAACGCGCCTGCGTGCCCGGATCCTCCACCAACTGGTCAAGCTGGTAGGCGTCCGACACGATCATTTCCGTTCCGGTCATCGACGACACCACCTGCACCGTCAAACGCCCCTTGGCGACACGGCGGTGACGGTCATCCACCGACCAGGAGGCGCGCCCGTCCAGCAACTCGCCGGGGATCTGTTCGCCCGGGCGGATCTGTTTGACGTAGGCCAGCCCCTGCTCGACAATCTCCAACAGCCGTTCGTCGTGGCTGCCCTGCTCGATCTGGAAGGATTCCAGCAGGGTGGGAAAGGCCAACGCGGCTTTCAGATCACCCAACAGGATGTTGAGCACCGGGTCCTTGGTGGTCGGATCGGCGGAAAAGAACGCACCGGGCAGGCTGAACACCTTATGACGGAAATCGAAATGCGTGTCACGCATCGGCTCCGTCGATTCGCTCTCCGATCCTTCGGCGGTGGTGCGAGCGGCGGAGGGATCCTCGGTCTGGGAGGAGTCCGTCTCGGTGTTCGAGGTGTCGGTCATCGGCCCTTGGCAACGCTGAAATGGGATTGAACGGACTTTAACACAGGTGGCGCGGCAAGACCCCACCCTAGTTTGTTGTCGCGGACGATGATCACGGCGAGGATCGCGGCGGCGGCCCTCACAGCAGATCGCGCAGGCGGTACCACAGCATCGCCAGCACCAGCGCCGGGGTCCGCAACCGCCGCCCGCCGGGAAAGGCGCGGTGGGGGATGCGGGTGAACACGTCGAACCGTTCGGCGGTTCCCCGGATCGCCTCGGCCATCACCCGCCCGGCCATGCCCGCCAACGCCACCCCATGGCCGGAATAGCCGTGCGCGAACAGGGTGGTGGGCGACACGCGGCCCACCTGCGGCATCCGGTTCATGGTGATGGCGACCTGCCCGCCCCAGAAATGCGGGATCCCAACGTCGGCCAGTTCCGGGAAGACCCGCAGCATCTTGGCCCGCATCGCCCGCTTCAGCCCCGGCGCGTCGATGCCGGAGTAACTGACGCCGCCGCCGAACAGCAGCCGATGATCGGCGGACCGCCGGAAGTAATTCAGCGAGAAATTCAAATCCGACACCGCGATGTTGGTGGGCAGCAGCGCCGCCGCGCGCCCCACCCCCAACGGATCGGTGGCGATCATGTAGGTGGCCACCGGCATGATGGTCGGGACGATCCCCGGAACCAGCCCGCCGAGATAGGCGTTGCCCGCGACCACCATGTGCCGGGCGCGCACGCAGCCGCGCTCGGTCCGCGCCCACGGCTCCGCCCCGCTGTCGAGCGCGGTGACGCGGCTGTTCTCGAAAATCCGCACCCCGGCGGCGCTGGCCGCGCGCGCCAGCCCCAGGGCGTAGTTCAGCGGGTGGAGGTGGCCGCTGCCCTCATCCAGCAGCCCGCCGATGTAAAGATCGCTGCCGATGTGGGCGCGCAGGCCCGCGCGGTCGAGAACCCGCACCCGATCATAGCCGTAATCGTCGCGCGCCTCCGCCACCATCGCCGCGACATCGTTCATGTGGCGTGGCTTCAGGGCGGCGTAGGCGAACCCCCAGGTCAGATCGCAGGCGATGGCGTGACGCTCCACCCGCTCGGCCAATTGGGCCTTCGCCTCCTCGCCAAAATCCCACAGGCGGCGGGCGTCGTCGGCCCCGACCCAGCGGGCGATGGTGCTCATCGGCTTGTTGTAGCCGGTGATGATCTGCCCGCCGTTGCGGCCCGACGCCCCCCAGCCGCAGCGCTGCGCCTCCAGCACCACCACGTCATAGCCGCGCTCAGCCAGTTCCAGCGCGGCGGTCAGGCCGGTGTAGCCGCCGCCGATCACGCAGACGTCGCAGCGGATCTCCCCGGACAGAACGGGGTGGGATTCATGGTCGGCGGCGCTGGCCGCGTACCAGCTGTTCAGATAGGACGACTTTGGCATCCGGCCAGTTAGGCGGTTGCGCGGCGGCGGGTCAACGGAAAGCCGTGGATTTCACAAAAGCGTCATAGGAACCCTCTGGCGCGGTCCCCGGCAACGGCGTCATAGTGTCGCTGTCGATCACAGCACGGAGGGGGCTGCCCATTGCCCGGTGCGGTCCGCCAATCTCATGGGTTTCATGGAAGACTTCATCAAGAAAAATCGCATCACCGAAGTCGAATGCCTCGTGCCCGACATCTCGGGCATCGCGCGGGGGAAGATCGTCCCCGCTGACAAGTTTCTCCGAATTCTGCGCGACCGTGGTCTGCGCCTGCCCGAAGCGATTTTCGTCCAGACCGTGACCGGGGAGTTCCCCGAGGACGAAGACATCACGTCCGACGAAAATTCCGACATCTACATGATCCCCGACGAACGGACGATCCGTTTCGTCCCCTGGTACGACGAGCCGACCGCCCAGGTCATCGTCGATTGCGTGTATGCGGACAGCCGTCCGGTGGACATGTCGCCCCGCCACGTGCTCAAGCGCGTGCTGTCGCTCTATGAGGAGCGCGGGTGGAAACCGCTGGTGGCCCCGGAATTGGAATTTTTCCTGGTCCAGGTCAACAAGGACCCCGATTACCCCCTGGTGCCCCCCATCGGCCGCAACGGGCGGATGGAGAGCGGGCGGCAGGCCTTCGGCATCGACGCCGTCAACGAATTCGACCCGATCTTCGAAGCCGTCTACGATTACTGCGAAAAGCAGGACATCGACATCGACACCCTGACCCACGAGGCCGGGGCCGCTCAGATCGAAATCAACTTCAACCACGGCGACGCGCTGGAACTGGCCGATCAGGCGTTCCTGTTCAAACGCACAGCGCGCGAGGCGGCGATCCGCCACCAGATCTACGCCACCTTCATGGCCAAACCGATGCAAGGCGAACCGGGCAGCGCCATGCACATCCATCAATCGGTGGTGGACGCCGACACCGGGCGGAACCTGTTCGCCAACCCCGACGGCAGCGACAGCGCGCTGTTCATGGCCCACATCGCCGGTTTGCAGAAATACCTGCCCTACGCGATGCCGATGCTGGCCCCGAACGTGAACTCCTACCGCCGTCTGGTCCCCAATTCCGACGCGCCGATCAACGTGCATTGGGGCCGCGACAACCGCACCACCGGCCTGCGCGTGCCGGTGTCGCAACCCGACGCCCGCCGGGTGGAAAACCGCGTGGCCGGGGCCGACGCGAATCCCTACCTCGCCATCGCCGCCTCGCTGGCCTGCGGCTACATCGGCATGACCCAGAACATGGAGCCGAACGACCCGATCAAGGGATCGGCCTACCGTCTGGCCTTCACCCTGCCCCGCCACCAGAGCGAGGCGCTGACCAAGTTCAACGCCTGCAAGCCGCTGAAAGAGATCCTGGGCGAACGCTTCATCGACGCCATCACCTGCGTCAAGGAGGCGGAATACAAGGCGTACAACCGGGTCATCAGCTCCTGGGAACGGGAAAACCTGCTGCTGAACGTGTGATCCGACGACGCCGCATGACTCGGCTGGCAAATAGCTGGAACAGAAAAAGGGCCGGATGAGACGCCAAGCGGCGCCGCATCCGGCCCTGAAGTTGCCCATATCCCGAAGGAGGAAGCGAACGCCCCCAAGATCAGATCGCGTTAAATCGGAATCGATTTCACGCGTGAATCTGATCGACAAACAAAAGCTTGGAGCGCCGTGTCGTTCCGCATTTTAGGCACGGCGCTCTAGAATGGCCCGTTAGAACGCGGCCTCGTCCATTTCCATCAGGGTCTTGGCCCCGGCGGTGATGGTGATGAACAGGCTGTTGATCTGCGGCAGCAGCTTGGTCATGTAGAAGCGCGCGGTCTTGATCTTGGCCTCATAGAAAGTGGCGTTGCCTTCCCCGGCGGCCAGCTTGGCTTGCGCGGCCTTGACCATGCGCAGCCACATCCAGCCCAACGCGACCAGACCGAACAGACGCAGATAGTCGGTTGCCGCCGCCCCGGCTTCCTCGGGGTCCTTCATGCCCTTCTGGGCGATCAGGGCCGTGGCCTGCTGGAGCTTGGCAAAGGCCTTGGCCAGCGGCAGGACGAATTCGGCCAGTTCCTCGTTCTCCATGTCGGCTTCGATGTCGCGGCCAACCGGATGGAAGAAGTGGCGCAGCAAACGGCCCATGTCCTGCGGCAGCTTGCGCCCGACCAGATCCAACGCCTGGATGCCGTTGGTCCCTTCGTAGATCTGGCAGATGCGGGCGTCGCGGACATACTGCTCGACGCCGGTTTCCCAGATGAAGCCGTGACCGCCATGCACCTGCACGGCGATGTTGCCCGCCTCGAACCCGATGTCGGTGAACAGCGCCTTGGCGATCGGCGTCATCAACTGCACGAACTCGTCGGAGTCACGACGGGTGCGGGCGTCCGGGTGCTTCTCCGACACGTCCAGATGATAGGCGACCAACGCGCCCAGCGCCCGGCCGCCTTCGGTGTAGGCCCGCGCGGTCAACAGATTCCGGCGGACGTCGGGGTGGACGATGATCGGATCGGCGGGCTTGTCCGGGGCCTTCACCCCCGACAGCGAGCGGCCCTGAAGCCGTTCCCGGGCGTAGTTCACCGCGTTCTGATAGCTGACCTCGGCCAGACCCAGCCCCTGGATGCCCACGGCCAGACGGGCCGCGTTCATCATCACGAACATGGCGCGCATGCCCTTGTTGGGTTCGCCGACCAGCCAGCCGGTAGCGTCCTCGAAGTTCATGACGCAGGTGGCCGACGCCTTGATGCCCATCTTGTGTTCGATGGAACCGCAAGCCACACCGTTGCGCGGACCCGGCGTGCCGTCGTCCTTGGGGATGAATTTCGGGACCAGGAACAGGCTGATGCCGCGCGTTCCGGCCGGCGCGTCGGGCAGGCGGGCCAGCACCAGATGCAGGATGTTTTCGGTCAGGTCATGCTCGCCCGCCGAAATGAAGATCTTGGTGCCGGTGATCTTGAAGGAGCCATCCTCCGCCGGAACCGCCTTGGTGCGGATCATGCCCAGGTCGGTGCCGCTGTGCGGTTCGGTCAGGCACATGGTCCCCGACCAGGTCCCATCGACCAACCGGCCGAGGAAACGGTCCTTCAGTTCGTCCGACCCATAGGTGGCGAGCGCGTTGTAGGCCCCCAGCGACAGGCCGGGATACATGCCGAAGCTCAGGTTGGCGGAGCAGATGAACTCCTCCATCATGATGTTGACCAGCTTCGGCAACCCCTGCCCGCCATAGGCGGGGTCGCAGGCCAATCCCTGCCAACCGGCTTCGATGTAGGTGGTGTAGGCCTCCTTGAAGCCCTGCGGGGTGCGGACGACGCCGTTTTCGAAATGGCAGCCTTCGCCGTCGCCCGACTGGTTGAGGGGGAACAGAACCTCCTCGCACAGCTTGGCACCCTCTTCCAACACCTGCCCGACCAGTTCGGGGGTGGCGTCCTCGTAACCCGGCAGCGCCGTCAGCTTGTCCAGCCCGACGATTTCGTCGAGGACGAAGCGCACGTCCTCAAGCGGAGCCTTGTAGATCGGCATTGGTCAGTCCCCCCTCAATTCCGCAGCGGCTTGCCGGTGAGCAGCATGTGCTCGATCCGGTCGATGGTTCCGGTGGTGCGCACCAGCTCCATGAACGCCTTGTGCTCCAGCCCCAGGACGTGATCTTCGCCCACTGGCTTGCTGGCGTCGGAGTCGCCGCCGCTCAACACCTCGGCCAGGGCGGCGCACACGACCTTGTCGTGCGGCGTGACCTTGCCTTGCAGGGCGAAGCCTTCGACGGCCAATTCCAACGCGGCGCGCGCGGTCGGACCGGGCAGCACGAAGCTGTCCTTTTCCGGCGGCGTGTAATTTTCCGCCAACTCCAGCGCCTTGGCCTTGGCGTCGGCCAGCAGGCGGTCACGGTTCATCGTGATGCCGTCGGTGGCGCGGAAATACAGCAGCTCCTTGGCTTCCGCCGCCGATTTGGCGACCGTGGCCGTGCTGATGATTTCGAACGCCTTGGCGACGGCGGGCATCGGACCGCGCGGGGCCTTGGGGTTCTTGGCGTGGCGGGCCAGCATTTCGGTGCAGCCGCCCCAGGCCGGGATCAGGCCGACGCCGACCTCGACCAGACCGACATAGGTTTCGGCGTGGGCCTGGACATGGTCGGCGTGCAGCAGGATTTCACACCCGCCGCCCAGAGCCATGCCGCTGGGGGCCGCCACCACCGGGAAGGGGGCGTAACGCAGGGCGCGGTAGGTGCGCTGACCGCCTTCCACCATCTCGTCGATCTGCGGCCACAGGCCGACGTTCAGCGCGAAGAGGGCAAGGCCCAGATTGGCCCCGACCGAGAAATTGTCGGCCTCGTTGTGGATGACCAGCGCCTTCCAGGCCCCGGTTCCCTTGCCGATCAGGCTCATCGCCTTGCCATAGGCGGCCATGATGTCGCCATCGACGGCGTTCATCTTGCTGGTGAACTCGACGCACAGCACGCCGTCGCCGATGTCCCACAGGCTGGCCGAGGCGTTCTTCCACACCGGCTTGCCCGCCGCCCGCTTCACGTCGGACAGCAGCAGCACGCCGTCGGGGCGCACAACGGTGTCATAGACACCGGCGGTGGTCAGATGTTGGAGCTTGCCATCCTCCACCCGGTAGAAGGGCCGGCCCGCCGCCATCGCGACCAGGGCCGGAACCGGGATGCCTTCGGCCTTGCAGAGATCGGCAAACCAGGCGGTCCCCAAACGGTCGATCAGCTCGAACGGCCCCTGCTTCCAGGCGTAGCCCAGGCGCATGCCCTCGTCCACCGCGACGATGCTGTCGGCGATCTCCGGGACCAGGTTGGCGACGTAGGCCAGGGTCTGGGCCAGCACGCGGCGGGCGAACTGGCCGCCCTTGTCCGGGTGTTCGCACAGCTTGCGCAGGTCACGGCCCGCCGCCGTCACGCACTCCAGCCGGGACTTTTCCGACGGGGCGTAGACACCGGTTTGCAGGTTGATCGATTCCTTGACCTTGCCGCCGCCCGCCTTGTTGACGCGGTAGAAGCCGCCCTTGCCCTTGCGGCCGATGTAGCCGTCGGCGATCATCTTGGTGATGACCGGGTGCTCGCGCATGGTCTGGCGATAGGCGTCACCGGCTGGCAGCGTGGCCAGCAGGCTCTTGGCGATGTGCGGCATCAGGTCCAGACCGACCAGATCCATCAGGCCGAACACGCCGGTCTTGGGGATGCCCATCGGACGGCCGCCGACCGCGTCGGCTTCCTCGACCGTCAGGCCCAGATCGACGGCGGCGTTGACCGCCGCCTGGATCCAGAAGACGCCGATGCGGTTGGCGATGAAACCCGGCGTGTCCTTGCAGGGGACCACACCCTTGCCCAGCCGCCGGTCGCAGACGTCGGCGATGGCGGCCAGCGCGTCGGCCCGCGTCGTCGGCCCGCCGACGATTTCCAGCAGACGCATGTAGCGCGGCGGGTTGAAGAAGTGCGTCACCATGAAGTCGGCCTTGAAGCGGTCGCTCTGGCCGTCGGTCAGCACGTTCAACGGGATGGTGGAGGTGTTGGATGACACCACCGACCCTTCCTTGCGCACCGGGTCGATGCGCTTGTAGAGATCGGCCTTGATCGCCGGATTCTCGATGATCGCCTCGACGATCCAGTCCACATCGGCCAGCAGGTTGAGGTCATCCTCAAGATTGCCGGTGGTGATGAGCTTGGCGTTGTGGCGATGCATGAAGGGGGCCGGATCGGTCTTCAGCATCTTGGCGACGGCACCCTGGGCGATGGCGCTGCGGTCGCCCTCCTTCGCCGGGATGTCGAGCAGGACGACCGGAATGCCGGCGTTGGCGAAATGGGCGGCGATGCCCGCCCCCATCACACCGGCACCGATCACGGCGGCGCGTTCGATTTTCATGGATGTTTCCTCCCTGCTGCCGGGGCCGCCGTCAGACCGCTTCCAGAACGGTGGCGATGCCCTGGCCGCCGCCGATGCACTGGGTGGCCAGCGCGAATTGCTTGCCTTCGCGCTTCAGCAGCGCGGCCGCCTTGCCGGTGATGCGGGCACCGGTCGCCCCCAGCGGGTGGCCGAGCGCCAGCGCGCCGCCATCCAGATTGACCTTGCCCAGATCGATGTCGAGATCGCGCATGCAGGCGATCGCCTGGGCGGAGAAGGCTTCGTTGATTTCGATGATGTCGATGTCCTTGATCGACAGACCGGCGCGGGCCAGCGCCTTTTGCGTCGAAGGGATCGGGCCGAGGCCCATCAGCTCCGGGGCGCAACCAGCCACCGCGATGGAGCGGATCTTGGCCAGGATCGGCAGGCCGTTGGCCTTGGCGTACTCCTCGGTCGTGACCAGCACGGCGGAGGCACCATCGGTCAGCGGCGAGGAGGTCCCCGCCGTCACCGACCCGTCGGCGAGGAAGGCGGGCTTCAGGCCGCTCAAGCCTTCAACCGTGGTCCCGGGGCGGATGCAGCCGTCGCGCTCGATCAGGCCCGCCGGGGTCTGGATGCCGACGATCTCGTCGTTCAAACGGCCAGCGGCCTGCGCCTCGGCGGCCTTGGCGTGCGAGGCGACGGCCAACTCCTCCTGCTCGGTGCGGCCAATGCCATACTTCTTGGCGACGTTTTCGGCGGTGACGCCCATCGAGCAGTACGCTTCGGGGTAGGCGTTCTTCAGCGCCGCGTTCGGCATCGGGTTGAAGCCCATGATCGGCACGCGGGTCATCGATTCGACGCCGCCGCAGACGAACAGATCACCGGCCCCCATCTGGATGGCCCCGGCGGCCTGGTGGATCGCCTGCATCGACGAGCCGCAATAGCGGTTGACCGTGGTCGCCGCCGCCGTGATCGGCAGCTTGGCCAGGAAGGAGATCGCGCGAGCGACGTTCAGGCCCTGCTCGCCTTCCGGGAAGGAGCAGCCGACGATCACGTCCTCGATGTCCTGCGGGTTGGCACCGGTGCGCTCCACCAGCGCCGCGATGACGCGGGCCAGCATGTCATCGGGGCGGACCTTGGTCAGCTCGCCCTTGTGGGCGAAGGCGAAGGGCGAACGGGCGTAGCCTGCAATGACGACCGACTTCATGAGAGCTTCTCCTCCATGGGCTGCGTCTCCGTGGTGCCGTTTCGGCGCAAATGCTCGGAGATCTGAATGTCGAAATGGCGCAACTCTTTCAACGTCTGCTGAACGTCCTGGAGCTGCCGTTCAAGGGCCTCTATCCGCTGGCGGGCCAGCGATTGCGCGTAACGCATCTGTTCGATCTGGGCGTCGCCGGTGTCGTACAGATTCAGGAACTCTTTGATCTCGGCGAGGCTGAAGCCCAGCCGCTTGCCACGGCAGATCAGCACCAGCCGGGCGCGGTCGCGGTGGCTGTAGACGCGGGTCTGCCCGTCGCGGGTCGGCGACAGCAGCCCTTCATCCTCGTAATGGCGGATCGTGCGGTGGGTCAGGCCAAATTCCTCGGCCAGTTCGCCGATGGATCGGTTGCGGTCGTCCGCCTCCCATCCCGTCGCCCCGGTTCCGATCGTTGCCTGCACCGCGCCGTCTCCGTTCCACCGCCAACGCCCTTGGTTGACGTTTACGTAAAGGTAAGGCGTCTCCCGCGCTCTGTCAACACGCTTGTTGAGGACACGGATGACTCTTCCGCCCAACAGGTTGGGCGGGGGAACAGCGGGGGATCAGGCTGGAAAGGGAAAAGGGTGCGGCGCGCCCGCGCAGTGACAGCACGCCACATGCGGGCATGACCCGCCGCTGTGGCAGGCTTTGCCACACGGGACCGGACTCCGTCCGACTTTCAACGGACGCCGATCAGGAAAACGGAGACCACCCATGTCATCACGGGTCATCGTATCGCTGGGCATCGGGATTTTGCTCACAGTGCTGATCGGCACCGTGATGGTGGGCGCGGCGTTGCTGTTCTACGCCGTCATGACCGTCGTGTTCGCCGTCGTCATCGCCATTCTGACGCTCGCGACCCGCCGACCCAAGGATCGGCGGGATCACGGCTATCTGTAACCCGCCTCAGTTCGGCAGGACGCGCAGGCGGCCACCGGCCACGCGGGCCGACACATGTGGACGCTGCAAATCCTCGACCGTCGCCCCCGGTGCAACGAAATCACCGACGGTGACGGCCCGCACCAGATAGGCCAGACGGAAACGCGGGGTCTGCTTGTTCAGATCGACCGCCGCGACGAAACGGTCGTCACGGAACTCCAGATGACGGGGGACCGACAGTTCGCCCAGCCACGGCAAGGCCCCCGACGGGCCGCCCGCCCCCAACCGCACATTCTCGATCTCGAACCCGGCGGGCAGCGGATCGGAAATCAGGGTGGCGTGCTCCAACGGATCGGCCGCCGCCCCTTCGAGCACCACCACCAACAGATCGTTGTGGCGCACCCCGGCCGGATCGACCGGACGTCCGGCCATGTCATAGACACGGCGCGACAGCGTCATTCCCTGTTCCTCAGCCGGGGGAAGCTGATCGGTCACACCGACCACGGTGACGGTCTGGCGGGTGTCCGCCCCCAGATTGCGAATCGGCGACAACTGCCCCCCTTCGACACGCAGAAACAGCGGCTTGGCGTTCTCCACGGTCTGGTCGCCAACCGTCAGCTTCATCGGCGCGGCTCGGTCGATCAACGCCTTGGCCGCCTGGAGCAGCCACGCCTGTTCCTGCGGGTTGGTGGCGCGCACGGCGGTGAAGGTCTTGGCCACCCGCTCCCCGGCCTGGAACAACCGGTCACGCTCGACCACGCCGCTTTCGGCCATCAGGGCGACCACACCGGCCTCGTCCCGCAGGGAAGAGCCGTGATCGCGCAGCGACGCCGTGACCATCCGCGCGCCCGACAGCTTGGCAAAAGCCTCGGTCGCGCGCGGCGCGTCGCCCAGCAGGGCGGCGGCGACGGCGATCTGCGCCCGGCCGAAATCGGTCTGCAGCCGGTCCCAATAGGTTTCCTGGAAGTAACGCACGGCCCCGGCGTCGACCATCTTGGCCCGCGCCAGCACATAGAGCGTGTAGGCGCGGCCCGGCAGGTCGGGGGTTTCCACCCATGCGTTGTCAATCGCCAGCTTCAGCCATTCCAACCCCTTGCGATAAGGCTGGTCGGAGACGCGGTACCCCGCCGCCCTGGCCCGCCCCAGCGTGTCGAGCGCGTAGGCGGTCAGCCATGGGTCCGCATCCCCCTTCGCCGACCAGGGCGAGAAGGAGCCATCGGGCCGTTGGAAGGTCAACAGGCGTTCCAACCCACGCTGCACACGGATCTTGAGCCGCTCTTCGGTGGACAGGCCCAAGCCGACGGCGATGTCGCCCATCGACAGCAGCGGCAGAATGCGGCTGGCGGTCTGCTCCGCCCCGCCCACACCGGCGCGGTCCAGCGCCAGCAGCAGGCCCGGCACGTCCAGGTCCGGCAACGGGGCCACCTGGGCGGTGATCGCCACGCTGTCGGGGCGCAGGCCAAAACCGATGTCGGCCGGAACCGTCAGGTTGCGGTCGGTCGGCAGCGGCGCGCTGTTGCGCCGCGTCACCAGCGGACCGCCGGGTCGCACCATCACGTCCCAACGCCGGGTCACGCGCAACCCGTTCGGACCGGTCACATCCAACGTCACCACACCGGTTCCGATCGCGGTGGCGGTCAGCACCCGCCCGACGGTCGCCCGCTTGCCGCGCGGCAAGGCGGGAATCTCCAACGGGCTGCCGTCGGTGACGGTCACGGCCCCTTCCGCGTTCAGGGTGGCCCGATAGGCCCCTGACGCGCCGTTCAGATTGTCGAGCGTGACGACGGCCTCGGCCACATCCCCCGGCGTCAGGAAACGTGGCAAGGCCAGATCAGCCACCAGCGGGTCACGCACCAGAACCGAAGCGTCGGCGCTGCCCAGCTTGCCACCGCTCCAGGCCACCGCCATCACGCGCAGACGACCCTGAAAGTCGGGCACGTCGAACGGAACCGTCACCTTGCCGCCCGGCCCGACCGGCAGCACGCCGGAGAAGAGCGAAACCACGCGTTCCGATTTGGGCGGAACCAGACCGGAGATTTGCCGCAGGCGGGTCTGCTCGTTGCCGCGCGGGCGGGCGCTGTCCAGACCGGCGGGGTCGATCAGACGCCCGAAGGAATCGCGCAGTTCCACCCCCAGGCGACGCTTGCCCAGATAATGGGCGACCGGATCGGGCGTGCCTTGCCCGGTCACTTGCAACACCGATTCATCGACCGCCGCGACGGTGACGAAGGCGCTTTGCCCTTCCGGCACGCCGTCCACCGACACCTCGGCGGTCAGGCTGCGGCGGGGTTCGGCTTCCTGTGGTGCGGCGAGCCGCACCCCCAGCGAGCGCGCCGCCGGATCGACCGCCAGCCAGGACAAGCCGACGGCGCGGCGCGGCGGTCCCTTGGCCTGCGGGTCGGGCGTGGAAAAGGCGGTGGCGAGGACATAGGCCCCGCCGGTCCAGTTCGCGGCGACCGGAATCTCCAGGAAGGCCCCTTCCGGCCCGATGGCCCGGCTGACCGCGTGCGTCACCGCACGGTCGGCGACCGCCACCAGAACCTGACTGTGATAGGGCGGTTTCACATAGACCCACGCCGTGTCACCGCCCTTGTAGGCGGGCAGCATGACGGTGACGTCCACCTCGTCGGGGCGTTCGCCCGCCGTCGGCGTCATCCACCAACCGGCGGCGAACCGGACACTCGTGGACACGCCGTTCTTGGCGTCGAACACTTCCAGCCGGTAACGGCCCGCCGTGACCGGCGCGTCCACCGCCGCCGGAGCGGCGGCGGTCGTGGTCAGGGTCCCACCGGTCACGCGCTGGTCGCGCACCGTGACTTTGTAGTCCCAATGGCCGTTGGCCTCGAACCACGCGTATTCGTACTCTTCTTCAAACAGCTCATAGGACAGGTCGGCGCTGTCCAGCGGCTTGCCGTTCGGCCCGACCGCGACCACGTCGAACCCGGCGGTTGCCCCTTCGGGCACGCCGTCGCCTTCAAAACGCGGCTTGACCCCGATGGCGAAGGGCTGATGGCGCACCGGCAACACCAGATCGCGGCCAACCGGACGGCCACCGATGTCGATCAGGGTGGCGCGCAACACCGCTTCCAGCGGGCGCGTGCTGTCCGGGATCTTCGGCAGGCGCACGGCCATCGTGGCACTGCCCGCGTTGTCGGTGCTGAAGCCGGGCAGATCGACACGGGTCGGCTTGATGTCTTCCTGCGCCAGACCGAAACGGTAGCCGGGCAAGTCGGGATAGGGGTTGGCGGCGGCGCGCAGCGTGACCGACAACTCCCCCGGCAGCCCGGCGGCGGGCGCGCCATAGAGGAAATGCCCGTCCACGGTCAAGGCGGTGGTCCCGTCGGCACCGATCTCCTTGGAGGGAGCGGTCAACGCCACGTCGATGCGCGGCGGCACGAAATCCTCAACCAGGAACTCCGCCCGGCCCAAGGCCGGACCGGGCCCCCCCCCCTCCCCGTCCAGATGGGCGGTGACGCTCCAGGATCCCGGATAGGCGTTCATCGGCAGATCGACGCGGGTGGCGTAGGCTCCGGCCCCGGCGTCGGTCAGGCTGCGGCGCTCCACCTCGAATCCATCGGGCCGCCACAGGCGCAGGGTCAGGGGCTTGGCCCCCGGCAGCGTGTTCAGGTCGGCGTCGCGCAGCAGGCCGGTGACGTGCACCGACTCGCCGGGCCGGTAGATGCCGCGTTCGGTGTACATGAAGGCGTCCAGACCGGGCGGCAGGGCAACCGGACGGACGGGCGTCGCCGCTGCGGTGGCGACGGGAGCCGTCGGCGGAGTCGGCGCGGCCTGTTCGGTCGGCGCGGTCCCGCCGGTCAGGTCGAGCACGCCGAAATCCCCGGCCCCGCGCACGGCAAACAGCGCCTGCGGTGGTTCGGCGCTGGCGGCGCGCAGGGCGGCCAGATCGAATCGGCCCAAACCATCCTCGCCGGTCTGCACCTTGGCCAGTTCGGCACCGTTGCGGGCGACCAGACGCAGTTCGACCCCGGCGGCGGGGGCGGCGGTGTCGACCGAGCGGGCGAAGACGACCAGCGAATCCCCGCCCAGGATGGTGTTCAACCCCAGATCGGAGACGACGAACCACTGGGTCGCCTTCTGCTCCCACCCGCCGGGCTTGATCTCGTCCACACCGGCGACGGCGACATAGACGCCGGGTTCCAGCTTGCCCAGCACGGCGTCGATGGGAAAGGCGGTGGTGACGGCCTTGTTGGGGGCGTTGGCGATGCCCATGTCGCCGCGCCAGACCTCTTGCCCGGAGCGGTCGAGGATCTCGCCAACGTCGAAATCGGTCATCTGCTGGGCGATGCGTCCGAAATAGATCTTTTCGACCAGCGTTCGGTCGGCGATGCGCAGGATCTGGAGCTTGGCCCGGTCCAGATTGATCGAGCGCAGCGGCAGCCCGTCCCCGCCGACGCGCGGCAGGATGTAGCCAGCGCCCCGGAAGGCCAGCGACGGCTTGCGGTTCGGCACCTCCACCTCGCGGCTGTCGGCGGCGGGCAGGCGTTTGCCATCCACACCGGGCAGGCCATCGCGCAGCGTGATCCTGTATTTCTGCCCGTGCTGCAGGCCATCGACGCAGAGGTTGCGGTCGCGCGCCACAGCCAGAACGTCAACCGACGGCGAAATGTCCACATAATCGCGGAAATTCACCACGCGCGCCCGCTCCAGACGGTCGGTGAAGGCGAAACAGGCCTGCGCCACATCGCGTTCGGCCACGACCTCCACCCCGGCGACGCCGAACGGCACCGGTTCCGCCGGAGGATCGGCGGCCAAAACGGGAAGGGACGACGCGACAAGGACGGCACAGACACGCGCGAGCGCACGCAGCATACGAGACAGGCCCCAATTCCCAGGTGAGTCCGTCCGTCCCTCTGAGGCGTTCAAGCCCTGGCGGCGGCGCGGACCTATGCGAAAACCGGCGGGAGTATGCCCAACCATCGGGCGTTTCGCCATGGCTTTGCGACCACGGCGCAGGGCTATCGCATTTGGCCGAGGATGGCTCTGGCGTATTCGTCGGACCAACCTGCCCGCTTTCGCCTGGCTCGGATTGAGTCGGT
>NZ_RXMA01000220.1 GCF_003966125.1 Azospirillum griseum
TCAGCGTGGTCAGGCGCGGCGTCACATCGACGCCCAGCGCGTCCGGCGTGACGGTTTCCAGCGGCTTCTTCTTCGCCTTCATGATGTTGGGAAGGCTGGCGTAGCGCGGCTCGTTCAGGCGCAAATCGGCGGTGACGATGGCGGGCAAGGCCAGCTCCACCGTTTCCAGACCGCCGTCGATCTCGCGCGTCACCGCGACG
>NZ_RXMA01000023.1 GCF_003966125.1 Azospirillum griseum
CGTCATGTTCGGCGAGCGTTTCTCAAAGGCGATGAGCGCCTGAGATTAAAACCCGCCCCGCCGAGCACGAAATTCCGGATAGTCCCCGAGAGGCTGGATCTGAGCGATGTCACCTTCATGGTGCCTTGCCGGATCGAATCCCTCGACCGCCGCCGCAACCTGCGGATTCTCGTGTCTTACCTGCGCAAGCACCTGCACACCAACATATTGATTTGCGAGGACAACGCAGAACGGCAAGATGTGCCTGCCATCATGGAGGAACTCGGCCTGTCTTCGACGGATTACGGCTACATCCACCTGACCGGCAATGACAGCCCTCACACCCACAAGGCCAAGCAAATCAACCTGATGGCTGAAGCGGCGACGACTCCAGTCCTGGTGGTTCAGGACACCGACGTTGTTCTGGAGCCAACTCAGTATGTTTTTGCCCAACAGGCTGTGCGCAGTGGTGCCGCTCTTGCCTGTCCGTTCAATGGCCTGTTCTTTGACATTGCGGCTGATTACATTTCTGGTGTTGAGCGACATCTAACAGTCGGTCAGATCGACTTATTCGATCCGCGTAACCCGATGCTTTACAAGAATTCGTACGGGGGGTCGGTCTTTTTCGCTCGTGATGTCTTCAGCCGGTTGGGAGGGTTCAACGAGAATTTCATCTCTTGGGGCTGGGAGGATTTTGAGATCTACCGACGGCTGGAGGCATTGGGTGAACGGGTTGAGCGAATGTGGGGACCTTTGTTGCATCTAAGCCACACCCGATCTACCAACTCCATGAAGCAGAATCCCTGGTACGATCACAACACCGCCGAGTATGAACGTGTTGTTGGCCTGTCGAAAGAAGGCATTCTGAACGAGATCGCCAAAGGAACGTTCCGGCGACCGCTGGTCAATGCCGCCAGCGTTCCATCCATTGCAGTCCCCTCCCAAGGGCACCCCTGACAAGGTTCCGAGCATGGGCATCTCTGGGCTTCTGCTGGTCGATCCGGCATCAGTCTGATGGAAAGCGGACGCTGGTGTGATCACGCCAGCGCCCGTTTTTCGTCAATGCCCCACGTTGCGCTTGCGCCGCGCCGACGCCATCAGGTTCAGCGATTCGACCAGGGCCGAGAAGGCGATGGCGAAATACAGGTAGCCCTTGGGGATGTGGAAGCCCAACCCATCGGCCACCAGCGCCACGCCGACCAGCAGCAGGAAGGACAGCGCCAGCATCTTCACCGTGGTGTGGCGGTTGACGAAATCGCCGACCGGGCCGGAGGCGAAGAGCATCACCGCCATGGCGATGACGACCGCCGCGATCATCACCGGCAGATGATCGGACATGCCGACCGCCGTGATGACGCTGTCCAGCGAAAAGACGATGTCCAGAAACATGATCTGGATGACCACCGACTGGAAGCTGGCCAGCTTGGGAGCGGCCCCTTCCTCCTCATGCCCTTCGACGGTGTGGTGAATCTCCAGCGTGCCCTTGGCCAGCAGGAACAGGCCGCCGCCGATCAAAATCAGGTCACGCCCGGACACGGCCCAGCCCATCACCGTGAACAGTGGGTCGGTCAGCTTCGCCACCCAGGCGATGGAGGCCAGCAGCAGCAGGCGCGTGAGCAGCGCCAGCGCGAGGCCGATCTGGCGGGCCTTGTGCTGCTGGTGGGCGGGCAGCTTCGACGCCATGATCGAAATGAAGATGATGTTGTCGATCCCCAGAACGATCTCCAACGCGGTCAGGGTGAGGAGGCTGGCCCAGACATTCGGGTCGGCGAGCAGGTCAAGCATGGGGAGACTCCGACGGAGGGTAGGACGCTCAAAAGAGGCAAACGGAAGGAAGGGCAAGCGGGAGCCGTTCCGGATGGCCACAGTTGAGGGAGAAACCGCCGATCCGCAAGAGCGGAGTGACAAAAGACGCAAGCGCATAAAAAAACCGCCGCTAACCCGTTGGATTAGCGGCGAGTTGAACAGGGAGGCTTCACGTCTGGGAGACGCTGGGTCGGGAGACCCAACCCCGGAGGGGAGCCTCCGGGACGAAACATCGAATGCTGCGTCGCAACATCCAATGATCGAAATTTGACCATTTCCCTGCCAAGTTTCCAGGCAAATTTGCGGAAAACTACCATGCGCAACGCGCATGGCTTGCAGAGGTTTGAATCCACGAACAAAAAAGCCGAAATCGACGCGGTGTATGTCGTTATGACGACAAGACCGGGTTGATTTCGGCAATTCTGTTCCCAAGGGCGCAAAAACAGAGCGCCTGTTTTGAAATCAGAACGGGGTCTCTGCCACTTTTTTGACCAGGAAGTCGCGGAAGACCGCGATCCGCTTGGAATGGCGCAGTTCTTCGGCGTAGACGAAATAGGCGTCCACCTTCGGGCCATCGACCTCCGGCAGCACCCGCACCAGCTCTTTCGATTGGCCATCGACCAGGAAATCGGGCAGGGCGGCGATGCCCAGACCGCTTTCGACCGCGCGGTAGATGGCGTAGACGCTGTTGACCTGAAGAATCGGCCGCCGCGCCGCCGACGGTTCGCCCACATCCATGATCCAGTTGACGTTGGGGATGGGGGCGCGCACGTCGGGCGGGTAGGCGATGATGTCGTGGCTGTCCAGATCGTTCGGCACCTTCGGCATCCCGCGCTTTTTCAGATAGCTCGGGCTGGCGTAGAGGTGGAAGCGGATCGACATCAGATGGCGCTGGATCAGGTCGGGCTGGCGCGGCGTGTTCATGCGGATGGCGATGTCCGCCTCGCGCATGGCCAAATCCAGCTCGTTGTCGTCGATCAGCAGCGTCAACTGGATGTCGGGGTAGATCGACATGAATTCGTTGATGCGCGGCGTCAGCCACGTCGACCCGAAGGCGACCGTCGTCGTCACCCGCAACGGTCCCTTTGGATGCTCCCGGCTTTCGGTCAGCATCGCTTCGGTCATCGAGAGTTTGGCGAAGACGTCGCGGGCGGTGCGGTGCAGCAGCTCGCCCTGTTCGGTGAGGATCAGGCCGCGCGCGTGTCGGTGGAACAGAGGAACGCCGAGGCTTTCCTCCAGCGCGCTGATCTGTCGGCTGACGGCCGACTGGCTGAGGTTCAGGGTTTCACCGGCGTGCGTGAAGCTGCCGGCTTCGGCCACCGCATGGAAAACGCGTAGCTTGTCCCAATCCATCATACTGTCCCGCCCTCTCGCGCGATGACGGAGAGCCTCCCATTTTTTGAAGGCGGTGCATAGCCGCCATGCATCTTTATAGCGGGAACGCGCCCGGAACGCACGCTCTACCGCGCGGGATTCGCACGAAAATTAATCATGATCGCCGGAGTTATTCTCATCCGAACCCGCAGCGTTTACAGAATTGCGAGGCGTTTGGAACGGACCGCCCGATTTTGCCGGATCCGGTTCCGGGGGGAAACGGGCGAGTCGCCGCCCCGCCGCTTGCGTCAATCCGCCGCGTCGGTCAGTCGCGATTTGGCCGCGTTGTCGTTGCCGATTCGGTGGCCGCTGATTTCGGCCCCGGCGTCGGCGGGCAAACGCCAGAAGAACAGGCCGGACACGCAGGCCAACAGCCCGACCAGGGTGAAGGCGGGGACGAAAGCCACGGCGTCGAGCGGTCCGCCGCTCCAGGTGACGGTCAGATGCAGGGCGGTGGCCCCGACCGCGATCCCCAGGGTGAGCGAGAGCTGTTGCATCACCAGGGCCAGCGTGTTGGCGCGGCTGGTCATGGAATCGGGGACCTCGGCGTAGATCAGGCTGTTCATCGCGGTGAATTGCAGGGAACGGAAAAAGCCGCCCGCCAGCAGGACCGCCAGAATGATCAGGTGCGGCGTTTCGGGGCGGAAAAACCCATGGCCGACCAGAAACACGCCGCTGACCAGCGCGTTGACCAACAGGACGCGGCGGAACCCGGCGCGGCGCAGGATGGGGCGGGCCAACGCCTTCATCGTCAACGCCCCCGCCGCCCCGACGAAGGTCAGCGCACCGGATTCAAAGGCGCTGAGGCCGAAGCCGATTTGCAGCATCACCGGGACCAGGAACGGAACCGCGCCGATGCCGATGCGGAAGAGCGTCCCGCCATAGATCGACGCGGCGTAGGTCGGCAGCCGCAGAAGCGCCGGGTCGAGGATCGGGCGGTCCACCCGCCGGGCGTGGCGCAGATAGAGCAGCGTCGCCGCCAACGCCACGGCCAGCAGACCGACGACCAGCGAGGGCGGCAGCAGGTCGCGCCCGACATTCTCAAAACCGAACAGGAAGGCGGGCAGCGCCAGGGCGCACAGGCCGAAGCCAACACCGTCGAACGGTTCGGCGCTCTCCTCCCGATGGTTGGGAATGAGCGTCAGGGCCAGCCCCAGCCCCAACAGGCCGATGGGCACGTTGATGAAGAAAATCCAGCGCCAGGAGGCGTAGGTGCTGAGCGCCCCGCCCACCAGCGGCCCCAGCGCCGGGCCGATCAGCGCGGGCAGGGTCATCCGCGCCATCGCCTGCACCAACTGGTCTTTCGGCACGCTGCGCAGCAGGATCAGGCGGGCGACCGGGACCATCATCGCCCCACCAGCCCCTTGGAAGACCCGCGCGGCGACCAGTTCGGCCAACCCGTTTGACAGGCCGCACAGCACCGACCCGATGGTGAAGACCGCGATGGCGGATGCGAAAACCGTTCGTGATCCGAACCGGTCCGCCATCCACCCGCTGACCGGCAGAAACACCGCCAGCGCCAGCATGTAGGCGGTCATGGCGAAGCTGAGATGCAGCGGATCCTCCCCCAGCGCCTGCGCGATGTCGGGCAGGGCGGTGGCGATGACCGTCGAATCCAGATTTTCCATGAACAGGGCGCAGGCGGCGACCAGGGGGATCACATAGGGAGAGGACACGGCGCGGGGCATGACGGGCAAACCGGCGGCAACGGGGCGGTGCGTCTTACTCTGGGGCGATTCGCCGCAAACACCACCGCCGATGGCGTGAGGCAGTCATGCGCGGGCCTGTGAGGGACTCAACGGCCTGTGAAGACGGGTTTGCGTTTGTCGAGAAAGGCGCGGTAGCCCTCGCGGAAATCCTCGGTGCCGAAGCAGTGGTAGCATTCGGCGATCTCGGCGTCGGTCAGCGGGGTGGGATCGGCCAGACGGTGGACGAAACGCTTGTGCAGCGTGGCCGCCAGCGGCGCACCGGCGGAAATCCTTTTGACTGTTTCAGTGATTTCGTCTTCGAAACGGTTTTCCGACACGACGCGGTGGACCAGATTCTTGTCCTTGGCCTCGGCGGCGTCAAAAACGCGGCCTTCCAGCAGGATTTCCATCGCGGCCGGGCCGCCCGCCACCTGATGCACCAGCTTCAATTCGGGCAGGGCCATCGAAATGCCCAACCGGCTGACCGGCACGCCGAAGCGGCTGACCTCGCTGCACACCCGCAGATCACAGGCCAGCGCCAGCGCCAGCCCGATGCCGCAGCACGGGCCGTGGATGGCGGCCACCACCGGATGGCGCAGGCGGCGCAGCCCGTCCAGCCCCTCGTCCATCAGCACGCCATAGGCGGCCCCTTGCGCCGGGCTGTTGCGCTCGCTCTCGAATTCCGAAATGTCGGCACCGGGGCAGAAGGAGCGCCCGCCCGCCCCGCGCATCACCACCACGCGCACCGAATCGTCGGCTTCCAACGCCGCCAGATGGCCGATCAGCGCGTGCCACATCGGCTTGTCCATGGCGTTGAGCTTGTCGGTGTTGGTCAGGGTGAGGGTTGCGACCACGTCCTCGCGGGTCAGGGTGACGGTGCCAGCCATGCCTTGTTCCTCCGTATGGTCTTTTCCATGCGCTCCCGTATGGAAGGCTGAACCACAGGGGGCGAGGGCGCGTCAAGCGGAAGGCGTGATGCCTTTGGGCGCGCGGTCAGAAACGGTCTGAACCCGGTGTTACTTGTCGCGCTGGAACGCCACCGCGCCGTCCACGCGCGGCAGCAGGCGGATGGCGTAGGGGCTGGTCTGGGCCAGCGCCACCGTGTCGGCCGGGCCCGGCACCCGCTCGCGGTAGCCGACGCGCAAGGCCCCCGCCACGGTCTGGGCGCGGGTGATGGCCACGGCGAACCCGGCGGTGTCGCGCGGGCCAAGGAAGACCGCCACCGCCAGCCGGTCGGCGGGCAGGCTGACCGGCGGCGCTTCCCCCACCTTGGCCCACAGATCCGCCCATTCCTGGGCGCTGCGGGCCACGATCTGGGCGCGGGCGGTCGCCCGGCTGTGCTCCCCCTGCCAGACGGTTCCGGCGGGGGCTTCGCTGGACGCGGACCAGTCCGACCCCGCCGATCCACCGGATCCGCTGGTCTGGCAGGCGGCCAGAGGCAGCGCGGCGAACAGCAAGGCGGCGGCGACGCGGGGAGCAAGACGGCGGCGGATCATGCGGCTCAGGCGCTCCGGGGCAGCAGCGTTTCCACCAGCTTGGCCCAATAGCTGGCCCCGGTGGTCAGGATCGCGTCGTTGAAGTCGTAATGCGGGTTGTGCAGGCGGCAGCCCGGCCCGCTGTGCGCGCCATGGCCCAGCCAGATGTAGGCACCGGGGCGCTGTTGCAGCATGTAGCCGAAATCCTCCGCCGCCATGGTCGGGGGCGGTGCCCACACCACATTGTCAGAGCCGACGATCTGGGTGGCGACCGCCGCCGCCTTGCGCGCCTCCGGCTCGGTGTTGATGGTGGCGGGGTAGCCGGGGCGGAAGTTGAACACCGCCTTGGCCCCAAACCCTTCGGCGATGCTCGACACCATGCGGGAAAACTGCTGCTCGATCCGGTTGCGCGTGGCCTCGGAGAAGGTGCGCATGGTCCCGCGCAGCACCGCGCCGTCGGGGATGACGTTGTAGGCGGTTCCGGCGTCCACCACGGTGATCGAGACGACCGCGCTGTCGGCCGGGTCGGTTCCCCGGCTGATGAGGCTTTGCGCCGCCGTCACGATGTGGGCGGACACCAGCACCGGGTCGATGCCCCGGTGCGGCATGGCGGCGTGCGCGCCGTGGCCGGTGACGATGATTTCGAACTGGTCGGCGGCGGCCATCACCGGGCCGGGATGCACGGCGATCTTGCCCGCCTCCAGCTCCGGCCAATTGTGCAGGCCATAGACCTCCTCGCAATCGAACTGGGTGAACAGCCCGTCTTCGATCATCTTCTGGCCACCGCCCCGGCCTTCCTCGGCGGGTTGGAAGATGAAATGAACGGTCCCGTCGAAATTGCGGGTTTCGGCCAGATAGCGGGCGGCCCCCAGCAGCATGGTGGTGTGGCCGTCATGGCCGCAGGCGTGCATCTTGCCGGGATGGCGCGAGGCGTAATCGAAGTCGTTCGCCTCCGGCATCGGCAGGGCGTCCATGTCGGCGCGCAGGCCGATGGCCCGACCGCTGCCGGTCCCCAGCCCCTTCAGCGTGCCGACGACGCCGGTCTTGGCCAGCCCGCGATGGACGGTGATGTTCCCGAACCCGGCCAGCTTGGCGGCGACGACGTCGGCGGTGCGGTTTTCCTCGAACCCCAATTCGGGGTGGGCGTGGATGTCGCGCCGCCACGCGGTCATGTCGTCTTGCAGCGCGGCGATCTTGTCGATGATGGGCATGTCTCTAAACGCTTCTTTTTTCGAGGAGTGCGCGGGGGATGGACCGGTCGTTGCCGTGGTCCCGCGTCAGTCGGGAATCTGCATGCCGCGCTGCACCGCCGGGCGGGCGGCGACGGCATCGTGCCAGCGCTTCAGGTTGGGGAAACGGTCCAGCAGGCTGCCGCCCGCGACCGCCGCCGCCGCGATGAAGGGAAAGCACGCGATGTCGGCGATGGAATAGCTGTTGCCCAGATACTCCGCCGTCGCCAGCCGGTCGTCGAGCGCGCCGTAGCAGCGCATCAACTCGCCCTTGTAGAGGTCGATGGCGTAGGGGATCTTCTCCGGCGCGCGCACCGAAAAGCGCATCATGTCCACCGCCGTCGGCCCCAGATCGCTGACGCCCAGCATGAACCAGCTCATCGCTTCGGCCCGGTCGTCGAGGGAGTCGGGTAGCAGGCGGCCGGTGCGTTCGGCGAAATGCAGCAGGATCGCCCCCGACCCGAACAGGCGGCGGGCCTTGCCGCCCGGCAGCTCTTCGACCAGGGCGGGAATCTTGGTGATCGGGCTGGTCGCCACAAATTCGGGGCGCTTGTTCTCCCCGGCTTGCAGGTCGACCCGGTGGACCTTGTAGGGCAGGCCCACCTCCTCCAGCATCACCGACGCCTTGCGGCCGTTGGGCGTGGGAAAGGTGTAGAGCGTGAGCATCGAAGCCAATTCCTTCCGCAGCAGGTCCGGCGGCCCGGCCGAGATGGCCCGGCCCCGACAGGCGCGATTGACCCCGTCACTCTGGCCGATTTGCGCGCGCAACGCCAGAGGGTGCCGACGGTGAGGATGGCGGGTCCAGCCGCACGAGTAAGGATGGATTTTCGTAAAATCCAAAATAATTTCCCGAAAGGCCGCGCAGGAGTCGTTGGCCGCCCCGCGTATCTACGGGTACCAGGGCGCCTTTCGGTCACTCACCGCCGGACGCCGCATCCTATTCCGGGGGGATTTGGGCCATGCTTTCCTCACTCAGCGGTTCCGGCGGCTACAGCGGCGTCAGCGCCTCCTCGACGCTTCAGAAATTCTATTCGAAGGCCGACGCGAACAGCGATTCGTCCCTGACCAAGGACGAGCTGATCAGCGCGCTGAGCGAATCCAAAACCGCGTCGAAGGTTGGCAGCGGCAAGCTGTCCTCGGCGGTGGATGGCCTCATCAGCAGCCTGGATTCGGACTCCAACGGCTCGTTGAGCGCGACGGAGTTCAGTTCCTTCTCCAGCCAGTTCGATTACGGCAGCAGCAGCACCCTGTTGGCGGCGCAGGAGGCCAACGGCCAGCAGCAGCGCTTCCAGAACCTCTACTCCAGCCTGGACAGCGACAGCAGCGGCGGCATCAGCCAGGACGAGTTGAGTTCGGCGGTGTCGTCCTATCTGTCGTCCAATGGGTCGAGCACGACCGACAGCAGCAGCCTGTCGTCCAACCTGTTCAGCAGCCTGGACAGCGACAGCGATGGATCGGTGTCGGAGGATGAACTGAGCAGCGCCCTGCAATCGGCGGAAAACAACCGCCCGCCACCGCCTCCGGGTCCGCCGCCCGCCAATGACCAGACAAGCAGCGCCTCGTCGGATGCCTCCAGCCTCTATTCCAGCCTGGACAGCGACAGCAGCGGCGGGGTGAGCGAGGATGAGCTGAGTTCGGCCCTGTCCTCCTATCTGTCCTCCACCGGCTCCAGCTCGACCGACAGCGGTTCGCTCGCCTCCAGCCTGTTCAGCAGCCTGGACGCCGACAGCGACGGGTCGGTGTCGGAAGACGAGCTGACCAGCGCCCTGCAATCGGCGGAGAACAACCGCCCGCCGCCGCCGCCGATGGGGCCGCCGCCCGCCAACGACACGGGATCGACCAGCGATCAGACCGCGTCCGACAGTTCGTCCAGCAGCACCAGCAGCGCGTCATCGACCAGCGCGTCGTCGTCGACCAGCTATGACCCGCTGGACACCAACAAGGATGGTTACGTGTCCGCCGAGGAGCGGCTTGCCGGGGCCACGGCGTCGGCCAACAGCCAGCAGAGCGGCGTGACCTCCAGCCGCCTCAGCAGCGACACGCTGCGCTTTCTGATGAGCAGCATGAACGAGGTGGCGGCGTAACGCGTCGGCCCGGTGCCTCCGGCTGCATCCGGGGCAGGGGGGAAACGGAACAGGGCGGATGGTGGGGGTTCACCGTCCGCCCTGTTCTGGTTTTGAGATTCGGTTTTGAGATCCGGTTTTGAGGTCGCCGCGCCGGGCCGTCGATGACGACCGTCACACCGCGCGGCTGTGGCGTCCGGCCCCGCTGGCCAGATGGGTGTCGAAGCGGGCGGCGACGATCCGCATCAGCGGGCGGGCCGATTCCGGCACATGGACGCGGCGTCCGTCGATGGTGGCGACCCCGTCGGCCACCAGATCGGCCAGATCGGCCAGATCGGCGTCGAACAGGCCGACGTCGTGGCCATGGGCCTGGGCAATGGCCCCGACATCGACCGACAGGTCGCACATCAACCGCATGATCAGGTCGCGGCGCATGCGGTCGTCGTCGGTCAGGGCGATGCCCTTGGCGGTCGGCAGCCGCCCGGCCTCCACCGCGCTGGCGTACTGGTCGAACGGAACGGCGTTCTGGACATAGCCCTGCGGCAGCGCCCCGATGGAGGACGCGCCAAAGCCGAGCAGCGCGTCGGCGTCGTCGGTGGTGTAGCCCTGGAAGTTGCGGCCCAGGCGGCCTTCCTGCTGCTGCACGGCCAATTCGTCGCCGGGGCGGGCGAAATGGTCCAGCCCGATGGCGCTGTACCCGGCGGCCCCCAGAGTGTCGGCGATGGCGGCGAACTGCTCCCACCGGCCCAGCGTGTCGGCCAGCACCGATTCGTCGATCTTCTTCTGGTGGGTCTTCATCCACGGCACATGGGCGTAGCCGAAGACCGACAGGCGGTCGGGGGCCATCTCCAGCGCGATTTCGGCGGAACGGGCGACGCTGTCCACCGATTGGTGCGGCAGGCCGTACATCAAATCCAAATTGACGTTGGTGATGCCTGCGTCGCGCAGCCAGTCCAGCGCCCGTTCGGTGGTCTCGCGCGGCTGCACCCGGTTGATCGCCGCCTGCACCGTCGGGTCGAAATCCTGCACGCCGAGCGAGGCGCGGTTGACCCCGGCCCGGCCCAGCGCCGCCGCCATGTCCGCCGTCAGGGTGCGGGGGTCGATCTCGATGGCGAGTTCGGCGTCGGCGGCGACGTCGAAGCGGGCGCGCAGCAGGTCGAACAGCGGCCCGACATCCTCCGGGGCCATCATGGTCGGGGTTCCGCCGCCGAAATGGATGTGACGCACGCCGAGACGGCCGGGAATCCGGTCGGCCACCATGGCGATCTCGCGGCGCAGATGGCCCAGATACTCGGCGATCGGGGCGTAGCGCGCGACGATCTTGGTGTGGCAGCCGCAATACCAGCACATCTGATGGCAGAAGGGGATGTGCAGATAGAGCGAGCCGGAGCGGCGCGGATCCAGCGCCTCCAGCCAGCCGCCATAGACATCGGCGTCCACGGCGGGGGTGAAGTGCGGCGCGGTCGGGTAGCTGGTGTAACGCGGCACCCGCAACCCGTCATATTTGGCGAGCAACGCCGGATCCACCGACGCGGCGGCGGAACGGTGGGTGGAACGGGCGGCGGCGGGGGTGGGGGCGAGTGCGTTCATGGGCGACAGAGTGCCGCAGGCGGGGCGGTTTCCGCCTTGATCCACGTCAAGCGTGGGCGGGCGGTCGCTGGCCCCGCTCAGGGGTCGGGCGGGCGTCCGCCCAGCCGTTCCTCAAGATGGGCGTGCAGCAGGTTGAGGTTGATCTTGTTGGCCTTGAACAGCACGTCGAAGACGGTGCCGACCACCGGGATCGAGCCGAACAGCCAATCCGCGCCCACATTCGTCACCATGCGCAGGATCAGCGGGCGGGGCAGGCCAAAGCGCACCGCCTCCCGCAGGATCCAGACGGAGACGACGGCGGTCACGGTGTCGCCCACCACCGGGACGACGCTGGCGATGCCGTCCAGCCCGACCGGCACGCGCAGGATGGGGATGCGCCAGCGCGTGTCCATCAGCCGGGCGACCCGCCGCAGCCGCTCCAGCCGTTCGAAATCGTCGTGGGTCAGGCCGTCCGCGCCGTAGGGCGCGGCGTCCGGCGACAGGGTGAAGGCGCGGCGGCGGTCGCGGGTGGTGTTCATCCGGGACGCTCCTGAGAGGCGCATGGGCCAAAAATCTGGGGCCGGAAAGGCGTGGTGGCGATCCCAAAGAGATGGTGGCCCGGCGGCCCGACATCCAGCGGCCCACCTTCAATCGTCCGGCCTTCAATCCTCAGCCGCGCGCCGCCGTGGTCCGCCCGGCCAGCCACAGCACCAGATAGCCGACGATGGCGGACAGGATGGAGCCGGTCAGCACCCCCAACCGCACCGACACCGCGTAGGACGGATCGGGAAAGGCCAGCGTGCCGATGAACAGGCTCATGGTGAAGCCGATGCCGGTCAGCAGCGCCACGCCGTAAATCTGTGTCCAGGACGCCCCGGCGGGCGGGCGGGCCAGCCCGGCGCGCACCGCCAGCCACACCGCCAGATACACCCCGACCTGCTTGCCCAGGAACAGGCCCAGCGCGATGCCCAGCGGCACCGGGGCCAGCAGGCTGGCGGGGGTGATGCCGTCCAGCGGCACGCCCGCGTTGGCCAGCGCGAAAATCGGCATGATGGCGAAGGCGACCCAGGGGTGCAGCGCGTGCTCCAGCCGCAGCAGCGGTGCCGTCTCCGCCGATGTTCCGGAGGCTGATTTCCCGGTCGCCCCCGCCCCGCGCAGCGGGATGGCGAAGGCCAGAACCACCCCGGCGAGGGTGGCGTGGATGCCCGATTTCAGCACGCACACCCACAGCACCAGCCCGACCAGCAGATAGGGCGTCAGCGACCGAACCCCCCGGCGGTTCATCCCCCACAGCACCAACCCGGCGACCACGGCCAGGCCAAAGGCCAGCGGGACGAAACCATGGTTGTAGAACAGGGCGATGATGATGATCGCGCCCAGATCGTCCATGATCGCCAGAGCCAGGAGGAAAATGCGCAGGCTGGCGGGAACCCGCGACCCCAGCAGCGCCAGCACGCCGACGGCAAAGGCGATGTCGGTGGCCGCCGGAATGGCCCAGCCCTGCAAGGCCCCCGGCTCGACCCGCGCGAAGGCGCAATAGACGAGCGCCGGGGCGGCCATGCCGCCCAGCGCGGCGATGCCGGGGAGCATCGCCTTGGACCGGCTCGACAATTCGCCCTGCAACACCTCCCGCTTGATCTCCAGCCCGACCAGCAGGAAGAAGATCGCCATCAGCCCGTCGTTGATCCACAGAATCAACGGTTTGTCCAACCCGACCCCGCCCGCCGTGACGGTGACGGGCATGGCCAGAGCGGCGTCGTACAGCGGCGCTGCGGCGGAGTTGGCGAGGATCAGTGCCAGCGCCGCCGCCATCATCAGAACGACGCCGCTGGCGCTTTCGGTTTTCAGGAAGGCGCCAACGCGCGACAGGCTCATCGTTCGAATCTCGGGGAAAAGGGACGGGCAAACGGGAACGGGGCGCGGCCAACGCGCCGCAGCACGCGCATGATGACGGGATTTCGCGGCATTTCAAAGGCGGATGGCGGCGCAGGACCGGGCAAGCGCGGGTGTCGTATGAAAACGGAATGTCACAGAAAACATGCTATTGGGTTTGATGTCGGAAAATCCGATCCACCCCCCTTCACGGGACGCGCGGCCATCCCCATGTGCTGACGCATCCCTGGACCTGATGGTTGTTGCGATCATGACCGAGAACACCCGACCTACCACCGTTTCCTCCAGCTCTGTTGTGGCGACTCGCGGTGTTTCCGCGTCGCCCGCCCGCCGTTTCACCGCTGTGGCGGTGGCGCTGATGGTGGCCCTGTCGGCGGGAGCCGCCGACGCGCGCGCGTCCAAGAGCACCTCCTCCGGCAGCCGGGGTGAGCGGACTCACAGCGAGCCTGCGGCGACCACCACCGCGCCGACCACCGCCAAGCCGATGGAGCGCACCACCGCTCCGGCCACCCAGCCCGCCGCCCAACCGGGCATGGCGACTCCGGCGGCGGCGCAGTCCGGCGGCTTCTTCAAGGGCGGCGGCTTCATGTCCGGCCTGATGGGCGGCCTGATCGGCGCTGGCATCGGTGCCATGCTGTTCGGCGGCGGCTTCTTCGAAGGGCTGGGCAGCTTCGCGGGCGTGTTGGGCTTCATCCTGCAAGTTCTGCTGGTCGTTTTCCTGGTCCGTCTGGCGGTGCGCTTCTTCCGCAACCGGTCGGCGCAAGGCCCGACCCCGGCCTATGCCGGTGGTCCGCTGAACCGCGACGCCGGGTTGAACCCGCAGAACGGCGGCGGTCCGACCGCTGGCGGTTCGCTGGGCGGCCTGAGTGGCTTGGCCGGTGGTGCCGGTGCTGCCGCTGGTTTGGGCGGTGGTTCGGCCGCTGGCCGCGCCGCGCCGCGCCAGCCCGATGAAATCGGCGTCCAGCCCGCCGACTATGAGGCGTTCGAACGCCTGCTGGTCGAGGTGCAGACCGCCTATGGCCGCGAGGACATCGATGGCCTGAAGCAGCGGACCACGCCGGAAATGCTGTCCTATCTGAGCGGCGATCTGGCCGACAACAAGGCGCGCGGCGTCGTCAACGCGGTGTCGGACGTCACCCTGTTGCAGGGCGATCTGTCGGAAGCCTGGCGCGAAGGCAACGTCGAATACGCCACCGTCGCCATGCGCTTCTCGCTGATCGACGTCACCAAGGACCGCGCCACCGGCCGTGTGGTGGAGGGCGACGCCAGCCGCCCGACCGAGGCAACCGAGCTGTGGACCTTCGTCCGTCCCATCGGCGGGGCGTGGCACCTGTCGGCCATCCAGCAGACCCGCTGATCGCCGCGCCCGGGACAGGGTTTGAGAACTGTGTCGACATGAGAACGCCCCGGTCGTTGGCCGGGGCGTTTTCCGTTGGTGCGGTGTGTCGGTGCACGAAGGAGGACGTGAGCGGACCGCTCAGTAACGGGTGGCCCAATCCGGCGCGGGGGCGGGCGTGGCCTCGTCCTCCGGCCCGATCATCCCCGGCTCAATCATCCAGCGGGCGTCATCCGTGGACAGGGGCGCGTGCAGGGGCAGTTGCCGGGCAAACTCCGCCGATTCCGTCTCGCGGCGTTGTTTCAGCAAACGGTCGGCCAGATGTGCGGGCAGCATGGCGGATCTCCTTCTGAGCGCCGGGGGCATTCCGGGATCGACCCTGTGGTCGGGACCGTCCTTCCCCGTCCTGGTTGCCTGACACTTTACAACGCAAGTTCCAGGCCAGCCGTGACGAGCGTCACACAAGTCCATCACACACACGCAATCCTCTACAAACGGTTTATGACCACCGGGGGGAGGTCCGTGACCGTGTTCGGCGGGCTGTGGCGTTTTCGCCGCACCGGGCACGAGATGTGGTTCCCTTCCGCGCCGATCCAACCCATAGTCGGCTCAAACCAGACCCGCGTTTTCGCTTTTGCCCTGTTGTAAGGACTTTGTTCACCCCATGCGCAGCGCCGCCGCCCCCGCTCCCGAGATTTGCCCGACCTGCCTAAAACTTCAGCATTTGTGCGTGTGCGAGGCGGTGGAACCGATCCCGACTCGCATTTTCCTTCTCGTTTTGCAGCACCCGCAGGAAAAACGCGAAAATCTGGGCACGGCGCAGATCGCCCATCTGCAATTCCCCAATTCGGCGCTGAAGATCGGCTTGAGCTGGCCCAACCTGAAACGCATCCTCGGGCGCGAGGTGGATTACAAGCGCTGGGGCGTGCTGTATCTCGGCCCGGCCAAGGCCGGTGCCGCTCCGCTGCCCAGCGAGGTGGTGGTGGTGGACAAGGCGGGCGCGCCGCAGAAGGACAGCGACTCGGTGCTGGCCGGGCTGGAGGGCGTCATCGTTCTGGATGGCACCTGGAGCCAGGCGAAAACCCTGTGGTGGCGCAACGCGTGGCTGCTGAAATGCCGCCGCATCGTGCTGAACCCATCCTTCACCTCCATGTATGGTCAGGCGCGCAAGGAGCCGCGCCGCGACAGCGTGTCGACGCTGGAGGCCGCCGCCTTCCTGCTGTCGCGGCTGGAGCGGGACGCCGGGATTCTGGACCGCGCGTTGGCCCCCTTCGCCCTGCTGCTGAAGAAGGTGCGCGCGCCGCGTCCGCGCCCACCGCGCCCCGGTGATGCGCCCGCCAGCGCCGCGCCGCTCGACGAGTCGGATGGCAGCGACGAGGCATGAGCGTGACGCGGCGGTGATGTGTTCGTGAACGAACGGTTGCCCGGTTGACGCTGTGGGGTGGGGCGCGTCCAATGGTCCACCCCGCGCGTCCACCGGTGACGGTTGGGAGTGCCGGGGATTCCGTCGGCGTGCGAACGTCCATTTGCGAAAAGGGAGCATCATGGCCCGCGATTTCGTTCCGTTCGGCTTGACCGTCTGCGGCCTGGAGGAGTTGGCCGGGTTCGGCAACGCCGGGGTCAGTCATGTGCTGTCGATCCTCGACCCCGACCATCCGGAACCGCCCGCCTTCGCCGCCTATGGCGATCACCAGCGGATCGAGTTCCGCTTTCACGACATCATCGACCCCACACCGGGCGAAATCGCGCCGCAGAAACACGATGTCGAGCGCATCCTGTCCTTTGGCCGCGAGTTGATGGCCGCCCCGGAGCGTTGCCGCCATCTGCTGGTCCATTGCCACGCCGGGATTTCCCGCTCCACGGCGGCGCTGACGATGCTGCTGGTGCAGGCCCGGCCCGACCGTCCGGCGGCGGACGCGATGGACGCGGTGGCCGCCATTCGCGGCAAGGCCTGGCCGAATCTGCGGATGATCGAGTTCGCCGACGCCGCGCTGGGCCGCAACGGCGACCTGATCGCGGCCGCGCGCGCCCGTCACCGCAAGGTGGGGTTGGAGCGGCCCGAGCTGGTGCAGTTCATGATCGACAACGGTCGCATCCGCGAGGTCGAAGACCTGATCGACTGAAGCCGGGTGGTGGAAAACCGGATGGGTGGCGGTGGACGGTGAGCGGTGTTCGCCTCAGCGCTCCGTCACCGCCAGCCGCAGCCCCAACCCAATCAACAGTGCCCCCAGCGTCCGGTCCAGCCACTGGGCCAGCCGCTGGTTGCCGCGCAGGCGGGCGGTGATGCGGTCGCCCAGCAGCACCAGCGGTGGTTCGACCACAACGGCGACGGCGATGACGAGCACGCCGTGCAGCAGGATCTGCGCCCACACCGGCCCGGCCCCCTCGACGACGAATTGCGGCAGGAAGGCGAGAAAGAAGATCGCGACCTTCGGATTCAGCAGGTCGATCAACACGCCCTGGCGGTAGACCGCCCACAGATTCGGTGGCTCCGCCGACCCGTCCGGGGCGAGGAAGGCCCCGCCGTGGGACCGCAGGGCCTGCACGCCGATCCACAGCAGATAGGCGACCCCCACCCATTTGACGACGGAAAAGGCCAGCGCCGAGGCGGCGACGATGGCCGACAGACCCAGCGCGGCGAGCAGGACATGGCCGAAGGCTCCCGTCCAGATGCCGACCATGGCCGCCGTGCCAGCGCGCGCCCCGCCCTTGACCGTGTGGCCCAGGATGAAGGCCATGTCCGGCCCCGGCGACAGATTCAGCAGGACCGCCGTCGTCAGAAAGGCGGCCCAATGGGCGGCGTCGTAGAGAAGCATGGTCAGGGCGTGCGCGTCGGGACCGCGCCGATGGCGGTTTCCCCGGCGCTGCTGACAACGCCCGCCGCCGTGCCAACCGCCGATCCGGTCGCGCTGGCGGCGGTGCCGACGGTGGAGGTGACGATCGACCCGGTCGTGCTGACCACCGAGCCGACCACCCTGGCCGTGTCGCTGACCGCCCCGCAGCCGGTCAGGAGGCCAGCGATCAACAGGGGAAGGGCGGCGAAAGCAGGACGGGGCATGGGCGACACCTCCACAGGAAACAAGGGCGCTGGAGATTGACAGGTTGAGCGCCCCGGCTGTCAAGAATCAGAATGCCCCATCGCCGCCGCTGTTCCGGCATCACTGGACAGACGGAGCCATCGACGGCGCGCGTGCGTCCGCTGGCGGGGCGATGGATTCGGCCTCCTGCGCCAGCCACGCGCAAAAGCGGTCGGTCTTGCGGCTGCGCCGCCGCCACGCGGCGACATAGGCGTAGCCGCTGCGGTGGAAACCGCAAGGGGCCAGCAGGCGCCCGCCGCGCACCTCGTCGGCCACAAGATGCCACGGGGCCACGCACACCCCCAACCCGGCCAGCGCGGCTTCCAGGGTGTAATAGTAATGCTCGAATTCGATGCCCGAGCGGTCGGGGGCGGGCGGGGGCTGGTTGGTCAGCGCCGCCCACATCGTCCAGGCGTTGCTGCGGGTCTTGGTGTGCAGCCGGGGCAGGGACGACAGATCCGGCACCGTGCCGGTTGGCGCAGCGGTCAACAGGGATGGGGCGGCCACCAGCCCCAACCATTCGGCGAACAGCGGCTGGGTCCTGTCGGTCGGGGTGGCTTCCGGGGTCTCGTCCACCGTGATGAGGACGTCGAAGCGGTCGCTGGCCGTGCTCTGGTCGGTGGCGCGCAGGCGCACGTCGATGTCGGGATTGGCCGTGTTGAAGCGGTGCAGCCGGGGAATCAGCCACCGCATCAAGAAGGTGCTGAGGCAGGAGACGTCCAGGGTGGTGCCGTCGGAGTCGACGCAGGCGCGGACGGCGGTTTCCATCCGGTCGAACGCGTCGGTCAAACCGGGCAGCAGGGCCTGCCCCGCCTCGGTCAACACGGGACGGGCCTTGGAACCGCCGAACAGGGGCACGCCCAGCGTGTCTTCAAGCTGGCGGATCTGGCGGCTGACCGCGCCGTGGGTGACGGCCAGTTCGTCGGCGGCGGCGCTCATCCGCCCCAGCCGGGCGGCGGCCTCGAACGCGCGCAGAGCGTTCAGGGAAGGAAGACGGCGTTTCATACCGTGAGGTTATCTCACAAAGGCGGTGCGGTGAAATCGCTTATGCCGATCCCGGATTCTTCCTAAACAGCGGGGACACGCGGCGTCAATCGCGTGGTTCGTTCCTGTTTTTCCATGAGGATGCCATGCCGTTTGTCCGCACCAGCCTTCACAAAAACACGTCCAGGGAAAACCGCAAGGCCATCGTCGATGGCGTGCACCAGGCGTTGATCGACGCCATCGGCATGCCGGAGGATGAGCTGTTCAATCTGGTGTCCACCTATGACCCTGAGGATTTTTTCTACAGCCGGACGTTCAACGGAATCGCCCGCTCCGACCGGCTGGTGGTGGTGGAGATCACCCTGCGACGGGGGCGCAGCGACGCGATGAAGCGGGACATCTATGCCCGGATCGCCGCCAATTGTGAGGCGTCAATCGGCCTGTCGCCGCGCGACCTGTTCATTTTTCTGCACGAAAACGACCATTCGGATTGGTCGGTTGGCAACGGCGTGTGCGCGATGGCGCTGGTGCAGCAGCGCGGGCAGGATTCGTAACAGCGACCGCGCCGGGGGGCTGGGCGTGGTTGAACGCGTCCAGCGCCCCCGGCGGGAACCGCAAAACCTCAGAATTCCTTCCAATCATCGTCGTCGCTGACGCTGTGCTTCAGCACCGTGGACGGGCTGGGCGCGGCGGGGGGCGTGGTCGCCGCAACCGGGCGCAAGGCCGGACGGGCGGCGGGTTTGCTGGCGGCGGCGCGCGGGGCGACCGGGGCGGTCTTGCCGGTGGCGCTGCGGGCCGGAGCCGGGCGTGTCGGGGCCGGACGGGTGGCGGCCACCGTGCGGGCCAGCGGCGCGGGGGCGGCGGCGCTGGGGCGGGCCGCCGCGTCGGCCCCGTCCAGTTGGAAGAAGCCGATCAGGCCCTTCAGATCGCTGGCCTGCCCGCTCATCGCCTGGGCGGCGGCGGTGGTTTCCTCCACCAGCGCGGCGTTCTTCTGGGTCATCTCGTCCATGTTGGCGACGGCGGCGTTGATTTCGTCCAGCGCGGTCGCCTGCTCCGCCGAGGCCGAGGCCATTTCGGAGATCAGCGTCGCCACCTGATGCACGCCCGACACGATGCCGCCCAACGCGTCGCCCGCCTTCTTCACCAGATCGACGCCATCCTTCACCTGGGCGTCGCTGTCGGTGATCAGACCCTTGATCTCCTTCGACGCCTGGGCGGAGCGCTGGGCCAGTTGCCGAACCTCCTGCGCCACCACGGCGAAGCCGCGCCCGGCGTCGCCCGCGCGCGCCGCCTCCACCGCCGCGTTCAGCGCCAGCAGGTTGGTTTGGAAGGCGATCTCGTCGATCACCCCGATGATGTCGGTGATCTTGCGGCTGGAGTCCTCGATCCGCTTCATTGCCTCGATCGCCGATCCGGCGACGCCACCGCCCGATTCGGCGGCGGTGCGGGCCTCGGCCGCCATCACGTTGGCGCGCTGGGCGTTTTCGGCGTTGGAGCGCACGGTCGCCCCCAGCTCTTCCATGCTGGCGGCGGTTTCCTCCAGGCTGCTGGCCTGCTGTTCGGTGCGCTCGGCCAGATCGGAGGAGCCGAGCGAGACCTCGGCGGCGGCGGACGCGATGGTGTTGGCCGACGCGGTGATCTCGCCGACGATCTCCGCCAGCTTGGCCGAGGTGGCGTTGACGTCCGACTTCACCCGCTGGAACGCCCCGTGGTAATCGCGGGTGACGCGGCGGTTCAGGTCGCCCTGGGCCAGCGCGCTCAACACCTCGCCCAGATCGGCGATGACGCTTTGCACGGTGTCGGTCAGGCGGTTGATCCCCTCCGACATGGATTTGTAGAAGCCATCCTTGCCCGCCAGATCGATCCGGCGTTCCAGATCGCCTTTCGAAACCGCGTCGATCAGACTGGCGATTTCCTGGCCGATGGCCTGTTCGCGGGCGCGTTGGGCCTCGGTGGCCTGGCGTTCCGCCTCCAGACGAGCTCGTTCGGCCTCGTCCATCCGCTGTTTCTCGATGGCGTTGTCCTTGAAGACCTGGACCGCCTTGGCCATCTGGCCGATCTCGTCACGGTTTTCCTGCGCCGGGATGGCGACGGACAGATTGCCCGCCGCCAGATCGGTCATCGCCCCGGTCATCGACACCACCGGCCGCACGATGGAACGCGCGGTCAGGAAGGCGACCAGCAGACCAACGACGAACGCCACCAGGGCAACGGCGGTGACGAAGGTGGTGGTCTGCGCCATCGTCGCTTCCATGTCGCTCTGCACCGCCTTGCGCGATTCGTTTTGCGAGGCGAGCGTCTTGGCGGCCAGCGCGGCGAATTCTTCGGCTTCGGCGGGCATGGTGGTGAAGGCCAGCGTCTGGGTGTCGTTCACCACTGACACGAGGCGGGCGAACACATCCAGATAGCGGGTGGTCTGCTGAACCGCCTCTTCCGCCAGCTTGCGCCGGGCCGGGTTGGACTGGCGTTCCACCAGTGTGGCCAGTGTCGTGCGCAGGGTGTCGTTCCGCCCGCGCGCCTCGTCGATGTATTTCTGATTCGGCTCGGTCAGGAAGCGTTGGGCGCTGATGCGCGCCAGCATCAGCTTTTCCACCGCCAAGCCGGACGCGGAGGCGGAGTCGAGGTCGCCGTCGGCGGTGGCGCTGGCGATCATCTGGCTGATGGCTTCGCGCGCCTTGGTGCCGCTCGGGTTCAGATCCTTCTCGACCAGATCGTCGCGCCGCTCCCGCACGTCGACCAGCTTGGCGAAATTGGCGGTGTAGCTGTCAAGAATCTGGAGCATGCGTTCCAGGTTGGCGCGGCGACCGGGATCCAGCGCGGCGTCGCGGTTGACGCGCATGGTGGTGGCCACCTTCGCCAACTGGTTGCGGATCGGTTCGATCAACGCGTTGTTGCCGTTGAACGAGTAGGTCACGATGGTGCGGCGCAGGTCGGCCAATTCAAACTCAGCCTCGCTCAACCGCAGGGAGTTGTTGGAGATGGTCGAATAGCGCCCGAACCGCGCGTCGATGTCGGTCATGGCGCGGACGCCGAAGAACGCGACCGCTCCCAACAGGGCAAGGATCAGGAGGAAGCCGACGTAAATGCGGGTTCCCACCGTGAAGCGTCCGGCGAATGAGGCGTTTTGCATGATCGGTCTGGCCTTGATCTGCGGGTCGGGATCGGCGGGTCGGGGCGCGTGGCGATGCTCTGCCGACGCTAGGGTAAAGAGGTTTTCCAATCCTTGCCAAGGGTTGTTCCATGACAATCGGGCAAAACCATGAGGTTCAATGACACACGGCGCGCGGCGGAACAAAAGCGACGCGCGGGCTTTGACGCCGGGGCCGGGACGACTAGGTTAGGTCCCGCGCCCGTCCCCCCCGTCCTTACGCGATTGATCCCCCCATGCGCCGCAGCCTGCCGTCCTCGCCCGACCAAACCCCGTTTGCCGCCCGCAGCCCCGGTTCCCCCGGCGTGATCCGGTCGCTCTTCCCTTACATCTGGCCGACGGATTCGCTGGAAACCCGGCTGCGGGTGGTGGTGGCGATGCTGCTGCTGATCGGGGCGAAGGTCGCCAACGTCTTCATCCCCATCTTCTACAAGCACGCCATCGACGCCCTGACGCCGGGGGCGACGGTCGGCGGGGCCAACGCGGTGCTGACCGTGCCGTTGGGGCTGATCCTGGCCTATGGCCTGGCGCGCGTCGCCTCGCTGGTGTTCGCCGAACTGCGCGACGCCGTGTTCGCCACGGTGGCGCAGCGGACGATTCGCCGGGTCGCCCTGTCGGTGTTCCGCCATCTGCACGCGCTGTCCCTGCGCTTTCACCTGGAACGCCAGACCGGCGGCCTGACCCGCTCGCTGGAGCGCGGCACGCGGGCCATCGAATCGCTGTTGCGCTACACCCTGTTTTCCATCGCCCCGACGCTGGTGGAAATCGCGCTGGTCTGCGGCGTGCTGTGGAGCCTGTTCAGCGGGTGGTTCGCGCTGGCCACTTTCGTGACGGTGGCGGGCTACATCCTCTACACCTTCTTCGTGTCGGAATGGCGCATCCAGTTCCGCCGGGTGATGAACGACACCGACAGCAAGGCCAACACCAAGGCCATCGACAGCCTGCTGAATTTCGAGACGGTCAAGTATTTCGGCAACGAGGACCACGAGGCGCGCCGCTACGACAGCGCCCTGCAATCCTATGAAAAGGCGGCGGTGCGCAGCCAGCAGAGCCTGTCCCTGCTGAACATCGGCCAGTCGGCGATCATCTCCATCGGTCTGGCGCTGGTGATGGGGATGGCGGCCAACGGCATCGTGCAGGGAACCATGTCGCTGGGCGATTTCGTGCTGGTGAACACCTATCTGCTGCAGCTTTACCAGCCGCTGAACTTCTTCGGCGTCGTCTATCGCGAGATCAAGCAATCGCTGACCGACATCGAATCGATGGTCACGCTGCTGGGCGTGGACCGCGAGGTGGACGACGCGCCGGGCGCGCCCGCCCTGGCGGTGGACGGGGCCGAACTGCGGTTCGAGGGGGTCGAGTTCGGCTATGACCCGCGCCGCCCGATCCTGAAGGGTGTCAGCTTCACCGTTCCGGCGGGCAAGACGGTGGCCATCGTCGGCCCCTCGGGGGCGGGGAAATCCACCATCAGCCGCCTGCTGTTCCGCTTTTACGACACCAACGCCGGGCGGGTGCTGATCGACGGCCAGGACATCCGGGGCGTGACGCAAACCTCCCTGCGCGCGGCCATCGGCATCGTCCCGCAGGACACCGTCCTGTTCAACGACACCGTGTTCTACAACATCGCCTATGGCCGCGTCGGGGCCAGCCCGGCGGAGGTCGAACAGGCCGCCCGCCTCGCCCACATCCATGACTTCGTGATGAGTCTGCCCGACGGGTACCAGACCATGGTCGGAGAGCGCGGCTTGAAGCTGTCGGGCGGGGAAAAGCAGCGGGTGGCCATCGCCCGCACCATCCTGAAGAACCCGGCGATCCTGTTGTTCGACGAGGCCACCAGCGCGCTGGACACCCACACCGAACGGGAAATCCAAGCCAACCTGCGCGAGGTCAGCCGGGGCCGCACCACGCTGGTCATCGCCCACCGCCTGTCCACCGTGATCGACGCCGACGACATCCTGGTGCTGGAGGCCGGGCGCGTCATCGAACGCGGGCGTCACGCGGAGTTGCTGGCGGCGAACGGGGCCTATGCCGCGCTGTGGACCCGGCAGCAGGAAGCCACCCAGGGCGCGGCGTTGGCGGGTGATGCGTCTGCGGGCGATGCGGTGCCGGAGGTGGTGGTGGGGTGAAAGAAAGTTTCTGACGCCGATGAACACAGATAAACACAGATTTAGAAAGATACGGAATATAGAGAATCAGATGATTTTTTCGTGTGCGCTCTTTTTCCGTGTGCGCTCTGGCGTGTTTCGTTCAATCCTGAGTATTCCCCAGAACAATTCTGATCGACGTCAGGATTGATCAGAATGTGAAACCACGCATCCGCGTTCATCTGTGTCCATCTGTGTTCATCGGTGTCAAAACAAACCCCCATCCCAGCTCCCCGCCTCACCCAAGCGCGGCGTCTCAGCGTGGCACCCATCTGCGACACCTCCCCCCGTGCCGCCGCTGCGCCAAGGGCTTTATCCGCAGCGCGGCCGCGGGTAGGGTGCCGGGACCGATGACCACCGCAGCGGCTGCCGACCCGACCATGCCCGATCCCATCGACACCAACCCGCAGGCGCTGGCCGAGGCTGTGCGCGCCGGGGACCGCCGGGCGTTGGCCCGCGCCATCACGCTGATCGAATCGACCCGTGCGGATCACCGCGCCAGCGCCGACGCGCTGCTCGCCGCCCTGCTGCCGCACACCGGCCAGTCGGTGCGGTTGGGGATTTCCGGCGTGCCGGGGGTGGGGAAATCCACCTTCATCGAGGCGTTCGGCCTGCACGTCATCGGGCTGGGCCACAAGGTCGCGGTGCTGGCGGTCGATCCGTCCTCGCAGCGCACCGGCGGGTCGATCCTGGGCGACAAGACCCGCATGGTCGATCTGTCGCGGGAGGCCAACGCCTTCATCCGCCCCTCGCCCGCCGGGGCGACGCTGGGCGGGGTGGCGCGGCGCACGCGCGAGGCGATGCTGATCTGCGAGGCGGCGGGCTTCGACGTCATCCTGGTGGAGACGGTCGGCGTCGGCCAATCGGAAACCGCCGTCGCCGACATGGTGGATCTGTTCATGCTGCTGCTGCTGCCCGCCGGTGGCGACGAGTTGCAGGGCATCAAGAAGGGTATCGTCGAACTGGCCGATCTGGTCGTGGTCAACAAGGCCGACGGTGATCTGACCGCCACCGCCCGCCACACGGTGGCCGATTACCGCCACGCGCTGATGCTGCTGCGCCACGGCGATTGGCGGGTCCCGGTGCTGAGCTGTTCGGCGGTGCACAAGATCGGGGTTGACGAGGTGTGGGCCACCATTGGCGCGCACCGGGAACTGACCGAGGCGAACGGCCAGCGCGACCGCCGTCGGGCCGAACAGGCGCGCGCCTGGCTGTGGAGCGAGATCCGCGAAACCCTGATCGACCGCTTCCGCGCCCATCCGGCGGTGCGGGCCGATCTGGCGCGACTCGAGGACGCGGTGACGCAGGGCGCGGTCATCCCGACCACGGCGGCGCGGGCGTTGCTGGGGCAGTTCCTGGGCGATGCGCCGCCGGTGTAAGCGCGTTGGTGTGGCGGGCGTGACGGGCGGAAAGGCGCGGTTTCGCTAATGTTGCAATGCAACATTTTCGTTGCGTTGCAGCGCGGGTGGCGGTACTGTCCATCAAGCGGGAAAGGGGCGTCCGTGTGGGCGCTTGGGCGAACGGTTGCCCGCAGTCTCCTGGGGTTTGCCGGAGCGGCCTTTCCGTTTCCGCCACGCTGATTCGTCCATGGGAGACAACGCACCATGACCGCCGCCCCCTTTTACGGCCTGTTCGCGCAGGCTGGCACGCTCGCCAAATCCAACGCCGAAACCACCGCCGCCAAGTCGGCCCGCGTCGCCGCGCTGATGCAGGACGGCTACCGCCGTTGGTACGACGGTGTGACCGGTTCGCTGTCCGACGCCGGGCGTCTGGCCGGTGGCCTGGGCAAGGCCCGCACCCCCGCCGATCTGGCCGCGCTGCACCGCGAATGGCTGACCGCCACCCAGGCCCGCGTCACCGAAGGGGTGCAGGGGCTGTTGGACGTCTCGGCCAAACTCGCCGCTGAGGTGGCGGTGTTGCCGACCTCTGTTCTGCCGGTTGGGGGCGTGGCCGTGACGGTCAAGCCGGTCGGCCCCATCGTGCTGCGGGCGGAAACCATCGAAGACGAGCCGCAGCCGGTTGCGGCCGTGGTGGTCGACGCGGTGGCGGTCGACGCCGTGGAGGTCGTGGTTGCCCCGGTTGAGGTCGCCCCGGTCGTGGTGGAAGCGGTTGCGCCCGCGCCGGAAGAGGTTCCGGTGGAAGCCCCGGCGGCTGACCCTGTTGTGGCCGAGGCTGTTGTGGTTGAGGCTGTTGCGGTCGAGGCCCCGGTGGTCGAAACCGTGGCCGAATCGGTCGTCGTCGCTGCGACTCCCGACGCCGCTCCGGTCGAAGAGACGGTCGCCTCGGTGGTGGACGCTGCCCCGGTCGCGGCGAAGCCGCCGGTGCGCAACGCCGCCGTGCGCCGCACGGGTGGCCGTGGCAAGACCGGCCTGTCGCGTTGAACACAGTCCATCGCGCCGCCGTCTCTTGGCTTTGTTGAGGGACGGGGCGCGGTTCGACTCTGGGGGGATCGCGGATTCTCGGCTTTGTTCTCGCGGATCTGTCCTTGACGACCCCTCTTTTGTTCGACTATATAGCGGCCTCCTTCGGGCGGTTCTCCGCCCGTCACCGGGTTTCATTTGTTCAAGTAAAGGATAAGTCCGATGGCACGTCGGTGCTCCGTGACTGGCAAAGGCACGCAGTTTGGCAACAACGTCAGCCACGCCAACAACAAGAATCGCCGCCGCTTCCAGCCGAACCTCCAGGACACCTCGCTGCTGAGCGACGCTCTGGGTTCGATGGTGCGTCTGCGCCTCTCGGTCCACGCGATCCGTTCGATTGAGCACAAGGGCGGCCTCGACGCCTTCCTGCTCGACGCCAAGGACGCGCTGCTGAGCGACGACGCCCGCCGCGTCAAGCGCCGCATCGCCAAGGCCCAGGAAAAGGCCCAGGCCGCCGCCTGATTGGCTGCGCGCACCGGTCGGGGCGGTTCCGCCCCGCCGACACAGGTTTTGTGCGCTTACAGGACGAATCCGACTCCCGGTTGAGAGCGGCGCGCGATTTCCCAAACGGAAATCGCGCGTTTCGTCGTGTCCGAACCGCGCGTGATGCTCACTCCACCAGCAACTCGTCCGGGTCTTCGGCGTCCACCACCCGCCGGGCGATCTCATAGCCGAATCCGGCACGACCCAGCGCCGCCATGTCTTTGTCGCGGTGCGCCGCCCGCGCCTCGGGCGCGCGGTACACGCCGAGTCGCCGCCGTTTGGCCAAGGCCAGCGCCGCCCGCACATCCAAATTCCCGCCGACATCCTCGCGCAGTTCGTCCAGCGTCCGGTCGGTCCGGTCGCGGTCGATGCCCTTGGCCGCCAGCTTCTGCGCGATCATCCGGGTGGACGCCCCGCGCCGCAGCAGGCTTTCCGTCCGCATCCGGGCGTAGGTGTCGTCGTTCAGCAGATTGGCGCGGACGTAGCGTTCGATCAGCGCGTCCACCCAGCGGGCACCCTCCGCCGGGTCGTCGCCGTGGGCCTGGGCGGAGCGCTGGACCCGCCGCATCAGCACCGCGCGCAGATTGGCGGTGGAACTGGCGAACCGCTCCAGATAGCGCAGGGCGGCGTGTTCCAGATGCTGGGGCGTCACCCGCTTCACCGGTTTGGGCGCGCGCGGGCCGGAGTGCGAATCAGAGCGCGTGTCGGAACGCGAATCGGGGCGGGAGCCGGTCGGCGGGCGGGGCGGGGTGTCGCGGGTCATGGCTGTCCTTGCGGTGGTGGCGGTTGCCCGCCGGGGCGGCGGCACGTAAAGTCCCGCGTTCATTTGTGGATCGTGGAACGATGACCCATCCTCTCCCCCCCATGCCGCGCGCCGTCGGTTCCGTCAACTGGATCGGTCTGTGGACCCTGTACGCCCGCGAGGTGCGGCGCTTCATCAAGGTGCACCAGCAAACCGTCTGGGCACCGGTGGTGACGACGCTGCTCTATTACGCCGTCTTCGCCCTGTCGCTGGGCGCGGCGGTGCGGATGGTCGGCGAGACGCCCTATCTGGAGTTCCTCGCCCCCGGCCTGATGATGATGGCGATGGTGCAGAACGCCTTTGCCAACACCTCGTCCTCGGTGGTGATCGCCAAGGTGCAGGGCAACATCGTGGACATCCTGATGCCGCCGCTGTCGCCGATGGAACTGGTCAGCGGCTTTGTGCTGGGCGGTGTCACCCGTGGCCTGATCGTCGGGCTGGTGACGGGGCTGACGATCTGGGTTTTCGTGCCGCTGCACATGCCGCATCCGGGCTTTGTCCTGTATCACGCGCTGATGGCGTCGATGCTGCTGTCGCTGCTGGGCCTGATTGGCGGCGTGTGGTCGGAGAAGTTCGACAACATCGCCGCCGTGACCAATTTCGTCGTCACGCCGCTGTCCTTCCTGTCCGGCACCTTCTATTCGGTCGATTCCCTGCCGGGGGTCTTCTGGTACGTCGCCCACGCCGACCCCTTCTTCTACATGATCGACGGCTTCCGCTATGGCTTCATCGGCCGGGCCGACGGATCGCTGTGGCTGGGGGTGCTGGTGATGGCCGGGGTCAACGCCGGTTTGTGGTGGCTGGCCTGGAGGATGTTCAAGACAGGTTACAAGTTGAAGGCGTGAGGGGGCGGTATTCCTGCCCTGCTTTTGGGGTTTTCCTGCGTCTATCCGTTGACAGAACCTATCGCACCTCGGATATTTGCCGCGTTCCCGGCGGGTACAATGCTTGCCGGGTTTTCTGTTTTGGGAGGCCAAAGCCGTGATCCCCGTCGTTATGCCCACATACGCCCGCGCCGATGTTGTGTTCGAGCGCGGGGAAGGTCCGTATCTTTACGCGACCGACGGGCGACGATTCCTGGATTTCGCCGCCGGGGTGGCGGTGACGGCGTTCGGCCATGCCCATCCTTACCTGATCAAGGCCCTGACCGATCAGGCGCACAAGGTGTGGCACACCTCGAACCTGTTCCGGGTCGCCGGTCAGGAAAGCCTTGCCAAGCGGCTGACGGAGCTGACCTTCGCCGACACCGTGTTCTTCACGAACTCGGGCGCTGAGGCGTGGGAATGCGGGGCCAAGCTGGTGCGCAAGTACCATTACGAAACCGGCAACCCGCAAAAGACCCGCATCATCACCTTCGAGCAGGCCTTCCACGGCCGCACGCTGGGGTCGATTTCCGCCGCCAAGCAGGACAAGCTGGTGAAGGGATTCGGCCCGCTGCTCGACGGATTCGATCAGGTCGCCTTTGGCAATCTGAACGAGCTGCGCAACGCCATCACCCCGGAAACCGGCGGCATCTGCGTCGAGCCGATCCAGGGCGAGGGCGGCATCCGCACCGGTTCGGTCGAATTCCTGCGCGGCCTGCGCGAGGTGTGCGACGAATTCGGCCTGCTGCTGTTCTTCGATGAAATCCAAAGCGGCATGGGCCGCACCGGCAAGCTGTTCGCCCATGAATGGGCCGGGATCACCCCGGACGTCATGGCGGTGGCCAAGGGCATCGGCGGCGGATTCCCGCTCGGGGCCTGTCTGGCGACCGAACGCGCGGCCTCCGGCATGACCGCCGGGACCCATGGGTCGACCTATGGCGGGAATCCGCTGGCGACCGCCGTGGGCAACGCCGTGCTCGATCTGGTCACGGCCCCCGGATTCCTGGACGGCGTCCAGCGCATCGCCGGGACGCTCCAGGGCCGTTTGGAGGCGTTGATCGCCAAGCATCCGGGATTCTTCCTGGAGCTGCGCGGCCAGGGCCTGTTGCTGGGCCTGCGCGTCGCCCCGCCGGTGGGCGACGTGGTGGCGACGCTGCGCGCCAACGGCCTGCTGGCGGTTCCGGCGGGCGACAACGTCGTGCGCCTGCTGCCGCCGCTCATCATCGAAGACCAACAGGTGGAAGAGGCCGTTGCCATCCTCGACCAGACCGCAGGGGAGTGGACGGCATGAGTTCGGTTCGGCATTTTCTCGACGTTCATCACCTGGACACGGCCACGCTGCGCCACATCCTGGACCAGGCCATCGCGATCAAGGCCGACAAGGCCGCCTATCGCACCCTGTTCCAGGACAAGACGCTGGCGCTCATCTTCGAAAAGCCCTCGACCCGCACCCGCGTGTCGTTCGAGGTCGGGATGCGCCAACTGGGCGGCAATGTTCTGGTGCTGAAGCCCGACGACATGCAACTGGGCCGGGGCGAAACCATCGGCGACACCGCGCGGGTGCTCTCGCGCTACGTCGACGCGGTGATGGTGCGCACGACGGCGGAAGAGCGGGTGCATGAGCTGGCCAAACACGCCAGCATCCCGATCATCAACGGTCTGACCGACCAGACCCACCCCTGCCAGATCATGGCCGATCTGTTGACCTTCGAAGAGCATCGCGGCCCGATCACCGGGCGGTCGGTGGCGTGGCTGGGCGATTGCAACAACGTCGCGATCAGCTGGGCGCACGCTGCCGTGCGATTCGATTTCGAACTGCGTCTGGCCTGCCCGCCGCAATACGCCCCGTCGGCGGAGCTGTTGGCGTGGGCCAAGGCGGAGGGCAAGGGCCGTCTGGTCGTCACCGAATCGCCGGAAGAGGCGGTGCGCGGGACCGAGTGCGTCATCACCGACGCCTGGGCGTCGATGCACAACACCGACGTCGATGAACGCGCGGCGATCCTCACCCCCTATCAGGTCAACGAAGCGCTGATGGCCCACGCGCACACCGACGCGCTGTTCATGCACTGCCTGCCCGCCCATCGCGGGGAGGAGGTGACGGACGGCGTGATCGATGGCCGCCATTCGGTGGTGTGGGACGAGGCGGAAAACCGTCTGCACGCGCAAAAGGCGATCCTCGCCTGGTGCATGGGCGCGGTCTGATCCGCCGGACTGTGACGCGATTCCCCCGCCGCTGTGGGGCGGCGGGGGGAACGCGCTGAAAAAGGGCTGCGCCGGGTGCGCGTCAGCCCCGCCGCCCTTGATTTGGCGGCGCGCGGCTCCGATCTTGCCGCAGACGCCCTTTTCCCGGTTTTGCTCAAGGAATGCCTTCATGGACGATCCTTCCGTCCGTCCGCTCGCCGACGATTTCGTTCTGCCCTTTCAAATCGAGGCGTCGCGCCTGCGCGGCCGCATGGTCAAGCTTGGCCCGGCCATCGATGAAATCCTGACCCGCCACGAATACCCGGACAGCGTCGCCCGCATCCTGGCGGAAACCGCGACCCTGGCGGTGCTGCTGTCCAGCATGCTGAAGTATGAGGGCATCTTCACCCTTCAGACAAAGGGGGAGGGGGCGATCAAGATGCTGGTGGCCGACGTCACCTCGGTCGGCGACGTCCGCGCCTACGCCCAATACGACGCCGAAGAGCTGGCGAAGGCCGAGCGCGACGTGGACATCGCCCCGGCGGCGGCGCTGCTGGGCAAGGGCTACATCGCCTTCACCGTCGATCAGGGGCCGGACACCGACCGTTACCAGGGCATCGTCGAGCTGTATGGCAAGACGCTGACCGACTGCGTCCAGCATTATTTCCGCCAGTCGGAGCAGGTGCAGACCGGCCTGTCGGTGGTCGCCGACCGCGCCGTGAACCCGGACGGAACCCCCGGCGTCTGGCGCACCGGCGGCGTCATGATCCAGCGCTTGCCGCAGGAACAGGGCGTCGACGCGTCGGACAAGGAAGAGGACTGGATTCGCGCCCTGGCGCTGATGTCCAGCGTCACCGGCAACGAACTGTTGGACGTCGATCTGGCCGCCTCGACCCTGCTCTACCGCCTGTTCCACGAGGATGGCGTGCGCGTGTACGACCCGCACGGCCTGCGCTTTGGCTGCCGTTGCTCGCGCGAGCGGGTGGAAACCATGCTGGCGAGCCTGCCGCGCGACGAGGTGCAGGAACTGAAGATCGATGATGGCCGGGTGGAAGTGACCTGTCAGTTCTGCTCGACCGACTACCACTTCACCGACGCCGATCTGGACCGCGTCTATGGCGCGTAAGGATCACGCCGACCGGTGACGGGGTGAAGCGACGGGGGAGGGGGCCGCAAGGCGCTCTCCCCTTTTTCCTGTCTGCTGTCTTGGGTTCCGCGTTGCGTCAGGGCGTCTCACGCTCACAGGCCCGAAACGCAAAAAAGACCGCAGCGTTTCCGCCCGGTCTTTCTGCGACATCCACCGAAACATTGGTTTCGGCGGGAAATGGAGCGGGCGAAGGGATTCGAACCCTCGACCCCAACCTTGGCAAGGTTGTGCTCTACCCCTGAGCTACGCCCGCGCTCCGTATCCGCTTTTGGAACTTCTTGCCGTTGTCTTGGCGTTGCTTCGACGGTCGTCGTTTTGCTTCGCTTTGTCTTCGGCGTCCGGTCCAACCGGCGGCGTGCGGCGGACTATAAGGATTTTGACGCGGGGCGCAAGCGTCTTTTTTCATTTTTTCGCCGACTGGACGATTTTCCGGCGGACGGCTAAAAGGGGGCATGGACACCGCCCCGATCCCCACCGCAACGCCCCCAACTGCAACGGAGGCTCCGGCTCCGGACCGTCCCTTGCCAACCTCCCCGGACGACCTGCTGGCGCGGCTGGCCGCGCTGGGCATCGCCACCACCACCCACAGCCACCCGCCGCTGCACACGGTGGAGGACAGCAAGGCCCTGCGCGGCGCGCTGCCCGGCGGCCACTGCAAGAACCTGTTCCTGAAGGACAAGAAGGATCAGTTGTGGCTGGTCGTGGCGCTGGAGGACGCGCGCATCGATCTGAAGCGGCTGGACAAGGCCATCGGCTCGGCCCGGCTCTCCTTCGCCTCGGCCGAACGGCTGTGGGACTGTCTGGGCATCCGCCCCGGTTCGGTGTCGCCGCTGGCGATCGTCAACGACACGCAGGGCCGGGTGAAGGTGGTGTTGCAAGAGGCGATGATGGCGCACGACCTGTTGAACTATCACCCGCTGATCAACGACCGGACCACGGCGATCCAGCGCGACGACCTGTTGCGTTTCCTGCGCGCCTGCGGTCATGAACCGTCCATCGTCGCCTTCGGCTGGCCGGAGGACGCGGCCTGACCAATGGTGCGCGCGGCTGTGTGAGCGCGTCGCGCGTGAGAGTTCTTGCCTGATGGGCCGCGCGCGCTCATCTATGTCGCAGTTCGTCCAGACGACACCAACGGGAATCGACCTGCCATGTTCTCCATTCCGCCCGCCAAAGCCCCCAAGCCCGCCGCTGGCGCTCCCGCCGGGGCCGCCGACGTCGTGAAGGACAGCACCGACCGCGATTTCATGGTCGATGTGATCGAAGCCTCGCGCAACGTGCCGGTCATCGTCGATTTCTGGGCACCCTGGTGCGGCCCCTGCAAGCAGCTTGGCCCGGTCATCGAAAAGCTGGTGCGCGCCGCCAAGGGCGCGGTGCGGCTGGTGAAGATCGACACCGACCAGCACCCGATGATCGCCTCGCAATTGCGGGTCCAGTCCATTCCGGCGGTCTACGCCTTTTTCCAGGGCCGCCCGGTCGATGGTTTCATGGGGGCCAAGCCCGAGTCGGAGCTGAAGACCTTCATCGACAAGCTGGTGAAGCTGGCCAAGGCGTCCGGTGCCGCCGCCGGTGATCCGCTGGAGGAGGCGCTGGCCCAGGCCAAGGAGATGCTGGACGCGGGCGACCTGCAAGGGGCTGTCGATCTCTATGGCGAGATCCTGCAGGCCGAACCGGAAAACGCGGCGGCCTACGCCGGGACCATCCGTTGCCTGATCGCCGCCGGGGATCTGGAGAACGCCAAGGCGATGCTGGCCCAGGCCCCCGCCGCGCTGGCCAAGGACAAGGAGCTGGCCAACGTCCGCGCCTCGCTGGAGGTGGCGGAGCAGGCGGCCAACGCCGGACCGATCCCGGAGCTGATGGAGCGAGTCGCCCACAACGCCGACGATCACGAGTCCCGTTTCGATCTGGCCATGGCGCTGTTCGCGGCGGGCAAGCGCGAGGCGGCGGTGGAGGAGCTGTTGACCATCGTTCGCCGTGACCGTGCGTGGAACGACGACTCGGCGCGCAAGCAACTGGTCAAGTTCTTCGAGGCCTTTGGCCCGACCGACCCGCTGACCGTGCAGACCCGCCGCAAGCTGTCGACGATTCTGTTCCGCTGATCCACCTGTTCCCGGCGCGAAGGGGTTCTATCTGATTGGTCATGAGCCGGAACCCCTTCGATCCCCCCTTTGACCAGCTGCCGCCGACGCTGCCGATCTTCCCCCTGCCCGGGGCGTTGCTTCTGCCGCGCACGCGGTTGCCGCTGAACATCTTCGAACCGCGCTATCTGGCGATGGTCGAGGACGCCCTGCGGGCCGGAGACCGCATGATCGGCATGATCCAGCCGGTGGCCCCCGCCTGCCGGGGGCGTGAACCGCCGGTCTACGACGTCGGCTGTGCCGGGCGCATCACCAGCTTTTCCGAAACCGAGGATGGCCGTTTCCTCATCACCCTGTCGGGCCTGACCCGTTTCGGGGTGGAGCGCGAGATCGAGGGCGCGCGCGGCTACCGCCGCGTCGTGCCCTGCTGGGACTGCTTCGCCGAGGACATGGAGCCGGAGCGCTGCGGCGAGGTCGAGCGCGGGCGGCTGCTGACCGGGCTGAAGAGCTATTTCCGTCTGCACGGCATCTCGGTCGATTGGCAATCCATCGAAGGGTCGCTGGACGAGCGTTTGGTCAATTCCCTGGCGATGGTCTGTCCCTTCAGCGCGGCGGAAAAACAGGGGCTGTTGGAAGCGCCGACGCTCGCCGAACGCGGGAAGCTCTTGATCGGCTTGATCGAGATGGCCATTCTCGACTGCCGCGACGGCGATTGCGCCCCGTGCCATTGAGATTTCCGTTCCCCTTTCCGAGAGACGCCCGATGACCACGCCCGACGACAAGACCAGCGACGCCAAGGCCGGTGCCCGCGTCGATCCCAAGCTGTTGGAAATCCTGGTCTGCCCGTTGACCAAAGGTCCCCTGCGCTTTGACGCGGAGCGTGGCGAGCTGGTGAGCGAGCGTGCCGGGCTGGCCTATCCCATCCGCGACGGCATCCCGATCATGCTGATCGACGAGGCGCGCAGCCTCGACAAGGCCGGGGTTGGCACCGGGGCCAACGGATGAGCGCCGACGAGCGTTTCGTCACCCCCTCGTTCGGGACCGTTCATTGGCCGGTGGAAATCCGGCTGAAGCGGGAGGACAAGCGGCTGGAGGTCGATTTTGACGATGGCCGCCGCTTTTCCTATCCGGCGGAGTTCCTGCGCGTCGTCAGCCCGTCGGCTGAGGTGCAGGGTCACACCCCCAGCCAGAAGCAGACGGTCTCCGGCCGCCGCCATGTCGGCATCATGGGGGTGGAGGCGGTCGGCAACTACGCCATCCGCATCCTGTTCGACGATCTGCACGACAGCGGCATCTTTTCGTGGACCTATCTCTATGAGATCGGGGCCGAGCAGGACCGCCTGTGGGCCGGCTATCTGGCTGAATTGGCGGCCAAGGGCTTGAGCCGGGACCCGATCCGGCGTTGACCGGGCGGCACGGCGCGGGGCCGGTCGGCGCGCGCCGTGCGGCGTTCCACCGCATCGCATCCTCCCAGAATCTCCCTTGCGCATTTCTCTAAAATTTTATACAAAAGCTTATCGAATGCGGCGGGACAACGGAGGGCAAGATGGCGACGACGGCGTGGATTGAAAAGCGTCTGGAAGCCCGACAGCAAGCCGCCCGCGCCCGCCTGCACCGCCGCCAGCGCAGCACCAACGCCAAGAAGATGGCCTGGACGCGCGACATCGCCCGCGTCGTGTTGGTGGCCTCCGTCCTGACCCTGGGGGTGTTGGCGGTTGAGATTGGTCGCAAGGCCGTGACCGTCCTGAACCACGCCAGCGCCGTCGCCACCGTGTCCATCGGCTGATCGCAGGGTCCCGTCCGCGCGCTGGCGCGGTTGACGCCCCCGCACACCCTCCTCTCTCCCGCCCGGTTGGGACGGGTTCCTCCTTTGGCCAGGCTCCGAATCGCGGGCCAGCCGCACACGGGGGAGAGGGCGGTGTGCGGGGGTGCTTTTGTGTGCGGCGTCAGCCCAGAACGATGACGTAGCGCTTGGTCGTTGTCGTCACCACCGTCCAGGACCCGACGAAACCGGGTTCGATGACGAAGCGGTCCCCCGCCGTCAACGTCCAGCGCCGCCCGTCGTCGTGGGCGACCACGCTTTCGCCCTCCAGAATCTCGCAATACTCCCACTCGTCATACTGGATGCGCCACGCGCCGGGGGTGGAGCGCCACACCCCGGCGAAGCGGGTGCCGTCCGCCGATTCGTAGCCGTTCCAGGTGGTGAAAACCGGTGAACCGTTGATGAGACGGTCGGGGGCGGGCGCGCCGGTTTCGGGCGTGGCGTCGCCCAGCACGAACAGCGGCGGGGGTGCGTCGGTCATGGCGGGTCCTGAACAGGGCAAGAGGGGGAAGGGGCTTCACCAGGAGGCCAGCAGCGGCGGCAGGTCGTGCACCGAGTCGAGGCGGCGGTAATGGGCATCGGGCGGGTCGGCCTCCTCATGCGCCCAGGTGATGGCGTAGGGGATGTGGACGGCGTGGCCGCCCAGCGCCAGCACCGGCAGAATGTCCGACCGGATCGAGTTGCCGACCATGACGAAGCGTTCCGCCGCGACGCCGTGGCGGTCGAGCACCCGGCGGTAGCTGGCCGGGTCCTTTTCGCTGACGATCTCCACCGCGTCGAACCGCCCGGCGAGGCCGGAGCGTGCCACCTTGCTTTCCTGGTCGAACAGGTCGCCCTTGGTGATCAGGATCAGGCGGTAACGGCGGGACAGCGCGTCGACCACCTCCGCCACGCCGGGCAGCAGTTCCACCGGGTGGTCCAGCATCGCCTTGCCGAAATCGATCAGGCTCTGCAGATCGCGGGCGGGAACCCGGCCGTCGGTGACGGAAATCGCGGTTTCGATCATCGACAGCACGAAGCCTTTGATGCCGTAGCCATAGACCGCGAGATTCGCCCGTTCGGCCTCCAACAGGCGGCGGTCAAGGTCGGCCGGATCGGCGGCGTGGGCCAGCAGGGCGCGAAACCGCTCCTGCGTCATCGAAAACAGGGACTCGTTGTGCCAGAGGGTGTCGTCGCCGTCAAAGCCGATGGTGTCAATCATGATGAAGCCGTATGATCCGCAAGTAAAACAAAAGATGCCGCAAGACCGCCGCGCTGTCCAGGCAAGTGGGATTGTGGGTGTGGCGAACGATGCGCGGTCAGAATGACAGTTTCGCCACAGTTTGAAAACATTCCCTGCTCAGACCTTCGTTGCCTGCAAAGCGGGCATGTTGATGAGAGGGGTGGCAGACCGGGGAAAAGAGGCGTAATTATCTTTCCACGGACCGAGGGCGTGATCGCCAGACCGGCGGACCCCTCGACCCACCGGCACACGAATAACACATCAGGAATCACCATCATGGCCACCCTTCTGCATTCGGCGCAGGCCGATCGCGGCTCGCTGTCTCTCGCCAATCTGTTTGCCACCGGCTTCAATCTGGTCGGTCTGTGGCGCCAGCGCGTCGTCACCCGTCGTGAACTGAGCCGCCTGGACGAGCGCATGCTCCAGGACATCGGTTTCAGCCGCACCGACGCCGACGAAGAAATGTCCAAGCCGTTCTGGCGCGAATGAGCGCGCGTGACGCCGAAAAGGGCCGCCTCCAACCGGAGAGCGGCCCTTTTTTGTGCCTGAAATTTGGGCGTGGCTGAAACGGCGGCATATCTGCCGAACCAAACAGCGCGCAAAAAAAGCGCCCCGAAGGAGCGCTGGGGGTCCGTTGATCCGCCGACCGGGATGGACGGTCGGCGGATCGCAGGAGGCTGAAGCGGCGCGGATCGGCGGGCCTTTTCCGCGCGCGGGTCTTCAGATGCAATAATGCTTCAGCGGCTCGAACCCGTTGAAGCAGACCGCCGAATAGGTGGTGGTGTAGGCACCCGTCGCGTGGATGCGCACACGGTCGCCCGCCTTCAGATCCGTCGGCAGCTTGTAGTCGGCGCGCTCGTACAGCACATCGGCGGAATCGCAGGTGGGACCGGCCAGGATCACCGCCTCGCGGTCGCCGGTCTCGTCATCGCCCAACACCTCGATCGGGTATTGGATGGCTTCGTCCATGGTTTCGGCCAGGCCGCTGAACTTGCCGATGTCGAGATAGACCCAGCGCTTGGCGTCGTCCGCCGACTTGCGGGACACCAGCACGACCTCGCTCTCGATGATGCCGGCGCTGCCGACCATGCCGCGCCCCGGCTCCACGATGGTTTCCGGCAGATGGTTGCCGAAATGGGTGCGCAGCGAGTCGAAGATCGCCTGACCATAGGCGGTGCTTTCCGGCACGTCGGTGCGGTAGCGGGTGGGGAAGCCGCCGCCCAGATTGATCATGCCCAGATCGACGCCCAGGATTTCAAGCTCGCGGAACAGCTGGGCCACCTGGAAGATGGCGTTGTCCCACTGCTTCAAATCCTTTTGCTGCGAGCCGACGTGGAACGAGACGCCATAGGGCTGCACGTTCATGTCGCGGGCCTTCAGCAGCAGCGCGCGCGCCATCGGCAGATCGCAGCCGAACTTGCGCGACAGCGGCCATTCGGCCCCTTCGCCGGAGGTCAGGATGCGGCAGAACACGCGGGAGCCGGGGGCGGCGCGCTCGATCTTTTCCAGTTCGGCGTCGCTGTCGAAGGCGTAGAGGCGCACGCCCAGTTCGAAGGCGCGGCGGATGTCCGCTTCCTTCTTGATGGTGTTGCCGTAGGAAATGCGGTCGGGCGTGACCCCGGCGGCCAGCGCCATCTGGATTTCCGGGACCGAGGCGCAATCGAAGGCCGAGCCGAGCCGGGCCAGCAACGCCAGAATTTCCGCCGCCGGGTTGGCCTTCACCGCGTAGAAGATGCGGGCGTCGGGCAGGGCGTCGTGCAGATCGTTGTAATTCTGCTCGACCACGTCCAGATCGACGACGAGGCAAGGGGTCTGCGGGCGCTGCTCTTCGAAAAAGCGCGCAATCTTCTGGGTCATCTCAGTCTCCTGGGACGCAAGATGATGGATCGGAAAAGGCGGAGTCGGGGGGAGCGGAGCGGCCTAACGCTCAGCGGACCAACAGCAAATCTTGCAGGTCAGGCGTTAAAGGCCGCTGATACTGGTCTGGTCCGTACACGATCGAATCGCGTCGGTTTTGGCCAGGACGGGCAAATTTCCCAGATCGGGCAGATTTCGATGACGGGTGGACACGCGCCCACCCACAACAACATGAACCATCGTAACCTCCAAGACGCCGCCTTGTTTAGGGGACGGTCGGGGATCACGCGTTACGTCGTTGCATAACCACATCTCGGGAACAGCCGAGGGGCGGGCCAGCGGCACGTGCGCTTGCGAGTTGCCGTTACATAGATCCATAGGCCCGCGATGCAAAGGGAAAAATGCGCAGCGGACCAAAAAAATCACAAGCGCGGGTGGGTGGTAAAAAACGGTAACAAATTCAACAATTTGGTCATGATGATGGGGTGCCGGCCGATGCGGGTCACGGTTGCGGGTCGTGTTGTTCCGACACCGGAACGACCAAAAGCCGGTGCGCAAGCAGCGCGCCCAGCCCGGCCAGCCCGATGGCACCCATCAGCGGCATCGCCGTTCCGCTGTGCAGATGGCCAACCGCCAGCCCGACCACAGCGGCGACGGTCATCTGGACGAAACCCAGCAGGGAGGAGGCCAGCCCGGCCATCGTCGGGTACGGGCCGACCGCGTTGGCGGTGGCGTTGGGCAGGGTCAAGCCGACCCCCAGGATGAACAGGAAGACCGGGGCGACGACGCTGGCGATCTGGAGAACGCCCGCCGCCGCCAACCCAACCCCCAGCGCGCCGCCCGCCAGCGACACCAGCGTGCCGGTCCGGATCATCCGGGCACCGCCCCAGCGGTGCGACAGCTTTCCGGCCACGAGCGAACCGAGGGTGTAGCCCAGCACAACGGTGGCGAAGCTCATCCCATACTGCGCGGGCGACAGGTGCATCTGACCGATCAGCAGAAAGGACGAGCCGGAGATGAAGGCGAAGATGCCGCTGTAGGAGCAGGCGACGACCAGCACATAGCCGATGAAGCGGCGGTTGCGCAGCAGCAGCGCGTAGTTCGCCAGCATGCGTCCGGGATTCAGCGCCTCGTGGTCGCGGGTGGTGTTGGTTTCGGCCAGCAGGGACCAGACCGCAACCAGGATCACCACGGCGAAGCCGGTCAGCAGGATGAAGTTGGAACGCCAGCCGAACAGCTCCATCAACGCCCCGCCCAGCACCGGACCGACCGCCGGAGCCAGCGTCATCGCCATCGACATGTAGGCCAACACGGTGGCCGCCCGGTCGCGTCCGAACACGTCGCGGACCACGGCCCGCCCGACCACCGGGCCGCAGCAGGCCCCCAGCGCCTGGAAGAAACGGGCGGCGATCAACCCCTCCACGCTGGTGGCGAGCGCGCACACGGCGCTGGCCACCAGATACACGGCGATGCCGACCAGCAGCGTCGGGCGTCGCCCGAACCGGTCGGACATTGGCCCGTAGATCAGTTGCGACACGGCGAAGCCGATCAGGAAGGTCGACAGCGTCAACTGCACCATGGCGATGTCGGTGTCGAACACCCGCACCAGCGTGGGCAGCGACGGCAGATACAGGTCGGTGGACAGCGGGCCGAAGGCGACCAGCGCGGTCAACAGGATGCGGATCACCAGGGAATCGGAACGGGGCATGGTCGGACCGGTGTTTCAGGCTGCGGCGGGGCGCGGCACTGTATCCGATGAAACCAATTGATGCCCACGCGCGAAGGCGCGCATCAGATATTCGCGAAGGCGCGCATCAGATATTCGCGAAGGCGCGTGTCGGGTCCCGTTGGCGGGGAGTCAGCCGTAGCGCAGCAGGCGCGCGCCGTTGGCCTTCAGCCAGCCGCGCGGGGTGTCGACGTCGGGGTTCAACTCGGCGGTCAGGCGGGCGCACAAGGCCCAGAATTGCGGCGAGTGGTTCATCTCCTGCAAATGCGCCACCTCGTGGCCGACGACGTAGTCCAGCACGGAATCGGGGGCGAGGATCAGCCGCCAGGAAAAGGACAGCCGTCCGGTGGACGAACAGCTTCCCCAGCGGCTTTTGGTGTCGCGCAGGGTGATGGCGGCGATCCGCGCGCCGATCAGCGCCGCCTTGACCCGCGCCCGCGCGCCGATCTCCCGCTTGGCCTCGCTCACCAGGAAATCGCGGACGCGGCGGGTGGTGTGGTCGGGCAGGCCACCGACCAGAATGGCCCCGTCCTCGATCCGGGTCGGGCCGCGCAGGTCGGCGACCCAACGGACGGTGTGGTCGACCCCACGGACGGGAATCACCGCCCCGTCGATGAAGGGCAGGGGGGGCGGCAGGGCGGCCATGCGCGCGCGCAGCCAGACAAGATGCCGGCCGATGAAGCTGCGGGCGTCGCGTTCCGACACACCAACCGGAATAACCACCTGGATCAGGTCGCGTCCCGGATCAACCTTCAACGTCATCCGGGTGGCACGCGCGCTTTCCCGCAGTTCCAGCGGGGCGGGCAGGCCGAAAATCTCCAGCGCGCGCGAGGGCTTCGGCGTGGCCGCGCTCGTGCGCTTGCGGCGGCGGATGGGAGTGGGGCGGCGGGACACCATGGCGACCTTATAGCCTGCCGGGCCGGTCACGCCAACCGGTGGCCGGAAGCGATCGACCGTCAAGCGGGCAAACGGGATTCTTTTGGCTGAGGTGCGGCCCTCACCCCTGGCGGAAGGTCAGATTTGACAGGGCAAAGGGTGCGATTCGATAAAGATAGCCCGTTGTTTTGTTTGTGTTGTGAACAGACAGGTGGCGCGAGACGCGCCCGCCGCGCCAGAGTGCCCCAGCATGAGTGACAGGCCATGACCGCCATTCCAGGACCAACGCGCGAGGATTGTCTGGATGCCCTGCTGGCGGCGAACGACGCGCCGCAAGCGTTTTTGGACGGGGCGGGGCGGTGCGTCACCGCCAACCCGGCCTTTTGCCGTCTGTTGGGGCATGATCGCGCGGCGGTGGAGGGGCAGAGGCTGGGGATTCCCGTCAACGGCCTGTCCATGGATGGCGCGGTGAGCCTGGATGGGGCCATGGCGGGGTTGGGGCTGTGCGTCCAGCCGGTGCATCGGGCCGATGGCGCGCTGATGGGATTTGCCGTGACGGGTGAGGGGGAGGAACTGGCGCAGGCCCGGCGGGACCGCGCCGCGTCGGTGCGGCTGTTGACCAAGGCGGCGCACGACTTGCGTCAACCCTTCCAGGCGATGCACCTGTTCCATCACCTGCTGGCCGGGCGGCAAAGCGATCCGTCGGCGGTGGATTTGGCGGCCAAGCTGGGCCAGTCGATCCAGGGGGCGGAACAGCTTCTCACCCCCGTGCTGGACATTCTGCGGTTGGACGCCGGGACCTGGGTTCCGCAGCCGCGCGCCTTTCCCATCGACGATGTGTTGGGCCGCCTGTTGCAGGATTTCGCCCCGGAGGCCGAGGCCAAGGGCCTGCGGTTCAACGTCCGCCCCGCCGAGGTGGAGGTGGTGAGCGACCCCCTGCTGCTGGAGCGTCTGTTGCGGCCCATCCTGGCCAACGCCGTGCGCTACACCCAGCGGGGTGGCGTGCTGCTGGCGACCCGTCGGCGGTCCGACCGGCTGCGGATCGAGGTGTGGGACAGCGGCGTCGGCATCGCGCCCGAGGAACAGGCGGCGATTTTCGAGGATTTCCATCGAATCGCGTCGGCGGAGGCGGACCGCCGCGCCGGTCTGGCGGTGGGCGGCGGCCTGGGCTTGGCGGTTGCCCGCCGGTTGGCCCGTCTGCTCGATCTCGCGCTTACGGTGCGGTCACGGCCCGGACGCGGGGCGATTTTCGCGGTGGACGTGCCCCGTGCGCCGCAACATGCGCGACTTGGCCACGCGGCGGATTGACAGACGGCCGAACAGGCGCGCACCCTGACGTTAACGGGAGCCAAGCAATGGCCCCGATCAAGCGCGTTTGGGGAGGATCACGTCATGCCGCATTGGCCATCACCGCGACACCGACCGTTCATCACGCTGCCCGTCCGGCGACCGACGGCGCAGTGATCCGCTGACCGCAGTGTAGCGGTGGCGGACCGCCCGCGTACACGGCCCCATGCGCCTGTCATAAAAACTTCACGGACCTGTCTCGGGATCGCAACCGCTTGCGATCATCCACAACGTCCGAGACCCAACAACCCGTTTAGGGAGACGACCCTTATGTTGACCCGCCGCACGCTTGGCCTTTCGACCGCCGCGTTCGCCCTCACCGTCGGCCTGTCGGGCGCGGCCATGGCGCAGAAGACCGTCATCGAATTCTGGCACGGCCTGCCCCAGCCGCTGGGCGGCCAGTTGGAACAGGTGGTCAAGGGCTACAACGACAGCCAGGACAAGGTCCAGGTCAACGCGTCCTTCAAGGGCAGCTACCCGGAAACCATGCAGGCCGCCATCGCGGCCTTCCGCGCGGGCAACGCCCCGCACGTCGTGCAGATGTTCGAGGTCGGGACCGCGACCATGATGGCCGCCGGCCCGGCGATCAAGCCGGTGCACCAGCTGATGGCGGAAACCGGCGCGGCGCTGGATCCCAAGGCCTACATCCCGGCCGTCGCGGGGTACTACGCGACCAAGGACGGCAAGATGATGGCGCTGCCGTTCAACAGCTCCACCTCCATCATGTTCTACAACAAGGATCTGTTCGCCAAGGCGGGCCTGGATCCGAACAAGGCCCCGGCCACCTGGCCGGAACTGGTCGCCGCCACCAAGGCGCTGAAGGCGGCGGGCGTGGCCTGCCCCTTCACCACCGCCTGGCCGACCTGGGTGCAGTTCGAACAGCTCGGCGCCATCCACGACACGCCGTTCGCCACCCAGTCCAACGGCTTTGGCGGCCTGAACGCCGAGCTGAAGATCAACGCCCCGCTGTATGTGAAGCACATCCAGATGCTGGTCGATCTGCAGAAGGACGGCCAGTTCAAGTATGGCGGCCGCGACAACAAGGCGGACGGCCTGTTCCCGTCGGGCGAATGCGCCATCATCCAAGGCTCGTCGGGTCTGCGCGGTCGCATCGTCAAGGAAGCGACCTTCGCCTGGGGGGCCGCCCCGCTGCCCCATTGGCCCGACCAGATCAAGGGTGAGCCGAAGAACGGCATCATCGGCGGTGCCGCCTTTTGGGTGATGACCTCGCCCAAGCGCACGCCCGCCGAATACAAGGCGGTGTCGGAGTTCTTCACCTATCTCGCCAAGCCGGAGATTGATTCCAAGTGGCATATGGACACCGGTTACGTCCCGGTGACGTTCAAGGGCGTGGAGATGGCCAAGGCGTCCGGTTTCTATGACAAGAACCCCGGTGCCGATGTTCCCGCCGCGCAGCTGACCCGCACGCCGACCACGGAAAACACCATGGGCCTGCGTCTGGGCAACCTGCCGGAAATCCGCAACATCATCCAGGAAGAGCTGGAAAAGGCCTTCCAGGGTCAGGTGACGGTCCAGCAGGCGCTCGACAGCGCGGTGCAGCGCGGCAACGTCGTGCTGCGCAATTTCGAGCGCGCCAACAAGAACTGATGCGGTGAGCCTGCCGCCCGCCCTGGTGTTCGCCGGGGCGGGTTGCGGGTTTTTTGTCCACAGATGAACGCAGATGAAACAAGAGTGGTTGGTTTGTCAGTCCAAGATGGATTTGCTTTTTATTTCACTCTGTTTATAAAAAAATCTGTGTGTGTCTGTGTTCATCTGTGGATACAAAAATCTTTGAAACGAGGCCGGAACGTTGCAGCGTCGTGTGATCTTTGACAACAAGCTGTTGCCCTATCTGCTGCTCGCGCCGCAGGTGGCGGTGACGTTGATTTTCTTCATCTGGCCCGCCTCGCAAGCGGTCTGGCAGTCCGTCCACATCCAGGACGCTTTCGGGCTGCGCAGCGAGTTTGTGTGGTTCGAGAACTTCACCGCGATCCTGTCCGATCCGAACTATGTCGGCACGCTGCGCATCACGGCGGTGTTCAGCCTGTCGGTGGCGGTGCTGTCGATGGCGGTGGCGCTGCTGCTGGCCGCGCTGGCCGACGCCAAGATCAAGGGGGCGGCGGTTTACAAGACGCTGTTGATCTGGCCCTACGCCCTGGCCCCCGCCGTGGCGGCGGTGCTGTGGATGTTCATCTTCAACCCGGAAATCGGGTCGCTCGGGCGGTTGCTCAACGCCATGGGCTACAATTGGGATTACCGGCTGAACGGCGACCAGGCCCTGACCATGGTCATCCTGGCGGCGAGCTGGAAGCAGGTGTCCTACAACTTCATCTTTTTCCTGGCCGGGTTGCAGGCGATCCCGCGTTCGGTGCTGGAGGCCGCGAACATCGACGGGGCCGGGCCGGTGCGCCGGTTCTGGACGATCACCTTCCCGTTGCTGTCGCCGACCACCTTTTTCCTGCTGGTGGTCGATATGGTCTATGCCTTTTGCGAGACCTTCGGGACCATCCACGCGCTGACCCATGGCGGCCCGGGCAAGGCGACCGAAACCCTGATCTTCCGCGTGTATCAGGACGGCGTGGTCAACAACGACCTCGGCGCGTCGTCGGCCCAATCGGTGCTGCTGATGGTTATCCTGATCGTGCTGACGACGATCCAGTTCCGCTTTGTCGAGCGCAAGGTCCATTATTCATGAGCAACGAGCACACAGCCGGGCCGCACAGCGTCGGACGACGTCTGATCGATCTGGTCCCCCACATCGTGCTGATCGTGGGCGTTCTGATCTTCGCCTTTCCGATTTACGTGACCCTGATCGGCTCCACTTGGGACGCCGCCACCATCGGGCGCGGCAGTCTGCCGATGACGCCGGGGGGCGAGGCCTGGACCAACTACAGCCAGGCGTGGAGCGAATCCCACGGCGAGCGCGCCAGCTACACCCCGGTGCGGCTGATGCTGATGAACAGCCTCATCATGGCGCTGTCGATCGCGGTGGGCAAAATCGCCATCTCCATCCTGTCGGCCTACGCGGTGGCCTTTTTCCGTTTCCCGCTGCGCATGGTCTTTTTCTGGATGATCTTCATCACCCTGATGCTGCCTGTGGAGGTGCGCATCATCCCGACCTACAAGGTCGTCGCCGATCTGGGCATGATCGACAGCTACGCCGGTTTGGCGATTCCGCTCATCGCGTCGGCCACCGCGACGCTGCTGTTCCGCCAATTCTTCCTGACCATCCCGGATGAACTGGTGGAGGCGGCGAAGATCGACGGGGCCGGGCCGCTGCGATTCTTCTTCGACATCCTGCTGCCACTGTCGAAAACCAACATCGCGGCGCTGTTCGTCATCCTCTTCATCTATGGCTGGAATCAGTATCTGTGGCCGTTGCTGGTCACGAACAGCGCCGACATGGAAACCATCGTCATAGGCATCACCAAGATGATCGGCACCGGCGAGGCGGCGAACGACTGGAACCTCATCATGGCGACCACCGTCATGGCGATGCTGCCGCCGGTCGCCGTCGTGGTGTTCATGCAGCGGTGGTTCATCAAGGGTCTTGTGGACAGCGAGAAGTAACAGACATGGCAACCGTAGAGATCAAGAACGTCCGCAAGTCCTATGGCCCGGTCGAAGCGATCAAGGGCATCGACATCGCCATCCAGGACGGCGAATTCCTCGTCCTGCTGGGGCCGAGCGGCTGCGGCAAATCCACCCTGCTGCGCATGGTCGCCGGGCTGGAAAGCATCACCGGCGGGCAGGTCGTCATCGGCGGGCGGGTCGTCAACGATCTGGAACCCAAGGACCGCGACATCGCCATGGTGTTCCAGAATTACGCGCTCTACCCGCACATGAGCGTGTTCGACAACATGGCCTATGGCCTGAAGATCCGGGGCGTGGACAAGGCGGAGATCGAAAGCCGCGTTGCCAAGGCCGCCGAGATTCTGGAGCTGGGCCGTTTCCTGACCCGCCGCCCCAGCCAATTGTCGGGCGGCCAGCGCCAGCGCGTGGCGATGGGCCGCGCCATCGTGCGCGAACCGGCGGCCTTCCTGTTCGACGAACCGCTGTCCAACCTGGATGCCAAGCTGCGCACGCAGATGCGCATCGAGATCAAGCGGTTGCAGGACCGTTTGGGCATCACCAGCCTGTACGTCACCCACGATCAGGTCGAGGCGATGACGCTGGCCGACCGTGTGCTGGTGATGAATCACGGGGTGGCCGAGCAGATCGGCACGCCGCTGGAGGTTTATCAGCGCCCGGCGAGCCTGTTCGTCGCTGGCTTCATCGGCTCGCCACCGATGAACGTGCTCGACGCGGTGATCGACCCGAGCGGCCAGGGGGTGATGATGCCGGGTGGCGCGCTGCTGCCGCTGGCCCGCCCGCGACCCAACGACGCCAACCGCCCGGTCAAGCTGGGCATCCGCCCGGAGCATCTGGCGATCAACGAGGATGGCCTGGACACCTCCCCGGTCCTGGTCGAGCTGGTGGAGGCGCTGGGGGCCGACACCGTGGTCTATGGCCGTCTGCCCGATGGCGAACCGCTGCTGATCCGCATGTCCGGCCTGCCATCCTGCACCGAGGGCGACCGTCTGGCCGTGGCCCCGCAACCGGGCGCGCTGCACCTGTTCGACACCGCGACCGGGCGTCGGCTGGAGGATTGATTGAGCGTGGCGGCGGGGCTGGAACGCGCCCCGCCGTCCTCCTATGTCTGGCGGGGGCCGGTGATCGGCCCTGTTCCATCCAACGCGGATTTCCGATGATGAAGCTGTATTTCAAGCCCGGTGCCTGTTCGCTGTCGCCGCACATCGTGTTGCGCGAGGCCGGTTTGTCCTTTGACTTGGTCAAGGTCGATCTGGCCACGAAGACACTGGCGGACGGCAGCGATTTCCGCGCGGTCAACCCCAAGGGGCAGGTGCCGACGCTGGCGTTGGACGACGGCACGATCCTGACCGAAGGGGCGGTGATCGTCCAATACATCGCCGATCTGGTCCCGGGCAGCGGCCTGTTGCCCGCCGTCGGCAGCCTGGAGCGTTACCGGGTTCAGGAGTGGCTGAACCACATCGGCAGCGAACTGCACAAGGGCATGGTCCCGCTGTTCCCGATGCTGCGCGAGGTCACGACCGATGACTATCGGGCGTTCGTGTGGAAAACGCTGTCGGGCAAGCTGGCGGTCGTCGATCAACAGCTTGCCGACCGCGCGCATCTGACCGGCGACGCCTTCACCGTGGCCGACGCCTATCTGTTCGTGGTGTTGAGCTGGATTCCGCGCATCGGGCTGGATCTGTCGCCCTGGCCCAACCTTCAGGCCTTCGCCGCCCGCGTCGCCGCCCGTCCGGCGGTGCAAGCGGCGCAGGCGGTGGAAGCGCAGGGCTGACGCGGTTCCATCCCGTCCATCGGGCATGAAAAAGCCCCGTCTCGCAAGGAGGCGGGGCTTTTCCGTTAAGCGCTGATCCTGCTGCTCAGGCGGCGGTCGGCTTCTTTTTCAGCGGCGTGTCGGCGCTGGTCGGGCGCGGGGCGGCGGCGCTGTGGGCCGGGGGGCGGCGGTCGTGGCGGTTCTGCGCCGCGCCGGGCTTGGGCGTCTTGCTGGCCTGCGGGTGGGCGGCGGGCTTGCCGCCCTGCGGCGACCGGGCCGGCTTGGCGGCGGCCACCGGCTTGGCGGCGGGGGTGGCGGCCTTGGGCTGGGCCGCTTTGGCCTGGGCGGGCCGGGCCTGCGCCGGAGCCGCCGGGCGGCTGGATTGGGCGTTGCGGGCGGGCTGTTGCTGACCGCGACCGCCGCCCTGATTTTGGTTGTTCTGGTTGCGGTGGCTGCCCGGCGCCTTGGGGCGGGGCGGCGGCTTGGAGGAGGCGTGGATCTGCGCCACATCCACCGCGTGGAACGGATGGCTGTCGTCGATGGGGATCGGCTGGCGGATCGTCTTTTCGATGTCCTTCAGATAGCCGACCTCTTCATGGTCGCAGAAGGACACGGCACTGCCCTCCGTCCCGGCGCGGGCGGTGCGGCCGATGCGGTGGACGTAGCTTTCCGGCTCGTTCGGCAGATCGAAGTTGATGACGTGGCTGATGCCGTCCACGTCGATGCCGCGCGCGGCGATGTCGGTGGCGACCAGCGCCCGCAGTTCCCCGGCGCGGAAGGATTCCAGCGCGCGGACGCGGGCCGATTGCGATTTGTCGCCGTGGATGGCGTCGGCGGCGACGCCCGCCTTTTTCAGATGCTCGGCCACCCGGTCGGCCCCGTGCTTGGTGCGGGCGAACACGATGGTGCGGGCAACCTTGCTGTCGAGCAGCAGATCGGCGAGCAGGCGGCGCTTGTCGGAGCGGTCGACGAACAGAACGCGTTGGTTGATGCGCTCCACCGTCGTCGATTGCGGGGTGACTTCGATCCGTTCCGGGGTGTTCAGGATGCTGTTGGCCAACTCCGTCACCGCTTCCGGCATGGTCGCCGAGAACAGCAGGGTTTGGCGCTGCTTGGTCATCACCGCGACGATCTTGCGGACGTCGCGGATGAAGCCCATGTCGAGCATCCGGTCGGCCTCGTCCAGCACGAAGAACTCGATGGCGTCGAGCTTGCAATGGTTCTGCGCCATCAGGTCGAGCAGGCGGCCCGGCGTGGCGATCAGCACCTCAACCCCACGGGTCAGCGCGGCGATCTGCGGGCTTTGGCCGACGCCGCCATGGATGACGGTGCGGCGGATCGGCAGATGGCGGCCATAGGTGGTGAAGCTGTCGCCGATTTGCAGCGCCAGTTCGCGCGTGGGCGTCAGGATCAGCGCGCGCGGGGCCTTGGCGGCGACGCGCTTCTTGTTTTCAAACAGATGCTGAAGGATCGGCAGGGTGAAGGCGGCGGTCTTGCCGGTTCCGGTCTGGGCGAGGCCGAGCATGTCGCGCCCCTGCAACAGCAGCGGAATGGCACCGGCCTGGATCGGCGTGGCCGTGGAGTAGCCCTCTTCGGCGACGGCGCGCAGAAGAGGCTCGATCAGGCCGAGGCCGGAGAATTCTGTCATGGAGGAAATGGTCCTGGTCCACCGGTAGGGGGGGCCGCGCCGCAAGGGCGGGGCCGGGCTTGCGCGCTCCGCAGCGGGATGGCGCGGAGCCGTCGGTGCGGCGCGCGCGCCCCAGGCCCGGGCCATGGGATCGCGGCGGTGATGCCGTCCAACCCCGCACACATAAGACCGATGTCCTGATTTGGCAAGAAAACTCGGCGCGCGGCTGGCCTGCGTCGGGGGGAGGGGAGCGGACCGGGGGGAGGGGGGCGCCCTTCCCCCGCCCGCACCGCCTCACTTCCGGGTGATGACGCCGCAGCCGACGCGGTCGCCGGAGTTGCCCGCCGGTTGGCTGAGGTAATCATCGGCCTGGGCGTGGATCACCAGCGCGGTGCCACCCGTCTTGAACAACCCGTCGGCGCTGTCGCCCAGGGTGACGCGCTGGGTGATCGCCTCGAACCCCGCCTTGCCCGCGTCGTTCGCCCAGATGTTGGGAAGCTCGCCGTAGTGGCTGTGGTCCGACCCCAGCCCGTGCATGGTCCCCGCCGCCGCGAAATGGCCGCCCGCCGCCTTGAAATCGGGGCTGCACGCGCCGTTTTCGTGGATGTGGATGCCGTGCCAGCCGGGCGTCAGGCCGCTCAACTCGCCGTGCAGGACGACGCCTTGCGGGTATTTGGTGAAGGTGACGCTGCCGAGCGGCTTGCCCTGTGCGTCGGCCACCAGCGCCACGGCGGACGGGGCGGGGGCCTGCGGGGCGGCCTGCTGGGCGCTGGCGCTGGCGGCGGTCAGGGCGACAAGGGCGACGAGGGAGCAGACGGTGGGAGTGGCAAAGCGGGTGCGGATCATGGCGGCTTCCTTCCAATATCGTCGTTGGGCCGATGTTATGTGGGCTGCGTTTGGCCTGTACGCTTGACTTGACCGTTGGCCGGTTTGCGGAGCGATCGTTGCAACCGGCGCAATCAGCGGGTTGGGATTGCGAACGGTTTGCAGTATGATGCGCGTGTTGAGGCAAAAGACCAAGGATTTCACCCGATGACGTCGCGGCTTGAAGCGTTGTGCCTGGAAAAGGGCTTGAAGATGACCGGCCAGCGCCGCGTCATCGCGCAGGTGTTGTCGGACGCGGACGACCATCCCGACGTGGAAGAGGTGCACCGCCGCGCCGCCCAAATCGATTCCCGCATCTCCATCGCCACCGTCTACCGCACCATGCGGCTGCTGGAGGATGTCGAGGTGATCGAGCGGGTCGATCTGGGCGACGGGCGCGCGCGCTACGAGGAAGCCTCCGCCGACCATCACCATCATTTGATCGACACCCGGAGCGGGCGCATCATCGAGTTCGCCAGCCCGGAGCTGGAGGCGATCAAGGAGAAGATCGCCCGCGATCTCGGCTACAAGATCGTCGGCCACCGTCTGGAAATCTACGGTGTGCCGCTTGACGATGCGGGGGAGGGCCAATGAACGGCTTTGACGCCTGCGAGGGGGATCCCTGCCAGGGCGACGGGATGCCCGCCTGCCGCGACGCCGTCCAGCGCTGCTACACCGGCCTGTGCCAATGCGGTCAGCCGGAACGCCACGCGTTGGAAGCGGCGGTCACGGTCTATCGCTTCCACCACCCGGACAGCAGCCTGGCCCAGGCTGAGGCCATCGTCAGCCATTGGGTGGCCGGCCCGGTTCGCCATTGATCGGGTTCGCCATTGATCGGATCCGGCCTTGATCCGGTTCGCCGCTGAGTGGCGGGTTTGTGAAAATAGTCCTTTACGCATTGGGTTCTGAGTCCTAGAACGACTCTCGTCAAGGCCCGAGAACCACCCAGCCGGTGGCGGGCCGCGACGCCTCCCCTCCACGCCTGTCCTGAAAGGGGATGGCCGGACAACCGCAAGGCCCGGCCATCCCCTTTTTTGTTTCGCGCTCCGCCTGCGGCCGGGGCCGTGCGGTCGCGCGGCGCTGACAACCGGGTGGCGGGACGCCCTTCCCCGGGACGGGATCCGCAAGGAACGCGAAAGGATCACCACCGCCATGTCCACCAGCATCGCCCAATCCTTTGTCAAACAGTTCGAGCGCGAGGTCCACGAGGCCTACCAGCGCATGGGGTCGAAGCTGCGCAACACCGTGCGCACCAAGAACAACGTGCAAGGGGCGTCCACCGTCTTCCAGAAGGTCGGCAAGGGCACGGCCTCCACCAAATCGCGCCACGGCGTGGTTCCGGTGATGAACGTCGATCACACCCCGGTCGAATGCCCGCTGTATGATTTCTACGCCGGTGATTGGGTGGATCGGCTCGACGAGCTGAAGACCAACATCGACGAACGCCAGATCATCGCCAACGCCGGGGCCTACGCGCTGGGCCGCAAGACCGACGAGCTGCTGCTGGCCGAACTGAACAAATCGACCAATTTCGCGGGCGGCAACGCCGATGGCATGACCAAGGCCAAGCTGCTGGAAGCTTTTGAAATCCTCGGTGAGTCCGATGTGCCCGACGATGGCCAGCGCTTCGCCGTGGTCGGCTGGAAGCAGTGGAGCCAGCTTCTGAGCATCGAGGAGTTCGCCAGCAGCGACTATGTCGGGGCCGATGAATTGCCCTGGCGTGGCACCCAGGCCAAGCGTTGGCTGGGCACGCTGTGGATCCCGCATTCCGGGCTGAAGGCCGACGCCAACGTGCGGCTGTGCCACTGGTACCACAAGACGGCGGTCGGCCACGCGGCGGGGGCCGACGTGAAGACCGACATCAGTTGGCACGGCGACCGCGCGGCGCATTTCGTCAACAACATGATGAGCCAGGGTGCCGCCCTGATCGACACCACCGGCGTGGTGACGATGCGCTGCCTGGAAAGCTGAGCCTGGAACGTTGATCCAGGAACGCTGATCCGCCCGAACGCCCCCCTTTCCCGGAGATTCGATCCATGGCCTACGCGTCCAAGGATTTGAGCGTGCTTGCCTACGCCAACGGTTTCACGCTCTGGCATTACACCACCCATGACCTCGCCGCCGATGTGGACACCATCGGCTATTTCAACGGTGCCTCGGACCTGCTGCGGGTCGGTGACATGGTGCTGGCCAATTGCGCGGTCGGCGGCACGCCGTCGGGCGGGATGCTGATCGTCGCCGCCAACGCGGCGGGGGTGGTGGACGTCACCAACCTGACCGCCTTCGGTGCCAGCAACAGCGATTGACGACGCGGGCCGTGGCGATGCGCGGCGTGTGATGCGCGATGCAGGGCGCGCGCCGCCTGGAGCCTGTCCACAACCAGTTTGGGAGCATTCCGCCATGGCCCTGACCGCCATCGGTTTGTGCGGCCGCGCGCTCATCAAGATCGGCGCGACCGCGATCACCAGCTTTGACGACGGCTCCGCCGAGGCCGAAGTGGCGGGCGCGCTCTACGCCCCGGCGCGCGACGCGTTGCTGTCCGCCAACGCCTGGAGCTTCGCCACCGTGCAAACCGCGCTGCCGCGTCTGGCGGTGGAGCCGGTCGCCGATTTCGCCAACGCCTTCCAGCTTCCCGCCGATTTTCTGCGGGCGCTGGGGGCGGGCGGCAGCGGGCGGAGCCGGGGGCTGGCCTATCGCATCGTCGGGCGCACGCTGCTGTGCGACGCGGAGGCGGTGACGCTCGCCTACGTCGCCCGGCCCGACGAGGGGGATTTTCCCCCCTTCTTCGACCAGGCGCTGATCGCCCGGCTGGCCGCCGAATTCTGCATCCCGCTGACCGAAAGCAGCAGCCGGGCGGAAACGCTGGTGGCGCTGGCCGAGGCCGAGTTCCGCCGCGCCCGCCAGATCGACGCCCAGCAGGACAACCAGCCGGGCTTCGAGGATTTCACCCTGATCGACGCGAGGGCGTGATGGGCCGCCTGCAACAGATCAAAACCAACTTCACGGCGGGCGAGATCGGCCGCCGCCTGTTGGGGCGGGGCGATCTGCGCGCCTACGACAACGGGGCGTTGGCGCTGCGCAACGTCTTCATCGACCCGACCGGCGGGGTGACGCGGCGTTCCGGCTTGGCCTTTTCCGGGCTGGCGCGCGGCGACGGGCGGCTGGTGGCCTTCGAATACAACACCGAACAGACCTATCTGCTGGTGTTTTCGGCGGGAAAGATCGACGTGATGCGCGGCGGTGCGCGGCTGGCCAGCGTGGACGCGCCCTGGACCGCCGCGCAACTGGCGCACATCACCTGGACGCAGAGCGCCGACACGCTGCTGGTCTGCCACCCCGACGTCACCCCGCGCAAGCTGACGCGCGGGGAGGGCGGAAGCTGGAGCCTGTCGGAGTGGAGCTTCGCCGTGCAAGGCGAGCTGGTCCGGCTGCCCTTCTACCGCTTTGGCGACCCGGCGGTGACGCTGACGCCATCGGGGACCGGCGGGGCGATCACCGTCACCGCCTCGGCCCCGGTGTTCGACCCGCGCCACGACGGCACGCGGATCCGCATCCAGGGCAAACAACTGCTCGTCACCGGCGTGATGTCGGCCACCCAGATCGCGGCGACGGTCAAGGAAGGGCTGCCCAACACCAGCGCCACCACCGATTGGGAGGAGCAGGCCTTTTCCGCCCTGCGCGGCTGGCCGGTGTCGGCGGCCTTTCACCAGGACCGCCTGGTCATCGGTGGTGGGCGCGATCTGCCGAACCGGCTGTGGCTGTCGCGCTCCGCCGATCTGTGGAATTTCGATCTCGGCACTGGGCTGGACGACGAGGCCATCGAGTTCGGCATCCTGTCCGATCAGGTCAACGCCATCCGCGCCGTCTTCTCGGGCCGCCATTTGCAGGTGTTCACCTCGGGTGCCGAATACACGGTGACGGGCGACCCGCTGACGCCGCAGAGCATCCAGGTGCACCGGCAGACCCGCATCGGCTCGCCGCTCGACCGCAGCATCCCGCCGCGCGACGTCGATGGGGCGACGCTGTTCGTGCCGCGCAACCGGCGCGAAATCCGCGAATTCCTCTACACCGACACCGAAGCGGCCTATCAGGCCAACGATCTGGCGCTGCTGGCCCGCCATCTGGTGGTGAACCCGCGCGATCAGGATTACGACCAGACCCGCCGCCTGCTGTTCGTGGCGATGGAGGATGGCTCGCTCTGCACGCTCACCGTCTACCGGACGGAGAGCGTCACCGCCTGGACCCGGCTGGAAACCGACGGGCTGGTGCGCTCCGTCGCCGTGGTGGGCGACGATGTGTTCGCGTTGGTCGACCGCGCGGGCGTGTGGAGCATTGAGCGCTTCGACGATTCCCTGAATCTGGACGCGGCGGTGGTGGCCGAACGGTCCGGCGACACCGCCGTGTGGTCCGGCTTCGCCCATCTGGAAGGCCGGACGGTGACGGTGCTGGCCGACGGGGTGGTGCGTCCGCCGGTTCTGGTGCAGGCCGGGACCATCACCCTGTCGCCGCCTGCCCGCCGCATCGAAGCGGGCCTGCCCTACCGCCACCGCATCGAGCCGCTGCCGCCCAATCTGGTGGGGCAGGCGACCGGGGCCGATCTGGTCCGGCTGATCGCCGTCACCTTCCGGTTGGAGGAGACGGCGGCGCTGCGCGTCGATCTGGGGCGCGGGCTTCAGGATTTGCCGCTGCACCGGCTGGGGCCGCAGCCGGTGGACGGAGTCCCGCCGCGCGTGTCGGGCGACCGGCGGCTGCGGGCCTTGGGCTGGCGGCGCGACATCGACGTCCCGCTGTGGCGCATCGAACAGGACACGCCGCTGCCCTTCACGCTGCTTTCCGTAACCATGGACATGAAGGTGAACGACTGATGGGTGGAATCACGCCTTTGGTCACGACGGCCCTGCCCCTGGCGGGATCGGTGGTCAACACGGTGCGCAGCGCCAGCAGCAGCAGCAACACCAGCGCCAACAACGCGGCAGCCCAACAGGCCGCTGCCCAGCAGGCGGCGGCGGAACTGGAGTACAAGCGCCAGCAGGACGCGGCGAAGGCGGCGGCCGAGCAAGCGGCGCTGGAGCGCAAATACGCCGAGGAACGGGCGGCGGCCGAACGGTCGGCGGCGGCGTCGGAAGCCGCGCGCCAACAGCAGGCCCAATTGGCCGCCGAGGCGCAGGCGCGCGAGTGGGCGCGGCAGGACCAGTTGCGTCAACAGGACGCCGAAATCCAACGCCAGAAGGACGAGGCCGCCCGCATCGCCGCCGAACAGGCCCGCGCCAGCGAGATGGAGAGTTTCCAGGCCAGCCAGACTCAGACCCTGGCGCAGCTGCGCCTGAGTCAGGAGGCCGCCTATCTGGCGCAGGAAAAGGAGTCGCAGGCGCAGTTGGCGCAGTTGGCCGCCGCCGCCGACGCGGCGGAAAAGCGCCGGGTCGAGGCATTGCGCCAAAGCATGAGCAAGACCCGCGCCAGCCTGGGCGCGCGCGGCGTGTCCGCCACGGACGGTTCGGGCGAGGCGATCCTGTTGGGCCTGACCAAGGACACGGAAACCGACCGCCAGAACGCCCAGGCGGTGGACCAGCTCAAGAAACAGGCGATCCAGCAGAATCTCGACGCGGTCAAGCGGCGCAACCTGTTGGAACAGACCCAGCTCGCCGACCGGCAGAAGCTGGAGTTCCTGAGCAAGTATTTCTGACCATCCGCCCTGACCGGCAGCGGCAACGCGGAGCCTTCCGATGACCAGTTCCGTTCTCATCCCGCGCGGCACCCCGCGCGTGCAATACATCGCCGACGGCGCGCTGCGGGTCTTCACCTACCCGTTCCCCATCTTCACCGACGCGGATCTCCAGGTGTTTCTGGGAGCCGCCCTGCAAAGCACCGGCTACCGCGTGGCGGGGGCCGGGGCCACGGCGGGCGGCAGCGTCACCTTCGACAGCGCGCCGGCGGCGGGCACGGCGGTGACGCTGCGCCGCCGTCTGGCGGTGGAACGCACCAGCGATTTCAGCGACAGCGGACCGCTGCCCGCCGCCGCGCTCAATCTGGAGTTCGACCGGCTGACCGCGTCGGTGCAGCAGGTGGCGGGCGATCAGGAGCGGATGCTGCGCTACGCCGACACCGATCTGCCCGCCTCCACCCTGCTGCCGGGGCGGGCGGAACGGCTGGGCAAGCTGTTGAGCTTCGACGGCGAAGGCAACCCGACCGTCCGCCCGCCGGTGGATGAGGAGGCGCTGTCCACCTACGCGCCGCCGGGGGCCGGGGCGGTCAGCCGCCGGGTGCGCGACAAGCTGGCCGATCTCGTCTCGGTCAAGGATTTCGGCGCGGTCGGCGACGGCACGGTCGATGACACGCTGGCCTTTCAGACGGCGCTGACCTCCGCCCGGGCGGTGCATGTGCCGTCCGGCAGCTACCGCATCACCAACACGCTGACGCTGGCCTATGGGAAGACGCTGACCGGGGCGGGGCAAAGCGCGGTGATCACGGGGGCGTCGTCCGCCTTTGACCTGATCCACATCCCCGACGGCTACGCCACCCTGTCGTCTTTGCGGTTGGAGGGGGGCAAGGCCGGGGTGCGGTTGTTCGGGCGCGATGGCCCTTGCGTGCAAAACAGCCTGACCGACCTGACCCTGTGGGATCCGCAGGTCGGCCTGCTGTTCGACGGCTACACCGATCCGAATTTCCCCTGCTATTGGAACAACGTCGCCCGCGTGCTGGTCGCCCGCCCGGCGCAGCACGGGGTGTGGCTGACCCGCAGCGGGGCGGGGGACACGCCCAACGCCAACCGCTTCCACGCCGTGCGCGTCTATTCGCTGTCGGCCCCGATCTCCGGCAGCGGCTTTTTCGTCGAGCAGGGCAAGTACAACAACAGCTTCTTTGATTGCGAGGCCAACCTGTCGACGATGGCCGCCGCCTGCTTCCGCGTCGGGGCCGTCACCGACAAGACGCTGATCGTCAATTTCTACGCCGAATCGCTGGGCGGGGTGCCGAACATCCGGCTGGACGCCGGGTCGGTCGAAACCGCCATCGTCAATCTGTTCTCCGCCGCCGCCGGTCCGGCCATTCTGGATCTGTCGGGCGGGCAATACACGGCGGTCAACGCGGGCTACCCCGACAAGAACCGCCTGCAAGCCAGCCGGGTGACGCAACTGACCGTCGAGGCGCTGCGCTTTGACACCGACTATGTCGAGCCGGAGCATGGCGGGCGGGTCGATCTGGATCTGACCAGCTCGGTCTATCTGATGAGCGCCTATGGCGGGCCTGTCGAGGCGCGTTTGCCCCCCGCCGGGTCGGCCAATGGCCACACGGTGACGATCAAGAAGACCGACGCGTCGGTCAACGTCCTGACCATCACCGAACGCGACGGGCCGGGGCCGGACGGGCGGCGGCTGGCGCTGGGCAACCGCTATGACGTGGCGACGCTGGTGTCGAACGGGGCGAATTGGTGGATCGTGTCCGCCAACAACCCGCCCGCCAACGCGCATTTCCACGAGGGGGCCGGGCTGTTCGAACCCGATCTCAATCAGGCGCTCTATCTGGTCAGCGCCTGGAGCGGCGACGTCGAGGTGCGCCTGCCCACCCCCAGCGCCGCCCACGCGGTGGGGCGCACGGTGACGGTGAAGAAATCGGACAGCAGCGGCCACCGCGTCATCGTGACCAGCCAGACCGGGACCGGCCCAGACGCCGAGGCCATCGCGCTGACCGGCCAGGGCCACGCGGTGACGGCGATGTCGAACGGGGCGGCCTGGCACATCCTGGGGCGGAACCCATGACGGAGGGGGCCATGAAGGCGGGAGCCATGACGGCGGACTCCGTGACGGGCGACTCGTTTCCCGATTTCGTCCAACGCTGGAACAGCCTGTCGGAGCTGGGCACGCCCAAGCATCACCGCGACATCGCCCGTTGGCTGGAGGCGCACAGCGGCAACGACAACCGCCGCATGCTGCTGATGGCCTTTCGCGGGTCGGGCAAATCGACGCTGGTCGGGCTGTTCGCGGCGTGGCTGCTGTGCCGCGACCCCAACCGGCGGCTGCTGGTGCTCGCCGCCGATCTGCGGCTGGCGATGAAGATGGTGCGCAACGTCAAACGCATCCTGGAGCGCCACCCCGACACCAGGCACCTGAAACCACCGGCCAAGGACCGCGACCAGTGGGGGAACGAGCGTTTCACCGTGGTCCGTCCGATGGAGCTGCGCGACCCGTCGATGGCCGCCAGCGGGGTGGAGGGCAACATCACCGGCAACCGCGCCGACGTGGTGATCTGCGACGATGTGGAGGTGCCGCGCAACACCGACACCGCCGCCAAGCGCGCCGCCCTGCGCGACCGGCTGGCGGAGCTGGAGTATGTGCTGGTCCCCGGCGGGGCGCAGCTCTATGTCGGCACGCCGCACAGCCACTACACCCTCTACGCCGACGCGGCGCGGGAGGAGGTGGGCGAAACCGCGCCCTTCCTGGACGGGTTCGACCGTTTCGTCCTGCCGGTCTACACCGAGGATCCCGCCACCGGCAAACGCCGCTACGCCTGGAAGGAGCGGTTTGGCGAGGCCCACGTCAACCGCATCCGCAAAACCACCGGCCCGGCGAAATTCACCAGCCAGATGCTGTTGCAGCCGGTCAACCAGGCCGACGGCTTCCTCGACGTCGACAAGCTGGGCCGCTACGACGGCGAGCCGGAGTACCGCGAGGCGCTGGGCCGCGCGGTGCTGACCCTGAACGGCGTGCGCCTGTTGTCGGCAAGCTGCTGGTGGGATCCCGCCTTCGCCCGCCCACGCGGGGAGGAGGGCGCGGCCAGGCGCACCGGCGATGGCAGCGTCGTCGCCGTGCTGTTCGGCGGCGAGGACCATCGGCTGTACCTGCACCGCGTGCTGTATCTGCGCGTCGATCCGGCCAAGCCGGACAGCGAGGCGGACCAGCAATGCCAGCAGGTGGCCGATCTGCTGGCCGGGCTGCATCTGCCCGCCATCCATGTGGAGATCAACGGCATCGGGCGCTTCCTGCCCGGCCTGCTGCGCGAACGGCTGCGCAAGGACGGGGTTCCGGCCGGGGTGGTGGAACACACCAGCCACACGCCCAAGGCCCGCCGCATCGTCGAGGCGTTCGACGCCCGGCTGGCCGACCGCCGCCTGATCGCCCACGCCCAGGTGTGGGGAACACCCTTCATCCGCGAGATGCGGGAATGGCGGCCCGCCGGGCGCAAACCCGGCCATGACGACGGGCTGGACGCGGTGGCGGGCTGCCTGTCGGTCGAGCCGCAACGCTTCGACCGCAGCGGCCAAGCGCCGGACCGCCGCCACGACTGGCGCGGAACCGGCGCGGTGGTCGCCCCGTCCGATTGGGATGTGTCGGGGTGGGACGCGTAACACCGGGTTCGGAAGGTCCTGCCGTCGATGATGGGCGGGCGGGGCGTGTTTCCGATCCTGTCACAGGGATCATGTCACAGGAGAGTGCGATGCATGAGAATCTGGATTTTGCGTGGTGGATCACCGCCGTTGAGTTGCCGGTGATGGGCGGCCTGTTCTGGCTGATCGCCCGGCTGCGCAACGACGCGGAAACCGCGCTGGAAACCCTGCGGACGCGCGCGGAATCGGCGCAGACGCAGGTGCGGGAAAGTCTGGCGGCGTACAAGCTGGAGGTCGCCAAGACCTACGTCTCGTTCGCGACCCTGAAGGATGTCGAGCAGCGTCTGACCGACCATCTGCTGCGCATCGAAAACAAGCTGGAATCAGGCGGCGGGCCGTTCGGGGAGGGCGGGCGTCGGTGACGCCCGGACCTTGACCCGCGACGGAAAAACGGACGGAGCAGGACCTCAATCGGCGTGGTGGATCATCGCCTGATAGATCTTCCACGCCACCTCGACCGAGACGCCGCCCGCGCGGGCACCCGAGGCCAGCATGGTGGCGCTGGGCTTCAGCGGAACGGCGGTGTGGCCCGGTTCGCACAGGGCACCCATGGCGGTGACGGACGCGTTCAGGGTGTTGTCGGTGGGCTGGCTGGACTTGGTCATGTGCAGGGCGATCGCGTTCATGGCTGAAGCCTCCGTTGCGGTTGACCCCCTCACAGCAAAAGGAATGCCAAGTGCCGGTTGAGGGGGCGGAATCGCGGAATCGCTCAGCTTGCCGCCCTTATGACCAAAGGCAGGGCCGGGGTGGACGGCTTTGGTCGGGGGTGATTCCTCAAAAATACCCGCAAAATGCTGTTTGATTTCGGTGTGCGTTTGCAAAATGCAAAGCGGGATCGGTTTGGGGCCTCCCACCTTGCAAATCGATTCCGCTTTTGCGCGATCCGCACTAGTGTCCGACCATCATGACCGACCGCATCATCCATCACATGTGCCGCGCGGACGAGTGGGACGCCGCCCGCGCCGCAGGCTCCTACCCCGGTTCCTCGCAGGACGCGAAGGACGGCTTCATCCATTTCTCCACCGCCGCGCAGGTGGAGGAGAGCGCCGCCAAGCACCGCGCCGGACAGGATGGCCTGATGCTGCTGACGGTGGACGCCGACCGGCTGGGGCCGGACCTGCGTTGGGAACCGTCGCGCGGCGGCCAACTCTTCCCCCATCTCTACGCCGCGCTGCCGGTGGCCGCCGTTCTGCGCGCCGATCCGCTGCCGCTCGGCCCCGACGGGCGGCACGTCTTCCCGGCGGATTTCCCCTTCTCCCCGCTGGAGACCGCGCCGTGATCGACCTGTTTCCCCTCATCCGGCCCCTGCTGTTCCGCTTCGATCCCGAAACCGCGCACGGGCTGGCGCTGGCGGCGTTGAAGAGCGGGCTTCTGCCCGCTGCCGGGGCGGGTGACGATCCGGTTCTGCGGACCCGCGTCTGGGGGCTGGACTTCGCCAACCCCATCGGGCTGGCCGCCGGGTTCGACAAGAACGCCGAGGTGGTGGACGCCATGCTGCGCCAGGGCTTCGGCTTTGTCGAAGCGGGCAGCGTCACCCCGCGCCCGCAGCCGGGCAACCCGCGCCCGCGCCTGTTCCGCGCGGTGGAGCAGGGGGCGGTTCTTAACCGCATGGGCTTCAACAACGACGGGTTGGAGGCGTTCGCCGCCCGGCTGGAGCGCCGCCGCGCCGACCCGTCGCGCCCCGTCGGGCCGGTCGGGGCCAATCTGGGCAAGAACAAGGACACGGTGGACGCCGCCGACGATTACGTGATCGGCGTGCGCCGTCTGGCCCCGCTGGCCGATTATCTGGTGGTCAACGTCTCCTCCCCCAACACGCCGGGCCTGCGCGCCTTGCAGGGGCGGGACCCGCTGCGCGATCTGCTGGGCCGGGCGCTGGACGCGCGGGCGGCCTGCAAGCTGGCGCGCACCCCGCCGCTGCTGCTGAAGATCGCCCCCGACCTGACCGACGAGGACAAGAGCGACATCGCCGCCGTGGCGCTGGAGAGCGGGGTGGATGGCCTGATCGTGTCCAACACCACCATCGCCCGCCCGGCGGAGATCCCCGAGGCGCTGCAGGCCGAAGTCGGCGGCCTGTCCGGCCGTCCGCTGTTCGGCCCGTCCACCGCCGTGCTGGCGGAGATGCACGGGCTGACCGGGGGCAAGCTGCCGCTGGTCGGGGCGGGCGGGGTGGCGTCGGGAGCGGACGCCTACGCCAAAATCCGCGCGGGTGCCTCGCTGGTGCAGTTCTATTCCGCCATGGTCTATGGCGGCCCGGCGCTGGTGCTGCGCATCCGGGCGGAGCTGGCCGATCTGCTGCGCCGCGACGGTTTCGCCAGCGTGGCCGACGCCGTGGGGGCGGACCACCGCTGACGCGCGGCGGCGTCTGTTCCGCAGGACGGGCGCCGGGGTGGCGTAGCATTAACGGATCGTCAAGCCGGGACCCCGACAGTCGGGGTATCCCGGCTTGCTCCGTCCGGCACCCCGCTGTTTCACGTGAAAGCCATGACCCTGCTGACCCACATCGTTTACGCGCTCGCTTATCTTGTGGCCGGTGTGTCGGTGGGGGCGACGCTGCCCCTGATGCGGCCGGAGGCCGACCCGATGGTCGGCTGGCTCGCCGGGGCGCTGGTGGTGCTGGCGGGCGCGCTGCTGCACGAGATCGTCACCCGGCTGGAGCGCGAGCGCAAAGCCGCCCAGCGCTTCCACCGCATGAGCGACCGCGCCGAGTCGCTGGTGCAGGAGCTGGAAACCCTGCGCGCCGCCCTGGCCGACGACCGCGCCCACAGCCCCGGCACCGCCCGCTACGACGCGGTGATGCAGGAGGTGCGGCTTCTGCAATCGCTGGTGTCCAAGCTGACCGAACGTCGGGGGGCACCGCGCCCGCCCGCCGCCGCGTCCGACCGCCGTGGTCCCGGCAGCGGTGAAACCGTGACCGCCGCCGCCTTGCCGTCCACCGCGTTGCACCCGCCGATGAACGACGCGTCGGTGCTGGAGGCGGTGCGCGACGCCCTGAAGGCCGACCGCATCGACATCTATCTTCAGCCCATCGTCAGCCTGCCCCAGCGCAAGCACCGGTTCTACGAGGTGTTTTCGCGCGTGCGGGCGGCCGATGGTCATCAGGTCATGCCCGACCGCTATCTGGAGATCGCCGAGCGCGAGGGGCTGATCGCCACCATCGACAATCTGCTGCTGGTCCGCTGCGTCCAGTTGATCCGCGAGACGGAGCGGCGGCAGCACTCCATCGGCTTCTTTTCCAACATCTCCGCCGCCACCCTGGCCGACGCCGATTTCATGCGCCACTTTCTGCACATGATGACGTCGAACCAGGCGCTGGTTCCCAAGCTGGTGTTCGAACTGAGCCAGGCCGACCTGCGGGCGGGCGGGGCGGTGACGCTGGGGATCCTGTCGCAACTGGGGCGATTGGGTTTCCGTTTCTCCATGGATCAGGTGACGACGCTGGATTTCGACGTGGACCAGCTTTTGCGCCACGAGTTCCGCTATGTGAAGCTCGACCGCGCCCTGGTGCTCGACCCCGCCCAGGCCGCGCGGGTGAAGGAACTGCGCCGCCGCTTCGCCAACGAGGGCATCGACCTGATCGTCGAGAAGATCGAAACGGAAAACCAGCTCATCGAGATCCTCGACACCGGATTCGACTTCGGCCAGGGCTACCTCTTCGGCGAACCCCGCCTCAGCCGCAAGCCGGGGTGACGCGGAGCCGACACGCGCATCCGCTCACAGCCCGATCAATGCGGCGAGCTTGCCGCGCACCTCCGCCAACACCGGATCGGGAACGCGCCCGCCGATGAAACGGATCGGTCGCGCCAACGTGTCGATGCTGCGGACGTGGCTGGTCAGAATCTCCCCGGCGATCGGCAAACCATCGGGCAGGACCGCGCTGGTGGGAAAGGGGCGCGCCCGCGACGTGATCGGGCAGACGATGGCGAAGCGGGTGGCCTGCCAGAAGGGACGCGGCGACACCACCAGCGCCGGGCGGCGTCCGGCCTGTTCCCGACCGACGCGCGGATCGAAGTCGGTCCAGATCAGATCCCCGGCGTCGGGTTCCCATCCCTCGGCGCCGGGATGCCCAGGTTCACCGGGGGAAACAGGTTCACCGGGGGAAAGCGGATCACTCATCCACCCGTTCCCGTCCGGCGTCCGGCCCCCAATCGAAGGCGTCACGCATCGCCTCGGGCGTCAGGCCCGCCAGCAGATCGGCCAACGCGTAGCGCGGGCGTTCGGTGGTGATGACGATGCGGTTGCCATCGGCCTGGACGTCCACCCGCGCGCCGTCGCGCAGACCCACCTGGGCGGCGATGTCCTTGGGGATGCGCAAACCCAGGCTGTTGCCCCATCGGGCGAGTTGCACCTGCATGGCGTCGCTCCGGCGTATTGAACGCGCTGGTCTCACGCGCGTTCGTCTATCCCATGTATATCCCAAACCGGGCGCGTCCAACAAGACGCGCGACACAGGGTTTGACAAGCGCGCCGCTCCACCGCCATGATCCTTTTCATGCGCACGATGAACGCCCGCACTTTGACTACCACCACGACCGCCACCGGCGGCCGTTGGGAGGGTGCGCGCTGATCTGACGCCCTGGTTTCCAACGCCCCGCCGACCACGGATCGGGGCGTCTGTTCAGGCTCTCCGTTTCCGACCCGACGCCACTTCGACGCCACCGGAACAGTGAGAAAGCCTGATGAACAGCACCCCACCCAGCAGCCCGTCGTCGGCGGACCCGCCGCCCGGCGATGGCGCGGATGTTCCCGCCGTGCTTGACAGCCCCCCGTCTCCCATTGGAAGTTTCGCCCGCCCGGTCCAGGACCGGGGTCCATGCAACACGAATGATACGGTGATTTCGGTGACGTCCAACATCGCCATCACGCTGCCCGATGGCAGCGTTCGCGAGTTCGACCGGCCGGTGACGGGGGCGGAAATCGCCTTCTCCATCGGGCCGCGCCTTGCGAAAGACGCTCTTGCGGTCAAGATCGACGGGCAGGTGTTGGATCTCACCACCACCGTCGCGCAGAACGCCAAGATCGAGATCGTCACGCGCAACCACCCCGACGCCATCGAGGTGATCCGGCACGACGCCGCCCACGTGCTGGCCGACGCGGTGCAGAAGCTCTATCCCGGCACGCAGGTCACGATCGGCCCGTCGATCGCCACCGGCTTCTATTACGACTTCGCCCGTGACGAGCCGTTCACGCCCGACGATCTGGAAAAGATCGAAGCGAAGATGCGCGAGCTGGTTGCCGCCGACATTCCCATCGTGCGCGAGGTCTGGAACCGCGACGACGCCATCGCCTATTTCAAGAATCTGGGCGAGCATTACAAGGCGGAGCTGATCGAGGCGATCCCGCAGGGCGAGCCGGTGTCGGTCTACCGCCAGGGCGATTGGCTCGATCTGTGCCGTGGCCCGCACGCGCCGACCACCGGCAAGATCGGCAGCGGTTTCAAGCTGATGAAGGTGGCCGGGGCCTATTGGCGCGGCGACAGCCGCAACCCGATGCTGCAACGCATCTATGGGACCGCCTGGCGCGACGAGAAGGAGCTGAAGGCCTACCTCCACCAGATCGAGGAAGCCGAGAAGCGCGACCACCGCAAGCTCGGCAAGGAACTCGACCTGTTCCACGTGCAGGAGGAGGCCGTCGGGTCGGTGTTCTGGCACCCCAAGGGCTGGACGCTCTATCGCACGCTGGAAACCTACATCCGCACCAAGCTGCAAGCCGCCGGTTACGTCGAGGTGAAGACGCCGCAGCTGATCGACAGCTCGCTGTTCAAGGCGTCGGGTCACTGGGACATGTACGGCGACAACATGTTCAAGGTGGAGGCCGACGGCGGTGACAAGCTGCTGGGCGTCAAGCCGATGAACTGCCCCGGCCATGTGCAGATCTTCAAGCATGGCCTGCGCTCCTACCGCGACCTGCCGATCCGCATGGCCGAGTTCGGGGCCTGCCACCGCAACGAGCCGTCGGGTGCCCTGCACGGCATCATGCGCGTGCGCGCCTTCACCCAGGACGACGCGCACATCTTCTGCGCCGAAGACCAGGTGGCCAGCGAATCGGCGGAGTATTTCAAGCTTCAGCTGGGCGTCTACAAGGATCTCGGCTTCGACAAGATTTCGGTCAAGCTGGCCCTGCGCCCGGACGTCCGCACCGGTTCGGACGAGCTGTGGGACCGCGCCGAAGGGGCCTTGGCCGAAGCGCTGCGCAGCGCCGGGCTGGAGTATGAGGAGCTTCCCGGCGAGGGCGCGTTCTATGGCCCGAAGGTGGAATTCCACCTGACCGACGCCATCGGGCGCACCTGGCAGTGCGGCACCTTGCAGTATGATCCGAACCTGCCGAATCGGCTGGACGCCAGCTACATCGGCGAGGATGGCGCGCGCCACCGCCCGATCATGCTGCACCGGGCGATTCTCGGCTCGCTGGAACGCTTCATCGGCATGCTGATCGAGCATTACGCCGGAAAATTCCCGCTGTGGCTGTCGCCGGTGCAGGTCGTGGTGGCGACGATCACCAGCGACGCCGACGGTTACGCCGCCGAAGTGGTCAAGCTGTTGAAGCGCAACGGTGTTCGCGTCGAACTTGACGTGCGCAACGAGAAAATCAACCTGAAGGTCCGCGAGCACAGCCTGCAAAAGGTGCCGCTGATGCTGGTGGTGGGCAAGCGCGAGGCCGAAGAACGCACCGTCGCCCTGCGTGTCCTGGGTGGAAAAGATCAGGAAGTGCTTGCGCTTGACGCTGCGGTTACTAAAATTGTCACTGACTGCCGGTCGCCTGCGGGTGATGCGGTGGACGACACGTTGTTTTAACCCCCCCCGGCCATGTCCGGCCGACCGTTCCAAGAGCGGTCGGCTCGGCGTGGCATCCAGCGATGGAGAAGCGTCCATATCCAGGATCCCGTCAGAAGCCGCCCCCACCCGCGATGGTCCGCGTGTGAATCGGGAAATCACGGCTCGCTCTGTTCGTCTCGTCGGCGCTGATGGCGAGATGATCGGTGTTGTGTCGCTGCGCGACGCGCTTTATGCCGCCGAAGACGCCGGTCTCGATCTGGTCGAGGTCGCGCCCCAGGCCGAACCGCCCGTCTGCAAGATCCTCGATTTTGGCAAGTTCAAATACGAGGCGCAGAAGAAGGCGAACGAAGCCCGCAAGAAGCAGAAGATCATCGAGGTGAAGGAGCTGAAGCTCCGTCCCAACATCGATGACAACGACTATGACGTGAAGATGCGTGCCGCTCGCCGCTTCCTGGAAGAGGGCGACAAGGTGAAAGTCACCATGCGCTTCCGTGGTCGCGAAATGGCCCACCAGGACATCGGCATGAACGTGCTGATGCGGGTGCGCGACGCGCTGGAAGACATCGTCAAGGTCGAACAGATGCCCAAGCTGGAAGGCCGCCAGATGATCATGGTTCTGGCACCGAAGTAAGGGTATCGGTGGTCGTGTGCGACCGCCGGATCTTCGCTGATCAACGCTCCGGCCCTGTTCCGAGTCGCTCGGGACAGGGCCGGAGCGTTTTTGCGCTCTGGTTGCCGCTTTTCGGCCTCAGCGCATCGGGGTGTCGTTCACCACGGCGATGCGGCAGCCCTTTTGCGTGTGCTTGTTGCAATTGTCCAAGGCCCCCTGGCGGGCGACGGCCTGATCGCGCTGGCCCGATTTCCAGCCGAACGCGCCATCGGGGGCGATGGCGAAGGCCTTGTGATCCGGTGCCGCCAGATAATCCAGGAAGCCTTGGCGGTTGCGTTCCGCCAATTCCGGCGGTGGTGACAGCCGCGACTCCGGCAGCGCAATCAGGCTCTTGCGCGGGGCCAGACCGTTGGCGGCCAGAAACCGGTCCACATAGGGCGTCCACACCGGCATCGCGGCGGTGAAGAGATGGTGGCCGTCCTTGCCGTTGGCCGGGGCGTCGATGAACTCCGCCCGGCCCCCGGACTGGGTGAAGGCGGCGTGGAAACGGTGCGCCAACTCCGGCCAGAAGAACAGGTCGTTTTCCGAATAGATCCACAGGTGCGGGACCCGTGACGTGCGCCCGAACACGCCGAACGCGCTCACCAGCCGGTCGGCCTTGCACACGTCGTTGTCGCCGCGCGACCCGCGCCCACCGGCGAAGTTGATGACCGCCGCCAGCCCCGGCGGCGGGTTGGCGCTCAACGCCACGCTGGCCAGCCCGCCCGCCGACACACCGACGGCGATGACCCGCGAGGCATCGGCGAAGGGCTGGCGCGCCATGTATTGGATGGCCTGCCGGATGTCGTCGGCGCTGCGCTCCCCCGACTGCACATAGTTCGGGTTGTCGCATGAGCCGTTGCTTTCGACGAATCCGCCACTGGAGCCGCCATAGCCCCGCCGCATCACCACCAGCGTCGCCCAACCCCGCCGGGCGAACTCCTGCGCCTGCGGACCAAAGCGCAGCGGCGTCATGGTGGCGCGGTCCGCCGCGTCGCGCGGCGATCCGTGGCTGACGATGGCGATGGGAAAGGGGCCGGGGCCGGTCGGGCGAACCAGAAGCGCTTCCAGCGAGGCGCTGGACCCGTCGGAAAACTGCGCCGGGATGGTTTGCAACGCCTGGGTCAGGCCCTGGGCGCGCAAGACGGACGGGGTGCCGATGGCGGCGGCGCACAGAAACAGACACAAACCGACAAGGCGACGCGGAATCTTCATGGGGTGGTGTCCTGAACGAAGCCGGGAAGCGGTGCCAGCCTGCGTTGGCACGCGAACCGCGTCAACAGGTCAGCGGTCCGGGGCCAGCAGCGCGACGCCGACATAACCGGGGCTGTGGTTGCGGCGTGTGATCCGGTACCAGGAGCCGACGACCGCCTGGATGATCACGCGCTCGCCGCTGTCGAGCACATCGACCACCTTGGCGTCGCAGGCGGGGGCGACCCGCAGATTGGCCGCTGCGGTGGCGCGGGCGCTGCTTCCCACCGGAAGGGCGGGGCGCGCCTTGGCGGGCGACGCGTCGTCGGGCAAGGCGCATCCCCGGTCGCCCGGCGCGGCCTTGGCGTAGGAGCCGGGCGGCGCGGCAGCGACCGCCGCGCGGCTGGCGTCGCCGCTGTTGGTCGGGGGGAGATCGGCGAGATGGGCGGCGCTGATGTAGCCCAGGCTTTTCCCCTTGCGGCCCACCCGCACCCACCCGTCATTGCTGCGGTCGATCACATCCAAGCGCTCCCCCGGATCGAGCGCGTCGAGCACCAGGCCCTTGCCGCTGGGCGTGGCCCGCACATAGACCCCGGCGGTGGTGACAACCCGCTGGGGTGCCGCCGCTGTCGCGGCGGCGGCCGTCCGGGTGTCCATGGCTGGAGCCGGTGCGGATACGGGGGCCGACTCCGGCATTGCGGCGGGAACCGTCGCCACGGTCGGGGGGGCGGGCGGGGCGACGGTGGGGGGGGCGGCGGCGGGCGGCGGGTCCGCAACGGCCTTGGCCAGCGGCGGCGGATCGGGGACGCGTTCCGGCGGTGGCGGCGCGGCGGGTGCGGCGGGCGGTGCTTTTTCCGCGAGCGGTGCGGCCTTGGCCGGGGCCATCGGTTTCGGCGGCGATCCGGGCACGCGCACCGGGGACAGCGGTGCCGCGATCTGCGGCAGCGGTGCCGACATCGGTGCGATGGCGATGGCGGCGCGCGGCGTCAGGCGGGGCGGGGCGACCGACGGCAACGGGGCCGGGGTGAATCGCTCCTCCACCGGGGCGGCCAGGGCCGTCGTCTGCGGCAGGCCGACCGGCAGCAGCGCCAGCAGAACCGCCACCCGGAACCGTGTTGCCGTGGCCGTCATCGCGCCGTCAATCCAGGGTGATGCGGGCGATCAGGGCGGGCAGCGTCTGGCAGCGCAGCAGCCCGTCCAAGGTCTGATGCTCGCTCAACCGCAGCGACAGGGTGCAGCCGGAGGAACTGAGCGTCAGCTCCGTTTGGGCCAGCGAGCCGATGATGGTGGACATTTTGGCGACGGCGTGGCCGGGCGCGCCCATCCGCCCGGCGATGGTCCCGTTGATCCGGGTGAACCCATCGAACTCCACCGTGAACGGCCCCAGATTTTGCAGGGCGGCTTCGGACCCCGCGTCCTCTTTGGTGGCAAAAAGCTGGACCGGAGCGGAACTGCGGCGGGCCACCCAGTCCTTGAGCGCCAGATTGGCCAGGATCGGGTCGCGGCTTTGCAGCGCGGCCTCGCTCGCCACCTGCCGCAGCGCCGGATCGTTGCCGCCCAGCGCGGCTTCGAAGGTGGCGATCTTCACGGCGCGGTCGGGTCCCAGCAGCTTGGCCCGCACCTCGGTGATCTGGGCGGCGCGGGTTTCGGCGGCGGCGCGTTCCTTCTCCGCGCGCTCCGCCGCGATCTTGGCCGACGCCTCGCTCTGGGCCAGCCACGCCTCATCGCGGGCGCGGCGGGCGGCGTCCTCGGCGGCGCGTTGCTGGGCCTCGCGTTCCAACCGCTCGCGCGCGGCTTGGGCCTCGGGGGTGCCGAGAACGACCGGTTGACCCGGCCATTCGTCCAGCGGCTTGCCCAGCCCGTCGAGCACGTCGGGGTTCTGCGCGGTGAAACGCACGGTCCAGCCGTTGGCCCCGCGCGTGGCCACGGCCTTGGCGGTCAGGGTCTTTTCCAGCCCGGCGTCGGCCACCGGGCGCAGGAACGTCACCGTCCCGTCGCGGCTGTCGAACAGGAAGGTCGGCTTGCCCAGCGCCAACCCCAGCGTGACCTTGGCGCTGACGCGCGGGTCGGCGACCTTGGCGTCCCGGTCTTTGTCTTTGGCGGGGGCGGCGGGTGGGGTGACGTCCAGCGTGACCGATTCGACGCGCCACAAGGGCGGGACCAGACGCCCGAGATCGTTGCGGATCGCCTCCTCGGCGGCGGCGGCGAGGGTGGCGGGATCGGTGGCCTGGCTTTGGGTTAGGGTTTGGGCGATCGCGTGGACCGGGGCCGTCAGACCAACGGTTCCGCCAACGGTCAGCGCCAGCGCCAGAACCGCCGCAAATCGCCTGTCCGCCGGTCGCACCATCGCCCCAATCCCTCCCCGCCGGGTCTTGCACCACGCGGCCACTGGTATAGCGAAGCGGTGGGGAAGGGAAGCGGGTTTTGCCGGGGAAAGACCGGGCAACCGCCGCGCCGCACTCGCCGGAAGGCGTGCGTTGGCTGATATACCGCGACCAGCGGTCGAATTAAGCTTTGATGGCACACGCCACTTGCAATATCTTCACACAAATGGATGTATATCCGCCCGATGGGGATGGCGGATTCGCAACGGATGGGGATCAGGACGTCACATGGCGGGTGAGGGTAAGGAAGGGCCGATCCTGGTCTGCCGCAACGTGAAGGTCAGCGGACGGCGCACCAGCCTGCGGATGGAGCCGTATATTTGGGATTCCTTGAAGGAAATCTGTGAGCGCGAGCGCCTGACTCTCAACGAAATCTGCACCGAGATCGACAGCCGCCGGGGTGACGCCAACCTGACCGCCTCCATTCGTGTGTTCATCGTCAGCTATTACCGAACCGCCGTCGGCAACCGGGGCTTTGCCGAGGATGGTCCGTCGCCGCTCCTGCGCCGCGCCCTCGACGACGCGGTGCCGGTGGAGGATTGACACGGGCGACCGATGGCCGAGTCGCCCAAGATTCGCCCGACCTGTGCCTGTTGAGTGAGCAGAGACGCCTGCCCGTTGGGCCGAACCCGGTCTGAAGCGCCCCGCAAGGCGCTGGCACGCGGTGTGCTGCGTTCCATGGGTTGCTTCACCCCGACCCGGGACCGTCCACCATGCCCGCCCCCCGCTCCACCGCTCCACGCCCGCGCGCCGATGGGCTGGAAACCGCCGCCATCACCCTGGGCTATGTGCCGCTGACCGACAGCGCGCCGCTGATCGTCGGGATGGAAAAGGGGTTTTTCGCTGCCGAAGGGCTGACGGTGACGCTGTCGCGTGAACCCTCCTGGTCGAACATCCGCGACAAGCTGGCGGTCGGGCTGCTGGACGGCGCGCACATCCTCAGCGGCCTGTTGCTGGCGATGGCGGCGGGGGTGGGCTGTGTGCCGGTCCCGACGCGCACCGCCCACGCGTTGGGGCAGAACGGCAACGCCATCACCCTGTCCGCCGACCTGCACGCCAGCATGGTGGCCGCCGACCCGCAGGCGATGGCCGAATGCCCGCTGACCGCCCGCGCCCTGCGCCCGGTGATCGACGCCAACCGCGCCGCCGGGCTGCCGCCGCTGACCTTCGGCGTCGTGTTCTCGGTGGCCAACCACGCCTATCAACTGCGCTGGTGGCTGGCGGCTGCGGGGATCGACCCCGACCGCGACGTGCGCCTTGTCACCGTGCCGCCGCCGCGCATGGTCGCCAGCCTGACGGCGGGCGACATCGTCGGCTTTTGCGTCGGCGAACCCTGGAACAGTCTGGCGGTGGCCGAGGGCGTCGGCCGCATCGCCATCACCGGCTGCGAATTGTGGAACGGTGCCCCGGAAAAGGTGCTGGGCGTGCTCGCCGCCTGGGCCGACGCCCACCCCAACAGCCACCGCGCCGTGATCCGCGCGCTGCTCGCCGCGCAAGCGTGGTTGGACGATCCCGGCAACCGGGTGGAGGCCGCCGCCCTGCTCGCCGACCCGCGTTATCTGGGCGTGCCGCAGGCGGTGGTGGAACGCTCCCTGACCGGGCGATTGCGCTGTGGGCCGGGGGAGGCGGTGGTCGCGCTGCCGGAGTTCCACCGTTTCCACCGCAGCGCCGCCGCCTTTCCCTGGCGGTCGCACGCGCAATGGCTGTTGGCGCAGATGCTGCGCTGGGGCCAGTTGGATCCGGCGACCGACGCGGCCGCGCTGGCCGCGCGCGTCTACGACACCGACACCCACCGGCAGGCCCAGCGCGAGCGCGGCGACGCCGTGCCCCTGATCGACGGCAAGCTGGAGGGCCTCCACCCCGGCCCCTGGATTCTGGAGGAGGCCACGGCCCCCATCCCGATGGAGCGGGATTGTTTCTTTGACGGAACGATCTTCGACCCGGCCAATCCGGCCCCGACCGATCCGGTGACGACCAATCCGGTGGTGGCGGCGCGTGCGCACCGTTCGATCACCGGAACAATCGGCTGAAACGCTGTCACCAACGCAGGCTGGGGATGGCGTAGGTCGGCTGGTGCCCGGCGGCGGTGGCGAGCGCCTGGAGCGTTTCCGAATCGACCGGCGCGCCCCACGGCGCGTTCCCCAACTCTTCCTGGTGGATGCCGGAGGTGACGAGCGCCACATCCAGCCCGGCGGCGTTGGCCCCGGCCACGTCGGTGCGCAGGCTGTCGCCCACCGCCAGGATGCGGCCCATGTCGGCGATGCCCATCAGCGACAGGCAGCGGTCATAGACCGAGGCGTAGGGCTTGCCGTGCTGGATCACGTCGCCGCCCATCTCGGCGTAGCGGGCGGCCAGCGTGCCCGCGCAGATCACCATTTGCGGGCCGACCATCACGATCAGATCGGGGTTGGCGCAGATCATCGGCAGGCGGGCGCGCAGGCAGGCGTCCAACTGCGGCTGGTAATCGGCCAGCGTTTCGCCAAACACCAGAATGCCGGTGTTCAGCACGACGTCGGCCTCCTCCGGCGTGGCGGCGAGGCTGTAGCCCAAGCCTTCGAACACGTCGGTGTCGCGCTCCGGCCCGATGTGGTAGAGCCGCCGCCCGAGCCGCGCGTACCACGGATCGCTGCGGTCGCGCAGCGCCTCATAGGTCGCCTCGCCGGAGGTCATGACGTGGTGGTAGCGCTCGCGCCCCAGCCCCATGCCCGCCAGCTTGGCGATCACGCCGTCGGTGCGGCGCGGCGCGTTGGACAGCAGGCACAGCGTCTTGCCCGCGTCTTTCATCGCGTCCAGGCAGTCCGGCACGCCGGGATAGGCGTTTTCGCCGTCGTGCAGCACCCCCCACAGGTCGAGGATGAAGCCGTCATAGCGATCGATGACGTTGCGGATGCCGGAAAGCTGTTGAATGGCGGCCATGATGTCCGGTGCGGGTCAGGGGAAAAGAGGGAAGGGCGGGCGCGCGCTCAGCGCCGTTCGGCCAGCAGTTCGGCGTAAACGCCCAGAGTGTCGGCGCACATCCGCTCGCGGGTGTAGCGGTCGGCGACGAAGGCCTGGGCGCGGGCACCGATGGCCTCGCGCTGCTCGGGCGTCAGCGACAGGGCTTCGCGCAGGGCGTTGGCCAGCGCGTCGGCGTCGTCGGGCGGGACCACCCACGCGGTTTCGCCCGGAACCACGGTTTCCTGATAGGCCCCGATGGCGGTGACGATCACCGGCTTGCCCATCGCCTGGGCCTCCACGATGACCCGCCCGAAGGCTTCCGGCTCGCGCGAGGCCGAGACGACGACGGTGGACAGCAGATAGGCGGCGGCCATGTCGCTGCAATGGTCGGTCATCGCCACGACGTTGCCCAGGCCCGCCCGGGCGATCTGGCCCTCCAACTCGCGGCGGAAGCCGCTGCGGCCCTGGTCGGAACCTACCAGCAGGCAGACCACATCCTTGCGCCCCAGCTTTTCCAGCGCCTTGACCAGCACCGTCTGGCCCTTCCAGCGGGTCAGGCGGCCGGGCAGCAGGATCACCGGACGGTCGGCGGGCAGGTGCCATTGTTGCGTCAACTGGATCAGGCGGGCGGAGCTGACGCGGTCGGGCGCGAACACCGACCGGTCGATGCCGCGATGGATGGTGCGGATCACCGCCGGATCGGTGTCGTAATTCTCCAGGATGTGGCGGCGGACGAAATCGGAAATGGCGATCACCCGCTCGCCCCGCGCCATCACCGAATTGTACCAGCGCTTCATCCCGCTGCCGATGTTGTAGGGCGCGTGAAAGGTGGTCATGTAGCGCGCGCCGGTGTCGCGGCAGGCCATCCAAGCGCTCCAGGCCGGGGCGCGCGAGCGGGCGTGCACGATGTCCACCCGCTGTTCGGCGATGATCGCCGCCAGCTTCCGGGCGTTCTTGCGGATGGTCAGCGGGTTTTTCGTGGCCAGCGGCAGGGTGATGTGGCGAATCCCGGCGCGGTCCAGCTCCCGCACCATCGGCCCGCCCTGCGAGGCGACCAGCGGCGTGCCGCCCGCGTCGGCCAGCGCCAGCGCCATGTCGATGCAGCCGCGTTCGGCCCCGCCGGTGACGAGCGTCGGCACGACCTGAAGCACCGTCGGCGCCCGCCCGCCCGGCCAGGCGGCGGCCTCCTCACGCGGGGCGTCGTTGAAAGCGGGGGCGGCGGTGGTAAGTTGCGGTTCGCGTTCCATGATGCCGACGCTGGAAAAGGGTCGGCCCGGTCCGTCCACGAATGCTTCGTCCATAAGAGGATCCTATGAGCGAGACCGCAGCCGCCACGGGCGGCGCGCACCATAGCCTAACGCGCGGTGCGGCGACCATAGCCTATCATCACACCCCGGCCACCCGGCCCGGGCATGGCGGCGCGCTGCCGGGAATCGTCTTCCTGGGCGGCTTCATGTCGGACATGACCGGCGGCAAGGCGACGGCGCTGGAAGCCTGGGCGGTCGGGCAGGGGCTGGCCTTCACCCGTTTCGACTATCAGGGCCATGGCGCGTCGAGCGGGCGATTCGCCGACGGGACCATCGGGCTGTGGGCCGACGACGCGCTGGCGGTGCTGGACGGGGTGACGCGCGGGCCGCAGATCCTCGTCGGTTCCTCCATGGGCGGTTGGATGATGCTGCTGACGGCGCTGCGGCGGCCCGACCGGGTGGCCGGGCTGGTCGGCATCGCGCCCGCCCCCGACTTCACCGAAGATCTGATGTGGGACGTCTTCGACGCCGACACCCGCCGGACCATCACCGAGGAGGGCGTGTGGTTGCGCCCGTCGGAGTATGGGCCGGAACCGCAGCCGATCACCCGCGCCCTGATTGAGGAGGGCCGCAACCACCTGCTGCTGCGCGGCCCGATTCCCTTCGCCGGTCCGGTCCATCTGCTGCACGGCCAGCGCGACCCCGATGTGCCCTGGCGGGTCAGCCTGTCGCTGGCCGCCGCGCTGACCGGCGACGCGGTGCGGGTGACGCTGATCAAGGACGGCGACCACCGCCTGTCCCGCCCGCAGGATCTGGACCTGCTCTGCCGCACCGTCGGCGCGCTGGTCCAGCAGGTCAGTGGCGTGGACGTGACGACGCCCGTGTGAACGGTGCGAGGCAGGGCGCGCGCGGGGCGCGTTGCAAAAAAATGCAACTTCCGCAAAACGGACGCTTGCGCCCCGCCGCCGCCCTGGCTATAACGCCGTCCTCCGGGGAGGGGTGGCCGAGCGGTTGAAGGCGCACGCCTGGAAAGTGTGTATACGTCAAAAGCGTATCGAGGGTTCGAATCCCTCTCCCTCCGCCACTGAATTCGCGAGCACCATGCTCGAAGAAAAAGGCTCAGCCAGTTTGGCTGGGCCTTTTTGTTTGGTTCTTGGTGTTTCGTCTGGTCGTGTGCACCACGCACCGGGCCAGGACGGCCTCACCGTTCGGGTTGCGGGGGGCGGTTATTGCGCGTGTGCGTTGGTCCGCGCGAGGGCGGTTGTGGGTGCGCGGATTGTTGACACCATGGGCGCGTTGGGGCCGCTGCGCAGTTCGTCGCCCCGCATGCGGACGCGGAGCAGGTGCCATTTGCGGTCACTGAAAGCGGTTCGGGCGTGCAAAGCCCGGTGGTTGTCGGTCAGCAGCAAACTGTCTTTTGGCATGGTGAAGCGCGCGCTGTGACGGGGGTCGGCCAGCGTGCGCTCCAAGCAGTCAACCGCCTTCTGCGCGTCGTGGCTGTGATGTTCGGGGAACTGGGTCCAGCCATCCAGCACGGTGTCCCGCCGGTATCGAATTCCAGGGGTGGACGAGAAAACAGGCGCCAGTGTGGCTTGCACGGCCCCGGGACGGTCATCGGTGGTGAACAGGCTGGGGACCCGGAACGGCAGCGGGCAGTGCTCCAATGTTTCAAGCGCCCAGCGGGTTTTGGGGTGGTCGAGCGCGGCCCGGATCGCCTCGCCGTCGCACAGAAGGGATTCTCCGCCGCCGCAGGCTGCGGGAGCCATGACGTACAGAGCGACCCAACGCTCGGGCATCGGGTAATACTGTGTGTCGGTGTGAAAGGCCGCCTCTCCGTCATGCTCGGAGAACGTCGCGTAGTAGCCGCTGGCGGTTGGGCGCGGTGTCACGTCCCACAAAATCCGGCCATCGCGGGCATCGGTGGGGGAGGGGGTGCCGATCATCGTCGACAGGGCGTAAAACAACCGCGCCCGATGATCCGGTGTGTGGTGCGACAGCCCCAAATCCGGAACATAGGCGGCGCAGCCCGCTGCCTCCAGGCTGGCCATCAGGTGATCGACGAAGGCGGTCAGGCTGGGAGCGGCGCAGCGCAGATCGTCGCGCAGCAACCCGTCGATTCCGTCCAGGCTTGCGCCAGTGATCTGCCGGTAGGACGCGGCGTGACGGTGATAGGAGTCGAGAATGTCCAGAATGGTGTCGGATTCCGCGTCCCATCGCGGGCGAAGATGGGGCGGTACGACGGCAATGCCCGCGCGCGTGATCGTGTGCATGGGGTGTCTCCCACGAGAAGCGGTTGAAAGGGAATGCGATCAACGGGGGTGGGGGGGATGGGGGTGGGGCCTGCCCAGGCTCCTCAGGGCGAGCGTCAGGGCCATCGCCGCCAATTGCACCGTTGCGATCAGGATCAGGCAGCCCGCCCACCCAAAGGGAGGCCAGACCAGCGCGGCGGCGAGCGCGCCAAGGCTGCCGCCGCCGTAATAGAAAAAGAGGTAGCCGCCGCTGGCCCGCGCCGACGATCCGGTGCGGCACAGGCTGAGCGCGTGGGCGAGAACCGCCTGGATGATGAACACCGCCGTGCTGAACAGCGCCAACCCGACGATGATCGCCGTCGTTGCCGCCGTCGTTGCCGTCGTTGCGCCCAAGGTCAGCGCCAGCCCGGCCCAGCCGCCCAGACCGGCCAGCGTCACGGCGCGGGCGTGACCGAGCGCCGTCACCATCCGGCGAGCGCCGTGCACCAGCGCCAGTGACGGCAGAAACACCAGATACAGGCAACCCAGCGCGGCGGTGCTCCAGCCAAAGGGCGGGTCGGCCAACCGGAACGCGACGGCGGTGAAGACCGCGATTTGCGAAAACAGCAAGGCGAAGCCGCCGACGCACACCGCCATCCATGGTAAGGCGGTCTGGGGTATGGCGGTGTGGGGCGTGGTGCTGGGCGCGTCTGTGGCGTTTTCCGTGCCCGCCGCGATGATGGCGGCGCGCGCCGGGCGCTCCTGCAAACCGGCCCAGGCCAGCGCCACCGCCGCCGCGTGCAGCAGCGCCAGCGTCAGAAACGCGGTCTGCCACCCCACCAGGGGAACCAGGGTGGAGGGCAGCAGGCGTCCGATGATGCCACCGCTGATGGTTCCCATCACATAGGTGGCCGACAGCCCAAGCGCGGCCTGCGGCGTGGCTTGCCGGTCCAGGCTGGACAGCAGGGCCGACAGCACCATCGGCATCGCCACCCCTTGAGCGCAGCGCACGGCGAGAAGCCCGGCAAAGCCCTGGACCCACGCCAAACCGACGTCCAGCAGGCCCAGCGTGACCAGCCCGGCGATCAGGGCGCGGCGCGCGCCCAGCCGATGCACCAACCGCCCGGCCAACGGGGAGGCCAGCGCCAGCCCCACGGTGGTGGCGGTCAGCAGGCTGGCGCACTGCGCCAGGGTCAACCCATGAAGCGCGTGCAGGGTCGGCCCCAAGGATTGGGTCAGATACAGGCTGCTGAATCCCACCATCGCACAGCCCAACATCACGACGCTGTCGCGGTGGCCGGACCAGCGGCGGAAAACGGGGGCGGATACGGCCAAAGGGGAGTTGTGCAGGGTCATGCCGACCACTCTAGACACCGCTCCGCGTCTGTGTGAAACACCACCTTTGATGGTTGTGATAGGAAACACGTATCACCGGCGCACCCAAGCCGAGGGCGCACCCAAGCCGAGGGGGATCAGCCATGGATTTCCGTCAGACCGCGTGTTTTGTCGCCGTGGCCGAGGAACTGCATTTCGGTCGCGCCGCCGCCCGGCTGAACCTGTCGCAACCGCCCTTGAGCCAGCAGATCAAGGGGCTGGAGGAGCGGTTGGGGGTGCGCCTGTTCGACCGCAACCGCCGTGGCGTGCGGCTGACGGCGGCGGGAGAGGTCTATCTGCGCTACGCCCGTCAGATTCTGTCTCTGGCCGAAAGCGGGGCGGACGCCGCCCGCCGGGCGGGGTTGGGGGAGGCGGGGGACCTGCGCGTCGGCTATTCGGCTTCGGCGCTCTATTCCGACCCGGTGCTGGTCGCCATCGCCCGCCACCGTCACCGTCATCCGGCGGTGAACATCCGGTTGGTGGAGCACACCACTGACCAATGCGTGCACGCGTTGGAGGCGGGCCGCATCGATCTGGCCCTGGTGCGCGGCCCCTTGCCGGATCTGGCGCGGAATTGGCCGGACGAGCGGCGAACGGTGGTGTCGCGTGAAGGCTTGGCGGTGGTGTTTCCCCCGGATCATCCCTTGGCTCTGGCGGATGGCGCGCTGGGGACAGGGCTGTCGTTGCACGAACTGCGCGGGGAGCGCTTCGTCATTCTGGCGCGGCGGTTGGGAACGGCGCTCAACAGCCTGTTGGACGAGCTGTTTGCGGCGGCGGGGGTGCAGCCGCGAATCGCGGTCGAAACGGCGGAGATGGCCTCGCTGCTCGGCCTGGTCGAGGCGGGGACCGGCGTTGCCATCGTGCCCGCCGCCGTGGCGCGCCAGCGGGGGGCGCGGTTCGAGAGCGAGCGGTTTGAGGGCCAACGGTTCGGGGATGGCCGGCTGGTGGCCCTCCCGTTGCGGGAACCAGGGGCCGAGATGGATTTGTTCGTGCTGTGGCCGCCGAAGCCGCTGCCCATCGCCCACCGTCTGGGCGCGGCGGTGGCGGCGGCGTTCCAGGGGTGATGTCAGCGCTGTCATCCGGGGCACTGCGTGTGATCGAACGGAGATGGAACCGACATCGGCCTGACATCACCCGGACATTCAAGAAGCGCATCCCTGAAAAGCGTGATAGGTTGTTTGCGCAACGGATTGTTTGTGGAGTCAGCGATATGGGTTTCTCAATCGCGAGCAACGCGTGGGGCGTTCACACCATTCTGCCGGGGGCAATGACGGAGGCGGACGGCCAGCGCTGGGCCGCTGCGTGGCGGGAGGCTGTGGACAGCGCGTCCGCCCGGCGGTCGGTGGCGCTGGTGGCTGATCTGCGCGGGTTGACCGGGGCGGCGGGCGAGGCGGTGTTGGCCGACATCGCGGCGGCGTTGCTGGCCCCGTTGGGGCGGGCGTCGGTCACGCGCTGCGCCGTTCTGCTGGCCGACGCCGCGCAATCGGCCCGGTTCGCCCAGATCGCGGGCGGGATGGACGCCGACCACAAGGCCCGGCTGCTGCCCTTGGAGGGGCGCGACCGGGTGCAGATCGCGGCGGCCTATGGCTGGGCGCTGAACGGGACCGAACCGGCGCTGGCCGACCGTCTGCCCCGTGGCGCGCTGGTCCGCCTGACCAAGACCAAGCCGGTGGTCGCCGAGTCGTCGGTCGCGGTGCGCCGGGCTTCCTGAAGAGGAGAGCGGCCTAACGGCTGGCGCGGCAGGGCAGGGCGGCGTCGAGCGCGCAGCCCCGGTCGCCGTCCAGGCGTGGCCGCAGGATCACCGCCGGATGCGGTGGCGTGCCGTTGGACTCCGCGTTGACCTCTGGGAAGGACAGGCGGATCAGGCGCGGCAGATCGCGCGCGTCGGTCCAACGGTCGAGCCAGCGCGCGCCGTCGTGGTAGGAAAAGCGCATCACGCCAACGCTCTCATACAGGCTGACGCTGTGGTCGGCGGGGTCGATCACCCGCAAGCCGGGGTCAACGACCAGCCGGTGATCGCGGTGGACCAGACGGCTGCCGCCCCCCTCTCGCGACTCGATCTGAAACACGATGTAACGCAGCGGTGAGCCGCTCCGCTCGGTTCCGCTGGTCAGGATCGGACCGGCCCAGCGGTCGGCCTCGCCGACAAAGACAAAGCGGCTGTCAGCCCCCCAGCCGACCGACAGCGGAAACAGCCGCTCGCCCCGGTCGCGCAGCACATTGGCGGCAAGGCTGAGGGCCGATCCTTCGGTCGCGGCTGCGGCGGCGCGGTCGAACCCCCGGCTGGCGAAGCGCACGCCCCCACCCACCGCCGCCAGCACCAAGCCCAAAATCATCACCACCGCCAGCGTTTCCAACAGGGTGAAACCGGCCTGTCGCGGGCGGGGGGCGGGCGGAACGATCATGACCGCCGCCCCAGTTGGACGGTGCGCAGCTCGAACCGCCGTCCGTCGGCCCCGAAGACGGTGATGCGGATGTCGAGCGGCTCAAAGCCGCCGCGCGTGGTTCCGTTGAAATCGCTGTGGTTCAGCGGGCGGGCGGTGGCCTGCCAGCGCGCGCCATCCTGTTCACCGCTCCACCGCCCCGCTGTGGTGTCCCGCGCGGTCAGTTGGGCCAGGACCGAATCGGCGATCAACATCGACCGGTTGGTCGCCTCCGCCCGGTCCAGCGCGGTCAGTCCCTGCCGCTGCACCCGCAACGCCGCCCCCAGCACAATGGCGAGGATGGCGACGGCGGCCAGAACCTCGATCAGGCTGAAGCCGCGCTGCCCGGGATGGGGCGGGGTGGGGGCGGTCCCGCCGTTCATCCCGCGCGGTCCGTGTCGGGCAGGATGCGGGTGCGCCCGGTCAGCCAATCGACGCGGATGACCATCGCCCCGGCCCGGTTGGCGACGCGCACCTCCCCACCGGGCGATCCGCCGTCGGGGTGGAAACGGATCGCACCGCGCCCCCCGGCTCGGTCGCCAGCCCGGTCGCCGTCCTGGATGGTGTCGCGGGCGTCGGTGGTCAGCGCGATCCGCAGATCCGCATCCAGCCGCCCGTCCAGCGCGCCGCCGCCCGGCCCGCTCACCCCGTAACGGCGGTTGGCGAGGTCGAGGACGAAGACCGCGTCGGCGTTGCTCATCACCGCCGCGCTGCGGGCCAGCGCCAGCGATCCCGCCAGCGCCTGCACCGCGCCGCGCAGCCGCGCGCCATCCCCGGCCCGTCCGGCGGCGGGTGGAACCAAGCTCATCAGCGTTCCGGCGATGGCCAGCACGACCAGCAGCTCCAACAGGGTGAAACCGGCTTGCGTTCGGCGCGCGGTCATGATGTTTCCTTGATCCGCAAAGGACGCAATGCGTGCGCCCAACAGAGTGGCCGAGGGCGTGGCTCCCGGCAAGCCGGGGCGGATCGGTGAAGGGGCGGGCGGGCGATGACGGTCGCGGCATCCGGCGACGAAACGACGAGGGACCACGCCGCGCAACCGGACCGGCGGCAGGGGGGCCAGCGACAGGGAGACCGGCGGCAGGGCGGCTTTGCCCTGGTGCTGGTGCTTGGCACGCTGGTGCTGATCGCGGCCTTGGCGCTGGCGTTGGCCCAGACCAGCCGGTTGGAGGTGCGCCGCACGGCCAACATGGCGGCGGCGGCCAAGGCCCGCGCCCTGCTGGACGCCGGGGTGGCGCTGGCGGTGTTCGACGCCGACCGGCCCCTGCGCGCCCGTCGCTTCCGCCCGGCCGGGCCGCCGGTGCGGGTGGCGCTGGGGGACGCGACGCTCGACATCCGGCTGTTCGAGGAGTGGGGGCGGGTCGATCTCAACCGCTCCAACCCGCTGCTGCTGCGTGGGCTGATCGCGGCGGCGGGGGAGGATGGCGACACCGCCCGCGCCATCGCCGACACGGTGGCGGCCCGGCGCGGCGACACCATGGCCACCCGCGCGCGGGAGGATGACCAGCCCCGCCGCCCCTTCCTGTCGGTGGCGGAGTTGGCGGGCGTGCCGGGGGTGACGCCCGACCTGATGCGGCGGCTGTGGGACGAGGTGACGGTGGACGGGGGACCAGGGCGCTTGTCGGTCGCCACAGCGGGGCCGATGACCTTGGCGGCGCTGCCCAACCTGTCGGCGGCGGACCGCGCGGCGGTGATCGCGCTGGCGGCGGGCTGGCGGTCCGACGGTGCCGACGGTGTTGCCGATCCGGGCTTGGCCGAACGCGCGGCGGCGGCGGGGGTGGAGCTGGATCCCGAGGGCGGGCTGCCCATCGTCGGGCGGACGCTGACGGTGCGGGTGCGGGCCGCCCAGGACGGGGCGGAAGCGTTGGCGGAGGCGGTGGTCGTTCTATCGGACATCCGGTCGCCGGTTCCCTACCGCGTGGTGGAGTGGCGTACGCCGCCCCGGCTGTGACGGCGCGGGCGAGACGCAACGGGAAACAGCGGAGGCGGACGCGCAAAAGGCCCCCCGTCGCCGGGAGGCCCCTTGCCGGGTCACGCTGTCGGGGTTCCGCTGGCGCTGGCGGGGGTGGTCAGTTCAGCGGGCCGCAGGTCGCCGAGTTGGTCCAGGTCGAACCGCAGAGATACAGGGTCATGTTGGCGTTGTAGCCGTACTTCGCCCCCATCTGGTTGTACTGCGTCACCGTCAGGCGACCGGCGACGTAATGGTTGGTGACGGTCGCGGTGACGGCCTGGGAGTAGGACACCGCCGCCTGCGTCGTGCCGCTGACCGCGCTGGACTGAACGCCTTCGCCCACCGCGTTCAACGCGCTGACGGTGTAGCTGTAGCTGGTGCTGGCGGTCAGGCCGCTGTCGGTGTAGCTGGTCCCGGTGCTGGTCCCGATGTTGGTGCCGCCCCGGTAGATCTTGTAGCTGGTGGCGGTGCTGGCGGCGGACCAGCTCAGGCTGATGCTGCTGACGGTGGTGGCCGACACCGCCAACCCGGCGGGGGCCGCCGGAACGGTGGCGGGCGGGGTGGTCGAACCGCCGCTGTAACCGCTCGTCACCTTGTTGACCATGGCGACCAGGGCCGCCATCTGGACCCCGCCCTTCTGATCGGCGTTGGCCCCGTACCAGCCGATCCAATCCCAGCAGGCGTTCGGGTTGGCGAGCGAGCCGCTGCTCCAGGTCGAATGGCTGGTGTTGTCCACCGTGGTCTGCGGGTACAGGATGACGATGTTGTTGGTGTCAGCCCATTTGTTGTAGCCGGTGTTCTGGATGAATTTGTCGCCGATCTTGCCGTAGCTCTGCTGGCAGCCGTGCAGGGCGACGTGCAGCTTGCAGACCGTCGATCCGCTCGAACAATTGGCGGGGACATAGACATAACCCGTCGCCCCGCCGCCGTTGGCCGCCGACAGATAGGCCGACTGGTCGAACGACACCACGGTCCCGGTCGGCGTGCCGGTGTTGCGGGCGTTCAGCCCGGCACCATACATGTGCTTCAGCACGGCCCCCGCCCCGTCGAAGCTGCAATTGCTGATGTAGGGGGAGGCGGCGGAGCTGCACGCGTTGTTCCCGGTTCCGGCGAAATCAGTGGGGAAGGTGTGGGCGGCCCCGCTGGTGGTGTCGTATTTGATGTTGGCCGCCGTGCCGAAGACGTCCATCTGGGCCTTCAGCTTGTTCGTCACGTTGGGGCCGACGGTGCTGTCGCTGCTTCCGGTCCACAGATAGATTTTGCGGTTGGTCAGGTTGGCCTTGTTGTCAATCTGGTTGCCGCTCCACGCGTTGATGTTGGCGTTGGGGGTGGTGATCGACGGCGTCGCGTTGTACATGCACGACGTGTAATTCTGGTTGCGGGCGCAGTCGAACGGCCCCCCGGCGAACACGCCGAACCCGACCTGGAAGATGGAGGAATAGGCAACCCCCAACTGCGCGGCCATGTATCCGCCCGACGACAGGCCGGACACCGACACGCTGGCCGGATCGACGTTGTAGGCTTGCAGCGGCGCGGCCTGGGCCGGGGTGGCGGTGGCGGCCAGCGTCAGCAGGCCGGTGGCGAACAGTGCGTGGCGGTGCGCCCGAACAGTCATGACAGTCTCCCTCTTGTCCCACGATTGTCGTTGGTCCGCCGGACGGCGGCTGGTTGCGCTGTTCTGGGATGTCCGGCGGGTTGATCGACAATCACGATTACAAAATGCGTGCCAAACGCATTGTTGAGGGATTCCGCCATTCTTGGCGATGACCGGACGGCGAAAGCGTCCACCAGTCCGGCGACTGTCCTGGACTGTGACAGGATGCACCGCAACAGACTTGGATGTTGCGGTGCATTTGCGTGTGTTTTTGGGGGCGGGTCAGGCGCGCGCGCGCTCGTACCAGGGGCGGGTCTTTTTCACCAGATGCACCACCGACAGCATGACCGGCACCTCGACCAGCACGCCGACCACGGTGGCGAGTGCCGCTCCGGAGTTGATGCCGAACAGGCTGATGGCGGCGGCGACCGACAGTTCGAAGAAGTTCGACGCGCCGATCAGCGCCGCCGGGGCGGCGACGCACCAGGCCACGCCGAAGCGGCGCGACAGCCAATAGGCCAGACCGGCGTTCAGATAGACCTGAAGAATGATCGGCACCGCCAGCAGGGCGATGACCAGCGGCTGGCTCAGGATGGCGTTGCCCTGGAAACCGAACAGCAGCACCAGCGTGGCGAGCAGGGCGACCAGCGACAGCGGTTGCAACCGCTGCAGGGTGGCGGTCAGCGCCGCCGGGCCGCCCCGGCCCAACAGCGCGCGGCGCAGCGCCTGCGCCACCACCACCGGCACGACGATGTAGAGCAGGACCGACAGCACCAGCGTGTCCCACGGCACGGTGATGGCGCTGATGCCCAGCAGCAGCCCGACCAGCGGGGCGAAGGCGAACACCATGATGACGTCGTTCAACGCCACCTGACTCAGCGTGTAATGCGGCTCGCCATCGCACAGGTTGGACCAGACGAAAACCATCGCGGTGCAGGGGGCCGCCGCCAGCAGGATCAGACCGGCGATGTAGGAGGCGCTCTGGTCGGCGGGCAGCAGCCCGGCGAAGAGATGGCCGACGAACAGCGCCCCCAGCAGCGCCATGGAAAAGGGCTTCACCGCCCAATTGACGAAGAGGGTCACGGCCACGCCGCGCCAATGCTCCTTCACCGCGCCCAGCGCGCCGAAATCGATCTTCAGCAGCATCGGCACGATCATCAACCAGACCAGCACGGCGACCGGCAGATTGACCTTGGCGACCTCCGCCGCCGCCACGCTGGCGAACAGGCCGGGCAGCGCGTGCCCCAACGCCACGCCGACGACGATGCACAGCCCGACCCACAGGGTGAGGAAACGTTCAAACAGGGTCATCGGGAGTCCTCCGGGGCAGCGTCGTCGCGACCATCCGCCATGTCACCCAATCGGCGCTTCAGCGCCATGCGGTCGAGCGTGTCGAACGGCAGCGCGGTGAAGGCGCGCAGGCGGCGCTCGATCTGGGCGTAGACGGCGGCGGTGAAGCTCGCCAGCTCCGCCGGGCTGCCCTCGGCGCTCGACGGATCGGGGAAGCCCCAATGGGCGGTCATCGGCACGCCGGGCCACACCGGGCAGACCTCCCCCGCCGCGTTGTCGCAGACGGTGAAGACGAAATCCATGGCTGGCGCGTCGGCGCTGGCGAACTCGTCCCAGGATTTGGATCGCGCGTCGGCCAGGGAGTAGCCCAGCCGCTCCAGCAGGGCCTTGACCTGCGGGTTGATCCGGCCCGACGGCAGGCTGCCCGCGCTGAAGGCGCGGAAACGGCCACCGCCGATGCGGTTCAGGATGGATTCCGCCATCACGCTGCGCGCGCTGTTGTGGGTGCAGAGAAACAGGACGTTGAAGACGCGGTCGGTCATCGCGGGGCCTTTTCGGTGGCTGTCGGAGTCGCGCACTCGCTGGTGGGCGCGCAGGTGGTGAGGTCGTCGATGGCGGTGCCGCACAGATCCGGGCGGCCCTGACAGCAATCCTCCATCAGGAAGGCGATCAGCCGCCGGGTGCCGTCGTAATCGCTGGCGTAGAAGATCTGCCGCTGCACCCGCCAGGACCGCAGCAGGGCCGCCCGCTCCAGAATGGCGAGATGGTGCGACAGGGTGGAGGCGGGAACGCCCAGACGCTGGGCGATCTCCCCCGCGTTCAGCCCGCTGGGTCCGGCCTGGACCAGCAGCCGGAACGCGGCGAGCCGGGTGTCGTGCGCCAGCGCGGCAAAAGCCTCGACGGCGGCTTTCGTGGGATCATGCATCGTTTCCATATTTCGACAATATTCGAATTATAGAAACGATGCAAGGGGACCGCCTCAGGGTAGGCCGATGCTCTCACCGGCGGTGGCGATTTCCCAGCGCAGCTTTTCCCGGATGGCGGTGGCGAAGCTGCGGCGGTCGTCGGCGACGCGGACGAAGGCCGCCGGTCCACCGATCACGCGGGCGGCGAAGTAATCGGCCAACCACGCCACCTCGTCCAGAATCACCAGCCCGTTGATGGTGATGCCATCGGCGATCACCCGGTCGCGGGCGTATTCCGGCTGGATGCCGACGTTGTTGAACCCGTTGCTGACCAGATCGATGACCCGCCGGGGTGACGACGCGCCGCTGAAGCGGAACTGGTTGGCGGCGTTCAGCATGGCCGCACCAATGCCGGTGCTGCCGCTGAAATCGCGGCGGGGCAGGGCATCGATGGCGGCGGCGAAGGCCATGGCGCTGTCCGGGTCGCCGACCTGGGTCCAGGGAATCAGCACCTGAAAGTCGGACGGGTCGGACCAGGACACCAGCGTGACGGCGATCCGGCCCCGCGCCCCGCCGCCGATGGCGGCCTGCACCGAACGGTCGCGGAAAGCGGCGGCGTGACCGGACAGTTGGAAATCCAGCAGGGAATCATCGACGCTGGCCGAGGCATCCACCGCCAGCACCAGTTCCAGATCCACCGCCGTCCAGGCGCGGGCCTCGTGGACCACAGCGCCGGACAGCAGCGCGATCCCGACCAACCGCAAAACCAACGCGCCACACCAACCGGTCCATCCCACGCCCATGGTCCCCCTCCGTTCCGTGTCGTCGGTTGTCTCAGCCTTGTTCAGACCGTGAACAGTGGAACGGTAACGCGAAACGGGCAAAGGGGCGAGCCAATGGCGCAGCCGGTTGCGGGAGATTGGGAGCGGGCAACAAAAAAGGCGCTGGGAAGCGCCTTTTTCATCGGAACGGGGACGACCGGCCAGACCGGACGCCCCCGCATTCCGGGGTTTGGTGCCGTGGATCAGACGTCCAGCAGCAGGCGGCGCGGATCCTCGATCAGTTCCTTGATGCGAACCAGGAACGTGACCGCTTCCTTGCCGTCGATGATGCGGTGATCGTAGGACAGCGCCAGATACATCATCGGGCGGACTTCGATCTTGCCGTTGATGACGACGGCGCGGTCCATCGTCTTGTGCATGCCCAGGATGGCCGACTGCGGCGGGTTGATGATCGGCGTGGACATCAGCGAGCCATAGACACCACCGTTGGAGATGGTGAAGGTGCCGCCGGTCAGCTCGTCCATCGACAGCTTGCCGTCGCGGCCCTTCTTGCCCAGCGCGGCGATGGTGCCCTCAACCCCGGCAAAGTCCAGCTTGTCGGCGTCGCGGACGACCGGAACCACCAGACCCTGCGGCGTGCCGACGGCGACACCGATGTCGTAGTAGTTCTTGTAGACGATGTCGGTGCCGTCGATCTCGGCGTTGACCGCCGGGATTTCCTTCAGCGCCTGGACGGCGGCCTTGACGAAGAAGGACATGAAGCCGAGACGCACCTTGTGGCGCTTCTCGAAATAGTCCTTGTACTCGGCGCGCAGGGCCATCGCCGCGCTCATGTCCACCTCGTTGAAGGTGGTCAGCATGGCGGCGCTGTTCTGGGCTTCCTTCAGACGCTCGGCGATGCGCTGGCGCAGGCGGGTCATGCGGACGCGCTCTTCCTGCGCGGCGCGCGGACGGTCGCCCTGGGTGCCGGCGGCCCACACCATCTTCGGCGCGGGGGCCGGGGCGGGAGCGGCGGGCTTGGCCGCCGGAGCCGCCGGGGCGGCCAGCACGTCGCCCTTGGTCACGCGGCCATCCTTGCCGGTGCCGACCAGGGCCGAGGCGTCCACGCCCTTTTCGTCCGCCAGCTTGCGGGCGGCCGGGCCGGAGGCCGCGAGGTTGCCGGGGGCCGCCGCCGGAGCCGGGGCCGCCGGGGCGGCCGGAGCCGCCGCGACCGGGGCCGCCGCGACCGGGGCC
>NZ_RXMA01000024.1 GCF_003966125.1 Azospirillum griseum
CGTCGAGTCTACCCGCAGCGACTCCCGCTGAAAATCCCCGACCGCACCACAAGCCAAGCCGATTCATCTATTTTGAATCGGCTCCTAAGCCGAGTCCGGGCATCTATCCGCTCCGACTGGGGCCACCCCCATCCGAAGGTCATAAAAACCAAGCCACAGGCTCAGATTAACCCTGGTTTTTCTAAGACAATTGACTCCCTGAACAATTGGCCCTTGCCACATTTGCCGAACTCGTGTGACAGTTTGAGGGTGAGTGTCCCCGTTCGTATCGCGGGGGACCGCCGGGCAATCGGGGAAGGATCGGGCTGATGGTGGACATGACGTCGTTTCGCGGTTCGGTTCAGCAGTCGCAAACCACCGCCTTCCTGCCACCGATTCGGGCGGTTGAGGATGATCGCCCGTGGCTGTGGCTCACCGCCGCATGGCGCGACATGATGGCCGCACCGGCGATCAGCTTCGGCTTTGGCGCGCTCGCCGTGCTTTCCAGCTTCATCCTGGTCGCCGGTCTGGCGATGAAGGAGTTGGAGTATCTCATTCTGCCGATGGCCGCAGGCTTCATGCTGCTGGGGCCGCTCTTCGCTGTCGGCCTGTACGAGACCAGCCGCCTGCTGGAGATGGGGGAAAAGCCCACCCTGTGGAAGGTTGCGCAGGCTTACCAGCGCAACGCCACGCAGATCAGCAGCATCGGTATGGTCCTGATGATGGCGTTGCTGGCCTGGATCCGCGTGGCCTTCCTGATCTTCGCGCTGTTCTTCTCGTCCGAACCGCCCGCCTTCGACCAATTGGTGGATCGCATCTTCTTCTCGGCGGAAACCATCCCCTTCCTGCTGACCGGGACCGTGTTCGGTGCGGTGATCGCGGCGGGTGTGTTCGCCATCTCCGTCGTGTCGATCCCGATGCTGCTGGACCGCGAGACCGACCTGTTCACCGCGATGGCCACCAGCATCGCCGTGGTCCGTGAAAACATCCGTCCGATGATGGTGTGGGCCTTCCTGGTCGCGCTGTTCACCTCGGCGGGGATGGTCACGGGTTTCCTGGGTCTGGCTCTGGCCCTGCCATTGATCGGTCACGCCTCCTGGCACTGCTACCGCGATCTGGTCGGTCAACGGCCCTGACCACCCGCCCCGGCCGCCTTCTCACATTTACCGGTTCCGCACCACAGCGCCATAACCGTTGCCGCCTCCCCCCACGGCACTGATTCCTTACGGAAAAGCCCTTCGTCCCAACCGGGAGAAGGGCTTTTTCTTGATCGGCGTTCCACGGCCTCTCATGGCGTCTTGAAGAACGCCTCGGCGGCGGATTTCTGCGCCTGCTTGGCGGCGATGGCCGCCCGGGCGCGGGTGATTTCCGCCTCCAGCCCGGCGATGTAGGCTTCGATCTCCGCCACACCCAGCACGGTCAGGTCCTTGGGCGTCGGCTTGGCAGCGCGCGGCTCCAGATCGGCGAAATCGTCCTTCAGGGTCATGCGTCCGGTCCTCCCATTCAGTCGCCCGCCTTGTCAGACGGTGGCCGCGACTCTACCTATCCCCTTCACCAATGCAAACCGGGGAAACCGCATGAGCCACGCCCTGCCCGACCGCATGCGCTGCGTCACCATCACCGCCCCCGGTGGGCCGGAGGTGCTGCGCCTCGCCGACCGCCCGCTGCCCGCCCCCGGCCCCGGCGACTTGCTGGTCGCGGTGGCCGCCGCCGGGGTGAACCGGCCCGACACCTTGCAGCGCCAGGGCCGGTACGACCCGCCCCCCGGTGCCAGCGACCTGCCGGGTCTGGAAATCGCCGGAACCATCGTGGCCGTCGGGCCGGAGGTGGAGGGGTGGACGGTCGGGGATCGCGTCTGCGCCCTGGTCGCCGGGGGTGGATACGCCGAATACTGTGTGGTCCCGGCGGTCCAGGCGTTGCCGATTCCAACGGGGCTGTCGCTGGCGGAGGCCGCCGCCCTGCCGGAGACCTTTTTCACCGTCTGGACCAACGTGTTCGAACGCGGGGGGTTGAAGCCCGGTGAAAGCCTGCTGATCCATGGCGGGTCGAGCGGCATCGGAACCACGGCGATCCAGCTTGCCAAAGCGTTCGGGGCCACCGTCTATGTCACGGCGGGCAACACCGACAAATGCGCCGCCTGCGTCGCCCTGGGGGCCGACCGCGCCATCAACTACAAGACCGAGGATTTCGTCGCCGTGATCCGCGAAGCCACCGGCGGGCGCGGCGTGGACGTGGTGCTGGACATGGTGGGCGGCGATTACATCGCGCGGGACATCGACATCCTGGCGATGGATGGGCGGCACGTTTCCATCGCCTTCCTGAACGGCCCCAAGGTCACGCTGAACATGGCCCCGGTCATGATGAAGCGGCTGACGCTGACCGGATCAACCCTGCGCGCCCGCCCGGTGGCGGAAAAGGGACGGATTGCCAGCGCCCTGCGCGCGTCGGTCTGGCCGCTGCTGGACCAGGGGGTGATCAAGCCGCTGATCCACGCCACCTTCCCGTTGGAGCAGGCCGAAGACGCCCACCGGCTGATGGAAAGCAGCGCGCACATTGGCAAAATCGTGCTGACCGTCGCGCCGTGATCTGTTTTTTGCCACTTTGTGACGCCGCACGCCCTGGATGGGCTTGCCTTGACCGGGCAAGACAGGGTAGCAGAGGGGTGTGGGCGACCGGGCACCCCCGGTGAGCCTGCGTAAGCGTGCTTGCACGTTGCCGCAGGCTGGCATGATCAATGGCTAGGCCGGTCCCCGGCGTGGCTCCGGTCGTGAAAGCGTCCGGCGAGATTGACCCAGTGAGAATGATGGATCGCGCCACCCGCCAGCGGGCGCGTCTGGACATGAGTTGTCAGGAGGGATGATGGCACTGCCCTTGATGCCGAAAGCGACCGCCGTCTGGTTGGTTGAGAACACGTCCTTGTCCTTCGAGCAGATCGCCGCCTTCTGCGGCCTGCATTCGCTGGAAGTCCAGGCGATCGCCGATGGCGAGGTGGCGGTCGGCATGGTCGGCCTTGATCCCGTCGCCAACGGCCAGTTGACCAAGACCGAGATCGAACGCTGCGAGAAGAACGAGGCGCTGCGCCTCAAGCTTCTGGTCGCCGATCTGCCGCAGGTCGCCGCCCGTTCCAAGGGTCCGCGCTACACCCCGATCACCAAGCGCGGCGACAAGCCCGACGCCATCGCCTGGCTGCTGAAGCACCACCCGGAGCTGTCGGACGCGCAGATTTGCCGCCTGATCGGCACGACCAAGCCGACCATCGCGTCGGTGCGCGACCGCACCCACTGGAACGCCGCCAACATCAAGACGCGCAACCCGGTCCTGCTGGGCCTGTGCACCCAGCGCGAGTTGGAAGAGGCGCTGGCGCTGGCCATCCGTCGCGGCGGCACCCCCCTGCCCCCGCAGGAGCCGACCGAGGAGTATGAGGACGAGGATCCCGGCCCCTACCGGGACCCGTCCGAGGATTGAGCCTGACGCCATCCTGATGACACACAAGCCCCCTGTTTCCGCCCCATCGGAACGGGGGGTTTTGTTGGGAGCACCGGCCTGTGACCCGCAATCCGCCTTCTCCCGGCCCTGCCCCGGCCAGCGCCGCCCCCCAACGTCTGGTCGTCGGCATCAGCGGCGCGTCGGGTGTGGTGTATGGAATCCGCACGCTGACCACGCTGCGCCGTCTGGGGGTTGAATCCCATCTGGTCATCAGCCGGTCGGCGGAGGTCACGCTCGCCCACGAAACCTCGATGAAGGTGGCGGAGCTGCGGGCGCTGGCCGACGTTCATTACGCCGCCGCCGACATCGGTGCGGCGATTTCCAGCGGCAGTTTCCGCACGCTGGGCATGGTGGTCGCCCCCTGCTCGGTCCGCACGATGAGCGAGATCGCCAGCGGCGTCACCTCCACCCTGCTGACCCGCGCGGCCGATGTCACGCTGAAGGAGCGGCGGCGGCTGGTGCTGATGGTGCGGGAGACCCCGCTGCATCTGGGCCATTTGCGCACCATGACGGCGCTGGCCGAAATGGGCGCGGTGATCGCCCCGCCGGTTCCGGCCTTTTACGCCAAACCCACCAGCATCGACGATCTGATTGACCATTCGGTTGGACGGGTCCTGGATCTGTTCGGTCTGGAGGCGGGCAATCTGCGCCGTTGGGGTGAGCCATCCCCACCCACGGCAACCGATTGATCCACCTCAGCCCTTCCCCAATGCCGCACAGCAACAGTCGGCTTTGACGCGCGTGCGAATGCGGCTATAGAAGGCCGGGCGATCCAGCGGTCGCGCCGATCCGCAGCGACTCCGATCCACACAGGACAAGGGGCAGACCGATCATGCCGTTTCGTGAAAAAAGCCCGGTGATCCGGCAGATGCTGGCGGGGGTCAAAGGATTCCGCGCCCGCTACTACGAACGTCGCCCCGGCAGCATGACGCAGTTGGTCAAGGACGGGCAACACCCGGAAATCCTGATGATCGGCTGTTCGGACAGCCGGGTCGATCCCGCCCTGTTGACCATGTCCGAACCGGGCGAACTGTTCATGGTCCGCAACGTCGCCAATCTGGTTCCACCCTACCAGCCCGACGGCAATTACCACGGCACCTCCGCCGCCATCGAATACGCCGTGCGCGTGTTGCAGGTGTCCGAGGTCATCGTGATCGGTCATTCCCAGTGCGGCGGCGTGCAGGGCCTGATCCGCCTGCGCAGCGGCGAAGAGGCGAAGGACGATTTCGTGTCGCCCTGGGTGTCGATCGCCGCGTCGGCGCTCGATCCCTACATCGACGCCAAGACGGGCGATCTGAGCAGCGGGGCGCGGCCCGATGGCTGGCCGGGGGTGGCCGAACGCGCGGTGGTTCGCACCTCCGTCGACAATCTGATGACCTTCCCCTTTGTGCGCGAACGGGTGGAACAAGGGACCCTGACCTTGCATGGCTGGTGGTTCGATCTGGGAACCGGCGAACTGTGGGGCCTGAACACGACCTCCCGGCTGTTTGAACTGATGGACTGATCGGCGGCGACGCCCCCGTTTCGGCGTCCATCGCACAACCACACACTGCCACGCCATCCATCGCATCGACTTGCAGGATTGTTGAGGCAGTCCTGGGAAACCGTCATGCCTCCCTCAAGCGTGAACCGTCTAGTTTGCCGGTTCGGAGCAGCCCTGAGTGGTCGGACTTGGCACCCAAGCGCTAATATCCGACCACGAGATGGATCGGCGAGTCATGGTTATTCACACACATAGGACTTGGCAGGGTACGATTTTGACCTTTGCGCGACATTTTCGGTCGGCGCTGGTTGCTTTTGTGTCCTTCTTTCCTCTTGGCCTTGTTGGTCTGTCCCTGCTCACCACCCCGGCCCACGCCAACGAGGGGGCCAAACCCAACGGCTGCCCGTGGGCGCAGGACGTCACGGTGGAGATCAACGGCAAGACGATGACGCTCAATCAGGCGATGTTCGCCACACCGCCCGGCGAACCCATCCTGATGGATCCCTACAAGATCTACCCGTTGATCGAGGAAATGAAGCTGCGCATCATCGGCCCGAAGGGACGGGAATGGGAAGCGTCGCTGACCCGCCTGGTCAGCGGCAAGCGGTGCAGCGCCTTTTACGTCGGCAAGCCCTTTGTCGTGTCGGACATCGAACGCGACGCCGAGATGCTGATCCTGAACCGCTGACCGGCGCGGATCAGGCCCCGTTCCCGTCCTCCAGCGCCGCCACCAGCGCGTCCAGCGCCGGATCGCCCCCCGGAATCAGCAACGCCATGTTGGCGGCGGCCAATCCCCTGCGATCCGCGCCCGTGTCCCCACCGGGCACCAGGCCCGACGCGGCGAACAGACGGTCCTGCTGAACCCGTTCGGCTTCCAATTCCGCCGCCTTCATCCGGCGGTACAGCGCCTCATCCTCGCCCTTGGCCCGGCGGCGGATCGCCCGCAGCGGCTGCACCATGTCGCGCCGCCACCCGGCCACCGCCGCGTCCAGCGCCGCCAGCCGTTCCGCCGTCAGCGCCACCCCGCAGCCGATCCCGGCCCAGGCGGCGAACAGCAGCAGATTGACGTCGATGCCCCGCCGGTCCTGCAACACCAGGCACGCGGGGGGAACCCCCGGCCGCGCGTAGACGGCCAGGGAAAAGGTCCAGAACGGGTTGGGTAGCGCCTCCGTCATCAATCACCGAAGCTGATGTTGAGGCCGCGCGCCGTGCGCACCAGGGCGCTGTCCAGCTCGACGCAGGAATAGCGGGCGATGGCGTCGGTGATCGGCACGTCGATGACCCCCCGGTTGGACCAGGCCACCATGCGGTCGAACTTGCCCTCCGCGATCAGATCGACGGCGTGAACGCCGAAGGCCGAGGCGATCAGCCGGTCGCGCGGGCTGGGCATGCTGCCGCGCTGGACATGGCCCAGCACGGTGACGCGGGTTTCGGCCCCGGTGGCGTCGGCGATCTTCTCGCCGATGTAGTCGCCAATGCCGCCGTAACGCTTCTCCCCACCCTGCAACAGCTTCTTCACCCCGGTCCCTTCCAGGGTCTTGACCGCTTCCGACACCACGACCAGGGCGAAATTCCGGCCCGACGCCCGAACCTCCTGAATCTTCGCGGCGATGCGTTCGATGGAATAGGGAATCTCGGGAATCAGCACGACATCCGCCCCGCCCGCGATTCCGGCGGCCAAGGCGATGTGCCCGGCGTCGCGGCCCATCACCTCCAGCACCATCACGCGCTGGTGGCTGGCGGCGGTCGGTTGCAGGCGGTCCAACGCCTCCACCGCCACGGCAACGGCGGTGTCGTAGCCGACCGACACCTCGGTCATGCCCAGATCGTTGTCGATGGTCTTGGGCACGCCCACCATCGGGAAGCCGCCCTTCTGCGCCAGCTTGTGCAGGATGGCGAAACTGCCGTCGCCGCCGATGCCGATCAGCGCGTCCAGCCCCAATTCGTGATAGCCGCCGATGATCTCGTCCGACCGGTCCTTCAGCGTGCCGTCGGCCATCGGGTAGGCAAAGGGGTCGCCCCGGTTGGTGGTTCCCAGAACGGTTCCGCCCTGACGCATCATCGCGCCATCGACGTTGGACAGGTTCAGCGGCACATATTGCACCGGGCGATGCAACAGCCCCTGCGTGCCCTCGCGAATGCCCACCACCTCCCAGCCATAGCCGGTGGCCCGGTGGACCGCCGCGCGGATGACCGCGTTCAACCCGGCGCAATCGCCGCCGCTGGTGAGAATGCCGATGCGCTTTCCGGCTGTCGTGGTGGCGCTCATAGGGGGTTCCATCCCATTCCGGTTGGTTCTGTCGGTTGCCTTATGGTAGCGGAACCGGTCTTTTCCGCAAACGGCGAAGGGGCAACCGCAAGGCCCCACATCGTCGCATAACCGGCGGACAGGACTGACCGTTTCGCGCTGCCGCTTTGGCGGATTTCTGCTATAGTCCCGCGCGCCGGGGCCGGGCGATGTCCGTATGCCGCCGCACCCCCAGGAGCTTCCGCAACGGACGCAATGAGCGAGCAAGAGATCTTAAAGGACAAGCTGGCGACCTTGCGCAGCGAACACCGCGATTTGGACGACGTGATCGCCCGGCTGGTGGAACGCGCGCCCTACGACCAGCTCCAGTTGCAGCGCATGAAAAAGCGCAAACTGATGCTGAAGGACCAGATCATGCTGCTGGAAAGCCGCCTGCTGCCCGACATCATCGCCTGACGCGGGCGCGGCGGCTCTCCCTTTGCCACTGTCGCCGCTTACGGCTTTTTCGGCACGGTGAAGAACTGGATGCCCATCTGGAAGCTGCGGGCGATGTTCTCGGCCTTGCCGATCAGGAATTCGGCCCCGTCGGCGGGAAACAGCTCGTGCGCCGTTTCGCGGAACAGGGACAACCAGCGTTCGAAATGCGGCGGCTCCAAGCCGAGCTGGATGTGGACCGGCATCGGACGCCCGTCGTAACGCTGGGTCAGCAGCGCGATGGACGACCAGAAATCCATCATCTTGCGCAGATGCGGTTCCCAATCGGTGATGATGCGGCCAAAGATCGGGCCAAGCAGGTCGTCGGTCATGATCTTGCCGTAGAAACGGCGGACCAGCCGTTCAATCCCCGCCTCGTCGATGCCGACCGCCGCCATCCGCTCCTGCGCCATCGCCGTGCGGATGTCACGGCGCTCCTCCACCGTTTGCTCATGCCCTTCGGGCGCATGGGCATCGGAGCCATGGGGGTTCGACAGGGGGGCGGCGTGGGTGGTCATGATCGGGGCTTTCGCAACGGCAATGGTGCAGGGCAACGGCCCGCAGCATAGGCGCGCGGCGGGGCTGGCGAAAGGACCGGATTGTCGCAGCGCCGGACTTGGTCATTCTCCCCCACCCGCAACGCCCCCCTTCCGCAAAGCCCCTTTGATCCGATGAACGAGAACGCGGCTTGATCCGCACCCATCCAACTGATAATAACTCTTAATATCATAACCCTGGCGCGCCGCCTTGGGATATGTTGCTGAAATCTTAGGGATTCCTGGTATGACGTCCGCCATTCGCTGCACCCTCGGCCTGCTGGCCTGTCTGCTGGCCTCGCCCGCCACCCCACTGCACGCCGAGGTCAAGACCGTCACCGACGTGATCGGTCGCACCGTAAAGGCGGACCTTCCGGCCAAGCGTGTCCTGCTGGGCTTCTATTTTGAAGACTTCATGGCGGTGGGCGGCCCCAACGCCTTTGATTCGGTCGTGGGGATTTCGCGCGACGCCTGGGCCGGTTGGGTTCCCGCCAACTGGGCCATGCATGTGGCCGCGCGCCCGTCCCTGGACACAATCGCGGATGTGGGCGAGGTCGAAGCGCAAACCTTCTCGGTGGAAAAGGTTCTGGCGCTGAAACCCGATCTGGTCGTGCTGGCGGATTGGCAATACAAGGCGCTTGGCCTGGACGCCGACCGGATCGAAGAGAGCGGCATTCCGATTCTGGTGGTTGATTTCAACGCCCAAACGCTGGAGCGTCACCTCGCGTCTGCCCGTGTGCTGGGCGAGGCCACCGGCCAAGCGGCCCGCGCCGCCGAGATCGCCGACCTCTATCAGACTGCGATGAAGGACGTCGCCGCGCGGATCGCCAAGGCGGGCAAGCCCAAGCCGAAAGTGTATGTCGAGTTCGGCAACAAGGGACCGGCGGAACACTCCTTCACATACGGCAAGAACATGTGGGGGGCGATGGCGACCGCCGCCGGTGGCGACAACATCGCCGCCCCCTTTGTGGAGTGGTGGGGTCCGATCAACCCTGAAAAGGTGCTGGCCGCCAACCCGGACGCGATTTTCATCTCCGGGCGCGAGAACAACAAGAACGAAACCGCGATGACCATGGGCCAGAAGGTCGATGCGGCCGACGCCGAGCGCAAACTCGCGGCCTTCGCCAACCGCCCCGGCTGGTCGCAGGTGACGGCCATCAAGAACGGCAAGCTGTTCGGCGTCTACCAGGGGGCATCGCGCACCCTGTCGGATTTCGCCATGGCCCAGTTCATCGCCAAGCAACTGTACCCGGAGCAGTTCGCCGATGTGGATCCGCTGAAGAACTACCTCGCCTATTACGAAAAATACCTGCCGGTCCGCCCGGCCGGAACCTTCGTCGTCTCCTGGAAAAAGCCCTGAGCCTGCGCTGCATGGTCCGGGGGCCATCCTTCCGCCTCCGGACCACCGCCAGCGCACGCCGCAGCCATTCGGTTCCCACCATGCCAGCCCCCCATCCGGCCGGACAAACGGCCATCCAGCGCCACAGGCACCGTGAACAGCGGCGTCTGTGGATGCTGTTGACCTATGTCGGCCTGTCCCTGGCGTCGTTGGTTCTCGACGTGGCCACCGGCCCCTCGCTGCTGTCGCCCGGCGAGGTGGTCCGCTCCCTGTTCGGATGGGAGGGGCGGTCGGCGATGACCGACGCCATCGTCTGGGACCTGCGGTTGCCGATGGCGCTGATGGCGCTGGTCGTCGGCGCGGCGTTGGGGGCCGGTGGGGCGCAAATGCAGCTTCTGCTCGCCAACCCCATGGCCAGCCCCTACACCCTGGGCATGGCGGCGGCGGCCGGGTTTGGCGCGGCGGCCACCCTGGCCTTTGGCGGCTTCGGTTTGCCGGTTCTGGTCGCCGTGCCGCTGGGGGCCTTCGTCTTTTCCATGCTGGCGGCGGGTTTCCTGCTCGCGCTGGCGTCTTTGCGGCGGCGGGGTGGGGACACCATCATTCTGGGCGGGATCGCGCTGCTGTTCCTGTTTCAGTCGCTGGTGTCGCTGATCCAGTTCATGTCCGCGCCCGAACTGTCGCAGCAAATCCTGTTCTGGCTGTTCGGCAGCCTGACCAAGGCAACCTGGCTGACGCTGTCGATCACCGCCGGTGTGACCACGCTGTGCTGCGGCCTGCTCTTTCGCCTGTCCTGGCGTCTTGCCGCCCTGGCGATGGGCGAGTTGCGGGCGGCCAGCCTTGGCGTCAACGTCCGCGCGCTGCGGGTGGAGGTGCTGGCGATCGTCGCCATCATGACGGCGACGGCCACCAGCTTCGTCGGCGTGATCGGCTTCATCGGCCTGATCGCGCCGCACATCGCCCGCATGGCGGTGGGCGAGGATCAACGCTTTCACCTGCCCGCATCGATGGCCGCCGGCGCGCTGATGCTGTCGGCGGCGTCGGTCCTGTCCAAGACCATCGTGCCGGGATCGCTGTTTCCAATCGGCATCGTCACGGCGCTGGTGGGGGTTCCCTTTCTCCTCTGGTTGATTTTCAGGAGACCCGGACTGTCATGATCGCTCTCGAACAGGTCGAAGTCCGGCGCGGCACCGCCTGCATCATTCAGGACCTGACTCTGTCGCTCACCCCCGGGCTGGTTCACGTCGTCATCGGCCCCAACGGGACCGGCAAGACCACGCTGATCCGCGCGCTGTTCGGCGATCTGCCCATCAGCCGGGGGGGCATCCGCATCGGCGATCAGGCGTTGCGCCCGAACAGCCGACTGGGGCGGGGGCAGGCGTGGCGCAGCCACTTCGCCTACATGCCCCAGGACACCCATCTCGACATCGCGCTCACCGCGCTGGAGGTGGTGGTGGTCGGGCGTCTGGGGCGTTTGGGGCTGCACATCGACGACGAAACCCTGGAGTTGGCCACCCAGCGCCTGGACGCCGCCGGGGTGCTGCATCTGGCCGACCGCGACATCGGCACGTTGAGCGGCGGCCAGCGCCAAATGGTGCTGTTCGCACAGGTGATGATGCGGGAGCCGCGCGTCATGCTGTTGGACGAACCGGTCAGCGCGCTGGACCTGCGCCATCAGATTCGCCTGCTCGATCTGGTGCGGCTGGAAACCCGCAAGCGCGATCTGGCGACCGTCGTTGTCCTGCACGATCTCAACCTTGCCTGCCAATACGCCGACCGGCTGATCGTGATGCGCCCCGGCGCGTCGGCGATCATGGGCGCACCGACCGATCTCATCAGCGCGGCGCTGATCGCCGATACCTATGGCGCGTCCGTGGAGATTCTGCGCGACGGGCGCGGCAACCCCGTGATTCAGCCGATTGGCTCGCTGGGTGGCGATCCGCCGCCCGTTCCCCCTGCCCTGTTTTCCCCCGGTGCCTGACGATGCGCTCCTCCCTCACCTTGGTCCTGTCGCTGTCCGTCATCCTGTTTGGGTCTTTGGTGGGCGGTGGGCACGCGCGTGCCGATGGCGATCCCGCCAAAGGCCTCAAGGTCTTCAACAAATGCGCCATCTGCCACAGCGCGGGGGCGGCGGGCGGGGCACAGACCGGGCTGGATCTGACGGACGTGTTTGGCCGTCGTGTGGCCGCCGCACCGAATTTCGATTTTTCCGCCGCCCTGCGCGCCTTTGGCGCCGATGGCAAGACATGGGACGACGCGCTGCTGGCCCGCTTTCTCGCCGACCCCGGCGGCGTCGTGCCCGGCACCAACATGGCCTTCGTCGGGCTGAAGCGGGAGGATGAGACCCGCCACCTGATCGCCTTCCTGAAATCGCTGACGCCCGCAGCCCCCGGCCCATAGCGCGAATTGCGCGGCGTGGTGCGTTCTCCACGCCGCGATGCTCTGGACTCTGGCCCGTCTCTTTCTATAATGCGCCGCTTTCCGGCCCCTATGGAAAGTCAGCCGCCGTGACCGCCGATTCCCAGAACAGCACCCCGAACGGTTCGCCGCTGGTCGGCATCATCATGGGCAGTCAATCCGACTGGACCACGATGAAGCACGCGTCCGACACGCTGACCGCGCTGGGCGTGCCGCACGAAACCCGCATCGTCTCGGCCCACCGCACCCCCGCCCGCATGGTCGAATACGCCACCACCGCGCAGTCGCGCGGGCTGAAGGTGGTGATCGCCGGGGCTGGCGGGGCCGCCCATCTGCCCGGCATGGTCGCGTCGATGACGCTGCTGCCGGTGCTGGGCGTGCCGGTGGAAAGCCACGCGATGAAGGGCATGGACAGCCTGATGTCGATCGTGCAGATGCCGGGCGGGATTCCCGTCGGCACGCTGGCCATCGGCAAGGCCGGGGCGATCAATGCCGCGCTGCTCGCCGCCTCCATCCTGGCGCTGAACGATCCCGACATCGAAGACGCGCTGGACGCCTGGCGCGCCCGCCAGACCGACGCGGTGGCCGAGGTGCCGGTGGACAGCCCCGCCGCCTGACCGCAACCGCCCAAGTCCCAACACGGCCCCCGCCTCCACAGCCACGGCCTGCACAGAAAGCCACGACGATGAGCCGCATCCCCACCCTGGCCCCCGGTGCCACCATCGGCATGCTGGGTGCCGGTCAGCTTGGCCGGATGACGGCCATGGCGGCGGCTCGTCTGGGCTACCGCACCCACGTCTACGCCCCCGACGCCGCCGACAGCCCGGCGGCCCAGGTCAGCGCCGCCGCGACCGTGGCCGATTGGGACGATTGGGCGGCGTTGGAACGCTTCGCCCGGTCGGTGGACGCGGTGACGCTGGAATGGGAAAACGTGCCGGTCGCCACGGTGGAGCATCTGCGCCGCTTCACCACGGTCAATCCGGGGCCGAACGTGCTGGCGGTGGCGCAGGACCGGGTGGCGGAGAAATCCTTCGTCAACGGGCTGGGCATCGGAACCGCCCCCTGGCGCGCCGCCCACAGCGCCGCCGATGTGGCGGCGGCGGTGGCGGCGATCGGGCCGCGCTGCGTCCTGAAATCCACCCGTCTGGGCTATGACGGCAAGGGTCAGGCGCGCATCGACGCCGCGACCGACAGCGCCGACGCCATCACCGCCGCGTGGGACTCGATCAAGACCGACGCCGCCATTGTCGAGGGCTTCGTCACCTTCGCCTGCGAGGTGTCGGTGATCGTGGCGCGCGGCGGCGACGGCGCGATGGTCGCCTATCCGGCGGTGGAAAACCGCCACAAGAACGGCATCCTCGACGTCACCATCGCCCCGGCCCGCGTCGCGCCGGACACCGCCGCCGAGGCCGAACGCGTCGCCCGCCGGATCGCGGAGGCGCTGGATCTGGTCGGCGTGCTGGCGGTTGAAATGTTCGTCACCCCCGACGGCAGCGTGCTGGTCAACGAAATGGCCCCGCGCCCGCACAATTCCGGCCATTGGACGATGGACGCCTGCGCCTCCTGCCAGTTCGAACAGCTCGTCCGCGCCGTCTGCGGCCTGCCGCTGGGATCGGTGGAGCGGGTGGCCGACGCCGAGATGACCAACCTGATCGGCGACGACGCGCTGGCCTGGCCGACGCTGATGGCCGACCCCGGCGTCCGCCTGCACCTGTATGGCAAGGCGGAGGCGCGGCCCGGTCGCAAGATGGGCCACGTCAACCGCCTGTTCCCCAAGACCGCGTGAGCCGCGCGACATGACCGGCACGCCCCCCGCACCCCCGCGCCGCGCGGTTCTGCTGGGGGCGCTGGCGGCCTTGACCCTGCCCAGCAGCGCCGGAGCGTCACCCGCCTCAGCGCATCCAACCTTGAACGCGCTGGCCGCACGGGCCGCAACCCAACCGCTGACCCGCATCGCCTTCGGCTCCTGCGCCGACCAGACCCAACCGCAACCGATCTGGGAGTCCGTGCTGGCCGACCCGCCGGAGCTGTTCCTGTTCGGCGGTGACAACGTTTACGGTGATTCGCCCGGCCCCGACCTGACCGAACTGCGCGCCGCCTACGCCCAGGCCAACGCGGTCGAGGGGTTGGCCCGTCTGCGCGCCGCCGTGCCGGTGATGGCGGTGTGGGACGACCACGACATGGGCCGCAACGACGGCGGGGCCAGCTACCCCCACCGCCGCGCCGCGCAACGGCTGTTCGCCGAGCATTGGGCCTTGCCGCCCGACGACCCGCGTTGGGCGCGCGAGGGGGTTTACACCGCCCGCGTCTTCGGCCCGCCCGGTCGGCGGGTTCAGGTGGTGATGCTCGACACCCGCTCCTTCCGCTCGCCGTTGCGCAAGACCGATTCGCGCGGCGCGCCGGGGCGGGAGCGTTACCTTCCCGACGACGACCCGGCCAAGACCATGCTGGGTCCGGCGCAATGGGCGTGGCTGGAGGAGCAGTTCCGCCAGCCCGCCGAATTGCGCCTGCTGCTGTCCTCCATCCAAATCCTGGCCGAGGGGCATGGGTGGGAGCGCTGGGGCAACCTGCCGCGCGAGCGCCAGCGCCTGTTGGACCTGATCGGGCGGACGAACGGCGTGGTGCTGCTGTCCGGCGACCGCCATTTCGGTGCGCTCTACCGCGAAACCGACGGCCACCCCTACCCGCTGACCGAACTGACCTCCAGCGGCATCAACCGGGTGACGTCGGCCAAACGGGGCGAGGCCGGGCCGAATCGCTTGGGCGACCGCTGGATCGGGGCGAATGTCGGGCGCATCACCATTGACTGGGCGGCGGAATCGGTGGCGTTGGCGGTGGCCGATGTCCAGGGTGTGGAACGACGCACCACCCGCCTGTCGCTTTCCGATTTGCGAGCCGGATAATCCAAAGGCCCATCGGCGGGCGCAGACCCATCCATGACCTTTGACGGATGACCTCGCGGTATCATGCGGCTTTCAACCGTTGCCGTTCTCCGTTACTCTTTGATGGAAAATGCGCAAACCTGCTAAACTTTATTTCAAATTTTAAGTTAAGGTCCCGATGACACTCGCGCAGGACATGGCGATTCGGAAAACCCCGGCTGGCACCGCCGGGGAACGCCGCCCCCAGTCCAGCCGCGACCGCGACCGTTTCGTCGGTTTCGCCTTCGCCGCCGCCGATCTGCTGATCGAAACCGACAGCATGGGAACCATCCTGTTTTCCGCCGGTGCCCGCTGCCGCCTGACCAAGGGCGACGTCGGCGGGCTGGTCGGCACCAACATCCTCGACGTGGTGGCCCCCAGCGACCGCAAATACGTCCATGTGCTGTTCGACCGCATCCAGGAAAAGGCGCGGATCAAACCGGCCCGCGTGATCTTCCAGGCCATCGACGGCCAGAAATTCCCGGCCCTGCTGGGCGGTTGCCGCCTGGATTCCTGCCCCGGCTCCCTCTTCCTCACCGTGCTGCTGACCACCGGGCCGAGCAGCAGCGTCAGCGGGGTGGCACCGGTGGGCGAACTGATGGACGCCCACCATTTCAGCAACATCCTGGAAGAGCGCATCGTCAACGCACGGGAAAAGGGGTTGGACCACGGCCTGACCCTGCTGCTGGTCGAAGGCTTGCAGTCGATGGTGGAGGCGCTGCCCGAAGGCGCGGCGGAGGAGATCAAGGAGGGGATCGACGCCTATCTGCGCGGCATCTCCGCCGACGGCGACAGCGCCGGACAGTTGAGCGGCGACCGTTACGGCATCGTCCACGCCGCCGACATCGACGGGCGCGAGGTGCAGGGCCACATCGCCCAGATCATCCAGGCGGCGGGCGGGGCCTTGCCCGGCGGCATCCGCTCCTGGACCGTGGACATGACCGACGACACGCTGGGGGCCGCCGACGCCGCCCGCGCCCTGGTCTACACCGTCCAGGCCTTTGCCTCGGCCCAGGGCGGGGATTTCACCATCTCCAGCCTGGAGGATGGGGCCAACCGCATGATGTCCGACGCGGTGGAACGGATCGCGCGTTTGCGCGCCACCATCGAGAAAAAGGACTTCTTCGTCGTCTATCAGCCGATCATCGACCTGGAAACCCAGGCGGTCCACCATCTGGAGGCGTTGACGCGGGTGGAGGGGATGAGTTCCCCCGCCGATTTCATCACCTTCGCCGAGGATGTCGGGCTGATCTATGACTTCGACCTGTTGCTGACGCAGACCGTTTTGGACACGCTGAAGGTGTACCGCAAGGAACCGAAGCTGCCGGACGTCGCCATCAACCTGTCGGCCAAGACCCTGATGAGTCCGATCTTCCTCAAGCAGTTCCAGACGGTGGTCGAACCCTATGGCGACCTCTACAAAAAGCTGCTGATCGAGGTGACGGAAACCGTTGTGGTCGCCGACATCGCCAAGCTGAACGAGGTGCTGCAAAAGCTGCGCAGCGTCGGCTACCGCATCTGCCTGGACGATGTCGGGGCGGGATCGACCTCATTCCAGTCGCTCTACGGCATCCAGGCCGATTACGCCAAGATCGATGGGAAATTCGTGCGCGGCGCGGTGCAGAACCCGCGCGACATGGCGATGCTGCGTTCGATGACCGACGTGTGCCGCCAGCTTGGCTTGACCCTGATCGGGGAACAGGTGGAGGAGGCCGTTCACGCCCAATTGCTGGTCGATCTGGACGTGCCGCTGGCGCAGGGCTTCCTGTTCAGCCGCCCATCGCGCGATTTTGCCTATTTCGCCAAGGATTGGTCTAAGGTGCGCAGCGGCGGCAAAGTGGTCTGGAAAAGCTGACGCTTCAGGCCAGGACGCGGACCGAATCCAGCCGTTCACGCGCGCGATTCAGGATCGCCTGCTTTTCCGCAAAGGAATCGCGGCTGGTGCGTCCGTCGTAAAGCCGCAGCGCCGTCAGCAGGTCGGCGGCTTCATCCAAAATGGTTATGGCTTCCCAGGCCGATTGCGCGTGTGTGTTCATCATCTCATCCCCCATCGCCACAGGTTGCACCCGTGCGGGCCACCCTCTGACCGACCGAATAACCCTATATTCCATAGGTCATAGGGTATACTCCGTCCGTTCGGGAATCGAGGGGATTTGAGCGATTATTGTTGTTTTTTTAAGGAATTTTGTTCCAAGCGGTCGGTCTGAATCCGAATGAGTTTCTCGGTGTCGGAGAACACCTGACGCCGCGCCAGCACAACAATGATGCCCGTGGTCGCCAGCATGAACGACACCGGCCCCACCACCCAGGCCAGCACCGCCAGGGCGAAGTAATAAGCCCGCATCCCGCCGTTCAGCGCGGTGACGGCCAGCGTCAGCGCGTCGCCCAGCGTCGCCGCCATCTCCCGCACCACATCGTCGGGCAAGGGGGCCATCGGGGCGGAGCCGATCAGGGCGCAGCAGTAATTGTATTGCCGCAGCGCCCAGGTGAACTTGAAAAAGCCAAAGGTGAAGATTCCCACCAGAACCAACAGCTTGTATTCGAAAATCTGACGCGAGGTCTTGACGGTGAAGGACAGGCCCAGCACCAGATCATGCGCGTGCTCGATCGCGCCGAACGACCCGACCAGCCCCGCCAACACCAGCATGTTGGTGGAGGCGAAAAAGGTGCAGCTGTGCATCGTGTGGCCGAACAGCTGCGAATCCATGATGCGGTTGTCGCGCTGAAGCATCTGCGCCATCCAGTGGCGGCGCACGATCTTCAGATGCTGGTTCACCCCCTGGCGTTCGCGCGCGATGTGGTCCTGGATGATGGTGAATCCCACCCACGAGGCGACAAACCAGCCAAAAGCGGCGAGGTCGAGCGGCGGCAGATCAAACAGCACGGGGCAGCACTCTTCAGAACGGAGAAACTTCAGAACGGGGAAACCAACACCAACACGGGCTGGACGCGCCACGCCCGTCTACCGGTCAATCCTGTCCCTGTCCAGCCGTTCCCCCACCCGCCAGCAGCGCGTTCAGCACATGCACGCGGATGGCGCTCGACAGGTTGCCGCTGCGGTTGCGGTCGATGTCCTCGATCAGCGCGTTGACCGACAGACCCCGGCCTTGCGCGATGGACTTCAGGGCGTCCCAGAACTCTTCTTCCAGTGACACGCTGGTGGGATGACCAGCGATCATCACCGAACGCTTTTTCATCGTGCCGCGCTTCTGTGGAATGGAACCGACGGTCAGCCTAGCGCAAGCGGCTTCAACGGTCCAACCCTCACGAATGTTCTTATTTTGTTCTTGATCAAACGCGCAACCCCTCATACCCTATTCCCATGCCCCTTTGACGTTTCCCCCGTTTGATCCAGGGAGAGTCGCATGAGCGGAACGGCGTTGGACGAGGATCGCGCGTTGATCGCCCGCAACCGGGTGGCGGAGTTGAAGCGCTGCGGCTGGCGTGTGGTCGGCCCGGCGGAGGAAGGGGCGGTGTGGATGGAAGGCCCACCGTTGGGCGACCGCTTTCGCCGCCGCGCCGCCGGGTGGTCCGCTTCGTTCGGCCGGGATAACGACGGTGATGGCGACACCGGCGGCCAGCCGGTCGGTGCCCTGTTCAACGCGCTGGTGACGCGTGCGCTCGCCCGCGCTGACGCCGCCGATCTGGCGGCCCAACGCGCCGCGCGCCGCGCGGCCTGAGGCGACCGACGCTTACGCCGCGCCATCCGCCGCCCGGTCATCCGCCGCCAGATCGGCCAGCGCGGGGCCGGTCAACCGGTAGGGCAGCCAGTCCGCCATCTGGCGGAAGCCGAGGCGGTCGTAAAAACCGCGCGCCGGGTTCCAATCCAGCACGTTCAGATCGACCCGGCGATAGCCGCGCTCCACCGCCCGGCGGGCGATGGCCGCCAGCAGCCTGCGGCCCACGCCATACTGGCGGGCGTCGGGGGTGACGTAGAGATCCTCGACGAACAGACCGGGCCGCCCCTCCCACGTCGAATAGGTGCGGGAGGTCAGGGCGAAGCCGACCGCCACGCCGTCCACCTCCGCGATCAGCGCCTCGAACATCGGCGTGTCGCCCCAGCCGTCGCGGCGCAAATCCTCCTCGCTCGATTTGACCGAATGGGGTTCGCGCTCGAACTCGGCCAATTCGCGGACAAACCGCATGATGGTGGCGCTGTCGGCCTCACGGGCGGGGCGGATGGTGACGGTCGGCATCAAGGCGCGCCTTCTGACGGACGGGAGAGGGCCGCGACGATAGCCCGACCGCCTCCCCCCGATCAACGCCAACCCAAGCCGAACGCCGCCCGCTCAGTCGTCGCCGCCGCCGGTCAAGTCCAGCAGGCTCCGCAACTCCTGCACCCGGCGTTCGGCGCTGTGTTCGGACAGAACGCGTTGGCGCGCGCGCCGCCCCAGCTCGGCCAGATGGGCGCGCGGCAGCATCAGACCGGTGGTCACGTCGTCGGTGTCGTTCGCCACCAGGATTTCCCGCCCCGGCTCGAAAAAGGCGTCCAGCCCCTCCCACCGGTCGGCGACGATGGGCACACCACAAGCCGCCGCCTCGAACAACCGATCCGATGGGAACCAGCCGATCGCGCGCTCATCGTCGCGCGCCAGCGCCAGCGTCAGGGTGGCCGAGGCCAGCATCGCCCCACGTTCGGTGTGGTCCAGGGCGGGCAGCGTCCGCAGGTTGGGCGGCACGTCCAGCGTGTCGGGCGGATCACCGCCCGACAGCAGAAAGCGCCGACGCGGCAAACGCCGGGCCACGCTCAGGAAAAAGCGCTCCATCCCGGCCTGCGCTGCGCCCAACGGCGGGGCGACGCAGGCCAGATCGGCGAGGTAGGCGGTTCTGGCGTCGGCGGGATGGTGAAGGTCCGGCACGATCCAGGGGTAGAGCGGGGCCACCGCCGCCGCCCTGGCCCGTTGGCGGTAGAGATCAAGCGCCGGACCGCCGCCGGAGGCCAGCACCAGATCAAAGCCCGCCAGATCGACGCCGCCTTGGCCATCACCGGGCAGATGGCCGGGCGCGTCCCCCCGCACCAGCGCCGTAAGCGACTCCGCCGCGTCCGGATCATACAGCGCCCGGCGTTCCGCCCGCGACTCGCGGGCCAGCACCGCCGCCGCGACGCCATCCGGTCCTTGCGCCAGCGCCAGCACCAACCCGGCCTCGTCGGCGTGGCGGGCGGCGGTGGCGGCCACCTCACCCCATTGCTCATAGCGCAACCACTCGACACCGGGGGGCGGGACCGGAGGGGCGACCAGCGCCGCGCCGCGCTCCACCGCCACCACACGATGACCGCGCCGGGCCAGCGCCTGGATCAACGCCCGCCAACGCAGGGCGCTGTCATTGTGCCCCGCGCCGTCCCGCGCGCCCTCCAAACCGAGAATCACGATCTTCATGGTGGCGTCACCCTTCTGATCCCACGGCCCCTGTCGGCGGGGCCTGCGCCCCCGCTCATCATGCTCTGATATGGCCCGGTCGACCAGACCAGCAAGCGGGGCAGACCCCAACCGCGCGACCGATGGCGCAAATCGATTCCGCTTTGGCGCGATCCGCACTAGGGTCAACCCACCATGTCCCCAGCGATCACGATGACTCCCATGCCCACCCTGCCCCGCGCCCGCCTTCGCCCGTTCGCCCGCCTGCTGTTTGGCACCGTGATGCTGGCCGGGTGCCAGACCACCGGCAGCGTCGGCGCGCCAACCGCCATCGCGCCCGCCACGCCGACCGCCGCCGCCCTTCAGCAACAGCCGAGCTTCGCCGACTGGGTGAAGGCGCTGCGGGCCGAGGCGGTGAGCCAGGGCATCCGGGGGCAGACCGTGGACCGCGCCTTTCAGTCCGTGAAGCTGTCCGACCGGGTGCGGGAGCTGGATTCGAGCCAGCCGGAATTCGCCCGGCAGGTCTGGCAGTATCTCGACAGCGCGGTGAACGACAAGCGGGTGCAGACCGGGCGGCAGAAGATGCGCGATCACGCCGCCCTGCTGGCGCGGGTCAGCCAGCGGTCGGGCGTTCCGGCGGAGATCCTGGTCGCCTTCTGGGGCATCGAAACCGATTTCGGTGCATCCACCGGCGGTTTCCCGGTGATCGACGCGCTGGCGACGCTGGCCTACCAGGGCCGCCGCGCCGCCTATTTCCGCACGGAGCTGCTGGCCGCGCTGCGCATCCTCGATTCCGGCGACATCGGCTTTGACCGCATGTCCGGCTCGTGGGCCGGGGCGATGGGGCAGACTCAGTTCATGCCCACCATCTTCCTGAAACACGCGGTGGACGAGGACGGCGATGGCCGCCGCGACATCTGGGGCAGCATGCCCGATGTGCTGGCCTCCACCGCGACGTTCGTTCAGGCCAACGGCTGGCGCACCGGCGAAGCCTGGGGCCAGGAGGTCCGGTTGCCCGCCGACTTCCCCTATGATCAGGCCGAACTGACCGTGACCAAGCCGCTGTCGGAGTGGGCGCGGTTGGGGGTGGTTGCGGTCGATGGCGGTGCGCTGACCGGCGACGCCCCGGCGGCGGTTCTGGTGCTGGCGGGCCACCAGGGGCCGGCCTTCCTGGTGCGGGAGAATTTCCGCGCCATCATGCGCTACAACCCCTCCACCAGCTACGCGCTGGCGGTGGCGCTGCTGGCCGACCGCATGGCCGGGCTCGCGGGGGTGGTCGGAAGCTGGCCGCGCCAGGAACCGGCTCTGAGCCGCGACGAACGGCTGGAGCTGCAACAGCGTCTCGCCGCGCTGGGGCTGGAGCCGGGGGCGGCCGATGGCATCGTCGGGGCCAACACCCGCAACGCGGTGCGCCGGTTCCAGACCTCCATCGGAGCCATCCCCGACGGCTTCGCCACCAAGGCGCTGCTGGAACGCCTGCGCCAGACGTCATAACCCCATGAAACCGTTACGCATCCGGAACATCATGTTCCGGGTACTGTTCCGGGTACTGTTCCGGGTACTGTTCCGGGTGCGTAACCAGTCTTGAAACATCAGTTTTGTTCTGATTCGGGAACGGATGGCAACGCCACGGCGAAGCTGCTGAGATCCTCCTTGTTCCGCTCCTGCGACGGCAAACGACCGTCCACCAGATACAGGATGTTCTCCGCCACGTTGGTGGCGTGGTCGCCGATCCGCTCAATCGATTTGGCGGCGAACAGAAGATGGGTGCAGGCGGTGATCTGCGACGGCGTTTCCATCATGTAAGTGAGGAACTCACGGAACAGACTGGTGTAGGCGGCATCGACCTCACCATCTCGGTCACGGATGGCGGCGGCGAGCGTCGCATCCTGATCGGCGTAGGCGCGGCGCATGTCGGCGACCATGGCCACCACCGACCGCCCCATCCAAGCCAGCGACCCCAACGGCGGCAGGCTGGGCAAACCGGCCAGCGTCACCGCCCGTTTGGCGACCGATCCGGCAAAATCCCCCATTCGTTCCAAATTCGAAACAATCTTCAGCGCCGCCACGATGTCGCGCAGATCCTTCGCCATCGGCTGACGCAGCGCCAGCAGGCGGATGGTCATCGCCTCCACCTCCGTTTCCAACTGGTCGATGGCGGCGTCGCCCGCGATCACTTGGGTGGCCTTTTCGGCGTCGGCGGTGGCCAGGGAGTCGAGCGCCCCCACCAATTGCTGTTCCACCAACGCACCCATCCGGTCGACCGCCGCATGAAGGGCCGCCAATTCCGCATCGAACGCCGCCACCGTGTGCCCACCGGCCATGGTCATGTCCCTTTCCCGTCAGACGCGCGGGCGGCGCGTGCAACAATCGCGCGCCCGCTCTGGATCTTAACGTTTGGCATAGATTATTTTAGGAGATTGGTCTATCGCCTGCGCAACGCGTCACCCCACCGGCGACGCAAAGTTGTGCAACGACGCCAATGGTCGCACCCTGACGACGCCTAAGGGACGACGCCTAAGGGACGACGCCTAAGGATGGATTGTTCACCATGACGCCGCACGAGTTGGTCGCCGTTCTGGAAAAGCACGAGCGTTGGTTGAAGAAACGCACGGGCGGCGCGCGTGCCAACCTGACCATGGTGAATCTGGAAGGCTCCAATCTGTCGGGTGTGGACCTGATGCAGGGGAAGCTGTCGGGGGCCAACCTGTCCCATTGCGATCTCACCAACGCCAACCTCAGCAACGCCGATCTGTTCGCCGCCCACCTGACCAAGGCCGATCTGTCGGGCTGCAACCTGTACCGCGCCGATCTGCGCGGCGCGCACATGCGCGGGGTGAAGCTCAAGCGCGCCAACCTCAAGGAAGCGGATTTGCGCGGCGGGGCGCTGCTCTATGGTGGCGGCGGTGGCAAGGGTGGCAAGGGCGTCGATTTCATCCGGTCCGACCTGACCGGCAGCGATTTCGACGACGCGTCGCTGAACAACGCCAACATGTCCGGGGCCGACCTGACCGACGCCACGATGAACGGGGCCGATTGCGAAGGGGCGCTGTTGACCGGGGCGACGCTGATGCGCGCGGTGATGAAAAGCTGCAACCTCGCCAACGCCGATCTGCGCGGCAGCAACCTGTCGGGCGTCAACCTGCAAGGGGCGGTGCTCCGCAACGCCAATCTGGCGGGCGCGATGCTGGCCGGGGCCAACCTGCGCAACGCCGATCTGCAGGGGGCGAAGCTGGAGGGGGCCGATCTGGCCGGAGCCGACACCACCGGGGCCAATCTGGCGCGGTCGGCGGAAAATTTCTCGGTCCAGATCCAACAGGCGCTGCACAGTCATTACACATGGATCAACACCGGCGGCAGCATGGGTGCCCGCGCCGACCTCAGCGGGGCGGACATGGCCCACATCGACCTGTCGGGCGTCAACCTGTCCGGGGCCAGCCTGAAGAACGCCAATCTGGCCGGGGCCAAGATGCGCGAATGCCTGCTGATCATGTGCGACATCTCCGGGGCCATCCTGACCGGAACGGACTTCACCGGGGCCATTCTGGACGGGGCCAACCTGCGCGGTGCCAATTTGCAGGAAGCCCGCCTGGACAGCGCCGGGATCGGTTGGGTCGATGTGAAGGGCAGCGATGGCAAGCCGACCGGCCGCCTGTGGGCCGCCAATCTGACCGGCAGCAACCTGACCGGCGCATCCTGCGTCCGCACCAATCTGCGCGGGGCCAATCTGTCGGAATGCGATTTCACCAACGCCGATCTGACCGGGGCCATCCTGACCGACGCCAACATCCGCGACACCCGCTTCACCGGAGCCAATCTGGCCGGGGCCAGCCTGCCGCCACCGCCCGACGATGACTGACGCGCCCCCTCAGCCGGATTCGAACAGTCTGCACGCCCTTCCCGGCCTTGGTCCGAAAACGATCGGCTGGCTGGCTGAAATCGGCGTCACCAACGCCGACGCGCTGCGCGCCCTGGGAGCGGTCGAGGCCTATCGCCGCCTGCGCATGACCTCCCCGCAACGGGTCAGCCGGAACGCCCTGTGGGCGTTGCACGCCGCGCTGTTGGGGATTCCCTGGACCAGCCTGGATGCGGCAACCAAAGCGTCACTGTTGGCTGAACTTGATCCGGTTCCGCAACAAACCCTGCGGAATCAGAGATAAGCATCCTCGTCCACGCGCTCATCCTCGGCACGCCCCTGAAGAACGACGCTGTTGAGGTTGGCGCTGATCTGACGCAACACCGACATCGCCGCCGCGACATCGGCCGGCGGAATCCCGGCAACCGCCAGTTCAGCGATGGCTTCGGCGTTCGGCAGCATGCTGTCGCGCAGGGCGCGCCCCTTGTCGGTCAAATGGATGTTCATTTTCCGGCGGTCTTGCGCGTTGCGAACCCGCTGGACCAACCCCTGCCCTTCCATGATGTTGACCGCCGTGACCGTGGTCGGCTCCATCATGCCCACGCGATGGCTCAACTCCCGCTGGGTCAACCCGTCCTCCTCCCACAGGGCGCGGAGAAAGAACCACTGCCCCATGCTCACGCCCGAACGGGCAATGCGGTTTTGCAGCGCGCGGGCGAAGGCACGATTCACATCGCGGACCAGGAACGACAAGGCGTTGCCAGCGACCGACTCCTCGTCGACGACCGCATGGCCCGTGTCCGGTTCCCACTCTTTGAAACACACCGACATACCAACCCACTTCCCTGGAGAAAACCACAAACGGCCCGGCGGCCGATGCGCATCCGGCGGCGCCATCAGCGCGCGAGCGTGCGCCCAAGATTTTCCCAATCATAACGTGTCGCGGGCAAAGATCAAATCAAATGCGCAAAACTCACATCAGAGCATGCAATGATATGTCAGTCTCCATTCAATGATAGACTGAGAATTCAGACAAAAGAGACAAAGACATCCGACCGATCCTTTCCTTTAGTGCGATCACCCTAGGCAGAAAGCGATAGTCTCTCATATCCCGATATGATGTTTTGGTGCGCAACAGCGGCACACCCTCCTTTTTACTTTCAGAACGCAGCGGGATGGAATGAACCAGATGTGGAGAATTCGCTAAAACGCACGGATCATGTCGCGAAATGTGCTCACCCGTGCCAAACTGACCAGCCTGCGGACAACCGCCCGATTCCCAGAGACCCGCCATGCCCAGCACCGACCGCCGCATCACCGTCGCCGCCATCCAGATGGCCTGCGGTTGGGATCGGGGCGCGAATCTGGATCGGCTGGAGGCGCTGATTCGCCGCGCCGCCGCCGGTGGTGCCCACATCGTCCTGCCGCAGGAGTTGTTTGAAACCCCTTACTTCTGCAAGGACCAAAAACAGGCGCTGTTTGATCTGGCGGCCTCCGCCACCGATCACCCGGCCATTGTGCGGATGAGCGCTCTGGCGCGCGAATTGGCGGTGGTGATCCCGGTCAGCTTCTTCGAGCGGGCCAACAGCGTCTTCTACAACTCGGTGGCCATGATCGACGCCGACGGGTCGGTGCTGGGCATCTATCGCAAGTCACACATTCCCGATGGCCCCGGCTATCAGGAGAAATTCTATTTTTCTCCCGGCGACACCGGCATAGGCGTCTTCAAAACCCGATACGCCACCGTCGGCTGCGCCATCTGCTGGGACCAGTGGTTTCCCGAAACCGCACGCATCATGGCGTTGAAGGGGGCGGAGATCCTGCTCTACCCCACCGCCATCGGGTCCGAGCCGCAGGATGCGTCCATCGACAGCCAAGGCCATTGGACACGGGTGATGCAGGGGCACGCCGGGGCCAATCTGATGCCGCTGGTTGCCTCCAACCGCATCGGTCGGGAGGAGGCCGAAAGTTGTGGCATCACCTTTTACGGCTCGTCCTTCATCGCGGGACCGCAGGGCGAGATTGTCGCCCAAGCCGACCGCAGCACGGAAACCGTGCTGACCGCAAGCTTCGACCTGGACCGGATCGCCGCGCAACGGGCGTCCTGGGGGGTGTTCCGCGACCGCCGCCCCGAACTTTATGGGGCGCTGCTGACGCTGGACGGTGAGACGGTGCGGCGTTTCTGACGGAACCTCGGCTCAGACGACAAAGCTTGCGCCACGGGAGGCCCCGAAGGCCGACCCGACCAACCCCTGCGCGTTGCCATAGGCGGCGGCCCCACGCGCCGACAGGGCGGACAACGCTCCGTCGCGGTTGCTGGGGTCGGATGATCGGTTTGCGGTTGACGTCCGCGTCGACGCGCCGGTTTGGTTGGCGGATTCCACCGTCGATCCGTTTCCGTCACCCGCCCCGTCCCCCGACGTTCCCCCCTGCTGGCGCAACTCCGCTTGCGCCTTGGCCGACAGGGCGTCAGCCTGGGCGGCGACCCGCTGATCCTGCGGCGACGGCTCGCTGGGGGCCAACGCCGCCGCCTTGACCTGCTCCATCTTGGCGATGGTGGCCGACGGCGTGCTTTCCGCACTGATGTCGATCGGAACTTCACCCGCCGTGGCGTAGCTTTTGCCATCCGGTCCACGGGTGAAGGTGAAGGACGCGGCCCCCGCATGCCCGCCGCCGGCGGCCTGATGGGCGGCCTCGTGCTGGCGGACTTCGGCGTCCACCTGTTTGAGTTTTTGAACCTGCTGTTGGGCTTGAGGCGACAGGGACAGGGTGGTCGCCCCATCGGATGCCCCAGCGCCGGACGTCCCCGCGCCATCTGTCGCCGTGGCGGTCGAGTCAGCCTGCCCCCCCGCGCCGACGCGTTGGTTTCCCGCCGCCAGCGACCGATAGGCCCCAAAGGGCGATCCTATGGACGAGACACCATCAACCACCGCCGCCCCCACACGGCCAACTCCACAGAACCATCAAGTTAAGCCGAATCCGGTGGTCCGGCAACGCCTGCCCCGTTCACGAATGCGCGAGGCACCGGCGCAAGCGCTGGACAGGCGGTCGCTGGAACGGCCGCAGATCGAGAAAGGCTCTTGACTGTTCACGCGAAGAGCCAGACCGGCAACCCATTGCGTTTTCCACAAATACACGCAATAGTGTTCCGTCCTTTTCATTCGGCGTCGTGCCGGGTGTCGAGTGTGGTTTTTGGACATCCGATGTTTGCTGCTGCGCGCAGAATATTCGCCCGATCAGTGTCGACGGCACTGTTTCTGTGGGCGTTTGCCGTGTTGGCTGCGGAGCCTTCACGGACGCCGCCGGTTGCCCTGACACTGGCTGCCGTACCATCGGCTGCTGTGCCATCGGACGCCTCCCCCTTGGAGGCCGCCTTTTCCAGCCGGGCCGGGGAGCCGCTGCGCCAATTCGGCTATGATCTGTTCACGGCATCCGCCGACACGCGCGCACCGGTTGGCGCGGTTCAGGCTGATTACCTGCTGAACAGCGGGGACGAACTGCTGGTCACGCTGCGCGGCCAGACCTCCTTCAGCAAGCGCTTCGTCATCGACCGCAACGGTCTCCTCGTGGTGGATGACCTTCGCCCGGTGGCCGCTGTCGGTCTGACACTGGCCGCGCTGCGCGACGAACTGTCGGCGACCGTCGCCGCCACCTTGCCCAACACGGATGTCTTCGTGTCCCTGGCCGACGTCCGCCGCATCGGCGTTCTGGTGACGGGAGCGGTGGCGCGGCCCGGACGCCACGAGGTCAGCGCTTTTTCCACCGCGTTGGACGCCCTGACGGCGGCGGGCGGGGTGGCGCGCACCGGCTCGCTGCGGCGCATCCGCCTGTTCCGCAACGGTGGTCCGGAGAACGGCCGACCGATCGATCTGTACGGGCTGCATCTGCACGGATGGGCCGATCCCGACGGGGCGGAGCGCCGCCTGCGCGATGGCGACCGGTTGTTCGTGCCGCCGCTCGGCGCGGTGGTCGGGGTTGCCGGACCGGTGCGCCGCCCCGGCGTTTATGAGCTTGCCGATCCCGCCACGCGCGTGTCGGCAGCGGATTTGCGGCACTTGGCGGGCGGGTTGCTGCGCCCCGGCGCGCACCGGGCCACCCGCCTTGGCATTGGTTTGGCCGGGGAGGAGACCGCCGAGGAGATCGGCGACGCCAACGCGCGGCTGTTTGGCGACGGGGATCTGCTGCTGCTTGCCCCGCAGCGCGAGGACCGCCGCAACGAGGTCCGGCTGGAAGGCCATGTTCACCGCCCCGGCCCGCGCGGTCTGGCGCAGACGCGCAGCCTGGCCGCCTTGGTGACGCGGGCCGACCTTCGCCCCGACCCGTATTTGCCCTTTGCCGTGTTGGCGACCGTCGATCCGGCCACCGGCGCACGAACCCTGCACCCGATCCATCTGGCCGCCGCGCTGGCGGGCCGGGACAACCGGCGCCTGAACGATGGTGACACGCTGTATATCATGGGCGCGGACCACGTTGATTTCCTGACCTCGGAGGCCGTTCTCACCCTGCTGCGCGGCGACCGCAACCCGCCGCCCGATGCCTGCCAGGGGCTGGTCGTGCTGGCCCGTGCCTTGACGGCGGCCCCCGACGGCCCGCTCGCCTCCGGGCAGCAGGCGCGGGCCGCCGCCGGTCTGACCGGTTCCCGCAAGCCCTGCCCGCCCCTGTTCGACGCGGTTCCCGATCTGCTGACCTTTGCGCTGCAACGCTCCGTTCTGCTGTTGGGCGGGGTGCCGCGCCCAGGCTTCTTCCCCACAACGGAACGCGCCACCCGCCAGAGCGTCGCGGCCCTGGCCCGCGCGGCGGGTGGCGGCGGACAGACCGTCCGTTGGGAAGCCTCCAGCGTGCCCGGCGACGGCCCCGACAGCCCCGACGGCGTGGGGAGCGGCGGTGCCGTCTTTGATTCGGTTCAACCCTATTACGAGTTGGTGGGGCATGTGCGCCGCCCCGGCAGCCGCCCCTTGCCCGACGGAACCACCTTGCGCGGCGCTCTGGGCAACGGCGACGCCTTCAAGCGCGACGTGTACCCGCTGATGGGGGTGATCGAGCGGTTCGATTGGCGGACCCTGACCCGCAGCCTCATCCCCTTTTCCCCGCAAGCGGTCGCCACCGGACGCGGCAACCGGGTGCTGATGACCGGCGATCGCGTGCATCTCTTTGCGGCGTCCCGCCTGCGCCCGGCTCCAACGTCCGGACCGGAGGCCGCAAGCCTGCCCGCCAAACCGCCCCGCGCCGCCACGAAGCCCGGCACCGACGCAGACACAGGCGACGACGCCCCCGATCCCGCCATCGCGGACCTGATCGCCGAACGGACGGTACAACTGCGCGGGGCCGTGCGCCAACCCGGCGGCTATCCGGTGGCCGACGCCACGCCCCTGTCCGCGCTGCTGGCGGTGGCGGGTGGCCTGAGCGGCGACGCCGACCCGCAAGCGGTGGAATGGACCAGCGCCAGCGGTGCCCGCACCGCCCTGGATCTGGGGCGCACCGCCGACGCCGCGCGCGCCATCGGCCCCGGCGACGCCGTGCGCGTCAACCCGCGCGCCCAAGCGCTGGAGGCCCGCGCCGTCGTCATCCAGGGGGCGGTGCAGCGACCGGGCAGCTACGACATCGGGCGGGGCGAAACCCTGTCCTCGCTGATCGCACGGGCGGGCGGGTTGACCGACGACGCCTATCCGGCGGGCGCGGTCTTCACCCGCGAAAGCGAACGGCGGCGGGAGAAGGAGCAGTTTCTCCAGCAAGCGCGGGAGTTGGAACGCGGCCTGACCCTGGAGATCGAAAAGGGCGAACCGGTGAAGGCGGAAAACGTCGCGCTGGCCCGCCAACTCGCCAGCCAACTGCGCGGGGCCGAACCGATCGGCCGGATCGTGGTCGAGGCAGACCCCGCCACCCTGCGCCGCCGCCCCGAACTCGATCCGCTGCTGGAGCCCGATGACCGCATCACCATCCCCAAGCGCCCGCTGACGGTGGCGGTGGCCGGAGAGGTTTTGCACCCCACCGCCGCCCAATTCGTCAGCGGCAAAAGCGCCGACCACTACATCGGCGAAGCGGGCGGAACGACCCGCAACGCCGACACCGACCGCAGCTTCCTCATTCTGCCCGATGGTCGGGCGCAACCGCTGGTCACCTCCCCCTGGACCCACCGGATCACCGCCATCCCGCCGGGGGCGACGCTGGTGGTTCCGCGCGATCCCAAACCGTTCGACGGGCTGGAATTCACCAAATCCATCGGCAGCATCCTCGGCCAATTGGCGATCACCGCCGCCTCCGTGTCGGTGATCGCGCGATGACGGCCGCCCCCGCCGTTCCCCCGATCGCAGGTCCGCCGGTGCGTCTGGCGATCCTGACCGTGACGCGGGACAATCTGCCCGGCCTCCTGGACACCCACGCCAGCCTCAAGCGGCAGAGTGTGCGGGATTTCCACTGGCTGGTCGCCGATGGCGGATCGACGGACGGAACCGTGGCGTGGTTGACCGACCACACCGGTGCGCTGGCCTGGTGGCGGTCCGCCCCGGATGGCGGCCCTTATGGCGGGATGAACGACGCCCTGGACGCCGCGCGCGCCCTGAATTGCACGCACGCGCTGTTTCTCAACGCCGGAGACAGTCTGGCCGAGGCGGATACGCTTCTTCGCCTTCGCCGCGCCATGCAACACGCACCGGATGCGGTTCTTCTCTATGGAGACGCGCTTGAACGCACAGACGACGACCGCCTTCTTCTGAAAGTGGCGCGCTCTCACCGCTTGGCCACTCTTGGAATGTTCACCCATCATCAGGCGATGATCTATCGGATCGCCGGGATCGAGGGGCTTCGATTCGATCCCTCTTTCGAAATCGCCGCCGACTACGGGTTCACCCTAACAACCCTAAGGCGCGGTGCCGCAACGCGTCTGCCCTTTCCGGTCTGTGTTTTTGCGCGCGGTGGATTGTCTCAACAGAAAATCGAACAGGGCCGCCGGGAGCAATCCCAGATCCGACGCCTGTTTTTTGGGCATGGATTGGCGCTTGAAACGCTCGTGTCAAGCGCGCAATGGGCCGCATCCGCCTTGCGAATCCGTGCACCGGCGGTTTATGAGTTTTTTCGTTTTCGAAGAAAGAAATTTTATTTCCATCTTCGCGCCAAAACACCCCCTGAAACACCATCGGAGTGATGCGCACAAATGGTTGCATAGGATTTACTTTCTGAACTAAGCATTCCTGCGGTGCCTTCCCTGTAGCTTCTCTCCTGAGGTACGACTTATGAGCGCGACCAAAGCCAAACTCGCCCCCGCCCACACCCTGTCGCGCCGAGGCGAAGGTCCGAACCCCATCGACATCCATGTTGGCGCACGCCTGCGCCTGCGCCGCACGCTGCTGGGCTTGAGCCAGGAGAAGTTGGGCGAGGCCGTGGGCATCACGTTCCAGCAATTGCAGAAGTACGAGCGCGGGTCGAACCGCATCAGCGCCAGCCGCCTCTACAACCTGTCCCAGGTGCTGGGCGTGCCGGTCAGCTACTTCTTCGACGACATGCCGCCCTCCCCCGAAAGCGATCTGGCCGAAGCCACGCCGTCCCTGCCGTCGGAAACCGACGAGTTTGAATCGATGGCCCGCCGCGAAACGCTGGAGTTGGTCCGCGCCTATTACCGCATCGACGACCCCGGCGTGCGCAAGCGCACCTTCGATCTGTTGAAGGCGTTGGGCGGCGACAAGCTCACGCTGTCGGACGAGTGAAGCGAGCGCGCTTTCACCCCGATCTGCCAATAGTAAAACGCCCTGAACAGCGCGTGGTCCAGACCCGCGCGGCCATCCAACACGCCCAAACGCCAGAGATAGGCGTGCAGGAAGGCCAGCCATGGGCGCAAGGGCGCGCGCTGGAACAGCCGCTTCAGCCAGCGCCGTCCGCTCCGCTCGCCGTCGATGAGGCGGTCCATCCGCCCATCGGCCCGCAACGCCGCTTCCCAGTCTGAATAGCGGTTGTGCCGGTCGAACCACGCCGACAGCGGTTTCCCGTCGGCATGGTCCATCGGATGACGCAGCCGCCCCAACGATCCGGCGACGCTGGGCTGGTAATGCCCCTCCACCTCCCACATCGTCGCCACGTCCAGATCCGCCACCACCGGAAACACGGCGCGGCGGCGGTCGAGCAGCGCCAGCTTGCGGTTCCAGCAGCCAAAGCGCAGCGGGCGACCGTGCAGCACCGGGCGACCATCGATCCAATAGGCGGCGTGCCGTGGCCCTTGGGCGAACAGCCGGGCGAGTTCGTCGAGCAAACCGGGGGTGGGGCGCTCGTCGGCGTCGACGAACAGGACCCAATCCTGCGACAGCGGCAGATGGTCCAGGCACCATTGCTTTTTCTTGGGATAGCGGCCGTTCCAGACAAACGGGACCACCCGCGCGCCCAGCGCCCGCGCCAGCGCCGGGGTCCCGTCGGTGCTGGCGCTGTCCACCACGAAACACTCGGAAAAGCGGTCCGCCACCGACAGGCAGCGCGGCAGATTGATCGCCTCGTTGCGAGTCATCACCACCATCGACACCGGAATCCGTCCCGCGCACCCATCATCCCGGCCAGCAGACCGGCCAGCAGCACGATCACCATCCGATCCAACGCCAGCCGTCACGCCGCCGCCTCCCGCCACGCGCTGCGCGCCGACAGCGCGACGCATCCGGCCAGCAGCCCGGCCAGACCGGCCAGCGGGACCAGCGCCGCCGGGTTCGGCCAGTCGGGCAAGGCGGGCGCGGTCGGGGCCTGGATGACGTCGGCGGCAAAGGGCAAATCGACCTCGATCATCATCGCCACCCGCTCCTGATCGGACAAAAGATCGCTCAGCGCGCGGCGGTGCTCCATCACCGTGACGCTGGCCAGACGCGCCTTGATGTGGGCGATCTGGGCCACGCTGCGCCGCGACGCCTCGGCCCGCAGATGCGCGTCGGTCGCCGCCGCCACCCGGCCCAGCAGCGCCAGCGCCGTCGCCCGGTCGCGGTGGCGCAGGCTGATCCGCCGCATCGGTCCGGTGCGCACCATGTCGATCACCAGCCGCTCGCGCAGGGTCCGCCCCACCCGTTCGGTGTCCGGCTCCACCCAATCCTGCCGCCCGACCAGCGCCAGAAGCCCGCGTTTCACCGCCGGGACCAAGCCCGGCGGCGGTCGCCAGCCCGGTGCCTCTCCCGGCGTTTCCGCCCCCCATCGCTCGGGGTAGAGAGTGCGCAGAAAGGCCGGATCGGCCGCCAGCCGTTCCGCCACCGCGCCGCTGCCGAACAGCTCCAGATAGCGCGCGAAGTCGGACAGCGATTCGTCACCCGCCCCCGGTTCCGCCGCCGCCAGCGGCGTTTCCCGCCCCACGATCACCGGGACCCGCGCGCCCATCGCCGCCGACCCGAACCGCGCTGTCGGCCCGACGATCATCACCGCCGTGTGCTCCGCCGGAACCAGCCACAGCGCCGCCACCGCCAGCGCCACCGCACCCAGCGCCGCGCCCGCAATCACCCGCTAGCCCGTCCGCAGCGTGTCCACCAGATCGCGCAAGCCCGACCGCGCGTCGCGCGCCGACGCGCCCGGCGGATGGCGGATCCCCCCCCCATCAGGCATCGGGCACCCTCCCCGAACCCCTCCCCACCGAAACCCGCCAGCCCACCAGGCCGGACCTCACACCCGTGGGCCGCCCACGCGTTTGCCGCGCCAACAGCTCCCGCGCCAGCCTGTCAAAACGCGCCGCCGCGTCGTCCGCCCGCCAGGTGGCCGCCGCCCGTTGCGCCGCCATCCCCTCCCGCGCGCAGCGGGCCGGGTCGGCGGCGTAGGCCGTGATGGCGTCGGCCAGCGCCGCGCCGTCCTGCGGATCGAGAACCGCGCCGCAGCGCGCCGCCGCCACCGCCCGCCCAGCCTCGCTGTCGGTCGGGCCGAGAAACAGGGTTGGCCGCCCCGCCGCCTGCGCGCTGGCCAGCTTGGACGGAACCATCAGCCCGGCCGCCGCCGGGTGCAGCGTCACCAGATGCAAATCGGCGGCGGACAGGCTCCCAGCCAGCCGCTCGTCCGGTTGCCAGGGCCACAGCCCGACGTTGGACAGGCCGCGCGCCCGCACCGCCTCGGCCAGCGCCGCGCATCCCCGCCCTTCGCCGATGATGGCGAAGCGGATCGCCGGATCGCGCGCCCGCAGGCGGTCCGCCGCGTCGAGAATCCCCGCCATCGGATGGGCCAGCCCCAGCGTGCCGGAATAGGCAACGACAAAGCGCCCGTCCCCCACCAGCGCCGCCCGCGCCGGGTTTTCCGCATGGGGAACCGGATGAACGCGGGGATCGGCCCAATTGGGCAGCCGCCCGACGCGGTCGGCGGGCACGCCCATCGCCCGCAGCCGCGCCGCCATGCAATCGCCAACCGCCAGCACCGCGTCGTGCCGCGCCAGCGCGCCCGCCATCGACCGTTCCAGGAACCCCATCAGCGGCGGCGGCAACCGCACCCCCAGCACCGGCAGCAGGGCCGGGAACATATCTTGGCTCCAATGGATCGACACCGCGCCGTGCCGCGCGGCCAGCAACGGCCCGACCCGCCCCAGCAGCGGCGGATCGGTCATCGTCACCACCACATCCGTCCGCCGCGCCCGCAGCGCCGCCCCGGTCAAACGCACCAGCGCGTGCAGGTAGGACCGCGCGTCGGGCCGTTCCGCGCTTGGCACCGCCCGCCCGGTGCGGCGCAACACGACGCCGACGCTTGCGGCCTCTGCCTCCCCACCCGTGCCGTCGGCCACCACCCCCACCCGCCAGCCGCGCACCGCCAGCCGTTCGGCCAGATCGGCCAGACAGCGCCCGGTCGCGCCATGGTCGGGTGGAAACACCCGATTGACGAACAGGATGGATGGGGAAGCTTGCGGCACGACGCACCCTCGCGGGAATTGCACGCGAAAGTATGCACAACCTTCAAGGGTCTGACAACCCCCTCCGTTTCTCGTCGGATAACAGAAGAAGCGTCAACAGCAATCCTGTGTCGAGATACTTGAAACTTGTGTGCGCGCCCAGCGCCATCGCCAGCGGCGGCAGCACCGCCCACCCCAGGGGCGGATCGTCGCGCAACCGCCGCCACAGGACCGGAGCCAGCCCGCCCAGATAGGCCGCCAACGCCAGCACGCCCAGCGCGCCGCCCTTCAGCAGCGCGTAGGTGGCCAGCGTGTGCGTGTAGGACACCCGCCAGCCGCCGACCGCCGGGTTTTCCATCCGCGCGCCCCACCCATCGCCGAACAGCAGCGACCAGGGCGACTCGGCGATGTGGCTGACCACCGCCGCCGCCTCGTCCCAGCGGGCGTTGACGCCGGTCAGGCGGGTCTTTTCCGCCGCCTGCCCCCAGGCCCCGACCAGCGCCTCCCCCGCCACGCCAACGGCCAGCAGCGCCACCCCCACCAGCAGCGGCCACAGCCAGGGCGACCGCCACCCCCACCACAGCGCCACCGCCACGCCCGACAGCGCCGCCAACCCCAACGCGCTGCGGTGCACCGCCCCGGCCAAGGCGGCCAGACAGAGCGCCCCGCCCAGCGCGCAGAGCGGGGCCGCCAGCCAGCGCCACAGCCCGCCGCGCGCCAGCGCCGCCAACGCCAGGGTCGGCAGGGCGACCGCCGCGAACAGCACCGACGGCGCGTTGAGGTAATAGACGCCGCCGTCGCTCATCGCCCGCAGCCCGACCGCGCCAAAGCCCCAATGCGCGTCCTTCCACCAACGCAGGGTGAACAGCAGCCCGGCCAGGATCAGCCCCGCCCCCAGCCCCCGCACCGCCCACGGCCCGCAGCCGCGCAGCGCCGGAACCAGCGCGACCGGCGCGAACAGGAACAGCAGCGGGATCACGTCGCGCGCCACATCGGCCCCGTCCCAGCCCAGCCCCACCCCGCGCAGCAGCGGGACCCACAGCAGCCACGCCAGCGCGGGAAGGGCCAGCGCCTCCCACAGCGGCAGGTCGGGGCGGCGCAGGGCGTGGCCGGTGACGGCGAACAGCGGCGCCCGCCACCCGGCGGCCAGCAGCAGCAACACGCCGATGGCGGCCTCCGCCGCGCGGATGGCGGGCGGGGCGGGCACGCTGTAGGCCCCATAGAGCGCCAACGCCACGCACAGCGCCGCCCCGCCACCCCACCGCCCGATCCAGCCCCGCTCCGCCCCCATCATCATCATCGCCATCCGCCGCCGCCCACAACCGTCACACAGCCGTCGCTTGTCGCCCCGATGCCAAACCGGCACACTGGCCCGATCATTCACCGCAAGGATACACCACCGTGAGCTTTCCCCCTTCGCAGCACCGTGTCGAGGAGGTGCCGTTGCTCACCGACCGGCTCGGCACGCGCCGGTCGCTGACGGTTCACCGCTTCGGCACGCCCGGCGCGCGCCCGAAGGTTTACATCCAGGCCGCCTTGCACGCCGATGAAACCCCCGGCCTGCTGGTCGCCCACCATCTGATTCGCCGTTTGCGCAGCGCCACCGTGTCCGGCGAAATCATCGTCGTGCCGATGGCCAACCCCACCGGCATCGCCCAGATCGTCGAGGGCGTGCATGTCGGGCGTTACGCGCTCGACGGGTCGGGCAACTTCAACCGCCACTTCCCCGACCTGATCGCCGGAGCCGCCGAGCGGCTGGTCGGCCGGATCGGTCCTGATCCGCAGGCCAACATCCAGGCCGTCCGCGCCGCCCTGCGCGCCACCTTCGAGGCGCTGCCCGCCCCCGACAGCGAGGTCGCCGCCCTGCGCCACACCCTGATGGGCATGGCGTTTGACGCCGACATAGTGCTGGACCTTCATTGCGACCAGGAATCGGTTCCCCACCTCTACGCCGGGGATCCGTTGTGGCCGGAGCTGGCCGATCTGGCCGCCCTGCTGGGGGTGAAGGCGGTCCTGCTGTCGCCCGACGCCGGGGGCAAGCCGTTTGACGAGGCCTGCTCGGTCCCCTGGTGGACGCTGGCCGCGCGCTTTGCCGCCGACGGCCCGATCCCGGCGGCCTGCGTGTCGACCACCATCGAGCTGCGCGGCAAGGCCGACGTGGACGACGCCCAGGCCGACGCCGACGCCCAGGCCATCCTTGGCGCGTTGATCCGCCGGGGCATCGTCGCTGGAACCCCGCCCGATCTGCCGCCGCCCCAGTGCGAGGCCACACCCCTGACCGGGCTGGCCCGCGTCGTCTCCCCGGTGTCGGGCGTCATCGCCTTTCACCGCGCCGTCGGCGACCGGGTGGAGGCGGGCGACCTGATCGCCGACATCGTCGATCCGACCGCCGCCGACCCCGATCAGGCCCGCACGCCGCTGCGCACGCCGGGCGGCGGCATCATCATGGCCCGCAACAACCTGCGTTTCGTCAGCCGGGGCGAGTTGGTCGCCTCCATCGCCGGGCCGGAGCCGCTCAACTCAGGCCACAGCCTGCTGTTCGATTGATGGATGCGCCGGTGTGGGTGGAGGGCGGTCAGGCCAGCCGGACCGCCGCCCGCTCCAACCGGTAAAACAGCCCATCCTGCGGGCGCAGGCGCAGGGAGCCGGTCAACAGGACCGGTTCCGCCGTTTCCGGCAGCGGGGCGAGGCTGTGCACCTGGATCATGCTGGCCGGGCTGGGGCGTTGGCAGGCCGGGCAGCTCACCGGGTTGGCCGACAGGATGAAACGCTTGTGCGCCGTGCCATCCTCCAGCGGCAGCATGAAGCCGCGCACCGCCACGCTCTGGCCGTTCAAGGCGCTGACCCGGTCGGGAAATTGCGGGCTGCCGGTCGGCCCGCCCAAGCGGACCTGGGCCAGATCGCGCCACAGCGCGGTCGAGTCGTCCAGCGGCAGATGAAAGGGGCCGCTGGCGTGGCTGGGGGCCTCCACCGTGCCGGACGCCCACACCGCCCAGGCGGCGACGGGAAGCAGGGCCAGGGGTGCGAGGATGTGGCGGCGTGTCGTCATGGCGGCGCGTCTCCCCAGTTGCAACGGTTGCGGCGAAGTCTCTTGCACTCCTCCTGTGCGGTCAACGCACAAATTTGCGCCAAGCTGCCTGCGCGCGACGCGCTCGCTTCGCAAAAACGCAATATGTTTGACGCGCGGCAAGTCCACAGACCATAGTTCCGCCCGATGCTGCGCTGCACCGGAAACGGGCGCGCGGACGCCTTCCGGTCACGAGACGAGCCATGGAATCCTTTCGCTTCCAGCCGGGTGAAACCCCGGTGTTGCTGAGCATTCCGCATGTCGGGACGATGATCCCCCCGGACATTGCGGCGACCATGACCGACGCGGGGCTGGCCCAACCCGACGCCGACCGGCATCTGGACCGCCTGTATCACTTCGCCCCGGCGCTGGGCATCGGCTTCATGACGCCGCTCTGTTCGCGCTACGTCGTCGATGTGAACCGCGACCCCACCGGGCAGCCGCTCTATCCCGGGGCCAGCAACACCGAAATCTGTCCGCTGACCACCTTCGACAACGCCCCGATCCACAAGCCCGGCCAGGAGCCGGACGCCGCCGAGATCGAACGGCGCATCGGCGCTTACTGGCGGCCCTACCACGAACAGCTCCGCCGCGAATTGCTGGCCCTGAAGGAGCGCTACGGCGTGGCCATCCTGTTCGACGCCCATTCGGTGCGCCGTCAGGTTCCCCGCTTTTTCGAAGGGACCCTGCCCGATTTCAGCTTGGGAACCGCCGACGGCCAGACCGCCGCCCCGGCGCTGGTCGGACGCCTGATGAACGTGCTGACCGCGTCGGAGCGCTACTCCGCCACGCTGAACGGCCGGTTCAAGGGCGGCTACATCACCCGGACCTATGGCAACCCGGCCGACAACATCCACGCCATCCAGTTGGAATTGACCCAGGCCACCTACATGGACGAAGAGCCGCCTTACGGCTTCCGTCCCGACCTGACCGCGCAGGTCCGCCCGTCGCTGGAACGGCTGATGAGCGTGATCGTCGAATGGGCGTGGGAAAAGGCCTCGGGCCGTCGGCGCTCGGGCTATCTGTAAAAGCCCGCCCGGCCCGCCAAAAACACCGCCCAAACGAAAGGGGCACCGGCGATCTCCCGCCGGTGCCCCTTTTCACACAGTCAACCCGCTCAGCTCAGCGGGATGGCGACAAAGCGCAGGTCGCCCTTGCGGTCCACCAGCAGCAGGATGGATTTCTTGCTCTGCTCCTTGGCCTTCTGGACGCGGCTGGTCACGTCCTCCGGCTTGCGGACCTCTTCCTGGCCGACCTCGATGATGACGTCACCGGCCTTCAGGCCCTTTTCCGCCGCCGCCGAATTGGCCTGCACCTCGGTCACGACCACGCCCTTCATGTCGGGCTTGATCTCGTACTGCTGGCGCAGTTCCGGGGTGATGGTGGTGAATTTCAGACCCAGCGATTCGGTGGCCTTCTGCGCCGGGGCCTTGTCCTTGCCGCCCTTGTCCTCGTTGGCGGCGAGCAGGCCCTGCTCCTCGGCGGCTTCGAGTTCGCCGACCTTGACCTGAAGCGTGACCGGCTTGCCCTTGCGCCACACCTCGATCGGCACGGCCTTGTCGATGCCGGTTTCGGCGACCACACGCGGCAGGCGGCGCATCTCGCCGATGTCCTTGCCGTCGAACTTGGTCACGATGTCGCCCGCCTGCACGCCCGCCTTGGCCGCCGGACCGTCCGGCGTCAGCGAGGCGACCAGCGCGCCCTTGGGCGCTGGCATGCCCAGGCTTTCGGCGATCTCCGGCGTCACCGCCTGGATGCGCACGCCCAGCCAGCCGCGCCGGGTCTTGCCATACTCCTTGAGCTGGGCGACCACCTGCTTGGCGAGGTTGGACGGGATGGCGAAGCCGATGCCGACCGACCCGCCCGACGGCGAAAAGATCGCGGTGTTGATGCCGATGACCTCGCCGTTCAGGTTGAACATCGGCCCGCCGGAGTTGCCCCGGTTGATCGACGCATCGGTTTGCAGGAAATCGTCGTAGGGACCGGCGTCGATGTTGCGCTGGCGGGCGGAGATGATGCCCGCCGTCACCGACCCGCCCAGGCCGAACGGGTTGCCGATGGCCAGCACCCAATCGCCCACGCGCATGGCGTCGCTGTCGCCGAACGGCACGGCGACCAGCGGATGGCTGGTCTTGATCTTCAGCAGGGCGACGTCGGTCTTGCTGTCCTTGCCGACCAGCTCCGCCTTGATGTTGGTGTCGTCCTGCAGGATGACGGTGATCTCGTCGGCGTCCTGCACGACGTGGTTGTTCGTCACCACATAGCCGTTCTTGGCGTCGATGATGAAGCCGGAGCCGAGCGAGGTCGCCTTGCGCTGCGGCTGGTCCTGCTGCTGCTGGCGATCAAAGAAATCGCGGAAGAAATCCTCGAACGGCGAGCCGGGCGGGAATTGCGGGACCTCCGGTCGCTGGCCCGGCTGGCGCTGCGGTGCCGATTGGGTGGTGGAGATGTTCACCACCGCCGGCAGCAGCTTTTCCGCCAGATCGGCGAAGCTGCCGACCGCAGCGGCGCGCGAGGGCGCAACGGTGGTTTGGGCCGCGCTGACGGCGGGGGCAGCGACCACGGCGGAAAACGCCAGCAGGAGAGCGGCGGCTGCCGGGAAAACGCCCGCCTTCAGGCCACGGCGTTCGGATATCGGTGTGCGACTCAACTCTGCTCTCCCTGCCAGACGTCCGGCCAATTCATGAACGGAATGACGAACCGTTCCGACGATGTCGGCCCCATGTTGGGCCAGGAGTATGGCCGCAACAGGGCGGAACGGTCCAGAAAAGTCATGCGGAACCAGAAACATCACACAAAGACGCGCCCCCGCGTTCCGGCGTCGCCGAACACGGGGGCGGAGACCATGGCCGGTTACGGCGTGGGCTTGCCGAAATAGCGGAAGAACTCGCTGTTCGGCGACAGCACCATGGTGGTGTCGTCCTTGTTCAACGCCTTGCGGTAGGCTTCCAGCGACCGGTAGAAGCCGTAGAAATCCGGATCCTTGGATGTCGCCTCGGCGATCAGCTTCAGGGCCGTGTTGTCGCCTTCGCCGCGCAGGATCTGGGCGTCGCGCTGGGCCTCGGCCACCAGAACCGTGCGTTCGCGTTCGGCGCGGGCGCGGATTTGCTGGGCCTGTTCCTGACCCTGGGCGCGGGCCTCCGACGCCTCGCGCTCGCGTTCGGAGCGCATGCGGGCGAAGATCGACTGGCTGGTTTCCTGCGGCAGGTCGGCGCGGCGGATGCGGACATCGACGATCTCGATGCCGAAGCGCTGGGCCTCCGCGTTCACCTGGGTCTTGATGTCCGACATGATCTTGGCGCGGTCTTCCGACAGCACGGTCATGACGGTGACATTGCCCAGCACGCGGCGCAGCGCGGAATTGACGGTGGCGTTCATGCGGGTTTCCGCCACCGCCTCCGTCCCCGCCGTCTGGTAGAAGCGCAGCGGGTCGTGGATGCGGTAACGGGCGAACGCGTCCACGTCCAACCGCTTCTGGTCGGCGAGAATGACCTGTTCGACCGGCGGGTCGAGATCCAGAACGCGGCGGTCCAGGATGCGGACCTCCTGGACAAAGGGCAGCTTGAATTTCAGGCCGGGTTCGGAAATGACGCGGCGCGGTTCACCAAACTGGAGGACCAACGCCTGTTGCGCCTCGTTGACGGTGAAGAGCGAGGCGGACCCGATGATGCCGAGGGCGGCGATGCCGAAGCCGATGGCGGCGAGCGAGCGACTCATGATGCGTTCCTCCTCAGCGGCTGGCCGGTTGGGTCTGGGTGCCGGGCGACGCCGTGGCCCCCTGACCGTTCTGGGCCGCCGGGCGCGGCGCGGGGGCGACGTGCGGCGACAGTTGGTTCAGCGGCAGATAAGGGATGACGCCCTGGTTGGCCCCATCGACGATGATCTTGTTCCGGCCCCGCAGAATCTCTTCCATCGTTTCCAGATACATCCGCTTGGCGGTCACGTCCTTGGACAGGGCGTAGGCCTCATAGACCTTGCGGAAACGTTCGGCGTCACCCTGGGCCAGGCTGACCACCTGCTCGCGGTAGGCCGATGCCTCCTGCACCAGGCGTTCCACCTCGCCGCGCGCGCGGGGGATGATGTCGTTGCGGTAGGCTTCGGCCTCGTTGCGGGCGCGTTCGCGGTCGGCGCGGGCGCGCTGCACATCGTTGAACGCGTCGATCACCGGGGCGGGCGGGTCGGCCTTCTGCAACTGCACCTGGGTGATTTCGATGCCCGCCTGATACTCGTCCAGCATGGTCTGGAGCAGCTTGCGGGTGGCGTTTTCGATCTGCTGGCGCGCTTCGGTCAGGGCCGGTTGCAGTTCGGTGCGGCCGATCACCTCGCGCATCGCGCTTTCGGCGGCCTTCTTCACCGTGATTTCCGGCTCGCGGATCTTGAACAGGAAGTTCTTGGCGTCCTTGATGACCCAGAACACCGTGAAATCGATGTCGATGATGTTTTCGTCGCCGGTCAGCATCAGCGATTCGTCGGGCACGTCGCGGTCGGCGCGCCGGGTGTCACCGGCTGAACGATAGCCGACCTCGATGCGGTTGACGCGCGTCACCTTGGGCAGCAGCACCGTTTCAATCGGCGACGGCAGGCGGTAACGCAGGCCCGGATCTTCGGTGCGCACCCATTCGCCAAAGCGCATGACCACGCCCTGCTCGTCCGCCTCCACGCGGTGAATGCCGCTGGCCAACCAGATCAGCGCCAGAATGCCGACGCCGATGCCGACCCCACGGCCCGATCCGAACCCGCCGGGCATCACGCGGCGCAGGCGGTCCTGGCCACGGCGCAGCAAATCCTCCAGGTCGGGCGGCTGCGGCCCACCGCCGCCACCGCCGCCGGACGGACGACCCCACGGGTTGCCCGGCCCGCCATTGTTGGAGCCGCCGTTGTTGGATCCGTTGTTGCCGGGAGGCGTGCCCCAGGGGCCACCGCCCCCGCCCTGCCCACCACCGCCCTGATTGTTCCACGGCATACGCGTCATTCCCCTGTTGTGGCGCTCTCGCTGCGGAAAGCTCGGCGTCCGCCGATCTCTTTACCATTCTTGTCCGACGGTCCTATAGTGCCGCTCCCCTCTCGGATCGGCGCGTCCACCATCGGATGTCCTGCCAAATATCGGGAACCCAGCGGAGTTTTCAACCATGGCGCAGATCGGCGAAGCGCAAGTTCTGGCGGCGCTGAAGACCATCATCGACCCGGACCGGGGCGGCGACATCGTCAGCCTGGGCATGTTGTCGGGTCTGGTGGTGCGCGACGGCCACGTCGCCTTCTCCATCGAGGTCGATCCCAAACGCGGGGCGCAGGCCGAACCGGTGCGTCACGCCGCCGAAAAGGCGGTGGAGGCGCTGCCCGGCGTGCTGTCCGTCACCGCCATGCTCACCGCCCACCGCGCCGCCCCCCAGGCCGCCGCGCAAAGCCAAGGCGGCCATCACGGCCACAGCCACGGGCCGGGCGGCCACAGCCATGGTTCGCAGGGCGGCCCCCAAGGTGCCCCCCAAGGCGGTCCCCAGGGACAAAAGGCGCTGGTTCCCGGCGTCAAGCACATCGTCGCCGTGGCGTCGGGCAAGGGCGGGGTCGGCAAATCCACCACCTCGGTCAATCTGGCGCTCGCGCTGGCCGCCAACGGGCGCAAGGTCGGGCTGCTCGACGCCGACATCTATGGCCCGTCGATGCCGCGCATGATGGGCATTTCCGGCCGCCCCAGCAGCCCCGACGGCAAGCGGCTGGAGCCGATGGAGAATTACGGCATCAAGGTGATGTCGATGGGCTTCCTGGTCGCCGAAGACACGCCGATGATCTGGCGCGGCCCGATGGTGATGAGCGCGCTGCAGCAGATGCTGCGCGACGTGAATTGGGGCGATCTGGACGTGCTGGTGGTCGACATGCCGCCCGGCACCGGCGACGCGCAATTGACCATGGCCCAGCAAGTGCCGCTGGCCGGGGCGGTCATCGTCTCCACCCCGCAGGACATCGCCCTGCTGGACGCCCGCAAGGGCCTGAACATGTTCCGCCGCGTCGATGTGCCGGTGTTGGGCATCATCGAGAACATGAGCTATTTCTGCTGCCCCAACTGCGGCCACCGCACCGACATCTTCAGCCACGGCGGCGCCCGCAAGGAAGCCGACGATCTGGGCATGGAGTTCCTGGGCGAAATCCCGCTGCACCTGTCGATCCGCGAAACCTCCGACCAGGGTCAACCGATCGTGGTGTCGCAACCGGAGTCGGAGCACGCCCAATCCTACCGCCGGATCGCCGCCCGCCTGTGGGACAAGATCAGCGGCGGCGGTCGCGCCGCGCCGCGCATCGTCGTTCAATAACGCGCCGCGATCGACGCGCACGCGTCACGCCCATCACGCACCCGACTCGCGAATGAACACGGATCAAGAACCACCTTGTCCGTGTTCATTCACCTTTGAGGGCACGTCTGAGGGCGTGATGCCAGTCTGAGGTGAAGCTGACTCATACCGGCGGGCAAAACCGCTGACTCACGGAAAGGCGTTCCCAAGGCCGCCAAACCATGATTCGGATCCCCATCCTGGTCCGGCACCGTTCCGCTGGTTCGGGGTAATTTCCTTCAATACCGCTGACCTGCGCCCAGCGACACTGACCGGCATGCCCCCTTGTTCAACACAGGAAGCCGGACGTGACGCGCTGCGCCTTCATCATTGACCACACCCTGCCCCCCGGCCTGATCGCCAACACCGCCGCCGCGCTGGCGATGTCGCTTGGAAAAGCGCGTCCCGATCTGGTGGAATGCGATCTGCGGGACGCCGATGGAACCGGCCATCCCGGCCTGACCACCATCGTGATGCCGATCCTGGTTTCCGACGCCGAGGGGCTGCGCGCGCTTCGGCAGCTGGCGGCGGAGCGGGAGGGCGATGGGTTGGGCGTGATCGGCATGACCGATGTTGCCCAGCGCGCCAAGAACTACGACGAGTACCGCCAACGGCTTGCCGCCACCCGGCGGGGGGATCTGCGGTATCGCGGCCTCTGCCTGCACGGACCGGCGACGCTGGTGCGCTCGCTGACCGGTTCGCTGCCGTTGCTGACGTGAGGGCGGCGGTGATGATGACGCTGTATCTGTCGATGGCCGGTTTTGCCCTGGCCACCTCGATCTCGCCCGGCCCGGTCAATGTGATGGCGCTGTCCAGCGGCACCGCCCACGGCCTGCGCGCCACCTTGCCACTGGTCGCCGGTTCCACGCTGGGATTTGTCCTGCTGCTGGTTCTGGCCGGAATGGGGCTTGCCGAGTTGCTGCGCGGGTGGCCTCTCGTCGCCACCTTCACCCGCTGGGCGGGAGTCGGATTCCTGCTGTGGATGGGTTGGGCATTGTGGACCAGCGGCGGCGGGGTGGCGGCGGGGCATCCACCGCCCGCCCCGTCCGCCTGGCAGGGAGCCGCCATGCAGTGGCTGAACCCGAAAGCCTGGGTTGCCGCGTTGGCCGGAGCCGGAGTGTACGCCGGGGACGATGCGGCGCGGCTCTGGAGTCTGGCGGCGGTCTATGCCGTTGTCTGCGGTCTGTCCATCGGTGTCTGGGCCTATGCCGGTGCCCGATTGCGCCCGCTGTTGGCCGATGCGCGACGGATGCGCCTGTTCAACCGCGTCATGGCCAGCCTGCTCGCGGCGAGCGCCATTCCCATCGGGCTGGCCGTCTGATCCGCGCTGTCCGGTTCGCCGCCGTCACGCCCGACGCAGATATTGGCCGGGCGTGGCGGCGACATGCCGTTTGAAGGCGCGCTGGAAATGGGCCTGATCGGCGAATCCGGCCTCCAACGCCACATCGACGATGGAGCGGCCGCGCCGCAACTCCTGTTTGCCGAACTGGATGCGCCGGTTGATCTGGTAGGCGTGCGGGGTCATGCCGTAGCGCGCCTTGAAGGCCCGCACCAGATAGGAGGGCGACAGACCGCAATGCGCCGCGATGTCGGCCAGCCGCAGAGGCTGGGTGCAACGGGCGGAGATGAAATCCGCCGCCCGCGCCAACGCCGCATGGTCGCCACCCTGCGGTTCATGGTCCAGGCCCCCGCCCAACCTGTCCCGCAATCCGCCGAAGAAGGATCGCGCCGCCGCGTCCTTGTCGGCGCTGCTCAACGTTGGATCGAACAGCCGGATGAACAGCCGGGCGAGCGCGTCGGCCAGCGCCGGATCCCGGCTCAAGGCGGGCGCGAAGGGCCGGAACCGCGCCTCCCCTTCCACCGCCGCCAGCCACGCCGGATCGGCGTACAGCATCCGATAGGACCACGCCTGCCCGTCCAGCGGGTTGCAGGCATGGGCCTCCTCCGGATTCATCAGCACGGTGGAGCCACACGAGACACTGTGGCACTTCGAGTCGATGCGGAACTCGCTGACGCCGCCGCAGACCAACCCAATGGAAAAGCTGGGGTGGCTGTGCCAACCGTAACAAACACCCTGCCCACCGTCGATGAAGCGCGCCTCCAGATGCGGCAGCGCCGGATCCCGCCAAAAGCGGTGGTGGTTGCTCATCCTGCGCCCCCTCACCCTTGCCCCCTCACCGCGCCATCGACAGCTTGCCGGCGCTGTCCTTCAGCGCGTCGATCATCGCGTTTTGCTGGTCGGCGTCGGTGTCGGCGGGAACGACAAAGCAGATGGTGGCGATGCATCGGCCCTGGGTGTCGCGCACCGGGGCCGCCATGCAGGTGGTGAAGCGGTCCACCAGCCCGGTGGTGCGGACATAGCCCGCCTCGCGCGCGGCGGCCATGTCGCGCAGGAACTCCTCCTCCACGATGCGGCGGCCGTCGGGCAGGGTGAAATCCTCGGTCGGGATGAAGGCGCGGATTTCGTCCGGCCCCATGTGATCGACCAGCAGGCGGCCCGACGCCGTCCAGGGGATCGGCACCTTGATGCCGATGTCGGAGCTGATGCGGAACATCCGCCGCCCCGGCTCGTTCAGCACGACCAGATACTTGTTCCCGTCCAACATGCAGAATTGCGCCGTCTCGCCGATCACCTCGGCCAGATGGTTCACCTCGCGCCGGGCCTTGCGGATCAGATCGACGCTGTTGAGGTAGTCGCTGCCGTAATAATGCATGGCCGGACCGAAAAACACCGTCCCGTCCTCGTCCCGGGTTTCCAGCCAGCGCGCCTCCACCAGCGTGTTCACCAGCTCATAGACGGTGGAACGCGGCGTGCCGGTGTCCCGCGCGATGTCGGCGATGCGGGCGGGCGCGCGCAGCCGGTGCAGATGCTCCATCAACGCGATCACCCGGTCGATGCCGCGCGCACGCCCGGTCGCGGTTGCCTGCCCCATTGCCTGCCCGGCTGCCTTGTCCATCACCCGTTCCGCCGTCATGCCACCCGTCCCGCTGGCCACCCGTGAATCCGCCGCCCCGTCCCGGCTGTGACGGGACGCTGACGCTTATTGCTTAGCACGCGCATTTTCGGCTTGCGAGCGCTCTTTGTCCGATATACCGTCTGCTTGTCCGGAATACAAGATCAATGTCCGAAATATCGGATTATCGCTCCAGCGGGGCGGCAAGACCGAAACGGACGACCAGGGAAGCGCCGGACGGCACGCACACCGCGCCTCAAGCGCCGGTCCATCACGCGGAGGGGAGTCTCGATGAAGCCGTTCACCCGTAGCCTGCACACCACCTTGCTGGGGGCCACGCTGCTGGCCAGCGCCTTTGCCACACCGGTCGGCGTCGCGCTGGCGCAACAGCCGTCCTCCGTCGTCACGGTGGCGACGATTGGCGAACCGCCCACGCTCGACCCCGTCGGCGTCACCTCCGATCTGGTCAGCATCATCACCCAGCATGTGTTCGAGACGCTCTACACCTTCGACGCCGATTGGAAGGTGACGCCGCTGCTGGCCTCCGCCCTGCCGACCATCGGCGCGGACGGCAAGAGCTACGCCTTTCCGTTGCGCAGCGGCGTGACCTTCCACGACGGCAGCGCCATGACCGCCGAGGATGTGGCCGCGTCGCTGGAGCGCTGGACCAAGCTGTCGCCGCGCGGCAAGAGCGTCGCGCCGATGATCGAGGCCATCACCGTCACCAACCCGACCACCGTCACCCTGACGTTGAAGGATCCCTACACCCCGCTGCTGTCGCTGCTGGCGATGAGCAACGGGGCCGCCGCCATCGTGCCGCGCAGCGTCATCGATGGGGCCGCGCCCCTGAAGCAGTTCGTCGGCACCGGCCCCTACAAGCTGTTGGAGCACAAGCCCGACCAGCACATCCGTTTGGTTCGTTTCGACGGCTACGCCTCCCCCACCGGCCCGGCGAGCGGCTATGGCGGCGCGCGCGCGGCCAAGATCGGCGAGGTGCGCTTCGTCCCGGTCCCCAACGCCGCCACCCGCGTCGCCGGAATGCTGGCCGGTCAATACCAGTTCGCCGACAGCCTGCCCGCCGAAATGCTGGGCCGCTTCAAGACCTCGACCAGCGTCAAGCCGGTGATCGTCAAGCCCTTCGGCTTCCCGCTGATGATCATGAACACCAAGACCGGCGTCATGGCCAACCAGACGCTGCGCCAGGCGGTGTTGGCGGCGGTCGGCCCCGGCGACATGATGCTGGCGGGCTTCGGCGATCCGGCCTTCTTCGCCGCCGAAGGCTCGATCTACAGCCAGGGCACGCCCTATTACGATGCGGCCAGCGCCAAGCCCTACCGCGAGGGCAGCCCGAAGAAGGCCGCCGAACTGCGCAAGACGGCGGGGTACAAGGGCGAGCCGATCCGCATCATGACCTCCACCCAGTATGACTTCCTCTACAAGATGAGCCTGGTCGCCCAGGCCCAGTTGCAGGCGGCGGGCTTCACCGTGGATTTGCAGGTGTTGGATTGGGCGACGCTGCTGCAGAAGCGCGGCGATGAAAAGGCGTGGGACGCCTTCTTCACCTATCACACCTTCGTGCCGGAACCCTCGCTCATCACCGTCCTGAACCCCAGCTACCCCGGCTGGTGGGACAGCGCGGAGAAGCGCGACGCGCTCGCCGCCTTCAACCGCGAAACCGACGCGAACGCCCGCAAGGACAAGTGGGTGGCCTTGCAGAACCGCTTCTACACCGAAGTGCCGAGCATCAAGGTCGGCGATTTCTACAACCTCGCCGCCGCCACCGACAAGCTGAAGGGCTACACCCCGGCCCCCTGGCCGTTCTTCTGGAACGCCGAACTGTCGAACTGAGGGCCGTTTTCTTCACGCCCTGCCGCCCCCCGTCCGCTTCGGTGGTCAGGGGGCGGCGCACAGACGGGACCACAGCCATGTTTGTTTACGTCGCACGCCGGCTTGCCGGCATGATGCTGGTCATGCTGATCGTCGCGGCGGTGGTCTTCGTGATCGCCCGCGTCGTGCCGGGCGATCCGGCCGCCGTCATGCTGGGATCGTCGGCCACCCCGGACGACATCGCCGCCCTGCGCGGGCGTTTGGGGCTGGATCAGCCGCTCTACAGCCAATTCCTCATTTATCTCGGCCAGATCGCCCATTTCGATCTGGGTGAGTCGATCTTCCTCAACCGCCCGGTCGCCCAGGCGCTGGCCGAACGGTCGGAGCTGACCGCCCTGCTGACGCTGATGTCGGTCAGCATCGCCGTGGCCATCGGCGTGCCGGTGGGCATCCTGTCGGCGGCGATGCGCGGGCGCTGGGTCGATCAGACCGCCATCGGCATCGCCATGCTGGCCGCCAGCGTGCCCAGCTTCTGGATCGGCCTGACGCTCATCAAGTATCTGGCCGTCGATCTGCCGTGGTTTCCGGTCGCCGGTTACGGCCCGCCCGACGCCAGCCTGGGGGAACGGCTGCGCCATCTGGTGCTGCCCGCCGTGGCGCTGGGCATCCCCAACTCCGCCCTGATCCTGCGCTTCACCCGCACCAGCATGCTGGATGTCCTGAGCGACGATTACGTGCGGACCGCGCGGGCCAAGGGGTTGTCGCCGCTGGTCGTGGTGCTGAAACACGCGCTGCGCAACGCGATGATCCCGATCCTGACCGTGATCGGCCTGACCGCCGCCGTGATGATCGCCGGGGCCATCGTGACGGAAACCGTCTTCGGCCTGCCCGGTGTCGGCAACCTGATCGTGTCCGCCGTGCTGCGCCGGGATTACCCGGTGATCCAGGGGGCCTTGCTGGTCGTCTCGGGCATCTACGTCCTCATCAACCTGTCGGTCGATCTGCTTTACGCGGTGGTCGATCCGCGCGTCCGTTACTGAGAAAGGGGGCCGTCATGGCAAGCCTTCCCAGCGCCGCCCCCGCCGTTGGCGGTGGATCCTCCGCGCAAGGCCGGTCGCCGATGGCGCTGCTGCTGCGCCAACTGCTGCGCCGCCCGCTGGTGGTCGTCGCCCTCGCCATCCTCGCCGCGATCCTGGCCATCGCCGCGCTGGCCCCGTGGCTGGTGCCCTACGACCCGATGAAGATGGACATCCTCAACCGGATGAAGCCGCCCGCCGCCGGGCACCTGTTCGGCACCGACGAATTCGGGCGCGACGTGCTGTCCCGCATCATGCAGGGGGCGCAACTGTCGCTGCTGGTCGGGCTGCTGGTGGTGGTGGTCGCGGTGACGCTCGGCACGCTGATGGGGCTGATGGCGGGCTATGTCCGCGCGCTGGATGGCGCGGTGATGCGGCTGACCGACGCGCTGATGGCGTTCCCCGACATTCTGCTCGCCATCGCCTTCATGGCCGGACTGGGGCCGTCGCTCTACAACGTCGTGTTGGCGCTGGGCATTGTCTACACCCCGCGCGTGGCCCGCGTCGTCCGCGCCGCCGCCCTGGTGGTGCGCGAGATGCCCTATGTCGAGGCGGCCACCGCGCTGGGGGCCTCCACCCCGCGCATCGTCTTCGGCCACATCCTGCCCAACCTGATCTCGCCGATCATCGTCCAGGCGACCTTCATTTTCGCCTACGCCATCCTGACCGAAGCCGCCCTGTCCTTCCTGGGCGTGGGCGTGCCGCCGACGACGCCGACCTGGGGCAACATGATCGCCGGGGCGCAGCAGTATTTCCAACAGGCCGATTGGCTGGTGCTGTTCCCCGGTCTGGCCATCGTGCTGACGGTGCTGGCGCTCCAGATCGTCGGCGACGGGCTGCGCGACGCGCTCGACCCCCGCCTGCAAAAGGTGTCGTGATGCGCCCCATCCTGATCCGCAACGCCCGCGTGATCGACGGGACCGGCGCGCCCTGGTTTCGCGCCGACCTGTTGACCGAGGGCGACCGCATCGCCGCCATCGGCCCCAACCTGGAGGCGGGCGACGCCGAGGTGATCGACGCCGACGAGCGTTATCTCGCCCCCGGCTTCATCGACGCCCACGCCCACGACGACCTCGTTTATCTGCGCCAGCCTGACCGCCCGGAAAAGGTGGCGCAGGGCGTGACCGGGGTGGTGGTCGGCAACTGCTCCTTCGGGCTGTACCCGCAGCGCCCGGCCAGCGCCGACGCCCTGCGCGAGCATTTCGGCAACCTGCTGGGTCGGGTCGCCCCGGAGGAAAGCTTCGCCGATTTCGCCGCCTACCGCGCGGCGGTGGACGGGCGCGGGGTCGCCATCAACCTGATTTCGCTGGTCGGCCACGCCGCCCTGCGTCTGGCGGTGATGGGCTGGCAGAACCGCCCGGCCACGGCGGAGGAGCGGGAGGCGATGGCCGCCCTGCTGGCCGACCAGTTGGCGCAGGGTGCGCATGGCCTGTCGCTGGGGTTGGTCTATCCGCCCAGCGCCTGGGCCGACCGGGCGGAGCTGCTGCGCCTGACCGAGGTGGTCGCCGCCCACGGCGCGCTGCTGACCGCGCATGTCCGCTCCTACGAGGGCGGGTTGATCGCCTCGGTGGACGAGTTCGTCGATCTGCTGACCAGCGGCAAGGCCAGCGGCCTGCTGTCCCATCTTCAGGCCGCCGGGCGGCCCTATTGGGGCAGCCTGCCGCGCGCCATCGACCGGTTGGAGATCGCCCGCAAGGGCGGGGTGGACGTCAGCTTCGACATGTACCCCTACCCCGCCGGGTCCAGCACCATCCTGCAACTGCTGCCGCCCTCGGCCTTGGCGGGTGGGGTGGAGGCGCTGCTCGCCCGGCTGGCCGACGCCGACAACCGCGCCGCCCTGCGCCGCGCGGTCGAGGAGGGCGACGCCCCGGCCGATCCCGGTTGGGAATCCAAGATCCGCCTGATCGGTTGGGAAAATGTGCGGATCGGTGGCGTCGGTGCGGAGGATCTGCGCCCGCTGGAGGGTCGTTCGCTGGCCGAGATCGCCGACGACCGCCGCACCGCCGCGTTCGACGCGCTGGCCTGGCTGATCGCCGCCGACCGGGGCCAGACCAACATCGTCATGTTCCAGCTCGACACCGGCGACCTCGACGCCGCCCTGTCGCACCCGCTGCACATGCTGGGGTCGGACGGGCTGCCGCGCGAGACCGGCAAACCGCACCCGCGCGCCTTCGGCAGCTTCCCGCGCTACCTCGCCCGCGCCCAGCGGGGCGAGGGCGGCTTGCGGCTGGAGGAGGCGGTGCGGCACATGACCGCCGTTCCAGCCCAACGCTTTGGCCTGTCCACGCGCGGACTGCTGCGCCCCGGCCTGACCGCCGACCTGACCCTGTTCACCGCCGACGTCTGCGACCGCGCGACCTTCCAGGACCCGACGCAGCCGCCCCACGGCGTCACCGACGTGCTCGTCGCCGGAACCTTTGTCCGGCGCAACGGCGCACCGACCGGCGCGCGCCCCGGCAAGACGCTGACGCGCGCCGCCCGCTGATCCCGTCAGCGCTCAACCCCTTCACCGTTTTTTCACCTGTGAGGATTCATGACCAACCGTCAGCCGATTTTCGCCGAAAAGGGTGCCAAGCCCGCCGGCCAATACAGCCACGCCATCATCGCCAACGGCTTCGTCTATGTCTCGGGCCAGGGGCCGCACCACCCGGAGACCGGTGAGTTGCCGCCGACCTTCGCCGAGGAGGTCCGCCAGACCCTGCGCAATCTGGAGATCATCCTGAAGGCCGCCGGGACCGATCTGGCGCACGTCGTCAAGGTCAACAGCTACCTCAGCGATCTCGGGCGGTTCCAGGAATACAACGCCCTCTACACCGAGTTTTTCCCGGACGCTCCGCCCGCCCGCACCACCATCGGCTGCGTGCTGAACGGCATCCAGGTCGAAATCGACTGCGTCGCCGTGCTGCCGTCGGCGTAACATCTCCACTCCTCCACCCCCCTCGCGGTTCCCAGATCCCCTTTGCGAGGGGGGCTTTTTCCCCGATCCCCGGAGCCGCCCGCCATGCGCGTTGACGATCTCGACACCCCCGTTCCCGTCATCGACCTCGACCGGGTGGAGCACAACCTCACCAAGATGCAGCGCTATTGCGACCAGCACGGGTTGGCGCTGCGCCCGCACATCAAGACCCACAAGCTGCCGCAATTCGCCCGCCGCCAGATCGAGTTGGGGGCCGCCGGCATCACCTGCCAGAAGATTTCCGAAGCCCTGGTGATGGCCGAGGCCGGGTGCGCCGACATCCTGATCACCTACCCCATCGTCGGCGCGTCCAAGATCGCCCCGCTGGCCGAACTGGCGCGCAAGACCCGGTTGACCGTGTCGTTGGACAACGCCGTGGCGCTCGACACCGTGGCCGCCGCCGCCCATCAGGCCGGGGTGGAGATCGGCATCCTCATCGAATTTGACAGCGGCGATGGCCGCTGCGGCGTGCAGACGCCGGACGAGGCGCTGGCGCTGGCCCGCCGCGCCCACGGCAACGGCCCGCTCGCCTTCCGGGGCCTGATGACCTACCCGCGCGGCCCGCAGACCGTCCCCTTCGTCACCGCCGCCCGCACCCTGTTCGAGCAGGCGGCGATTCCGATCACCACCGTGTCGGTCGGCGGAACCCCCGGCTGCTGGGACACCCACAGCCTGCCCGGCGTGACCGAACTGCGCGTCGGCACCTACATCTATCAGGACCGCGCCACCGTCGGGGCCGGGGTGGCGACGTTGGACGAGTGCGCCGTGCATGTGCGCGCCACCGTCGTCAGCCGCCCCACACCCGACCGCGCCATCCTCGACAGCGGATCGAAAACCCTGTCGAGCGACCGGGTGGCCCCGTCGGTGGGCGACGGCTTCGGCCTGATCCTCGATTACCCCGACGCCGTCATCACCCGCGTGAACGAGGAGCACGCCGTCGTCGATCTGTCGCGCTGCGCCGTCAAGCCCGCCATCGGCGACCGCGTGCGCATCCTGCCGAACCATGTCTGCGTCGTCACCAACCTGCACGACGCCATGGCGGTGACGCGCGGCGGCGAGTTGATCGGCGAATGGCCGGTCGCCGCGCGCGGCTGCACCCGCTGAACCGTGCGACCAGGACCAGTGACAAGGGAAGGCACGCCGATGGCCACGCTCACCGACAGCGACGTCACGCTCGACATCCGCAATCTGCAAACCCACTTCGCCACCGACCGGGGCGTGTCGAAGGCGGTGGACGGCGTGTCCTTCACCGTCCGCCGCAACGAAACCCTGGCCGTGGTCGGTGAATCGGGCAGCGGCAAATCCGTCACCAGCCTGTCGACCATGCGGCTGATCCAATCGCCGCCGGGCCGGATCGCCGGAGGGGAGATCCTGTTCCGCCGCCGCGACGGCTCGGTGCATGATCTGGCCAAGGCCCCGGAATCGCTGATGCGCAAAATCCGGGGCAACGAGATCGGCATGATCTTTCAAGAGCCGATGACCTCGTTGAACCCGGTCTACACCGTCGGCGACCAGATCGGCGAAACGCTGCGCCTGCACCAGAAGCTCGACCGGCCCGCCGCCCGCGCGGCGGCCTTGGCGATGCTGAAAATGGTCGGCATCCCGGCGGCGGACCGGCGGATCGACGAATACCCGCACCAGATGTCCGGCGGCATGCGCCAGCGGGTGATAATCGCCATGGCGCTGGCCTGCCGCCCCACCCTGCTGATCGCCGACGAGCCGACCACCGCGCTCGACGTCACCATCCAGGCGCAGATCCTCGACCTGATGCGGCGGCTTCAGGCCGACACCGGCACCTCCATCCTGTTCATCACCCACAATCTGGGCGTCGTCGCCGAGATCGCCCACCGGGTGGCGGTGATGTACGCCGGGCGGGTGGTGGAGGAGGGCGACGTGCGGTCGCTGTTCAAGAACCCCCGCCACCCCTACACGCGCGGCCTGCTGGCCTGCATGCCGCATCTGGGCCAGGGCAAGGGCGCGTCGGCCCGGCTGGAGGCGATCCCCGGCACGGTTCCCAGCCCGACGGCGCGGCCCGGCGGCTGCGTCTTCGCCCCGCGCTGCGCCCACGCGCAACCCGCCTGCACCACCGCCGAGGAACCCGCGCTGGAGCTGGTCGAACCCGGCCACACCGCCCGCTGCCGCCGCTGGAGGGAGATCTGATGACGAACGCCGAACCGCTGCTGCGCATCCGCAACCTGCAAAAGCGTTTCCCCATCCGGGGCGGCCTGCTGCAACGCCCGGTCGCCTGGGTCAACGCCGTGGACGATCTGTCGCTCGACATCCACCGGGGCGAGGTCGTCGGGCTGGTCGGGGAATCCGGATCGGGCAAGACCACCGCCGGGCGCAGCATCCTGCGCCTGCTGGAGCCGACCGCCGGGTCGATCCGTTTCGACGGGCAGGAGATCACCGGCCTGTCGAAGGACGCGATGCGGGCGCAGCGCCGCCGCATGCAGATCGTGTTCCAGGATCCCTACGCCAGCCTCGACCCGCGCCAGCGCGTGCGCGACGTGATCGGCGAGGCGCTGGACATCCACGGCATTGGCACCAAGGAGGATCGGCGCGACCGCATCGCCGCGCTCTTGCACAAGGTCGGCCTGACCGCCGACGCGATGGACCGTTTCCCGCACGAGTTTTCCGGCGGCCAGCGCCAGCGCATCGGCATCGCCCGCGCCCTGGCCGTGGAGCCGGACTTCATCGTCGCCGACGAACCGGTGTCGGCGCTCGACGTGTCGGTGCAGGCCCAGGTGGTCAATCTGCTGCGCGATCTTCAGCAGGAATTGGGGCTGGCGGTGCTGTTCATCGCCCATGATCTGGCGGTGGTGCGCTACATCAGCGACCGGGTGGCGGTGATGTATCTGGGTCGGATGATGGAGATCGCGCCCAGCGAATCCCTGTACGACCGCCCGCGCCACCCCTACACGCTGGCCCTGCTGTCGGCGGCCCCCACGCCCGACCCGGACGCCCCGCGCAACCGGGTGCTGCTGGACGGCGACATCCCCAGCCCGATGAACCCGCCGTCGGGCTGCGTCTTCCGCACCCGCTGCCCCTTCGCCCTGCCCGCCTGCGCCGAACCCGCCGCCCGCGCCATGCGGGAGGTTGCCCCCGGCCACCACGTCGCCTGCATCCGCGACGACATTCCGGCCCCGGCCAGCGCGGTGGTGTGACCGGCGGGGATCGCCGAGCTGTGGCCGAACAAAAAAGGGCCGCGACGGTCGTTCCGTCGCGGCCATTTTTGCCGTGCGCCGTGTCCGGTCAGGAGGCGCTGAAATCCAGGCCCCAGGCCGAGTAACGCTCGGGGTCGTCCACCCAATCCTCGCGCACCTTGACGAACAGGATCAGGTGCACGCGGCGTTCCAGCATGGCTTGCAGTTCGGTGCGCGCCGCCAGACCCAGCGATTTGATGCGCTGGCCGCCCTTGCCCAGAACGATGGCCTTCTGGCTTTCGCGCTGGACGAAGATGACCTGGGAGATCTTCACCGACCCGTCGTCGAACTCCTCCCACACCTCGGTTTCGACCGTGGCGGAATAGGGAAGCTCCTGATGAAGCTGAAGGAACAGCTTTTCACGGGTGATTTCCGCCGACAGCAGCCGCATCGGCATGTCGGAGATTTGATCCTCCGGGAAATGCCACGGCCCTTCCGGCAGGCGTTCGGCCAGGAAGTTGCGCAGATGGGTCACGCCATCGTCGTTCGCCGCCGAGATCATGAAGGTGTCGGTGAACACCCCCGATTCCCGGAAGCCGTCGGCGATGCCCAGCAGCACGTCGCGCTTGACCAGATCGATCTTGTTCAGGATCAGGATGGCCTTGCGCCCCTGTTCCTTCAACCGTTCGATGATGCCGAGCGTGTCGTCGTCCACCCCCCGGCGCGACACGTCATAGAGCACGCCGATGACGTCGGCGTCCTCCGCCCCCTGCCACGCGGCCGCGACCATGGCGCGGTCCAGGCGGCGCTTGGGCTTGAAGATGCCGGGGGTGTCGACAAAGATCAGCTGGCTGTCGCCAACGATGGTGATGCCCAGCACGCGGGTGCGCGTGGTCTGCACCTTCGGGCTGACGATCGACACCTTGCTGCCGATCATCGCGTTCAGCAGCGTCGATTTCCCGGCGTTGGGCGCGCCCACCAGGGCGACGAAGCCGCAACGCGGATGGTCGGGCTGCGCGCCCAGCGGCGGCAACTCGATCGGCACGCCGGGACGGTCATCGTCCTCGTCGTCCTCATCGTCGTCGCCATACTCCTCATCCTCGTCGTCCCACGCGTCCTCGTCGTCGAGCGCCGACTCGCCGTCGCGCGCGTCATCCGTCAGCGCGTCATCCTCATGCGCCTGAACCTCCTGCGCCCCATCCTTGGACGCAGCCCCTGTGATCGAGTCCGCAAACTCGTTGTCGATGTCGTCGCGACCGTCAGTCATCGACCTGCACTCCCACCTGGCTCAGCAACGCGCTGGCCGCCTTCTTTTCCGCAACACGCTTGGACGATCCGGAACCGGTGACGGGATCCATCCCCTCGACCCGGACCGCCACGACGAACACCGGCTCGTGCGCCGGTCCACTCTGGTCGATCAACTCATAGCTCGGCAGCGGCTTGCCCCGCCCCTGCGCCCATTCCTGCAACGCCGTCTTGGAATCCAGCGGCGGCGGCGTCGGCTTGTCGATCTGCTCGGCCAGCGCGCCGCGCACGAAGCGCGTGGCGGCGTCCAGCCCGGCGTCCAGATACAGCGCGCCGATCACCGCCTCGCAGGCGTCGCCCAGGATGGTGCGGTTGCCACGGCCACCACTCTGCGCCTCCGCCGGGGACATGCGCAAGTAGGCACCCAACCCGATGCGGTCGGCCACCCGGCCCAGCGATTCCCGGCGGACAAGCGACGCGTGACGCTTGGCCAGCGCCCCTTCGCGCTCCTCCGGGTAACGTTCCAGCAGCCATTCGGCGACGATCAGGCCGACCACCCGGTCGCCCAGAAACTCCAACCGCTCATAGGCGATGCCCGGCCCGCGCCCGCCCCGCCGCGCGGCGCGCGGCGTGCGTTCCAGCCCCATCAGGCTGGGGTGGGTGACGGCGTCTTCCAGCAGGCTGGGATCGGCAAACTCATGACCAAGCGCACGGGCCAGGGCGGCAAGGTCCAGGCCCTCGCCCGGCCCGTCGGTCATATTCGAAGAAGACAAATCACCGGACTCCGCTGAACAGACGGCTGAAGCGCAGATCGACCGGCCAGCGCCAGATCTCATAGAAACGGGTTCCCTCGTCCAGCGAGAAGAACAGGAACTCGGCCCGGCCCACCAGATTTTCCACCGGCACGAAGCCGACCTGCCCCGGCACCCGGCTGTCCAGCGAGTTGTCGCGGTTGTCGCCCATCATGAACAGATGGCCGTCCGGCACCTTGAACAGCGGCGTGTTGTCGAGCGGGCCGTTGTCCGACTCCTCGATGATCCGATGCACGCGGCCGTTGGGCAGGGTTTCGTTGTATTGGGTGGTGCGGATCGTCCGGCCCAAGCCGTCGGTCGAGACGTAATCCTCGATCTTCTCGCGCTTCACCGGCTGGCCGTTGATGTGCAGCACGCCGCCGATCACCTGCACGCTGTCACCGGGCAGGCCGATCACGCGCTTGATGTAGTCGGTCTTGTTGTCGCGCGGCAGCTTGAACACCGCCACGTCGCCGCGTTCCGGCAGGCTGCCCATCACGCGCCCGTCGAACAGCGGCAGGCCGAAACCGACCGTGTGCTTGCTGTAGCCGTAGGAGAATTTCGACACGAACAGGTAATCGCCGACCAGCAGGGTCGGGATCATCGAGCCGGACGGGATGTTGAAGGGTTCGAACGCGAAGGTGCGGACGCCGAAGGCGATCAGCACGGCGAAAAACACCGTTTTCACCGTTTCGACAAAGCCGGAGTCCTTGGGCTTGGCGTCGGACGCCGTCTGCTTCTGGAAGGTCATGCTGGATTCGCCGTTTCGGTGGCTGCGGAAAGCGGAAGGGTCTGGGCGCTGATGATGACGAAGGCCTCGGCCATCGGGTACTCGTCGGTCAGCGTCACATGGATGACGGGGCGCATGCCGGGCGGGGTCATCGCCTCCAACCGGGCCAGCGCGCCGCCGGTCAGGCGCAGGGTCGGCTGGCCGGTGGGCAGATTGACCACCCCCATGTCGCGCCAGAACACGCCGTGGCGGAAGCCGGTCCCCAGCGCCTTGGAGCAGGCTTCCTTCGCGGCGAAGCGCTTGGCGTAGCTGGACGCCCGCGCGCTGTGCCGCCCGGCGGCGTCGGCCCGCCGTTCGGATTTGGCCTGTTCGACCTCGGTGAACACCCGGTCGATGAAGCGCGCGCCAAAGCGGTCCAGCGATTTTTCAATGCGCCGGATGTCGATCAGATCGTTGCCGATGCCCAAAATGACACCGGACAGAGGCGCGCCCGCAGCGATCATGAGCGGGCGGCGTCCATCGCCGCGCGCATCCGCGCGATGGCGTCGGCCAGACCGCCGAAAATGGCCTCGCCGATCAGGAAATGGCCGATGTTCAGCTCAACAATGGTGGCGATGGCGGCGACCGGCCCGACGGTGTCGTAGCTCAAGCCATGCCCGGCGTGGCATTCCAGCCCGATGGCCTCGGCGTGGGCGGCGGCGCGGACGATGCGCGACAACTCCCGCGCCCGCTCCTCCATCGTCTCGGCGTCGCAATAGGCCCCCGTGTGCAGCTCCACCACCGGCGCGCCCAGCGCCTTGGCGGCGTCGAGCTGCGCGGCGTCGGGGTCGATGAACAGCGAGACGCGGATGCCCGCCGCCGACAGCTCACCCACCGGGCGGCGCAGCGCGTCGAACGCGCCGATCACGTCCAACCCGCCTTCGGTCGTCACCTCCGTCCGCTTTTCCGGGACCAGACAGGCGGCGTGCGGCTTGTGGCGCAGGGCGATGGCCAGCATCTCGTCGGTTGCGGCCATTTCGAAATTCAGCGGGCGGTCGATGGCGGCCATCAGCCGTTCGATGTCGTGGTCGCGGATGTGCCGCCGGTCCTCGCGCAGATGGGCGGTGATGCCATCGGCCCCAGCCTGAATCGCCAGCAGCGCGGCGCGCACAGGACCGGGATGCGCCCCGCCGCGCGCGTTGCGGACGGTGGCGACATGATCGATGTTCACGCCAAGGCGCAGAAAACGGGACATCGCGGCAACTCCAAAGGACGCCCCGGCCCGCGCGGACCGAAGCGATTCCGTCTATATAGCGACGATGGCGCGTTCCGTCACGCCCGATGCGGACACGAACACAGGGAAATCACGGGAAAGACCGCTTACCGCCCGCGCACCCGCTCCACCGTGTGGATCGCCGGGGTGGCCCGCAAGGCCGCCATGATGTTGGTCAGATGCTTGGCGTCCTTCACGTCGATGTCGATCAGCAGATCGAAATAGTCCGTGGTGCGGTTTGTGATCTTCTGGTGGATGACGTTGCCCTGATTCTTGCCGATCACGGTGAACAGGGTGCCGAGCGAGCCTTGCTCGTTGCTGATCGACACCATCAGGCGACCGACATGCTCCTCCGGCGTGTCGGCCCCGGTTTCCCACGACACGTCGATCCAGCGTTCCGGCGATTCGTGGAAGCTTTCCAGCGTTTCGCAATCGATGGTGTGGATCGTCACGCCCTTGCCGGTGGTGACGATGCCGACGATGCGGTCGCCGGGCAGCGGGTGGCAGCAGCGGGCGTAATGCACGGCCATGCCGGGGATCAGGCCCCGGATCGGCATCGGCGCTTGCTTGCCGTTGGGCTTGGGCTTCAGCTTGACGACGTTGCTGGTCTTCTCGTCCAGATCCCGCAGGGTGGACGGGGCCACCTGGGCCTTGTGGCCGGGGAAAACGGCGTGAAAGACCTCGCGCACCGAATGCAGGCCGGACCCGACCCCGGCCATCAGATCGTCGGACGTCGGCTGTTGGAAAATCTTGATGACGTTGTCCAGCGCCTTTTCGCTGAACTCGTAGCCCTCGGCCTTGAACTGGCGCATCAGCATGCCGCGCCCCAGTTCGATGAACTGGGAGCGCTGTTGCGTGCGCAGGAATTTGCGGATGCGGGCGCGGGCCTTGCCGGTGACGACGAAGCGCTCCCACCCCGGAACCGGCGTCTGCGCCTTCGAAGTGACGATGTCGACCTGATCGCCGTTTTGCAGGACGGTGCGCAGCGGCAGCATGCGGCCGTTGATCTTCGCCCCGACGCAATGGTCGCCGACCTGCGAGTGGACGGCGTAGGCGAAATCGACCGGCGTGGCCCCGCGCGGCAGGGCGATGAGGTCGCCCTTCGGCGTGAAGCAGAACACCTGCTCCTGAAACAGTTCGAGCTTGGTGTGCTCCAGGAACTCTTCGGGCTTTTGCGCGTGCTCCAGGATTTCGAGCAATTCGCGCAACCAGCGGTATTCGCCGCCGGTGGTGCGGGGCTGGTGGTCCTGCTTGTAGGCCCAATGGGCGGCCACGCCCAACTCGGCGATCTCGTGCATGTCGCGGGTGCGGATCTGCACCTCGATCCGGTTGCGGCCCGGCCCGATGACGCCGGTGTGCAGGCTGCGGTAGCCGTTGGGCTTGGGGGTGGAGATGTAATCCTTGAAGCGGCCCGGCATCAGCGGGTAATTGGCGTGGACGATGCCCAGCGCCTGATAGCATTCCTGCATCGTCCCGACGGTGATGCGGAAGGCCATGATGTCGGAAAGCTGTTCGAAGCTGACATTCTTGCGTTGCAGCTTGCGCCAGATCGAGAAGGCCGATTTTTCCCGGCCCGTGACCGTCGCCGCCGGAATGCCTTCCTTGACCAGCAACTCCTGCAATTCGGTGATGATGGTCTGGACCCGGCTTTTCCCCTCGTCGCGCAGGCGCGACAATTGGGCGAGGATGCTGTCGCGGGCGTCGGGGTTCAGCTCGGCGAAGGCGAGATCGTCCAACTCGTCCTTGATCTTGTGCATGCCGATGCGTTCGGCCAAGGGCGAGTAGATTTCCAGGGTTTCGCGGGCGATCCGTTTGCGCTTTTCCGGTTTTTTCAAATGCTCCAGGGTGCGCATGTTGTGCAGCCGGTCGGCCAGCTTCACCAGCAGCACGCGGATGTCTTCCGACATCGCCAGAACGAGTTTGCGGAAATTCTCGGCCTGCTTGGCCTGTTCGCTGTGCAGCTCCAGCCGCGACAGCTTGGTGACGCCATCGACCAGACGGGCGATTTCCTTGCCGAAAACCCGCTCGATGTCCTCCATCGTCGCCACGGTGTCTTCCACCGTGTCGTGCAGCAGCGCCGTGGCGATGGTCCCGGCGTCCAGCTTCATCTGGGTCAGGATTCCCGCCACCTCCAACGGGTGCAGGAAATAGGGATCGCCCGACGCGCGCGTCTGCGATCCATGCGCCTTCATCGAAAAGACGTAGGCGCGATTCAGAAGATCCTCGTCCGCATCGGGATCATAGGCCTTGACGCGTTCGACAAGCTCATATTGCCGGATCATGGCGACCGACCCGGCGCACGCGGCGCCTTCCCAAGGTGTGGACCGATGGGGGGCCGGATGCCCCCCGCCCTATCGCTGACCAACGTTGCGGTGATCGGAGTCGGGATGGTCAGGATCAGAGGTCTCCGTCGCCGTCCTCGGCCATCAGCGCGCCCGCGTCCGGCTCCAGATCGGCAGCGCCGTCTTCGTCCTCGCCCTCGGATTCGCTCATGCCGTCTTCGTCGCCCATGTTGGCACCGCGCGCCGCCCAGTCGTTTTCCCCGGCCATCAGCTCGACAATTTCCTCTTCCGGCTCGTCCGGCTCGACATGGCGCTGGTGGCCCTTGATGAGCGCGTTCTTGAGATGGTCGAGCGACACGGTCTCATCAGCGATTTCGCGGAGCGCGACCACAGGATTCTTGTCGTTGTCGCGTTCAATCGACAGCGGCGCGCCGGACGCCACTTCACGAGCGCGTTGAGCGGCCATCATCACCAGCTCAAAACGGTTGGGAACCTTGAGAACGCAATCTTCGACGGTAACGCGGGCCATGCCAAACAAACTCCGACTCGGAAGGAGGTCTTCGACTATATTGATGCGACCGGGACAGCGCAAGCGCGAACCCGAAATCAACGCCAAACACGCCGCATTCCAGCGATGCGCCGCATAGTCAGGGTTTCTGCCCCTTGTTTGAGGAGGCTGATTCCACTAATTTATCAGCAGGACTACCGAATTAATCGATATTCCCCTGATATACTGCCTGCTATCCCGAAAGGATTAAGACATTGGACCGTAGCACGACTTTGCCGCGCGACGTCAGCAAGTTGTTTTATAAAGAAGAGCGTCTCGCTCTTTTCATTGATGGCGCGAACCTGTACGCCGCAGCGCGCTCCCTTGGCTTTGACATCGACTACAAAAGGTTGCGCGACGGCTTTGCGGGCGAAGGCCGCCTGATGCGCGCCTTCTACTACACCGCCCTGGTCGAGGATCAGGAATACTCCCCGATTCGTCCCCTGGTCGATTGGCTGGACTACAACGGCTACACCATGGTCACAAAGCCGACCAAGGAGTTCACCGACGCGTCGGGCCGCCGCAAGATCAAGGGCAACATGGACATCGAGCTGGCCATCGACGTGATGGAAATGGCCGAGCATGTCGATCACATCCTGCTCTTCTCCGGCGACGGCGATTTCCGTCGCCTGGTGGAGGCGGTGCAGCGCAAGGGCGTGCGCATCAGCGTCATCAGCACCGTGCGCTCGCAGCCGCCGATGGTCGCCGATGAACTGCGGCGTCAGGCCGACAACTTCATCGAGTTGCAGGATCTGGCCCCCTTCATCGCCCGCGCCCACCATCACCGCGAGGCCCCGGTCAGCAGCCACCAGGACCACCACCCGGCACAGAACGGCCCGACCCTGTACGACCCGGATGAACACGACTGACGTCCAGCGGACGCCGCAGACGGTATCGCACACAGAAAAGCGCGCGTCGTTTCCGACGCGCGCTTTTGTCTTGTCCGGCACCAGGAGAAACCGTTGCCCCGAAAGACCGCGCCTCGCGGATCACCCTTGGCGACGACGGTTCTCCGCCATCCTGTCGGCCATCCGGATTGCCGCCAACAGGCTGACGGCGCTCGCCCGGCCGGTTCCCGCCAAATCCAGCGCCGTGCCGTGATCGGGCGAGGTGCGGACGAACGGCAATCCCAGCGTCACATTCACACCGCTGTCGAAATCAATCGTCTTGAGCGGTATCAGCGCCTGATCGTGGTACATGCACAGGGCGGCGTCGAACCCGCCGCGCGCCGCCGCGTGGAACAGCGTGTCCGACGGGCGCGGGCCAAGGGCGTCGATGCCCTCGGCGCGCAGGGCCGCGATGGCGGGCGCGATGATGTCAATCTCCTCCCGCCCCATGGCCCCACCCTCTCCGGCGTGCGGGTTAAGGCCGGCGACCGCCAGACGGGGAGCGGCGATGCCGAAATCCCGGCGCAGCGCCGCCGCCGTCACCCGGCCCGCATGGACGATGGCCGCTGTGGACAGCTGGTTGACGGCGTCGCGCAGCGACACATGGATCGTGACCGGAACGACGCGCAGCTCCGCCGAGGCGAGCATCATGATCGGCTCGTCGGCCAGGCCGACGAGATGGGCCAGATATTCGGTGTGGCCGGGATGCCGGAACCCGGCGGCGTAGAGCGCCGATTTCTGGATCGGGTTGGTGACGACGGCGGCGGCCTCCCCGGCCTGGACCAGCGCCACCGCGCGGTCGATGCTGGCGATCACCGCCGCGCCGTTGGCCGGATCGGGTTGTCCCGCCACCACCGGCATCGACAGCGCGACCGGCAGCACCGGCAACGCCTCATCGAAACACTCAACGGCCTGCCCCGCCGACTCCACAGCCAGCAGCGGAACCGTCAACCCCAGACGAAAGGCCAGCTCGCCCAACCGGTCGGGCGAATCCAGCAGCAGGAAAGGCGGCAAGCCATGCCCCCGCCGCTGCGTCCACAATTTCAGGATCAAATCCCCGCCGACGCCCGCCGGTTCGCCCATGGTGACGGCCAGCGGCAGGCGGTGCGACGGGGTGGTGGGCATCAGCTCCGCGCCTCGTTGCGCACGTCGATGAAGGCCGACCGGCGCAGATCGCGCAGGTAACGGCGGGCCAGCAGGTCGGCGCGCTCGCCGACCAGATCATGCTCGATCTCGTCGCGGCTCGGCATCTTCGCCTCCTTCGAGGAGGGCGGCGGCGGCGGAGCGGCGGCGGGTTGCGGTTGGGCCTCCGGCGGCGGCTGGATCATCGGCACGTCGCGCTTGCAGACGATCAGAATGACCGCAGCGCCCGGACTCATCAGAACCGGGCTGGGTTGACCCAGCGGGATGCCAACGGCAAGCTGTTGCAGGCCCGGCGGCAGGTCCTTGACCTTCAGCGTGCCCATGTCGCCCGATTCCGGCACCCCGCCCGCCTTGGCCTTGGACTCGAAATCCGCGCAGCTCTTGATCGACTTGCGCAGCGCCTCCGCCTGATCCTTGACGCTCTTCGCCGCCTCTTTCGATTCGATGGGGATCACGATCTGCTTCATGTTGACCGTGGCCTTGGCCAAATCCGGGCGCGGCTGGGGACGCGGGGCGGGCGGCGGGGCCTGCGCCACCTCCTCCCCCCCGGCGCTGCCGAAGGCACGCTGGCCGCGCACCAGCAGGATGTGATAGCCGGTGGAGGTGCGAATCGGCGGGGACAATTGCCCCGGACGCATCGTCGAGAGCGCCTTGTCGATTTCAGCGGAGGATTCGCCAGTGCGAACCCAACCGAGATCGCCGCCCGACGCGGCCCCGGCGGACTGCGAGAACTGGCGCGCCAGCGCCGGGAAATTGCCCCCCCGGCGGATCGCGTCCACCAGACGGTCGGCGTTGCGGCGAACCTCGTCGTCCTGGTCCGGGCTGTCCACGGCCAGGAAGATTTCGGCAACCAGATATTCGGGCTTGCCGATGTTGGCCTTGACCCGCGCCATCGCCGCGTCGATCTCGTCGTCGCTGATGGCGATCTCCTGACGGATGCGGCGCTGCATCACCTTCTGCCAGGCCAGAAGCGCACGCACCTGCTCGTTCAACGCCGATTGCGGGATGTTGTGGCTTTTCAGCAGGCCGTCAAGCTGGGCGCGCGCCATGCGGTTCTGCTCGGCGATGCGCTTGATCGATTCGTCGATTTCCTGCTGGGAGATCGACACGCCGTTCTTTTTGGCTTCCTGAAGCTGCAACCGCTCGTCGATGAGTTGGCGCACCACCTGCGGGGCCAGACGCTGGCGGGTTTCCGGATTGTCCTGCCCACCGCCGTTGAGCAACGCCAGACGGATGCGGGCGTTGACGTCGGAGACGGAAATCACCTCCTCGTTCACCACAGCGGCGATGCGCTCGCTGTTGGCGGAGGCGGCACCACCCTGCGGCTGCCCTGCCGAGGCGGTCGCCTTGGAGGTCTGCGCCGTGGCGGGAAGCGCCAGGGCGACGCAGGCGGTCGCCACGGCAAGGGCCGACCGGACGGAACGCAAACTCGGCATGATGCTCCAGCTCCCAAAACAGAACGCCCGTTCATACGGTGGGCATCGGGGGTCATGCAAACGGAATCCGCCCTTTCGGCCATCACCGTGATGCGGCACCCCGTCTCAACCATCCTCCAGATGCAGCAGGATCGCCGTGCCCAACAGCAGGCTGACCCCGGCCGGACTCCAGGCGGCGGCGAAAATCGGGATGGTCTCCGACATGCCAAAGGTGCGGACGATGTCGGTCATCACGAACAGGACAAAGCCGGTCAGCACACCGCCCGTCACCATCGTCATCGTCCCGCCCTTGCGCGGCATCCGCAACGAAAAGGCGGCGGCAAACAGCACCATCGCCAGATACAGGAAGGGCTGCGACAACAGGGATTGGTAATGCAGCCGATGGCGCACCGCCGGAAAGCCGGTGGACTCCAGGGTGTGGATGAAGCGCGGCAAGTCCCAGAAGGCGATGGTTTCCGGCGCGGCAAAGCTTTCCTCAATCGTGGCCGGGTCCAGTTCGGTCGCGATGGTGTAAGAAGGGAGTTTCTCAGGATCCTTCTTCGGTCGGCTGAGAACCACCTCCTGCAAATTCCATTTCCGGTCCCGCAGGCTGGCTCCGGCAGCGTCCAGGCGCCCTTTGTAATTCTGCTCTTCATCGAACATGAAGACGATGACGTTGCTCAGATCGAAATTGGTCGGGTTCACAAAATCCGCGTGGATGAAAAGCTGCTCGCCGTCGCTGTTTTGCCGCAGCCAAAGGCCACCACGCGACACATTCATCGAACTGGATTTCATCTTCAGGTACCGATCCTGAAGCTGTTCGTATTTGGCGATGAACACCGCCCCGATCGGATTGATGAGCGTCACCTTGACGACCCCGATGATCGCCGCCGCGAACAGGACCGGCATCAGGAATTGCCAGGCCGACACCCCGACCGCGCGGGCCACCACCAGTTCGGCGCTGCGCGTCAGCCGCCAGAAGGTGAACATGCCCGCGAACAGGATGACGAAGGGAAAGATCTGCTGGCCAATCCCCGGCAACTTCAGGAACGCCATCTCCACCACCAGCCCAAAGGTGACGTGCGGCTTGGTCCCCGCCCGGCGCAGCAGCTCGATGATGTCGAGCAGCAGCACGATCGACAGCAGGATCGCCATCAGCAGACAGAACCAGAGAACGAACTGGCGACCGATGTAGCGGGACAGGGTGGGTGACGAGTGCATGAAATCCGGCCTCCGTGGCCACCCGGCGCGTCCGCCGGGCCGAACGGGAACAGGCCCATGGGACCCGTTCCGGTCCCGCTGGCCTGACGTGGCTGTGTACCCGTGTTGCGCCGCCAAAACAACCGTCACCGAACACGCACCGACCACGGTCGCGCCGTCGCTTTTGGTCTGGACAACGCCGCGCATCGTTCCAAACTGTTGTTCTGTCGAATGGGGATGCAACGCCATCCCGATGGGACGGAGGGCGGTCGATGACACAAACGACGGTCACTATCCGCGACGCCACGGTCGCCGACGCGCCCGGCATCGCGCGGGTGTGGATGCAAAGCTGGCGATCCACCTACCCCGGTCTGATCCCGGCGTCAGTTCTGGTCAACCTGTCGGAGGCCGCCACCGTGCGGCGCTGGCGCACGGTCATCGAAACCCAGGGTCCGGGCATCGGGACCATCGTGGCGGTGGACCGCAGCGGACGCCTGTCTCCCGACCGCCAGCCCGACGGGATCGTCGGCGTCGCCTCCTTCGGGGCGCACCGGACGGCGATGGACCGCTACGCCGGGGAAATCCACACGCTCTATCTTCTGGACGACGCCAAGGGGTTGGGCATCGGGCGGCGGATGATGGCGTCCATCGCCGACCGCCTGCTGGCCGACGCCGTGCAATCCGCCGCGCTGTGGTGTCTGGCCGACAACCCGGCCTGCTGGTTCTACGAACGGATGGGCGGAATCCGCGTGGCCGAACGCCCGATCCGCTTCGTCGGCAGCGACTTGCGGGAGGTTGCCTATGGCTGGCGCGATCTGGTCCCGCTTGCGCGCTTGTCGACCGGGCCGCAGGTGCGGTAGACACGGGCCTTGAGTCCCCCGCATCAGGATTCGTCGATGTCCTCCGCAGCCTCTTCGTCCAGCGCCGTCCTGTCCAACGAGCGCGTTCTCATCCTTGATTTCGGATCGCAGGTGACGCAGTTGATCGCGCGCCGTGTGCGCGAGACCGGCGTCTATTGCGAGATCCACCCCTTCAGCGTGAGCGCGGAGGCCATTGCCGCCTACGCGCCCAAGGCGGTGATCCTCTCCGGCAGCCCGGCGTCCGTGACCGACGAGAACGCCCCCTCAGCCCCCCAGGCCGTGTTTGACCTCGGCGTGCCGGTGCTGGGCATCTGCTATGGCCAACAGACCATGTGCCAGCAGTTGGGCGGCAACGTCTCCGGCTCCGACCATCGCGAGTTCGGGCGCGCCTTCATCGAGATCACCAGCTCTTGCGCCCTGTTCGACGGGCTGTGGGCGGTGGGATCGCGCGAACAGGTGTGGATGAGCCACGGCGACCGCGTCACCGCCATTCCGCCCGGCTTCCGCGTGGTCGCGGTCAGCGACGGCGCGCCCTTTGCTGCCATCGCCGACGACGACCGCCGCCTGTATGGCGTGCAGTTCCACCCGGAGGTGGTCCACACCCCGCACGGCGCGCAGCTTCTGGCCAATTTCGTCCACGGCGTCGCCGGTCTGAAGGGCGATTGGACGATGGCCGCCTTCAAGCAGCAGGCGATCGCCAAGATCCGCGCCCAGGTCGGCAGCGGCAAGGTGATTTGCGGCCTGTCGGGCGGCGTCGATTCGTCGGTCGCGGCGGTGCTGATCCACGAGGCCATCGGCGATCAGCTGACCTGCATCTTCGTCGACACCGGGCTGATGCGCGCCGGTGAGGCCGACGAGGTCGTGACCCTGTTCCGCGACCACTACAACATCCCGCTGATCCACCGCAACGCGTCGGACCTGTTCCTGGGCAAGCTGGCGGGCGTCACCGACCCCGAGCAGAAGCGCAAGATCATCGGCGGCCTGTTCATCGACGTGTTCGATGAGGAAAGCCACAAGATCGGCGGGGCGGAGTTCCTGGCCCAAGGCACCCTGTACCCGGACGTGATCGAAAGCGTCTCCTTCACCGGCGGCCCCTCGGTCACGATCAAGTCGCACCACAACGTCGGCGGCCTGCCCGACCGCATGAAGCTGAAGCTGGTCGAGCCGCTGCGCGAGCTGTTCAAGGACGAGGTGCGGGCGCTGGGCCGTGAATTGGGCCTGCCGCAATCCTTCATCGGCCGCCACCCTTTCCCCGGCCCCGGTCTGGCGATCCGCATCCCCGGCGAGATCACCCCGGAAAAGCTGGACATCCTGCGCAAGGCCGACACGGTCTATCTGGAGGAAATCCGCAACGCCGGTCTGTACGACGCCATTTGGCAGGCCTTCGCCGTGCTGCTGCCGGTGCGCACCGTCGGCGTGATGGGCGATGGCCGCACCTATGACCATGTGCTGGCCCTGCGCGCGGTGACGTCCACCGACGGCATGACCGCCGACTGGTATCACTTCCCGCACGAATTCCTCGCCCGCGTCTCCAACCGCATCGTCAACGAGGTGCGCGGCGTCAACCGGGTTGTCTACGACATCACGTCGAAGCCGCCGGGCACCATCGAGTGGGAATGAAACACCGTGGCTTGCGGCGTTTCTCAAACAACCGCCGCCGCCTCATAACCATTTGAAATCAAAAAGAACCACTTGCACACCATCGGAGCCTGTCGCCGCAAAGCGACGGGCTTTGACGGCGTGAGCAACGGTGTGTGTTCTTTGGAGTTGGCCGACCGTTCAGTGACGGGGGGACTTCCGGTCCAGCACGCTCACGTCACAAACCGCACATCCCCACACGGGAGCGCCGCCCTCCCCATCGCACAGCGTGGTGTTCCAAGGCTTGCGCCCTACCCCCGCTCCGACCCTGGCGCGCCGGTGCTCCACAGCAGCCCCAGGATGAAACCCTTGCAGCGCGGCAGCAGCAGCAGGGTCAGCAGCAGCGACAGCAACGGCCACACCAGCATGTGGACCCAGGTCGGCGGCTCATAGGTCTGTTCGACCGACAGCAGCGCCGGAATCACGATGTGGCCGACGATCAGGATGGTCATCCAGGGCGGTGCATCGTCGGCGCGCAAATGGCCAAAGGCCTCGCCGCAGGACGCGCAGCGCTCCACCGGCTTCAGAAAACGGTGCAGCAAGCGTCCCTGCCCGCAATTCGGACAACGGCCGATCAGCCCGCGCAAAGACGCAGCGAGTTTCGAGGGGGGCCGTGCGGTGGTCACAATCATGGCGCATCCTTCCGTGTGACCGACAATATAGGCTCCTGCCTTGCCAAAACGCAGCCCCAATCGCGCGGCCCCGGCATTCGCCGATCGCACCATCGATATGCGTTGGATGCAATCAATTATTGAAAATTTCCCATTTTTCATCCCAAAGTCGCCGGTCAACCCAACTTTTCATAGAATTGACAGAAAATTTCTGGTACGGGATATTATGTTTCACTGGAGTGAGCGTGATGCCCGTACCCTTTTCGGAAAGTGCCTACCTGCAGCGCTACCCTGACGTGGCCGCTGCCGTCACGGCTGGCAGCATCCCAAGCGGATACGCGCATTGGCTGCAATACGGCGTAAAGGAAGGGCGTATAGGAACAGCGTCAACCGGCGTCGACAAAAGCTGGTATTTGCAATCCAATCCAGATGTCGCCGCCAGCGGAATGGATGCTGAAGCGCATTATCTGGCTTATGGACAGTTCGAGGGGCGCAATCCAAACGCATATTTCAATCAAAGACAGTACTCTCAACTCAACCCCGATGTCGCCGCTGCGGTCGCCGCTGGGCAGTTTCGCACGGCCTATGATCATTTCATTGCGTACGGCCAACAGGAAAATCGCCCGCTGGGAATTAATTACACTGAAAGCGCATATTTAGAGAGAAATGCCGACGTTAAGGCTGCTGTGGCAAACGGCACCTTTTCGTCAGGCTGGGAACATTATCGCGCGTATGGTCATGCGGAAACACGCAGTACCACCAATTTTGTCGCCTTGATCACCCATTCCGATGGCTCATTGGATGTCGTCGGCTCTTCGAGTGCCGACTTCATCTTTGGAAGCAGTGGAAACGACGTGCTGAATGGCGGTCGTCAGTCTGCGTTCTCGCAGACGCGTTCGGGCAACGACTGGATCACCGGAGGGGATGGGAACGACACCATCACGGGTGGCGGCGGTGACGACACGCTCACCGGAGGAGCGGGGCAGGATCAATTCATTCTCTACGCCAGAGGTGGCTCTCTTCCCGAAGCGTTCACGGCGACCATCACTGATTTCCAACCCGGTGTTGATCAGCTGTACATTCCGATGACGTCGGCGGCTTCAGCGGCGGATCTTCTGGCGAATGCCGAGCAACGCGGCGACGACCTGTTCATCAAATACTATGTTCCGTGGGCCAGTTGGGGGTCAGGGCCGCAATATGATTCCGTGACATTGCAGAATGTCCAGCGCAGCGCGATGTCGGCGTCTGATTTTTCTCTCGGCACCACGGGCGCGAGCATCATCAGTGCAACAGGCCTGACGTCCGCTTGATCAAACGCGCGGGACGCATCTGTTGACGGGCCGGTCGTCCCGGTCTAGGGGAAGGCTTCACCGTTTCGGAGACGACGCGATCATGACCTTCCCCCGTCTGTTGTGCGCTGCGGTCGCCCTGGCCGCTTTCGCGACCCCGGTCGCCCTGTCCGGGGCCGCTCTGGCCCAGACCAAGACCGTGGCGATCACCGCCATCGTCCAGCACCCGGCTCTCGACGCCACCCGCGACGGCGTGGTCGAGGCGCTGAAGGAAGCGGGCTGGACCAGCGGCCAGAATCTGAAGGTCGAATACCAGAGCGCGCAGGGCAACCCGGCCACCGCCGCCCAGATCGCCCGCCAGTTCGCCGGGTCCAAGCCCGACGTGATCGTGCCGATCTCCACCCCGTCGGCCCAGGCGGTGGCGGCGGCGACCCGCGACATCCCGGTCGTCTTCACCGCCGTGACCGACCCGGTCAGCGCCCAGCTCGTCAAGGCGATGGACAAGCCCGGTGCCAACGTCACCGGCCTGTCGGACATGGCCCCGGTCGGCGAGCATGTCGCCCTGATCCGCGAGGTCCTGCCGAACGCCAAGCGCATCGGCGTGCTCTACAACCCCGGCGAACCGAACTCCGTCATTCTGGTGAAGGTGCTGAAGGACGAAGCGGCCAAGGCCGGCCTGTCGGTGGTCGAGGCCTCCGTGCCGAAATCGGCGGACGCCCAACCGGCCATGCGCAGCCTGATCGGCAAGGCCGACGCCGTCTATGTCCCCACCGACAACACCGTCGTCTCGGCGCTGGAAAGCGTGATCGGCGTCGCCCAGCAGGCCAAGCTGCCGCTGTTTTCCGCCGACACCGACAGCGTGACGCGCGGGGCCATCGCCACCGTCGGCTTTGATTACTTCCAGGTCGGCAAGCAGACCGGTGCCGTCGTCGCCCGCGTGCTGAAGGGTGAGAAGCCCGGCGACATCGCCGTTGGGCAGGCCAAGGGGACCGACCTGTTCGTGAACCCGAAATCGGCGGTGGCGATGGGCGTGACCATCCCCGAGGCCGTGGTGAAGCGCGCGACCAAGGTGGTTGGCCAGTAACCCCCGCCACCCCGGCCATCCCTTGCGGCATCGCCGCCCCCGCCCACCCCACAGGCCGGGTGGGCGGCGTCGCCGCAAGGGATGGCCGCTGTTCATGAGTGATGGTCTCCCATGAGTGAAATCGCCCTGTTCGGTGCCGTCGAGATCGGCCTTGTCTACGCGCTGGTCGCCGTCGGTGTGTATCTGTCCTTCCGTGTCCTGGATTTCCCCGACCTGACCGTGGACGGCAGTTTCCCCCTGGGGGCCGCCGTCTGCGCGGTGCTGCTGATCGCGGGCGTCAACCCGTGGCTGGCCAGTCTGGCCGCCGGGTTGGCCGGGGCGGCGGCGGGTCTGGTCACGGCGGTGCTGAACGTGCGGTTCAAGATCCTGCATCTGCTCGCCAGCATCCTGACGATGATCGCGCTGTTCTCCGTCAATCTGCGGGTGATGGGGCGGCCCAATGTGGCGCTGCTGATGCAGGACACGGTGTTGACGCCCTTCTACGGGCTGGGCCTGCCCGACCACATCGTCCGTCCGCTGGTGGTGCTGGTCATCGTGGCGGCGGTTGTGCTGCTGCTGGCGCGCTTCCTGTCCAGCGAATACGGGCTGGCGATGCGCGCCACCGGCGTCAACGCCCGCATGGCCCGCGCCCAGGGCATCAACACCGACGCCCACATTTGCAGCGGCATCGCCCTGTCGAACGGCCTCTGCGGGCTGGCGGGCGCACTGTTCGCCCAGACCAACGGCTTTGCCGACGTCACCACCGGCATCGGGACCATCGTCGTCGGTCTGGCCGCCGTGATCGTCGGTGAAACCGTGCTGCCCGCCCGCGCGCTGCTGCTGGCGCTGGTCGGCTGCGTCGTCGGCTCCATCCTGTACCGGCTGGCGGTTCAGGTGGCCTTGACCGCCGACGTGATCGGGCTGCAAGCCTCCGACCTCAACCTCGTCACCGCGCTGCTGGTCGCGGTCGCCCTGATCCTGCCCCGCCTGAAGGGCAAATCCCGCGCCGTGAGGGCCGCCCGATGATCGTCGTCCAGGACATCCACGTCACCTTCGGGCGCGGCACGCCGCTGGAAAAGCACGCGCTGCGCGGCATCGACCTGACCATCCCGGAGGGGGAGTTCGTCACCGTCATCGGCTCCAACGGGGCGGGCAAATCCACCTTCCTTGGCGCGCTGGCGGGCGACGTGCTGGCCGAACAGGGCCGCATCGCCATCGACGAGTGCGACGTCACCCGTTGGGACACGCCCAAGCGCGCCGGTCTGGTCGCCCGCGTCTTCCAGGACCCGTTGGCGGGCACCTGCGCCACCCTGACCATTGAAGAGAACATGGCGCTGGCCGCCGCGCGCGGGCAGCGGCGCGGGCTGGGGCTGGCCTTGGCGAGCGAGCGGCGCAACGGCTTCCGCGACCGCATCGCCGCGCTGGGGTTGGGGCTGGAAAACCGCCTGCACGACCGCATGGGCCTGCTGTCGGGCGGGCAGCGCCAGGCGGTGAGCCTGCTGATGGCCGCGCTGGCCGGATCGAAAATCCTGCTGCTGGACGAGCACACCGCCGCGCTGGACCCGGCGACCGCCGATTTCGTGCTGGACCTGACCCGGCGGATCGTGCGCGACAACCGCCTGACCACGCTGATGGTCACGCACTCCATGCGGCAGGCGCTGGATTACGGCGACCGCACCTTGATGCTGCACGAGGGGCGCGTGGTGCTGGACGTGTCGGGCACGACGCGTGCCGGGCTGGACGTGCCGCATCTGCTGGCCCTGTTCGCCAAGCAGCGCGGCGGGGCGGAAATCAGCGACGACAGCCTGTTGATCGGCTGAAAAAGGGACCGGGGTGCGACACGACGCCCCCCGGTCCTGTTTTGTTGGCTCAGGCGCTGCGGATTTGCCCGAGGAAGCGGCCCATCGCCGTTTGCAGGGCGCTCGATTCACCGGACAGCCGGTTGGCGGTGTCCAACACGGCCTGGGTCGAGGATCCGGCCTCCTGCGCGGCGGCGGTGACTTTGCCGATGGCCGCCGACATCGCCGCCGTTCCCCGCGCCGCCCGCTCGACGTTGCCGGCGATCCGGCTGGTGGCCTGCCCTTGCTGGCGGACAGCGGCGGCGATGGAGCCGGAAATCTCGTCGATCCGCCCGATCACCGTCACCATCTGGCGAATCGCCTGATCGGCCCGCGCGCTTTCGGTCTGCACCGCCGACACCTGCGCCCCGATCTCGTCGGTGGCCTTGGCCGTCTGGTTCGCCAGACTCTTCACCTCGTTGGCGACGACGGCGAAGCCCTTGCCCGCCTCCCCCGCCCGCGCCGCTTCGATGGTGGCGTTCAGCGCCAGCAGATTGGTTTGGCTGGCGATGTTGTTGATGAGCGCGATCACCTGCCCGATGCGCGACGCCGATTCGGCCAGCGCCTTCATGATGACGTCGGTGTTGGCGGCCTCCTCCACCGCGCTGCGGGCGATCTGGGTCGATTCCGACACCTGACGGTCGATCTCGGCCACCGATTGCGCCAATTCGTCGGCGGCGCTTGCCACCGTCTCGACGTTCGACGCCGCGTCCTGCGAGGCCGCCGCGACCAGCGAGGATTGCGATACCACCTGTTCGGACATCGCCGACATCGCCTGCGCCGCCGTCTTCATCGCCACCGACGAATGGGCGACCGCCGACACGGTTTGCGCCACCTCCGACTCAAAGCTCTGCGCCAGCCCGTTCATCGTGGCGCGGCGCTGCTCGGTTGCCGTCCGTTCGCTCTGCATCTGAGCCTCGCGCAAATGCACCGCCTCCCCCATCGCGGTTTGGAAGGTGCGGGTCGCGCGCGCCATCGCCCCGATCTCGTCGGTCTGGTCCAGACCGGGAATCGTCACGGTGGTCTGCCCCTCGCTCAACGCGTTCATCGCGTCCTTCAGGCTGGCCAAGGGCGTCAGCACCCGGCGGAACAGCGTCCACAGCACCGCCACGATGATCAGTGCCAACCCTCCCAGCGCGATCAGAAAGAGTTGGGTGGCCGCCGCCTCGCGCGCCTCGGCCTTGGCGATCGCGGCGGAGGTGCGCGCGCTCAACAGGACATAGAATTCATCCACCGGGGCCATGATGTTGGCCTTGAAGGCGTGATACTCCGGGGAATGCATCAGCTTGCGCGCCAGTTCCAGATCGGGCGGCCCCTTGCGGGTGAATTTGCCGGTCCCGTCGTCGAACAGCCCCTTCACCGCGTTCATGGCGATGGTTTCGGTCTTCACCAACCCGTCGGAATTGGCCTGCGCCTGCTTGAGCTTGGCGAACTCCGCCTCGGTGAAGCCCGCGCGGGTCATCAGTTCCTGCAAGGGAACGGTGACGCCATCGGCGCGCGGCTTGGCGTTTCCGGCGGCGACGAAATCCCAGTAAATGCGGTGATACTCCGTCGGGCGGGGCTTCTTGCCGTTGCGGATGTCCAGCACCGCCCAATACTGGTCCTCATACCGCGCGTCACCGGTTACGACGTAAGTACGAGCAAGCCGTGTCAGATCATCCGAACTTTGGCGCAGCTCATCCGCCAAAAGATAGGATTCGTATCGAGCGTTGACCGCCTGAGACACCTCATCCCGCGCCAAGCGGACGTTCCAGAATGCCAAAATATTGAGCAGAACCGCCACAGGCAGAGTGAGCGCGAAGACAATCATCAGCGCTTTGATCGACAGCCGGGTCATCCTGATGGAACCTCATCAACGGGTGGTTCCTTTCAGGAGACATCAGATAATTCGGCAAATCCATATGCATGATGCGCAAACGCGACAAACCGCGCTTTGCGGAAAAATTTGTGTGAATGCCCTGTGAACAACCTTTACCAGAGAAAGAAGCCTCGCACTCTTCTGCAACTTCTCAGTCGAAACTCAACGAAAAGGACGCACGCCCCTCCCCGGCCATCGCGCGCTGCCACATGGCGGCAAAGGCCGCCTCCAGCGCCCGGGTGAAGCGCACGCCGTCCAGGGCCGGGGACGCGGCCAGCCGGTCGCGCAGCCCCGCGCGCACCGCCGCCAACCCGTGCGCGTCCGAGACCAGTGCTGCCGCCATCGCGACATAGGCCGCCTCGTCCGCCACCGCCAGCGCCGCCATTCCGGCGGAGGTCAGGTGAGTCACGGCATGGCGGGCGCAAAAGCGGTCGCCGCCCAGCGTCACCACCGGCACGCCCATCCACAACGCTTCCAGCGTCGTCAACCCACCCGAATAGGGGAAGGGGTCCAACGCCACATCGATCTCGCCATAGCCGCCCAGGAATTGCCGATGCGGCGCGCCACCACGCAGGATGATCCGCTCCGGATCAACGCCCGCCTGGATAAACAGCGCCAACGCCCGCGCCCGCTGGTCGGGGTCGTCCAGCCCGGGCGAGCGCAGCAGCAGCCGGGCGTTCGGCACCGCCGCCAGCACCCGCGCCCACAGCCCCGCCACCGCCGGGTTGAGCTTGGGCAACGCGTTGAGCGACCCAAAGGTCGGGTGGCCGTTCGCCAGCATCGGCAGCGGGGCCACCGGCGGCGCATCCTCGGGCGGTCCCCAGGGCACATAGGCGTCCGGCATGCGCACAACGCCTTCAATCACCCAGCCGTCGGCCCCCTCCGGGCTTTGGCGGCGGTCGGAGATCAGGTAATCCATCGCGGGCAGCCCGGTCGTGCCGACATAGCCCGCCCAGGTCGCTTGCACCGGGGCCGCGCGCTGGGCAAACACGCCCAACCGGTTGCCGAAGGTGTGGCCCGCCAGATCGACCAGCACATGGATGTTGTCGGCGCGGATGCGGGCCAACAGGTCAGCGTCGCTCATCCCGGCGGTCCACACCCAGCCATCGGCCAGCCCACGCAGCCGCTCCGTCTTCCAATCCGGGTTGGTGGTGTTGGCGTAGCAGACGACCTCCACCGACTCGCGATCGTGCGCCGCCAGCACCGGTTCCAGAAAGAACCCCACCGGATGCGCGCGAAAATCGGGAGAGACATAGCCGATGCGCAGCTTGGGCGCGGGTGGGGCCACCGCTGCGGCTGGCCGGTCGGGGTAACGAGCGCCCCAATCGGCGTGGGCCTGCGCGATCTCCTCCATCCGCCGCGCCGGATCGAACTGCATCAGATACAGCCGGGCGGTGTGCAGCGAATCGGCGGTGGGGTGCAAACGCAAGGCGCGCTCCACCGAACGCAACGCTGCGTCCAACCGGCCTTGCAAGGACAACACCCGGGACGCCCGGTTGGCCAACACCTCCGCCCGCGCGGGATCCCGCGTCAACGCGGCGCAAAAGGCACGGTCGGCTTCGCCCAAACGATCCAACTCGGCCAACGTGTTGCCAAGATTGTAAGGATGAATCCAACTGTCCGGGTCCATCACCGCCGCCCGGCGATGGAGCGTCGCGGCCTCTCCCCGCCGACCCAGCGCGCGCAGCAGAACCCCGGCGTTGACGGTGGCCGCCCGTGCGGCCGGATCGAGCGCCATGGCACGGCGCAACACGGTTTCCGCCAGATCGTCGCGCCCGGCGTCGCGCAGCCGCGCCGCCACCGCCACCAGCCCATCCAGGGCCAGCGCCAGCCCGCCATCCAGGTTCAACGCCCCGGCGTAGGCCTGCACGGCCCCCAGCGCGTCGCCCTTGCTTTCCAACACCAGCCCGTAATTCGCCCACCAGGCGGCCACGCCGGGGCGGGCGGTGATCGCCTGGGCGATCAGGTCCAGCGCGTCATCCAGACGCCCCGCCTGCGCCGCGATTAGGCCCTGGCGGTGCGCTCCCTCGGCCTGCTCCGGCGTCATGGCGGGTGTCCTTCTCGTCTGGCGTTCGTTTTTGTTGTTACCCCTCGGACCGGCCCAACTGGTCCATCAACTCGCGCCATTCGCGCTTGGACAGGCCGCTGACCTCCTGCGTCACCGCTTCCCCGGCCAACAGGCGCTTCACCACATCCAAACCGTTGCGCGACAGATGCGCCCCGCCCTGGCGGTAGTCGGTGAACGCCTCATAGACGGCCGGAACCCAGCGCTTGACGATGTCGAGCATCGCTTCGGCGTAGACGCGGATTTCATACTGCGCGTGGCTGTCGGCACGCAGGGACAGGAAATGCAGCAGGTTTTGAAGATCAACCTTCCAATACCACTGCGTGTAGTAGTTCAGCGGCAGATTCATCCGGGCCAACTCACGCGCCAAACCCTGGCGGGCCGGGTCGATGATCGTGCCGTCCTCGCGCTGGTTCAGCAGTTCTTCATAATGGCTGTAGGCGCGTTCGGAATCCTCGCGCAGCAGCCGCAGGACCGCCGCCGCCTCCTCGCCCTCCAGCACATCGCCCCGCCCCTGGCGGTTGATGACCGCCTGCGCGCCCAACTGGTCGGGGGCGGGCACATAGAACTCGCGATCGAGAATCGAATAGCGCGCCGAATATTCGTTCACGTTGGCGGTGCGGTGGCGAATCCACTGGCGGGCCACGAAGATCGGCAGCTTGACGTGGAACTTGATCTCGCACATCTCGAACGGGGTCGAGTGGCGATGACGCATCAGATACTTGATGAGACCCGCGTCCTCGCTGACCTTCTTCGTGCCCTTGCCATAGGACACGCGGGCGGCCTGCACGACGGCGGCGTCGTCGCCCATGTAATCGACCACGCGGACGAAGCCGTGATCCAGCAGTTCGACCGGTTGATACAGAATCTCTTCCAGCGCTGGAACGGTGGCGCGGCGGGTGGTGGCGGTGACGGCGCGCAGGCGATCAATCTCGTCGCGCTGCTCGGGCGTGATCGGCATGGTGACTCCAGAGGGTTCGATGGCGCGCACTTTAGGCGCTGCGCCCGGCCAATCCAAGCCGCAAGGCGACGCACCCCACTCATTCGTGCCGATCGCAACGCAAACCCTTCCCTTGTGGCACCTTACCCCCTATATTCCGCTGCGTCGGCTTGCCGACTATGGCGATAAACGCCCTGTGGAATAAGCGTTGTGGACCCGGGGGCGGTACCCGGCGCCTCCACCAACCACACACCGGTGTCATTGACCGGGGTCGTTGGGGGCGAAACAGGATCGACACGCGTGGTAAAGGCATGGTTTTCGCTCGGCATGGTTCCGCCGTTATCGGGCCATTGCAATAGTTGCCAATGACAACGTTGCTCAGGCTCGCCTCGCTGCCTAACGGCGGCTGGTAGCCTAAACCTAATCCCCGATGGTTAGCGCCTGAGGGTGGGGCCGTGGGCCGCCTAGCAACAGAAGGCCCACACCTAACCTCGTCATCATTGTTTCGCGTTCGCGATTGTCAGGGACCCGCCCAAGCATGGCCAAAGAACAGCTTCGTTACGACCGGATGGTGGAAACCGCGTTGCGCGGTGTCGTTCGCGAAGCCTTGACCGAGGTGGCGGAGCGTGGGTTGCCCGGCAACCATCACTTCTACCTGACCTTCCGCAGCGCCTATCCCGGCGTGGAAATCCCGGCCTATCTGGCCGCGCAATACCCGCAGGAAATGACCATCGTCCTGCAATTCCAGTATTATGGGCTGGAGGTGCACGACAACCATTTCGAAGTGACGTTGAGCTTCAACAACGTCCACGAGCGTCTTGTCATCCCGTTCGGCGCGATCACCACCTTTGCTGATCCGTCGGTGAATTTCGCCCTGCAATTCCAGCCGGTCGTCCCCGCCGAATCGGCGGAGATCGCCGCGATGCCGACCCGGCCGACGGCGGTCGAGCGCAAGGAAAAGGACGCCGAGGAGGCCAAGCCCGCCGACAGCGCCGAGGAGCCGAAGCGCGGCGAGGTCGTGACCCTGGACGCCTTCCGCAAAAAGTAAGCCGGTCAAAGACAACACCGCCTCATGGCCCGCCCGCCCAGCGATTTCGTCACCGATCTGTGCGAAACGCTGTCGCGGTTGGGCGATGTGCGGGCGCGCCGCATGTTTGGCGGCTATGGCATCACCTGCGACGGCGTGAGCTTTGCGCTCGTCTCGTCCGACGATGTTCTCTATTTCAAGGTCGATGACGGCAACCGCGACGCCTACACGGCGTTGGGGCTGGAACCGTTCCAGCCGATGGCCGACAAGCCGGTCACGCTGTCTTACCACCCACCACCCGAATCCGCGCTCGATGACCCGCAAGAGCTTTTGGCCTGGGCGCGTCCGGCGTTGGAGGCCGGGTTGCGCGCCGCCCACGCCAAACAGCGCAAGGTGGCCAAGCGGGGCACAGGCCCCAAACAGAGCAAAGGCCTCGAACAGGGCAAAGGGCCGGAAGAGCGCTGAGCCGCCCTCCCCCAGCCCATCCCCCTCACACCGCGTCGCTGCGGGTCTGCGGCACCGAATCGAGCGCGCTGGCGGCGCTGCGCTGGCGCACCTGACGGGCAAAGCGCATCGGGCTGGGCAGATGCGCCAGCAGGCCGTTCAGCTTGCCCATGGTGGCCGTCGCCTTGCCCACCCGCATCACATCGGCCAAACGGCGATCCAGGAACGCCCAGCTTTCGGCGTGATCCTCCGACGGGTCGTCCAGCCAATAGAAGGTGGTGGCGCTGACCACGGCGGCCAGCAGCGCCCGCTTGGTGTAGTGGTTGTAATCGGTGGCGGTGTCGCCCGCCGCGAACCACAGCGAATCGACGGTGGCGTGCAGCAACGACAGGCCCAGCGGGATGTTCTGCGGCATCGCCAGATAGGCCAGTTGCCGCCGCTTGGCCTCGCGGTGCGGTTCCAGCACCTCGAAATGGGTGCGGACGGCGCGCGCGATCTTCTCGCGCACCTTCAGGCCGTCGAGCGGGTCGGCGTCGAGTCGCTTCAGGGTTTCGGCGTCGGTCCAGGCGCTGAAATGAGCCACCGCGTCGGCCACACCGCCGGGAAAGGCGCGCAGCAGCGCGGTGGAGTCCAACCCGGCCTGTTCGGCCCCGTCCCGCAGGGATTGCAGGCTCCAGCCATCGAACAGGACGTTGGGCAGGGTGGCGAGCAGCAGCTCGTCGCGCAGTTGGTCGATGGTCATGACGGGTCTCCCGCCCGTGTCAGGGCGTCGGTCAGGTGATGGCTTTCCTCGAGCGTGGCGAGGAGGCGCGTGTCGGTCACACGGTCCAGATACAGATGGCCGTCGAGATGATCGCATTCGTGCTGGACGACTCGGGCGTGGAAGCCCTCGGCGATCCGGCTGATCGGCGCGCCGTCCAACCCGACTCCGCTCACACGGATGCGGGTGACGCGCGGGACCAGCCCGCGCAGGGCCGGGACCGACAGGCAGCCTTCCAGCCCGGATTCGGTCTCGTCGGTCAGCGCCTCGATCACCGGGTTGATCAGCACGGTGGGCGGAATCTCCACCCCGCCCGACCGGGCGGCGGGCACCCGGTACACGATCATCCGCAGGGATTCGCCCACCTGGGGGGCCGCCAGACCGACGCCGGGCGCGTCCAACATGGTGTCGATCATGTCGGCGGCGAGCCGCGCGATCTCCGGCGCGGTCGGGTCGGCAACCGGGCTGGCGATCGCGCGCAGCACCGGGTTGCCGATCTGGGAAATCGTCAACAAGGCCATGGCCTATTATCTGGGAGCGGAGGCCGTGGCGGCAACTGTTTCGCGGAGTCCCGCGATGAAAAGACCCACTTCTTGTTTCCGCCCGCAGAAACGGCATGAACAGAGGACAGACAAGACCAATCAAGCCCCGTGTAGCGGCCTGAATCCGGCCGGTTGGCGTCTGGGCGGGAACCTAGTCAGATTGGCAAAGAGTCCTCTTCACAAGACCGCAACAGCGTGCTACACACTGCCTCACACAAGGGGTGCGCCCGCCGCGCATGCCTGTCTGTTGCTAGGTGCAACATGACTCACTTGGAAGGGTGACGGTTAACGTGCAAGTTCTGGTCCGAGACAACAACGTCGATCAGGCCCTCCGCGCGCTCAAGAAGAAGATGCAGCGCGAGGGCATTTTCCGTGAAATGAAGCTGCGTCGCAACTACGAGAAGCCCTCGGAAAAGCGCGCCCGCGAGAAGGCCGAAGCGGTTCGCCGCACCCGGAAGCTTCTCCGCAAGCGTATGGAACGCGAGGGCTATTGATCGTTCGGCGTTCTTCGGACGCCTGCGATTGGGGCGTGCTTCGGCGCGCCCAAGACCCCTTTGTGTCTTGCACCTGGACCGTCCCGTGAGGTATCGCGTGGGCGGTTTTGGTGTGTCCGGGGTTTGGTGAAAGCCTTCCCTCCCCCGCACCACGCATCCTCCCCCAGCCGCCGGAAGGGTCGTCATGAGCGCTTCGAAGTCGATCACCCGCCTGTCCACGCCGGATTTGCGCGCGCGCAAGGGGGCGGAGCCGATTGTCTGCCTGACCGCCTACACCGCGCCGATGGCGCGCCTGCTCGACCAGCATGTCGATCTGCTGCTGGTCGGCGATTCGCTGGGCATGGTGGTCTATGGGCTGGACAGCACGCTTCCCGTGTCGCTCGACATGATGATCGCCCACGGGGCGGCGGTGGTGCGCGCGTCCGAACAGGCCTGCGTCGTCGTCGATCTGCCGTTCGGCTGCTATCAGGAAAGCCCGCAGGCGGCCTTTCGCGCCTCGGCCCGCGTGATGCAGGAAACCGGCGCGCAGGCGGTGAAGCTGGAAGGCGGCTTGGAGATGGCCGAAACGGTGGCCTTTCTGACCGCGCGCGGCATCCCGGTGATGGGCCATGTCGGCCTGACGCCGCAATCGGTCAACACGCTGGGTGGCTACAAGGCGTTGGGGCGGGATCCGGCGGTGGCCGAGCGCATCGTCGCCGACGCGCGCGCCATCGCCCAGGCCGGGGCCTTCTCGGTCGTGCTGGAAGCGGTGATGGAGCCGTTGGCCCGCCGCATCACCGAAGAAATCGCCATTCCCACCATCGGCATCGGTGGTTCGCCCGCCTGCGATGGGCAAGTGTTGGTGACGGACGACATGCTGGGCCTGTTTGGCCAGTTCCAGCCGAAATTCGTCAAACGCTACGCCGAGATGGCCGACACCGTCACCCAGGCGGTGGCCAGCTACGCCGCCGAGGTGCGCACCCGCCGTTTCCCCGGCCCGGAGCATTGCTTCGGCATCAAGAAGCCGACAACGACCGACGCCTGAGGGCCAGCGCCCATCACCGGCACGGGCCGACCATCGGCGTCACACCTCCGTCAGCAGAAACAGCGACGTGGCGCACAGCCACAAGCCGAACAGCAGGACACAGCACATCACGCGGGTCCACAGGCCGATCTGCGCGTCAACGGGCGGGGTGTCTTCGAACTCGTCCATCATCGGGCGGCTCCGCTTGAGGGGGACCACCCGGCGGAGCGGTTCCACCGGGTCTGTCCCTGGTCATTTCATGCCTCAAGCTCTACCGGCGCGGTGTTTCCCCTGTGTGTCTCCCGGCCGGGCTTTGTGTAACAGAACGTAACCGGGTCACAGCCCGTCCACGACGATCATCTTGAAATCGGCGGCGTCCTTGCGGGCCTCACGCGCCTCCTTGTATTCCGGGCTGTCGTAAAACGCCTTGGCGGCGGCGTAATCGGGAAATTCCAGGATCACCACCCGGCCCGGCTGCCAACCACCTTCCAGAACCTCCGTCTGGCCGCCCCGGCTCAGAAACCGCCCGCCATTCTTGGCGATGGCGTTGGGCGTCAGCGACTTGTAACGCTCGTAAGCGACGCTGTCGGTGATGCGGACGTCGGCGATCACATAGGCGGGCATGGCAACGGCTCCCACAAGATTGTCCAAACATGAAAAAGGCGCGAGGAGCCTAGCCCCTCGCGCCCGCAGCCGCAAACCCCGTTGTCGGAGGCGTCGGTCAGGCCTCCATGGCCTTGACGACCTCTTCGGTGACTTTCTTGGCGTCGCCGAAGAGCATCATGGTGTTGGGGCGGAAGAACAGCTCGTTTTCGACACCGGCGTAACCGGCGGCCATGCCGCGCTTGATGAAGAAGACGGTCTTGGCCTTTTCCACGTCCAAAATCGGCATGCCGAAGATGGGCGAGGCCGGGTCGGTCTTGGCCGCCGGGTTGGTCACGTCGTTGGCGCCGATGACGAAGGCGACGTCCGCCGTGCCGAAGTCACGGTTGATGTCCTCCAGCTCGAACACCTCGTCGTAGGGGACGTTGGCTTCGGCCAGCAGCACGTTCATGTGGCCGGGCATGCGGCCCGCCACCGGATGGATGGCGT
>NZ_RXMA01000025.1 GCF_003966125.1 Azospirillum griseum
ATTCGACCACTTCAAGATCCGCTCCGACGTCGCTGGCAGCAACGACAAGGGCAACGTCTTCCTCGCCCGCACCGACCTCGCTTTCTAATTCAGAACGCGGTGACGTGATGGCTTGGGGTTCCATGGGGTTGTGACCCAACACCAGGAACCCTGAGCTTGCGGTTTTCAGGAGCTTCGCTCCGGTTCGACGTTTCTCCATCCCGTCGCGCCGGAGCGTCCATATGCGCTCGTCCCTCGGGTGCGTCCCCTCTGGCGCTCTCCTGGCGACAGAGGTTCCTATGCACCGGGCGGTGATTCGTCACCGCCCGGTATTTTTCGTTTTGCAATCGGCTCTAACGGCCCGCCTTGTCCTTGTCCAGACGTTGCCCCAAACCGACGATCAGGCTGACGGCCATGCACATGGTCGCGGTCAAGGAGCGGAAGCCCTTGACCTGCGCATCCTCGACCGCAAGCGTCACCCCGGCCAACGGCATGATCGGGCTGAGGGTCCCGTCGGTGATGCCCAGCACGGGCACGCCGTTGTCGGCCGCCATGCGGCAGATCTCCACCGTGTCTTCCGAATAGGGTTTGAAGCTGATGGCGACCAGCAGGTCGCGGTCGGTGATGGCCTGCACCTGTTGGCGCAGCATGCCGCCCAACCCGTCGAGCAGCACGGTCCGCCGCCCCAATCGGCCCAAGGCGTAGCCGAGATAGGCCGCGACCGGAAAGGAGCGGCGCTGGCCCATCACATAGATGTGTTCAGCCCCCTCCAGCAGGTCCAGCGCGCGGTCCAGATCGGTGGCGGTCAATTCCTGGCGCAGATGCTCCAGCGCGTTGATGCCCGCATCGATGAAATGCTCAAGCACGCGCGAGGCGTCGGACAGAGCGGGGCCGCCGTCGGTCAGGGCGCGGATCCGCTCCTTGTAATTGGGCATGTTGTCGGTCAGACGGGTGCGGAAGACGCGTTGCATCTCCGTGAACCCGTCAAACCCCAGCGTCTTTGAAAAACGGATCAGGGCGGAGGGCTGCACCCCGGCCCGTTCGGCGATCTGCGCGACGGTTTCCAACGCCATATCGTTCGGGTTGGAGAGCGCGTATTCAGCGATCTGGCGCAAACGCGGGCTGAGGCTGTTCTGCCGTTGGGCGATGGCGGCTTGAAGAGCGGTGAAGCTCGTCGGCGCGTCGGTGTCTGGCTCCATGGGGCGGGACCGGCCTGTCGATGGGGCGCACGGCGGCGCAGAGGAACTTAGAATAAATGTTCCCACCACTGGAACCAAGCTTCACGTTGGTTGTCTCCCACCGGATGCAGGAGTCTTCGCCCCCTTGATGATTCTCGGGGGCCGCAAAGCTGTTGTGCCACACCAAGGCGTCGCGCCATCGCTCGACGCGCGTGCCTTGCTTGATCTCTCCAGAAGACCGAACGCGAAAGTCGGAGAACACCTTTGGCCCATGATCCACATTGGAAATGTGGAGAATGACGTCAGAAGTGCAAAGCTCAACAGCGCCTCTTCCTACAGGCGTCCTTCTCTTGCACAGCGTGGGAAGATAAAGGCGGTCTGAGGGCAATCAATGCCTTAACGGGGGCGACTGTCTGCCGTGACTGGGGCAAGCCTGCAATGGACAAGCATGACGTGCCCAAGATCCCCCAAATTTTTAGAACTGAAAAGAGAAGATGGTGCCCAGGGACGGAATTGAACCGCCGACACGGGGATTTTCAGTCCCCTGCTCTACCAACTGAGCTACCTGGGCATCGACGACCAGCGCCTTGTCTGATCGCTCAACAACGTTGCGATGGTGAGCAGCGTTGGCAAACGCGCTGTGGTGAACAGCGCCAGCTCTCGGCAACGAGAGGAATGGTGCCCAGGGACGGAATTGAACCGCCGACACGGGGATTTTCAGTCCCCTGCTCTACCAACTGAGCTACCTGGGCATCCGCCGCTTGGGTCAGGCGTTGAGGCCGTTGCCGCGCGTCGAGGGCCGCTTTGTAGGAAAATTCGCGGGGGCTGTCCAGAGGAAAAACGTCCGGTCCTTTGCTTTTTTTAGACACTCTCCCGCGACTCGCCGTCGTCGGATTCGTCAAGCGTTTCCGCGCTTTCCACACGATAGACCCCGCCCAGCCAGCGGCCCAGATCGACGTCGGCGCAGCGGTGGGAACAGAAGGGGCGCAAGGCCGGGTCGGTGGGGCGGCCACAGATCGGGCAGGACGATCCGGTGGCGGGCGACGTCGCGGCGGGCGGTTTGGCGGAAGCGCTCATGCAACACCTGTGATGGGAACGCCGGTGATGGGGGATGACAGCAACGCCGACAGGGCGCTGCCCCGGCGGGCGCGAGTCAGTTCGACCAACCCCAGTTTGGACATGCCATAGACCTGGGTTTGCAGCGGGTCGCTGTCCACCGCGCGGGTCAGCGCGGCCAGCACGCGGTCGGCGTCGCTGCGGGCGCGCAGGTTGACGAAATCGACGACGATGATGCCGCCGATGTTGCGCAGGCGCAGTTGCCGGGCGATTTCGGCGGCGGCGTCCAGATTGACGTCCAGCGGGTTGGCGCGGTCCCCGGCGTTCACGTCGATCACCGTCAGCGCTTCTGTTGGTTCGATGACCAGCGATCCGCCGCGCGGCAGGGCGACGCGGCGGTCGAGCAGATCGGCGATGGCGGTGTCGAGGTCGCGCTGATCGAACAGGCGACCGGGCGGTGTGTGCCGGGTGAGGCGGGGCGACAGCTCCGGCGCGCGTTCCTGAAACCAGGCGGCGACGCGGCGGTGCAAGGCCCCGCCGTCCAACGGGCCGCCATCCACGATCACGGCGTCGGGCGGGGTGGCCCCCAGTTCGATCACCGCGCGGGCGAAGGCGTCCGGGCCGGGGCAGAGCAGGCGGGGCGGGCCGGAGCTGACGGCCTGCGCCACCGCGCTCCACAGCGCGTGCAGCGCCATGGCGTCGCGTGACAGGCCCCCGTCGCTGGCCCCGGCGGCACCGGCGCGCAGAATCCAGCCACCCTGGAGCGAACCATTGGCGGGCGAATCGTTGGCGGGCAAACCAGCGGCGGACAGCAGCGCCCGCGCCCGGTCGGCCAGCGCGGCGCGTTCCGGTCCGGTCCCCAACCGTTTGGACACGGCCACATCAGGAGAAAAGGGGGTGTGAACCAGAAAGCGACCGGGCAGGGCGACGTCCATCGTCAGGGACGGCCCCTTGTCGCCGATGGCGTCGGCCTTGACCTGGACCAGGATGGATTGGCCGGTGCGCAGCAGCCCGCCGATGCGGTTGGGTCGCTTGGCCGGGCGGGAACCGTCGGGCTTGCGGGCGTCTCCGGCGACCAGCAGCCCGGTGACGCCGCCGAGATCGACGAACGCCCCCTCCAGGCTGTTGGCGATCCGCTCGACCCGGCCGAGAAAGACATGACCAAGCAGCGACGGGCGGTCGCTGCGGTCGATGTGGAGATCGGTCAAACGGTCGTCAACCAGAACCGCCGCCCGTGTGAACGGACCGTCCTGGTCGATCAGCAGAGCGATTCGGCTCATGTTGTCCTGCTGATCAGGGCAGGGGGAAGCCGTGGCCGGACAACAGCCCCGCCACCTCGTGCAACGGCAGGCCGACGACGTTGCTGTAGGAGCCGCCGATCCAGCGGATCAGGGCGGCGGCGCGGCCCTGGATGGCGTAACCGCCCGCCTTGCCCTGCCATTCGCCTGACGCGATGTAGGATTCGGTTTCCGCCTTCGACAGGCGTTTGAAGGTGACATCGGTGCGCACCAGCCGTTCGGAACGCTTGTGCCCGCCATCGGCGGTGGGCACCAGCAGAACAACGCCGCCATAAACACGGTGCCGACGCCCAGACAGCAAATCCAGGCATTGGCGAGCCTGGGTTTCGCTGTCGGCCTTGGGCAGGATGCGGCGACCGCAGGCGACCACCGTGTCAGCGGCGAGAATCCACGATCCGGGATGCCGCGCGGCGACACAGACCGCCTTTTCCCTGGCCAACCGAACGGCGTGCTGGGGTGGCAGTTCCTGCGGCAGGGGTGTTTCGTCCAGATCAGCCGGATCCACCGCGAACGGTGTCAAGCCAATCTGGCGCAACAGATCGAGCCGACGCGGCGAGGCGGACGCCAGGACGAGTCGGTGCTCCGTGGGGGTGCTCATCAGCGGAGGCAGGCGGGAGCGCGATTACTTGAACCGGAAGGTGATGCGGCCCTTGGACAGGTCGTACGGCGTCATTTCCACATTGACGCGGTCGCCCGCCAGAACACGAATCCGGTTCTTGCGCATCTTCCCAGACGTGTGCGCCAGAACCTCATGATCGTTGTCGAGCTTCACCCGGAACATCGCGTTCGGAAGCAATTCGACGACGGTCCCGGAAAACTCGATCAGATCTTCCTTAGCCATATGACCTTTTGTCCGTACGAAAAGTTTTGCGGCCCATAACTGCCGCCCCCACGCCGCCGGGTCAAGGGGTATTCCCAAAACCGACGCGTTCTGTTGTCACATGACTCGCGGGTCAGCCCTGCGCGACGGTTGCGCCGCTCCCGTTGGCGCCGTCGGGGCGCTCCACACTCTGGAACGGGCTGAAGGGCGATTGGTTGCTGCCGTCCAGCTTTTGCGCGGGTTCCGCCGCCTTGGAGATGGCGGCGAACATCTCCCGCTGGTCGATTTCCATGCGCCGGGTCAGGCGGGCGACGGTTTCCGAGGCGCTCAACGCCCGCCCGCTGCTGCGGTCGTGAAACAGGTTGTAATTGGCCTGGGCGGCGGCGGGCAGCAGCTCGGCGGCCACCGTGGTCGGGTTCGATTCGGCGTTCTTGATGAGCTTCGCGGCCCCGCCCACGCCCATCACATAGGCGATTCGGCTCTCGCTTTCGCTGACCGGGCGGCCCAGCTTCTTTTCCAGTTGCGCCCGCCCTTCCGACAGATAGCGGGCGGCCATCCCGGCGGACAGATCGACGTCGTGGCGCAGGTCCAGAATCTTTTGGCGGGTTTCCGGGTCGGCGACCGTGGCCACCCCGTTGCGCACCTGAATCTGGCTGGCCAACTCGCCCTGGCCATAGGCAGCCCCGTGGCGGCGGAACAGATCAAGCCACGTGCGTTCCAGGAACTGGAAGGGACCGGCGGCGCTGCTGCTGCTGTTCTTGGCCGCGCTGTTCAGGCCGCTTTCCTGCGTGGCCTGGGCCAGGATGGCGGTGAAGCTGTGGCCCGACAGCCCGGCCACCTGTTGGGAAGCCAGCAGGACCCGGTTGGCGGCGGGCGTGCCGGAGGTGGCGAGCGCGGTGGCGGCGTTGCTGCTTTTGGACAGGGGCGGTGCGTTGGGCTTGCGCGTGGGCAGAGGGACCAGCGTGCCGTCCGCCAACTCCATCGGGGCTTCGGGCTTGCTGGACGGCATCGGCGGCGGCTTTTGCCCGTTGGACAGGCGACCGCGCGGAACGGGCTGTGACTGCTCCATCACGTCCAGGAAGGACGGGGAATCGCCGTTGGCCGACGGGGGCGGGGGATCGGGTTTCCGCTCCGGCACGGGAACGAGAGAGGGCTGAGAAACCTTCATGAAGTCACCAACACCAACGACGCGCGCCCACCGGCTGGCGAGCCTTGAACCCCCACTATAACCGTGTTGTCAGCTCTGCGCCATCAACTGCGATTCCGGCGGATGGGTGGGACCGTTGTGGCGAGCTGTTGGTCCTTCCGGGGCGTCGCTGGTGGTCCAATGGGCGATGGCGTCCAGCAGCGCGGTCTTTTCCAGGGGTTTGGCGAGATGGCCATTCATCCCGGCGTCGGCGCAGCGCTCCACCTCCACCGCCAGCACACCGGCGGTCAGCGCCAGAATCGGGATGCGGGCGACCGGGCTGGGCAGGGCGCGGATGCGCCGCGCCGCCTCCAGCCCGTCCATCACCGGCATCTGGACATCCATCAGCACGATGTCATAGGGGTGCTCCTGCACCGCCGCAACCGCTGCGGCCCCATCGTTGACCGCATCGACCCGGTGCCCGGCCCGACTCAGGATGGCGATGGCCAGGTCGCGGTTCATCTCCAAATCCTCCGCGAGCAGGATGCGGCGGCTGGGGTGCGGAGCGGTCCCCGCCTGTTGCGGTGTCCCCTCCGCCTGGACCGCTGCGTGGCCCGCCGGGGGCAGCAGCAGGGTGAACCAGAATCGGCTTCCCTCCCCGGGCCTGCTGTCCATGCCGATGTCGCCGCCCATCAACTCCACCAGTCGGCGGGAGATCGCCAGCCCCAGCCCGGTGCCGCCACGTCCCCGCTCCACCTGGTTGAAGCGCTGGAACAGGTCGCGTTGACGCTCTTCGGGCACGCCGATGCCGGTGTCGGTCACGGTGAAGGTGCAGCGCCGTTCCCCCCGGTCGTCGTCGATCATTTTCACGGTCAACCGCACCGATCCACGATCGGTGAATTTCACGGCGTTGCCCAACAGATTGAGCAGGATTTGCCGCACCCGGTCGGGATCGCCCATGGCATAGCCGCGCGCGGTGGACGCGATGCTGGTGTGCAGAGCCAACCCCTTCTGTTCGGCGGTCAGGCGCACGATGGCCACACAGCGGTCAGCCAGATCGTCCACCCGAAACGGCACGCGGACCAGCTCCAGCCGCCCGGCCTCCAGCTTTGACAGGTCCAGCACGTCGTTGATGACGGTCAGCAGCGACCGCCCGGCGTCGCGCACCTGGGAGGCGTAGCGGCGCTGTTCGGCGGTCAAGGGGGTGTCGAGCAGCATGTCGGCGAAGCCAATCACCCCGTTCATCGGTGTGCGGATCTCGTGACTCATCGTCGCCAGGAACTCTTCCTTGGCGCAACTGGCCGCGCGGGCCTCCTCCATTGCGGCGCGCAACTCCTGTTCGCGTTGCTTCAGGCGCCGCGACATGTCGTTGAAGGCAAGCGCGACCACACGGAATTCTTCGGGCGCGTTGGCGGCCTCGATCTGTGCGCCGCCGCCGCCGGTGCCGATGCGCGTGGCGGTGTGACCCAATTCCAGGATCCAGCGCAGCACCGACGCGCGCAACAGCGCCCACAGCGCGGCGACGCTGACCAGAGCGGCCAAAGCCAGCAAAATCAGCCCCTGAATCAGATCGCGCTTTGTTTCGGCGAGAATCGGTTCGGTTGGGATGCCGACGGCGAAGATCGTGTTGGTTTCCGGTGAGTGGCGAAACCCCCACAATCGGCCCCGCCCGTCGGCGCTGGGCGCTTCGAAGGAACCGTTTTTCTCGTTCAGAATGCGCTGGATGTGCGGCAGGTTGCTGATGTCGCGGCCCAACCACCCTTCGGGATCCGGCTGGCGGGCGACGATCACGCCCTTGAGGTCCAGCGCCATCACCCGCGCGTCGGGTTGCTTGATGACCTTGACCAGATCGGTGAGCCAGGTGAGATCGACGCCGATCCCGATCACCCGGACGATCACGCCATTTTCCAGAATCGGGCGGGCGACGATGATCAGCGGCTTCAGCGAGCGCTTGCCGATGATGAAATCGCTCACCACCACATCCTTGGTGTCGAGCACCCGCTGAAAATACGCCCGGTCGCGCAGCGTCATGCCGGCACCGGGGCCGGACGTGTCGCAGATCAGGGCACCATCCGCGTCGGCCAACCAGACGCCCGTTGTCCAGCGGTGCTGGCGCGGCATCGGGGCGAGCACATCAACGCAGGCGTCAATGGAGTCAAAGGTGGCGTTGCGGATCGCCGGAACCATCGACAGCACGCCCAGCAGGTTCCGCGCTTCGCCGATCAGGTCGCGCTGACGTTCCACCCCGTCGTCGGTCAGGTGCTGTGCCAGTTCGGCGGCGGCGTCCATCCGGTCTTCAAGCTGTTGGTCGAAAACATACAAGGCCCCGAGGATCGGCAGCGCCAGCGAAGCCAGCACAACCCCCATCAGACGGGCGCGCAGGCTGCGCGGGCCAAGGGCGTGAAGCAGGCGGGACAACAGACCGGCGGGCATGGTCGGTGGCACTCCGTCGGGGCGATTGGGCGGTGATCGCGCAAGGCTGGACGAACGCCCGCCACCGCGCCATGACACAGCTCAATACCATTACAACGCATGATTTGGAAACGATGCACGCAAAAAAATGTCCGGCAGAACCGGACGGGGAAGGGCTGAAAACACAGACAATCAGACGCTTGGGCCGCGCGACAAGGGGAAGCGCTGTTTGACCTTGGTCAGCAGCCCATCGCGGACCTGCCGGTAGGCGTCGAGCATGGCGTCGCGCGAGCCATCGACCAGGGTCGGGTCGAAGGTGTTCCAGAACTCCACGTCGCAGGCCATCGTCCGGGTCATTTCGATGGCGCGGTGCTGCGCCTCCGGCGACAGCGAAACGATCAGGTCGAAGCTGGTGTCCTCCAGATCCTCGAAGGTGCGGCAGCGGTGCTTGGACAGGTCGATGCCCATCTCCTCCATCACCGCGACGGCGAAGGGATCGACCTCCTCGCCCTGGCGGACGCCGACGGAATCGATGAACACGCGGGTCCCGTGGAAATGGCGCATCAACGCCGCCGCCATCGGCGAACGGATCATGTTGTAGGTGCAGGCAAACAATACGCTCGTGACCGGAAGGCTCGGGATTCCTGCCATGACCATGCGCCGCCCGTCCCCGTCAGCCGCGTATGTGAAGAACGCAGATCAGCGTGAAGAGCCGCCGCGCCGTTTGAAGGTCCATCTCCACCTTGCCGGACAGGCGGTCGCGCAGCATCTCCGATCCCTCGTTGTGCAGGCCGCGCCGGCCCATGTCGATGGCCTCGATCTGCGAGGGGGTGGAGCGTTTGATCGCCGCGTAATAGCTTTCGCAGATCAGGAAGTAATCCTTCACGATGGAGCGGAAGCCGGTGACGGGCAGGGTCAGCTTGTCGATGTCGCTGTTGTCCTCCCGCCGGATGTCGAAGATCAGACGGTTGTCTTCGATCGACAGATGCAGGTGATAGGGACCGGAATCGGCGTGGTCGCAGGGGTAGAACTCGTTCTCCTCCAGCAGGTCGAAGATGGCGACGGCGCGTTCGTGCTCCACCTCCGGCTTGCGGCGGACGACGGTCTTTTCATCCAGCGTCACATGGGAAATGCGGCGGTTGCTCCGTGCGCTCACGCGGTCCCTCCCTTGGTTAAGGCGTCGCTCCCGGTCGGCAGCCGCAGCGCGACCGACAGGGCGTGGGCGTCCAGCCCCTCCGCCCGCGCCAGCGTGACGGCGGCGGGGCCGATGGCGCGCAGGCTGTCGGCGTCGCAGCCGACGAAGGTCGTCCGCTTCATGAAATCCAGCACGTTCAGGCCGGAGGAGAAACGGGCGCTGCGCGCGGTCGGCAGGACGTGGTTCGGCCCGGCGACGTAATCGCCGATGGCCTCCGGGGTGTAACGGCCCAGGAAGATCGCCCCGGCGTTGCGCACGCGGGCGGCCAGCGCGTCGGGATCGGCGACCGCCAATTCCAGATGCTCCGGGGCCAGCCGGTCCACCAGGGCGGGCGCGTCGGCCAGCAGGTCGCCGACCAGGATGATCGCCCCATGCTCCCGCCAGCTTTCCCCGGCGATGGCGGTGCGCGGCAGGGTTTCCAGATGGCGGTCCACGGCGGCGGCCACCGCGTCGGCAAAGGCCGCGTCGTCGGTGATGAGGATGGATTGCGCCGAGGTGTCGTGTTCGGCCTGCGACAGCAGATCCATGGCGATCCAGGCCGGATCGTTATCGCGGTCGGCCACCACCAGGATTTCCGACGGCCCGGCGATGCTGTCGATGCCGACCAGCCCGTACACCTGCCGCTTGGCGGCGGCGACGAAGGCGTTGCCGGGGCCGACGATCTTGTCCACCGGGCGGATGGTCGCCGTGCCGTGGGCCAGGGCGGCCACCGCCTGCGCCCCGCCGACGCGGTACAGCTCGGTGATGCCGCAGCGCTTGGCGGCGGCCAGCACCAGCGGGTTGATGATCCCATCGGGCGTCGGGACCACCATGACGACGCGCTCCACCCCGGCCACCTTGGCGGGCAGGGCGTTCATCAGCACCGAGGAGGGGTAGGAGGCGGTTCCCCCCGGCACATAGAGGCCGACGGCCCCGACCGGCGTCCAGCGCGCGCCCAACCGCACGCCCTGGGCGTCGCGGTAATCCACCACCTCCGGCACCTGCCGCCGGTGGAAATCCTCGATCCGCGCGGCGGCCAGATCCAGCGCGTCGAGCGTGGCCGGGTCGCATTGGGCGGTCGCCGCGTCGATTTCCGCCTGGGCGATCCGCAGGGTGTCGCGCGTCAGCGTCTGGCGGTCCCACCGGGCGGTGAATTCGATCAGCGCGTCGTCGCCGCGCGTGCGCACGGCGTCGATCACCCCGGCGACCAGGGTCTGCACATCCTCGCTCACCTCGCGCTTGGCGTGCAGCAGCCCGTCGAATCCGGCGGCGAAGTCGGCGTTGCGGATATCAAGCCTGATGGGCATTGACGGCCTCCCGGAAGGTGTCGATCCACTGCGCGATTTCCGGCCGCGTCTTGAAGGCGGCGCGGTTGACGATGAGACGGGACGAAACGTTGGCGATGTGCTCCACCTGCTCCAGCCCGTTGGCCTTCAGCGTCGATCCGGTGGAAACCAGATCGACGATCAGGCGGCACAGGCCCAGCGTGGGGGCCAGCTCCATCGCGCCGTTCAGTTTGACGCATTCGGCCTGGACGCCGCGTGCGGCGAAATGGCGCTTCGTCACCTCCGGGTATTTGGTGGCGACGCGCACATGGCTCCACCGGCTGGGGTCGTCGCTGGCGATCATCTCCGCCGGTTCGGCGACCGCCAGATGGCATTTGCCGATGCCGAGATCGAGCGGCGAATAGATCTCCGGGTAATCGAATTCCATCAGCACGTCGTTGCCCGCCACCCCCAGATGGGCGGCCCCAAAGGCGACGAAGGTCGCCACGTCGAACGAGCGCACGCGGATGATGCTGAGATTCGGGATGTTCGTCGCGAAATGGAGAAGGCGGCTTTTGTCGTCGTCAAAGGCGGGTTCGGGGACGATGCCGGCCAGCGTAAGCAGCGGGCGCAGCTCCTTCAGGATTCGCCCCTTGGGCAAGGCCAGGACCAGACGGTCGGCGACGGGCACGTCGTGGGCCGGAGTCCTCAGGGCGCTGGTATCGGCGGACAAAACTCTCTCCCTCGGATGAACCGCCGGCGCGCGGGCGAGCGCACCGGGTGAACCGCAGAGGCGATAGATAGCACATTCCGCGCGCGCGTCACCTCCTGGTGTCGGTGCGGCGCGTCATACAATTTCACTTTAATTTCATGTTCAAACAATGTTTCTACATTTTGTGTGAAAAAAGATCGTTGACAGAATGCCGAGTAATTAGGTAGATAAAAGCCATCGGGCCGCTCCACCGGGCGACCCGCGCGGCAATTTGAAGACAGCAGCTTGCGCCGCGTCACCAAACGCTAAAGCGCCACGATGCCGGTCGTGGTCCTCTTGCTCTGGAGAGACCGGATATGATGACCCTGACGACGACGATCCACCCGCTTCCCACCCCGCCGACCGGTTGCGACGCCCGAATGTGTTGTTGCTGATCGCAACCCCCATTCCTTCGTTCCGCACACCGTCATTGCCGCCCACGCCGCAGACCCGAACGCGCCGGTCGCCGTGGGCAGAGGAGCCATCGTCATGAGCAACACCAACGCCTTTGCCATCGAAGTCCAGGGCCATTCCGCCGGGATCGTCGTCGCCGACCGTGGCGGCTACACCTTCTTCGTGTCGGATTGGGCCTTCCGCGATCTCGACCGCCGCGTCTTCCGCAACGTCGGGCAGGCCGAACGCGCCGCCCAACAGCATTTCAGCCGTCTGGCCCAGAACCGCCGCCGCTGATCGGCGGACGCCGATCCCATGTCGCGCGGATCGGCGGACGCCGATCCCAGGCCGCCTTCCAAGACATCCAGAGGAATCCTGTCGTGAAACGCATTCTGTTGACGGCGGCTGTGGCCGTCGGCCTGCTGTCCGCCCTGTCCTCCGCCGCCTTTGCCGCGCCGCTCAAGCTTGGGGTGTCCGCCGGTCCCTATGGCGAAATCCTGGAATTCACCGCCACGCTGGCGGCCAAGGAGGGCATCGAGGCCAAGGTGATCGAGTTCACCGACTGGAACATGCCCAACGCCGCCCTTCAGGCGGGTGACATCGACGCCAACAACTTTCAGCACCAACCCTTTCTGGACAACCAGATCAAGCAGCGCGGCTACGACATCGTGCCGGTTGCCAAGAGCATCGTCGTGCCGATGGGTGTCTACGCGAAAAAGGCCAAGGCGCTGACCGATCTGCCCGCCGGGGCGACGGTGTCGCTGCCCAACGACCCGACCAACGGCGCGCGCGCCCTGTTCCTGCTGGCCAAGGCCGGGTTGATCGGGCTGAAGGATGGAGCCGGGCTGAACACCACCATCGCCGACGTCACCCACAACCCGAAAAACATCAAGTTCGTGGAGTTGGACGCCGCGCAGTTGCCGCGCTCGCTCGACGATGTCGATGCGTCGGTCATCACCCTCAACTACGCCGTGCTGGCCAAGCTGGATCCCAAGGCGGCGCTGGTGCTGGAAGACGATCAATCCCGCTGGAATCTGGTGTGGGCGGTGCGCAAGGATCGCATAGAAGACCCGACGATCAAGCGCTTCATTGCGCTGTATCGTTCGCCCGAAGTGCGGCAGTTTATCAGCACGCGCTTCAACGGCACCATCATTCCGACGTGGTGAAAGGGGCTGGGGGAGGCGTGACCTCCCCTTTGCCGATGTGATGATGATTACGCTGACCAATTTGCAGAAGACCTACCCGTCCCGTGGGGCGGGCGCGCCGGTCCAGGCGCTGTCCGACATTGACCTGACCGTGGCGCGGGGCGAGATTTTTGGCATCATCGGGCGGTCCGGGGCCGGAAAATCCACGCTGCTGCGCACCATCAACCTGCTGGAAAGCCCGACCTCGGGCAGCGTCCAGGTGGATGGGGTGGAGATCACCGCGCTGTCGGCGCGGGAATTGCGGGACACCCGCCATTCCATCGGCATGATCTTCCAGCATTTCAACCTGTTGTCCTCGCGCACCGTGTTCGACAACGTCGCGCTGCCTCTGGAACTGGCCGGGGTGGACAAGGCGACGATCCGGCAGACGGTGGAACCGCTGCTCGACCTCGTCGGTCTGGCCGACAAGCGCGACCGCTACCCGGCGGAGCTGTCGGGCGGGCAGAAGCAGCGCGTCGGCATCGCCCGCGCGCTGGCCAGCAAGCCCAAGGTTCTGTTGTCGGACGAGGCGACCTCCGCGCTCGACCCCGAAACCACCACGCAGATCCTGCATCTGCTGGCCGACATCAACCGGCGCTTGGGCCTGACCATTGTCCTCATCACCCACGAGATCGGCGTCATCAAGGAGATTTGCCACAAGGTCGCGGTGATGGAGGCCGGGCGGATCATCGAACAGGGGCCGGTGTTCGACATCTTCGCCCACCCCAGCCACCCGACGACGCGCAGCTTCATCGATCCGGTCATCAACCGGGGCATTCCCGACGGCCTGCGCGCGCGGCTGTCGCCCACGCCGCAGCCGGGCAGCAACCCGGTGCTGCGCATCACCTTCACCGGGGAAAAGGCGACCAGCCCGGTCATCAGCGCCATCAGCCGCAAGCTCAATCTCGATCTGAACATCTGGCACGGCCAGATCGACGAGATCCAGGGCGCGCCCTTCGGCACGCTGGTGGTGGAGGCGCTGGGCGACGCCACCGCCGTAGAGGCCGCCATCAGCCTGTTGCACGTCAATCATCTGGGTGTCGAGGTTCTGGGCCATGCTGTCCCCGCAAATCATTGATCTGCTGATCAAGGCGCTGATCGACACGCTGCACATGGTGGCGGTGTCGGGGGCCATCGGCACGCTGATCGGCCTGCCCATCGGGGTGGCGCTGGCCGTCACCGGGCGGGGCGAGCTGCTGCAAAATCTGCTGTTCAACCGGATCGTCGGCGCGGTGGTCAACATGACCCGCTCCACCCCCTTCATCATTCTGGTGGTGGCGATCATCCCGTTCACCCGCCTGATCGCCGGGACCTCCATCGGCACCGGTGCCGCCATCGTGCCGCTGACGGTGGCCGCCGCGCCCTTCATCGCCCGCATCGTCGAAAACGCCATCCGCGAGGTGGATCGCGGCCTGATCGAAGCGGCCCAGGCCATGGGGGCAACGCCGCTGCAAATCGTCACCAAGGTGCTGCTGCCCGAGGCGCTGCCCGCCATCGTCATGGGTCTGACCCTGTCGGCGGTCAGCCTGATCGGCTATTCGGCCATGGTCGGGGCGGTCGGCGGCGGTGGGCTGGGCGATCTGGGCATCCGTTATGGCTATCAGCGCTTCCTGCCGGAAGTGATGCTGGCCGTGGTTTTGGTGCTGATCGTGCTGGTGCAGATCGTGCAATCGTCGGGCGACTGGATCGCCCGCCGCGTCAACAAACGTCATTTGAAAGTCTGAGGAGAGTTCGTGATGCTGCGTATCCGTTCGCTGTCGGCCCTGCTGGCCGGTGTGGCCGCCGTTGCCGTGGCCGTTGTCGCCCCGATGGGTGCCTCGGCGGAAAGCCTGAAGGTCGGCGTCACCCCCGGTCCGCACGCCCAGATCCTGGAGGTGGTGAAGCCCATCGCCGCCAAGGACGGGCTGGATCTCCAGGTCCTGGAATTCTCCGACTATGTGATCCCCAATCAGGCGCTGTCCCAGGGCGATCTGGACGTCAACTCCTTCCAGCATCAACCCTATCTGGACAACCAGTCCAAGGATCGCGGGTACGAGATCGTCAGCGTCGCCAAGACGGTGGTGTTCCCGATCGGCATCTATTCCAAGAGGGTCAAGAGCCTGGACGAGCTGACCACCGGGGCCAAGGTCGCCATCCCCAACGATCCGACCAACGGCGGCCGCGTGCTGCTGCTGTTGCAGGCCAAGGGGCTGATCAAGCTGAAGGACGGCGGCACGCTGAAGGCCTCGCCCATCGACATCGTCGAGAATCCGAAGAAGCTGCAAATCGTCGAGTTGGACGCGGCGCAACTGCCGCGTTCGCTGGACGACGTGACGGCGGCGGCGATCAACACCAACTACGCCATCGAAGCGGGCATGGATCCGGTCAAGGACGCCATCGCGCGCGAAGCGGCGGAAAGCCCCTACGCCAACATCATCGCCGTCCGCAAGGCCGACAAGGACAAGCCGTGGGTGGCCAAGCTGGTCAAGGCCTACCAGACCCCCGAGGTGAAGGAGTTCATCCTCACCAAGTTCAAGAACGCGGTCGTTCCCGCTTGGTAAAATCGGTGCTCATCGCCTGAGTCAGGGCACGCCCGGCGGCGACCAGCGCGTCGTCGAGCGTGCCGTTTGGCGGTGGGGTGAACAGCCGCATCGTCGGGTACCAGGGGCGCACGCCGGTTCCCAGCGCTGTCCATTCGCCACCGGGGCCGACGCGCCACACCGGCACGCCCAGCGCCCCGGCCATTTCCGCCACCGATGTTCCGGCGGAGATCACCAGATCCAGGGCGCTGGTCAGCGCCGCCGCCCCGTCCAGATCGGTCAGCAAATCCAGGTCCGGGCGCAGGATGCGCACGCCGAAACGGGCTTCGGCCTCGGCCAATTCGGCCTCGCACTCATCATATTGCAGATTGACCAGACGCAGGCCGGGCAGGGTCAGAATCGGCCCCCAGCGGTCGAGCGTGGTGTAGTTCGCCGCCCGCTCCGCGTTCATGAAACGGCTGCGCCAGCACAAGCCGACGGTCAACGCGTCGGCTGGGAAGCGCGCGCGCCAGCGCTCCACCGCCGCCGGATCGGCGCGCAGCCAGCCCGCGCGCGCGGGAAAATCGCTCAAGCGCGGGCGCAGGTGGCGCGGCAGTGAGCCTGCCGCGATGTGGGCGTCGGCGTCCTGCGGATCCTCGGTCGCCGCGCGCACCAGGGCGGTGGGGAAAGAGCGGGCGAACAGGGGAAGGAGCCGGGCGTCGGCCTCGATCACCACCCGCCCGGTCCGCGCGATCAGGTCGGGGAAACAGGCGCTGTGCATCAGCTCGTCACCCACCCCCTGCTCACGCCAGACCAGCAGGGTTTTGCCCGCCGGATCGCCGCCGTCCCAGGCCGGGATGCGGAAACGGCGGTCGGGCAGGGCCTGACCGGAGGCAAAGCGCGCCTCCAACCCGGCCCAGCCGGTCGCCAGATCCCCGCGCGCCAAGGCGGCATACCCCCGGTTGAAGGCGGCGAGCGTCAGCGATGGATCGGTCGCCAGCGCGTGGCGAAAGGCGGCGTCGGCCTCCACCGCGCGCCCGGCGGCGTGCAGGGCGTTGCCAAGATTGTAACGCCAGTCGGCCCGCTGCGGCGACAGGGCCAGCGCCCGTGCCCAGCCCTTCAACGCGCCATCCAAACGGCGTTGGCGTTGGCGCAGGTCGGCCAGCCCGGCCCAGCCGGTGGGCGATCCGGGATCAAGCAGCAGCGCCCGCCACCAGATCAGCCCGGCGCGGTCGGTGTCGCCCGCCTGCTCCAACGCCAAGGCCAGATTGGCCAGCGTCCGCCCATCCTCGGGCCGTGGGCGCAGGGCGGCGCGCAGGGCGTCCGCCGCCTCCCCCGCCCGGTCCAGCGCCAGCAGGGCGACGCCGAGGTTGGAGAGCGCTTCCGGGTAGCCGGAGCGCAGGGACAGCGCGCGGCGGGCGGCGCGGGCGGCGTCGGCGGGCAACACCCCCGTCGCCAGCCCGTTCCAAGCCTCCGGGATCGCCGGGTCGAGCGCCAGCGCGGTGCGCAGGGCGCGGTCGTCCTCCTGCCCCGCCGCGCGGCGGGCCAACCCCAGATTGGTCCACAGCCCGGCGTGGCCGGGGGCGTGGCGCAGGGCGTCGCGGGAGGCGTCCGCCGCCCCCGCCGGGTCGCCCAGCGCCAGCCGCAAGGCTCCCAGGCTGCCCAGCGCCTCCGAATCCGTCGGGTCGAGGGCGGCGGCGGCCTGCCAGTCGGCGGCGGCCTCCGCCCATTGGCCCAACTCCTGGCGCGCGAGGGCACGGCGCTTGTGGCGCTGGGCGGTCGGCGCGGCGGCGATGGCGCGGGTCAACAGCGTGTCGGCGATGTCGGGCCGTCCGGCCTGCCGACCCAACCAGCCATAGCCCTCCAGCGCCTCGGCGTTTTCCGCATCCAGCTCCAGCGCGCGTTGATAGGCCTTTTCGGCCTCCGGCCACGCCCCGCCCTCGTGGTGGCGGCGGGCTTCGGCCAGAGCCGCCGTCAGGGCGGGCAGGGGAATGACCAGCGGGCCGGACAGGCGGCGCAGCTCGGCGGCCATCCGCGCCAGCAGGTCCGGCAGCCCCTCGCCCGGTTGCGGAGTCCACAGCCGTTGGCTGGGAAACCAGGGGCGGACGCGGGTGCCGAGCGCGGTCCAGTCGCCCGCCGTGCCAAAGCGCCAGCTCGGGATCCCCAACGCCCCGGCCATCTCGCCGACCGAGCTGGCGACGGTGATGACCAAATCCAGATTGGCGGTCAGCGCCGCCGCTGTCTCCAGATCCTGTTTCAGGTCGGCGTCGGGCCAGCGGTGCAGGCGCACGCCGTGGGCGGCCTCGGCCCGCGCGATCTCCTCCTCCCGCCCGTCATATTGCAGGGACACCAGGGTCAGGCCGGGCATGGCGAACAGCGGCGGCCAGTCGGCGAGCGTGGTGTAGGCGCGCTTGCGCTCCCCCGTCACCTTCTGGCTGGTCCAGGCGATGCCGACGCGCAGCCCCGGCCCCAGCGCCGCCAGCCGGTCGGCCCACAGGGCCACCCGCGCCGGGTCGGGGCGCAGCCACCCGGCGCGCGGGGGAAAATCGGCCAGCGACCGGCGCAAGCGACCGGGCAGGGATCCCATGGCGATGTGACGATCCAGATCGGTCGGGTCGGCGGTGGGCGCGCGCACCCGCAGGCCGGGCAGGGAACGGGTGAACAGCGGGACCAGACGCGGGTCGCATTCAACGGTCCAATCCCCGCCGAGTGCCGCCAATTCGGGCAGCAGCCCGCCGAACATCAGCTCGTCGCCCAAGCCCTGCTCGCGCCAGACCAGCAGGCGCAGCCCGGCCGGGTCCTCGCCCCGCCATTCCGGCACGGCAAAGGCGCGGCCCCCCTGCACCCGGCGGGAGGCAAAGCGGGCCTCGTACAGCGCCTGCCCCTCCGCCAGATCGCCGAGCGACAGCCGCCGCAGCGCCAGATTCCAGCGGGCGAGCGGGGAGGTTGGATCGGCGCGCAGGGCGGCGCGGTAGAGCGCCTCGGCCTCGTCCGCCCGGCCTTGCGCCTCGCGCAGCAGGGCGGTGTTGACCAGGGTTTCGGAATCGTCGGGCGCGAGCCGCCGGGCTTCCGTCTGGGCGTCCTCGGCCTCGCCCAGCCGCCCGGCTTCCTTCAGCACGACGCCGAGGCTGGTGTGGGCCAGCGGGTTGCCGGGGTCGAGCCGCAGGGCGTGGCGCAAGGCGTCCTCCGCCCCGGCCAGATCGTCGGCGGCGTGCCGGGCGGTGCCGAGATTGAGCCACGCCTCCGCGTAATCGCCGCGCAGATCCAGGGCGCGGCGGTAATGGGCGATGGCGTCGTCGAGGAATCCGCGCTCCTGCAGGGCGCTGCCCAGGCTGTTGTGCGCCTCCGGGTACGCCTCGCGCCGGGCCAGCGCGCGGCGGTAGGCGGCCTCCGCCGCGTCCAGTTGCCCCAGCGCGTGCAGGGCAAGGCCATGGTTGGCGTGATACTCGGCCACGCCGTCGCGCCGTTCCACCGCCAGCCCGATCAGGCGCGCGGCCTCGCCATGATGGCCGCATTGGTGGGCCAGCACCCCCAGCAGATGCAGGGCGTCGGGTTGGTCCGGGTCGGTCGCCAGCACCGCGCGATAGCCCTGTTCCGCGCCCGCCAGATCACCCGCCCGATGACGGGCGAGCGCGTCGGCCAGCGGGGCGGCGGAAGGGGCGGGGGCGGTCATGGCGTGGTGAGGCTCCGGTGGGATCGGCGCATCGGCATAGCACGCTTTCGCCCCACAGCGCGCGGCCCGTCAGCGCGTGGCCCCGTCAGCGCGTGGTTGCGCGGAGCGGGAGGGCGGTTTCGTATTTGATTTCCTTCAGCGCGAAGTTGGAGCGGATGCGCACCTGGAAGGGCAGGTGGAACACGAACTCCTCAAGGAAACGGTTGTAATCGGCGATCTCGCCCACCGCCACGCGCAGCAGATAATCGGCGTCGCCCGACACGGCGTAGCATTCCAGCACTTCCGCCCGCTTGCGCACCGCCTCGATGAAGATGGCGGCGGTTTCGGCGGAGTGGCGTTCCAGGGTGACATGGGCGAACACGCATTCGCCCACCGCCGCCGCCTTGGGATCGACCAGCGCGGTGTAACGGCGGATGACGCCGGTTTCCTCCAGCGAGCGCAGCCGCCGCCAGCAGGAGGAGGCGGAGAGCGCCACCCGGTCGGCCAGCTCCTGCACCGTCAGGCGGGAATCCTCCTGCAGGGCGTTGAGGATTTTGACGTCGATCTCCGAAAGGGAGGAGGCCATCGGGTAAATTTTCCGTCATTCGCCAATCAGTCGGAAAATCATACCAAAAATGCCGGATTCGGGCGAGAGGATTGACAGCTCTTTTCACCAACAATCCGGCATGCTGAGGACATGACGCGCCGCCACCCGCGCGGCCCCCTCACACCATTCGGAGACGCGACCATGGCCGATTTGTGGGACAACCCGATGCAGACCGACGGGTTCGAATTCATTGAATTCACCGCCCCGGACACCGAAGCTCTGGGCCGTCTGTTCGAACAGATGGGCTTCACCGCCATCGCCCGCCATCGGTCGAAGAACGTCACGCTGTACCGCCAGGGCGACGTCAATTTCATCATCAACGCCGAACAGTCGGGTTTCCCGCGCAACTTCGCCGCGCTGCACGGCCCCAGCATCTGCGCCATCGCGTTCCGCGTGGGCGACGCGGCGGCGGCCTACCGCCGGGCGCTGGATCTGGGCGCGTGGGGCGTGGAAACCCGCGCCGGGGCGATGGAACTGAACATCCCGGCGATCAAGGGCATCGGCGATTCGCTGATTTATCTGGTGGACCGCTACGGCGCGCGCGGCAACATCTATGACATTGATTTCGTGCCGCTGCCCGGCGTTGACCAGCACCCGGCCGGGGCCGGTCTGACCTACATCGACCATCTCACCCACAACGTCCACACCGGGCGGATGGAGGAGTGGGCCGATTTCTACACCCGCCTGTTCGGCTTCCGCGAGGTTCGTTACTTCGACATCGAAGGCAAGCTGACCGGCCTGCGGTCCAAGGCGATGACCAGCCCCTGCGGCAAGATCCGCATTCCGATCAACGAATCCTCCGACGACAAGTCGCAGATCGTCGAATATCTGCGCGATTACAAGGGCGAGGGCATCCAGCACGTCGCCCTTGGCACCGACGACATCATCCACACGGTGGAGTTCCTGCGCGGCTTCGGCACGCCGTTCCAGGACACGTTGGACACCTATTACGATCAGGTTGACGCGCGGGTCCCCGGCCATGGCCAGGATCTGGACCGCCTGCGCAAAAACCGCATTCTTGTCGATGGCGCGCCGACGCAGGGCCAAGGGCTGCTGTTGCAGATCTTCACCCAGACCGTCATCGGCCCGATCTTCTTCGAATTCATTCAGCGCAAGGGCAATGAGGGCTTTGGCGAGGGCAATTTCAAGGCCCTGTTCGAATCCATTGAACTCGACCAAATCCGCCGGGGCGTGCTGAAGGCGGACGCGGCCTGACACGAACACGACTGCGCATGGTCGTCACTTCCCAGGCCGGGGCGGCAACGCCCCGGTCTTTTTTTGCGCAACGGATTGGTGCCCGGATTTTTGCGATCAGAGCGCGCGGATCTGCATCTTGATCGGCCCTTCGGCCCGGCCATGCACGAATTGATCGACATAGGGGTTGCCGGACTGGTCGATGTCGCTGGCGTGGCCGGTCCAGATGATCTGGCCCTGATAGATCATGGCGATGCGGTCGGCGATCTTGCGGGCGGACGCCATGTCGTGGGTGATGGTGACGGCGGTCGCCCCCAGATCCTTCACGCACTGCACGATCAGCTCGTTGATGACGTCGGCCATGATCGGGTCCAACCCGGTGGTCGGCTCGTCAAAAAAGATGATCTCCGGCTCGTCGGCGATGGCGCGGGCCAGACCGACGCGCTTCTGCATGCCGCCCGACAGCTCCGACGGCGACAGCTCTCCCACATCCGGGGTCAGGCCGACGGCCCCCAGCTTGGCAATCGCGATTTCCTTGGCCTGGGCGCGGGGCATGTGTTCCCCCTGCATCAGACCGAAGGCGACGTTTTCCCACACGGTCAGGCTGTCGAACAGGGCGGCCCCCTGGAACAGCATGCCGAATTTGTGCAGCATCTTTTCCCGCTCGCGCGGGCGCAGGGCCGTGGTTTCCTGCCCATCGACGCGGATGGAGCCGGAATCGGGCTGCAACAGGCCGAGGATGCATTTCAGCATCACCGATTTGCCGGTGCCCGACCCGCCGATGACGACCAGCGATTCGCCCTTGCCGACCTGAAGGTCGATGCCGTTCAGCACCTTTTTCGGGCCGAAACGCTTGGTGACGCCGGACAGGGCGATTTTCGGGGTGGCGGGGGACAGCATGGTCGGTGCGCTCACTTCGTCGAGAAGAACATGCCGGTGATGAGGTAGTTCCACACCAGGATCATGATGGAGGCCGACACCACCGCGTTGGTGGTCGCCGCCCCCACGCCCTGGGCACCGCCCTTGGAGTGGTAGCCGTGGTAACAGCCCATCAAGGCGATCAGGAAGCCGAAGACCGCCGCCTTGACCAGACCGGAGATCACGTCCAGCGGTTGCAGGAATTCCCAGGTGCGGCTGATGTAGCTGCTGGCGTTGAAGTCCAGCCGATAGACGCCGACCAGGAAGCCGCCGAACACGCCGATGATGTCGGCCACCACCACCAGCAGCGGCAGCATGGTCAAACCGGCCAGCAGGCGCGGGGCAACCAGATACTTCATCGGGTTGGTGGACAGGGTGGACAGCGCGTCGATCTGTTCGGTGACGCGCATGGTCCCGATTTCCGCCGCCATCGCCGCGCCGATGCGCCCGGCCACCATCAGACCGGCCAGCACCGGCCCCAGCTCGCGCGTGATCGACAGCACCACCACGGTGGCGATCGCCCCCTCCGCCTGGAAGCGGGAGAAGCCGCTGTAGCTTTGCAGCGCCAGCACCATGCCGGTGAACAGCGCCGTCAACCCCACCACCGGCAGCGAGTAATAGCCGATGTCGATCATCTGGCGCAGGATCTGGCGCGGGTAGAACGGCGGACGCACGCAGTGCGACACGGCCGAACCCGTGAACAAGGCCAAACGCCCGGTCGCTTCAAGAAAGACCAGGAACGCCCGGCCGGTCGCGGCGAGGAAACCCATCAGTCGGCCCGTGTCATAGTGGTGGGGATCAGGGAGGCGGTGGCGATGCGGGTCACGGAGCCGACCCGGCGTTGCGGTACACCCGGTGGTAACGCGGGCCGAGCGAGGTCAGCACCTCATAGCCGATGGTCCCGGCCTCTGCCGCCACGGTGTCCACCGGGCGGTTGGGGCCGATCAGCTCCAGCAGCGCGCCGGGGTGAACGGCGTGGTCGGGTAGGCCGGTGACGTCCACCGTGATGAGATCCATCGACACCCTGCCAACGATGGGGGCGGCGATGCCGTCGGCGTAGACATGGCCGCGCCCGCTCAGCGAGCGCAGATAGCCATCGGCGTAGCCCACACCTATGGTGGCGATGGTCGTCGGCCCGTTCACCCGGTGGGCGGCGGAGTAGCCGACGGTCATCGGCGCGTCGATGCGGCGGACCTGGAGAATCCGGGCGTCCAGCCGGATGACCCCCTGCATCGGGTTGGCGGTGTGCGGCGTCGGGTTGACGCCGTAGAGCGCGCAGCCGGGGCGGGCGAGGTCGAAATGGAAGGACGGCCCGTGAAAGATGCCCGACGAGTTGGCAAAGCTGGCCGGTGCGGCGGGCAGGCGGGCCAGCGCGGTGCGGAACCGGCCCAACTGCTGGGCCGACATCGGCGACTCGACATCGTCGGCGCAGGCCAGATGCGTCATCCAGTATTTCAAATCGATGCCGTCCAGCCATTCCGGGTGATCGGCCAGCGCGTCCAACTCGTCCGGGCCAAGGCCCAGCCGGTTCATGCCGGTGTCGAGATGGATGGCGGCGGGCAGCGCCCGGCCCTGCGCCTTGGCGAAGGCCCGCCAGGCGGCGATCTCGCCCAGATGGTTCAGCACCGGCCACACGCCGCTGTCCAGAAAGGCCGACTCGCTGCCCTGCGGCAGACCGCCCAGCGACAGCACGCGCACGTCGGGAGCGGCGGCGCGGACGGCCAACGCCTCCTCGAACTGGGCGACGAAGAAGGTCCGGCAGCCGGCGGCGCGCAGGGCGGGGACGGCGTGGGCCACCCCCAGGCCATAGGCGTCGGCCTTGACCACGGCGGAGCATTCCGCCGGGGCCACACGGTCGCGAAGCTGGGTCCAGTTGGCGACCAGCGCGCCAAGGTCCACGGTGAGGATGGCGGCAGCGCGCCGGAGGAGATCAGTCATCGTCCTGATTGCGTTGGTCGAGGTCGCCGAACTTGGTGAACTGGCCGTCGAAGTAGAGACGGACGGTTCCGATCGGGCCATGGCGCTGTTTGGCGATGATGACCTCGGCGGTGTTGTGCACCTCGCCAAGCCGTTGCTGCCAGCGCTGATACCGGTCGTTGAACTTGTCGTCGCTCTCGTCGGGCCGCCGGGAGGGTTCGGCGCGCTCAAGATAATACTGTTCGCGGAAAACGAACATCACAACGTCGGCGTCCTGCTCGATGGAGCCGGATTCGCGCAGGTCGGCCAGTTGGGGGCGCTTGTCCTCGCGCAGCTCCACCGCGCGGCTCAACTGCGACAGGGCGATGACGGGAACGTCCAGCTCCTTGGCGATGGCCTTCAGCCCGCGCGTGATTTCGGAAATCTCCTGCACGCGGTTCTCGCTGCCGCGCGAAGAGGATCCCCGCAGAAGCTGAAGGTAATCGACCACCACCATGTTCAGGCCGGAGGTCCGTTTCAACCGGCGGCAGCGGGTGCGCACGGCCGACACCGACAGGGCGGGCGTGTCGTCCACATAGAAGGGGCAGCGGGCCAAATCCTGGCTGGCCTGGACGAATTTTGGAAAATCGCTGTCGCGGATTTCGCCGCGCCGGATCTTGTCGCCGGGAACCTCCACCACCTCGGCCAGGATACGGGTGGCGAGCTGTTCGGCGGACATTTCCAGCGAGAAGAAACCGACGACCCCGCCCTCCTGCCCGCCCGACCGCATGTGCGCGCGGGCGGCGTTGAAGGCGATGTTGGTGGCCAGCGCGGTCTTGCCCATCGACGGGCGACCGGCCAGAATCACCAGATCGGACGGGTGCAGGCCGCCCAGCTTGCGGTCGATGTCGATCAGGCCGGTGGTGACGCCGGTGACGTGGCTGGAGCGGCGGAAGGCCACCTCCGCCGTGGCGATGGCGTGCTTGACCGACTCGCCGAAGGCGACGAAGCCGCCCTGCACGTCGCCGGTGGAGGCCAGATCGAACAGTTGCTTTTCCGCCTCGCCAATCTGGTCGAGCGCGGTGACGTCGAGGTCGTGGCGGTACGCCTCGTTCACCATGTCGGTGCCGACCTCGATCAACTGGCGGCGGATGAACAGGTCGTGGATGGTCTTGCCGTAATCCCCGGCGTTGACCACGGTGACGACGTTGGCCGCCAATTCGGCCAAATAGGCGCTGCCGCCTTCCACCGCCAGATCGGCGTCGTTGTCGAACAGGGCCTTCAGCGTCACCGGGTTGGCGATCTGGCCCCGGTCGATCATCTTGGTGATCGCGGCGAAGATGCGCTGGTGCACCGGGTCGTAGAAATGCTCGGCGCGCAGGAACTCGCCAACCTTTTCATAGGCCTTGTTGTTGACCAGGATCGCGCCCAACAGCGCCTGTTCCGCCTCCTCGTTGTTGGGAGGGGTGCGGTAGTCGGGCGCGGTCTTGGCCGGGCCGACGGACGGGCGGGGGTCGAACAGGGAAGAGGTCTGGCTGGTCATCGCATCAGTGTAGCAGTCAACGGAACGGGAACGCGCGGGCAGGGCGTGGCGGGCCTGGGAAAAACCTGTGGATAAATATCATCCACAGCCTGTGAAGATTGGGGATAACCGATCCGACCGCCCGACGCGTCCGGGGCCGCTCACAGGTGGCGGCTGTGCGCGGGATGGCTGGGGGCGGGGGCATCCTCCAGCGCGGTGAACACAGCGTCGATCTGGTCGGCCACCCGGTAGAGGCGGCTGCGGTCCACCCGCGCGAAGCCCTGGGCGACCATGTGGTCGATCAGCCCCAGCAGCGGCCGCCAATAGCCATCGACGTCGGCGACGATGATGGGCTTGTCGTGCAGGCGCAATTGCTTCCAGGTCAGCACCTCGAACGCCTCGTCCAGCGTGCCCAATCCGCCGGGCAGGATGACGAAGGCGTCGGCGCGCTCCACCATCATCCGCTTGCGCGTGTGCATGCTGTCCACGACGTGCAGTTCGGTCAGCCCGGTGTGCTCCACCTCCATCGACTGGATGTGGTCGGGGATGATGCCGACGACCTCGCCCCCCGCCGCCAGCGCGGCGTCGGCGACGATGCCCATCAGGCCGACGCGCCCGCCGCCGTAAATCAGGCGGATGCCGCGCTGCGCCAACCCCTCGCCCAACGCGTGGGCGGCGTCCTTGTGGACATCGGCAACCTGGGCGGAGGCCCCGCAGTAAACGCAGACGGAGGACAGGGAGGTCATCGCAACACACCTTTCGCAACACGGACCGTTCCGCAGCCTGCGCGTGACCGCAAAACGGGGCCGTTCATTTTCTTTGTTGGCCTGACGGAATATTGGACCGCCCCCGGGCGTCATCACCTGGGACCGGCCCCAATCGGGCCATGGTATCACCGGGAGGGACCACATGAACAACCGCGTCGTCAACGCCCTTGCTGCCGCTTCGCTCTCCGCTCTGCTCGTCGCCGGTTTCGGCGGCATGGCCGGGGCCGCCGATCCGGCCGATATGGTGAAGGAACGCCAGCAGACCATGAAGAAGCTCGGCGGCGGCATGGGGGCCGTGGCCAAGTTCGTGAAGAACGAGGGCGGCACGCAGGAGGACGCGGCCAAAGGGGCCGAGGCGGTGCTGGCCGTTGCCAAGATGGACGCGAAGGCGGTGTTCCCCACCGGCACCGCTGTGGGCGTTGGCGACAGCGCGGCCAAGCCGGAGCTGTGGCAGAACTGGTCCGCTGCGGAAGAGAAGTGGAAGGCGATGCAACCGGCGGCGATGAAGCTGGCCGAAGCGATCAAGGGCGGCGACCGCGCGCAGATCGGGCAGGCCTTGGGGGCGACCTCCAAGACTTGCGGCGGCTGCCACGAAGATTTCCGCGTCAAGAAGCAGTAACCGGTCATGCGGCGTCGGGCCTTGCCCCTGACGGCGCTGGTGTTGCCGCTGGCCCTGCCGTTCGTCCTGGTGACGGGCGGCGGGGCGCGCGCGGCCGACGCCGACGCGGTCGCCCGTGGCGGTTACATCTTCCAGGCGGCGGGCTGCCTGGGCTGCCACACCAATGAAAAGGCGGGCGGCGCGCCGCTGACCGGCGGTCGGGCGCTGGCGACGCCGTTCGGCACCTTTTTCACCCCCAACATCACCCCCGACCCGGTCCATGGGATCGGTCGCTGGAGCGACGCCGATTTCCTCCGCGCGTTTCGCGAGGGGGTGCGGCCCGACGGCGCGGCGCTGTTCCCGGCCTTTCCCTACGCCAGCTACACGCGGATGACCGACCGCGATCTGCTGGACCTGAAGGCCTATCTCTTCGCGCAGAAACCGCAGCCGGTCGCCAACCGCCCGCACGACCTGTCGCCGCCCTTTTCCTGGCGCTTTCTGGTTCCGGGTTGGCAACTTCTGTACATGACCGCCGGGCCGGTCGCCGACGATCCGTCCAAACCGGCGGCGTGGAATCGGGGCCGTTATCTGGTGGACGCGCTGGGCCATTGCGGCGAATGCCACACCCCGCGCTCTCTGCTCGGCGGGTTGGACCAGAGCCGCTATCTGGCCGGAACCCCCGACGGGCCGGACGGCGACAAGGTGCCGAACATCACCCCCCACCCGGCCAAGGGGCTGGGCAAATGGTCCGACAGCGATCTGGCCATGCTGCTGGAACTGGGGCTGAAGCCGGACGGCGACGTGGCGGGCGGCGGCATGGGCGAGGTGGTGCGCAACACGACCTCCAAACTGACGGCGGAGGACCGGGCGGCCATCGTCACCTATCTGCGCGGGGTGCCGCCGAAGGAGTAGCGGGGCGGTTCAGCTTTTAGCCCTGCGCAAAAATGCCACTCGTGCGGCGTGTGGGCGGCGGGTTATGTTTCGCGGATCGCAGCGCCGGGTCCGCAACGGGGTCGGCGCTGCCCCGAATCGATTGGGAGAGAGTGCGATGGTGCGTTTGGTCTCGGTGGCGGCGGCCCTGCTGATGATGGGTGCGGGCGTGGCCTCGGCGCATGGGTTCAAGGTTGGCACGGTGGAGATCGACCATCCGTGGTCGCGCGCGACCGCTCCGTCGGCGGCCAACGGGGCGGCCTATTTCGTGCTGAACAACGTCGGTAAGGAGGATGACCGCCTGCTGTCGGCCTCCACCCCGGTCGCGGAAAAGGCCGAACTGCACACCCATCTGATGGACAACGGCGTCATGAAGATGCGCCCGGTCAACGCCATCGAGGTGACGCCCGGTTCGCCGACCGCGCTGGCCCCCGGCGGCCTGCACGTCATGCTGTTGGGGTTGAAGCAGCCCTTGGCCAAGGGCAAGAGCTTCCCCCTGACCTTGGTGTTTGAAAAGGCTGGGTCGGTCGTGGTCCAGGTCGATGTCCAGGGCGCTGGCGAAACCGCGCCCAGCCACGGCGGTTCGGGCCACCAGCACCACAAGCAGTAACCCGCAAGGGGGCTGAACCAACCAAGCGCCGCGCCGGGGACGTCCTGTCTCCGCGCGGCGTTTTTGCTTTGGGGCTTTTGGCGTTGAGGCGGAGAGTCAGCGATCCACGCCGCGCCGCTGCGGCGCGCTGAAGCGGGGGGCGAGGATCGCGCCGACCAGCGCGGTCAAGGCCGGAACCGCCAGGAACAAGGCCCAATGCGGGCGCTGGTCCGGGCTGTGCAGCAGGCTGCGCAGACCGCCGACGTCCAGGGCCAGCAGCAGGGCCACCGCCAAACCGCCAACGAAGCCACCCACCGCCAAACCGGGCAGTAGGCGGCAGAACAAGGCCCAGCCGGGCGGCGGGCGCGACCCCGGCCCCATCGGGTCATTCGGGCTGGCCGTCATGGGGTCGCGGTGATCGGGATCGGGCATGACGGGCGGCGGTTGTGGTGGCTGGGGTCGGGCCGAAGGACATAGTCCAACCCGCCGCATCCACGCCATGCCTTTGATGCGACGCAACAGATTTCGCGCGGGACCTGCGGCGCAAAGGTCACGCTGCTGTGTGCAGACCCGTGATGTTCAGAATGGCCGTCAGAGGGTTGGCCATTGCCCGGTGTGGTCCAGTGCGGGGGACGGAACCACTCCAGCCTCCCAGCGCAGGGGCAGCAGGCCGGGCAGCCACAGCCCTTCGGACAGGCGCAGGCGCAACAGCCGTTCGGCCCCGGCGAAAGCAGCAAGGTCCGTCCCGTCCCACAGCACTTCGGCTGAACCGGTCAGCGACAGCAAATCGCCGGTGGCAACATCGATCACCAACAGCCCGGCCCAGGGGTGCAGGGCCAGATTGCCGAAGCTGCGGAAATGCAGGTTCCCGGCGAAGTCGGGCAGGGTCAGCACGGTGGTCCCATCCTCCTCCGTCACCCGGATGAAGCCGGGCCGCCCGCCCCGGTGCGACACGTCCACTCCACGGCGTGGATCATGGCCGACGGCGTTCGGCGCGGCGGTGGCGAGAAAGGCGGTGTCGGTGGCGCGGACCAGCGCGGCGGCGTGGTCGGGCAGGCGCGGGCCGAAGGCCACCGGCTCCGCTGGCGTGGCGGGCGGCGGCACGGCGCGGTGCTGGCGGATTTGGATGTATTTCGGACAGTTGCCAAAGCTCTCATCCACCGACAGGGCGAACCCCGCCCCCGGCTCCACCGCCGTCACCGTCGCGTTCAACCGGTTGCGGCGGCGGGTTTCCAGCTCGATCCCCAGCAGACCCAGCGGCACACCGGGGCGCAGATGGGCGGCGAGCGGGGTGCCGGGCAGGGGGGACGCGTTCACCGTCAAGCGGCGCGGGTCGGGGGAGTGCAGAAAGCCCGGCGGCCCGCAGAGCGGGGAGGCCCAGGGCCGCCCCGCCGCGTCCACGCTGCCGACCAGCATCAGCGGCAGTTTGGCGAAAAAGCCGCGGTGCTGGTCGGGCATGTGGTCGCGGATCACCTTCGGCCCGATGCGCTCCATCGCCTCGCGCACGCCGACGCGCTCGTGAAGCTGGATTTCTCCGGCGTGAAAGGTCGGGGCAACGGGGGATGGAACGGCATCGGGGTTGGTCATGATCGGTGCTCCGGTGGGATGCCCGGTTGGGAGGCGGACGGGATCAGGCGGCCAAGCCGACCTTGGTGACGGTCATCGGCACGAAGCCGTCCAGCGCCTCCACCCGGCGCAGCCAGGCGGTGATGGCCGGGCGGGGGGCCAGCGGCACGTCGCCCTCTTCGGCGTGGGCGATGTAGGAGTAGAGCGCGACGTCGGCGATGGTCGGCCCGTCGGCGGCGACGAAATCCCGGCCGGTCAGATGGCGGTCCAGAACGGTGAACAGCCCGTCGGCGATGGATTTGGCGCGCTCGTGGTCCAGGGGCGCGCGGAAGACGTTGACCAGCCGCGCCGCCGCCGGACCGTTGGCGACCTGACCGGCGGCCACCGACAGCCATTGCTGAACCCGAGCTTGCCCCACCGCGTCCTGCGGCAGCCAGCGGTTGGCCGGGTCGTAGGTCCGCGCCAGATAGACAAGGATGGCGTTGCTGTCGAACAGGGCGAGCGGCCCATCCTCCAGCACCGGGATTTGCCCGAAGGGGCTGAGGGCCAGAAACTCCGGTGCCTTGTGGGCGCGCGCGGCGAGATCGACCTCCACCAACTCGTGCGGCAGCCCCAGCAGGGACAGGAACAACCGCACGCGATGGGCGTGGCCGGAGAGCGGATGATGGTGCAGGCGGATGGTCATGGCGTGATCCTTCGATGGGAGCGGGTGGGACGCGGCCCCGGTCGGTACCGCATCCCGTTCCCCAGGAGTTACGCCGGTTTATGTCCCGGAAGAATAACCGAACATGAAAAGGCACTCTTCCGAAAATCGGAAAAATGGCGAGTGACAAGGGCGGCGGATGATCGTTGCGCCGTTTGTCGGAATTGACTGGATCGTGGTAGGTCACAACGTCATCAGAGCAGCGGTTTGCGAGTGGGCCGACGGGGAAGGGGACAGGAACGGATGGGAGTCGAGGCGAAACGGAACACGCCAGAGCCAACCGGGCAGGCGCGCGCAAAGCCCGCTGCGGTGCGGCGGTCTCGGGGCGGTGGCGGGTTGTTCCGCAAGCTGTCGGTGATTTTGCTGGCCGGCGTCGGGTTGTATGGCCTGTGGCTCGCCGCGTCGTCCCAACCAGGGCGTGATCCGACCCCACCCCCGCCGCTGAAGCAAGCAACACCCTTGCCCACCCCCTCGCCACAATCGCCTGAGCCGTTGCCGACGCCCCGTTTCGACGTGGTGCGCGTGTCGCCCGACGGCGACGCGGTGCTGGCGGGTCGCGCGGCCCCCGGATCGACCGTGGTGGTGCGCGACGGCGATGCGGCGGTCGGATCGGTCGCGGCGGACAAACGGGGTGAATGGGTGATGCTGCCGCCCAAGCCCCTGCCCCCCGGCACCCGCGAACTGGGGGTGAGCGAACTGCGCCCCGGTGCCAGCGATCCGGTGCTGTCCGACACGGTGGTGGTGGTGGTGGTTCCCGAGTCGCCGACGGGCAAGACCGCTCCACCCGCGCCACCGCCGCCCTCCCCACCGCCGCCCGGAGCGGCTCCGGTTGCGCCCACCATCGTCGCGCCGCCCGCGCTGCCCCAACCACCGAGCATACCGTTGGCCGTTGCGGTGCCGCGCGCCGGTCTCAGCGGCGGCGGCGGGAGCGCGGTGCTGCAAGCGCCGCAACCCACCGCCGCGCCCGGCAAACCCGTCGCCGCCCCGTCTCCACCGGGTGGGGTGACGGTGGACACCATGGATTACGACCCGGTCGGGCGGGTGGCGTTGGGCGGGCGGGCCGCGCCCAACAGCAGCGTTCAACTCTACCTCGACAACATCCTGGTTGGTCGCGCCCACACCGACCCGCAAGGGCAATGGCGGCTGACTCCGGAGAAGTTGATCGATCCCGGCGTCTACACCCTGCGCGCCGACGAGGTGAACGACACCGGCAAGGTGGTGGCGCGGGCGGAACTGCCGGTGCAGGTGTCCACCCTGCCCGCCGACATGACCGACGGGCGCAGCGTGGTGGTGCAGCCGGGAAACAGCCTGTGGCGGTTGGCCCGGCGCACGCTGGGCGACGGGATGCTCTACACCACCATCTACGCCGCCAACCGTGACCAGATCCGCAACCCCGATCTGATTTATCCCGGCCAGATCTTCGCGGTTCCACCCGCCCAACCGCCCAGCAACTAGGAACCGGGGCGGAAGGAGCGGCACACCGCCGGATCGGTGTCGATGCGTCCGGCCCCGATCAAATCCAGGCAATAGGGAATGGCCGGGAAGACCGCCATCAGGCAATCGTCGATGGCCGATGGCTTGCCGGGCAGATTGACGATCAGGCAGGAGCCGCGAATCCCCGCCGTCTGCCGCGACAGGATGGCGGTCGGCACCACCTGCAGGCTGACCTTGCGCATCAACTCGCCAAAGCCGGGCATCATCTTGTCACAGACCTGTTCGGTCGCCTCCGGCGTCACATCGCGCGGGGCCGGACCGGTGCCGCCGGTGGTGACGATCAGGCCGCAACCGGTCTCGTCCGCCAACCCGGCCAGCGTCGCGGCGATGCCGTCGCGGTCGTCCGGGATCACGCGGGATTCGGCCACCCAGGGGGAGACGATGAGGCGGGTCAGCGTGGCGATGATCGCCGGGCCGCCCTTGTCCTCATACACGCCTTGGCTGGCGCGGTCGGACACGGTGACGACACCGATGCGGACGGGGTCTGTGCCGATGGAGCCTGTGCCGATTGGGCGAACGGGATGGGCTGTGGAGGACATGGGAGCACCCGGAGTGAGCGACATCGTTGGGCGCACCATAACCACGGACGGGTCCGCATGGCTTGACCGGCATCAAGCGCGGACGAATTGCCGCGTTCCCTTGTGTCAAATCCGTTCCGCTTTTGCGCGATCCGCACTAAAGTCCCGGCCACTGGGACCGGCGGCGGGTGGCCGCGCGGTCCGATCCGCGATCATGGGTGGGTTCTTTCCGGGATGCTGTCGCAAAAAGCCAAATACGCCCTGCGGGCGCTCATCATGCTGGCCGAACAGGGCAACGGCGACGATCTGATCCTGATCGCCGACATCGCCGAACGCGAGAACATCCCGCGCAAATTCCTGGAAGCCATCCTGGTGGAGTTGCGCAAGCATGGGTTGCTTTACGCCAAGCGCGGCAAGAGCGGCGGCTACCGTCTGGCCCGTCCGCCCGCCGACATCACCTTTGGCGAGGTCATCCGCCTGATCGACGGCCATCTGGCCCCGTTGCCTTGCGCCAGCAAATTTTCCTTCAAGCCGTGCGAGGATTGCGGCGATCCGGAGGCCTGTTCGGTGCGCTGGCTGATGACCCAGGTGCGCGACGCCACCGCCGGGGTGCTGGACAACCACAGCCTCGCCGACGCCCTGCGCCACCGCCTGTCCACCGGCGCGATGGCGATGAATTTCGACATTTGAGGTGACGGCAACGCGCAGCGGGGCGGCCCCGAAAACCGCCCCGCTGCCGCCGGTCACAGCGCCAGATCGGCCGGAATGTCCATCGGCAGGCCGACGTAGTTTTCGGCCAGCGCGGTCATCGCCGCGCGCGAGTGGACGACGTAATCCAGATCGGCCATGTGGACGCGCTGTTCGAACGTGCTTTCGTTCGGGTTCAGGTGCATCATCGTCGTCATGTACCAGGAGAAGCGCTCCGCCCGCCAAATCCGGCGCAGACAGCGGGCGCTGTAGCCGTTCAACCCGTCCTCGTCGCCCCGGCGCAGAAAGGCGGTCAGGGCCTGGGCCAGCACCAGCACGTCGGCCACCGCCAGATTCAGGCCCTTGGCCCCCGTCGGCGGCACGATGTGGGCGGCGTCGCCCGCCAGGAACAGGCGGCCATGGCGCATGGTTTCGCACACGAAGCTGCGCATGGCGATGATGCCCTTTTGGAACACCGGCCCCTCGATCAGCGACCAGCCGCTCTTGTCCTCCAACCGGCTGTGCAGTTCCGACCAGATGCGGGCGTCGGACCAGTTGGCGATGTCGTCCTTGGGATCGACCTGAATGTAGAGGCGCTGCACGTCCGGCGAGCGGGTGCTGAGCAGGGCAAAGCCGCGCTCGTGGCTGGCGTAGATCAGTTCATGGTGCGACGGCGGGGCGGAGGCGAGAATGCCCAGCCAACCAAAGGGATAGACGATCTGATGCTCCTGCCGGACGGCGGCGGGGATCGCCTGACGGCTGGGGCCGTGGAAGCCGTCGCACCCGGCGATGAAGTCACAGGCGATCTCCTCCACCGGCGCGTCGGCGCTGCGGCGGAAGGTGATGCGGGGGGTGTCGCTCTCGATGCCGTGGAGATGGACGTCGGACACGCCGAACAGGATCTCCCCGCCATCCTCCAACCGGGCGGCGATCAGGTCGCGGATGACCTCATGCTGGGCGTAGACGGTGACGCGCTTGCCGTCGGTCAACTCGGCCATGTCGATGTGATGGCTTTCGCCATGAAAACGCAGGGTGATGCCGGAATGGAAATGGCCCTCCCGCATCATGCGCTCGCCCAGGCCCATCCGGTTCATCAGATCGACGACCCATTGCTCCAGCACCCCGGCGCGGATGGTTCCCTCCACGTCAGCGCGGCTGCGGCTCTCCAGGATGATGGAGTCGATGCCCTGGCGGTGCAGCAGATGGGCCAGGAACAATCCGGCGGGACCGGCACCGATGATGCCGACCGGCTTGCGGGTGATGCGGGTCATGTCTCTCAAACCTTCTGTCTGGGATCGCCGGTTTCGGTGGGGCCGACCGGGGATTCGGGCGATTGGTCGCTGGATTGACAGCAATGATGAATGACAATCATGAGCGCCAATCATTGAGACGTGATGCTACCCGCAGGCGGCCCGGTCCGGACATAGACGAAGCGGCGAAACTCTTGTACTTTTCATCGGCATCGACCGCCGGAACCATCATGACCAGCCTGAGCGAACCCATTCCGCGCTATTGGCTCTACGGCGAACCTCCGGCGGTTCCCGAGCTGCGTTTTGTCCATGTCGAAACCATCCCGGACCGGATGCGCTTGCACAATTGGGAGGTACAACCCCACCGCCACGACGGGCTGAGCCATGTGTTGCTGGTTACGCGTGGCGGTGGGCGGTTGACGGTGGACGCGGAGGACTGGCGGTTCCGCGCCCCGGCCCTGATCGCGGTTCCGGCCCAGGTGGTCCATGGGTTCCGCTTTGATCCCGGCACCGACGGGTCGGTGCTGACCATGTCGGAGGGGTTTCTCGCCAACGTGCTGGCCGCGCTGCCGGATGCGGAGCCGCGCGCGGCGCTGGCCTTGCCCTTTGCCCGCGATCTGGACGCCGACGCCCCGGAAACCGCCGACCTGACCGCCGCCTTCACCGCGATCGCCGCCGAATTCCACGCCCATCATCTGGGCCGCGCCACCGCCATCGCCGCGCAGGTGATGCTGGCGTTGGTGGCGCTGTCGCGGCTGGTGGCCGGGCAGGGGCGGGCGGAGCAGGGGCAATCGCCCGACATCCGCCTGTTGGCCCGGCTGCGCGCGATGATCGACGCGCGTTTTCGCGAGCATTGGCCGGTGGACCGGTACGCGCAAGCGCTGGGCGTGACCGCCGGGCGCTTGAACGCCGTTAGCCGCCGCGTCACCGGGCGATCCACGCTGCAACTGATCCACGCCCGCCTGATGCTGGAGGCCCAGCGCTCCCTGATCTACACCGGGCTTGGCATGGCGGAGATCGGTTACGCCCTGGGGTTTGAGGATCCCGCCTATTTCTCACGCTTTTTCACCCAGCGGGAGGGGCGTTCGCCGCAAGCCTTCCGCCGTGCCCATCGTGAGGACGGACGAGCGGGTGGGGCGTGATGAGGGACGGACGGATGGGGGCCATGCGCCCATCGGGGATGTCCCGGACCGCATAGCGCTTGACCCGTGCATGGCCCCTCCCCAAAGTGACGCGGTTGGAGATTGACGATTGGCTGGGAAAGACGGACGGATGGACACCCTCGGCCTTGCGGTGCGTGATCCGGCACCGGTTGGACAGGATCTGTGGCGGACCCTGTGCGCCGACGCCACCCGTGTGGCGGCGGAAGAAAAGACGCTGCGCGTGTTCCTCAACGAATCCGTTTTGTCCCACGATTGTTTCGGCTCGGCGCTGGCCGCGCTGCTGGTGCGCAAGCTGGCCGATCGGGTGATGCCGCCCGACCGGCTGGCCGTGACCGTCCAGGCCGCCTTTGACTCCGAAGCCGGGATCGTCGAGGCCGCCGCCGCCGATCTGGCCGCCATCCTGGCGCGCGATCCGGCCGCCGACAGTTGCCTGACGCCCTTTCTCTATTTCAAGGGCTATCACGCCCTGCAATGGCACCGGGTGGCGCATTGGCTGTGGAGGCAGGACCGCCACAACCTCGCCCATTTCCTGCAAAGCCGGGTGTCGGAAACCTTCGCGGTGGACATCCACCCGGCGGTTCCGGTCGGGCGCGGCGTGTTCATCGACCATGGGACCGGCGTGGTCATCGGTGAAACGGCGGTCATCGGCAACGACGTGTCGATCCTGCAAAACGTCACCCTGGGTGGGACCGGCAAGGAGCATGGCGACCGCCACCCCAAGGTGCGCGACGGTGTGCTGTTGGCGGCGGGGGCCAAGGTGCTGGGCAACATCACCATCGGCGCGCACGCCAAGGTGGGGGCGGGCAGTGTGGTGTTGAAGGACGTGCCGGGTTGCGCCACGGTCGCCGGGATTCCCGCCCGTGTGGTCGGCTGGTGTCGGGACGAGCTGGCCCCGGCGCTGAGCATGGATCAGAGCCTGCAACAGGGCGATTACAGCATCTGACGCGGCGCTGATGTCACCGATTCACAACGGATGGTTCCTATGACCCGTCGCCCGATGGTGTTTGTGCATGGCCTGATCGGCACCTTGCAGACACCGGCCTTGCACCACCCCTTTGCCCCCACGCCGACGCTGGCCCCGGACTTGTTGGGGTATGGGGTGGAACGGGGCAGCGATCCGGCGGCGATCACGCTCGCCGCGCAAGCCCAGCATGTCCACACGGCGATCCGCGCGGCGTTCGGCGAACAGCCGGTGTCGGTGATCGGCCATTCGGTGGGCGGGGCCATTGCCATGCTGCTGGCCGACCGTTTCCCGGAACAGGTGGCGTGTGTGATCTCGGTCGAGGGCAATTTCACCTTGGGCGATGCCTTTTGGTCGGGATCCGTCGCCCGCATGACCGTGGAGGAGGCCGAGGCGCTGATGGCGGGTTTCCGCGCCGACCCAGCCGGGTGGCTGGCCCGCTCCGGCGTTGCGCCGACGCCCGCGCATCTGGCCAGCGCGGCCGATCTGCTGTCGCGCCAACCCGGATCGACGGTGCGCGCCATGGGCCGCGCGGTGGTCGAAGCCACCGGTCATCCCGCCTACCTCGCCGCTGTGGAGGGGGTGTTCAACCGCATCCCGGTGCATCTGGTGGCGGGCGAGCGCTCCCTGGCCGGGTGGAATGTGCCGGATTGGGCGAAGGCCAAGGCCGCCAGCCTGACGGTTCTTCCCAACACCGGCCACATGATGATGGTCGAGGATCCAACCGCCTTCACCGACGCGCTGGCTGGTTGTTTGGCGGCGTGACACCCGGCTGGGCGAAGTCAGCCCACCTCCGCCCGCACATAAAAAATCCATAATACAGCTTATGGAAAATCAATTCCGCCGCCGCATCGCGCCTCATTCAATCTGTTCGGGATTGAGCTTGTACTTTTCGTAGATCGCCCGCACGCGTCCGGTCGCCGCCATGTCCTTGAGAACAGCGTCGAGTTCGGGTGCCCGCTTGGCCAGCCCGCTGTTGCGACCAATGGCGTAGTGATTTTCGCCGTCAATCGCTTCCTCATAGGGTGCATAGGCGACATTTGTCACCTTCTCCGCCTTCAGGACACTGTCGAGCGATGGCTTGTCCACCGTGGCGATGACGTCGAAACGCCCGGCCAGAAGCATGCTGACCAAGGTTTGATCGTCGGTGGTTTCAACTTTTTTCAACGTCTTGTCGGTGTTGAACCGTTCAAAATAGGTGGTCCCGCGCTTGACACCGATGGTCAGAGCCGCAAGGTCCTCGTACTTGTTGACGGACGCCTTGCCCTTCAGCCCCAGAAAGGCGACCTCACGCTTTTGCACCGCGATTGGCCCCAGAAACAGCGTGTAGGGTTCCCGGTCGGAGATTCGGCGCACACGTGGCACGATCACATCACGCCCGTTTTGCAAATCCTGCAAGCTGCGCGGAAAGGGTACGTTTTCCCAGGTCAGAGTCATGCCGATTTTCGCTGTGGCTTCATCCAGCACATCGCGCAGAGGGCCGGAGACGGTGCCATTCTCCACCATCAACTCGGGTGGTCGCGGGCGGCCATGGGCGACCACGGTTTCCGCCAACGCTGCGGCGAGGGAAGCCGCAGACAGCACACCGGCGACAAGAACCGTTCGCAGCGCCTTCAGACCAATGAAGTGTGTCATGATGCCACCTTTCGCAACGCCATCACCGGCGGACCACGGCACCGTTGGGAATGGTGCGCTGGGCACCGATCAAATGTTTGTTTGATTGGCTAACAATATGACCCGCCTGCCGGAGGAGCAAGTTGGGGTTGATCCGAATTCCGCCTTAAGAAAGGGCGTCTCGAAATCATCGCCATACGGTGCGGGATTGTTCGGAAAACATATTGCGGGTGCTCACGGATGGTTGAAACTTGAACAGGAATCGGCATTCTGTTCACCGTGGTCTGACCAATTGGTGCGCAGGTTCCCATCTGCCGCATTTTTGGACAGGTGCTGCCGCCGTTTCCTGACGTTCACCCGTTCGACATCCCCCTTCGACACGCAAGGAATCCTGTGCCCATGCCTGACATCGTGCTCCCGGAAGAACCCGAGAAGGATCGCCCGCTCCGCGACGACATCCGCCTGTTGGGCCGTATCCTGGGCGACACCGTGCGCAGCCAGGAAGGCGAGGCCGTCTTTGACATTGTGGAGCTGATCCGCCAGACCTCCATCCGCTTCCATCGCGACGAGGATGAGGGCGCGCGGCGTGAGCTGGAAAGCATCCTGAACAGCCTGTCGCCCAAGCAGACCTCGCGCGTGGTCCGCGCCTACAGCTTCTTCTCGCACCTGTCGAACATCGCCGAAGATCAGCACCACATCCGCCGCACTCGTGCCCACGCGCTGGCCGGATCGGGGCCGCGCCCCGGAACCATGGCCCACGCGTTGGGCGCGGCGCGCAAGGCCGGTGTGACCTCGCAGCAATTGCAGGAGTTCTTCGCAACGGCGCTGGTCAGCCCGGTGCTGACCGCCCACCCGACCGAGGTGCAGCGTAAGAGCATCCTGACCGTTCAGATGGATTTGGCCCGTCTGTTGTCGGAACGCGAACGCGGCCCGATGACGGCGGAGGAGGAGCACGCCAACCTGGAAGGGCTGCAACGCGCGGTCCTGACCCTGTGGCAGACCGCGATCCTGCGCGGCTCCAAGCTGGCGGTGATCGACGAGGTGGCCAACGGCCTGTCCTTCTACGATTACACCTTCCTGCGCCAGATGCCGCGCTTCTACGCGGCGTTGGAGGACCAGCTGCGCGCCCAGGATCCGACCTGGACCGCCGAACTGCCGTCCTTCCTGCGCATGGGCAGTTGGATCGGCGGCGACCGCGACGGCAACCCCTTCGTCACCGCGCCGGTCCTGCGGGAGGCGATGCGGATGCAGAGCACCCGCGCCCTGAATTTCTATCTGGAGGAGCTGCACACGCTGGGTGCGGAGCTGTCGCTGCACACCCGCAACGTCAGCGTGTCGGAGCCGCTGCGCCAGTTGGCCGATCAGTCGCCGGACTCCTCCGCGCACCGCAAGATGGAACCCTACCGGCTGGCGATTTCCGGCATCTACGCCCGGTTGGCGGCGACGCTGCGGGAGTTGGACGGCAAGGATTCCGCCCGCAACGCCGTGGGGACCGGCAAACCCTACGCCACGGCGGCGGAGTTGCGGGCCGATCTGGACATTCTCGACCGGTCCTTGACCGTCAACGGGTCGGCGGCGCTGGCGCGCGGGCGTCTGCGCCATCTGCGCCGGGCGGTCGATCTGTTTGGCTTCCACCTGGCCAGCGTCGATCTGCGCCAGAATTCCGACGTGCACGAGCGCACCGTTGCCGAACTGCTGGCCTTCGCCAACCCCGAAATCCGCTACAGCGAGCTGTCGGAGGATGAGCGGATCGAGCTGCTGTTGACGGAGTTGCAGACCAACCGCCCGTTGGCCTCCCCCTTCGCCGACTATTCGGACGAAACCAAATCGGAATTGGCGATTCTGCGCACCGCCGCCGAAAGCCGGGCGCGGTTCGGGGCCGATGCGGTGGTCAACTGCGTCATCTCCAAGACCGACGGCGTGTCGGACATTCTGGAGGTTGCGGTTCTGCTGAAGGAAGCGGGGCTGCTGCGGCCCAAGGACGGCGCGCTTGACCTGAACATTTCGCCGTTGTTCGAAACCATCGGCGATCTGCGCAACTGCGCGGCGACGATGGACCGGCTGCTGTCCCTGCCCGTCTACCGCCGTTTCCTGGAAAGCCGGGGTGGCCTGCATGAGGTGATGCTCGGCTATTCCGACAGCAACAAGGACGGTGGTTTCCTGACCTCCGGCTGGGAGCTGTACAAGGCGGAAATTGCGCTGGTCGAGGTGTTCGCCAAGCGCAAGGTGCGGCTGCGCCTGTTCCACGGTCGCGGTGGCTCGGTCGGTCGCGGCGGTGGACCCAGCTATCAGGCGATTTTGGCCCAGCCCGCCGGTGCGGTGCAGGGGTCGATCCGCATCACCGAGCAGGGCGAGGTGATCGCCGGCAAATACTCCAACGCCGAAGTCGGTCGCCGCAATCTGGAAACGCTGGCCGCCGCCACCTTCGAAGCCACCCTGCTCCACCCGGAGGCCGCCGCCCCCTGCTCCGCCGAGTTCCTGGCGACGATGGAGGAGCTGTCCGGCCACGCCTTTGCCGCCTATCGCGGGCTGGTCTATGAAACCGAGGGGTTCGAGACCTATTTCTGGCAATCGACGGTGATCGGCGAAATCGCCAACCTCAACATCGGCAGCCGCCCGGCCTCGCGCAAGAAATCGACGAGCATCGAGGATCTGCGCGCGATTCCTTGGGTGTTCAGCTGGGCGCAATGCCGCCTGATGCTGCCGGGCTGGTACGGTTTCGGCTCCGCCGTCAAGGCGTGGCTGGCCGCCAACCCCAAGGATGGGCTGGCCCGGTTGCAGGCGATGCACCGCGATTGGGGCTTCTTCCGCACCCTGCTGTCGAACATGGACATGGTGCTGGCGAAATCCAACATCGCCATCGCCTCGCGCTACGCCGAACTGGTGGTCGATCCGGCCCTGCGCGACAGCATCTTCTCGCGCATCCGGGCGGAGTGGCAGGACAGCATCGACGCGCTGCTGGCCATCACCGGGCAAAAGGCGTTGCTGGACAACAACCCGCTGTTGGCCCGGTCGATCCGCAACCGCTTCCCCTATCTGGACCCGCTCAACCACGTCCAGGTCGAGTTGCTGAAGCGGCACCGCAGCAGCGACAGCGGCGAACAGATCGCGCGTGGCATCCACCTGACCATCAACGGCATCGCCGCCGGTCTGCGCAACAGCGGCTGATTGGGGTTTGGGGGAGGGGACGATCCCCTCCCCCGCCCTGAGATGTGTTATTCGGCGAACACCTCGCCGATGCTGACCCCCGGCGCACCGGGCAGGTTGGTCCAGGATTCATCGTCCGGCGTCGATTGGACCAACAGGACCAGTGGGAGACGTTTCCGACGCTGGTCCCGTTCATCGCGGAATGCTCAATCGGCGTGGGTCGCACCACCGATGACGCACAAGCAATCCGACTGAAAATCTAAACGTTTTTTGTACTGTGAGGGAGCAAGTCCGCCCCAGCGGCCGCAGTTCACGAGGTCAGCCACAGCGCCATCCCCCCGGACAGCACGCTGGTCAGCAAGGACAAGGTCACGGCCACGGCCATGCGTCGCCCGGCGACGGCCGCGACGATCACCGCCTTGGCGACGGTGTTGACCATCGCCGTCAGCAGGATGACGTTGGCGGCGGTCTGCAACGGCAAACTCCCGCCCACCATGCCGCCGGTGGACAGGATCATGGCGTCCACATCGGCCAACCCGGCGATCACGGCCAAGGCGTACAGCCCGGCGTCCCCCACCCAGTCCCGCAGCGCGCTCGCCACCAGTTGGACGACGGCCAACAGCGCCCCGAACTTCACCGCAATCCCCAATTCGAACGGGGCGGCGGCGGGGGCAGAGGTTGACCTGCTGCCCTGTTCGGTGGTTCCGGTCAACACCAGCAGGGCGCAGGCCAGCGCGCCGCACAGCGTCATCGCGGCCACCGGGACCAGCAGAAAGGGCATCAGCGCCGGGGCGATCGCCAGCACCATCAGCGTCATCCGGGGCAGCATGATGATCGAGGCCATCACCACACCGGCGGCCAAGGTGCGGTGCAACCCCGGCTGGTTGACCGCCATGCGCGACAAGGACAGCGCCGTTGCCGTCGAACTGGCGAGGCCGCCAAAGGCGGCGGTCAGCAACACCCCCCGCCGCGCCCCGATCAGGCGGGATGCGAGATGACCGACCAGCGACAACCCGGCGACCAGGATCACCATCCACCAGATCGTGTACGGATTCAGGACGCCGTAGGGGCCGTAACCCTGGTTGGGCAGGATCGGCAGCACCACAGCGGTGATGAGCGCCATTTGCAGCACGGCGGACATCTCCCCCGGGGCGATGCTGCGAAGCCACCGATGCAGAACCGGCTTTCCGCTCAACAGGATGGTCATGACGACGGCGCTGGCCACCGCCGGGATGGTCAAATCGAGCGCTGCCATGCCGCCCAGACCGAAAACGGTCATGGCCGTGATCTCGGTGGTCAGGCCACGGTCGGCGCCGTCGCGGGCGGCCAATCCATGGGCAACCGCCAACAGGCCGACCAAGGCCAGCAGGGCCAAGCCAAACACCGCTCCACCCAACGGTTGGGACACCACCCCCAGCGCCCCGCCCCCCAAACCGATCAGGGCGAAGGACCGAAGGCCCAACTCGCGGCTGCCCTCGGCCGCATCCCGCTGCTGCCAACCGCGCTCCAGCCCGACGATCAGGCCGATGCCCAAGGCAACCGCCAACCGGATCAGAACGTCGCCCTGTTCCATCTGACCACCTCCACCACCCATTGTGCCCGACCGGTCGTTTCATCGGAAATCAAAACAATCCGCATTGCCGACAGATTGGTGACAGGTTCCCTGGTTATGGTGGTGTCAACCGCAGCGTTAACCGCCGTTCGGTTGCGGTTGGTGTGTTGCGCGTCGGTTGCATACGCCTCCGAACTGTTTGGGGCTGGATGATTCCGGCCTGGATTGCTCGGATTTTGGTTGATCGGACGCCGACCATCTGTTAGACGGGCGGCCTCAACGGAGGAACTGGTATGACCACTCAATCAGAACAGCAAAGCATGAATCAACCGCAATCGACGCAGGTCGGGGGCGCGCAGCATGGCACGCCGTCTCAAGGTGGGGCGATGGATGGCTTCGTCGGTGGGGCCTGCGGTGCCGGGGCGGGCGCGGCGATGATCTGGCAGCCGGTGACGGTGCGCAACGACCGGCAGACGGGTTCGCGGTGATCGCCTTGCAGGCGGGCCGTCCAGCCGCCGACAGCGCGGCCAACGCGGCGGGGGAGCAAAGCCACCCTCTGCGCTGGTCGTTGAACGCGGAACTGCACGCCCGCCCCTTCATGACGGTCGAGGCCCCGGCGCGTGTCCTGCACCTCGCGCTGCTCGACAGCCCGGACGGTCCCAGCGGGGCCGATCTGCTGGCGGCCTTCTGCCGCTGCCTGGGCGTGACTCCGCCGGTCGTCGATCAGGCCCACCACACGCTCGATCTGGGCGATTTGCGGCTGAAGTGGGAACAGCACACCGAATTTTCCAGCTTCACCCTGCTGCTGCCCGGCCCCTTTGACCAGCCGTTCGACAACGCGCTGCTGCAAGCGGTGCCGATGAGCTGGTGGAAGGCCCTGCAAGGCCGGGTTCTGACCGCCGCGCAGGTCGCCATCGGCAAGGGCGACCGTCCTGACACCCTGTCTGATGCCGACACCCGTTTTTTCAGCGGCATTCCGGTGGCCGGCTCGCGCGCGCTGGGCGGCGGTGCCCGGTTGTGGAGCGATTTCCGCATCGGTCCCGATGGGTTTTCGCGCTTTCTGCTGTGGGACACGGCCTTGCGCGAACAGCAGGCCGGGCGCTTGATTCAACGCATTCTGGAAATCGAAACCTACAGCATGATGGCGCTGCTGGCCCTGCCGATGGCGCGGCGGTCGGTGGCCGACGTGGCGGCGGCGGAGGCGCGCACGGCCGAACTGACCAACCGCCTGTTGGGCAACCCGCATGGTGAGGTCGAGCATGGCCTGCTGGAGGAGCTGACCGAACTGGCCGCGAACGTCGAGGGCATGATCGCGGGCAGCAGCTACCGCTTCAACGCGACCCTGGCCTATCACGCGCTGGTCGAGGCCCGCATCGCCGAACTGCGCGAGGAGCGCATCGAAGGCACGCCGACCTTTGGCGAGTTCATGGAACGCCGTTTGGCCCCGGCGATGCAGTTCTGCCGGGCGATGGCGCGCCAGCAAACCGACCTGTCGCAACGGATCATGCGCACCACGCAACTGCTGCGCACACGGGTGGATGTGGCGCTGGAACGGCAAAACCGCGACCTGCTGCGGTCGATGGACCAGCGCACCCACATGCAATTGCGGCTTCAGGAAACGGTCGAAGGCCTGTCGGTCATCGCCATTTCCTATTACCTGTCCTCGCTGCTCGGCCATCTGGTGGAATGGGCGGCGGGCAGCCTGTTCGGCCTGTCCCTGCACCATGTCACCGGCGCGCTGGTGCTGCCGGTGCTGGCGACGGTGTGGTTGGGCGCGCGGCGGATGCGCCAGCTGCTGCACAAGGCCGGGACCTGAACGAACAGGGGCGGCACCGGATGGATGCCGCCCCTGCCCTGCTGGTCCGTGGGTCCAGCGCTGGCGATCAGCCCGCGCGCATGCGGTTCACCAACGTGTCCACCTGCGATCCCAGGGAGCGCACCTCCTCCGTCACCGTCGAGGAGGCGGCGAGCACGCGGTGGGCCGATTCACCCGACTCGGCGGCGGCGCGCGCCACGGAATCGATGTTGCGGCGGACATGCTGGGTTCCGTCGGCGGCCTCCACCACGTTGCGGGCGATTTCGCGGGTGGCAGCGCTCTGTTGATCGACGGCGGCGGCGACATTGGTGGCGATGTCGTTGATTTCGCGGATGGTCGCGGCGATGGCGCGGATGGCGTCCACCGTTTCCTGCGTCACCGCCTGCATCGCCGTGATCTGACCGGAGATTTCCTCCGTCGCCTTGGCGGTCTGGTTGGCCAGACTCTTGACCTCGCTGGCCACCACGGCAAAGCCCTTGCCCGCCTCCCCGGCGCGTGCGGCTTCAATGGTGGCGTTCAGCGCCAGCAGGTTGGTTTGGCTGGCGATGTCGTTGATGAGCTGCACCACCTCGCCGATCTTGTTGGCGGTCAGCGACAGCCCTTCCACGGTGCGGTCGGTGCGGGTGGCGTCGTCCACCGCCTTGCGGGCGATGCGGCTGGAGGTGTTGACCTGACTGCCGATTTCCTGGATCGAGGCGGACAGCTCCTCGGTCGCGGCGGCCACGGCCTTGACGCTGCCCTCGGCCTGTTGCGAGGTGGCGGCGGCGGTTGCGGCCTCCCCCGTGGTGGTTTCGGCGTTGCGGCTCATCCGCTGGGCCATGTCCTGCATTTCGCTGGCGGCGGTGGAGACGCGTTGCAGAACGGCGCGCACGCTGCTTTCGAAATTCTCCGCCATTTCGATGCGGGCGCGGCGGCGTTCCTGCGCCGCGCGGGTGCGCTCCTCTTCGGCCTGGGCGGCGGCCTGGTTGGCGCGGTTGGCGGTGTCGCGGAAGACGACCAGCGCCTGGGCCATGTCGCCGATCTCGTCCGACCCGGCGCGGGGAATGGTGGCGTCCAGATTGCCCCCGGCGATGGCCCGCATCGCGTCCGACAATTGGCTGATGCGGGCGACGATGGTGCGGCCCACCACGAACCAGGCGAGCGCGATGGCCACGATCAGGCTGGCGACGGCGAAGACGATCAGAATCATCCGCCCAGCCTCGATGGAGCTGAGCGCGTCGGCGGTGGCCTGGTCGGCTTCGGCCTTCATCGCGGCGATCTGTTGATCGACGGTGGTGGCGAATTGCTGAGCGAGTTGGCGGTTTTCGTTCAGCACGCCTTCGTTTTCGCTGATCGCGGCCAGTTCCGCCCGCCGCAACTCGAACAGGCTGTCGTCGCCCTTGCCGAAGGAAGCGAGCTTCGCCGCCGCCTGCGCCAACTTGGGCAAACCATCGTCACCGCCCGCGCTCAACAGCTTGACGCGCTCGTCCAGCGCCTTGACGGCGGCGGCGTAGCGCGACAGCAGCACGCGCAGGCGCGCGCTGTTGGGGGCCTGCGCGGCCTCGTTGAGCGCGCTGGTCAGGGCGTTGCCCTGGGTGGACAGCTCCAGATAGGTGCGGAAGCGGGTCAACCCATCGCCCAGCAATTCCTGCATGGAATCGCGGGTCTGCGAGCGGACGTTGACGGCGGACAGCCGGATTTCCGCCTTCAGGCGCATCAGCGGGCCTTCGAGCTGGCCGACGATGACGTTCTGCTGCAACTGGGCATCGGCCAACTGTTCGCCAAGACGGCTGTGCAGCGGCGCACGCATCATCTCCGGTGTTTCCAGGATCTTGCGGCGCAGGTCAAAGATGCCCTCATCCCCATCGCCCAAGGCGAAGAAGGAATCGAGCGACTCGGAGGTCGCCTTGTTCAGGCGGCTGCCGACCTGGGCGGTGGCGCTGACCACACGGGCGGCGGCCTCCAGATAGGCTTGCTGATGGGTGGTGACGATGCCGGCCGAGGTCGAATTGCTGGCGCGGATCATCGATTCGGACGCCAGACCGATGTCCCCGCGCAGCTCATACAGGCTGATGAGGGTGCGCACCGCATCGGTCAGGCTGTCCATGTCCTTTTCGGTGCTGGCGTCGAGTTCCTCGCCCTTGGTGCGCAGGCGGACCCCGGCCCGGTCGGTGAGCGGGGCCAGCGCAACCAGGAAATCATCATAGGCGGTGGACAGCGCGACGACGGTTTCCTCGCGCTTGGCGCGCACGGCCAAACGCTGCTGGACCGCCTTGTTCTGCGATTCCAGGGTGCCGATCAGGGCGTTGGTCTTGGTGCGAACCTCGGCCAGTCGTGGGTCGTTCGGGCGGCGGGTGGCCAACTCATCAACCAGGCCGACCAGCGTTTTGCCGCGCCCCATGATCTCGTTGAACAGGGTTTCGCGCGCGATCTGATTTTCTGCGGAGTCCAGGGTCGGCGCGGCGGCGGCGATGCCGCTGCTTTCGCCGGACAGGCGCTTGGCCAGTTCCATTTCCGGCAGGCTGGTCGAGACGATCCGGTTCAGCGGGCCTTCCACCGCTGAAAAGGACGTCAAGCCGACCAGGCTGGCCGCGATGGTCATGCCAGCCATTCCGGCGAACGCCGCCAGCAATTTGGCCCGCACGCCGAACCGGCGGCCCTGCCCGCTTCCGGATGGCGACAAAACAGTGTGGGTGTCGATGGTCATCGTGTGCAAATCCTCCCCGGCGCCGCTTTGTTTGCCCAGGCTTTGTGCCTGTTGTCGTGCTTGTGGTCGTGTCACCGATCCGGCCCGGTCATCGGGCGGGTCCCCTCGCCTTTGACCGTTCTTCGATAATGATCGTCTTACCAACCATACTCCAGTGTGACCAGAGGATCATCAGGGGAATGCCCTTATTTTTGGTGGCAAAACCGCCGATTGACCCCGCGTTTTAACGCTGCTTTTACCTTGGTCGATCACGCCGATGTGGTGAAGCGGTAGGCGATGACACCCGTATAGGGAACGCCGGGGTGGCGCGTGGTGGATGGAAAATGCGGCTGGTTCGGGGCGTCCGGAAATCCTTGCGGCTCGATGCAGAAGCCACCCCGACGCATGAACGCCACGCCGCCCTTGCCCAGATCACGCGGGGTGATCCCGGTCAGGGCGTTGCCGGAATAGAGTTGCGCGGCGGGTTCGGTGCTCATCACCTCCAGAACCCGGCCGGAACCGGGATCCTCGACCCGCGCGACCAAACCGAAGGCACTGGCCTCCTTGGCGATGACCAGCGTGTGGTCATAGCCATCGGCCAGATGCAACTGGTGATTGTCCCCGTCAATCCGCGTTCCGAACGCTTCCGGGTGGGTGAAATCGAAGGGTGTTCCCTCGACCGATCGGATCTCGCCGGTGGGGATGCCGCCGGGACCGATGGGGAGGAAGAAATGGGCGTTGGCCGTCACCCGATGGCCGAGGATGGACCCACCGCCCGCCAGATTGAAAAAGGCATGGCCGGTGAAGGTCGCCACGGTGGGCCGGTCGGTCGTCGCTTCATACTCCAGCCGCAGGCTGTCGCCGTCGAGGCGGTACAGCAGCGAGGAGCGCAACTCTCCCGGATAACCTTCTTCGTCATCGGCGTAGGTCAGCCGCATGCGGACGGCGGAGGCGGACAGGCGTTCGGTGTCGAACACGCGGAACCGGCTGCCCTTCACCCCTCCATGCAGATGGTGCGGCCCGGCGTTTTGCGGCAGGGTGTGCGTCCGTCCGTCCAGGGTAAAGCGCCCGTTGGCGATGCGGTTGGCAAAGCGCCCGATGAAGGCCCCCATCGACGGTTGGCCGCCCTGGATCGCGGCCAGGCTGTCGTAGCCGAGCACGACGTCGCCCAGGCGGCCCGACCGGTCGGGGGCGAGAATCTGGACGATCCGCGCCCCGTAATTGCACAGGCTGACCGTGACGCCGCCCTCGCCGGTCAACGTCCACAGGCCAACGGGCTGACCGTCGATCTCGCCGCGAAAGGCGGCGGGGTCGAGCGTGACCGGCGGCGCGGCCCAGGGTGCGGCGTCGCCCATCACAGGAAATCATCGCGGATTGGGGTGAAGGCATCGACCAGCACGGTCGGTTCCAGGATCGTCACCCCGTGCATCGTGCCGGGCGGCACGTAATAGCTCGCTCCCGGTCCCAGGCGCTGGGTGCCGTGGCCGTCCATCGTCAGATCCAGAAGGCCCGAGACCACATAGCCCACCTGTTCCTGCGGGTGGCTGTGCATCGGGGCGACGATCCCGGCCTTGAAGGTGAATTCCACCAGCATCAACCCGGCGCCATAGCTCAGCACCCGGCGCTCGGCCCCTTCGGGGGTGATGACCGGCGTTTCCTGTGCGGCATCGGCCAAAATTTTCATGATTCAACGCTCCATCAAGCTGATGTCATGGAAAAGAAGGCCCGCCGCACCGAAATGCGCCGGGCCAAGGGGGGAAGGAACACACCGCAATCAAAAAAATCAGGGAAGAAAGGATCGGGATGGGTCAGTGCAGCAGCAGATTCGGCAGCCACATCGAGAAGCCCGGCATGTAGGTGACAAGCCCCAGCGCCAGGATCAGCGCCGCGTAGAAGGGAAGGATGGTCTTCATCACCTCGCCCACCGATATCCCGCCAATGGCGCAACCGACGAACTGGGTGGTTCCAACCGGCGGGGTGTTCAGGCCCAACGCGCAGTTGATGAGCATCACCATGCCGAACTGAACCGGATCCATGCCGTATTGCTGGGCGATGGGCAGAAAGATCGGTGTGCAGATCAGGATGGTGCTGGCCATGTCCATGAAGGTGCCCAGCACGAACAGGATGATGTTGATCAGCAGGAAGATCACCAGCGGGTTCGACGAAATGCCCGACATGAACTGGCTGGTCAGCTCGGCCACTTCATAGAGCGCCATCAGATACTGGAACATGGTGGACACGCCGATCAGCAGCAGCACCACGCCGGTGGTCTTCACCGCCTTCATTGTCGCCTTAACAAAGCTTTCCCAGCTTAAGGTCCGGTAGGCGAAAATCGTCAGGGCCAGGGAGTAGACCACCGCCACCGACGCGCCCTCGGTCGCCGTGAAGATGCCCAGCAGGATGCCGCCCAGGATGATGACGACCACGAACAGACCAGGCAGCGCATGAGCAAAGGATTGGAAGACCGTTGACCAGCCCGGAAAGGTCCCCGCCGGATAGCCGCGCTTGACCGCGACGAAATAGGCCGCCGCCAGCATGCAGACCGTCATCACCACCACCGGCATCAACCCCGCCGCGATGAGCGCGCCGATCGACACCTTGCCGCCCGCCGCCAGCGAATAGAGGATCATGTTGTGGCTGGTTGGCATCAGGGCGCCCACCAGCGAGGCGTGGGTGGTGACGTTCACCGCGTAATCGGTGTGGTAGCCCTCGCGCTTCATCATCGGGATCATCACCGATCCCATCGCCGACACGTCGGCCACCGGGGAGCCGGACACGCCGCCGAACAGCGTGCAGGCGACCACATTGGCCATGCCCAGACCGCCCCGGATGTGGCCGACCATGTTGCGGGCCAGCGTCACGATCTTGTCGGCGATGCCGCCGTGCAGCATCAGTTCGCCGGAGAAGACAAAGAAGGGGATGGCGAGGAAGGAGAAGATGTTCATGCCCGAGGTCATCTGTTGAAAGATGACGGCGTGGGGCAGCCCTTCATACATGATGGTGAAGAGCGACGAGAGGCCGATGGCGAAGGCGACGGGGACGCCCAGGATCAGCAGACCGAAAAAGGTCGCGGAGAGTACGATCAGTTCCATGTCGGCTCGACCTCTTCATGGCGCAGCAGGGCGAGCGTGTGCTCGACCGAAAACAGGACGATCAGGCAACCGGACAGGCTGAGCGGCACATAGCGCACGATTTCCGGCAGGCCCAGATTGGGGATCGCGTAAGTGGACACCGACATGCCGAGCACCCAGCCGTTGTAGGCCATCGATGCGCCGAAACCGGCCACCAGGATGTGGATGAGGATCTCGAACCAACGTTGAACGTGCAGCGGCAGCAGGATGACCACCGAGTCCATGCCGATGTGTCCGGCGTCGCGCACGGCCACCGCCGCGCCCAGCATCGTCACATACAGCACCAGAACCAGCGCCAGGCTTTCCGCCCAGGTCGGTGTCTGGTTGAAGACGTACCGTCCGACGACCTCGTAAAACACGATTCCGACGATGCTCATCAGACCGATGACGGCGATCACCGTGCCAAGCCGCGCCAACGCGATGTTCACCAGGGTCAGAAGCCGCCGGGGCTGCGCCTGCGCGCCGCCATCCACCAAGCTGTCTTGCATCATGGTTGCTCCCAGGGACCGGGATGGCGAGCGAGCGGACCCGCTCGCCGGACCGGCTCAAATCGTTACTTGCTCTGTTGGATGCGGGTGACGAGGCTCTTCAAAACCGGGGTGCTGGCGAATTTCTCGTAAACCGGCTTCATGGCATCGACCAACTCCTGCTTGTTGGCGATGGTGATGATCTGGGCACCGCCCGCTTCCACCATCTTGCGGGAATTGACTTCGCGTTCGTCCCACAGCTTGCGCATGAAGGGGACCGAGTCCTTGGCCGCCTGACGGATCAACGCCTGATCGTCCTTCGACAACCGGTCCCAGATGACCTTGGAGAAGACCAACACTTCCGGGGCCAGCGAATGTTCGGTCAGGCTGTAGTAACGGGCCGCTTCGAAATGGCGGGAGGATTCATAGCTGGGCCAGTTGTTTTCCGCTCCATCGACGATGCCGGTCTTCAGCGCTGTGAACACCTCGCCGTAGGGCATCGGCGTCGGGTTCGCCCCCAGCGCGTTGACCATGCCGACGAACAGATCCGACGGCTGGACGCGGATCTTCAGGCCCTTGAAATCCTCCAGCGACTTGATCGGCTTCTTGGCGGTGTAGAAGGAACGCGACCCGCTGTCGTAGAAGGCCAGGCCAATCAAGCCCTGCGCTTCCATCGCCTTCAGGATGTCGTCGCCAATCGGGCCGTCCAGAACGCTGCGCATGTGCGCGGTGTCGCGGAAGATGAAGGGCAGCACGGTGACGAGCGTTTCCGGCACGATGCTGTTCAGGGCACCGGCGTTGATCCGCATCATGTCCAGACCGCCCAGCTTGAGCTGTTCGATCGTGTCCTTTTCCGTGCCCAGCGCGCCCGAGGGGAACACGCGGATGTTCAGCTTGCCGTTGGTCTTTTCGGCCAGCGTGCGGCCCATCTGCTTGACCGCCTCAACCGTCGGGTAATCGGCGGGGTGGACGTCGGCGGAGCGGAAATCGCGCGCCTGGGCCGTTTGGGGGGCGGTCAGGGCGACGGTCGCGCCAAAGGTGAGCGCCGCAGCGACGGCCAGTGAACGAAGCAACCCGGGCATCAACGTCTCCTCCAGTGTGATTGGAACCGGTCGGCTCGACCGCATCCGGCTCTTTGGTTTTGATGGGTAAGGGTGTTTGGGCAAAAAATGGCGTGGCGGCGGCGACACGGGCACCGCAGCGCTTGCGATCATCATGGAAAAACGAACAACCTGTGGAAAACCCGTAGTCCGTTCAGACGCGTATGCGGATTCTGTCAGACAACTGTTTTGAAATATTCAGACAACCACGCTCGATTCCTGTCCAGCACCGGGATCGCTTGTGGATTCTCCTTATTTCTTTCTTGCGTGGATCTGCGCATTCATATCGCCAACGGGGAAACACCTGTTTGGCAAGTCCCAACTTGCATGGATCGGTCTGGCGAACACGCTGTCCGAACGACGGCGCGCTGCTTTGACCGCCAACACTTTGTTGGGCACGCCATTGGTTTGTCCCGCTAAAAACCACTCTAGCCTTGCGGCGCATAAGTGGTCAAGTGGTAAGATGACTTTGTGCGATGACCAAGCGAATCTGTTGGGCATCCATCGCGCGGGCGTCGTCGTCGTATGGGCAATGTGAGCGACCTGTCAAACAAGGGGATGGTGATGATGGCGCAGGCGGCGGCAGTCCAGGGCACACCCGGCTCCATGACCATCGGCGGGGGCAATGGCCCTTGGTACAGCGGCTTGCGTGGCAAATTGATGTCGGCGATCGGCGTGGTCCTGTCGGGCACTCTGGTTGCGGCGGCGGTGGCGCTGGCGGGCTATGCCAACGTCCGCGCCACCATCGATGTGATCGTTGGGCAGGCGGTGCCCGCGATGAACGAAGGCATGTCGGTGGCCCAGCAGGCCGAACGACTGGTCGCTCTGGCTCCGGCGCTGTCCTCCGCCACGGACGTGAAGGCTCGGGAGGAGGTGTCCGGCCGCATCCAGCAGGCCCGGCAGGAGTTCGCCGCCCGCTTGGACCGTCTGCGCGCCGATGGCATGGGAGGCGGCCAACTGGTGGCGATTGAGGAGGCGGCCAAGGCGTTGCTGGTCAATCTCGATCAACTGGACGCCGCCGCCGCCGACCGGGTGCGCCACGCCGGACAGCGCGGGACGCTGTTGCCCAAGGTGTTGGAGGCCGATGGGCAGATTCAGAAATTCACCGCCCCTTGGCGCACGGTTCTGGCCAACGAGGAGGAGCAGGCGCGCGAAACCCTGGCCGACTCCGATTCCTCGCCGGAGGATCTGCATCGCGCCGCTGACGCGCTGCTCGATGTCGCCAAGCGCGCCAAGCCTCTGATGACGGTGATCGAGGAGTCAACCAACGCCCGCAACATGCTGTTGGAGGCTTCCAGCAGCGGCGATGACCAGAGGCTGACCATCATCGAAACGCGGCTGGGGTTGGTGTTTGCCACCATCGAGGGCGCGGCTGCGGCGTTGCCCGAAAAACTGGGGTCGGTCATTGATGCCCAAAACAAGGTGTTGCGCGCGCTGGCGCTGGGGCCGAACGCCCTGATCGATTCGCGGCGTCATGAGTTGATGATTCAGTCCCATGCGGCCAAGCTTCTGGAAAGCAACCACAGCCTGACCGCGCGTTTGGCCACAGGCATCACCGATCTGGTGGCGGAGCAGAAAAATGGCATCGCTGCCGCCAGCGGAGCGACGGGGCGGATGCTGGACAACAGCCGTTTGACCCAGATCGGTGTCAGCGTCGCCAGCGTCATCGTGTCGATCCTGGTGGTATGGCTTTATGTCGGGCGCAGCTTGGTCCGTCGCCTGCTGCTGCTGAAATCCAGCATGGGGCGGATCGCGGCGGGGGATCTCGACACCGACATCGCGCTGGACGGGCGCGACGAGATTGCCGAAATGGGGGCGGCGCTGCGCGTGTTCCGCGACACCGCGCGTGAGGTGGAGCAGACCCGCGCCCAGGCGGAGGTTGAACGCAGCCGTGCTGCGGGGGAACGCCGTCAGGCGATGCTGACCATCGCCGACCAGTTCGAAAGCGGGGTCAAGATCGTGGTGGAAACGGTGTCCGCCGCCGCCAACCAGATGCACGAAACCGCGTCCACCATGGTGGACACCGCACAGGACACCGAACGTCAGGCGGGCAGCGCGGCGGACGCGGCGCAACAGGCGTCCAGCAATGTGGACAGCGCGGCGTCTGCCGCGCATCAACTGTCCGCCTCCATCAGCGAGATTTCGCGGCAGGTCACGGAATCGGCGACCATCACCGGCCAGGCGGCCCGTGACGCCGAGCGGACCGACGTAACGATGCACAGCCTGAACGACGCGGCGGCCCGGATCGGCGCGGTCCTGGATCTCATCACCGACATCGCTGGACAGACCAATCTGCTGGCGCTCAACGCCACCATCGAAGCGGCGCGTGCCGGAGAGGCGGGCAAGGGATTCGCCGTGGTGGCGCAGGAGGTCAAACAACTGGCGAGTCAGACCGCCAAGGCCACCGACCAGATCGCCGGGCAGGTCAACGCTATGCAAACCGCCACCACCGACGCCGTCAGCGCCATCCGCAACATCGGGGCGACCATCGCCCGCTTGAACGACATCGCCACCGGCATCGCGGCGGCGGTCGAAGAACAAGGGGCGGCGACGGCTGAAATCGCCCGCAACGTGCAGCAGGCGGCGGGCGGAACGGCGCGGGCGTCGCAAGACATCGGGTTGGTGCGCACCGCCGCCGGGCAAACCGGCCAATCGGCCCAAGCGGTGCTGTCGGTGGCGGGGCAGGTGTCCACCGAAACCAACCGGCTGCTGCAACAGATCGATTCGTTCCTGCGTCAGGTTCGGTCGGCCTGAGCGTCATCGGTTCTCTTTCACCCCCCCCCGGTTTCAACCAACACTCCGGGGCAGGACCGCGACACCACGTTCCTGCGCGAACGGTGGGCGCGCGACGCAGGCACAACACGGGCAATGATCCTCCTGCCCCCCGTGATCCGCCGCGCCGCAGCACAGCGCCCCACGGTTGTTGTGTCCTGCCCCCCTTTTCGTGGGTGGTGAATGGTTTGGGTCAGACGTCCTGGTGCTGATCGGTGATGCGTTGGCGGGCGCGGTTGATGTGATAGCGCATCGCCAGATTGGCGGATTCGGAATCGCCCATGGCGATGGCGTCGTAAATCCGGCTGTGCTCGTCCAGAACGCGTTGAATGCGCTGGTCGGACCCTTCGCGGGTGATGTTCAGGGCCACGGCCATGGAATTTTCGATGGCGGCGTGCAGCGTTTCCAGGATCGACACGAACATCTCGTTGCAGCTCGCCTCCGCGACCGCACGGTGAAAGGCGAAATCGGCGGAACTGGCCGACCCGCGCGACTCGACCGCGCGCCCCAGATCCTCCAGCGCCGCCTTGATCTGGCCGAGTTGCTGGGAGGAGCGCCGCTTGGCCGCCAGGGCCGCCGCCTCCCCCTCCAACGGCACGCGCAGCTCGTAGCAGCGCAGAATCCCGGCAATGTCCGATGCCCCGGCGATGGCGATCAGCCCCTGCGGCGGGCGGCGTTGCACATAGGTGCCGGACCCTTGGCGGGCGACGACCAAACCATCGGCCTGCAGCAGCATCATCGCTTCCCGCACCACCGGGCGCGAGACCTCGAACATCAGGCAGAGTTCCTTTTCCGACGGCAGCTTGTCGCCCTCCTTTAGGGTCCCGGACACGATCTGTTCCAGGATTTGCCCATAGAGCTGATCGCCCAGCCGTTCCTTGCGCTTGGGCTGCAACGTCAATCCGGCCAACTTCGCCATTCCCAACACCCGCGCCAACATGATTCACCGCTCATGTTAGCAGACAAGTTGACCTATAGGAATGTCGCAAATAAGGGTATTGGCGCAACAAAACAGGCCCGGCGACGCGGGGTCGTCAGGTGGGTGGGCGTTGATTGTGCGGAGTGACGCGGTGGCGACCGCCTCACCCCAAGAGCGCATCGGTCAACCGGGCGGACGCGGTGCGCGGTCGTCGATGAAAAAGGTCGGTTCCTCAACCCGGTAGGCGTCGATTCCCTCCCGCAGTTTTTCCAGATGATGCTTGATCGCGCGGGCCGCCGCGTCGCCGTCATGGGCGGCGATGGCGGTGACGACCGCCGCGTGTTCGCCAATCACCCGATCCATCCGTCCCGGTTCGGGCAGGGTCAGGCGGCGGTAGCGGTCGATCTGCACTTTGACCTGTTGAATGAGCGCCCACACCCCCGGCAACCCGGCGGTGTCCGACAGGGCGGCGTGAAACTCCTCGTCGGCCATGTGGAAGCCGTCGCGGTCGCAAGCCTCCGCCATGGCGCGCTGATGCGCAACGATGGCGCTCAACCGGGCGACCTGCTCCGGTGTGGCGCGTTCGGCGGCGTGACGCACGCAGGCTTCTTCCAAGGCGGACCGGATGATGATGGTTTCCGGCAGGTCGGACAGCGGGATGCGGGCGACGAAGGTCCCCGATTGCGGAAACACCTCGACCAGCCGTTCGGAGGTGAGCTTCAGCACCGCTTCGCGCACCGGGGTGCGGCTGACGCCGTGGGCCTGGGCCAGATCCTTTTCGCTGATCGGCTCGCCCGGCTTGCGCTGGAGGCTGAGAATGTCGGCGCGCAGTTGCTGATAGACCTGCTGCGCGGCGGTCAGGCCGCGTTCGCGCACCACCGCCGCCGGTTTCGGCGTGCGGCGGCGCGGTGCTGGGGATGCGTGTTCGCCCGCCTCAGCCGTCATGATGCCCCCCGCAATTCCGCCGCAACCGCCGCCGTGGCCTGCGCCGGGACGATGGCACCGGGGTGGCCGATGACGATTCCGGCCAAGCGATGGCCCAACCCGGCCGCCGCCGCCACGCTCCACCCGGTTTGCCGGGCCGCCAGATACCCGGCGCAAAAGCTGTCGCCCGCCGCCGTGGTGTCCACCACCCGCTCCACCCGCGTGGCCGGGACCGTTTCCACCATGCCGCCCCGTTCCCAGACCAGACAGCCGTCACCGCCGTTCTTGACAACGATTTCGGTGGCTCCGGCGTCGCGCCAGCGGTCGACAATGGCAGTGGGATCCTCGGCACCGAACAGCAGCGCCTCGTCCTCCACCCCCGACAGCACGACGTCCACCCGTCCGGCGAGGGCGGCGTAGGCGGCGCGGGCGGCGTCCAGGCCGGGCCAGTTGCGCGGGCGCAAATTGGTGTCGAAGGCGACCTTGGCACCCGCTGCCCGCGCCCGGTCCAGCGTCACCCCCAGCCGTTCCCGCCCCTCGTCGCCATACAGCGACAGGGAGATGCCTGACAGCATCAACAGGCCATAGCCGGGCAGCGCGTCCACCAGCGGGGCGGCGTCGGGGTGGGTAAACAGCTCGCGCGCCGGGGCGCGGTCGCGCCAATAAAAGAAGGAACGCTCGCCCTTGGCGTCGGTTTCGATGGTGTAGAGGCCGGGCACGCGACCGGGCAGACGGATCACCCGATCCGTTCCCACCCCTTCCGCTGCCCAGGCGGCCAGCAGATCGGCGCTGTACGGGTCATCGCCCAGCAGCGTGACGTAATCGACCGCCGCGCCCAGCCGGGCCAGATACAGCGCGCAGTTCAGCGTGTCGCCGCCAAAGCCGAAGCGGGCGGTTCCGTCGCCGGTGCGACGGACTTCCAACATGCACTCACCGATGGCCGCGATCCGAGTCATTCTCAAAAGCTTCCCTTGTTTTCAAAGCCTGTCTGAAAAATGCGCCACCAGCGCGTCGCGCATCATCGCCGCCATGCGCGCCCGCGTCTCTTCCGTCGCTGAACCGACATGCGGAAACAGAACGATGTCGGGGTGGGTGAGCAACTCGGCGCGCGGCGTGGGTTCGTCCTCGCACACGTCCAGCCCCGCCCCGGCGATGGTCCCGTCGGCCAAGGCCGCCAGCAACGCATCCTCGTCCACCACGCTGCCGCGCGCGACGTTGACCACCACCCCGCCCGGCCCCAAGGCCCGCAGCACCGCCGCGTTGACCAGATGGCGGGTGTCCGGCCCGCCGGGGCAGCACAGGGCGAGGAAATCGGACTCCGCCGCCAGCCCCTCCGCCGTCGGGTGGTAGGGATAGGGGGCCGCCGCCTTGGCGCGCGGCCCGTGATAGGCCACGCTCATGCCGAAGGCCGTGGCCCTCGTGGCGAGTGCCGCCCCGATGTGGCCCAGCCCGACGATGCCCAGCCGCCGCCCGGTCAGGCTGCGCGACAGGGGAAAGGCCCCCGCCGCCCAATCCCCGGCGCGCACGAAGCGTTCCGCCGCCGAGAAACGGCGGACAGCGGCCAGCAGCAGCGCCATGGCGGTGTCGGCGACGTCATCGGTCAACGCGGCCGAGGTGTTGGCGATCACCAGCCCCCGCCGCCGCGCCGCGTCGAGATCGACATACTCCAACCCGGCGCTGTAGGAGGACAGGATCTCCAGATTGGGCAGCGCCTCCAGCAGCGCCGCCGTCACCGGGGTGGGGGGACGGCACGCCAAGCCACGAACGCGCGGGGCGATGGCGGCGAAATCGGCGGAGCCGATCACCTCCGGCCCGAGCACGGTGAAACGCGCCGCCAAATCCTCCACCACACCGGGCGGCAGGGGGGCGGTGCACAGAATGGTGACGTCCGTCCGGCCCATCTTGGCGTTACCCCTGAACCACGTCCTGGCGCTGGCTGCCCAGCCCCTCGATCCCCAGCGTCACCACGTCACCCGCCTTCAGGTAGGTTTGCGGCTTTTGCCCCATGCCCACGCCGGGCGGGGTCCCGGTGGAGATGATGTCGCCCGGTTGCAGCGACATGAAGCGCGACAGGTAGGACACCAGGAAGCGCACGCCATAGACCATCGTGGCCGTGCTGCCGTTCTGGTAGCGGTGGCCGTTGACCTCCAGCCACATCGGCAGATTCTGCGGGTCGGCCACCTCGTCGCGCGTCACCAGCCACGGGCCGGTCGGGCCGAAGCTGTCGGCGGACTTGCCCTTGGTCCACTGGCCGTGATGCTCGGTCTGGAAGGCGCGTTCGGACACGTCGTTGATGACGCAGTACCCGGCGACGTGATCCATCGCGTCCTCTTCGGACACGTATTTGGCGGTCTTGCCGATGATGACGCCGAGTTCAACCTCCCAATCGGTCTTCAGCGAGCCGCGCGGGATCTCGATGACGTCGTTCGGGCCGGTGATGGCGCTGGTCGCCTTCATGAAGATGATCGGTTCCGGCGGCACGGTGGCCCCGGTTTCCGCCGCGTGGTCGGAGTAGTTCAGGCCGATGCAGATGAATTTCCCGGTCCCGGTCACGCAAGGGCCAAGGCGCGGGTTGCCCTCCACCAGCGGCAGGCTGGCGGGATCAAGCGCGCGCAGGGCGTTCAACCCATCGGGCGACAGGGTGGCCCCGGCGATGTCGGTGACATGGGCCGACAGATCGCGGATGCGGCCGTCCGCGTCGAGCAAACCGGGCTTTTCCTGGCCCGCCGGGCCGTAACGAAGCAGTTTCATAACAAGTCCCCGTGGGTGTGAAACAGGATCAGGCCGCCCAACCGCCGTCGATCACATGGACGGCACCGGTGGTGTAGCCCGCCGCATCGGACGAAAGATAGACCACAAGTTCGGCGATTTCCTCCGGCTTTCCCAACCGCCCGATGGGCTGGCGGGCGATGAACGCGGCGCGCGCCTGGGCGTAATCCCCTTGGGCGCGCAGGCGGTCTTCCAGCGACGGGGATTCGACGGTCCCGGGGCAGACGACGTTGCAGCGGATGCCGCGCCCGATGAAATCAGCGGCCACCGCCTTGGTCAAACCGATCACCGCCGCCTTGGTCAAGCTGTAGACGTAGCGGTTCGGCACCGCCTTCAGGCTCGACGCGACCGACGCCATGTTGACGATCGACCCGCCCCCCTTGGCCAACATGCCGGGCAGCACGGCGCGGATCATCCGGTGCATGGATTTGACGTTCAGATCGACGCTGACATCGAACGCGTCGTCGTCGCATTCCAGGATGGTCCCGTTGTGGACGAAGCCCGCGCAGTTGAACAGCAGATCGACCGGACCGATGGATGCCACTGTTTGGGCCACGGCGGCGCTGTCGCGCACGTCGAGCGTCCGGGTGGTGACGCCGGGAATCCCGGCCAGATCGGCCAGCCGTTCCGCGTTGATGTCGAGCGCCCAGACCCGCGCGCCTTCCCGCGCGAAGGCGTCGACGGTGGCGCGGCCAATGCCCTGCGCGGCGGCGGTGATGATGGCGGTTTTGCCGTGCAGGCGTCCGCTGGTGGGCTGGTCAGGCATGATGCGTTTCCGAAGGAGGAAGAGAAGCCCCCCTCCCCCACCCGCCTGCGGGAAGAGGAGGAAGGCCCCGGCGTTTGGTCAGTGGGCGTTTGGTCAACGGGTGATGAGATCCGCCGGCAGGTCGCGGTCATGGAAGGACGAGAAAATGGCGTTCAGGCGACCGTTTTCCGAATTGGTCTTGATCCAGTTGTTGACCCATTCGCGCAACCGGTCCTCGCCCTGCGCCATCGCCATGCCGAGATTCAGTTCCTGTTGGGTGAACTTCACCTTCAGCGGGCTTTGCGTGCGGCGTTCGTTGATGGCGGCGATGGCCGTGGTCTGGCTGGACACGATGTCCACCTGTCCCGACACCAGCGCGGTGATGAGCGTTGCGTCGTCCTCGAAACGCAGGATTTCCGCACCCTTGGCGTTCTTCGTCACCAGGCTGTCGTTCACCGTGGCGCGGGTCAGGCCGATCTTTTTGCCGACCAGATCCTCATAGCCCTTGATGGCGATCTCCGCCGGGGCGGCGACGATGATGTCGAGCGTGGCGTAGGGCACGCTGAAATCGATCACCTTCTTGCGTTCCGGCGTGATCGCCAGCGTGGCGATCAGCAGATCGGCCTTGCGGGTCTGCACGGTCGGCACGCGGGCGGCGTTGGTGATCTCCACCAGTTCCAGCTCGACGCCCATGTCCTTGGCCAGCAGGCGGGCGGTTTCCACGTCCGACCCGGTCGCCTTCAGATTTTTGTCCACGAAGGCGAACAGCGGGATGCCCATCGCCACGGCCACGCGGATTTTTTTGGCCTTCATGACGTCGTCGAGGACATCGGCCTTGGCGGCTACGGGGGCGGCGGCCAGCCACAGGGCGGTGACGGCGGTGACGGTGGCGGCGAGAAGCTTGCGGATGCGCATCGTGGGTTTCCTCCGGAGGATTTTGTTCTTGAACGCGATGGGGCTTACAGGCCGTTGGACAGGAACGCCTGCAATTCGGGGGTTTGCGGGTTTTCCAGCATCTCACCGGGTCCGGTTTCCCAGACACGGCCCTGATGCATGAAAATGACCCGGTCGGCGACGCGGCGGGCGAAGGTCATTTCGTGCGTGACCACCGCCATCGTCATGCCGCCCTGGGCCAGCGTTTCCATCACGCGCAGCACCTCGCCGGTCAGTTGCGGGTCCAGCGCGGAGGTCACTTCGTCGAACAGCATGACCTTGGGCTGCATCGCCAGCGACCGGGCGATGGCCACGCGCTGCTGCTGGCCGCCCGAAAGCTGTTCGGGGTAGCAATCGATCTTTTCGGCCAACCCGACCCGCTCCAACGAGGCTTGCGCCAAGGCGCGGGCCTGGCTGTTGGGCAAGCGTTTGACCCGGCGCGGGGCCAGCGTGATGTTCTGCTCCACCGTCAGATGCGGGAACAGGTTGTAGCTTTGGAACACCATGCCGACGTCCTGGCGCAGCGCCCGCAGATCCAGCGTGGGTTGGTCCAGCCGATGGCCGCAGACCTCCAGCGTGCCCGACTGGATGGTTTCCAGCCGGTTGATGCAGCGCAGCGCCGTGCTTTTTCCCGAGCCGCTGCGGCCGATGATGGCGACGACCTCGCCCCGGTCGATCTCGAACGACACGCCCTTCAGCACTTCGACGGTGCCGAAGGATTTGTGGATGTCATGCAGCTTGACGACGGCCGACATTGAGCTTCCTCTCAAGCGAACGGCTCCAGCGCGACAGCGGGTAGCACAGGGCGAAATACAGGACGCCCGCGATCCCGAAGACGAGGAACGGCGTGAACAGCGAGTTGTTGACCACCTGCGCCGCGCGAGTCAGTTCGACAAAGCCGACGACCGAGGCGAGCGAGGTGCTTTTGAGAACCTGGACCAGAAAGCCGACCGTCGGCGGCGTGGCGATGCGCGCGGCTTGCGGCAGGATGACATCGACCAGGGTTTGCCAGCGCGTCAGGGCCAACCCTTCCGACGCTTCCCATTGGGTGCGCGGAACCGATTCCACGCAGCCGCGCCAGATTTCGCCCAAAAAGGCGCTGCAATAGACCATCAGCGACACGCCAGCCGCCAGCAGCGGCGGCAGTTCGATGCCGACCACGCCCAGGCCGAAATAGACGACGAACAGCAGGATCAGCAGCGGCGTGCCCTGGATGAGCTGCACATAGAGGAAGGAGATCCGCCGCAACAGCGCGCTGCGCGCCGTGCGCAGCAGCATCACGCCGAACCCGGCGACCCCGCCCAGGGCAAAGGCCAGCGCCGACAGGACGATGGTCCAGCCCACGCCCTGCAGCAGATAGAGGAAATGGTTGATGGTGAAGCTTCCGCCCATGATCGTCCGGCCTCCTTACAACGGGGTGCCAAGGCGGCGGCGGCGCGGAAACATCGCCTGACCGACCAGGAAGAAGGCGAATTTCAGCAGCATCGCCATCAGGAAATACAGAACCGCCACGACGATGAAGGTTTCAAAGGAGCGGAAGCTTTCCGACTGGACGGAGTTGGCAACCCCGGTCAGCTCCTCCGCCGAAATCTGCGACGTGACCGACGACGACAGCATCATCAGCACGAATTGGCCGGTCAGCGACGGGTACACCCGTTCCAGCGACGGGCGCAGGATCACGTCCCAATAGATTTGCGGAACGGACAGGCCCAGCGCCTCGGCGGCTTCGATCTGGCCGGGATGAATGGTGTCCATGCCCGCCCGCACGATTTCGGCGGTGTAGGCCCCGACGTTGAACACCATGGTCAGGATGGCGGCGGCGAAGATCGGCAGCTTCAAACCGGCGGACGCCAAGCCGAAGAAAATGAAGAAGATTTGGATCAGGTAGGGGGTGTTGCGCACCACCTCCACATAGGCCCCGCACAGCGCGGCCAGCCACGGGCGCTTGCCGCGCCGACCGATGGCGCACAGCACGCCGATCACCATGCCCAGCACGGTGGCGATGGCCGTCATCTCCAGCGTCATCAGCGCGCCGCGCAGAAACTCCGGCCAGTATTCCTGCAGGCTGGCGAAGTCGAAAGTGTACTTCACAAGATGCCCTCCCGGTGTCGGTGTCCGCCCGGCTTGCTGCCGGATTCTTGCTTCTTGTGGTGAAGGGGCGGCGCGGTGCCGCCCCCCGGACGGACCAGCGCGCCGTTACCGCGCCATCCACCCGCCATCGACCGGCAGCACCACGCCGTGCACGTAATCCGACGCCGCCGAGGCCAGGAACACCGCCGCCCCGCCCAATTCCTTGGGTTGACCCCAGTGACCGGCGGGGATGCGGGCCAGGATGTCGGCGTTGCGCTTGGGATCGTTGCGCAGCGCCTCGGTGTTGTTGGTGTCGAAATAGCCGGGCGCGATGGCGTTGACGTTGATGCCCTTGTCCGCCCATTCGCAGGCCAGCAGCCGCGTCAACCCGGCCAGCCCGCTTTTGCTGGCGGTGTAGGACGGGATGCGGATGCCGCCCTGGAAGGACAGCAGCGAGGCGATGTTGATGATCTTGCCGCCCAGACCGTCGGCGATCATCGACCGCCCCACCGCCTGGGTCAGGAAGAAGGTGGTTTTCAGGTTGACGTTCATCACGTCATCCCAATCGGCCTCGGTGAAATCCACCGCGTCGGCCCGGCGGATGATGCCCGCGTTGTTGACCAGAATATCCACCCGCGCGCCGGTCGCCTGCGCCTGTTCCATCACCGGGGCGACGGCGGCCACGCCGGACAGGTCGGCGCGGATGGCGTGGAACGGGGCACCGGCGGCGGCGACCTGGGCCGCCGTCTCGTCCATCGCCGACCGGCCCACCGCGATGATCCCGGCCCCGGCCTCCGCCAACGCCACGGCGATGGCCTGGCCCAAGCCGGTGTTGGCCCCCGTGACCAGCGCGGTCTTGCCGGTCAGATCGAAGAGGGACGGGCGGCTCATCGCAGCGTCTCCATCGGGATCCAATCCATGTCGGTGTAATCGACGTTGTCGCCGCCCATGCCCCAGATGAAGGCGTAGTTGCTGGTCCCGACGCCGGAATGGATCGACCAGGCGGGCGAGATCACCAGCTCCTCGTTCTTCACCACGATGTGGCGGGTTTCCGTCGGCTCGCCCATCAGGTGGAAGATGCGGGCGCTGTCGGCGAGGTCGAAGTAGAAATACACCTCGCAGCGGCGGGTGTGGCTGTGGGCGGGCATGGTGTTCCACATGCTGCCCGGCTCCAACTGGGTCAGACCCATCACGAGCTGGCAGGTGTCGCAGACGCCCGGCAGGATGTATTGGTAGATGGTGCGGCGGTTGGAGGTGGCGATGTCGCCGACCTCCATCTTCTTGGCCTGATCCTGGCGGATGTGCCGGGTTTCGAAACGGGCGTGCGCCGGGGTGCTCATCACATAGAATTTGGCCGGGTTGGCCGGATCGACGCTTTCGAACCGCACGTCGGCGCTGTCCTTGCCGATGTAGAGGGCGTCGCGGTTGCCCATCTCATAGACCGCGCCATCCACCCGCACGCGGCCCGGCGCGCCGATGTTGAACACGCCCATTTCGCGCCGCGCCAGGAAGGTGGGGGATCCCACCTCCTTCGGGGCGGACAGGACGACCGACTCCGTCGTCGGCAGGACGCCGCCCACCACCACCCGGTCCACCGTGCTGTAGGTCAGCGTGATCTGATTGGGCTGGAACAGGTTTTCCATCAGGAAATGGCGGCGCAGCGCGGCGGTGTCATAGCCCTTGGCGTCGTCGGGGTGCGGCGCGTAGCGAAGATCAATGTTCATGCTGTCTCCCTGAGGGGATCGGTGGCGGTGCGATGCCGCCCGACCGATCCGCCCCCGTCCGTGGGGCGCGGTGGTGCGCCGGTGTCTGGGTCGAGGAATAGGATATACTAGTATATCAGTCAAGCGGGAATCCATGGTCCCGCCAACAGCGGCGATTCCAAACAGTCTGTAGTCCAATTTCAAACGCACCCTCGACAGCGGGCGGATCGTGTAGTACGACTACATTCACGCCATCCGGTCGCCCTGCCTGCGGATCCCCTGCCCGTCATGCTGCCCAACCTGCACGCTTCGCTCCCGTCGCTGCGCCGCGCCGAACTGGCGGTGGCGCAGGTCGTGTTGGCGCAGCCGGACGCGGTGGTGGGGGACAGCATCGCCCAACTGGCCGCCAAGGCGGAGGTGAGCGAGCCGACGGTGGTCCGTTTCTGCCGCGCGGTCGGCTGCACCGGCTTTCAGGATTTCAAGCTGCGGCTGGCCCAGCATCTGGCCGCCAGCGCGGCGCGGGCGCAGGCGGCGACCAACGCCGGTTTGGCCCTGGTGCGTGACCTTGCCCCCACCGACAGCGTCGCCAGCGCCACGGAAAAGGTGATGGACCGCTCCATCGGTGCCCTGGTGCGCCTGCGCGACACGTTGGACGCGGTGGCGCTGGAGCAGGCGGCCCGCCGTCTGATCGCGGCGCAACGGGTGGAGATCATCGGCGTCGGGGCGTCCGGCTCCGTCGCGGTGGACGCGCATCACAAACTGTTCCGCCTGCTGCCGTCGGTCGCCGCGTCGTCGGACGCGCACATGCAGACGGCGGCGGCGGCCACGCTCGGCCCCGGCGACGTGATGCTGACGATTTCAAAGACGGGGACCAGCGCCGAAATCCTCGACGCCGCGATCATCGCGCGCGAGGGCGGGGCCTGCGTCATCGCCATCACCGCCGCGCGCGGGCCGCTGGCCAAGCTGGCCGATGTGCTGCTGGCGGTGGAGGTGGACGAGGACACCGCCGTGCACACGCCCATGGCCTCGCGCCTGGCCCAACTGGCGTTGGTGGACGCGCTGACCGTCGCGGTCGGCCTGCTGTCGCCGCCGGAAACCAACCAGCGGCTTGCCCGCATCAAGACCGCGCTGCGCGGTCGTCACCGCATCACCGGGCCGGAGGACGTGCCGTCCACCCTGCGCGGCGATCCCTTGCCCGTGAAGGACGCGTCATGACCAGCACCGCCGCCGCGACTCTCGACCAGCTTGCCGCCTACGGCGTGGTTCCGGTCATCCGCAACAGCTCCGCCGATCTGGCGCGCACCGCCGTGTCGTGGCTGCGCGAGGCCGGGTACGGGACCTTTGAAATCACCATGACCACGCCCGGTGCCGTCGGTCTGATCGCCGAGTTGAGCGCGCAGGGCGGTGCCCTGATCGGGGCCGGGACCGTTCTGACCGCCGCCGGGGTTGATGAGGTGGTGGCCGCCGGTGCCCGCTACGTCGTGTCGCCCTGCGTGGTGCCGGAGGTGGCGGCCGCCTGCCGCCGCCACGGCGTGGCCTGCCTGATGGGCGCGCTGACTCCGACGGAGGTGCACGCCGCCATTCTGGCCGGGGCCGATGCGGTCAAGGTGTTCCCGGCCTCCACCGTCGGCCCGGCGCACATCAAGGCGCTGAAGTCGGTGTTCCCCGGCGTGCGCTTTGTCCCCACCGGCGGCATCGACGCGGGCAATGTCGCGGCCTATGTCGCGGCGGGCGTGGCCTGCGTCGGAGCGGGCGGCAAACTGGTCGACGAGGCGCTGGTCAAGCGCGGCGACCGCGATGGAATTCTGAACGCTGGACGCCAGCTTTTGGACGCTTACACGGCGGCCAAGGTGGCGTGACCTGGGGCGGGGGGTGGGTCGATTCATCCCCCGCTCCATTTTTCTTTTTGTGATCGGACGTTGATCTGATTGTGATGTGAGGGTGTTTGGGCGCGCGTATGGTCAGGCGCGCAGATAGGCCCACCCCTCGGCCTGCGCGGTGGCGATGTCGAGCACCGCCGCCACAACCACGGTCAAGGCCCCGGCGTCGCGCCCCGCCGCCCTCAGGCTGTTGGCGCACAGGCGCAACAGGCCATCGGTGGCCGGATCGGGATGGTCCAGCGCCGCAACCACCGCCGCGCCGTTCACCACCAGCCGCACCGCCGCGTCGGGCCGCAGTTTCAGCAGATTGGCGGCGTTGCGCCGCCCCCGCTCCAGCGCGCCCGGCGTCGGCGCGTGGATGACCAGACGGATCACCGGTTCCCCGCCCATCGCTCAACCCGCCTTCGCCGCGTCGTAAAAGCTGTGGTCGAACAGGGCGTCCACGTCCACCGGATCGGGGATTTGGCCCAAGCTCTGCTGGAACGCCTGCATTTTCTTGGTGGAGTCGACGATGCGGCGCGGGTCATCGACGAAGTTGGTGGCCCCGGAGACCAAGGCCGCCCGCATCACCGCCGGTTCGATCAGACCCTTGCCGATGGCCTCGGTGACGATGACCGCCGTGCGGTCGGGGTTGGCGATGGCGAAGGCGGTGGCGCGGATGTGCAGCCGCACCAGCGTGGCCACCGCCGCCCGGCTCTGCGCGATCGCCGATTCCGTCACCGCCAGGATCGCGCCGGGCTGTTGTGGGAACAGGGTCCCGGCCTTGGCGACCAGGCGCGCGTCGGGCAGGCGGCTTTGCACCAGCGTCAGGGTCGGTTCGAGGATCGACGCGCCATCGACCGCGCCCGACAGCAGCGCCTGTTGCACCTGCTCGTCGCCCATGCCGACGATTTGAAGGTCGCTGGCCGGGATCTTCGCCACCTCCTGCGCCCAATAGCGCAGCACGGTGTCGGGGACCGATCCGGCGGGCAGGCTGGCGATCTTGGCCGGACGCCCCTGCGCGGCGCGGAAGGCGGCAAACCCCTCCGCCGGGCTGGCGGCGCTGGCGGTCAAACTGGCGAAGGGGCCGCGCCCGATGAGCGCTACCTGATCGATGACGTTGGCGGCAACCACCTTCAGCTTGACGCCCTTGGAACGGGCGATCATCGCCGGGCCGATGCCGACATAGGCGACGTCCAGCGTCCCCGACGCCAGGGCCTGGATCATCGCCGGTCCGGATTGGAAGCTGGTCAGGGTCAGATCCAGCCCGGCGTCCTTCGCCCAGCCTTCCCCGTTCAACACATAGAGTTGGGTCATCGGGATGATGGGGATGTAGCCGACCCGCAGCGGCGTGGCGGCGGCGGACGGGCGCGGCAGCGCGGCGCTGCCCGCCACAGCGGCGGCGGCGGCCAGCAGGGCGCGGCGATTGAGCGGCATGGTCATCCCTCCAGAAAATCCACGCGCAGGGTAGAATGGGGATTGGGAAATGACAATTCACATTCCAGCGCGCCTCTTATCAATGAACAACAAGATTATTTGCGTGATTTAAGGGGCCATTGCCAGCCATTGAACCACGACCGTCTCGCCGCGTATCCTGATCGCAACCACGCATCCGAAAAGGACGGGCATGATGAGTGAACGGGGGTTTGCGGTTGGCGCGGCGGTTCTGGCGCTGTGGGTTGGCACGGCCTGGGCGGCCGAGGTCGTTGTGGAGCAGCAGAACAAGGCGTTCACCCCGCCGTCGGTCACGGCGCAGGTGGGGGACACCCTGACCTTCACCAACGGCGATCTGTACACCCACAACATGTTTTCCGGCACGCTGGGGCACGAGTTCAATCTGGGCGGTCAAAATCCGGGTGAAAAGAAGTCGATCCGCCTGACCAAGGCCGGAACCTTTGAGGTGGAGTGCCAGATTCACCCGCGCATGCACCTGACCGTCACCGTGAAATGAACGGTGCCGTGAAATGAGCGGCGCGCAGCCCTGATGCTCGATCACATCCCAATCCGCTACAAGCTGACGTTGGCCTTCGCCCTGATCCTGGCGATCACGGCGGTGGGTGGCTGGTTCAGCGTGCAGGCGGTGACGGAGGTCGGGCGTCTGGTGGTGACGCTGTACGACAAGCCGTTGCAGGCCATCGACTTCAGCCGGTCGGCGCAACTGCATGTGCGGGCGATGGTGATGGCGCAGCGCGTCGCCTCCCTGGGCAACCCGCACATGGCCGAACAGGCGCGGGCCGAATACCACGCCGCGCGCGACGAGTTTGACGATGATCTGGCGGTGGCCCATCGCCGCGCCTCCAGCCCGGCGCTGCGCCAGCGGCTGGACGAGGTGAAGGCGCTGATCGGGCAATGGGACGCGCTGATACCCGCCACCGTGTCCACCGATGTCGAGGACCCGGCGATCCATGACCTCAGCCGCCGCATTCTCACGGTCATTGATCTGGCGGTGGAAAGCGCGAAATCCGATGGATTCTACTTCGTCGAGGACGCCCGCGCCGAAGCGGCGGAGGCGCAGCGCACCACTCTGGTGATCGTGGCGGCGGTGCTGTTGACCGGGCTGCTGGTGGCCGGGCTGCTGACCCGGAACATCGTCCGCCCGCTCAATCGCGCGGTGCGCATGGCCGAAACCATCGCCGGTGGTCATCTGAGCGAGCCGGTGACGAGCCAGCGGCGCGACGAAACCGGCAAGCTGCTGCGCGCCATGGAGGTGATGCGGGCGCAACTGCTGCTGCGGGTCGAGGCCGACCGCCGCCTGATGGAGTTGGAGCGGGAACGTCGGGTCAATCTGGGCCGCTATCTGGATCCGGCAATCGGCGCGTGGCTGGCCGACAACAGCCCGGAAACGGTGCGGGCGGGCGCGCGGCACGATGTGGGGATCCTGTTCACCGACATCCGGGGCTTCACCCGCCGGTCGGAGGGGTTGGACCCGGCGGCGCTGGGCCGCTTCGTCGGGGAATTCCGCGCCTGCGTCGCCGCAGCGGCGGCGGCTCATGGCGGTGTGATCGACAAATTCATCGGCGACGCCGCCATGGTCCTGTTCGGCGTCCCCCACCCGCGCGACTGTGCGGCGGCGGACGCGCTGGCCTGCGCGCAAGAGCTGCTGGCCCGTGTCGCCGCCTGGAACGCGGAGCGGGCCGAACGGGGCGAGGACGCCGTGCGGATCGGCGTTGGCGTCCATTGGGGGCCGGTCTTCTGCGGCGCGGTTGGGGACGAGGTGCGGTTGGAATACACGGTGCTGGGTGACACGGTGAACGTCGCCGCCCGGCTTCAGGACGAAACGAAAAGCGCCGGGGTCCCGCTCGTCGCCTCCCGCGCCGCGCTGGCCGCCTCGGGCGCGGTGGATGAGGCGGGGCGGCCCTCGGCCCCCGGCTGGATCGCCCTGCCCGGCAAGGCGCTGCGCGGACGTGATGGCGTTATGGAGCTGTATGGCTGGGCGTTGGCCGCCGCACCAGCCACCGGTTCAGCAGCAGGCTGAGCAGCGCCGCCGCGCAGATCACGGCACCCATCGGGGTGGCGGTCCCGTTGGCGAGCAGCCCGACCACCCAACCCGACACGCCGCCGACGCAGAATTGCAGCATCCCGGCCAGGGCCGACGCCGTGCCCGCCATGTGCGGAAAGGACTGCATGGCGCAGGCCATGGCGTTGGCGTTGATGAAGGACATCATTGCCATGAAGAGCAGGATCGCCGCCACCAACCCCCACAGCCCGCCAACCCCGCTGGCCGCCACCGCCAGCACCACCAGCCCGGCGGCGGCGGCCAGGGCGGTGCCGGTCCGCAACATGCGTTCCGCGCCGTAACGCAGGACGATGCGGCTGTTGACGGTGCTCATCGCCATCATGCCGACGATGTTGATGCCGAACAGAAAACCGAAATACTCGGGGTTCACGCCGAACAGGTCAATGTAGACGAAGGGCGAGCCGGAGATGAAGGCGAACATGCCTGCATAGATGCAGGCGCTGCCAAAGGCGAACCCCAGATAGGCGCGGTTGGTCAGCAATTGCCGGTAGGACAGCGCCAGCGTCATCGGCCGCAGGCTGCTGCGCCGGTCGCGCGCCAGCGTTTCCGGCAGGCTGCACAAGGCCAGCAGCGCGATGGCTCCAAAAATCGCCTGCCCCCAGAAAATCCAACGCCAGTTGGCCCAGATCAGGATTTGCCCGCCGATCAGGGGCGCGATGATCGGCGCGGCCCCCATCACCAGCATCATCAGCGACAGGGTGCGCGCCGCGCGGTCGCGGTCGAACACGTCGCGGATCATGGCGCGGACCAGCACCGGCCCGGCGCAGGCCCCCACCCCCTGGACGAACCGCCAGCCCGCTAGATGCGCGATGTCGTTGGACAGCGAACAGTCGACGCAGGCCACGCCATAGAGCAGAATGCCGACCGCGATCGGGCCGCGCCGTCCGAACCGGTCGCCCAGCGCCCCCCAGATCAATTGCCCGATGCCAAAGCCCAGAAAGAAGGCCGACAGGGTCCATTGCACCTGATCCTGTGGCACGCGCAAATCAGCCCCGATGGTCGGCATGCCCGGCAGATACATGTCGGTCCCCATCGGACCGAAGGAGGTGAGAACCCCCAGCGCGGCCATGAAAAACGGGTTGTTGGCGGGCGACAGGGCACGAACGGCGGCAAGGCGCGCGAGCATCGGCGTTCCAGGAGTCGGGGGGACGGAAACAGGTCAGACAACTGACAGCAACAGTGAGCGCGCATCCGCCCGGCGAAAACCCCCTGTCTTGGAATGGCAGCCTTGCCATACGGGGCGATCCGCTGGATAATGGGCGATCATCGAACACAACGCGCGGCGGTATCGCCGGTTTTCCGCTGCCGCATCCTTTCCACTGGATGGATGCAGCGGTCCGTGGCTAACTGAACCCCAGTCCCCTTCAGACGGAAAAGCCGCACCATGACGTCGTTGACCCGCCGTTCGGTTCTGCATCTGGGGGCGTCCAGCCTCGCCGCCCTGTCCACCGCCGGGATTGTCCCCAACACCGCCTGTGCGTCCGGTTTCACCCCCGGCTTGATCTACGCGGTTGGGCAGAAGTTCGACAAAAGCTTCAACGAGGGGGCTTACACCGGGGCGGAGCGTTTCAAGTCCGCGAGCGGGATCGGTTATCTCGAATACGCGCCGCAGGCACCGGCGCAGTTCGATCTGGGGGTGGCCGGGCTGATCCGGCGCGGGGCCACTGACATCGTCACCGTCGGCTTTTACTACGCCACCCCGCTCGCCAAACTGGCCCCGCAACACCCGACGGTGCGTTTCACCATTGTGGACGCGGTGGCGGAGGCGACCAACATCCGTTCCGTCACCTTCCGGGAGCAGGAAGGATCCTTTCTGGTCGGCGTGTTGGCGGCGCTGGCGTCGAAAAGCGGGACCGTCGGCTTTGTCGGGGCGCTCGACATCCCGCTGCTGCGCAAGTTCATCGCGGGCTTCACCCAGGGTGCCCGCCACGCGCGCGGTGACATCACCGTGCTGGTCAATTTCGTCGGCACCACACCCGACGCCTTCAACGACCCCACCACCGGGGCGGAGGTGGCGCGCAGCCAGTTCCAGCGTGGGGCGGATGTCGTCTTTGCGGGGGCCGGCGTGTCGAATTTCGGGGTTTTCTCCGCCGCGAAGGACAATGGGCGTCTGGCCATCGGTGTGGACAGCAACCAGAACTATCTGTACCCCGGGACCATCCTGACCTCGATGCTCAAGCGGGTGGATCTGGCGGTTGATGCCACCTTCCAGGCCGGGCAGCGTGGCACCTGGACGCCCGGTGCCCATGTGCTGGGATTGGCGGACGGGGCGATGGACTATGCGGTGGACGAAAACAACCGCGCCCTGCTCACCCCGGCGATGCTGAACGCGGCGGAAGACGCGCGGCGCGCCATCATCGCCGGGCGCATACCCGTGACCGACGGAACCTGACGCCGCCGGGCCTGGTCAGCACAGGGTGTTGCAGGGGAACGGGTGGCTGGAGCGGGAGAGGGATTTGCGGCGGTCCTGCGGGTTGGCGAAACGCCCGCACACCCGGCGGTACAGGGCACTGAGATGGGCGGCGTCCACGTCATGGTCGCGGCGGCGGGCGATGCACAGCAGATCCCACACCATTTGCCTCAGCGCCGCGTGGCCCCAGGGTTCGCGCATCAGTTCCGCCCCGCGACGGATGGCTTCGGCGGGCGACAACCGTTGGTGAACAGCGATCACGGCGATTTCGTCCGGCTCCAATTCATGGCTGCCGATGGTGGGGTGATGAACGGTGGGACGATCAAACTCGGGAAGGTTCCACGCAGGGTGTTCGGGGGCGCAGGGCTGATCCAGGATCGGCATCGGCGTACTCCCTGTTTGACGATTTGGGGAATTTGGGGCGATGGGCTGACGTTGGGTCGTTGATTGTCGGGTTGTTGTTTCCGTTGATCCCTCAATCCCGAGTCTATCCCGTTTTGTGCTGCGCACACAGTCAACGGAATGTCGCACGACCTCTGGCTGAGGATCCGACGAGCGTCATAGATCGGCGCGCCAAATCATCCGCTATGCCCTCTGTGCCGCTGGGGGCTTGCAACGCGAAACACCGACCCTCACATATCCGACACGCACGAACTGAGACCGTGCCATGGAGACGATCAATGACGCCCGAGGAACGCACCCTTCTGTCCGACCTGTTCCGTCATCTGCGCGACGCGGAAGGCCAGCCGCGCGACGCCGATGCCGACAGCTTCATCCGCCAGGCGGTGCAAAGCCAACCCCTCGCCCCTTATTACATGGCCCAGACCATTCTGGTGCAACAGCAGGCGCTGACCAACGCCCAGACCCGCATCGAGGAGTTGGAGCGCCAGTTGAAGGAGGCGCAAAGCAAGGCCGCGCAACCAGGTCCGGCCGCTTCGGGCGGCAGTTTCCTGTCCAACGCGTTGGGCTTGGGCCGCAGCCCCTGGGGCGGCAGCCGTTCGGACGCTCCGGCTCCCGTCGTGGCACCCCCGCCCTCCGGCCCGGCGCGCAGCCCATGGGGTGCCCCCGCCGCTGGCCCGGCCCCCAGCCCTTACGCCCAGCCCGCTTACGCGCCGCAACCGGGCTTCGCCCCGCAGCAACCCTACACGTCGCGTGGCGGCGGTTTTCTGGCCGGTGCGGCGCAGACCGCCGCCGGTGTGGCGGGTGGCATGCTGGCGGCCAGCGCGATTTCTTCGCTGTTCAGCCATGGATCCGGCGCGCTGGGTGGTGGGGTTGCCGCCGCCGCACACACGCCGGTGGGCGACACGGTGGTGAACGAGACGGTCGTCAACAACTTCTATGGCGACAGCGCCGTCCCGCGCGAGGTCTCGCACCAGCAACCGGCACCCCACCAGGAGGCCAGCTATCAGGGCGATGATGGGTCCTATGTGGATGGCGGCGAGGGCGGTGGTTCGGACGAGTCCTGGATCTGATCGCGCCGCGACGTCGGTTTTGATGGAATGAAACGGCAAAGGCCCCAGCCCTGGATCGCTCCGGGGCTGGGGCCTTTTCGCTGTGCGCGTGGATGATGGTGCGCTTACGCCGCGCGCTTGACCGTGGGGCGTTGGGTGTAGGCGGCAGGAAGGGGCGCACCGGTGTAGCGGTGGACGGTCAGCCCATCCAGATCGATGTCGGTCGGCACGCCGCTGATGACGTCAGCCAGCAGACGGCCCGAACCGGCGGCCATCGTCCAGCCCAAGGTGCCATGGCCGGTGTTCAGGAACAGGTTCTTGACCGGGGTCGGACCGACGATGGGGGTGCCGTCCGGGGTGTTGGGGCGTAGGCCGGTCCAGAACTCCGCCTTCGACAGGTCGCCGCCGCGCGGGAACAGATCGCGGACGACGTGATCGAGCGGACCGCGACGGCCCTGGCGCAGCGTGAGGTCGAAGCCGGTCAGTTCCGCCGTGCCGCCGACGCGGATGCGGTCGCCCAGCCGGGTGACGGCGATCTTGTGGGTTTCGTCCATCACGGTGGATTCCGGCGCGCCCGACGAATCGGTGATCGGCAGCGTCAGCGAATAGCCCTTGACCGGATAGACCGGCAGCTTCAGGCCAAAGCCCTTGACCAGCTTGGGCGAATAGCTGCCCATGGCGACGACGTAGGCGTCGGCGGTCAGCGTGCCCTGATCGGTGACGACGCCCGTCACCTTGGTCCCGTCGCTCTCCAGGCCGCGAATGGTCACGCCGTAGCGGAACGACACCCCGCGCCTGGTGGCGAAGTCGGCTAGGCGGTTGGTGAACATGAAGCAGTCGCCGGTTTCGTCGCCGGGCAGCAGCAGACCGCCGACCAGCTTGTCCTTGACCAGTTCCAGGGCCGGTTCGACCGAGGACAGGCCGTTGCGGTCGTGCAGGCTGAAGGGCACGCCGAATTTCTCCAGCACCGCCATGTCGTACCCTGCGGCGTCCAACTGCTTTTGCGTGCGGAACACCTGGAAGGTGCCCTTGGTCCGCTCGTCATAGGTGATGCCGGTTTCCGCGCGCAGCGCCTTCAGGCAATCGCGGCTGTATTCGGCGATGCGGACCATGCGGGCCTTGTTGAGCTGATAGCTGGTTTCGTTGGCGTTCATCAGCAGCTTGATGCACCACGACCACAGGGCCGGATCCAGCTTCGGCCGGATCACCAGCGGCGAATGCTTCATCGTCAGCCACTTCACCGCCTTCAGCATCAGGCCGGGGGCCGCCCACGGGGCCGAATAGCCCGGCGACACCTCGCCCGCGTTGGCGAAGCTGGTTTCCAGCGCCGGACCGTTCTGGCGGTCGATCACCGTCACCTCGTGACCGGCGCGGGCCAGATAATAGGCCGTGCTGACACCGATGACGCCGCTGCCAAGAACGATCACGCGCATAGGACTGGCCTCCGAAGCTGGAAAATTCACTCTGCACACAGGTCTTAGCAAACGGGATGCCAAGCGATGGAGATGGCGGTTTGATTGGAGTCTGGCGGGTTGGGGGCGGATCAGCCTGTATTGAAACGTTTACAGATGGTGGTCCAATACGCCCTCTTTCCATTGAAATCAGCGGTTTGAGTGCGGTGTAAACATTTTGATACGCTGTACGTGTTCAGTTACAGTGGAGACGATGTTGTCCCCCATGCGGAGCCGACCATGCGCATCGAGGTTCTGTTCACCGACCGGGTCGGCATCGCCCATGAAATTCTGGCGGTGTTGGCGGTGCGCCGGTTGAATGTGGTGGGGGTGGAGGTCGATCCGCCGCACATCCACATCGACGCGCCCGGGCTGGATCCCGCCGCCCTGCCCGCGCTCGACTCCGCTCTGCGCACGGTGGCCGGGGTGCAGCGGGTCAGCGCCATCGACATGATGCCCGGGACCCGGCGGCGGCTGCATCTGGACGCGCTGCTGGCCGCCCTGCCCGATCCGGTGCTGGCGGTGGATCGCGGCGGGCGGGTGGTGGTGGCCAACGCGGCGGCCGCGCGCGTGGCCGGAACCAGCGAAAGCGCGCTGACCGGGGCCGATCTGGGCGCGCTGTTCGGTGACCCCGGCCTGACCATTGAGGTGTTGAGCGCCGATCCCAGCGGCGGCGGTTTCCGCAGCGCCAGCCGCGAGGCGACCCTGAACGGCCAGCCCTTTTTGCTCGACGTCACCCCGATCATCGACAGCGCGGGCGCGGGCGGGCCGGAGGGGGCGGTCATCACCCTGTTCGCTCCGGCCCGTCTGGGCGAGCGGCTGGACGCCTTGCAGAATTTCGACGAGGGCGGCTTTGACAAGATTCTGGGCGATTCCCCGCCGATGCGCGGGTTGAAGGCGCGCGCCGCGCGGGTGGCGGCGGTGGAGGCCCCCTTGCTGATCTTGGGCGAAACCGGGACCGGCAAGGAGCTGATCGCGCACGCCTGCCACCGCGCCAGCCCGCGCGCGGGCAAGCCCTTTCTGGCCCTGAACTGCGCGGCGGTCCCGGAAAATCTGGCGGAAAGCGAGCTGTTCGGCTACGCCCCCGGCTCCTTCACCGGGGCGCAGCGCGGCGGCAAGCCGGGGTTGCTGGAGCTGGCCCATGGCGGGACCGTGTTCCTCGACGAGATCGGCGAAATGTCGGCCTATCTTCAGGCCAAATTGTTGCGATTCCTCAACGACGGCAGTTTCCGAAGGGTCGGTGGGGAGCGGGAACAAAAGGTCGATGTCCGCGTCATCAGCGCCACCCACCGCCCGATGGAGGCGATGGTGGCCGACCAGCGCTTTCGCGAGGATTTGTTTTACCGGTTGAACGTGCTGACGGTGCAGGTGCCGCCGTTGCGCGAGCGCGGCGACGACATCCTGTTGCTGGCCCGCCATTTCATCGCGCGGGCCTGCGCCCAGACCCGCCGCCCGCCCTGCCGCCTGACCGGGGCGGCGGCGGCGACGCTGCTGGCCAACCGTTGGCCGGGCAACGTCCGTCAGTTGGAAAACGTCATCTTCCGCGCGGTGACGATGAGCGACAGCGCCGTGATCGACGCCGCCGACCTTGATCTTGCCGGTGCCCGCATCACCGCCGCGCTCGATCCCTCCCCCCTGTCGCTCGACCCGGAGGGCGAGGGGTGGGAGGAGGCGGTGGAGGGGTTCGAGCGCACGCTGTTGCGCACGCTCTACCCCCGTTTTCCGTCCAGCCGCAAGCTGGCGGCCCGGCTGCGCACCTCGCACACCATGATCGCCAACAAGCTGCGCAAATACGGCATTCCCGACCGTTGAGCGGTTATTCCCGCACGACGTAGGTGTAGAAGCGGACCCGGCCATCCTCGCCGGTTTCGCGGTACAGGCCCTGGATTTCGTTGTCGAAGCCGGGGAAGCGGTTCGCCCCTTCCTGGAACATCTTCAGGTAATCGATCATCGGGCGGGCGCGCTCGTCCAGCCGCTCACCCGGAACCACGGTGGCGATGCCGGGCGGGTAGACGACGAACAGGGTGGTGGCGATCCGCCCGAACGCCTCGTCGATCGGCACGTAATCGACGTTGTTGCGCACCAGATGGCGGGTGGCCTCGCGCGGCGGCATCACCATGGTGGGCAGATGCTGCGGGCGGAACATGTTCCGCTGCAACTGGCTGGTTCCGGCGTCGCGGTAATAGGCGTGCATCGCGCCGCACAGGTCGCGCAGGCGGGTCCCGGTGTAACGCTGGGGCCGTTTGGCGACGAATTCGGGGATGACGTCCTCCAACAGGGCGTTGTCGTCGTGCAGCCGCTTGAAGGCGACCAGACCGCTCAACAGCGTGCCCGCCTTGCTCGATTCCACGCCCGGCGTCAGCAGGAACAGGATGGAGTTCAGATCGTTCTTTTCCGGGACGATGCGGTTTTCGCGCAGATATTGCGCCAGAACCGGGGCCGGAATGCCGTGATCCTCATAGGCCCCGGTGTGCCGGTTGAAGCCGGGGGTCAGCAGGGTCAGCTTGTTCGGGTCGGTCATGGCGTAGCCGGGGGCGACGTGCTGGAAGCCGTGCCAATCCGCGCCGGGGTGGAATTCCCAATGGTGGACGTTGGCGGCCAACTCGTCGGTCGGCACATCCTCCCACGCCATTTCAACGCCCTTGACGCTGGTGCGGTCGGGCACGAAGGGGTCGAAGAACCAGCGGCGGGCCGGGTCGCTCTCGCGCCCTTCGAATTCGCGGCGGATCGCGCGGATCTTTTTGCGCAGCTCGATGCCCAGGCGGATGGTGTCGTCCCACAGCACCTCGCCCGACCGCCCCTTCATCATCTGCGCGCCGACGTCCAGCGAGGCGAACAGCGGGTAGAAGGGCGAGGTCGAGGCGTGCAGCAGGAAGGTTTCGTTGAAGCGGCGATGCTCCACCCGACGACGCTGCTTGCCGAGATGGCTGTCCTTCACATGGATCTGCGAGGCCTGCGAGAAGCTGGCGAGCTGCTTGTGCGTCGATTGGGTGGCGATGATGCCGGGGTGGTTCTCGCCCAACTGGTCCAGCCCCATGGCGAAGCGGCCCCGGAACAGCGGGTGGAACTTCAGGAACCCGGCCCACGCCTCGTCAAACAGGATGTAGTCGCAGAGATGGCCGATCTTGGCCAAAATTGTCTCGGCGCTGTAGATGGTCCCGTCGTAGCTGCATTGCTGGATCACCGCCGCGCGGAACGGGCGCTCGCGCTTCCAGGCGTCGGGATCCGTGACCAACGGGTTGTTGCGGATCTTCTCGCGGATGCGCTCCTCGTCCAGCGCCTCATGGTCGATCGGGCCGATCAGGCCGAAGGGGTTGCGGTCGGTTTCCAGGAAGATCGGGATGCCGCCGCCCAGGAACAGGCCGCCATGGTGGGCCGCCTTGTGGTTGTTGCGGTCGAACAGCACCAGATCATCTTCGGCCACCAGCGCCGACAGCACGATCTTGTTGGACGCCGAGGTGCCGTTCAGCACGAAATAGGTGCGCTCCGCCCCGAAGATTTGGGCGGCCTCCTTTTGCGCCTTCAGCGCCGGGCCTTCGTGGATCAGCAGATCGCCCATCTCCAACACCGAATTGTCGATGTCGTCGCGGAACACGGCTTCGCCCAGATGTTCGACGAAAATCCGCCCGATGGGGCTGCGGTTGTAGAAGATGCCGCCGTTGTGGCCGGGGCAGGTCCACAGCTGGTTGCCTTCCTCGGCGTAATCGACCAGCGCGCCGAAGAAGGGGGTTTTCAGGGTTTCGGCGTATTGCTTCAACCGGCTGACCAGATTCTTGGCGATGAATTCCGGCGTTTCTTCAGCCAGGAACACATAGCCATCGACCTGGTTGAGCACGTCGACCGGAATGTCTTCCAGGCGCTGGCGGCGCACCAGCAGGATGATCGGCATTTCCAGGCCGCGCGCGCGGGCCAGCGCGATCAGCGAGGCGTTCTTGCCGTCCAACCCGCGTTTGCCCCAATCGACGATCATGCAGCCGATGGCGGCGTCGGTGCGGATCGCCAGTTCGGCGTCCTCGATCCGGCGGGTCCGCACGACCTGGAAGCCCAGCCGCTCCACCTCCGACAGGATCTGTTGCAGCCGCACCCCTTCCAGCTCATCGACCTCGAAGTTCGGCGCGCAGATCAGGACATTGAAACGACGGAAAAATTCCATGCCGGGACTCCGGTTGGGCGGAAAGGAAGGGACAGAACGACGGAATGAACGGTGCGGGCGGCGGGTTTATTCACCCGCCGGAACCGTGCCACCGAGATGATCGTCGGGCAACCGTCCATCGGCGGCACCGACGGGGCGTTGCAAAAAGACGCTGTCGGTCCAGCGCCCGAATTTGAAACCGACGGAGCGCAAGACCCCGGCCTCGATGAAGCCGCAGGCTTCGTGCAGGCGGCGCGACGGGATGTTGGAGCTGTCCACCACGGCGATCATCTGGCGGGTCTTGGTCTGCTCCAGCGCCGCAATCAGGGCGGGCAGCAGACGCCGCCCGATGCCCATGCCGCGAAAATCCTTGTGGACGTAGATCGAGTGTTCGACCGTGTAGCGGTAGGCCGGGCGTTTGCGGAAGGGCGCGGCGTAGGCGTAACCGACCACGGTCCCGTCCAGATCGGCCACCAGATGCGGCAGGCGGCGTTTCAGCATCGCCTTGCGGCGGCGCTTCAGCTCGTCCGGGTGCAGGGGTTCGAGGTCGAACGGGCCAAGGCCGTGTTGGATGTGGTAGCCGTAAATGTCCAACATCGCCGGAACATCCTCCTCGGTGGAGGGGCGGATGACGATGACGGGGGCTGAATCAGGCACGGGTCCCAACCTCTGCTGCCGCAACGCCGGATCGCGTCGCGGCGGCAGGGTATCGCAAGACGATGACAGGGGTGTGACGGGGCGACGTCAGAGTGTTGACCGCCGCCCCGTCGCGCCCCTTCTCAGCGCATGCCCAGCGCGAAGACGGCACCGGCGGCACCGCCGATGGCGGCCTGGTTGGCCACCGGCTGGGACAGGACATAGGTGGTCGCGGTGGACGAGACGCTGGAGACGAAGGTCCCCGCCGCCACCGCCGAATCCAGGATCAGGGCACCCACCGCCGGGGCGGTGGCCGTCACCGCCGCGCCCGCCGTGGTGACGGCGTTGCCCACCACCGGCGCGACCACGGGAAGGGCGTAAGGCAGGGCCACCGCGCCGATGGCACCGCCAACCACCACCGTGGTGATGGTTCCGGCCCAGGACGACGATGCGCCGCCTTCGGCGGCAACGGCCGGGGTGGCCAGAAGGCTCAGAGCCACAAGGGCGGGGGCCAGTTGGCGGATCGACATGCCGTTCTCCTGCTTGCGACCGCCCATGCTTGGGATGGGTCGGCCAGGGTTGGAATCGTGTGTGGTCCCAACAAGCTTGTGCAGGCCACCCGGTGGGCGCAAGCGGGAAATTGCCCCGCGCGGCCCAATTCGCACAATCGTCAAAACACAACGCCACCGCCGCCGGGGAACAGGCGTTCCCGGGCGGCGGTGGCGTGCAACAGCGCGTCAGGTGGTTACTTGCCGCTGTAGTCGTAGAAGCCCTTGCCCGACTTGCGGCCCAGATGACCGGCGTCCACCATTTCCTTCAACAGCGGGGCGGCGCGGTATTTCGGATCGTTGAAGCCCTGATAGAACACATCCATGATGAACAGCATGGTGTCCAACCCGATCATGTCGGCCAGCGCCAACGGGCCGATCGGGTGGTTGCAGCCCAGCTTCATGCCCGCGTCGATGTCCTCGGCGGTCGCCAACCCTTCCTGCAACGCGAAGATCGCCTCGTTGATCATCGGGCAGAGGATGCGGTTGACGGCGAAACCGGGGCTGTTCTTGGCGGTGATCGGGGCCTTGCCGACGCGCTTGGCAAAGGCCATCGCCGCTTCGTGCGTGGCGTCGGAGGTCTGAAGGCCGCGAATCAGTTCCAGCAGCGCCATCAGCGGCACCGGGTTGAAGAAATGCATGCCGATGAAGCGGTCGGGACGGTCGGTCGCCGCCGCCAGCTTGGTGATGGAGATCGACGAGGTGTTGGTGGCGATCAGCGCGTCGGGCTTCAGCACGGCGGGCAGATCCTTCAGGATCTTGACCTTCAGCGCCTCGTTCTCGGTCGCGGCTTCGATCACCAGATCGCAGGTGCCCAGCGCGGCCTTGTCGGTGGTGGCGGTGATGCGGGCCAGGGCGGCGTCGCGGTCCTCCGCCGTCATCTTCTCCTTCTTGACCAGCCGGTCGAGGCTGCCGCCGATGGTCTTCAGCCCACGGGCCACCGCCTCGTCGGAAATGTCGATCATCACCACGGTCAGACCGGCGACGGCGCTGACCTGGGCGATGCCGTTGCCCATGGTCCCGGCCCCAATGACGCCAACGGTCTGGATCGTGGCGGCCGCGTTGCTCTCGGTCATTGTCCTCGGTTCCTTTTTTGGTTCGCAGGTGCAGCATCATTACACCCTTTTCCGTTGCGTCGCGATGACTCGTCGTCGCACGCCGCCACGGCCGGGGGAGAGCGCGGGTGGTGATCGGCGGAAATCCGCCGACGGCTCCGCCCACATCGGCGGATTTCCGCTGACGTGGGCGGGCAGGCCCCGCGCGCCGCGCAGTGTTTTCAATTGTTTGCGCCGCCAACAGCGGGCGGCACGGCGTTTGCTGATGGAGTGGTCAACCGCAACGCCGGTGTTGCGGACAAACGCCCTTGGGAGAGAGTGATGCGCAAGACCAGCCTGATCGCCGCCACCGTGTTGGCCGCCGCCCTGGCCTCCACCACCGCCAGCGCCGCCGATCTGGTCCGACTCGGCAACCTGAAATTCGCCCATTACGGCGCGGTGTCCTACATGAAGGAGATCGCCGGAAAATACGATCTGAAGATCGAGGAGCGGGTGTTCCCCAAGGGCATCGACATCCTGCCCGCCATCGTCGCCGGTGAAATCGACGTGGCCGCCAGCGCGGTGGACGCTGCCATCGCCGGACGCGCCTCGGGCGTGCCGATCTACGCGGTGGCCGGTTTCGCCAAGGGCGGGGCGCGCATCGTCGCCAAGCCGAACGCGGGCATCAAGACCATCGCCGATCTGAAGGGCAAGAAGGTCGCCACCCCGCGCGGCGGCGCGCAGGAACTGGTTCTGTTGGCCGAACTGGCCAAGCATGGCCTGAGCTGGTCGGACCGTCCGGGCAAGGACGTGCAGATCACCTACATGGCCTACGCCGACATGAATCAGGCGCTGTTGGCGGGCAGCATCGACGCGATGTCGCAGTCGGAGCCGCAATCGAGCCAGGCGATCAACAAGGGTTTTGGCGTCGAGGTCATCAAGCCCTACGACACCGAACTGGGCGAGCCGGTGCGCTCCCTCGTCGTCACCGAGGATTTCTACAAGAAGAAGCCCGAAATCGCCGAACGGCTGATCCGTTGCTTTGTCGAGGCGACGGCCACCTTCATCGCCCAACCGGCGCTGGCCGAATCCTACGTCCGCGACAAGATGTTCAAGGGCCAGATCACCAGCGAGGATTACAAGGACGCCATCGGCAACTCGCCCTTCTCCTATGACCTGTCGGTCGAGCATGTCCAGATCACCACGGATCTGATGCAGAAATACGGCGTCGGCCGGATGGAGAACCCGCCCAAGGCCGCCGACTGGGTCAAGCTGGACCTGCTCGCCAAGGCCAAGGCGTCGGTCAAGACCAACTGATCCAGCCCGCCCCTGCCGGAAGGAACCTCCCGATGTCCAACGCCTCGTCCAAAACCTCCGCCGCGTCGATCCTGCGCGGCTCCCTTGTTCCGTTGCTGGTGGTCGCCTTCTGGCAGGCGCTGTCCTCCTCCGGCCTGATCAACCCGGTGGTTCTGCCCTCCCCGGTGGCGGTGGTGGTGCGCTGGTGGGCCTATCTGCTGCCGTCCGAAGCCTATGACCCGGCGCAATCGGGCTGGTTCCTGTGGGCGCTGTCGGGCGAAATGCTGACCGACGCCTGGTCCAGCCTCTACCGCGTCGTGCTGGGCTTCGCCGTCGGGGCCGGGCTGGCCCTGCCGCTGGGGCTGGTGATGGGAACCAGCGAGCGCGCCTATGGGCTGATGGACCCGCTGTTGCAGG
>NZ_RXMA01000026.1:0-2146 GCF_003966125.1 Azospirillum griseum
ATTCGACCACTTCAAGATCCGCTCCGACGTCGCTGGCAGCAACGACAAGGGCAACGTCTTCCTCGCCCGCACCGACCTCGCTTTCTAAGCGGCGGTTTTTGCGGACTGTTTGAGTTTGGTTTTTCCTGGAGCTTCGTCCCGTCGCGGTGTTTGTCCATCCCGCCGCGATGGGGCGTCCCGGCGTGCTCGTTCCCCCGAGTGCGTCCGCCTCTCATGCTCTCCTGGCAGAGGCTAACTTACGGCCAAGCGGTGAACCGCTTGGCCGTTTCCTTTTGAGAAAAGCGCCACCGCATCCTGCGGAAAAGCGGTCTTTGAAGCGCAGAAGGCCCGCCCCGGGTGCTCCGGGGCGGGCCTTTTGTTCGGTGTCGCCGCGATCAGCGGGTCGGAACCGGCGGAGTCTGTGAGTAGTCGTAGAACCCACGCCCGAACTTCTTGCCGATCCAACCCGCCTCGACATACTTCACCAGCAGCGGGCAGGGGCGGTATTTGCTGTCGGCCAAGCCTTCGTACAGCACCTGCATGACGGCCAGACAGGTGTCCAGACCGATGAAGTCCGCCAGTTCCAGCGGCCCCATCGGGTGGTTGGCCCCCAGCTTCAGCGCCGTGTCGATGGCCTCGACCCCGCCGACGCCCTCATACAGGGTGTAGACGGCCTCGTTGATCATCGGCAGCAGGATGCGGTTGACGATGAAGGCCGGGAAGTCCTCGGCCACCGCCGGGGTCTTGCCGATGGCCTCGGTCAGCTCCTTGACCGCGTTGAAGGTCGGCTCATCCGTGGCGATGCCACGGATCAGCTCGACCAACTGCATGACCGGCACCGGGTTCATGAAGTGCATGCCCATGAACTTGGCGGGCCGGTCGGTCGAAGCGGCCAGACGGGTGATCGAGATCGACGAGGTGTTCGTCGCGATCAGCGCCTCCGGCTTCAGGTGCGGCACCAGCTTCTTCAGAATGTCGCGCTTGAGCGCTTCATTCTCGGTCGCGGCCTCGATCACCAGATCGGAATCGGCGAAGATGGTCAGGTCGGTGCCGGTGGCGATGCGGGCCAGCGCGGCGGCCTTGTCGGCCTCGCTGATTTTGCCCTTCTGAACCTGACGGTCGAGGTTGCGGGCGATCCCGGCGAGGGATTTTTCCAGAACCTGTTCGTTCAGATCGGAAAGGCTGACGTCATAGCCCGCCTGCGCGCAGACCTGGGCGATGCCGCTGCCCATCTGGCCGGCGCCGATGATACCAATCTTCTTGATCGTGGACATTGGGCTTTCCCGAAGGGAGGAAGGGGAACCTTGGACCGACCGGCCAACCGACCACCCCGCTTACAGCGCGGCGGTCAGCTCCGGGACGGCCTTGAAGAGGTCGGCGACCAGGCCGTAATCGGCAACCTGGAAGATCGGGGCCTCTTCGTCCTTGTTGATGGCGACGATGACCTTGCTGTCCTTCATGCCCGCCAGATGCTGGATGGCACCGGAGATGCCGACGGCGATGTAGAGGTCCGGCGCGACGATCTTGCCGGTCTGGCCGACCTGATAATCGTTGGGCACGAACCCGGCGTCGACCGCCGCGCGCGAGGCACCCACCGCCGCGCCCAGCTTGTCGGCCAGCGCCTCCAGCAGCGGGAAATTCTCGCCCGACTGCATGCCGCGCCCGCCCGACACCACGACGCGGGCCGAGGTCAGTTCGGGGCGTTCCGACTTCGACAGCTCCGCCGAAACGAAACGCGACAGGCCGGGGTTGGCCGCCGCCGCGACGCTCTCGACCGCCGCCGCTCCGCCGCTGGCCGCCGCCGCTTCAAAGGCGGTCCCGCGCACGGTGATGATCTTCACCGCATCCTTGGACTGGACGGTGGCGATGGCGTTGCCCGCGTAGATCGGCCGTTCGAAGGTGTCGGCCGACACCACGCCGGTGATGTCGGAGATGGCGGCGACGTCCAGCAAGGCGGCGACGCGCGGCAGCAGATTCTTGCCCACCGAGGTCGCCGGGGCCAGGATGTGGCCATAGCCACCGGCCAGCGACACCACCAGCGCCGCCAGCGGTTCGGCCAGCGCGTGTTCATAGGCCGCGTCGTCGGCCAGCAGCACCTTGGACACGCCGGACACCGCAGCGGCGGCGGTCGCCACCGCCTGCGCGCCCGACCCGGCGACCAGCAGAT
>NZ_RXMA01000026.1:2355-81571 GCF_003966125.1 Azospirillum griseum
GCCGGCGCTGCGCTTGGCCGGTTCGGCCACCGTCAGCGTCGTCAGGCGCGGCGTCACATCGACGCCCAGCGCGTCCGGCGTGACGGTTTCCAGCGGCTTCTTCTTCGCCTTCATGATGTTGGGAAGGCTGGCGTAGCGCGGCTCGTTCAGGCGCAAATCGGCGGTGACGATGGCGGGCAAGGCCAGCTCCACCGTTTCCAGACCGCCGTCGATCTCGCGCGTCACCGCGACGGTGCCAGCGCCCGGAACCACCTTCGACGCGAAGGTCCCCTGGCCCCAGCCCAGCAGCGCGGCCAGCATCTGGCCGGTCTGGTTGCAATCGTCGTCGATCGCCTGCTTGCCCAGGATGACCAGCGACGGGCCTTCCTTCTCCACCAGCGCCTTCAGCACCTTGGCCACGCCCAGCGGCTGGGTTTCCGCGTCCGTCTGCACCAGGATGGCGCGGTCCGCCCCCATCGCCAGCGCCGTCCGCAGCGTCTCCTGTGCGGCCGTCGGCCCCACCGACACGGCGATGATCTCCGCCGCCGTGCCCGCTTCCTTCAACCGAACGGCCTCTTCAACGGCGATCTCGTCGAAGGGGTTCATGCTCATCTTCACGTTCGCGGTCTCAACGCCGCTGCCATCCGCCTTCACGCGGATCTTCACGTTGTAATCGACCACTCGTTTGACGGGGACGAGAACTTTCATAACCCACCCTGACCGGTTGTGCGCGCGCCTTTGGGGGCGAACACCGCGAAAAATTGCTGTGGTTGCGAACGGACCATAGGATTTGCCGTTTCCACTGTCAATGTCGCCCAAGCTGTGGGCGGTTGTGGCCTCATCGGTTGGCCCCCGGGACCCACAGCACGTCTTGCGCCCCGTTGCCGTTGACCACGCGGCTCAGCACGAACAGATGGTCGGACAGGCGGTTGATGTATTTCAGCGCGGCGGCTGTGACCGGTTCGCGCTGGGCCAGATCGGTCATCAGCCGTTCGGCCCGGCGGGTGACGGTGCGGGCGAGGTGGAGGTGGGCCGCCGCCGGGGTCCCGCCCGGCAGGATGAAGGATTTCAGCGGAGCCAGATCGGCGTTCATCGCGTCGATCTCCGCCTCCAACCGGTCCACCTGCGACGGAAGGACGCGCAACGGCGGGTGTTTCGGGTTCGGCTCCTCCGGGGTGCAGAGGTCGGCCCCCAGGTCGAACAGGTCGTTTTGGATGCGGCCCAGCATGGCGTCGATGGCGGGCTGGTCGGCGGTGTGCAGCCGGGCCAGCCCGATGGCGGCGTTCGCCTCGTCCACCGTGCCATAGGCGGCGACGCGCAGGTTGTGCTTTGGCACGCGCGCGCCGTCGCCGAGCGAGGTTTCCCCGGCGTCGCCGCCGCGCGTGTAGATGCGGGTCAGACTCACCATGGCCGGGTCATCCTTGGGTCAGCAGGGCAATGACGAAGAGCAGAAGCGCCAGCCCCTGCAGGATCACGCGCAGCCGCATGATCTTGTTGGAGCGCTGGGGATCGCCCCCGCCACCGCGCGCCATGAAGAAGAGACCGACGAAGAGCGAGCCGACCACCGCCAGCATCGCCACGATCATGAGAATGGGGAAAAGTCCGTTCATGGCGGCGACTATAGCGCAGCCGACGCACGCCGCCTATGGCAAGCGCGCGCCTGCGGTGACAGCGATCCCAGGGGTGCCGCAACCCAATTTTGGCGCACCGACGATCCTGACCGTTGCCAAAGCCGTTGCGCGGCTTACAGTGCGTGCACGTACAGGCGCGCGGGGGGCTGCGCGCCGGGCTTGAGGCGGAGTGACGGTGTGATGCGGCGGCGGACCTTCCTGAAAGCGGCGGCGGCAACGGCGACCCTGGCGTCGATGGGGGGCGGCGTGCAGGCTCTGGCCGCGCCCAAAGGATCGCTGCGCGGCTTTCCCGATGGGTTCCTGTGGGGTTGCTCCACCTCGGCCTATCAGATCGAAGGGGCGGTGGCGGAGGACGGGCGCGGCCCCAGCGTGTGGGACCGGTTCAGCCACGCTTACGGCCGTGTTGCCAACGGCGACACCGGCGACATGGCCTGCGACCACTACCACCGCTATCAGGAGGATGTGGATCTGATGGCGAAGGCGGGGATGCGGGCCTACCGCTTTTCCGTCGCCTGGCCGCGCGTGCTGCCGGAGGGGACCGGGGCGGTCAACGCCAAGGGGCTGGATTTTTACGACCGTCTGACCGACGCGCTGCTGGCGCGCAACATCGAACCCTGGCCCTGCCTGTTCCATTGGGATTTGCCGCAGGCTTTGCAGGACAAGGGCGGCTGGCTGAATCGCGACATCGCCGGGTGGTTCAGCGATTACGCCCTGACCGTTGCCGCCCGGCTGGGCGACCGCGCCAAAAGCTGGGCCATGCTGAACGAACCGTCGGTGGTCGCCATCTTCGGCTATGGCATGGGGCTGCACGCGCCGGGCGTGACCGGGCGGACCCATTGCCTGAAGGCGATTCACACCCAGAATCTGGCGCAGGGCCGGGCGCTGGCGGCGCTGCGGGCGGCGGGCGGCGGCAAGGGGTGGAAGCTGGGCACGGTGCTGTCGCTGCAACCCTCCTGGCCGGTCGGCGGTCTGGACGCCAATTACCCGGCCTCGCAGATGTGGGACGCGGTGTGGAACCGCGCCTGTCTTGATCCGCTGATCAAGGGCGTGTACCCGGAGGAGCTGGCCGCCGATTTCGCCGCCCTGACCAAGCCGGGCGATCTGGAGACGATCCGCCAGCCCATTGATTTCCTTGGCGTCAATTACTACAGCCGGATGCACCAGCAGCCCGACCCGCAGGGGCTGTTCGGCACCGGTTACGGCTCTCCCCCCGAAGGGACGCGGCGCACCGCGATGGACTGGCCGGTCGAGCCGGACGGGCTGGCGGAAATCCTCGCCGAATTGCAGGAAAGCTACGGCAACCCGCCGGTCTACATCACCGAGAACGGGGCCGATTACGTCGATGAGGTCGGCCCCTCCGGCCGGGTTGAGGACCGCGACCGCATCGCCTATCTGCGCGACCACATGCTCGCCGCCCGCAAGGCGATGGACGACGGGGCGAATGTGCGGGGCTGGCTGGTCTGGACGCTGCTGGACAATTTCGAATGGGCGGAGGGCTACCGCCGCCATTTCGGTCTGGTCCAGGTGGACCGCAAGACCATGGCCCGCACGCCCAAGGCCAGCTACGATTGGTACGCCAAGGTCATCCGGAAGAACGGCGTGCCGACGGTCTGACCGGCCCGTCTGCTTGACCGCCCTGTCTGGTTGATCGACCCGTCGGCGCGGACGGGCGGTTCTACAGCCGCGCCATCAGCGCCGCCACCCGTTCCAGATGGCGGGCGCGGGCGGTGTCGGTGGCCCGGTCCATGTCGTAGAGGGCGCAATAGCGCAGGCGGGCTTGCGGGGCGCAAGCGGTCAGCACCCCTTTGGTCAGGATGCGGCGCGCGGGGTTGCGCATGTAAAGTTCGGTCAACCACCAGGGCGATCCGAAGCTGGTCAGCACGCTGACGCTGCGCAGCCCGGTCAGCAGCGGCAGGATGCGCCCGCCCGCCCGGTCGTGGCGGAAGGCGACGCCCGGCACCCACACCCGATCGAAATAGCCCTTCAAAATCGCCGGTTGGTCGAACCACCAATGGGGGTAGACCAGAACCAGCGCCTCGGCCCAGCGCAGCCGCTCCACCAGCGGGGCGACGGCGGAGGAGTCATACTCGGCGTCGAAATAGCCCGCCCGCTCCGCCGGGGTCAGAGCGGGGGCGAAGCCCTCGGCGTACAGGTCGGCCGTCGCCACCTCGTGGCCGCAGGCGCGCAGCCGGTCGGCGGCGGTGCGGTGGACGGCGGCGGCAAAGCTGTCGGGCAGCGGGTGGGCGAGGATGGTGTGCACGCGCATGGTGCGGCGATCCTACCACGTGGCGCGCGCTGTGCTAGAGTGCCGACGCTTCCGCCCACCCCTCTTGGATGCCCCCGTTCCGATCATGATCGCCGCGCCCCCGTCCCATCCCACGCGCTACGCCATCCAGAAGGCGCGCGGCAAAGGGTGGAAGACCCTGGAGGTGGGGGAGGAACTGCCCCACGCCAAGGCGCGGTTCGAGACGATGATCGGCGTCAACCCGCGCGCCTATTTCCGGCTGATCCAGTTGGAGTACAACGCCGAGGCCGATTACGAGGGCATGGAGTTCAACTGGACGCTGATCGAGCTGTATGACCCGACGCAACCGGGAAACCGCCGTCCGCCGCCGCGCGCGGGGACGGCCAACGCCGCTGCGGCGCGCGGGGCCAAATCCCCCAAAGCGCCCGGCGGCAGGGAGCGGGTGCCGTTGCCGCTGCGCTTTTATCTGTCGGTGATCCTGATCGGCCTGCTGGTTGGCGGGCTGGCCTATCTGCGCTACGCCGCGCCCGGCCGGTGAGATGGCGGGCGGGGCAGGGAACGAGCGGTCACTCCGCCTTGTAGCCCTTGCGCCGCATGCATTGGCCGAAGATTTCCTTGCGGTACTGGTATTGCGGGGTTTCCGGCAAGGGGCGGTTGGGATAGCCGCGCAGCCGCATGGTGACGTCCACCTCCTCCGTGCACTCGTCGAAGGCGACGGCGGGAACCTCCTTGCTGGCGGTCCATTCCCGATAGGTCGGGGCGCTGCCGCATCCCGCCAGCAGCACCGTTCCGGCCAACAGGCCCGCCCATGTCGCAACGCTCATGATTCCGACCTCTGTTCAGCGCCCCCGGTGGGAAGGCTAACACGCCCTGGCCGACTCATCCATTTTCCGGACGCAGTTTTATAGACTGCCCGGAGGATCGTCCGGTCGCGCTGTTTTGGCAACGCCCCGCCACGGACAGGGCCGGGATCCAAAATTCGCAACCGAAAAACCGTCGCAATCTGCTAACACAGTAGACCTGTATCGAACGTGGCCGGGCGGGCCACGGCTGGAAAGGGAGTGTCATGTCTGGGGATCGGTGGCGGACGCTGCGCGGTGTGGCCGCAGCGGCGGCGGTGGCCAGCTTGGCCGGGGTGACGGAACTGCGGGCGCAACAGCCCGCGACCGCCGACATCCAATGGGCGCAGAGCATTTTGAAGGAAAAGGGCTTCGACATCGGCGGCCGGGCCAACGGCCAGATGACGGCGCAGACCCACGCCGCGCTCAGCGCCTATCAGAAGTCGGTCGGCCTTCCCGCCACCGGGCAGCTCGATTCCGCGACCGTGGCCAAGATGATGGGCGACCGCGAGAAAAAGGCGTCCTCCACCATGGGCAGCCTGTCGAAAAGCCAGATCGGCCAGACCCCGCGCGAGAAAGAGGTGGTCCCGCGCGCCGCCCCGACCCAACGGGTGGACAGCGGCAACGAAACCGTCGGCGGCATGGCCCAATTCGGATCGGCACCGCCCTCCTCGTCCAGCAGCGGGGGCAGCGGTCCGGCGCGCTCTGCCCAACCGCAAACAACCAGCGCCGAAGCCCCGCTGAACCGCAGCGCGGCGGACGGACCGGTTCCGACCGCCGCCCCCCGCGCGGCGGTGACGGCGACGTCGGAGGCCGGGCAGCCGGTTCCGCTGGTTGAACCGCCCGCCGGTGCGAACGGACTGCCCGCATGGATGACCAGCGGCCTGCGCTATGGCGTCATGGGCGTGTTGGCGGCCACGGTGGGCGGCATCGGCTTTGCGTGGTGGCGCAGCGGCCGCGCGCCCGCTCCGGTCGCGCCGCTGGGCGGTGGCTCTGGCGACGGCGCGCCGCGCGACACCCGAGTCGAACCCAGCTTCGGCACCCGCCGCCGGGAGGAGTTGACCCCCGGCCCCCGCCTGACCGCCGAGGCGCGGCGGCGCTGACGCGCGCGGGTTTGCGCGGTCCTCCAGGAATCGAGCGTTGCGCAGGGGCGGCCCAACCCGACGCGAGAGAGGGTGCCCTTTGGCAATTCACCCTCTGCGGTCGAAAAAGGCGTGGAAACACCCGCGAATTTGATTGTACCCTTCAATCGTCAGACAAACGAAACGGTGCCGTCACAATTCACGCGTAGGGTTTTCTCTCCTTCGGACGCTTGCCAGCGGGAGTGTCATGCGCCTCACCATCGAAGTTCTGGATCAGAAGACGCTCAATTGGAACGTGCTCGCCTGCCATGACGGGGTCGGGATCGACGCCGCGCCGGGAATTGTGGCGGTTCTGCGCGATGGGCTGCCCGATATGACAAGCCTGCGTTGGAATTGGTCGCGTTTGCAGCCACACTCATCGGCAAGCGCACCCAGCCCGACACCGGTCGGACGCAACCACCGCAAACGGGGCGTCCGTCGCTGACCTTCCTTTGGACCGTGTGACGGTCCGTTCCGGTGGTCGCCGACGGCTTTGGTGCTGTGCGCATCGGGCCTGACGGCCACCGGGAGGGATCGGGATGCTGACCATCTTCGACCGCAGTCTGTTGGCGCGCGCCGTGGCGTTGATCTGCGCCCCGCTTTTGCTGGTGGTTGCGGTCGCCGTGGTGGTGGCGATTGACTATTCCGACCAGGACGCCCGGCGCGCCCTGAGCGAACGCGCGCACCAGACGGTGGCCCTGTTGGCCGGTGGGGCGGGCGATGCCCTGTGGAACATGGACCGCAAGGCGGCCGAGGCGGTGCTGCAGCCGATCCTGTCCGATCCCGATTTCTCCGGCATGCGGGTCTTGGATCAGGACGGATCGCCCTTTGTCGCGGTTGGAGATTTTTCCGCACCGGAGCGCGGGCTGATCGTGGTGCAGCAAACGCTGTCCCACATGGTCGGATCGTCGACGCAGCGAATCGGTGGATTGGAACTGCGGCTGGCGACGGCGCGGGCCGAAACCGAAATTCTGCGACGCGCCCGCAGCATCGCGTTGAGCGGTGTCGCGCTGCTGGTCGCCATTTGCGCGTTGCTGGCCTTGATCCTGCGGGGCGTCACCGCGCCGATTCGGTCCATGACCCGGTGCGTGACGGCGCTGGCCGCCGGGGTGGTCGATGCGCCGATTCCCGTGGTCCGGCGGATGGACGAGGTGGGGCGGATGACCATGGCGCTCGGCGTCTTGAAGGAGCATGAGGTCGAGCGGCTGCGCTTCATCGAACGTCAGGCCCACCAGATGGAAGAGATCGAGCGCACCGTCGCCGAACGGACGCGGGAACTGCGCGAGGCGTTGGAGACTTTGCAGCGCGCCCAATCCGAACTGGTGCGGGCGGAAAACATGGCGGCGTTGGGGGGGATGGTCGCGGCGATGGCGCACGAGATCAACACCCCCTTGGGCAATGGCCTGACCGTAGCCACCACGCTGGGGGACAAGATCACCGAGTTCAGCGCCTTGCTGGAGGGCAAGGAACTGCGCCGCTCGGTGCTGCGCGAGTATTCGGACAGCTTCAACACCGCCAACCGGCTGTTGGTGGGCAACCTGACGCGGGCGGCGGAACTGATCGGCCGTTTCAAACGGGTGGCCGTCGACCAGACCAGCGAATTGCGCCGCAGTTTCGAACTGGATGTCGTGTGCGGCGAGGTTGTTGCCATGCTTGCCCCCAGCCACAAGCACGCTCCGGTGGCGTTTGTGATGGATCTGCCGCCCGGCATCGTCATGGACAGCTACCCCGGCGCGCTGGGGCAAATTCTGACCAATCTGGTTGCCAACGCCGTGCTGCACGGCTTTTCCGAAGCAAGCAAGCCCGGAACCATCCGCGTGACCGCCGAACGGCTGGAGGACACGGGACTTGGCGACCATGTGCGTCTGTGTGTCCATGACGATGGGTGTGGCATTCCCCCGGCCATCCTGCCGCGCATCTTCGATCCGTTTTTCACCACGAAATTCGGGGCGGGCGGCAGTGGTCTGGGGCTGCACATCGTCTACGCCATCGTCACCCGTGTCATGGGGGGATCGGTGGCGGTGGACAGCGAGGTCGGCGTGGGGACGCGCTTCGTCATGGTTCTGCCGCTGGTGGCGCCACTCCACGCGCCGGAGGAAAGCGGGGGCCGTCCGCGCCGTCTAGCCATCCCGTGATCGGTCGGCGATCATGCGCCCGCGCAGCCAAACCTCCAGCGCCTCCGGCGGCAGGGGCTTGGCGTAGAGGTAGCCCTGACCGGAATCGCAGGACAGGTCGCGCAGCACCTTTTCCTGCTGGGGGTTTTCCACCCCTTCGGCCAGCACGCTCATGCCCAGTTCGTGCCCGACCTTGACGATCATCGCGGCGATGGAGCGGTTTTCCGGTCGGCTGTCGATGTCCATGACAAAGGCCCGGTCGATCTTCAGGACCGAGGCGGGCAGCCTCTGCAACCGCGAGAGCGACGAATAGCCGGTGCCGAAATCATCGATCGCGATGCTGAAGCCTTGCTTGCGCAGAATTTGCACCACCGACAGGATGTGATCGTCCTCCATGGCGTTGCTTTCGGTGATCTCCAGCTCGACGTCGGTCGGAGCGACTCCATGGTCCTGCAACACCCGCTCGGCCATCGGCAGGAAGTTGTCGTCGCGCAGTTGGCGAACGGACACGTTGACCGCCATGCGCAACCCCTTGAATCCTTGTGCGTGCCAGCGGGCCAGGGCGCGGCAGGCCTCGCGCAGCACCCATTCGCCCAGCCACACGATGTGACCGGCGTCCTCGGCCACGGGGATGAAGGTGTCGGGGCGCACCCAACTGCCATCGGGGCGGCGCCAGCGCAGCAACGCCTCCACCCCGATCACCGCGCCATCGGACAGGCGCAGTTGCGGTTGGTACATCAGAGAGAATTGGTTGGTCGATTGCGCCTCGGCGATCCGGCTGACCAGGGACAGGCGTCGGTGCAACTCCTCTTCCATCGCCGCGTCGAAATGCAGGATGTGGTCGCGCCCGTCGCGCTTGGCCCGCTTCAGCGCGATTCCAGCCCGGCGGATTTGGCGATGCACATCCATTTCCGAGGAGTCGGCCAGCGCATAGCCGCCCGACACGCGCACGGTGATCGGATGCCCGCCGATCACGAAGGGGTCGAGAAAGCAGCGCTGCACGGTGCGCAGCAGGGGAGCGACGTCCCCAACATGGGACAACCGCGCCTGCACGCCGAACAGATCGCCCGCCAGACGGCTGACCGCGCCCGCGTCGGCGAAGCTGTCCTGCAGGCGTTGGGCGACCGCCTGCAGCAGCGCGTCGCCGGTGCGGTACCCGAGGCCGTCGTTGACGGTTTGAAAATTATCGAGATCGATCAGAAGGATGACAAGCTTTCCGGCCCCGTCAGACCGCATCCGGGTCAAGGACGCGGCGACCTCGTCCTGGAACAGGGTTCGGTTGGGCAGGCGGGTGAGCGGATCGAAATAGGCGAGCGCGCGGACATGGTCCAACAGCGACGCGTTGTCGAATCCCAGCGCGACGTTCGATGAGAACACCTCCAACAACTGCCGACCGACCGGCCCGATTGGGCGGCTGGTGGCCAGATAGATCGCCAGATCGTCGCCGGATCGTCCCCGGATGTGCAGGACGGTGGCGTTGTCCTGAAAGATGCTGGTCCGTTGTTCCAGCGTGTTTTGCAGCAGGAGCCGCAGCGGCGTGTCGGCCAGACTGCTGAGGGGGGAGCCTGACAGGTGGCGGAAGGGACCGGCCGCCGCCAGGATCACCGGCTCTTCCCCGCCCAACCCGTGGCGCAGGCCGCTCAGCGCCGGTTTGGTGCGGGCCAGGACGATGCCGCTGGCCTCGATGTCCAGCAGGCCACCCAGTTGGATGAGGATCCCCTCGCAAAAGGCGGTCAACGAGTTGCGGCGGAACAGCTCCGCCGAGGCCCCGATGATCTGCTCCAATCCCCGGCGGCTGGTTTCCAACGCCTGGATGTGGTTGTAGGCGCGCAGGGCGGCGTAGAGCGAGGTCAGCAGGCGGGTGCGCGTCAATTCCGATTTGGTGCGGTAATCGTTGATGTCGTAATCGCGGATCACCGCCAGTTCCGGGGCGTAGCCGGGTTGGCCGGTGCGCAGGATGATGCGCGGGCTTACCAGCCCCAGATCCTCGCGAATCAGATGGACCAGCCGCAGCCCGGCGTCCGGGGTTTCCATCACCACGTCGAGCAGGATCACCGCGAAATCGGGGTCGCGGCGCAGAATGTCCACCGCCTCCGCCCCGGACCGCGCGTGCGACAGCTCCAGCCGTCGGCCCAGGATTTCCACCCCTTGCAGGGAATAGGCGGTGGTGAGATGCACCTCGTCATCGTCGTCGACCAGCAGCATCCGCCACACACGATCAGACGGTGCGGTGCCGGACGGCGGCTCGCCGTCTTCGATGATGGCGAAAAGGTCGTCTTCGTCGGCTGCGCTCATCAAACAATACCCCGCCCGGCGGTTGCCCCCGTGACTGTGTGATGTGATGCGGACGACCGGAGGTTCCTGACCCTCTTCACACCCCTCACACCAGAAGGGTGACGCAGGAACCGGAGGCTGTCGATAGGGGATAACCGGGATGGCCGCCGCTGCCGCGCACCCGTCCACGGGTGGTCGCGGATGTGCACAGGCTGTGAGCAGGGCTGTGCTCATCAGGGCTGCGGTGAATTTCCGCTTGGATAGCCCGAAGGTTGCCATACTCTGTGGCGCGGTGTGCCGTTGGTGGTCCAACCGCCCGAGGGCAATGACCAGAGGGGCAACGCGTGGGAGCGCAAGGAATGTCAGGATTGGCTGAGGAGGTCGTGGGCGCGCGGGCCACCCCGCCGACTCCCGCCCTGCGCCTGCTCATCGCCGGGCGCGTCTGGACCGTTCCGTGCGCCAGCGTCGTTGCGGTGACGGAGGTGGAGACGCCGACCCCTCTGCCCCTGCCATTGCCCGGTCTGGTGGGGCTTGTCGCCGTCAACGGGGAACCGGTTGTGTGCGTGGACCCCACGGGACCGCCGTCATGTGGCGGTGGTGGGCTTGTGGTTGTGGTGGCCACCGCCGTCGGGCCATTGGCCTTGCGGGTGGACGACGCCCGTTGGGGTCGGGACGCGGAGCTGGACGCCGACGCGCTGGATTCGGCCCTGCGGCTGCCGTGGTGCGGCGGTCTGCGCCGGGCGATTCCGCGCGCCGTCAGGACGCGCGCCACCCGGTCGCCCGGTTGGCCGCTGTTGCGGGTGATGCACGATGGTGGCCTGTTGGCCTTGCGCGCCGAACGGCTTGAGCGGATCGAACGGGCGGAGCCGTTGGCTCCGTTGCCGGACTCGGTGGGCTGGTTGGTGGCGGTGGCGGGTGCGGTGTTGCCAGCCCGTCGTTTGTCCGGTCCGACCATTCGGTCCGGCGACCATGGCGGGTTGCACGCGGTGGTGTTGCGGGGGGATGCGCCGGGGGAACGGGTGGCGCTGCTGGTGGAGCGCGCCGTCAGCGTGGAACATGGCCCGCCGGAATCCCTGCTTTCCGTTCGCCATCCCGATGGCGGGCAATCGCTGTGGTGGCGGGTGACGGAGGGTGTCCCTTTGCGTGTCGTCGATCCGGCCCCGCTGTTCGGCTGGCCTCCGACCGCCGCACCGCTGGCGGAGACGGCTTCCGTCCCGCCGTCGAGCGGGGACCGGAGGCTGGATCCGGCGCGCTGTCTGTTGGTGGAGCGCGCGGGCGCGGTCGTTGCGATTCCGCTCGGGCTGGTGGCCGGTGTGGCCGAGTCCGGTTGGGAGGGGAGTGCGGATCGCCTGCGTCTGGCCGGGCCGGGGCGTTGGCGGCGGCATCCCCTGCGGGTGGATCGGATCCACGCCTTGCCGGACGCGTCGGGACCGGACGCATCGGGGCTGGGATCACCAGGGAATGCTGTTGGCGACCATGCGGCAGAGCCGTGGCGGGCCATCGGCGGCTTGCCCATGCCGTGGGCGGCCCTGTTCGATGCGGCGCGGTGCGATCCGACGACCGGGCGATGGATTCTGCGGGTGCGGACCGCACCAGACGTTGGCACCGCGCCCTTGCCCTGGTCACAGCGCCGGTGTCTTGTGGCGTTCTGGCGGGATTGGATCGCGCCGCCACCGCCCAGCGCTGACGCGCAAGCAGCCCTTCGACCCCTTGCCTCTCCGCCACCCTTGCCCTGAAACCGCCGGTGATCGCTGCATCATGACCATCAAGACCAAGCTTCGACTGGCTTTTCTGCTGGTGATCATTCTGTTCGCCGCCTTTGGGGCCGTGGCCATGCACGCGGTTCGCCTGCTGTCCCACGATGTGACCCGCATCACCGACCAGATCCTGCCCGCGATGGCGGCCATCAACGCGGTCAACACGGCGACCAGTGACCATCGGGCGGCGGAGTTGCGCCACATCCTGTCCACCGACCCGGACGATATGCGCGCCTTGGACGCCGAGATCATCCGACTGCGCGGCCAGATCGAGACGTGGCGCAAACGCTACGAGCCGTTGATCGAGACGGCGGTGGAGCGGGAGCGCTACAACAGCTTCGTTCGCGATTACGCCACCTATCTGGCTGGAAGCGACAAGATTCTGGGGCTGTCGCGCAAAAACGAGAACGCCGACGCCCACGCGATGGTCGCCCAGGCGACCAACCTGTTCCTGAATTTCAGCGACGATCTGACCGAACTGGTGAAACAGTCCCAGTTGGCCGCCGATGAAACCAGCCGCCAGGCCGATCTGGTTTCAACCCGGGCGCGGGTGGTCATCCTCGCCGGTTTGGCGCTGGCGATCATCCTGTCGCTCTTGGGCATGTGGATGGTGGAACGGATGATCTCCCGCCCGGTGGCGCTGCTGACCGAAGGGTTGGGCAAGGTCGGCGTCGGGGATTTGGACGTCAGCGTCGGCATGACCGAGCGGACCGACGACATCGGCGCGATGGCGCGGGCCACCGACGCGACCGTCCAGTCGATCAAGGCGCTGACTCATGATCTGGGGGCGCTTGTGGACGCCGCACAGGCTGGGGCGCTGGCCGCCCGCGCCGAACCGGGGGCGCATCAGGGTGACTACGCCCTGTTGGTCGGCGGCCTGAACACCCTGATCGAAACGCTGACCAAGCCGCTGTTCGAGGTGGTGGCGGTGATGCAGCTTCTGGCCGCCGGGGATTTGAAGGGCCGGATGAGCGGCCATTACGAGGGTGACTTGCGGGCGTTGAAGGCCAACATGAACCGCAGTTTGGATGCGCTGGTCAGCCTGCTGGGCGAGGTTGGGACGCTGGCCGGTCGGATGGCCGACGGCGATCTGTCCGGCACGGTTTCCGGTTCCTATCAGGGTGATTTCGCTGTGCTGAAGGGCAACGTCAATCGGGGATTGGAACGGTTGCGCGACCTGATCGGCAGCGTGGCCGGGGACACCGAACAGATCGCCGTCGCCGCGACGGAGACCTCCGCCGCCGCCCGGCAGGTGGCCGAGGAGTCCGACCGCCAGTTGCGAAGCCTGACCGCCGTGGCGGGTGCGGTGACGGAAACCGCCCAGTCGGTGGAAAGCATCGCCGTCAACGCCGGCCGGGGCCGTGATCTGGCCACCGCCACCGCCACGCTGGCCGACGACGGGCGCGTCAAGTTGGCCCAACTGTCCGACGCGGTGAGCCGCATCGCCGATGCCCATGACCGGATCGAGCGCATCGCCGCGACCATCACCCGCATCGCCGACAAGACGCACATCCTGTCCCTGAACGCCGGGATCGAGGCGGCGCGGGCGGGTGAGCAGGGCATGGGATTCGGCATCGTCGCCCAACAGATCGGGCGTCTGGCGGAGGACGCCGCCCTGGCGGTGCGCGACATCGAAGGCATCGTCGCCGAATCGGCGCGCACGGTGCGCGAGGGCGTGGCGACGGCGGGCGAGGCGCGCGGCTCCATCGACCGCATCGCCGAGGCGGCGCGCGACAGCGGCGAGGCGGTGCAGGCGATTTCGGCGGCCATGGCCCAGCAGACCGCCGCCGTCCAGGAGCTTGCCCACCGCCTGAGCGATCTGCGCGTCAGCAGCGAGGGCAACGCCGCCGCCGCCGAGGAAATCAGCGCAACGATGGAGGAGCTGGCCCGCATGGTCCATCGGGCGCGCGAACAGGTGGGCCGGTTCCGTCTGGCCTGATCCGTCCTCTGACCGCCCTTTGGGAGCCTGATCGCAAGATGGCTGTTCCGATCATCCTGTCCCGGTTGAACAAGCTGCTGCTGCCGTTGGCCGGGTGCCTGCTGTTGGGCGGCGCGCTCTATCTGGAAGGCAGCGCCTATCAGGCGACCGGTGCGGAGGCGTTGGAAAGCGGCTGGCGTGTGCTGGGCTATGCCCTGAGCGTTGGCCTGATCCTGTCGCTGGGCGTGCTGCTGCAACGGGTGGTGCAGTATGTGCTGCTCGACGGGTTGGTCGCGGCGGCGTTGGGGGCACCGGTCCCGCGTCTTCTCAGCCAGATTTCCGGTCTGCTGATCTTCCTGCTGGCCTTTGGGGCCATCGCCGGGTTTGTGTTCAAGCAGGACCTGACGGTGTTGTGGGCGGCGTCGGGCGTGGCGGGCGTCGTGCTGGGCATGGCGCTGCGCGAACTGCTGCTCGACATCTTCACCGGTCTGGCGCTGAACCTCGACCGGCCGGTGAAGATCGGCGACCATGTGGTGCTGCACAAGGCGGGCGACAGCGTGCTGGAAGGGCGGATCGCCGAAATCAGTTGGCGCAGCACCCGGTTGCTGGACGACGCGGGCAATCTGGTGATCGTGCCCAACAGCCGGATCGCCGGGTCCACCATCACCAACCATTCCCAACCCAACCCCTGGTTCGAGACCTTGGTCACTGTGACGCTGGACGCCAGCGTGCCGACGGACCGCGCCCTGCGGATCTTGGAGGCCGCCGCCATCGAGGCCATCCTGCCCTACAGCGTGCCGGGAGTCTCGCCGCCCTACAGCCGGGTGCGGGCGATCACCGGGCAGGGGGTGGAATACGCCGTGTTTTTCAGCCCGCCGCTCGAGCGCCGCTATCGGGTGCGCAGCCTGATGCTGGAGCACATCCTGCGGCATCTGGACCGCGCCGGTTTGCGCCCGGCCTGGCCAAAGGCCGAGCAGGCGGCGGGCGACCCGGCGGCTCCGACCGGGCGGGCGATGGACGCCGACGGACTGGCCCGGCTGCTGGCGACCACCGCCCCGACCGACGCGCTCAACGACGCCGACCGCCGGGTGCTCGCCCAAACCATCCGCCGCCGCCGCCTGCCCGCCGGGTTGACCCTGACCCAGGCCGGAGAGACGGCGACGGCCTTCTATCTGGTCATCGAAGGGTTGATGACCGCCGAGGCCCCGCGCGGGCGCGCCACCCAACCACCGCCGGAACCCTTGGGGCCGGGTCGACTGATCGGGTTGGATGCGCTGCTGTTGGGCACGACCTATGGCGAAACCGTGCGCTGCCGGACGGAGGTTCTGGTCGGGGAAATCACCCTGGACACGCTGGCCACGCTGCTGGCCCACAACCCTGGTGCTGCCGACGCGCTGACCGCCGCCGCCGCCACCCTGCTGGCCCAGGCCAACCCCGGCGATGCCCGCAGCAGCTTCGCCGGAGAAGCCGATCTGGCCGCCGAAATGCGCGCCACGCTGCGGCGGTCGGCCGGTGGTCTCCGTCCGCTGGCAGCGGATTGAGCGGTTCCAGCGTCCGCATTGACAGTCCGCGAGCGCTCCCGGAGTATGATGCAACCAGGGGCGTGAAAGGGGGATTGCATCCCTGTTTCCAGTCCCGTTATGGGTTCATTCGGGTGGGGGCACGCGATGTCTGGCCGTGTCATTCAAGGGCGTTTCCTGTCCTCCGGGCCGCGTTTGGCAGGCGGGGCGCGGCAGACGTCGCCACGGCCCGGCACGGCGCAGCCGATGGCGCAGGGCAACGCCCGACCCTTGCCCGATGGGATTCTGCGCGGTGGAGCGGGCGGTCGCCCGTTGCCCGAGTCGGTGCGTCGGAAGATGGAATCCTTCTTCCAGACCGATTTTTCCGACGTTCGTGTCCATGTGGGCGCGGAAGCGCCGTCGATTGGCGCGCTGGCCTTCACGTTGGGATCGAACCTGTATTTCGCGCCGGGGCAGTACAACCCGGACTCCCCGCAGGGCCAGCAATTGCTGGGGCATGAGCTGACCCACGTGGTGCAGCAGCGCTCGGGCCGGGTGCGCAACCCGTTCGGCAGTGGCATTGCCGTGGTGCAGGACCACGCGCTGGAGGCCGAGGCCGACCGCCTGGGCCAGCGCGCCGCTTCCCATGTTGCCGCGCCGTCGGTTCAGGCGAAGATGGTCTCGAACCGGACCGCTGCGCCTGCTCAACCTCATCACGCCCATCCCCATCACGTTGACCCGGCCGGGCAGGCCAAACCGGCTGGCCCGGCTGGATCGGGCTATCGCCTGATCGTTGGGGCCTATCTCCACACCGATGCGGGCATGCCCGACGCGATGGCCGGGCATGGCTTCGTCGCGGTGGAGCGGCCCGGCGGCAAACGCGAGGCCTGGGGCTTTTCCCCGGCGGGCTTCTCCGGCATGGATCCCAAGCGCGATCTGGGCCGTCTGACCGCTGGCGTGCCGGGGCGGGTCCATCGCGACGAGGCCGCCTTTTCCAAGCCGGGTGTCCGCACTCGCAGCATTCCGATTTCGGCGGAGCAGGCCGACAAGGCGATGGCGAAGATTGCGGAATATCGGGGCGTCAACGTGCAATTCAGCCTCGCCCGCCGTCAATGCACCGCGTTTGCCGGGGATGTCGTCAAGGCCGCCGGGGTGGCGGACGCCTTGGGTGCCGCGCCCAGCCGGGGGCCGCGCGATTTTTACCGGAAGGTGTGACGGGCATGAAACGGAATCCGCCTCCGCCCCGGCCTGCAACAGTGTCGAGACCGGTTGGAACACCGATCCCGCCGACACGCTTCTCATCCGTGGTGCAGCCTGCCGCCGTTGCGCCGCCTCCGGTGCACAAGCCGCCCCCGACCCGCTATGGTACGGTTGTCACGCCAGCGGTTGTGACACAGGCCAAGAGTGTGTGTCGGCCGAGTTCCACGCCCCAAGCGCCGCCCCAACCGCGTGCGTTGGGGAAGCCGGTTGTGTTCATCAATCCGCCCATGCCGCTGCAAGCGACCCCTGTGAATCGCCCCTCGCCGCCGCCGCGCGGCAGCAGGGGAACCGTTCAAGCGATGGACTCGCTGAAGGTGATGGAGGAGTACAAACCCTGGCTCCTTGACAAGGACGACCGCCTGCATGAGCCGTCGGACTTTGGAAGTGACATCGGTGAGTCGGAAGAGGAAGACATCATTGATGTGCGCAAAGAGATGGTTGGATTTTCTGAAAATACCAAGAAAATAAAAAAGCTCAAGCCTCAGCCTCGCGAGACGGTAAAGGGAATGTATGGCGAGAGGGCAGCTTCTCGATATTTCATGAAGAACAATATTGGTTTTTTTGACGCCAATTCTGTTCTTCAAAAAAATGTGGCTGGTATCGACCATATCATCGACATGGGTGGATTTTGTTTTTCTCAATCAAAAGTTTTCATAAGCGGGGAAAGTCCAAAAGACTGTGCTCTTGAATATGAGCGTGCGATTGACTCACGTCTTCAGATGGCATTGAATTTTGTAAATTTTATTTACTCTCAGGCATTTTGTTTTTCTTTTACAAAGAAATATGATCCTTCAGAAAATGAAAAAATCAGCAAATTGAAGAAATGCTCTATAAAGTTAAAAAACAAGAAACTCAACTCGATCGTGATTATGATGATGGATATTAAAAATCCAGAAACGGAATCGTTTGACACGAACCATAATCTTGTGAAGACGGTTGGCGAGTCGATTGTGTTCCCAGTTCCTTCGGATATCTATATTTATTTGTCTAAGAATCACATGAAATTCGCATTTCCACTTCATCGCGAAGCAAAATCATTTCATAAATTGCTCCATAGAAGTTATTTCCAAGAAGACATTCGCCGAATACCGAAAGAAAAAAGGAAAGAAATTGAAGATCCCGAATTTCTCCTAAAAAAGAAAGTGAAAAAATGATCCAATGATTGAGTGATTGCATTTCAATGTCCCCTTTGAAGACGCTTGTCAGTAAGTTAAACCCCACGACCAAGCGCGGTTTGGAAACGGCGGCTCAGCTTTGCCTGACGCAGACCCATTTCGCGGTGGAGGTGCAGCATTTGTTGCACACGCTGTTGGCGCAGGCGGACAGCGATCTGGTGCGGCTGCTGCGTCATTACGGGGTGGATGGCGGCGGGGTGGCCGCCGATCTGGCGCGGTCGATGGAGCGGCTGCCGCGTGGCAATCGGCAAACCCCGGCCTTTTCCGAACTGCTGCTGCGCCTGCTGGAGCGCGCCTGGGTGGTGGCGTCGCTGCGGCTGGGGGGCGGGGCGATCCGCTCCGGCGCGATCCTGGCCGCCTTGCTGGACGATGACGCCCTGCGCGGTCTGGCGCTGGAGGCGGCCCCGACCCTGGCCCGCGTTCCGCGCAGCGGCTTGCTGGAGGAGTTGCCCAACCTGCTGCGCGGCGGGGTGGAGGACCAGGGCGGCCCGGTTGGCGGGTCCGCCGGTGGTGGTTCCATTGCCGCCGCAACCCCATCGGTCGCCCCATCAGCCGCGCCGTCGAACAGCCCGGCGCTGGACGCCTACACCATCGACCTGACCGCGCAGGCGCGTGCGGGCAAGATCGACCCGATCATCGGGCGTGACAACGAAATCCGGCAGGTCATCGACATCCTGATGCGCCGTCGGCAGAACAACCCGATCCTCACCGGCGACCCCGGCGTCGGCAAGACGGCGGTGGTGGAGGGATTCGCCCAGCAGGTGGCGGCGGGCGCGGTTCCGCCGTCGCTGCGCGGGGTGTCGGTGCGGATCCTCGATCTCGGCCTGCTTCAGGCCGGGGCCGGGGTGCGGGGGGAGTTCGAGGACCGCTTGAAACGGGTGATCGCCGAGGTCGCCGCCGCTGCCAACCCGGTCATCCTGTTCATCGACGAGGCGCACACGCTGGTCGGGGCCGGGGGAGCCGCCGGGCAGGGCGACGCCGCCAATCTGCTGAAACCGGCGCTGGCGCGGGGGGAACTGCGCACCATCGCCGCCACCACCTGGGCCGAGTACAAGCGCTATTTCGAAAAGGACCCGGCGCTGACCCGGCGGTTCCAACTGGTCAAGGTGGCCGAGCCGGACGAGGACACCGCCATCGCCATGCTGCGCGGCCTGATCCCGACGCTGGAGGCCCACCACGGCGTGCGCGTGCTGGACGAGGCGGTGGAACAGGCCGTCCGCCTGTCGCACCGCTACATCAGCGACCGGCAATTGCCCGACAAGGCCGTCGGCGTGCTCGACACCGCGTGCGCCCGCGTGGCCCTGGCCCAGACCGCCCCGCCCCCGGCCTTGCAGGACGCGCAGCGCCGCGCCATGGCGCACGCCGCCGAACTGGCCCTGTTGAAGCGGGAAAGCGTGTCGGGCCATGACCATGACGAGCGGATCGACCGGCTGGAAAGCGCCCACAGCGCGGCGGAGGAGGAGGGCCACCGGCTGAACGCCCGTTGGCAGCAGGAATCCGAAATCGCCCGCCGGATCGGCGCGCTGGAGGCCGAATTGCCGACCCTGACCGGCGACGCCTATCTGCGGGCGCGGGCCAAGCGGGACGGTCTGCGGCTGGAACTGGACATGATGCAGGAGGGCGGCGATCCGATGGTCCCGCTGGCGGTGGACCGCCGCGCCGTCGCCTCGGTCGTGGCGGGCTGGACCGGCATCCCGGTCGGGCGGATGGTGCAGGACAACCGCGACGCGGCGCAGGGCCTGCGCGAACGGATGGCCGCGCGGGTGGTCGGGCAGGACGCGGCGCTGGACGCGGTGGCCCGGCGCGTCCGCACCTTCTTCGCCGGGTTGGGGGAGCCGGGCAAACCGACCGGCGTCTTCCTGCTGGTCGGCCCGTCCGGGGTGGGCAAGACCGAAACCGCGCTGACCCTGGCCGATCTGCTGTTCGGCGGCGAGCGCAGCCTGATCACCATCAACATGTCGGAGTATCAGGAGGCGCATTCGGTGTCCGGCCTGAAGGGCGCGCCGCCGGGCTATGTCGGCTTCGGCAAGGGCGGGGTGCTGACGGAGGCGGTGCGCCGCGCCCCCTATTCCGTGGTGCTGCTGGACGAGGTGGAAAAGGCCCATCCCGACGTGTTGGAGCTGTTCTATCAGGTGTTCGACAAGGGCACGCTGGAGGACAGCGAAGGGGTGGTGGTCGATTTCAAGAACACGCTGATCCTGCTGACCTCCAACCTGGGGACCGACACCATCGCCCGGCTGGCGGCTGGCGGGGTGACGGCGGCGGACCGGTTGGCCGAGGCGATCCGCCCCGATCTGGTGCGCCATTTCAAACCGGCGCTGCTGGGCCGCATGGTGGTGGTCCCCTATGTGCCGCTGGACGAGCCGCGCATCCACGCCGTGGTCCGGCTGAAGCTGGCGCGCGTCCAGGACCGCTTGCGCGACACCCACGGGGCGGAGTTGACCTATGACGACGCGGTGGTCGGCCACATCGCTGCCCGCTGTGCGGCGACCGACGCGGGCGCGCGGGCCATCGACCATCTGCTGACCAACACGCTGCTGCCGGACCTGTCCACCGAACTGTTGGCCCGGCTGGCGGCGGGCGATGGGCTGGCGGCGGTTCATGTCGATCTCGACGCCTTCGGCGCGCTGCGCTACAGCTTCGATGGTCCCGTCGTCCGCCGGGTTTAGGCGCGCATCCCCTGTGACGGTTTCCTCTGGAAGGTTTCTCCATCGTGAGCGACAAGGCCACCACGCAGGACAACGCCTCGCTGTCGGTCAGCACGCCGTTGGGCAAGGACGCGCTGATCCTGACCGAGTTCAGCGGCACCGAATATGTGTCCGACCTGTTCGACTTCACCCTGGTGATGCAATCGGCCAGCGGCGCGCAGGATCTGGATCTGTCCAAGCTGGTCGGCGCGCATCTGACCGTGACCCTGGTCGATGGGGCCGGGGCCAAGCGGATCATCGACGGGCTGTGCACGCGGGTGGTGCAGACCGCCACCTCCTACGTGGCCGATCTGCGCCCGTGGCTGTGGATGCTGGGCCTGAGCAGCGACAACCGCATCTACCAGTCCATGACCGCCGTGGACATCATCAAGCAGGTGTTTTCGACGCTGGGCTACAGCGACGTGAAGGATTCGACGACCGCCACCTACACCAAACGCGATTACTGCGTGCAGTATGGCGAAAGCTGCCTGAATTTCGTCTCGCGCCTGATGGAGGAGGAAGGCATCTGCTATTTCTTCACCCACGCGGCGGGCGCGCACACGCTGGTGCTGGCCGATGACTCCTCCGCCTTCACGGCGGTGTCGGGGGTGTCGCCGGTTCCCTTCCTGGCGTTGCCACCGGGCAAGGATTGGGTGGACGGTGCGCACGTCACCGCCTGTTCGTTGGAGCAGAGCGTCACCAGCGGGGCCTATCAGGCCGACGATTACAACTTCACCACGCCGTCCACCGAACTGAAGGCCAGCGTCACCGGCAAATCGGGCGCGCCGCAGATCTATGATTACCCCGGCAACTACACCACCAAGGGGCAGGGCGACGGCTTCACCAGCATCCGGCTGGCCGCCTTGCAGGCGGGGGCCAAGCGGTTGACCGGGACCAGCGTGGCGCGCGGTTTCACGGCGGGGCAGAAATTCACCCTGTCGGGCCACCCGCGTTCCGATCTGAACGCCGACTGGGTGCTGCATTCGGTCCAGCACCGCGCGACCTACCGGGAGTATGACAACCGCTTCACCGCGCTGCCGTCGGCCACCACATTCCGCCCGCCGCGCCGGGCGGTGGCCCCGCGCATCGCCGGAACCCAGCCCGCCATCGTCGTCGGCAAATCGGGCAAGGAGATCTACACCGACCAGTATGGCCGGGTGAAGGTTCAGTTCTATTGGGACCAGCAGGGCAAGAACGACGAAAACAGCTCCTGTTGGGTGCGGGTGGCGCAGGGCTGGGCGGGCAAGGGCTGGGGCAGCTTCTTCCTGCCGCGCGTCGGCATGGAGGTGATCGTCAGCTTTCTGGACGGCAACCCCGACCAGCCGATCATCACCGGCTGTGTCTACAACGGGACCAACACCACGCCCTACACGCTGACCGACGACCAGACCAAAAGCACGATCAAGTCCAACAGCTCCGAAGGGGGCAAGGGATTCAACGAAATCCGGTTCGAGGACAAGGCGGATTCGGAGGAGATCTTCGTCCAGGCGCAAAAGGACATGACCGTCCTCATCAACAACAGCCGCACCACCACGGTGGACGCCGCCGACGACACGCTGACGCTGAACAAGGGCAACCGGTCCGTCACCATCACCAAGGGCAACGACACGCTGACCATCAGCGAAGGCAACCGGACCTCGGCGGTGTCCAAGGGCAACGAGACCCATTCGGTCAAGGGCACGCGCGGGGTGACGGTGGAGGGGGCGGAAACCCGCACCAACAAGGACGCCTTCAGCCAGAACGTGACCAAGGATTACACCCTGAAGGTCGATGGCGACATCACCATCGAGGCCAGCGGGGCGGTGACGATCAAGGCGGGCAAGGGGCTGACCATGAGTTCGGGCCAGGCGATGAACATCTCCTCCTCCGCCGCGCTGACCGCCAAGGCGACCAGCGACGCCACCCTTCAGGGCATGAACGCCACGGTCAAGGCCGACACCGGGGCCACCCTGCAAGGCGGGGCGACGGTGACGGTGAAGGGCAGCGCCCAGGCCACCATCGACGGCGGCGGCATGACCACGGTCAAGGGCGGCCTGATCCAATTGAATTGAGGCCCGCGATGACCCCGCCACTCCCCCAGCCATCCGACACACCGCCGCCGGACGACTCGGTCCCGCCCGGAACCACCCGCGTGGAAACCCGCGATCCGCAGGGCCGTTTGCTGTCGGTGGCTCACCTCAACGCCGAGGGGGCGATGCATGGCCCCTTCACCGCTTTTGACGCCCAAGGGCGGGTGCAGATGCGGATGGGCTACCGCGACGGCCAGCCCGACGGTCCGGCGGTGATTTACCGCGACGGTCGCGTGCAAACGACGCTGTCTTATGCCGCCGGTCAGTTGGATGGAGAGTTGCGCGGCTATGATCCGGCCGGGCGTCTGGCCTCCATCGTCCGTTACGCCCAGGGGCGCAAGCATGGGTTGACCGAATGCTTTTCGCCCGATGGCGCACCGCTGGTCAGCATGGCCTATGACAACGACCGTCAGCACGGCCCGACCACCGAGCATCACCCCGACGGCAGCGTGCGCCGCCGCACCCCCTATGTGGATGGTCTGCCCGACGGCGAATCGCTGGAGTTTCACCCCGGCGGCGCGCCCGCCGCGCGCACGCTCTACCGCGCCGGGGTGGTGGTGGACGGCCCGACCCGCTTCGACGACCCGGCTGGACCGGGCAAGACGTCGCTGCTGGGCCGACTGTTTGGCAAATGAATCCACGAAACGCAGGAGGCGCACGATGGGCATGCAGGTGGTGATGGGGGCGTTGGTCCAATGCAGCTTCGGCGTGGCACCGGGCAGCCTGATGGTTCTGCCCGCCAATTGCGTGATGGCCGGGGGCGTGCCCGCCGCCAACATCATGGATTACAAGCCGATGGTGAACATCCTGCCCTTTGGCATGTGCAACAGCATGGCCAACCCGATGGTCGCGGCGGCGACGGCGGCGGCGCTGGGGGTGTTGACACCGATGCCCTGCATCCCGATGACCGCCGCCCCCTGGATGCCCGGCATCCCCACTGTGATGATCGGCAAGATGCCAACCCTGGACGACGGCAGCAAATGCCTGTGCAGTTGGGGCGGCTCCATCAGCATCAGCATGGCCGGGCAGTTTCAGACGCAGGTGTGAGGCCTGTGCCGAGTCAAACCTTGCCCCGTCACAGTTGCAGGGGCAGGTGGTTCCGCTATAGTGAGGCGAGGTTCCGTTCGCAGGATCGTCGATGTCCAAACCGCCGAAATCCGTTGCGCCGCCGCCCTGCCATTGGCCGAACCGTCCCACCGCTGGGGCGACAGGGGGCGGGTCGGTGGTTGGGCAGGCCAAGGCGGTGCGGTGGACGGCCCCACACCCGGCCACGCATCCGGCTCGTTCGCGCGCGGATTCGGTGCAGCCGATGACCACCTTCGCCGCTCGGCGCGTGGGCAAGAGCGAGCGGGCGAGCGCGGGGGATGAGCTGGTGCGCAGCCAGGGCGATGAGTTCCTGTTGAACAGCGCGGAGCGCAACGTCCGCACCCGGCCCAACGGGACCTACAATTTCGTCCGCGTCCAGGGCGACACCCGCAACGATCAGCGGACTTATGTGTCGGCCCGCAGCGGTCACGCGGGTCTGGCCGCCGGGCGTCCGGTTCTCTACGCCGGAACCATCCGTTTTGACAGCGGCAAGCTGGACTGGTGGAGCAACTATTCCGGCACCTACCAGCCGATGGCGGATTTCCGCCAGCAAGCACAACTTCCCGACAACCGCTTCGTTCCCTGGCAAACCTTGCAAATGGGGGGCATCGGTTTGCAGCGCGGCATGTTCCAGGATCGGCGCGACGCGACGGCACCACGAAAACCGGACACGCCAACCCGTGCCGCCAACGCACCGACCGTTGGGTCCCCGACTCCCGCCTGTCCGCCATCGGGCGCGGCAACCGCCGCCGCCCCACGTCCAATCGCTCCGGTCGGGAGCGGCGCGTCTTCCGCCGGACACGGGGCGGCGACCGCGCTGCCTGCATCCGTTCCGACCCAGCGACCCGCTGCGGCAAGTGTGTCGCCGCCCATGCCGCGCGCCGTCGCAAAGGCCTCGTGAATGCCGCCGCGCACCCCCTTGCCGCTGCTGATCGGGGCGGTGTTGCTGTTTGGTGTGCTGACCTTTCTGCTTGGCATGGTCGTCGGAGCCAATCTGGTGGCTGGACCAGAGCCGGTTCCGGCGGTGAAACCGGCCTTGGTCCCGCCGTCTCCGGTGACGCCGCCCGCCGTGCCGCCCCCCGCCCCCCCGCCCCCCACCCCCACGCCGCCCGCATCGGTGCCGCCCGCATCGACGCCATCGCCCGCCGCCGCACCGCTTCCGCCCGCCGCGCCTCCGGCGGCGGCGCAGGCATCCGCCGATGCGTCGCCCGCGCTCAAGCCGATGAAGGTCAAGGGTTTTGGCTTTGGCGACCCCCCGTCAGCCCCGCCCACCTCATCCTTGCGCGGTGCCTTGCTGGAGCAAGCCGCCAACGCGCCGCCGCCCGCTCTCCACCCGGTTCCCGCCGATCCCGGCCAAGCCGCCGCCGCGTCCACCGCCGCGCCTCCGGTCGTTCCGGTCGGGAAAGATGCCACGCCGCCGATGGTGTATTCCGTGGCGGTTGGGCGTTTTCTGACGGAGGCCCGGGCCGGAACCATGTCCAGTGCGGCGGCGGCCAAGGGCTTCAGCCCGCTGGTGGTGGTCGCCGATCCGCCCGACCCCACCGGCTGGCTGACGGTGACGCTGGGGCCGCAAGAGGATGCCGCACAGGCCAAACGTCTTGCCAAGGAGGCGCAGGCCCAGGGATTTGACACCTGGATGGTCAGTTGGCTGCCGCCGTGACCGCGCCGGTTTTTCCCGCAGGCTTTCCCTCTGGGGAGATGCTTCGCATTTTATTAAGATTTCCAGTGTTTTAGATTCGCTGCGCCGTCTCATCACTCTCCGCACCGAAAGGGCAAGCAATGCCTCGGGCCGATCAGCTCAAGATCATTTGCGTGGACGACCAGGAAAGCATGCTGCGCCTGCATCGTTACGCTTTTGCGCAGTTGGGGGTGCGCAACGTCACCGAATGCACGTCGGCGGTGTCGGCGATTGATGCGGTGTTGTCTTCGGAATTCGATCTGATGACGCTGGATTGGAACATGCCCGGCACCGACGGGCTGACCCTGTTCAAGATGCTGCGCGGCAACCCGAAAACCGCGAAGCTGCCGATCATCATGGTGACGGGGAATGCGGAGGAAAGCTCGGTCAAGACGGCGATTGCCGCCGGGGTCCGGCTGTTCCTGCGCAAGCCGGTGGCGGTGAAGGATCTGAAGGTGCGGGTTGAAGCGGCCCTTGGCAAGTTGACGTGAGATTGACCTGAAATCCTGGAGTCTGGGGGATGGCGATGAAAACGGCCCTGTCCGTGCCGCTGATTGGCAAGGTTCTGCTGATCCTGACCGTGCTGGCGGGGGTCGTGTTCGTCGGAATCGACCGGATCAACACGATCCAGCGCGAAAGCGAAAGCGAACTGATCGGGTTGATCGATCGCGACGCGGTGGGCATCGTCTGGATGGCGCGGTCGCGCGGAACGGCGATGAACGCCGTGCGGCTGACCTTCGAAACCTTGAGCGAATCGAGCGGCCTGCGCGCCCGCCAGACCTCCGGACGGTTGAAGGAGGAGGCCATCGCCTTCATCACCCAGATGGCGGAGGCCGAACGCAATCTGCCGACCCTCTCCCGCGATCTGAAGGTGGCGCGTGAGGCCTTTGATCGGCTGACGCAACGGATTGACACGCTGATTGCGGCCAAACTGGCGCTGCCGCAGGGCGCGCCGTCGGATTCCCTGCGCGATCCGATCCGCGCCGTCACCGCATCGGTCGAAGAGTTTGACGGTCTGATGACCCAATTGATCGAGCAGGCGCAGGAGCGGGCGCGCAACCAGGCCCGCATCACGTCGGCCCACGCCAACGACGCCAGCACCATGGTGGTGCGCATCGTTGGCCTGGCGCTCGCTGGGGCCTTCCTGTTCGCCTTTCTGCTGTTGCGTCTGACGGTGGTCCGCCCGCTGAACACCTTGATCGGCACGGCCAAGGCGCTGTTGGCGGGGCATTTGGACCGGCGGGTGCGCGGCCTGGACCGTCGGGACGAGATCGGCGACATCGCGCGCGCGGTTCAGCTTCTCAAGGACACCTTGCGCGGGGCCGATGAACTGGCCCACCGCACCCAATCCACCGCCGAACAGGTCGCCGCCGCAACCAGCCAGGCGGCGGCGGCGGTCGATCAGGTGTCGGGCGGGTCGCAACGGCAGATGCAGTCGGTGGAGACGATCACCCATTCGGTGTCGCGCACCACGGCGATCATCGGGACCATCGCGTCCGTCAGCCTGTCGGCCAAGCATTGCTCCCGTCAGGCGGCGACCCAGCTTGCCGGCGGGCTGACGCAGATCACGGCGATGACCGGCGCGGTGCAGGAAATCGCCGTGACCAGCGCGCGCATCAACGCCATCACCCAGAGCATCAGCGAACTCGCCACCCGCTCGAACATCCTGTCGCTCAACGCCGCCATCGAAGCGGCCCGCGCGGGCGAGCATGGGCGCGGTTTTTCCGTGGTGGCGGAGGAGGTCGGCAATCTGGCCCAGCAGACCGCCGATCTGGCCCAGGAAATCGCCCTGCTGGCCGCCGACAGCGGCGAGCGGATCCAGAACGGCGTCAGCATCGCCACGGATGTGAGCGGGGTGATGAACAGCGTCGCCGCCTCGATCAACGAGACGGACAGCCTGTCCGAGGACATCGCCAAATCGATGGAGGAGCAGGGGGCGGTTCTTCAGCAGATCGAGGCGAGCCTGCAGCGCCTGACCGAAACCGCCAACGCCAACGCCACCGCTTGCGAGGAGATCGCGGCGACGATGGTGGAACTGACCCGGCTTGCCGACAGCACGCGGCGGATGGCCGAATCGGGACGTCGGCGCAAGGCGGTCGAGGCTGTGCCGGATCCAGGGCCTGAATCGGCCGGTGCGGCGGCGGGTGACGCCACCGACGGCGATTCGGGCAAGGCCGCCGGATGACCGGGGGCATCGCGCCCTGTGTGCTGATCGTCGATGATTCGTCGATGATGCGCAGCCTGCTGTCCCGGCTGCTGGACAGCGACCGCGACGCCGACGGTGGCGCGCGTTGGCAGATCGTCGGCACGGCGCCGGACGGTCGGGCGGCGGTGGCGCAGGCCCGCGACCTTCGTCCGGACCTGTGCCTGCTGGATCTGGAAATGCCGGTCATGGGCGGGCTGGAGGCGTTGCCCGCCATCCGCGCGGTCAGCGACGCGGCGGTGGTGGTGGTGTCGTCCATTGCCGGCCCGGGGTCGGCGGAACGCCGCGCCTGCCTGATGGCCGGGGCGTCGGCGGTGGTTGCCAAACCGTCCGGTGCGGTCAGCGCCGATCTGGCCGAAGTCAGCGGGCGCGCCATTCTGGCGGCCATGCGGGCGGCGCTCGCCGTGCCCGGGGAGGGGTGATGGCCGGTCTGCCCCCACAGGATCCCCTTTCCTTTCCCGCGATGGGCGCGACCCACGCCGCTGGCGCGTCGGCGTTGGCGCTCGACACCTGCCGTTTGATCGGGGCGAATCCCAGCGGTCCGGTGGGCGCGCGCCTGATCGAAGCGTGCGATCATCTTCCGCCGGGGGCTGCGCTGGCCAGCGGGGCGGAGCGCGACGCGTTGGTCGCCCGTCTGATTGACGGGGCGACCAACCGCGAAACCTATTTCTTCCGCGACCGCCGCCAGTTGGGGCTGATGGCGTCCCTGCTGGGCGATTGGGCAACCGCCCATCCCGGCACCACGCTGGCCCTGTGGTCGGCAGGGTGCGCCACCGGGGAGGAGGCCTATTCGCTGGCCATCACCCTGCGCCGCCAGGGCCGGAACGTCAGCGTTCTGGGCACCGACATTTCCCGTTCGGCGCTGGCGGTGGCGCGGGAGGCGGTCTATCGCACCGGCCCAATGTCGCCCTGTCGGCAGGTGGGGATGGAGGATGACGCGGATCTGCCGCTGACCGGGGACGGTCGCCGTTGCGTTGCCGACCCGATCCGCGCGGTGGTGCGCTTTGCCGAACACAACATTTTGAAGACTCCGCCCGCACCGTTGTTCTTCGACGCGGTGGTGTGCCGCAACGTGCTGATCTACATGGACGACACAGCACGCCGGATGGCCTTCACCGCACTGGCGGCGGCGGTCCGTCCGGGTGGGCTGCTGCTGCTTGGGCCGGGCGACAGCGCTCCGCCCACCGACCCGCAGAGCTTTGGTTTTGCCCCTCTGTTCCGTGACGGAACCGGGCTGTTCGTCAAGGGGAGCGTCGATGACCGTCCGACCGGCCGCTGACCGGACCACCTCCCCGAACAACACCGCCGCCGCGCCGCCGGTCCTGGTGTTCGAACGGCGCGGGCAGACCTATTGTTGCCCAACCTCCGATGTGTTGGAGATCGTCGAGGATCCGGTGCTCGACCCGCCCGGCTACCCGACGCCGCTGGTCGTGGCGGTCTTGCTGCACAATGGCGGCTTCATTCCGGCGGTTGATCCGGCCAACCTGTTCGACCATCCCCCCGAACGGCGCGGCGATGTGGTGCTGCTGCATGGCCCGGCGGGCACGGTCGGGCTGTTGGCCGACCGTGTCCTGGGCTTTCGCCAGCCATCCGCGTTTGGCCCCGCCCCCTGGATCCCGTCCGGGCGGATGTGCCGGTCGGCGGCGGTGATCGACGGCATCGGGCGGGCCTTTGTGCTGGCCGCCGATGGTGTGGCCGATGTGCCGTCGGCCGCCACCGTGGTGGCGTCGGCCACCGTCGCCGTTCTGGGCGGGCGTCCTGGAAGCGGGGAGTCGGAGCGGGCGGAGGCCGACGACGGGCCGATGCACCTGATTTTCAGCGTGGGCGGGCGCGCTTATGCCGCCGGATACGCCGACGTCCACCGCATCCTGTACCGCCACCGTCTGTTTCGGGTGCCGGGTGCCTGGGGGCGCGTCCGTTGCGCGGTCGAGGTGATCGGCGCGGTCGTTCCGGTGCTGGATTTGGCCGAGCCGGATCCCTTGCCCGAACGGGCTGATTTCGTTGTGCTGTCCTCCTCGGTCGGCTTGTTGGCCTTGCGGGTGGACGCGATCCTGCGCCCGTTGCCCTTGCGCCGCGACCCGACGGAGCCGGAATGGTTCCCCGCCCCCGGCATCGCCGGGATCGGACGGCAGAGGGAACAGGCCTATTCCATCATCACCGGCGAGGCGCTGTTGCGGGATCTGGTCGGCGCGGACGCCAGGACGGGGGCGACTGCCTGATGCCAACACCGTCCGCCCCCTTGCGTGTCCTCATCATCGACGATTCCGCCTTCATGCGGGCATCGCTGCGCCACATCGTTGGCCACACACCCGGTTTTGTCGTGGTTGGGGAAGCCAACGACGGGCTGAGCGGGGTTGAGGCCATCCGCAACCTGCGTCCCGATGTCGTGACGCTTGATCTCGACATGCCCGGTCTGGATGGCATCGGCGTGTTGAAGCGGGTGCGCCCGTCGCCAGGGGCCGTGCCGGTGGTCATCATGGTCAGCGCCTTCACCACGCAGGGGGCCGCACTGACCTTGTCGGCGTTGAGCGCCGGTGCCATCGATTTCGTTCCCAAGGCGTCGGAGCATTTCAAAACCGATCTGGCCCAGGTCGGCGAACTGCTGCGCAGCAAGCTGGCGGTGGCCGCCGCCATCCTGACCGGGCGCGACCGCCCGCCCGCCCGCCCCCGTCCGGACGCCGAGGCTCCTTCTCCGCTGCCGCACACTCCTCCGGTGGTGGAGCCGACCCACACGGACGCGCCTGCTCCACTTTCCACAGCCGCCCCCGCCGCCGCTGCGCCCGCTGCACTCCCGCGCGTGGCGGCGCAGCATCACCGTGTGTCAACGCCGCCGCTGCGCGCCGTGACGATGACGGGAGCGCCCGATCTGGTGACGGTCGCGTCCTCCACCGGTGGGCCGCAAACCCTGCCGGAGTTCCTGCGCCCGCTCTGCCCCTGTCCCGCCCCCATTGTGATCGCCCAGCACATCCCGGCGGTGTTCAGCCGCAGTCTGGCGGATTCACTGGCCGCCACCCTGGGCGTGACGGTGGTGGAGGCGGAAGATGGCAAGGAGTTGGCCGCCCACACCGTCTATCTGCTGCCCGGTGGCCGCAACGCCGAGGTGTTCCGTCTGCGCCCCGGCGTTCTTGCCTTGCGGCTGCTCGACGGTGGCAACGCGGTGTACCGTCCCAACGCCGACATCCTGTTCCGCTCCGCCGCCTTGACCGCAAGGCGCCCGGTCGGGGTGATCCTCACCGGCATGGGCAGCGACGGTTGCGAGGGTGCCCGCGCGCTGGCCCAGCGCGGCGCGCCGGTTCTGGTGCAGGATCCGGCCAGCGCGGTGATCTGGGGGATGCCGCGTTCGGCCATCGACGCCGGGTTGGCGAGCGAGGTGGGCGAACCGGCGGCTCTGGGGCGGCGTCTGGCGCTGTTGGCGGGGAGGGAGGGATGAGCGGGCCGGATGATCCCATCGAGGAATTCTGGTCGCTGTTCGGGGCCGAACTCGACGAATACCTCGCCGCCATTGAAGGGATTCTGGCGGCCAGCCCGGTCGATCCGGCGCGGGTGGACGAGCTGTTCCGCGCCTTCCATTCGGTCAAGGGCGGGTCGGCGGCGCTGGCCCTGCGCTGCATCGAAACCGTCGCCCACGCGGCCGAAGACGTGCTGCATCTGGTGCGGGCCGGAAAGCGCGCGCTCGACACCGATCTGGTCAGCGCCCTGTTGGAGGCGGTGGACGAGATGCGCCGCCTGCAGGACACGGCGATGGCGACCCGCACCGACCAGCCGGTGAACGCCGCCATTGTCGCCCGGCTGAAAGACCATTTGACCGGCGGTGCGCCCGCTGCGTCTCCCGTTGCCCCGGCTGTGCCCGCCGCGCTGCCGATGGTGGAGCCGGTTGCCGTCCCGGCGGCGGAGCGTCCGTCGGCCCTGATCGTCGACCCGCCGGTGCTGGAGCGGATGCAGGACGCGGTTCTGGGCCTGATCGGGGCCATCGACGCCGAGGATCCGGGCGAAGCCGCTTTGGCGCTGGTCGAGGCCGCCGAACCCGCCGACCTGCACGGGGTGGTCGGGGCGGCATTCCGGCTGGCCGGTGGCGGGGCGGGCCGTTGGGGCTGGCTTGATCTGGTCCTGCGCCTGCGCGCGGTGGAAAGCGCCAGCGGGGAGAGCGTGGGGGCTTTTGCCCTGTCGGCGGCGCTGGAAACACTGTTCGCCGATCTGCTGTTGGAGCAGGCCGGTTCTCTGAAATCCACGCCGGAGGATCCCGCCGTCTGGCTGCACGCCGCCCGTCTGTTTGTCGGGCTGGAGGTGGACGCCGGGGCGGAACTGGCCGACCTGATCGCCGCCCGCCTGCTGCGTGGGGAACAGACGCCGGACGTCGATGAACTGGCCGACCTTTGTGCCCTGACCGGCATTGCCGCCAGCTCCGGCATGGAGATACCGCGCGACGAGATCACCGCCCTGCGCGACCGCTGGCTCGGGGCCGAAGGCGTGGTGGCGGAAGAGGCCCCGGTGGTTCCGTCCACCGAACACGCCCACGCCTGGCCCGCCGACACGCGGATGCGGATGGCGGTGGCCGAGGCCGACGGCAGCGCCCTGTTGCTGGTGCTGCTGGATCTGGAGCGTGACCCGGCGGTGGCCGAATCCGTCACCGAGGCGCTGCGGGCCGAACGCAGCCTGTACAACCGCTCGCGCCTCGACCTGCGCGGCGGGATGTTCGAGTATGTGGTCGCCGTGCGCGGCGACGCGGCGGTCTTCGCCCGGTCCCTGACCGATCTGGATCCGGGCCGCGCCTGCGTCCGCTCCATCCGCCGCACCGACGCCAACGCTGCGCCGGGTGCGGAGTTGGCCGACACAACCGCGCAACCCTTGCCCACACAGTCCCCGCCTGCGCAACCCTCTTCCACCCCCGCGCGGGAGGCTCAGGCGGCGGCGTCCGTCGCGCCGCCCGCCCCGTTGCCGCCCACCCTGTCGCCGCCCACCCTGTCGCCCGTTGCCGCCCCCGCAGGGGCGGGTGGCGGTGCGCCCCGCCCCGTCGACGCGATGGTGCGGGTGCCGAGTGCCGCCATCGACGGATTCATGGATTTGATCGGCGAACTCCGCCTTGGCCTGACCGCCCTGTCCCTGACGCTGGGGGAGGAGGGGACCCGCCCGACCAACCCGAAGGCGCGGGCCACCCACGACGGGATGCGGCGGCTCGACCGCGCGGTGCGGCAATTGTACGAAGGGGCGCTGGGCCTGCGCGTGGTTCCCATCGGCACGCTGTTTTCCCGGCTGCTGCGCCCGATCCGCGACACCGCCGTCCTGGTCGGCAAGGAGGTCGGCCTGACCACGGCGGGCGAGGATGTGCAGGTGGACAAGGCGATGATCGAAATGCTGGTCGATCCGCTGACCCACATCGTCCGCAACAGCGTCGATCACGGCATCGAATCGCCGGAGAGGCGGGCGGCGGCGGGCAAACCGGCGCAAGGCTCCATCCGCATCCGCGCCCGCCAGACCGCCAGCCTCGCCATCGTCGAGGTGGAGGACGACGGCGGCGGCATCGACGTTGCCCGCGTGCGCGACAAGGCGGTGTCGAAGGGGTTGATCGGCGCGGCCGATGCGGCGGCGCTGCCGGACGCGGAGGCGCTGAATCTCATCCTGCTGCCCGGCTTTTCCACCCGCGACGAGGTGACGGCGACCTCCGGGCGCGGGGTGGGCATGGACATCGTGCTGACCGCCATCAAGAAGCTGGGCGGCACGCTGGCCATCGACAGCCACCCCGGTCAAGGCACGCGGATGACCATCGAGTTTCCGGTCTCCGCCGCCATGCAACGGGTGCTGACCGCCGAGGTGGCCGGGCAGCTGGTGGCGATTCACGAACGGTCGGTGCGCGAGGTGGTGGACGTCACACCCGACCGGCTGCGCCGCATCGGGCGGCGGTTGAGCCTGTCGTTGCGCGGGCGTTTCCTGCCGGTGGTCGATCTCGGCGCGTTGCTGGGTCTGCGCCCGCCGTCACCGGACGATCCGACCACCCGGCGGACCGTGGTGGTGGTTGACGATGGCGACGCGCAGATCGGTTTGATGATCGACCGCATGGCGGTGCGGCGCGAGGTGTTCTTCAAGCGCCTGCACCCCTTGATCGAAGACAACACGCTGATCGCCGGGGCGGCGGTGATCGGGGCGGGCAGCGTGATGTTCGCGCTGGACACCCCGACCCTGTTCGCCCGCGCGGTGACTTGGCTGGACCCGAATCCCCACAGCAACCCCGACGGTCGCAGCGGCGACAAGGAGGACCCATGCTCCGCCGATTGAGCATCGCAACCCGCCTTGGTCTGGCCGCCTGCCTGTTCCTGATCCCCATCGGGTACGGCCTGTGGACGCAGAACGAAGCCAAGAGCGTCCAGATCGCCCAATCGCGCTGGGAGGTGGACGGGGCCAGCTATCTGCGCGGGATCGACGCGGTGCACGCCGCCATCGCCCGCGCCTTGGTTTTGCGTCAGCCGATGGACAGCGGCGGTTTGGCCCAAACGCTGGCGGAGTTGCGCGAGCGCTATGGTGGGCTGTTCGGAACCGATGACCTGTCGCTGGAATTGGAAGCGCTGGTGCGGGCCAAGGACCGCAGTCCGACCAAAATCGAAGCGCGACGGACGTTGCGCAAACTGACCCAGCAGGTGGCCAACCGGTCGGGCATTCCGCTGGATCCGGAAATGGCGTCCTTTTATCTCGGCGACATTTTCGTGCTGCGCCTGGCGGATCTGCGCGAGCTGTTGGTCGAGTTGCGTGGCGGCGACAGCCCCGGCGACGTCGGAAACAGCACCGGCGCGGCTCTGTTCAACGGGCGCATCGAAAGCCTGCTGCAGGAGATCGAGGAGGCGGTCAATTCGGCGACCGGTCCGCAGGGCTATCCGGCGATGACCGAGACGCTGAACGAGACCTTCCAGCCTTTTGGTCTGATGATGGGCCACACCATGACGATGCTGGACAATGGCGCGACCAACCCGGGGCTGCTGGCGGGGACCTTCGACGCCATCGACCATTTCGCCCGCGCCGCCAACGGCCAGTTCGTCGATCTTGTGGAGGCGCGGATCAACCGGCTGAACCGCGAGCGCCTGCGCAGCGCCACCATCGCCGGGGCCTTGTCGTTGCTGGCCTTCGCCGTGGTGGTGGCGATTGTCCGCATGGGGGTGATCGGGCCGCTGCGGCGGATGACCGACGCGCTGGGCCGACTGGCCGACGGCGATGTGACGGTGTCGGTTCCCGAGACGCGCTTTGACGACGAGGTGGCCGATCTGGGGCAGGCGATGCAGCGCTTCAAAAAGGCGCTGGAGGACACGCGGTCGCTGTCCGACACGGTGGTGCAGGCGACCTTGCAGGTGTCCGTCGCCACCGGGCAGGCCGCCGTCGCCATCGCCCAGGTGTCGGACGGTGCGCATGGGCAAATGGCGTCGGTGGAGCGGCTGCGCCGCTCCTTCCTGGAAACGCGGGAGGCGATGACGGCGGTGGCCGCCGTGTCGCGCACCGGACAGGAGCGCTCGCGTGATTCCGCCGACCGTTTGGCGGCGGGGCTGGCCGACGTCGGCGCGATGGCCGAGGCCGTGCGCGAGATCGCCGAGATGAGCAACGAGATCAACCGGGTGACGGTGGCGATCAGCAAGCTCGCCGCCCATTCGAACATCCTGTCGCTCAACGCGTCGATCGAGGCGTCGCGGGCGGGCGAGCATGGGCGCGGCTTTTCCGTGGTGGCCGGGGCGGTGGGCACGTTGGCGCAGCAGACCTTGGGGCTGGCGCAGGAGATCGCCGCCCTGGCCCGCCGCAGCCATGAACGGATCGCGCGCGGGCTGGAGGTGGCGGCGTCGGTTGGCGACCGGATGCAGGAGGTGTCGGCGACCATGGCCGAAACCGACCGCCTGTCGCAGACCATCGTGGACGAGGTGGAGCGCCAGCGCCAAAGCGTGGACGCCATTGAAGAGGCGCTGATGGAGCTGTCCCACATCTCCCACGCCAACGCGTCGGCCAGCGAGCAGATTGCGGCGACCATGCGCGGGTTGGCCGCCCTGACCGACGACACCCGCCGCCGTGCCGAGCAGGTGGTGCGCACCGAGGGGTGACGCGGTCGCCCCTTGCGAGCGCTCCGGTCATGGCGTTCGAGCGTGTCCCGCTCCAGACGGCCGGTGCGCCAGTCCTCAAGGGGGCTGGCTCATCGCTTGGCCGGTGACGGCAGCGGCAATCTCGTGGCGGAGCGGCTGATGGCGGAACGGCGCACGCGCCTGCTGGCTCAGAAGGACCGCCTCGATGTCTGGGCGCTGTTGGGCGATGTCCGCCGCAACGGCGGCGCGCAGGTTGGGATGCAGGAACCAGTGGCAGGCGTGGACCAGCTTGGGCAGGAAGCCGCGCGCCAGCTTGTGAGGCCCGCCATAACCGCCCTCGATCGCTGACAGGCCGCGCTGGATCGCCTGCTCCACCGTTCGATGGTAGCAGATCTCGAAATGGAGAAAGCGCGCCTCCCTCCGGCATCCCCAATTGCGCAGACTCATCCGCCCGTCGCCCGTCACCGACAGCAGCGCACCGACCGTCACGCCCTCCCGATCGGCGAAGGTCAGCGTCGCCAGATCGCCCAATCCGGCGCACAGCCGCAGCAGGTAGTCGGCGGTCAAGGGTTGTGGTGTTGCCCGCCGCCGGTGCAGATCGTTCAGCAGATCAAGGAAAAGCGCCACATCGGTTTCTTTCACCCGATCGCCGGGCACGTCGCGGACCGTCACCCCGCTGTCGCGCACGGCGCGGCGCTCACGCCGCAACGTGATGCGTCTGCGGCTGGACAGGCAACCGAGGAACTCATCGAAATCGCGATAACCGGTGTTGCGCCACTCGTATTGAATTGTCTGCCGGGTCAACCATCCGGCGGCTTCGAAGCGGGCGCGGTCATCGTTGTCGGGAAAGGCTGCGTGAATGGAGGACAGGCCATAGCGTCGGGCCAGCGTCTCCATCCCGCGCACCAAAACCTGCGCCGTGCCGGGCGGCGCGTCGGGGTGAAGCAGGAGGCGCCGCCCCGTCACCGGCGCAAAGGGAACGGTGGTCAGCAGCTTGGGATAATACCGCCCGCCCGCCGCCTGATAACCAGCGGCCCAATTCTGATCCGCCCAATGGTCGTGGTCTGAATTGTGGCGCAGATAGAGGGGAACCGCCCCCACCAACCGCCCGTTTGGATCCCGCGCGGTCAGATGCGTCGCCTGCCAGCCGTTGGCCGGTCCCGCCAGTCCGCTCTCCTCCGCCGCGCGCAAAGCGGCGTGCCGGAGGAGCGGCCCCTGACCCGCCGCGCAGGCGTTCCATGCCTCCGCATCCAGCGCGCCGATGTCGGGCACGACGGCGAGGGACAGGGGGAGAGGCGGAGGTGGCCCGGCTGGATTGGTGTCAGGCATGCTGCGTTCCGCAAAAAAGAGCAGGGCCTTGCGTTACAGCTTTGCCGTGCGTTTCAACTGGGCCTTGCGATTCAAGGGGCATCGCCAAGCCGTTGCGGGTCCGGGTGGGCAGACTTCCCAGCAAGGTCGATCCGTGGCGCAGTTTACCCCACCCATCCGCTTTGCGGGGAGCCAACTGCGCATGATCGGGGACCGGGGTTTTGGTTGCGGAACGTCCACTTCGCCCCCTGCGGTGTCCGCGCTGCCTTGGCGGCGTCGGGAATGCTCGCAAACCGAGATGGGAAATCAGAAATGTTGATCTTTGTGTATCAAAGCGCGCATGGCTATATTTTTATTGACGATGATAAAGTGCGTTACGCATCGTATTGGTTGATGAATGCGGGCGATAAGGCGGAAAGCCCGGAATCGCGAGAATCGCTTGATTGAGCGTGTCTGGGCCGGTGGTCCCAACCATAACCCTGTTCCATGCACCCGTGCGGAGGCGATATGCCCTGGAGTCTGGAAATTTGTCACATTGGCCTGCTCGGAACGGGTGACGCAACGCTGATTGTGGCCACCTTTCAGGATGGTGATGAAGAGGTGCTGAAGCGGAGCAGCGTGCTGATTGATGGCGGGCGCTCCGAGGCCACCGGAATGGTGGAAGAGGTCTTGGCGGTGTATGGGATCAATGATGACGCTCCGTTGGGGGCCGTCGCGGTCACGCATTATGACGCGGATCATTTCAACGGCGTGAGGGATCTGATCAGACCGCCCCAAAAGAGACGGCGCACAGACATGTACCGTGATGTGCGTGTCTATGATCGGGGACGAACTCAGAACGTCACTGTGCCGGCGCAGGGGACTACATCAAGGAGTGCATCAATAATTGCGAATTTTAGAAATCCTGCGACAAAAAACGAATCAATAATTCACCCATACTCTTATATGATAAAAGACAATTGCGAACGTAATCTTGTTACAAGAGATGTTCTATCAAGTGTGAATCAGCTGCGAATAACCACCAATGCGCGTTTCCCGTTCGATGATCCAAGAGTGACAAACGCCGGAATCCGCCCTCCATACTGGCTGATTGGACAGGAAATTCTGTGGAATGGTGAGAATTTGGCGGATTTCCATCCAGACCATGCCCCGCGTTTAACATGCGTTTCTGCGAATACATATTATCGAACGGTGAATGGTGGGGTTGATGTTGTCCGTTCCGGGGGGCTGTCACGTGAGCGCAACGAAAACATCAACAGTCTGGGCTTTTTGCTGACCTTCGGAAATTTCCGTTATTTTGTTGGAGGCGATATGGAAAGCGCGCAAGAGGATGCGCTGCTTCCTTACTTCAGATCTTTGCGGAATGGGAATGGGCCTCTGCTTCACGCGATGAAAGCCAGCCACCATGGGAGCAATTTGTCCTCTTCCCCAAATTTTCTGAAAACCGTCAAACCAAACGTGGTGATTTTCAGTTGTGGGCAAAACAATCAATTCCCTCATCCTGAAGAGCGGGTGATCTCTTCATTGCATCAATACACGCCGGAAACGAAATATTACAACACTGGGGAGAATTGGAGGATCGATTCAGAGTTTGGAATTCCGAACATATCCGGAGTATATCCTCGCAATAAAGACGGATCATTGATCATTGATCATCAAGTAAATTATCATTCTCATGTGAAAATTTTTATTGAACAACCTGACAATGATACGCCGCCACAGGAATTTAGTGTGAATTTTTATTGTCCAGAGGCTGGACCAAATCTCAATCATGACGCAAATCATGATTACGTTCCAGCGAGACTCAGGGCTGATTATTTCACCATTTGATCTTTCCATTGACCCTTGCTCCGGGATCATCCATGACCTCGACTCCCAGCCCCTTCGTGGCCGATCTCACGGCGCTGAAATCCCGTCTCGACCGGGCTGTGACCGGTGATGGTCTGCTTGATCTGACGGCCACGCTTCTTCCGGCCAGCGATCTCGCCACCTTCGTGGCCACAGCGCCCGATCAGCGGATCCGGTTGACAAAACCCACGATCACCCTGAACGGGGCGGGGGCCGACCAGCGGCTTGACATCGATGGGGACATGGTTGGGCGGTGGAGCGTTCCCAATCTCGGCGGCGGGCAGTTGTCGCAGCTGTCGTTCTCCATCCGATACACCCAACCACCGCCGAGCGGTGGCCAGCCGGGGGTGGCGTTTGTCTCCACCGTGGTGGTCAGAAAGGGCCGCCTCGCGCTGGCCGGTGCCAGCTTGCCGCTGACCGGGACTCTGGCGTCCGGTGGGGCCGTGCTGGGGCTGTCGATCGTTGGTGGCGGTGCGGGCGGCGATGCTCCGTCGATGACCGCTCTGATGACCGCGCTTGCCGGTCCCAGGGCGGCCTCCTCCGTGCCTGCCCAGGTGGTTGCGCTCAACGCGCTCGGGATCAGCGCTGGCGAGGTCCGTTTTGGCTTTGCGACCAATGCGGCGACAATCACCAACCTGACCGCGCTCTGTCAGGGTGATTGGACGATCATCGATGGTGGCCTGTTCGCGTTGCGCCAAGTGGGTGTGACCTTGTGGGCCAGCCAGACCCCGGGCAACAGCGGGTCCATCGCCATCAGCAGTTCCAGTTGTTTCACCGCCACAACCGAGCTTTGTGGCCTGGTGGTGACGGCGACGCTGCACCTCACGCCGGGGCGGCAATGGCGGCTCACCCTTGCCACGCCGAAGGGCGTCACCCTGCCCAGCCTCGCGGACATCGCGGGCTTTGTGGGGGGCAGCGGGGTGCGTTCGGCGGTTGAAACCGGTTTGAAGGCGGTGGGGTTGGGCGACATCACCGTCACCTCGACCGACGCTGTTTTTGACATGAAGCGCCGTCGGCTCACCACCATGCAGATCGGTGGCCGGATTGGGTTCGCCGGTGTTGTCCTGAACGCCAGCGTGCAAATGCCGGAATTCCGGTTTCAGGCTCATTTGCCGTATGGCCCCGGTGTTGTTCCACCGGTGATCGCGCTCGACCGGGTGGCGGCGGAATGTCTGGGGGAAACCGCAGATCTGCCAAGCCTGACCATCTCCCGTCTGTCGTTGCTTGCTGCGCCGGGGGATGGTTCCTACAGCGTTTCGGTCACGACCGAGCAGAATTGGGACTGGCGGGTGGGTGGCCCTGGCGGACCGGTGCTGACGCTGGAGCAGGTCGGGGCCACGCTGGCGCGGGAGCCGGGATCGGTCAGCGGAAGCCTGTCGGTTGCCACACGCCTGGGCGGTGTGGACATTGATCTGGCGGCCAGCTATCTGGGCAAGGGGGCCGGTTGGATCTTCTTCGGCTCGGCGAGCACGGGGGCGATCGATCTGGGCACGATGGTCGGGGATCTCGCCCGCCAGCTTGGCGGCGGCTTTCCCGACGCGCTGGTGGCCGCGATTGGCGGGCTGACCATCGATTCCCTGTCGGTGATGGCTGACAGCAAGAGCGGGACCTTCCAGTTCACCAGCGACGTGACGGTGACGGGCACGCTGCCGTTTGGCGATGTTTCCTACGATCTGGCAACCCGCGCCTTCATCACATCCGCCACCGATCCGGCGACGGGACGGCGCGGCTATGCCGGCAACCTGGAAGCGGATCTGGAGATCGGCAACGCCCTGTTCACGCTGACCTATGATTTCGGCCCCAGCCCGTCGATCATCGCCGGGCGCTGGCGCGCCGGGGCGGGGGAGAGCATCGGCGTTCAGGACCTGCTGGACGCGTTCGGGATCGACGCCATCCTGACGGTCCCGGACGGCCTTGATCTTGGCCTGACATCGGTCAGCTTCGATTACCACACCGCCGACAAGCGCTTTACGATTTCGGCGGAATCCCGCCTGTTCGGCGATGCCTTCATCACCATTGGCAAGGACGTCCGGGGCAAATGGGGTGTTGTGTTCGGTGTGGACATTCCGGCCCGGGCCAGGCTGTCGGCCATCCCCGGCATCGGATCGGCCTTTGCCGCCGCCGACAGGCTGACCTTCTCCCGGATGGCGGTGATGCTGTCCTCCGCCACCTTGCCCAATTACACACCACCGGCCCTGCCCGGGCTGCCTGCGCCCACGCCGTCCAGTGCGTTTCCGGCCCGTCTGCAGGCGGGGCGTTCGCCCACGCCGACGGCCAGCGGCGTCACCCTGCAACTTCCCCCCGGCCTGTCCTTGGCCGCCGCGCTGGATTTCGTGACCTCCGGGGCGAACGACCCGTCGCTGCGCAACATGCAGGGGCTGGTGGGCGTGTCGGAACTGGTGATGCAAGCGACCGCCAACGCCTCCGGTGTGTCCCTGTTCATCGGGTTGGACGGCAAGATCGGGATTCCCACCGGCACGGGCAGCCGTCTGACCTTGGGCAACGCGTCGCTCGCCTTCACGATGAGTCTGGTCCCGGTGTATCAGATGTCCGGCGCGCTGGGCTTCCGCGTGTTCGGCACACCGGTGGAGGCGACCGCCCGCTTGATGGTGGCCCCCACCCAGGCGCAGGTGTCGCTGTCAGTGTCCAGCAGCGCAGGATCCCTGCCGTCCCCTCCGGGGATGAAGGGTCTGCACATGCGCCAGTTCGGCGTGATGATGGGCGTGTTCTTCGAGCCGCCCGGCCTGGATCTCGGCCTTCAGGGGCGTTTCCAGATCGGGAACGAGACGGCGTTGCGCGACGACGAATTCGCCATCGTGCTTCAGGTCATAGAGGAGGTGCCCAACATCCTCTATCTGTCCTTCTACGTCGATGAGATGAGCCTGGGGCGGCTTGTCACCCTGTTCACGGACCGATCCGCCCCCGACCTGATCGCGGCGATGGACATCGTCAAGGCCAGCCAACTGTCCTTTTACTGGTGCGAGGCACCGGTGGCGCTGCCCGACGGGTCGGTTGGCCTGCCCGGTTTCGGCGTCAGCGCCGGGATTCGGCTGTTCTCCCTGGGCGGGCATATGGAGCTGTCCATCAACACCAGCCAGGGCATCAGCGGCACGGCGGAACTGGCCCCGATCACCATCGGGAATGCGCTGTCGATCGCGGGCGATGGCAAGGGACGGACACGCACCTATCAGCAGCGTGATGGCGTGTGGGCCGAGGTGGCCAACAACGCGGTTGTCCGCAACACCCCAGCCCTGCCGACACGGCGCGAGGTGCTGGTGGCACCGGGCGGTCCGGTGGTGGCGTTCAATTGTCTGAGCAGCCCGTTCCTGCGCGCGAGTTGGCGGATTTCGCTGTTTGACATCGTCAAGCAGATGGTTGAGGTCACGATCGGCACCTCCACCATCAGCTTCGCGCTCACCTATCAGGTGGCGGGCATTGAAAAATTCGATCTTGCCTGCGCGTTGGCCGACGGCTTGAATTTTTCGGCCTCGGGGCAGTGCCGGATCGGCATCAACGCGGCGATCGGCCCCATCCATGTCGGCGGAGTGGATTGTGGGCGGCTGCGTTTGCAGACCCTGGTGGTCGCCGGGTTGAGCGTGGCGCTGACTCCCGCCCGCTTCAGCCTGGAGATGGTCGGCAGCTTTGCGTTCATGGGCCTCAGCTACGCCATGCCAAAGCTGGCTTTGGCGGTGGCTCCGGCCTCTCTGGCCGAATTGCCTCCCAAGCTGGTGCAGATCATCGCCGACAACGCCGATGCGCTGTTCCGGGACCTGTTCCGCGACGCCGCAGCCTGGGCGCGCATGGTGGCCGACGGTGTGGTGACGGAGGTTGCGAACATTGGTTCCGTCCTGAAGAACGCCTATGGGCTGAGCGCGGAGGTTGCCGCCGGTCTGCTGAAGTCCACCGGCTTTGCCGTTGCCACGGTTGCCGGTGCCCTCAAGGATGGGTATGGGCAGACGGCGGCGGCGGCGGCCACCGCCCTGAAGGCGGCCGGATACACCGCCGCTGAAACGACGGGCGCGCTGAAACAGACCTACTCCCTGTATGCCGACGCTGCGGCGGCGGCGCTCAAGGCGGCGGGCTATGCCGTCAACGACGTCACAAACGCTCTGAAAACGGGCTATGGCCTCACCTCTGATGCGGCGGCGGCGGTGTTGCGGGGGATGGGTTACGCCGCAACCGACACGGCGAACGCGCTGAATGCGGCTTACGGCCTGTCGTCCGACGCGGCGGCGGCGGCGTTGAAGGCGGTGGGGTATGCGTCCAACGACATCGCCAACGCCCTGAAGCAGAGGTATGGGATGACCGCTGAGGCCACCGCCACCGCCCTGAAAAAGCTGGGCTTTTCCGTGGATGAGACGGGGGCTGCGATCAAAACGGCCTACGCCGCCTCGTCCGACGCCGTCGCCAAGGCGCTCAACACTGCAGGCTACACGGCGGAGCAAACGGGCAATTATCTGAAGACGGCGTTCAACATGAGTTCCGACGCTTTGAACAAGGCGTTGTCGAGCGCTGGTTTTTCCAGCAAGGACGTCGGCGGTTATTTGAACAAGGCGGGCGGTGAATTGAAGAAGGTTGGCAAGAAGCTTGACCCCAGGAGATGGTGATTGGACGGTGGTCGTTGCGAGGGGGCAAGGCTGGGGTGCGCGGCGGTTGTCGCGGCTCTTGCGGTTGACGGCGATGTGTCCGTGTTCAGGAAACCGACGCTCGGATGGCCATGTGGTGTTTCGGGAAATGGAGGGCGCGGCTTTTCAGATGTTCTGGAAAAATCAAAGCCATAAGTCGGGCGCGACTGTGTCGGAAAATACGGCAAATTGATCCTTGAACCCCCTTCCGCCGCTCTCTAGGATTCGCGATGGCTGAAGCGGTTTCAACAGCATGGATGATTTTTTCACTGTGCCGATCAACATGTCGTCCCCATCGCATCCTGTCCCGCTTGACCGTTTGAAGACACCGCTGGTGGTTTTTCAGCCGAAACTTCCGGTGGCCGACCGGTTGCTCCCCTATCTTCGCCTGATCGACGCGAACCGCTGGTACAGCAACCGTGGCCCTTTGCTGGCCCGTTTCGAACAGGCGCTGGCGGATCATTTTGCGGTGGCGTCCGACCGCGTGATCGGGGTGGCGAACGCCACCGCCGGTCTCACCGCCAGCCTGCTGGCCGCCGGTGTGGACGATGCCGGGCGGGATGGCAGTCCCCTTTGCATCCTGCCATCCTGGACTCATGAAGCAACGGCGGTGGCGGCGTTGCGCGCCGGGTTGACACCCTGGTTTCACGAGGTGGAGGAGGCCGACTGGTCCCTGTCGCCGGAGAGGGTGGCCGACAGCCTGCGCGCCAATCCAACCTTGGCCGCCCGCGTGTCCCATGTGATCGTGACCGCCCCCTTTGGCGCGGTGGTGGCGGCGGAGCCGTGGCGCGCCTTGTCCGACCATTTCGGTCTGGCCGTGACCATCGATGCGGCCAGCGGTTTCGATCAACTGCGCGGCGGGCCGGTGGATGCGGTGGTGAGTTTGCACGCCACCAAGGTGCTGGGCGTTGGCGAGGGCGGTGTGGTGATCGCCCAGGACGCGCAGCGCGCGGCGCGCCTCCGCGATCTGGTGCAGTTGGGCCTGTCGGACGAACGCGTCATCCAGCGGGCGGGGTTGAACGCGAAGCTCAGCGAATACGGGGCCGCCATCGGTCTTGCCGCACTGGACATCTGGCCGGAGCGGCGCGCCACGCTGGTGCGTCTGCGCGCCCATTACGCCGCGCGGCTGGGCGGCGTTCCCGGTCTGTCGCTCTGGGCACCGGAGGGCGTGTCGTCCACCCTGATGCTGCGGTTGCCTGGACCCGTGGCGGTGGAAACCGGGCGGCGGCTGGCTGCGCGCGGAATCGCGACGCGCCGGTGGTGGCACGCGGGGTGCCATCGTCAACCGGCCTTCGCCGCCTGTCCCCGCCACCCCCTCCCCATCACGGAGGCTTTGGCCGATTCGGTGCTGGGCTTGCCTTTTCACGAGGACCTGACGCTCTGCGACATCGACACCGTGGTCGACACGCTGCGTGATGTCCTGGCGGATTGACGGGCGCGTCAGTCAATTTCCGGTTCCGCCATTGGGCGCAACAGACGCACCTCCGCGTCGCGGTCGCCGTCGGAGGCGGGTGGCAGGCCGTTCAAGCGTCCGCTGGCCGAGAAGGGAAGCCAGCGCCCGCCCTCGTCCCATGATCCGGTCAACCGCAGCGGCCCACGATGGCCGAGCGGCGCCAGCGACGCCCCCCAGCGGCCCAGCGCGTCCACCATCGCCGCGCGGTCCGGCGTGTCGCCCAGCGCCCGCGCGGCGACAGGCACGCCGCCCCGCTGCGCGCACAGAGCGCAGCGGATGGCCGTGACCGAACCGTCAGCGGCGACCGCCCCTTCAACCGCCCCGACCCGGTCGTCCACCGTCCAGATCCAGGGCAGGGCGGGCAGCGCCGTCCAGCGCGCGCGCGGTTCGGCCAAAGCCGCCGCGTCCAGCGCCGGTTGAGCCACCCGATCCCCGCCCGCAAGCGCCGCCATTGCGTCGGACGGCGCGAGCAGGTGGACCGGACCCTCGCCCCGCCGTGGCTTCACCACCAGACGCGACGGTGACAGGCAGGCCAGCGTCTCCCCCTCATCCGGAGACGCGATGGTGGGAACGAAGGGCAGGCCATGGCGCGCGGCGTGCGCCGCCAACGCCCAGACGTCGGGGACCGCACCGCCCAACCGTTCCGGCAGGGGAGCAGACCGCGCCTCATCGTCGTCAGCGTCCAGCCAGAGGTCGGGCCATCCTGGGGCCGCGCGGCGGTCGACCGGGGCGGTCCATTCCCCGGTTTCGTCGAAGGCGCGACGCCAGGACAGGGGGGGCGACAACCGCGACACCCCCAACCCCTTCATCCGCAGCGGTCGGCGCGTCTCCTCCGGCCCCGATGGCCAGCCCAGCCAGGACGACACCAGGTCGCGCACCAGATTCCGGCCCAGCAACGCCCGTGCGACCGTGGTGCCGCCAAACCGCCCGCCCACCTCGTAGGGCATGAACCGTCCGTCGGCCAGACGCTTGCCCTGAATGTTGACAGGGCCGCGATGCCCGGCCGCCGCCAGGGCCGCCGCCCAGCCCAGCCCGACCGCCGCAAGGGCGTCGTCCTCGACCAACCGCACCGCCCGACGCAACGGTGGGGCGGTGACGCCGTGGTCGCCGCAGAGCGCCACCACCCGCCCGTCCGGGCCGATCACCAGTTCGACGGTGGTTTCCAGATCGGTCAAGCCGTGACGCCAGGGCATGGCGTCCGGTTGCAACGCGGCCTTCCAGTCGCCGCCGATGCCTTGCGGATCCAAAAAGGCCTGCACGATCAACCCGGTGTCATCGGCCACCCGTTCCAGTTCCGCCCGGTTGCGCACCAGCAGAACGCCTTGGCTGCCCGCTCCGCCGCGCGGTTTGGCGATCAGGGGAAAGCCGTGCGCGTGGGCCAGCGCGCGGGCGGCGTCCCCACCCAGCGCCGTCGGCGCAAAGGCCAACCCATGGCGAACCGCGAAACCATGAGCCTGCGCCTTGTCCGCAAAAAGGGGGGCGAGGGCAGGGGGCGGCAACGGAAAAGCAGGGTGTGGGAACGCCGCGTGGTCAACAGCGGCGGCCAGCGCCGGAATGTCCTCGTCCCGACCGGCGAGAACGAGGTCGGGCTTCTCCCGCTCCAGCACCGCGCGCAGCGCCGTTTCATACGCGGCCCGGTTGGCGGTGGGCGGCACCCGGTGCAGCCGGTCGCAGCCAAAGGCGATCGCCGACGCAACACTGTTCACACCGACGATGGTCAGGCGCGGGCGAAGCGGGCGCAGGCAGCGCAGAATGGCGTCGGCCACCAGGCTGCCCGCGCTGGTGATGAGCAGACAGGCCATCAGGCCGCCGGTGCGCTGGCGGGCAACGCGCCAACGCCGGACATCAGGTCGCGCATCATCGCCTCGGGCGTGAAGCGCTCCACCACCTCGGCTTGCGCCGTGGCCAGGATGCGGCGGCGGATTCCCGGATCGGTGGCGCGCGCCAGGCCATCGGCCAAATCGCCGAAATCACCGGCAACCGTGGCGAACACCCGGTCGCGCCCGAGCAGACGGTCGCTCAGGATCGTGGGTGGTGCCACCACCACCGCCCCGGCGGCCATTGGGTGGGTCAACCGTTCGGAAACTCCGCCGACATAGGGCGGGCAGGCCACCACCACGCGGGCGCGCCGGTACAGCGCCATCAACCCGCTGTGCGGCACCGGTGGCAACACCCGGCTGTCGGGGTGCAGCGGCACATCGTCCGCATGGCCGACCAGAGTGATCGGGTGGTGGGCCAGACGCGCGATCATCCGCCGCCGCCGCTCGTTGCGGATGTGATGGTCGGCAAGGCAGAGAAGAAAGCGATGGCCCGGTGTTTCCAGATTCAGCCGGATGCCCAGGGCGGCAAAGGCCGTGTCGCACACCGCGCTGAAGGGGGCCAGCGTTTCGGCCAGACCGGTGTCGACGATGATGCTGTACAGGGCGTGAACCAGGGGTTCCGGACACCGTTCTTCAAGATGGCGGCGGAACTGGTCGGAGGGCCGCAGGGTCGCCACGGTCAGCACCGGGATGTCCCGCTCCGCCTCCGGCGGAGGGGGAGGCATCGGTGGGCAGGCGGGCACATAGACCCGGTGGGATCCCCGCTGCGGCACCCAGCGCCGCCACAGGGTGGCGAAATCGGCGTCAAGAAAGGCGGTGGTCTGGCGGGGATCGTCCCGCCCCATAATCAGCGGCATCCAGTCGCTGCACGGGTTGTCGTTGATCAGGGCAACCACCGGCACGCCGAGCCGTTCCGGCAGCGGTTTCTCCCCGTCGCGGTCCTCGATCATCACGCTGTTCACCCAACCGCCATCGCTGAACAGGGCCTGCAACCGGGTGTCGCGCAGCGCCCGCAACTCCGCCGGGCCGAAGCGTTCGAGATCCACGATCACCGTTCGAAAGCCGATGGCCTCAAGCGCGGCACGGTAGACGCCGGAGGACAGCCGCAAGCTGCCATGCGGATCCGCTTCCACCGGGGGAAGCACAACACCAACCGCTCCATTCTTCCCATCACCACGTCCGGCGGCTGTCGATGCGTTGGAACCGGAGGGCGTTGGATTGGGCGTGAGCATGGGACGTTATACCCTTTCCGCCGGAGAGCGTCCACGATCCGGCGGGCGCTTACCCAGACACCCGGCGCGCACGGACACGGATCAGGCCGCTGCCTTCCGGGTCGGCCCGGTCCGGCTTCAGCATGGCCTCCAGCAGCTTTTCATCGCTGGTCCAATAGGGCACGTACCAACTGCGGTCGGGATCCATCACCAGCACCCGGCGGGTGACGGCGTCATAAGCCCCCAGCGGGGCGATGTGGCCGCCGCCGTCGTCGCCGGTCAGGGTTCCCTGGTCGAAGGCCACCAGGATGATGTCCTCGTCGCCCTGCTCGTTGTCCGCCAGAATCCGGCGCAGCGTCGCCAGCGTGCGGGGGGAGGAATCCTGCGGGCGAAACACCTCGACCTCGGCGTCCAACCCATAGGCCTCCAGGCTGCGACGGACGTAATGCTCCAGGTCGGTGAAGGAGATGCCCTCGCCGTCGTCGGCCACCGCCTCGCGCCAGCGGTCATCGCCCACACGGTCGATCACCTGCTTTTGCGTGATGAGCCGCTCCGCTGCGCTGTCGGGCAGGCCACGCAGCGCGTTCAGCATCATGGCGACGCTGGCGACCGAACAGGCGCTGCCGGTGGTCTGCGGCACGTAATAAGGGCTGAGCGCCCAGAAATCCGGGGCCGGGGTGGTGCGGACGAAGCTGGCCGCGCGGGTGATCGGTTCGGCTTGCGGGCCGAATTTCGGTTTGGGCATGTCTTGGGCCGAAACCGGCATCGCCGCCGCCAACCACAGGGCAACGCCCGTCAACACCGCACCACGCTTCATCGCTCCTGGTCCTCCGTCACGCCGCACCGTCCCTCCATGGTTTCGGGCGAGCATGGGATATGGTGCATCGCACCCGGATCGCCAAGGGTGGTGATCGCCAGGGAAGTGAGCAAGGATTTGTCGGCTCGATGCGCATGCATCCGCTGATGCGCTTGTGCGAGAGGGAGGGAAGACCCATCACGCCGCAAGAAATGACGATCCAGCGCCGTTGTCAGACCAAATCCATGATCAGGCCAAATCCATGTTTCGACCGGTCATCAGCCTGTTTGGTTGCACCGATGACCGCGCCAACCGGAACAATGGGTGCATTCCGCCGGTGTGAATGCCACGCCGGCGGATGGTCGGGCGTCAGTTGCCGATCCGGTAGTCTTCGCGGTGGATGGCGGTCAGCAGGGGGGCGTCGGCTGTGGCGATGCCCCGGTACATGCCCGCGCAGTTGAAGGGCAGCGTCACCCGGCCCGCGCTGTCCACGGCGACCAGACCGCCCGATCCGCCGATGGGGCCGAGTTGGTCGAGCACCACCGCGTCGGCGGCCTCGGCCAGCGATTGCCCGCCCCAGCGCATCCGCGCCGCGATTTCGTGGGCGACGACGTGGCGGATGAAATGCTCGCCATGGCCGGTGGCGGAAATCGCGCAGGTGGCGTTGTCGGCGAAGGTCCCGGCCCCGATCACCGGGCTGTCGCCGACGCGGCCCACCGCCTTGGCCGTCATGCCGCCGGTGGAGGTGGCGGCGGCGACGTTGCCGTGCCGGTCGCGGGCCACCGCGCCAACGGTGCCGTGACGGCGCTGTTCGTTGCCGTCGTCGGGCGCGCCGGACGCGCGGAAGGCCAGTTCCGCTTGCAGGGCGTCCCAGCGGGCTTGCGTGAAGAAATAGGGGGCCTCCTCCATCGCCAGCCCGGCCCGCCGGGCCAGCGCCAGGGCGCTGTCGCCGATCAGCATCACATGGTCGGTGCGCTCCATCACCGCGCGGGCGGCGAGGATCGGGTTGCGCGGGCCGAACAGACCGGCCACCGCCCCCGCCGCGCGGGTGCGCCCGTCCATGATGGCGGCGTCCATCTCCTGCGTGCCGTCGGCGGTGAAGACCGCGCCGCGCCCGGCGTTGAACAGCGGCTCGTCCTCCAGCGCGATCACGGCGGCGGTGACGGCGTCGAGCGCGCTGCCGCCCGCCGCCAGCACCTCCCGCCCGGCCAGCAGCGCGGTGCGCAGTCCGGCGTGGTAGGCGTCCTCCAGCTCCGGCGTCAGCAGGGACGCGTCGATGGTTCCGGCACCGCCATGGATGGCGAGGGCGAAGGGCTGCGGGCTTTGGTCGAGGGTCATGATGGTGCGCTCTGGAAAATCCGCGATCAGCGGAGGGAGGCCGACATGGCCGACAGGCTGTTGATCCAGCCCAGGACACCGGCCATGCGGTCGGCGGTCAAGCGGATGGTGACGGGGTCGAGGCGGACGGCCACCGGAATCAGCGCGGCCAGATCGGCCAGCGCCGGGCTGTTCATCTCGATCTCCAGCCGGTAGGGGACGGGGCCGTCCTCCGCCGGGATGCGGAAAGGGGTGACGCTGGCTGCCCGTTCCACCGCGCGCTGCGCGGCGGCGCGCAGCCGGTCGCGGGCGACGGAGGGGGCGACCGCGCGGGCGGCGCGCTGGCCCAGCGCGTGTTTGACCACCACCCGGTCGGCTTCGGGGAACAGCGGGGCGACTTCCTCGGCGAAGGCGTCGTCGCCCGACAGCAGGATCACCGGCACGCCCAATTCCCCGGCGTAAGCGCCATAGCAGCCGGCCTCGCCCAGCTCCCACCCGTTCACCCGCACCCGGCCAAAGGCAAAGCTGTTGGTGGTGTGGGCCAGGATGCCCGACCGGCGGGCCGAACCGTGGAAGCCCAGGCACATCACCCCGTCATGCTCGGCGGTCAACCCGGCGAACATGCCGTTGGGCTTGGGGCGACCCAGGATCAGCTCGGCGGCGGGGTGCAGCTCGTCGGGCAGCAGGTTCAGCATCGGGCCGTGGCTGTCGTTGACCAGAATCGCGGTGGCCCCACCCGCCAGCGCCCCGTCGATGGCGGCGTTGACCTCGGCGGTCATCAGGCGGCGGGCGCGCTCATACTCCGGGTTGCCCGGCGTCACCTGGTTGGGGGCGACCACCCCGGCCACGCCCTCGATGTCGGCGGAGATGTAGAGTTTCACGGCAGGGATTCCCGGTTGGTCAGGGGGCAGGGGATCAAGGGATGGCGGACAGAAGGGTGGACAGGCAGGGGCGGGTGGCCCCTTCGTGCCCCACCACCGGGGTGGCGGCGGCCAGCGCGTCGAGAACGGCTTCCTGCGTGGCGTCGGCCATCGCTTCGAACAGGGCGTCGATCCGCTTTTCGTTCAGGACGCGGAGCGGCAGGATGTCGGCGCGGGCGTCGTGGTCCAGCCGGTTGGCGGTGGTGAAGCCCAGCGCGATGTCGCCGCTGCCATGCCCCCAGAAGGAGCCGACGCGGGCCAGCCCCACCCCGGCGCGGCGGATCACCCGGCGCAGTTGGCGGTGGTCGAGCGGAACGTCGGTGGCGGCGATCACAATGACCGAGCCTTTTTCCGGCTCCGCGTCCTGCGGCGGCGGGCCGACGCGCCGACCGTCGGGCAGCCGCAGATCCCCGGCCCGGCCGAAATTCGCCAGCACCAGCACGCCCAGATGAAAACGGGTTCCGTCGAGCTTGAGACGGCGCGACGCGCTGCCGATGCCGCCCTTGAAGCCGAAGCCGGACATGCCACGCCCGGCTCCAACCGATCCGACAGCAATCGGCGCGCCATCGGGGGCGGCCAGCGCGTGGGCCAGCGCGGCGGCGGCATGCCCCTCCGTCACCGCCAGGGCCTGGATGTCGTTCAGCGGCCCGTCGTTGCACTCCATCACCACCGGGTTGACGGTGGCGGTGGTCCGGCCGATGTCGGGATTGGCGGCGATGGCGTGGCGGACCAGCGCGGTGGCGGCGGTCCCGACCGACAGGGTGTTGGTCAGCAGGATCGGGGTTTCCAGCGCGCCCAGCTCCTCCACCTGCATCAGCCCGACGCTCTTGCCGAAGCCGTTCAGCACCTCGGCGGCGGCGACCGGCTTGTCGCGGTAGAGGTTGCCCGCGTGCGGCAGGATGGCGGTGACGCCGGTCTGGATCGCCCCGTCGTCCAGCGTCGCATGACCGACGCGCACGCCCGGAACGTCGGTGATGGCGTTGCGCGGCCCCGGCTTCAACCGCCCGCAGGCCAGCCCGAGATCGCGGGCGCGCGGACCGGACTCAGCGCAGCTTGGGGTCGAGGGCATCGCGCAATCCGTCGCCGAGCAGGTTGAAGGCCAGCACCGTGATGAAGATCGCCAGACCCGGATAGAAGGTGACGTGGCTGGCGACGCCGATGTAGCTGCGCCCGTCGGCCAGCATCGCCCCCCATTCCGGGCTGGGCGGCTGCGCGCCAAGCCCGATGAAGCTCAGGCTCGCCGCCGTCAGGATCGAGGTGCCGATGCGCATGGAGACATAGACGATCACGCTGGGCAGCGTGCCAGGCAGGATGTGGCGCAGCATCAGCATGCGGTCGCGCACGCCGATGGCGCGGGCGGCGTCGACATAGACCGCCTGTTTCAGCGACAGCGTGCTGCCGCGCACCAGGCGGGCGAACACCGGGATGGAGAAGATGGCGACGGCGTAGATGACGTTCTCGATCCCCGGCCCCAGGATGGCGACGATGCCGATGGCCAGCAGAATGCCGGGGAAGGCCAGCAGCACGTCGCACAGCCGCATGATGAGGGAGTCGATGAACCCGCCGCGAAAGCCGCTGACCAGCCCCAGCGCGATGCCGACGATCCCGCCCAGCATCACCGACAGCAGACCGACCGACAGCGAGATGCGCGCCCCCCACAGGATGCGGCTGAAGATGTCGCGGCCATAGGAATCGGTCCCGGCCCAATGCGCCCAGGACGGCCCTTCGAGCACGCGGTCGTAATCGAACCCCGCCGGGTCATAGGGGGCGATCCAGGGCGCGGCGGCGGCGGCCAGCGCCAGCAGCAGCAGGCACAGCCCGGCGACCACGGCGGAGCGCCGCCGGAGAAACTTGCGCCAGAACTCGGCCAGCGGGGAACGGATGGTGTCGGTGGCCGTGACGGCCGGCGCGGTCGTGCTCATGAGTAGCGAATCTCGGGGTTGGCCAGCGCGTACAACACATCGACCAGCAGGTTGATGAGGATGAATTCCAGCGAGAACAACAGGATTTCCGCCTGAATCACCGTGTAGTCACGGTAGGACACGCTGTCCACCAACAGCCGCCCCAGACCCGGCCAGGAAAACACCGTCTCGACGACGATGGAACCGCCCAGCAGAAAGCCGAATTGCAGACCGACCATGGTGATGATCGGGATCATGGCGTTGCGCAGCGTGTGTTTCCACACCACCAGCCGCGACGGCACGCCCTTGGCCCGCGCGGTGCGCACATAATCCTCGCGCGCGATGTCGATGAAGGCCGACCGGGTGAAGCGCGCCATCACCGCCGCCACCCCCAGACCCAGCGTCAGCGAAGGCATGACGAAATGCTGCCAGGTGCCGTAGCCGCTGGTCGGCAGCCAGCGCAGTTGCACCGAAAACAGGTCGATCATCAACAGGCCGAGCCAGAAGGAGGGAAAGGCGATGCCCGACACCGCGACGAACATGCCGACATGGTCCGGCCAGCGCCCGCGTTTGGTCGCCGACGCCACGCCGATCAGCAGCCCGGCCAGCGTCGCCCACGCCATCGCCGCCCCGGTCAGATACAAGGTGGGCAGGAAGCGGCTGCCGATCTCCTCGGACACCTTCCGTTTGGTCTTCATCGACCGCCCGAATTCGCCCTGCACCGCGTTGCCCAGAAAGCGGCCATACTGGACCCACAGCGGTTGATCCAGGCCGAGATCCTGGCGCACCAGCGCGATGTCGCTGGGGCTGGCGTCGCTGCCCGCCACCAGCCGCGCCGGATCGCCGGGCAGCAGATGGACGAAGCCGAAGACGAAGACGGAAATCACCAGAAGCACCGGAATGATTCCGGCGATGCGTCCGACAAGATATTTCAGCATGGGGCAATCGTCCCGGAAGAGAAGGCGCGGCGCGCGCCCGACCCGGAGGCCGGACGCGCGCCGCCGGTGCTCACTGGATGTCGGCTTCTTCGATCTGCAGGCCGCCATCGGCGACGTAGTTCAGGCCGGAGAGGTTCTTCACCTGTGCGGCCAGCAGATTTTCAACGCCAAGGAACAGCCACGGCGCGTCCTTCCAGATCTGTTCCTGGGCGACGCGGTAGGCTTCGGCGCGCTTGGCGGTGTCGGCGGTGGCGATGCCGGTTTCGATGGCGGCGTCGACCGTCTCGTTCTTGTAATAGGCGACGTTGAAGAATTTGGGCGGGAAGCCCTTGCCCCACAGCAGCGGGCGCAGACCCCAATCGGCGTCGCCGGTCGAGGCCGACCAGCCGCCATACTGCATCTGCACGGTGGCGTCCTCCGGCTTCTCCACGCCCCAGACGCGGGCGGTTTCAACACCGGCCTCCAGCGGCGTGACGGTGATCTTCACGCCGATCTGCGACAGCTGCTGTTGAACGAACTGCATCCCACGGATGAAGTTGGTGTTGTTGCGGCCGAACATCTCGGCCTCGAAGCCGTTGGGGTAGCCCGCTTCGGCCAGCAGCGCCTTGGCCTTGGCGAGATCGACCGTGTATTGCTCGGCCTGGGGAACGTGGAAGCCCAGCTTCGGCGGCAGCGGCGAGGGCAGCGGCCCGGCAAAGCCGCGATAGACGATCTTGGCCCAGGCGTTCTTGTCGACGGCGTAGTTCAGGGCCTGACGCACGCGCACGTCGTTGAACGGCTTCTTCATCGTGTTCATCGCCACATAACGCGCGATGATCGACGGGGCGTTGATGATGGTCAGGGACGGGTTCTTTTCCACCGTCGGGACCATTTCCGACGGCAGCGGGTAGACGAACTGCGCCTCGTTGGTTTGCAGCATGGCGATGCGGCTGCCGTTTTCCGGCACGCTGCGGAAGGTCACGCTGTCCACCTTGGGCAGGCCGGGCTTCCAATAATTCGTGTTCTTGGTGGCGACCATGGTGTCGGCCTGCCAGCTCACGAACTTGAAAGGACCGGTGCCGACCGGATGGCGGCCAACCTCCTTGCCATAGGTTTCCAGCGCCTTCGGGCTGTGGATCATGGCGCCGGGGTGGGCGAGGTTGTTGTTCAGCGCGCCGAAGGGCTGGGCCAGCTTCAGCGTGATGGTGTTCTCATCCACCACGACGGTTTCGGCCAGCATCGCCAGCAGGCTTTGGCGCTTCAGCTTGTTGGCCGGGTTCGACAGACGGTCGAAGTTGACCTTCACGGCCTGCGCGTTGAACGGCGTGCCGTCGTGGAAGGTCACGCCCTTGCGCAGTTTGTAGGTGTATTCGGTGGCCGTGTCGTTGACGGTGAAGCTTTCCGCCAATTGCGGGATGAGCTTCATCTCCTTGTCAAAGGCGAACAGGCCCTGGAGCATGGTGCGGGTGGCCGATTGCGACAGCGTGTCGTTCACGTCGGCGGGGTCGAGCGTGGTCAGGTTGTCGGGCACGCCGACGACCAGATCCTTGGCGGCAAAGGCGGCGTTGGTCAGCGCGGTGCAGCAGAGCAGACCGGCGACCAGGGGAAGGGCAAAGCGCGTCACGTCAAGTCTCCCGTTTTTTTGATTCAGAAATCGCCGCCCACGGCGTGGCGGGCGACAAAATGATCGTTCCCCACCGCGACCAGCGGCTGGACCTGCGGCTCGTCGCCCAGGTTGCGGATCGGGCTGGGGATTTCGCCGGTCAACAGCGTCAGCTCTCCCGTGCGTCGGCTGGGATCGGCGACCGGCACCGCCGCCATCAGGCGGCGGGTGTAGGGGTGCTGGGGGTTTTCGAACACCGCCCGGCGCGGGCCGATCTCGACGATCTGGCCCAGATACATCACGGCCACCCGGTGGCTGATGCGCTCCACCACCGCCATGTCGTGCGAGATGAAGAGATAGGACAGCCCGCGTTTGGCCTGGAGATCCATCAGCAGATTGACGATCTGCGCCTGGATCGACACGTCGAGTGCCGCCACCGCCTCGTCGGCGATGATGAGCTTGGGGTCGCAGGCCAGCGCGCGGGCGATGCAGATGCGCTGCCGCTGGCCGCCGGAAAACTCGTGCGGATACCGGCGGGCGTGCTCCGGCTTCAACCCGACCTGGGCCAGCAGATCGGCGACCCGCTCCTCGATCGCCCGGCGGCGCGACAGGCCGGGGCGGCCGTTGGGGACGTAGTCATGGACCAGCATCGGTTCGGCGACGCTGAATCCCACGGTCATGCGCGGGTTCAGCGAGGCGAAGGGATCCTGGAAGATGTACTGGATCTTTTCCTTCAGCTTGGCCTGTCCGTTGGAATCGAGCGCCACCGTGTCGGTGCCGTCGAAGCGGATCGCCCCGGCGGTGGAGCGTTGCAGCCCCATGATGGTGCGGCCGGTGGTGGATTTGCCGCAGCCCGATTCCCCGACCAGCGCCAGCGTTTCGCCGGGGCGCACGGCGAAGCTGACCTGCTCCACCGCGTGGACGCGGGCCTTCAGCGTGCCGAACAGCCCCTTGCGCACGTCGAACCGGGTGACGAGCTTGGACACCTCCAGCAGCGGCGGCGCGTCGTGCCGGACGGTGTCCTGTTGGTGGATGGCGGCGGGGGTGTCGCGGTTTGCCCCATCGCTTTTGCCAGCGTCGTCCACCACCAGCAGGGGGAAGCGGGCGGGCAGGTCCTGGCCGCGCAGCGCCCCCAGCTTCGGCACCGCCGACAGCAGCGCCTTGGTGTAGGGGTGTTGGGGGGCGGCGAAGATCTGTTCGACCGTGCCTTCCTCCACCTTCTTGCCGCGCCACATCACGACGACGCGGTCGGCCACCTCGGCCACCACGCCCATGTCGTGGGTGATGAAGATCACGCCCATGCCCATGTCGCGCTGCAACAGGCGGATCAGGCGCAGGATCTGGGCCTGGATGGTGACGTCCAGCGCCGTCGTCGGCTCGTCGGCGATCAGCAGCGACGGCCGGCAGGACAGCGCCATGGCGATCATCACGCGCTGGCGCATCCCGCCCGACAGCTGGTGCGGGTGACGGTCGAGCAGGCGGGCCGGTTCGGGGATGCGCACCCGTTCCAGCATGCGCAGTGCCTCGGCCCGCGCGGCCTTGCGGTCGACGCCCTGGTGCAGCATCACCGCCTCGGCGATCTGGTCGCCGATGGTGAAGACCGGGTTCAGGGACGTCATCGGTTCCTGAAAGATCATGGCGATGTCGTTGCCGCGCATGGCGGTCAGCGATTCCGCCGGGGGCGTGGCCAGATCGCGTTCCTGCCCGTCGCGGCCCCGGAAGCGGATGGCCCCCTTGGTGATCCGCCCACCGGCGTAATCGACCAGCCGCATCAGCGACAGCGAGGTGACGGACTTGCCCGACCCGGATTCGCCGACGATGGCCACCGTTTCGCCCGGAGCCACCGAAAAGCTGACGTCATCGACCACGGTGATCGGGCCATGCTCGCCCTGGAAGGCGACCGACAGACCGTCAACGGACAGCAGGCGGTTGTTGGTCGGCCCGCTCATCGGCCTTGGCTTTCGGCGAAGAGGGCGGCGATGCGGCCCCACACCGGGCCGGGCGTGCCGGTCCCGACCGGGCGGCCGTCGATTGTGGTGACGGGGGTGATTTCCTTGGTCGTGCTGGCGATCCACACCTCGTCCGCCGAGGCGAGTTCGATGGCGCGGACGTCGCGTTCGACGAAGGGAACCCCCGCCGTGGCGGCCAAGCGCTGAATCACTTGGCGTGTGATGCCGACCAGGATGCGATGATCGGCCACCGGCGTGGCGATGGTCCCATCCTTGACGACGAACACGTTGGTCGCCGCCCCTTCGGTGACGAAGCCGTCGCGGATCTGGATGGCGTCCACCACCCCGGCGTCGGTGGCGGCCTGTTGCGCCAGCACGCTGCCCAGCAGGGCGATGGTCTTCAGGTCGCAGCGGCCCCAGCGGATGTCGGGCATGGTCAGGGCCGCCACACCCTGCTCGCGCCACGCGGCGGCCGGGCGCTTCAGCGGGCTGACCATGCCGAAGACGGTCGGTGTCACCCCGGCGGGAAAGCCGTGGGCGCGGGTGGTGGGTGCCCCGCGCGTGACCTGAAGATAGACGGTCAGGTCGCCGTCGATGCCCGATTCCGCCGTCAAGCGTTCCAGGATGCCCAACCAGTCCCCCGCGCTCATCCCGGTGTCGATGCGCAGGGCCGCCAGACCGCGTTGCAGGCGGGCGATGTGGGCCTCGGCCTCGAACAGGCGTCCGTTGTAGGCCGCCGTGACCTCATACAGCCCGTCGGCGAACAGAAAGCCGCGATCGAGCGGCGACACCTGAACCTGATCCAGCGGCAGGTAGCGCCCGTTCCAGTAGGAGATGGTCATCGGTTTCGGCCCTGGTTGAAACGAAGGGAGATCGCGGGGAATGCGGCGGGAGGGGGCGTCATCGCTCGCCCCGCCCCGGTTTGGGAACGACGTGCAGATAGGGCAGGATGCGTTCGGCCATGTCGGCGGCGCGGTCCACCGTGTTGCTGCCGCTGCGCGCCAACGCCGCACCCAACGCCATGATGAGCGCCATCATCCCGGTGGTCGAGCTGTGCAGAACCCCATGGTCGGCCCCGGCCAGCAGGGTGATGTCGGCCAACGGCACGACGGGCGAGTCCGGGCTGTCGGTCAGCGCCAGGGTGCGGGCGCCCTGGTCGCGGCAATGCAGCACATGCTCGATGGTGCGGCGGGAGTAGCGCGGGGTGGTGATGGCGATCATCAGGTCGCCCGGCTGCACCTTCATCAGGCGGCGGATCGAGCGTTCCGGCCCGGCAAACTCCACCGTGGCGATGGCCTGATCGACGTAGGGGTCGAGCATGTCGGCCAGAAACGTCGCCATGTAGGCGCTGTCGCCCATGCCGCAGGTGTAAACGCGCTTGGCGCTGCGGATCAGGCGGATCGCCTCCTCGCACTGTTCGGGCTGCAACAGGTCGAGCGTACGGGCGATGTTGGCGGCGTCGGCGGCCAGCGATTCCCGCATGATTTCGGCGTGGGTGGTGTCGCGCGACACCGCCGCCCGCAGTTTTTCCACCGGGGCGAAGGTGGATTCGAAGGCGCGGAGCAGATCCTCGCGGAATTCCGGGTAGCCCTCGTACCCCAGCGCGGTGGCGTAGCGGTTGACCGACGCCACCGACACCTCGGCGGCGGCGGCCAGTTCGCCGATTTTCAGCGTGGCGGTGCGGAAGGGATAGGCCAACGCCCAGGCCCCCACCCGCGCCAGCGCCGGGGGCAAGCGGGTCTGATGCTGCTCCATGCGGATCAGCAAGGATTCGGGCGCTGTGGAGGGAGAGGTCTGGTCCATCGCGTCGGCGCTTCGATCGGTTGGGGATGTCACCAGCGACGGATTATTGAGTTACACAAATGGGGCAATTCTGTAAATGAATTTTCAGATCATGCGGCGTTTCGCCGGAACCGCCATCCGGGGGCGTGAACCGCAAACCGCGCTGCGCAGGTGTGTGGTGAAGGCAGGGGCGGATGGCGCGGCGGAACAGGTGTCTGTCCAATCCGTTTGCGCGACAAATCATCAGCGGGACCTTGGCGTGACGAACCATCAGAAAAACCACTGCGGTCTTTGACAATCGTTACGATTTGTTGAGCAAGCTGCCGTAGCCTGCGGCCTTGCACTGATCGTTCAGCGGGTTTGACCTCCGATATGCTGCCGTCCGGTTACGCCGCTCTTGAGATTCTCATCGTCGATGACATCGCGAACACGCGGCAGATTCTGCGGGCGATTCTGCGCCACATGGGATTCACCCGCGTCACCGAGGCCAGTGGCACGGCGGAGGCCCTGGCGCTCATCAAGGAGATCGGCCCCGATCTGATTTTCACCGATTGGGACATGCCGGGGGCGAGCGGGCTGGATTTGATCCGCATCGTCCGCAGCCACCCCGAATCGCCGGATCCGACCGTGCCGATCATCCTGCTGACCGCGCACGGCGACCGGCAGTATGTGAAGGCCGGGCGTGACGCCGGGGCCACCGATTTTCTGGTGAAGCCGCTGGCCCCGGCGCGCATTCGCGACCGCATCCTGGACGTGGTCAGCCGCCCGCGCGGCTTTGTCAGCGCACCCGGCTACAAGGGGCCGGACCGGCGGCGGACGGATCGCCCGGTGGTGCAGGACCGCCGCTCGCCGGAGGCCCCCGCCCCCGACGTGCTGCTGCTGCCGCCGGACGGCCTGTTGATGGCCAAGGTGTCGGGCGATGACTCGGCGGTGCGGCGTGCCTTGCAAAGCCGGGTGTCGATCCTGCGCACGCTGGCGGCGGTGTCGCACAGCGCCCCGCTTCAGCGCCAAAGCGGCGGGGCGGTCAGCAGCATGATCGCCGCCGCCAACGCCGCCGCCGTGCGCGACGACCTGGAACGTCTGGTCAGCGAGGCGTTGAGCGCGTTGGATCGTTGCGCCGACGCGCTGACGCGCATGGGGGAACCGCTGGAGCGATTCCGCCGTGGGGCGCTGGACCGCATGCCCGCGTCCGCCGGGCGGGTGATCGGGTCGCTGCAACGCCTGATCGCCGACCCGGTGCGGGTAGCCAACGATCCCGGCATCATCCGCCTGCATCTGCTGGCGATTCGCGCCATGCTGCGCGTGGGGGCCGATCCGGGGGCGGAGCGCACCGCCAGCGAACTGGCCAGCCAGATCGAAGCCCTGAGCCAGCGCCGCCGCGACTGAATGGGAGCGGCGGTCCACCGTGTCGCCGAACACTGCGTCCGCGACATAAAGCGCGCTTTAGATCATTAAAGTTGACTTTGCCAAGTGTTCGTGGCTGCAATCGGTTGCTGCGGCAGGGCGGTTGCAACAGAGGGGCGGGCATGGGCGATCGCGACCGGGTGTATGGCGTGACGGAGTTGGCGGCGGAGTTCGATCTGACGCCGCAGGCGCTGCGCTTTTACGAGGAAAAGGGCCTGTTGACGCCGCAGCGCGCGGGCGGTCGCCGGGTGTTCACCTACCGCGACCGGGCGCGCCTGATCCTGATCCTGAAATTCCGCCGCGTCGGATTCTCGTTGGAGCAGATCGCCGAGTATTTGGCGCATTACCGGACCGGTCGGCCCAGCGCCCAGCAGTATCAAGATGGCCTGACCAAAATCCGCAACCGTTTGGCCGCGTTGGAGCGTATGCAAAACGAGATTGCCGACATCGTCGGGGAGTTGAAGGCGATGGAGCGGGACGCCGAAGCCCGCTTGGCCGCCTGCGAACCGTCTTTGGCTGCCGATTGATCGCGAACACCACAGACAACACACCACAGAGAACCAAAAAACGGGGAGTGATGCCGATGCTGCGTGGATTGATGATGGATTCGCCATTGCTGGTGACGATGGCGCTGCGCCACGCCGCGCTGTACCACGCCGACACCGAAATCGTGTCGCGCACCACCGAAGGGCCGATCCACCGCTACACCTACGCGGACGCCTGGGCGCGGGCGCAAAAGCTGGCGCACGCGCTGGTCAAGCTGGGCCTGCAGCCTGGCGACCGGGTGGGAACGCTGGCCTGGAACGGCTATCGCCATTTGGAAGCCTATTACGCCATCAGCGGGTCGGGCATGGTCTGCCACACCATCAACCCGCGCCTGTTTCCCGAACAGATCGCCTACATCATCAACCACGCGCAGGATCAGGTGTTGTTCACCGATCTCACCTTCCTGCCGCTGCTGGAGGGGTTGGCCAGCCACCTGACCGGGGTGCGCGTGATTGTGGTGATGACTGACGCCGCCCACATGCCCGCCTCCAGCCTGCCGAATCTGCGCTGCTACGAGGATCTGATCGCAGACGAGCCGAGCGTTTTCGACTGGCCGGAGCTGGACGAGAACACGGCGTGCAGCATGTGCTACACCTCCGGGACCACCGGCAACCCGAAAGGCGTGCTGTACAGCCATCGGTCGTCGGTGCTGCACGCGCTGTCGGCCTGTCTGCCCGACGTGTTCGACCTCTCCGCGTCCGATGTGGTGCTGCCGGTGGTGCCGATGTTCCACGTCAACGCCTGGGGCATCCCCTACGCCGCGCCGATGGTGGGGGCCAAGCTGGTGTTTCCCGGTCCAAAGCTTGACGGGGCCAGCCTGCACGAACTGTTCGTCAGCGAAGGCGTGACCAACACCGCCGGGGTGCCCACCGTCTGGCTCGCCCTGCTGAATTGGCTGGACGCGAACAAGAAGACGCTGGGCACGCTGCGCCGGGTGGCGATCGGCGGGTCGGCCTGCCCGCCGGTGATGATCCAGCGCTTCAAGGATTTCGGGGTGCAGGTGCTCCACGCCTGGGGCATGACCGAAACCAGCCCGCTCGGCCTGGCCAACACGCCCAAGGCCAAGCATGGCGGTTTGGACGATGAGGCGGCCTTGACCCTGGCCTCCAAGCAGGGGCGCCCGATCTGCGGTGTCGAGTTCCGCGTGGTCGATGGCAACGGGGCCGATGTGCCGCGCGACGGCAAGAGCTTTGGCCGGTTGCTGGTGCGCGGGGCCTGGGTCTGTTCGGCCTATTTCGGTCTGGAGGGCAGCGCCGCGCACGAGGTGGTCCCCGGTTGGTTCGAAACCGGCGATGTGGTGACGATGGACGCCGACGGCTATGTCCAGATCGTCGACCGCACCAAGGACGTCATCAAGTCGGGTGGGGAGTGGATCAGCTCCATCGATCTGGAAAACATCGCGGTCGGTCATCCCGCCGTGCAGGAGGCCGCCGCCGTTGCCATCCCCGATGAAAAATGGGGCGAGCGGCCCTTGCTGGTGGTGGTGCTGAAGGAGGGGGCCAGCCTGACCAAGGACGAATTGCTGGCGGTGTTCGACGGCAAGGTCGCCAAATGGTGCATTCCCAACGACGTGCGTTTTGTCGAATCGCTGCCCCATACCGCCACCGGCAAGCTGCTGAAAAGCAGCATCCGCGACATGGTGACGGTCAAGTCAGCGTCCTGACCCGATCGCTCACGCCATCAGGCGGCTTCGCAGGAGGTTGCCTGTCGGCGTGAGCGGTTGCGAAGAACGACGATGGTCTGATCATCCTCGCCAACCGCCCCGTCGCGCAGCAGGATGGCCGCCGCCAACGTCGGATCCACACGGTGCAGGCCGCGTTCGACAAACAGCACCGGCAGACGCGAACAGCCGTCGCTGTGCAGAATGACGTGGTCGCCGGTCTCCCACCGCAGATGGACGCAAGCCGGAATTTGCGGGTTGTACCCGACCATCGCCCAACGCGCGGCCAGCGACGTGACCGCACCGTTGCGAATCATGCCTCCGGCGACGGTTCCCAACGCCGTGTAATCAACCGCATGGCCGCTCAGGCGCAGAACCGCTGCGGCTCCGGTTGCACCATCGGTTGACGGCGTGGCGGTGCATATGGCGGCAAGATCGCGACGGATGGCACCGATCACCATTTGCGCCGACAGGCCGGGTGTGGTGGAGGCCACCACAGCCTCGATACGGCGGGCGCGCCGGTTGCGGCCTGGTTGACCATCGACCAGAAGGGCCACCCCATGGTCCGCCCCGTCGCAACGGAAAAACCACCCGTCACCACAATCCGCAGCGTTCGGGTGCGGAACCATGACCACGCCCGCATCGACCAGAGCGTGGGAGGGGGGGGGAGCGCGATCCGTTGCCCACACCCGCGCCAAATGGGCGTTGCCGACGGTGGGTGTGTGATGGGATTGGATGAACCCGGCATGCTCGACCACCCGTTCGGTCGGGTCGCGGTCAAAGGCCAAACACTCGACTCCACGCGAATCCAGCGGACGCAGCAGAAGGGTAAGGGCTGTGGGCAAACGCTCCGGCGCGCTGGTCAGCGCCGTCACCACCGTGTTCAGCCGCTCGCGGGCCGCATCGCAAAGCCGCGTGTGGGCCAACGTCATCGCCCAGTCCCGCACCGCGTCGATGTCGTCAACCGTGGCGACATCGAAGCGACGGTGGCAGTGGGTGGGCAACATGACAAACGCTCCACGGGGCGTGGTGTGTGGTGATGGGCGAGAGTGTAAGGCCACCGATGGTGTGAACCCAAGCGTTCATCGTCCCAATCAACCACAACCCTGCCGGAGCGCCGGTTTCCCGGCGCGCTTTTCCGCTGTCTCTGGATCAGGGTGCCGTCATCTCAACCATGACTGGCATGGCGGGCACCGTGCGGGGGATGCTGTGGGTGCGCAGCATTTCCGCCGCTTCCCAAAGCCGTCCCAGACCAACGATCGACCGGCAACCGGTCTTCTCCATGATGCGGGCGCGGTGCACTTCCACGGTCTTGATGCTGATGCCCAAATCCCAGGCAATGGTCTTGCTTTGTTTGCCTTCGACAATCAGGCGCAGCACCTCGGCCTCGCGGCGGCTCAACAGGGCGAGGCGGCGGACGGCGTCACGGCCACGGTCGCGCTGTTGGGCATAGGGGCTTTCGTTGGTCAGGCAGGACCGCACCCGGTCCAGAAAGCTGGCGGTGCTGAACGGGTGCGCCAGGCAATCGGCGGCACCGGCTTTCATTGCGCTGACGGCCGCATCGACATCGCCGTGATCGGTGATGACCAGCACGGGCAGATCATGGCCGTGCAATCCGGCCTCGGCGATCAACTCCTGCGCCGTCATGTCGGGCAGCTCGTTGCGGACGACCAGGCAGGCGGATCCGGTGCCGAGCACCGACAGGGCGTCGGCCCCGGTGCTGTGCACCCGGCAGGCGATGCCGGCGGCTCCCAGAGCGCGCGCCAGAGTGCTGCGCAGCAACAGGTCGCCGTCAACGATATGAACGAGGCAAGCGGTTTGCGTGAACATCAGAGCGGCCCTCCACCACACAGGTCCAAAACCGATCGTCGCACCGGCTTTGAGCGTCCAATGATCCGTTGTTGTCACGAACCATCATCTTGAGACCCAGTGTAGCGGCGATGCCCTGCATATTTCTGCATGCACGAGGGATAGCGGAGCGGGCTAATGGGATACCAGGGATAATATCCGGCGATGCAATCCGGGCGAATTCGGATTGCGCAGGATAGTGGGAAGGTGGCGAACAAATCTCACGCGTTGCGTGGGGCGTGGATATTGTCGCGTGATCTAACCGCTCTGGAGCAACAACGGCTGAAGAATAACCGTTCATCACAAAATGCGATGCAAAATGCGACGGATTTTCATTCGGAAACGACATTTTCGCGCAAATCGAGATTATAAAATATCGCGATCGGGTCGTTCCCATCCAAGGCAGGCGCAAAGACGGCGCATGATCCTTTCATGTGCGCTTGGTGGGGGCAACCAGGCTCCAAATGCCGAGTTTCCGGCCATGGCTGGCTTTCAAAGCGGCGTGACAGTCCTGGTGCGATTCGATGGGGGCATCGGTTGGCAGCAGGCCACTCAGCGCCTCCAACACCGCCAGATAGCGGGCGGCCTGTCCGTAGGCGGGAGACTTTCCCCGTTTGAGGATGTCGTTGATCACGGCGCGGTACGGCACCGTCGCCGCCAGGGGGAAGCGCTCTTCCAGGGTCGCGGCGGCGGGACCAAGCACATCATGGTGCCGCCCATCCCAATCCGCGCGCCGGTCGATCACCAATTGGGCGGCACGCTCCAGGCTTGGCCACTCCAGGAGAAAGGTCAACGTTGAACGCGTCCGTCATCCCCGTGGCAGGAAGCGCGTCCGGTCCAGGCCGTGGCGGGCCATTTTTTCGTTCAGGGTGCGGCGGGGGATGTCCAGCAGGTCCATCACCGCTTTGATGTCGCCCCGGCAGCGGTCCAGCGCCTGTTCGATCACCCGCTTTTCGAAGGCGTCCATCTGGTCGCTGAGGGCGCGCGGGGCACCGAAATCACCGCCGACCGGGCGGCGGCGCAGCAGGGCCGCGATGCCGGTGCGACCGACCGATAGGACATGGCGTTCGGCCAGATTGCGCAACTCCCGCACGTTGCCCGGCCAATCATGGGCCAGCAGGGCATCCACATCCTCGGGATCGAACGGTCGGGCCTCGCGGCTGTGGCGGGCGGCGCTGTCGCTGGCGAAGGCGTCGAACAGCAGCGGGATGTCCTCGGCCCGCGCGCGCAACGGCGGGATGTGCAGTTCGGCGACGTTCAGGCGGTAATAGAGATCGGCGCGAAAGGCTCCCTCCTCGCTGAGGTCGAGCAGATCAACCTTGGTGGCGGCGATCAGGCGCAGATCGACCGGCAGCGGCTTGTTCGATCCCAACCGTTCGATGGTCCGTTCCTGCAAGGCGCGCAGCAGCTTGACCTGCAAGGACAGCGGCATGCTTTCGATTTCGTCCAGGAACAGGCTGCCGCCGCTTGCGTGTTCCAGCTTGCCGGTGCGGCGCTGGGCGGCCCCGGTGAAGGCCCCGGGTTCATGGCCGAACAATTCGCTTTCCGCCATGCTGTCGGGAATCGCCCCGCAATTGACGGCGACGAACGCCCCCTTGGCCCCGCGCGGCCCGAACTCGTGCAGGCAGCGGGCGACCAGTTCCTTGCCGGTCCCGGTTTCACCATGGATCAGCACGCTGGCGTTGGTCGCGGCCAGATCCAGAATCTCCCGCCGCAGATCCTCCATGGCGCGCGACACGCCGATCAGCGTCGCCGCGATTCCCGCCGGGCTGTCACCCACCCGGCGGCGCAGGCCCCGGTTGTCGAGGAGCAGGCGGCGCTTTTCGCAGGCCCGCCGGATCACCGCCACCAGATGATCGGGATCGAACGGCTTTTCGATGAAGTCATAGGCCCCGCGCCGCATCGCCTCCACCGCCAGCCCGACATCGCCATGACCGGTGACGAGGATCACCGGCAGATCGGCGTCGCGTTCCAACGCGCGGGCCAGAACGGCCATGCCGTCCATCCGCGCCATCTTCACATCGGTGACGAGGATGCCGGGGAAATCCGGCGACAACCGGTCGAGCGCGCGGTCGGGCGTCTCGAACGCCTCCGCCGCGAATCCGGCCAGTTGCAGCCATTGCGCGACCGACACGCGCATCGCCAGCTCGTCGTCGATGAACAGGACGGGGGTGGTCATGGCGGTGAAGGCTCCCTGGCGCTGGCGTCGGGCAGGCGGATGATGAAGCAGGCCCCGCCGTCGGCGTTGTTTTCCGCCCGCAGGCTGCCGCCGAAATCTCGGACGATGCCATAGGACAGCGACAGGCCGAGGCCAAGCCCCTGCCCGACCTCCTTGGTGGTGAAGAAGGGATCGAACAGGCGGCCCCGGTCGGCGTCGGCGATGCCGGTCCCCCGGTCGCGGATGCGGATTTCCCACGCCGCCGCGCCGTCCTCCGTCACCGGCTCGGCGGACAGCGACAGGCTCCGGTCCGCCGCATCGGCCATGGCGTCGGCGGCGTTGCGCAGCAGATTGACGAAGACCTGTTCCAACCGCACCGCATCGCCGCGCACCCGCGCGTCGGGCGGGATGCGGGTGTCGAGCGCGACGCCCTCGTCGCGCAGGCGGGGGGCGAGCAGGGCCAAGGCGCGTTCCATGGCGCGGGCCACCGGAACCGCCTCCACCCGCGCCGGTCCCTTGCGGGCGAAATCCTTGAGATGGCCCGAAATCACCGCCATCCGTTCGGCCAGATCGCCGATCATCGCCAGATTGCTTTGCACCAGCGCGTGTTCGCCCCGTTCGGCCAGAATGCGGGTGGAGGCGGCAAAGGTGCGGATCGCCGCGAGCGGCTGGTTGATCTCGTGCGCCAAGGCCGCCGACATCTGGCCCAGCGCCGCCAGCTTGCCCGCCTGGATCAGCTCCTCCTGCGCCTCGCGCAGCACGCGGTTGGCGGCGACCAGCTCGGCGGTGCGTTCGGCGACCCGGCGTTCGAGCAAGGCGTGGGATTCCCGTTGCAGGCGCAGCGTCTGCCGGCGTTGCTGGCCCAGCGCGGCCCCTGCGGCCAGCAGCAGCACCGCCAGCGCGGCCAGCAGGGCGGCGGTGTCGGCCTGCACCCGCACCGGCTCCAGATCGGACAGAAAGCGGATGGTCCAGCCGAATTCCGGCAGAACGCGATCCTGCATCAGATAGGCGCGGCGCGCGCCGCCGGAGCGGTCGGGGCGGTCGGGGGCTGGGTCGGGCAGGCTGACCAGCCGCGCGCCGGGGCCGACCGCATCCCCTTCGCGCAGGCCGAGCGGGTCGAGCGCGCTGCCGTCATATTGCCGGGTTTCATCCAGCCGCGCCCGCACCGCGTCGGGCAATGGGTGGAGGGCGCGGTATTTCCACCCGGCGTGGCTGGCCAGGAACACGACGCCGTTGTCGTCGGTGACGAGCACCCGCTCGCCCCCCGCCGCCCAATCGCGTTGCACCGGCTCCAGATCGATCTTGACCACGGCGAGGCCAATCACCCCCCGGTCGGTCTGGGCGGCGTGCGACAGGAAATAGCCGGGCAGGCCGGTGGTGACGCCGATGCCGAAATAGCGCCCGCTGCCGGTTTCCATCGCCTGCCGAAAATAGGGGCGGAAGTTGTAGCGCTGGCCGACGAAGCTCTGGGCCGGATCGCGCCAGTTGCTGGACGCCAGCGCCAACCCGCTGCGGTCCACCAGATAGAGCGCGGCGGATCCGGCGGTGGCGTTGGCGTCCTCCAACCGGCGATTGACCGTGTCGCGCCGCGCCTCGGTCGGGTCGGCCAGCAGGGCGAGCGCGTCATGGTCGCGGGTGGTCAGGGCGGGCAGGTAATCGTAACGGCCAACGGCGTTGCGGATGCTGCTGGCGTACAGGCCCAGCCGCTGTTCGCCGTTGACGATCACCGCGTCCAGCGCGGCCGATTCGGCCCAGCGATGCGCCCCCCAGGCGGCCAGACCGGTGGCGAGCGCCGTCAGCCCGGCGAAGGCCAGGGCGCGTGGGCCGAAGGGGCGGCGGTGGGGGCGGGCGGGACGGCGCATGGGCACACTCCTAAGGGCGGTGGCCGGGGCTGTCCAGCGCCGTCACGCGACGGACCTTTGCGTCACTTTTGTGTTGGGGCAAAGCCCGCTATGGTCCTGTCCGGACCGGCGGAACGGGGGACGCACCGCCGATCCGGGCCGTTCTGATCCAGGCCGGTTCGATTTTGGCCGCTGCAAGGGGATTTTGCCATGGACGCCGTTTCCATCCGCGCCGCTTACCGTCGCTACGCCGGGTTTTACGACCGTGTGTTCGGCACCCTTCTGGCCTCTGGCCGTCACGCGGCGGTCGCGTGGTTGAACCGGCGCGGCGGCTTGCGCATCCTGGAGGTGGGGGTGGGGACCGGCCTGTCGCTGTCCGATTACCGCACCGACAACCGCGTGGTTGGCATCGACCTGTCCACCGACATGCTGAAGGTGGCGCAGGAGCGGGTGGCGCGCGAACATCTGACCCATGTCGAAGGGCTGCTGGAGATGGACGCGGGCAAGCTGGCCTTCGCCGACGGCAGTTTTGACGTGGTGGTGGCCATGTATGTGATGACTGTGGTTCCCGATCCGCAGGGCACGATGGCCGAGTTGGAGCGCGTCTGCAAACCCGGCGGCGACATCGTCATCGTCAACCATTTCGCTGCCCCCCGCCCCGGCCTGCGGCGCACGGTGGAAAATTGGCTGGCCCCCTTGTCGAAGAAGCTGGGCTGGCGACCGGATTTCACGCTCGATTCGCTGCTGCGCGGGTCGCCGCTGTCGGTGGAGAGCGTCGAGACGGTTCCGCCCTTCGGCCTGTTCAGCCTGCTGCACTGCCGCCGCCAGGGGGCCTGACCATGAGCGAGGCCACGGCAAACGCGGGCGATCTGACTGGGCGGCGCATCCTGGTCCCGGAAAGCCGGGATTTGGAGCTGTTCGCCCGGATGATGGAGCAGCATGGCGCGCTGTGCGTCCGCTGCCCGATGGTCAAGATTCTCGATCTCGACGATCCGGCCCCGGCGCGGGATTGGCTGGACCGGCTGCTGGCCGGTGCCTTCGACGACGTGATCCTGCTGACCGGCGAGGGGTTGCGCCGTTTGATGACCGTCGCCCGCGCCGATGGGCGGGAGGCGGCGGTGGTCGCCGCCCTGGGCCGCGCCCGCGTGCTTGTGCGCGGGCCGAAGCCGGTGAAGGCGCTGCGGGAACTCGGCCTGTCCGCCCACCGGGTCGCCCCGGCCCCGACCACCGACGGCGTGATCCAGGCGCTGGCGGAGGAGGATTTGACCGGGCGGACGGTGGGGGTGCAGTTGTACCCGGACAACCCGAACGCTGTTCTGCTCGACGCGGTGCGCGCGCGGGGCGGGGTCCCGGTGGCGGTCACGCCCTACCGCTACGCCTCCGATTCGGAGACCGGCGCGGTGGAGGACGCGATTCGCGACATGGCGGCGGGACGCTTCGATTTCGTCGCCTTCACCGCCTCGCCCCAGGTGCGCCGCTTGCAGGAGGTGGCGGAGGCGCGCGGCCTGCTTGACGCGCTGCGCGGCGGCTTGGCCAACACCCGCATCGCCGCCGTCGGCCCGGTGGTGGCCGAGGCCGTGGTGGCGCTGGGCGGAACCGTGGCGGTTGCCCCGGAATCCACCTTTCACATGAAGCCGCTGGTCAACGCCATCCGCGATTTGCTGGCGCGGGGGTGAGTGTCCCTTGCCCTCAGCCGCCGATGTCGTTGCGGAACAGCTCCAGATCCAGATGCTCCATCCGCATCCGGCGCTGACCGGCGGGTTTGCGGGCGAAGGGACGGCGCAGCGGTCGCCGCAGGGCGGCGCGGGCGCGGACGATCAGCGAGGTGCAGCGGGCGGTGATGGTCGTGGTGCGCATGTCCGACTCGTCCTCAATACAGGGGCAAGGGTGGTCGTGAGGCAGGCTCCTATCCAATCACGCGACCATGAACCCGGCGTGTGACCGTTTTGGTCTCTGTTCGATGGCGAATCCGTGTCACGGCACGCAACAGCGTTGCTTTGGGCATAAAAAGTTTTGGGCATGAAAAAGGGCGGGGACCGTCTGGTCGCCCGCCCCTGTGTCGGCGCTTGTGAAGACGCGCGTCAGTTTGCCGGGCCGAGGAAGACGCTGTCGCGGCTGTTGCGGTCGGCGGCGGCCTTGTCGGACAGGTGGAAGGTCATGGGCAGGGAGGTGGCCGTCACGCTGGCGCGCGGGGCGGTGACATAGACGCGGTAGGTGGCGACGCTGTCGGGCGAGGCGGAGATGGTCGCCGCGTGATCCTTGGCCTCCGCACCGTCGGTTTCGCCAATCACCTTGATCTCGGCCCCCGGAACGCCGCTGACCGTCATCACATAGGCGCGGGATTGGCGGGTCTTGTTGGCGACCTTGAAGGTGTAGGCGTTGCGGATGCTGCCGTCGGACAGGGTGACGAACAGCGGCGCGCGGTCGCGCAACACAGTGATGTCCAGGCGCGGGCGCAGGGCAAAGCTCCACGCCATCGCCCCGCCGACGACCAGCAGTATCAGGCCGTACATGATGGTGCGCGGGCGGATCAGACGCCATTGATAGGTCTTGCCGGAAGCGCGGGTTTCCTGGGCGGCCAGCGAATCGAACTGGATCAGCTTGGGCGCCAGGCCCTGAGCGATCATGATGCTGTCGCAGGCGTCCACGCACAGGCCGCAATTGATGCAATCGGCCTGTTCGCCGGTGCGCACGTCGATGCCGACCGGGCAGACCTGCACGCATTGGCCGCAATCGATGCAGTCGCCAAAGCCCTTGGCCCGCCGTTCCTCCCAGCTTTCCGACTTGCGTTTCGGCGCGCGGTTGTCGCCCCGGTCGGCGCGGTAGGTGACGACCAGGCTGTGCTCGTCCAGCATCGCGCTTTGGAAACGCGGCCACGGGCACATGTAGGTGCACATCTGCTCGCGCGTCCACCCGGCCATCATGTAGGTCATGCCGGTGAACAGCGCGAAGAAGCTGACCGCCTCATAGGACGCGTTGAAGGTGATCAGTTCGTGCGCCAGGGTCGGGGCGTCGGCGAAAAAGGCGACGAAACCAAAGCCGGTGACGACGCTCAAGGCCAGCCACGCCGCGTGTTTGCCGGTTTTGCGGGCGAGTTTCCGCGCCGTCCAGGGGGCCTTGTCCCCCCGGATGCGCTCGGCGCGGTCGCCTTCGAACAGCCGCTCGATCCACACGAACAGATCGGTCCACACGGTTTGCGGGCAGGCGAAGCCGCACCACACCCGGCCAGCCAGCGCGGTGGCCAGGAACAGGCCCAACGCCGCGACGATGAGCACGCCGGTCAGGTAGTAAATCTCCTGCGGCCAGATCTCGATCCAGAAGATGAAGAAGCGCGGGGTGCTCAGATCGAACAGCACGGCCTGCGCCGGAGCGTCACCGCCGCGTTCCCAGCGGATCCAGGGGGCCAGATAGAACAGAGCCAACAGGACGACGAAGGTGACGGTTTTCATCCGCCGGTACAGGCCCTTCACCGCCTTGGGGTGGATTTTCTTCTGGCTTTCAAACAGCACGACGGCGTCGGCGGCGGGAGTTGCCGCCGTCTTCTTGCTGGTCTTGTCCGACGCTGGCTGAACGATGCTACCGTCTGGCATGGCGGGGGCCTGGATTCCGGGTCTGTGAGCGACACGGACCATAGGCGCACGCCGTGTGGATTCAATTGACCGTGGTCAATGGACTCTCACGAAAAAGCCGCATTGTCTTTGCGGTTTCTTTGGGCGGTGCGGACAATCCGCGTTTCCGCCACGCGTGATACGCCGCTGGACCGCCATCCTCAAGCCTCTTGTTGCGTCGCAACATACCGCATCACGGATAGTGCGCCGAGGCAACCATCAGGAATATATAGCGTCCGGCCTTCCCCAGCGTGACCAGGGCCAGGAACAGCCGCCAGTCCACCCGCAGGATTCCGGCGACCAGGGTCAGGGGGTCGCCGATCACCGGCAGCCACGCCAACAGCAGCGACCACACCCCGAAACGTTGAAACCAGCGGGTGGCTCGTTCAATCATTGATACCGAAACGGGAAACCAGCGACGGCCTTGAAAACGCATCAAAAAACGACCGAGCGCCCAGTTTGACGCTGATCCCAGAACGTTCCCCGCCGTGGCCGCCAGCACCAACAGACCGTCGCTGTAGCCACCCGTCCGATGCAGGGCGATCAGCAAAAGTTCCGATTGCGCGGGCAACAGGGTGGCCGCGACCAGCGCGGACAAAAAGAGACCCGCGTAGGCGGCGATGTCCGACATGGGGGAGAGCGCCTTGGTCCGGTGACGGTGGAGGGTCTTAAATCGATGGGGTGACGCAAAGGCAAGCGGAAAAATCGGGCAGGGGCCACGCGCGCCACGCACCGCTGCGCGGGCATGAAAAAACCCCGCTCCGGTGGGACGGAGCGGGGTTTTGAAAGGCGATCACACCGGCCGGCGCCGCCGGTTACTGCGGACGGCGCGACGCGCGGTGCGCCGGGATGGGAATCGGGCGGATCGCCTGTTCCTCCCGACGGCTGGCCGACATGTCGATCTCGATGCGCGAGAGCGCCTTGCGCAGTTCATGCACGGTTTCCGACAGGGCTTGGATCGTTCCCTCGGCAGGCTGCTGCCGCCAGCCGCGATAGGCGTTGATGCAGGCCTTGGCCGTGTCGCGCAAACGACCTTCAACCGCGTCCACGGGTGCGGAGGCCGACGGGGCGGCGGTCGGAGCGCCCGCCGCCGGAGCGGAGGAGGGCGTCGGGGCGGATGCGGTCGGAGTTCCCGCCGGTCGAACCGCTTCCGCCGTGGGCGCGGGCTGCGGAGCCGGTTCCGGTCGATTGAGTCGCAACGTTTCCGTGGCGGGTGCGGGTATGGGTGCCGGTGGCTGCGGCGCAACCGCCGGAGCGTCGTCCGACCGCGTTTCGGCAGGCCGGGTCAGGCGTTGACGGGGCCGCGCCGCCGGTGTGCGCTCGGTTCCGGTTTCAACAGGCGCTGCGGCGGGCGGAGCCGTTTCAACCACCGGTGCTTCGGCGGCGGGAGCGGCGGGCGGGGCGGCTTCGGCGTCCACATTCAGTTCGCCCTGACCGGAAGCGGCCTCGGCCTTTTTGATGATATAAGAAATCGCGCTTGGCGTGCATTCAAACTCGCGGGCAATGGCTGACAACGTCACGCCACTGTTGTAACGCTCAAGAATGTCCGGCCAAGCCGATTGAGGAATGCGGCCACGCTTTTTCGGCGACTCAGGTTCGCTCCCGCTGTCTGCGCTCATTATATCGCTCGGTTGCCAAAGTGATTTTTCAGTCATTCGTCAGCATGGGTCGCCGGTTCGCGCGCTGTTTGTGCATGGATACGGGATCACGAGCATCAACAGCATGGGGCGTCACGCTGGCGAGTGATGTTTTCGGTACCGATGACTATCGGAAACTCCTGTCGAAAATGCCAGCATAACTTTGCGCGGAATTACGAATTTGTCAGTGGAAGAGGGCGGATGATGGGGGGTGGTTTTTAAAACCCCCGATGGTGCGCGGGATTTTAAAGCCGCCGCTGCGCTGCAGCATGGAGAAAGTCCCGCCCGCCCTTGCGGGGGACGCGGGGCTGCTCCGGTTCTCCGGCCTCCCTTTTCCTCTACCGTTTGCGGCGGCGCGGGAGTATTTTGCGGCCCGTTCGAGGAATGGGATGGCCGCAGTGAGCATGATTTCGGAAGGTCGGCCACCGGTTCGGTTGTCGGTGGTCGTTCCGGTTTTCAACGAAGCCGACAATGTCCTGCCGCTGCTGGACGAGATTGAGCGGGCGTTGGCACCGGTGGGCGGGTTTGAAGTGATCTTCGTCGATGATCAATCCGACGACGACACCCAGGTCCGCTTGGCACCAGCGGTGGCGTCCGGTCGTTTGCGCGTGCTGCGTCATCGCAACCGCTCCGGCCAAAGCGCGGCGGTGCGCAGCGGGGTCAAGGCGGCGCGTGGCGAATGGGTGGTGACGCTGGACGGCGACGGGCAGAACGACCCGGCGGACATTCCCGCCCTGTTCGCCCTGGTGTCCGCAGGGCAGGCCGGTGCGCCTGTTCTGGTCGGCGGCATCCGCAAGCGGCGTCAGGACAGCCTGTCCAAACGATTGGCTTCGCGCTTTGCCAACGCGGTTCGGCAGGCATTCCTGCAGGATGGTTGCACCGACAGTGGTTGCGGTTTGAAGCTGTTCCGTCGCGATGCCTTTCTGGATCTGCCGTTCTTCGGGGCGATTCACCGTTTTCTGCCCGCCCTGTTCCGCGCCTACGGTCATCCGGTGGCCTATGTGCCGGTCAACCACCGTCCGCGCGAGCGGGGGGTGTCGAAATACAGCAATTGGCGTCGTGGTCTGATTGGTGTCGTCGATCTGCTGGGTGTGTATTGGCTCAAGCGACGCACCACCCGCTCCGCCATCATTGAAGATTTGTAAGACCGCCGTTAACGGACACCCATCATGCTTGATCGCGCCATCGCCTGGTACTACAGCCAGAGTTCGACCGATTTGATCTGGATCGGTCTTGGTTTCTTCGCCCAAACGCTTTTCATGATGCGCTTTGTTGTTCAATGGATCGCCAGCGAGCGCGCGCGCAAGAGCGTTATGCCTGAAGTCTTCTGGTATTTCTCCATTGGCGGCGGTGTTCTGCTGCTGGCCTATTCGGCCTATCGTGTCGATCCGGTGTACATGGTGGGGCAGGCCATGGGATTGATCATTTATTTGCGCAACTTGTATTTTGTGTGGGTGAACAAGGCGAAGAGGAGCGAGGCGTGACCGGTCGCCTGCCGCTTTATGCGTATCTTCTGCTGATCCTGCTGAGCGCGGCCCTTTTTCTGCCCGGCTTTTCCTCTTTGCCGCCTTTCGACCGGGACGAGGCGCGTTTTGCGCAAGCGTCTTCCCAGATGCTCGACAGCGGCAACTATGTGGACATCCGGTTTCAGGAGGAAACCCGCTACAAAAAACCGGTTGGAATCTATTGGCTGCAAAGCGCGGCGACCGCCGCTGCGGCGTCGGTGGTTGGCGACGCCAAGATGATCTGGACCTATCGGATCCCGTCTGTTTTGGGGGCGACCATCGCGGTGCTGGCCAGCGCCTGGGTCGGTGCGCGGTTGTTTGGCGGGCTTGCCGGGTTTCTCACCGGCGTCATGATGGCGTCCTGTGTCGTGTTGGGGGTTGAAGCCCGCATGGCGAAAACCGACGCGGTTCTGCTGGCCACCGTGGTCGTCGGACAGGCGGCGTTGGCTCATCTTTATCTGACCCGTGCGCAGGACGCACCAAGCGGTCGGGCCGCGTGGCGGGTGCCGGTGCTGTTCTGGGTGTCGGCGGGCTTGGGAATTCTCATCAAGGGACCAATCGTTTTGCTGGTCTCGGGCAGCACTCTGCTGGTTCTGGCGCTCTGGGACCGCAAGGCGGACTGGATGGCGCGCCTGAAGCCGTTGGCCGGATTGTTGATCGTGCTTGCCATCGCCGCCCCCTGGTTGATCGCCATTGCGATCAAAACCCAAGGGGCGTTCTTCGCGGAATCCGTCGGGCACGACATGCTGGGCAAGGTTGCGGGCGGGCAGGAGGGCAAGGGCCTGCCACCCGGTTACTACCTGCTCAGTTTCTGGGTGACGTTCGCTCCCTGGTCCTTTTTGGCGCTGCTGGCGGTTCCGTGGGTGTGGTTGCGGCGCCGAACGGATGCGGTGCGGTTTTGCATCGCCTGGATTGTGCCGAGTTGGCTGGTGTTTGAAGCGGTCCCCACCAAGCTCCTGCATTACACACTGCCGGTTTTTCCGGCGATTGCGGCCTTGGCGGCTGCGGCCTTGCTGGATCGCGTGGACCGTGTGGCCGACCACCCCCGTCGGCATCTCACCTCGGGGGCGGTCGGGTTGGGAGCTTTGGGCTTTGGTGCCCTGACGCTGGCGGTTGCGGTCGTCCCCTATCTGGTGGACCAGCGCATCGACCCGGTCGCGTTGGCGCTGGTTCCGGTGGTGGCGGGTCTGTTCGCCTTGTCGGTGCGTGGTCTGTTGCACGCGCAGCTCCGCTCCGGCGTGTTGGCTGGCGTGGCGGCGGCCGGGGTGCTGTACGCAGGCTGCTACAGCGTGGTGTTGCCAGCCATCGATGGCGTGTGGATCAGCCGCCAGGCGGCCAAGGCGGTGGCCGCGACACAACCCTGCCCGAACAGTGTTGTTGCATCGGCGGGCTATTCGGAGCCCAGCCTTGTCTTCCTGCTGGGCACGCCCACCAAGCTGGTCCATGGCGGCGCGGCGGCGGAGCACCTGATCGCCGATCCGGCCTGTGCCCTGGCGTTGGTGGAGGATCGCGAGGAATCGGCCTTTCGTGCCGTGACCGACCCGGCTTTCGGTGTGCGTGGACCGGTGCGTTTGGCCGAGATCAACGGTTTCAACTACAACACCGGCAAGCGTGTTCATCTGTCTCTGTACGCCCGCCCGGGACCCTGACGGGCGGCCGAATCGAGCGAAGGTCAGGCCGCGTCAGGATGCTCCTCGGGCTGCCACAGCCACGCGGCTCCGCGGACTCCGCTGGAGTCGCCGTGCATGGCTTGCCGGATCGGTGTGTCGAGCTGATCGGTGAACGCCCAGCGGGCAATGGCCGACGGCAATTTCTCGTACAGAACGGCGGCGTTTGAAACGCCGCCGCCCAACACGATCACGTCGGGATCCAGCAGGTTGACCACGCTGGCCAAACCGCGTCCCAACCGATCCACCAACCGATCCACCGTGGCCGCACAGGCGGCGTCACCGTCCTGCGCGCGGGTGAAGATTGCGTGGGCGCTCAGGGCTTCGCCGGTCACGCGCTGGTGGTCGGCGGCCACGGCCGGGCCGGACAAATGGGTTTCCAGACAGCCACGCTTTCCGCAATAGCAGGCCGGGCCGGGCTGTTCCGTCTCGTTGGGCCAAGGCAGCGGATTGTGCCCCCATTCACCGCCGATGGCGTTGCGGCCCGACAGCGGTCGGCCATGGGCGACGATTCCCCCGCCGCACCCGGTGCCGATGATCGCGGCAAACACAACCCCACACCCGGCTCCGGCCCCATCCGCCGCTTCGGAAACCGCCAGACAATTGGCGTCGTTCTCCACCCGCACCGGACGGTTCAAGGCCACGCTCAGATCCCGGTCGAGCGGATGGCCGATCAGCCAAGTCGAGTTGGCGTTCTTCACCAGACCGGTGGAGGGGGAAATGGCCCCTGGAATGCCGACGCCAACCGTGGCCCGTCCACCGATCTCGGTTTCCAGGCTCTGAACCAACCCGGTGATGGTGGCGATGGTGCCCGCGTAATCGTCGCGCGCTGACGGCACCCGCCGCCGAACCAGCGCTGTGCCGTTGCGGTCGAGGACGATGCCTTCGGTCTTCGTGCCGCCAAGATCAATGCCGATGCGAAACATACCGTTAGCATTAACGGCGAAGGAGCGTGGCTTCAAGCCATCCTGTGACAAAGGGCGCTCCGCGCCGGGGGAAAGCCGTTCCGCCGGGCAAATCGCTTGGAGCGGTCCGGGCGATGGGGTAGAAGGACGGCTTGGCGGACTGCCGCCCGCCTGTTCAAACGAACCGCGCCACCGGAGCACAAGATGAGTCGCCTGCGCGCCGCCATGACACTGTCCTCTTCCCCGTTGCGCCGCATGGCCCTGGTGGGTGCCGTGCTGGCCGCCCCGCTTCTTCCCGGTTCGGCTTTCGCGGCGGACGCCAAGCCCGCCGAAGCCAAGCCGCCGGTTGCCAAGGCGTCCATCGCCAAGCCGCAGGCCTGCTACACCCGCAGCGAACACGCGGCGGAGCAGTTGATCCGCATGCACACGGAAATGATGGTGGTCGGGTTGACCTGCAAATCCGTTGTGCCGGAAAAGAACCCGTTCGGTCTCTATCAGGATTTTTCGATCAAGCATCGTGCCCTGCTGTCCAGCTCGGAAGCGACGATGATCGGACACTACAAGAAGACCAGCGGCTCCAGCGCGACCAAGAATTTCGACTCGTTCCGCACGGAGTTGGCGAACGAGATCAGCCGTCGCGCCGCGACCATCGGGATCCCGCAATATTGTGAATCCTTTGTGGACCGCTCCAAGGCGGCGGCGAAGGATTTGAACGCCGATGATCTGCGCGTGCTGACCAGTGACGAAAAGAACGCGGGCCTGATGCATCTGGCCAGCAAGCCGCTGTGCGACGTCAAGGTCGTGAGCGTGCCGGACACCAGCCCGTTCCAGGTGGCTCAGGCCGCCCCCGCCACCGCCGCGAAGCCCGCCAAGGCCAACAAGCCCAAACCCGCCGCCAAGGCTCCGGCCAAGCCCAAGGTGGCTGAGGGTGCCACGAGCCAAACGGTGGCGGCGCGCTGACGCGTTCCATTTCCAAGAACCGCCCTTGACCAAGGCCCCGTCCGCGCTCTGCGGGCGGGGCCTTTGCTGTTTGCACCCGCCATCCGGTGCGATGCGCCTGGCCGCAACGGGACGCATGCGCAACACACAAATCTGTCTTGCAAAAATCCACCGGGCTGGTACTACCGGAACACGAGGCGGGCTTGTCTCGGCGCTGTCATCAACGGGTGCCGGGGATGGGCTTGAACAGGAAAAACCATGACCCGTCAATTCCATAGGCGGGTGGACCAGACAGGGGGCTGCTGTTGCGTGATCGGTGTGCCGCGTGTGCCCGTGTCGCCGCATCCTGCCTTTGCAACGCGCTGAAGGCGGGGTGACGCTATGGATTATTTCATACAGCAATTGATCAACGGCCTATCGCTTGGGGCCATTTATGGCCTGATCGCGATTGGCTACACGATGGTCTAC
>NZ_RXMA01000027.1 GCF_003966125.1 Azospirillum griseum
AGATGACGACCGGCATGTCGGCCCCGCCGATCGGCAGGATCAGCAGGAAGCCCAGCGCCAGCGCCACGATGATGATCAGCCACATGGCGACGGTGGAGTTCGACTGCACCAGCCAGACGATCAGCAGCAGGCTCAGCACGCCGAGCGCCGCGTTCAGCGGGTGCTGCATCGGGAAGACCAGCGGCTTGCCCGTCACCAGCCCTTGCAGCTTGGCAAAGGCGACGATGGAGCCGGTGAAGGTGATCGCACCCACCGCCGTGCCCAGCGCCATTTCGATCAGCGACCCCTTGGCGATCGCCCCGGCGCTGCCGATGCCATAGGCTTCCGGCGAATAGAAGGCGGCCAACGCCACGAAGACGGCGGCCAGACCGACCAGCGAGTGGAAGGCGGCGACGAGCTGCGGCAGCGCCGTCATCTCGATCTTCTTGGCGACGACGTAGCCGATGGCCCCGCCGATGGCGATGCCCAGCACGATCAGCCAATAGGATTGGACGATGGGCGAGGCCAGCGTGGTCAGGATGGCGATGGTCATGCCGACCATGCCGTAGATGTTGCCCTGCCGCGAGGTTTCCGGGCTGGACAGGCCGCGCAACGCCATGATGAAGCAGATCGACGCGACCAGATAGAGAAGAGCGGACAAGGTTTCCATGGTCTTACTTGCCCTTCTTCTTGAACATGGACAGCATACGCTGCGTCACCAGGAAGCCGCCGAAGATGTTGACGCTGGCCAGAATCACGGCCAGGAAGCCCATCACCTTGGAAAAGCCGAACCCGGCGGGTCCGGCGGCGACCAGCGCGCCGACGATGATGACCGACGACACCGCGTTGGTGACGGCCATCAGCGGCGAATGCAGGGCGGGCGTCACCCGCCACACCACGTAATAGCCAACGAAGCAGGCCAGCACGAGAACGGTCAGGCCGGTGACGAAGAAGCTGCCATGCCCGGCGGCCTCGGCGGCGGGGTGCGCCGCGCTGGCGACCTGGGTGGCCAGCAGATCGGCCTGCTGGCCAAGAGCCGCCACTTGCGCCTTGAGATCGGCGACCCGGGCGGCGAGTTGGTTCTGATCCATGCGGAAGGTCTCCTCGAAGCCGCTCAACCGGCGAAGGCGGGATGGATGACGGCCCCGTCGCGGGTCAGCGCGATGGCCTTCACGATCTCGTCGTCCCAATTGACGGTGATGCCCTTCTCCTTGTCGTTCAGCGCCGTCAGCAGCGCCAACAGGTTCTTGGCGTAGAGCAGCGAGGCGGACTCGGCGATGCGGCTGGGGTAGTTGGCGTGGCCGACGATCTTCACCCCGTTGGCGGTGACGACCGTTTCGCCCAGTTTGGAGCCTTCGACGTTGCCGCCCTGCTCCACCGCCAGATCGATGATCACCGACCCCGGCTTCATCGAGGCGACATGCTCCGCCGTCACCAGGATCGGGGCCTTGCGGCCCGGAATCAGCGCGGTGGTGATGACGATGTCCTGCTTCTTGATGTGCTCGGCGACCAAAGCGGCCTGCTGGCGCTTGTAATCGTCGCTCATCTCCTTGGCGTAGCCGCCGGCGGTTTCGGCCTGCTTGAACTCGTCGTTCTCCACGGCGACGAAGCTGCCGCCCAGCGACTGGACCTGCTCCTTCACCGCCGGGCGCACGTCGGTCGCCGACACGATGGCCCCCAGCCGCTTGGCCGTGGCGATGGCCTGCAAGCCCGCCACACCCACGCCCATGATGAAGGCGCGCGCGGGCGGAACGGTTCCGGCGGCGGTCATCATCATCGGAAAGGCCCGGCCATACTCCGTCGCCGCGTCCACCACCGCCTTGTACCCGGCGAGGTTGGCCTGCGACGACAGCACGTCCATCACCTGCGCGCGCGTGATGCGCGGCATGAACTCCATGGCAAAGGCGTTCACGCCCGCTGCGGCGTAGGCCTTCACATGGTCGCGGCTGTTGTGCGGGTTCAGGATGGCGAACAGCAGCGCGCCCTTTTTCAGCAGCGCCAGCTCATCCACCCCGTCCGACCCTTCCCCCGAGAGGAGCGGACGTTGCACCTTCAACACGATGTCGGCCCCGGCCAGCGCCGACGCCGCATCGGCGGCGATCGTCGCGCCAGCGGCCTCAAACGCGGCGTCGGGAAGGCTGGAGCCAAGACCGGCACCGCTTTCCACCACCACATCAAGCCCGAGCCCCTTCAACTTCTTCACCGTTTCCGGTGACGCGGCAACGCGGAGTTCTCCCGCACGTCGCTCCTTGGGTATGGCGACTTTCATTATGTCCAACTCCCCTGCCTCGAACACGCCGATTCCTGGAGATCGGCATTGACCGTCCGTACACATGACGGATTTGTCTGACCTTGTGAAGTCAAACACTGTGATGGTACTACCAGCCAATTCACCGCATCGCAACAAAGAGAATGGGCGTCTTGCCGATAAGTATCATTGTTTCCACAGAACCAAGAAACCGGGACATACAAGAACCTTCTGTTCTATTGTCAGCCGGTTCGGAGACCCAGGGCGCGACACTGCGCCGCACACCGATGGCCGCACCATCGAACCATCGGTGCGCGCCGACTTTGGAATCGGCCGCTTGCCATTCGGCCCGCCCGCCGATATCGTCCGCCCCCGTTCCCAAATGTTCTCTTTTCCTGGTGAGGTTCCCATGTCCGATGTCGGCGGCATTGCGGCGGATCGTCTGAAATCCTTTGTCGAGCGCATCGAGCGTCTGGAAGAGGAAAAGAAGGGTCTGCAAGAGGACGTGAAGGAGGTCTACGCCGAGGCCAAGGGCACCGGTTTCGACACCAAGATCATCCGCCAGATCATCCGCCTGCGCAAAATGGACAAGGCCGACCGTCAGGAGCAGGAAGCCCTGCTCGACCTCTACAAGGAAGCGCTCGGCATGATCGAGTGAGGGACGCGACCAGCGCCCCTCCCCCATCGCTCAACCAATCACGCCGCTTTCGCCACCGCCCGCCCGGCCAACCGGGTCATCACGTTGCCGATCAGGGCTAGGCCGTGCCCGCCCGCCAGCGTCAGGATGGATTCCGGGTGGAATTGAACGGCGGCGACCGGCAGGTCGCGGTGTTCCAGGGCCATGATGCGGCCATCCTCGGTTTCCGCCGTCACCTCCAGGGCGGCGGGCAGACTGTCCCGGCGGGCCACCAGCGAGTGGTAACGGCCCACCGGCAGCCGATCCGGCAGCCCGGCGAACAGGCCGCCAGCGGCCAGCACCCGCAGATCGGACGCCTTGCCGTGCATCGGCGCGTCGGTGTCCAGCGCCCCGCCGAAGGCTTCGGCGATGCCCTGCAAGCCCAGACACACGCCGAAGACCGGAACCCCCCGATCCAGCGCCGCGACCAGCGTCCCGGCCACGTCGAAATCCTCCGGCCGCCCCGGTCCGGGGGACAGAACCAGCAGATCGGGCGGATCCTCGCACAGGGCCGCGCGAGCGTGGGTGTGCCGCAGAGTCGTCACCCGCGCCCCGGTCTGGCGGAAATAATCGGCCAGCGTGTGGACGAAGCTGTCGTCGTGATCGACCAGCAGCACCCGCTTGCCCAGCCCGCAGCGCGCCAGCACCGGCGGAATCGCCACCGCCACCGGCTTGACCACCCCGCGCACGGCGTCGCGGAAGGCGGCGGCCTTCAGGCGGCATTCGGCGTCCTCGGCGTCGGGGTCGCTGTCGGCCAGCAGGGTGGCCCCGGCGCGGATGAAGGCGACGCCGTCCACCATGCGGATGGTGCGCAGAGTCAGGCCGGTGTCCATGCCGCCGTCGAAGCCGATGCGGCCGAAGGCCCCGCCGTACCAGCGGCGCGGCGACTTCTCGTTGTCTTCCAGAAACTGCATGGCCCAACGCTTGGGCGCGCCCGTGACCGTCACCGCCCAGGTGTGGGTCAGGAACGCGTCGAGCGCGTCGAAGCCGTCGCGCAAGCGGCCCTCCACATGATCGACGGTGTGGATCAGGCGGGAATACAGCTCGATCATCCGCCGCCCGATCACCCGCACCGATCCCGGTTCGCACACCCGCGCCTTGTCGTTGCGGTCCACGTCGGTGCACATGGTCAGTTCCGCCGAATCCTTGGCCGAATTCAGCAAGGTCAGGATCTGCGCCGAATCGGCCAGCGCGTCCGCCCCACGCGCCACCGTGCCGGAGATCGGGCAGGTTTCCACCCGTCCCTGCCCCGCCCGCCCCGTTCCGCCAACCCGCACATACATTTCCGGGCTGGCCGCGACCAGAAACTCCCCCTGCCCCAGATTGATGAGCGCCTCGTACGGGGCCGGGTTGGCGGCGCGCAACCGCCGGAACACGGTGGCCGGGCTGTCGGCGCAGGGTTCGGCGAAGGTCTGGCCGGGAACCACCTCGAACAGGTCGCCACGCCGGAACGCCGCCTTGGCGGTGTCCACGACGCGCTGATACTCGCCGGGGGCGTGATCGGCTTCCGCCGGGGCGTTGGTGTCGGGCCGGTAGGGGCTGCGGCGGCCAAGCCGCGCCAGGCCCTGGGTGCTGCACCCGTCCACGGTGAACTCATAGCGGAATCGGCGGGCCACCCCGGCGACCGGATCGAGCGCCACCACCTCGTCCGGCAGATACAGGACCAGATCGCGTTGGTCGTCGGGCCGCTCCAACCTCAACCGGATCGGTTCGAATTGAAAGGCAAGGTCATAGGCGAACGCCCCATACAGCCCCAACACCGGATCCTCCGGCGCGGAGAACGCGGCGATCAGCGCGCGCAGCACCGAAAAGACCGATGGCTGGCGGCTGCGCTCCTCCTCTGGAAAGGGCGCGGCGGCGCGGCGGGTCAGGGCGGTGACACGGCCCGGCGCGCGCTCCACCCCGACCAGCGCCTCCAACCCCTCCAGCGCCCGTTCCACCACCGGCAACAGCACCCGCCCGCGCGCGTTCAAGGCGTCAACCCGCACACTGCGCCCGCGCGCCGTCACCGCCAGCGGCGGATCGACAAAGCCCAGCGCATGGCGGCGGTAACGGCCCGGAGCCTCCACCCCGCTGGACAGCAACAGGCCGCGCCGGTCGTCGAGGGCGGCGATCAGCGGCTCCAGCGCGTCGGTCGGTGCCAACGGCTCGGACGAGCGGGAAACCAGCACCCCGCCAGCGGTCTGGTAAGTCAACGGATCAAGATGGCGGGGATCGGCAAGCGGAAAGTCGGAAGCGAACATGGGGGACTCCGGCGGTCTGGCTGTGGGGCGATCTGTTGTGCGATCCGCACCACCCGGAGTTCCCGTTCGTACCCTTGATTCGTCCTGCACCAACGAAAAAGGCCGCCCCGGAACACCGGGCGGCCTTTGATTGTACGCTCTGTCAGCGCGCGCAACGGTTTGGCCTACCCGATATGGATGGGCCACCACCAACGACGAGAGAGGGGCATTGACAGTGCGTTCATGCAGACATTGGGCCACACCATCGCCTTGGTTGTCAAGGTCAACCCCAATTGCGCGCCCTTCGAATCGCGGGAATACTGACTGGACATATCCGTAAGGACTTTTTAACGTTTTCTTCCACATACGCACAGCGCGTGCGTGCCATTGAAAGAAAATCATGCCCGTCGCTCAGAATGCGTCAAAGGAGGCGAGCATGCTTGAACATTCGATTCATCGAATACAGAAAAAGCGCGAGCCGCTTCGGGACAGCACCACCAAAAGCAGCTTGCTCAAATGTTGTTGTTTCTCCATTTAAATTTAATGCAAAAATTTTCATCATTCGCCTATAATTGTAAAAATCGCAGCAAATTGCAGGAGCATTGACCCTGCAAGGATGGGGAGCTGAACATGCGTGATCGCCTGCGTCGGATGGTGCTGTTGATCGGCGCTCTTGCCAGCCTGCCGCTTGCCGCGCGGGCGGAGTATCCGGACCATCCCATCACCATGATCGTGGCCTATGGTGCGGGCGGGCAGACCGACATCACCGCGCGATCGCTGGCTCCCTTTATCGAAAAGCATTTGGGAAACGGTGCCCGCGTCATAACGGTGAACAAACCAGGCGCGGGCGGAGAAATTGGCTTCGCGGCTTTGGCCGACGCCAAGCCCGACGGCTACACCATCGGCTTCATCAACACCCCGACGATTCAGACGATCCCGATCGAGCGGCGCGCCCGCTTCACGCTCGACCGCCTGACCCCACTGGTCAACATCATCGAGGATCCGGGCGTCATCATCGTGCGCAACGACAGCCCCTACAAAACGCTGTCGGATCTGGTCAATCACGCAAAGGCCAACCCGCTGAAGGTCAGCATCGCCTCAACCGGCGTCGGATCGGACGATCATCTGGCGATCCTGGCTCTGCAGCGTCAATCCAAAGCCCAGTTTCTCCACATCCCCTTCACCACCAGCATCGACAATTACCGATCCATGCTGAACGGCAACACCGCCGCATCGGCCACCAACATTGCTGAGGCGCTGCGCGGCGTGCAATCCGATCCGGTCCGTGTGCTGGGAATCATGGCAACCGCGCGTTCACCGATGGCTCCGTCGGTCCCAACCTTTCAGGAGTTGGGATACAACATCGTGATGGGGTCAATGCGCGGGCTGGCGGCACCGCAAGGTCTTCCCGACGAGATCAAGACCAAGCTGGTGGATGCCATTTTCAAGGCCGCAAACGACCCAGGCTTCCGCAAGGTTGCGGAAGAAACCTTCCAGCCCCTGCACATCCTCGAACCCAATGAATTCACGGTTGAGCTGCATCGGGGCGACGATGAATTCCGTCAGCTCTGGACGGAAGCGCCTTGGCTGGCACGGTGATCCGCACCGGCTCAGCGTCTCGACCACCCCCGCTTTCCCACGACAGGAGCGTCGCAGGCAAACGCATCATCGGCGGTGAGGCGTTTGCAGGGAGCTGGCCGTCTGGCCGATCGCCGCGCGAAACAGAGTCCAGGCCGTAGGGCACAGTCCCGCCGCCGCCAACGCGCCAACCACCGCATCGGGCCACGGGTCAACCAACAGCCACACCCCCGCCAATCCGACCAACCCCGCCGTTTGTGGCAGAAGGTCGCCACGCGCGCACAACCAGATCGACCGCAGCGACAGCGCGCCACGCCGTCCGGCAAACAGCACCGTTGCCATGGACAGGCTGACCCCCATCGCCGCGAGAAGGGCCAAACTGGCCACAGGCGCGTCAGGCGGCTCGAATCCCGCAACCGTCCGCCCGGCAACCACAACCACGCACAACACCGCTGCGGCCAACCCCACGCCGTGAAGCAGCGACAACCGCGCCCGCGCGTCCGACGAACGGCCCATCGTCGCCAGCATCACGCCATGGGTGGCCGCGTGATTCAAGGCCAGCACCGCCGACGCCCACAGCGCCACCGCCTGCGTCCGGGCGGCAACGATCAACAGGAACGCGCCCAACGCCGCGCTGACCAGCATGGCCGTGCGCAGGGTCCGACGGAAATCCGCCGAGCCACTCCCCTGCCGACCACCACCCCCACACGCACCGCCGCCACAGCCGCCGTCCATGATCCGACTCCCTCCTGTTCGCTGCCTGTCAAGATAGGCGCTCCTGGCGATGCAGTCCAATTTTATTAGATTTTTCTGATTTACTGGAGTCGGCTTGCACCACCCTCCCAATTGTCCGAGTCACCCTCCATATTCACGGAGGATGGATGCCCTGGGTTCCAGGCCGAGAGCGGGAATGTCCGCAAGGAAGGCGTTTCCATACGGTCCGTTACGGAAGACCCTTGGTTGCCGGATGTTCGTTGCTTTTTGCGGATCGGCCGCTTTGGGGCGTGGACACATACGACAGCCTTTATTACCTTTTTGCGTGTCGAACAGAACGGCGATCCAGCAATAAAGCCCGACCGCCGACGCTTGAAAGGGATGGGGACGATGGCTCTGGCACCGGTGTCACTGGCAAACGTGTCGCTTGACGACAAATACGCGCTGGACGAAGGGCGCGTTTACCTCACCGGCACTCAAGCGTTGGTGCGCCTGCCGATGTTGCAGCGCCAACGGGATCTGGCGGCCGGCCTGAACACCGGCTGTTTTATTTCGGGTTATCGCGGCTCGCCCTTGGGCGGTTTCGATCAAAATCTGTGGAACGCCCGGAAATTTTTGGAAAAGAACCACATCCGTTTCCAACCCGGCGTGAACGAGGAGCTGGGGGCGACCGCCGTGTGGGGCAGCCAACAGGTCGGCATGTTCAAGGGGGCCAAATACGACGGCGTCTTTGCCATGTGGTACGGCAAGGGGCCGGGCGTGGACCGCTCCGGCGACGTGTTCAAGCACGCCAACGCGGCGGGAACCTCCAAACACGGCGGCGTGCTGGTGCTGACCGGTGACGACCACAATTCCAAATCCTCGACCTTCCCGCACCAGTCCGAACACGCCTACATGCATTCGATGATTCCGGTGCTGAATCCGTCGGGCGTTCAGGAGATTTTGGATTACGGCCTGATCGGCTGGCAGATGAGCCGTTTTTCCGGCTGCTGGATCGCGATGAAGACCATCGCGGAAACGGTGGACACCTCGGCGTCGGTCACCATCAACCCGCAGCGCGTCAACCCGATCATCCCCGCCGATTTCCCCATGCCCGCCGGGGGCCTGAACATCCGTTGGCCCGATCCGCCGCTGGAGCAGGAACACCGGCTGATGAAGCACAAGCTTTACGCCGCCCTCGCCTTCGCCCGCGCCAACAAGCTGGATCAGGTGGTGATGGCCAGCCCGCGCCCGCGCTTTGGCATCGTCACCACCGGCAAGAGCTACCTCGACGTTCGTCAGGCCTTTGACGAGCTGGGCATCAGCGAGGAGATGGCGGCCGATTGGGGCATCACCGTCTACAAGGTCGGCATGCCCTGGCCGCTGGAACGCGACGGCGTGCGCCACTTCGCCGAAGGGCTGGAGGAGATCGTCGTTGTCGAGGAAAAGCGCGCGGTCATCGAAAACCAGTTGAAGGAACAGCTTTACAACTGGAACCCCGACGTCCGCCCGAAGGTGGTCGGCAAGTTCGACGAAGGCGGGGACTGGATCCTGCCCAGTGCCGGTGAACTGTCGCCCGCGCAGATCGCCGTGGTGATCGGGCGGCGGTTGCAGCGCTTCATCGACAACGAGAATCTCGCCAACCGCATCGCCTTCCTCGACGCCCAGGAAAAGCAGAAGGCCCACGCCGCCCGCGTGATCCGCAAGCCGACCTTCTGTTCGGGCTGCCCGCACAACACCTCCACCGTGGTGCCGGAAGGCAGCCGCGCGCTGGGCGGCATCGGCTGCCATTACATGGCGACCTGGCTGGACCGCAAGACCGACACCTTCACCCAGATGGGCGGTGAAGGTGTGCCGTGGGTGGGTCAGGCTCCCTTCACCGACGAAACCCACATCTTCGCCAATCTGGGCGACGGCACCTATTTCCATTCCGGCATCCTGGCGATCCGCCAGTCGATCGCCGCCAAGGTCAACATCACCTACAAGATCCTGTTCAACGACGCCGTCGCCATGACCGGCGGCCAGCCGTTCGACGGGACCCAGACCGTGCAATCCATCGCCCACACCCTGCGGGCGGAGGGCGTGACCCGCATCACCGTCGTCACCGACGAGCCGGAGAAATACGGCATCGGCAGCGGCCTGCCGCAATACACCACGGTCGAACACCGCGACGACCTGGACCGCGTGCAAAAGGAGCTGCGCGAGGTCGCCGGGACCAGCGTCCTGATCTACGACCAGACCTGCGCCACCGAAAAACGCCGCCGCCGCAAGCGCGGCAAGATGGTCGATCCGGCCAAGCGCGTGGTCATCAACGAGCTGGTGTGCGAGGGCTGCGGCGATTGCTCGGCCAAATCCTCCTGCGTGTCGGTGACGCCGCTGGAAACCGAATTCGGCCGCAAGCGGCAGATCGATCAATCCTCCTGCAACAAGGATTTCTCCTGCACCAAGGGCTTCTGCCCCAGCTTCGTGACGGTCGAAGGCGGCAAGCTGCGCAAACCCACCCCCGCCGCCGCCAAGGCGGTGGACGGCAGCCCCCTGCCCGCCCCCACCCTGCCCAGCTTTGACAAGACCTGGGGCCTGTATGTGACCGGCGTCGGCGGGACCGGCGTCGTCACCATCGGCGCGCTGCTGGGCATGGCCGCCCACATCGAGGGCAAGGGCGTCGGCGTGCTCGACATGACCGGTCTGGCGCAAAAGGGCGGGGCCGTGACCAGCCACATCCGCATCGGGCGGACGCCGGAGGACATCCATTCCGTCCGCATCGCGGCGGGCGGGGCCGACGCGGTTCTGGGCTGCGACATCGTCGTCGCGGCGGCGGGCGACGGCTTGTCAAAGATGCGGTCGGGCCACACCCGCGCCGTGGTCAACACGCACGACGCCATCACCGCCGACTTCATCAAGCAGCCGGACATGGTGATCCCGGTCCGCGATCTGGTCGGTGACATCCGCAAGGCCTGCGGCGGCGACGCCATGGTCGATGCGCTGGACGCCACCCGTCTGGCCACCGCGCTGCTGGGCGACAGCCTGTACGCCAACCCCTTCCTGATGGGCTACGCCTGGCAAAAGGGCCTGATCCCGTTGAGCGAGGCGGCGATCCTGAAGGCCATCGAGCTGAACGGCGTGGCGGTCAAGCTGAACCTGGACGCCTTCCAGTGGGGCCGCCGCGCCGCCGTGGACCGCGCCAGCGTCGAGGCCGCCGCCACCCCGCCCGCCCCGGTGGAGGTCGGCGGAGCCTCGCTGCTGCTCGACCAGCGCCGCGCCTCCACCAGTCTGGAGGAGGTCATCGACCGCCGCAGCCGCTTCCTGACCGATTACCAGGACAGCGCCTACGCCGCCCGTTACCACGCCCTGGTCGATTGGACCCGGCGGATCGAGGGCCAGAAGGTTCCGGGTTCCACGGTGCTGACCGAGGCCGTCGCCCGCGCCCACTTCAAGCTGCTGGCCTACAAGGACGAGTATGAGGTCGCCCGCCTCTACACCGACAGCGGTTTCCTGGAAAATCTGAATCGCCAGTTCGAAGGCGATTGGAAGCTGACCTTCCACATGGCCCCGCCGGTGATGGGCGAGGTTGGCGAGGATGGCGGCGAGCCGAAGAAGAAGACCTTCGGCCCCTGGATGCTGCCGGTCCTGCGCCTGCTGGCCAAGGGCAAGCGCCTGCGCGGCACCCGGTTCGACCCGTTCGGCCGCACCGAGGAGCGCCGCCAGGAGCGCCAGTTGATCGCCGAGTATGAAGCGGTGATGGGCGAGGTTCTGCACAGCCTGACCGCCGACACGCTGGCCCTGGCCGTGGAGATCGCCAGCCTGCCGATGGAGATGCGCGGCTACGGCCCGGTGAAGGCCCGCAACGTCACCACCGCCAAGACCAAGGAAGCCAAGCTGCTGGCCCGCTTCCGCAACCCGGTCACGGCGCAGGCGCTGGCGGCGGAGTAATTCCATCACCTGAACACCGCGCAGCGGGGCGGAGGATCGGTCTCCTCCGCCCCTTTTGCATCAGAAGGTTGATCCGATAACAATACCGCAGCCCAAACAGGTTAGAATTTTACTTTAGGTTGTTTGCTCATTCGAAATCATACCTTTGTTTGCGCCACTGTTTCATCTTGTTTCAATTGAATCCAATTCAAACATCTTGATTTTTTCGCTCAATCTTACGTGATTATCTTTCGTATCGTGCGACTCGGTTGAAAAACTGCACGGCCACACACGGCCTCACCAGATCATCCGGGAGAATCACGCCATGACCACCGCAACGCCGTTCCCCCTGCTTCAGCAGGTGTTCTCGCTGTCCATGTGGTCCAACACCGCGGCCAAGACGAAGGACAGCACCCCGTCCGCCCTGGGTGGCATCCTCTACACGAATTTCACCGACAAGCAGTCAACCTACTCCGCCTATGTGCCCGATTGGTCGATTGTCTGGGGGCCTGCCGTGTTCACCGCAGGGGACAGCGGCAACAGCCTGGTCAGCGAAGCCGGCATCCTGATGCCGAAGAACAGCACCGGGATGGCCGACAACGCGATTCTCGTGGCGCACAACGCCACCAGCAACACCTACGTCGTCGCCATCGCCGCCACCAATCCGCAATCGGTCTATGACTGGTTGAACGAGGATTTCCAGACCGACAGCGCGGTCCCCTTCAACCCGGTCGGAGCTCCCCTGGACCCGTCCGTCACCTACGGCAACATTTCGGCGGGCACAAAGCTGGGCATCACCATTCTGCAAAACCTGATGCCACAGGCCGCGCCGAAAGACGGCCCCACCATTCCCGAGATCGGTGTCACGCTGCAAAGCTATCTGGCCAGCGTGGCATCGACCGACGCGACGCTGATTTTCACCGGCCACAGCCTGGGCGGCGCGCTCTCCCCAACCCTGGCCTTCAGCCTGTACCCGTCAAAGACCGCGCAAGCGGTCTGGGAACGGGTTCTGGTCCTGCCGACCGCCGGGGCGACTCCGGGGGATGGCACCTTCGCCACCGCCTTCAACACCGTTTTTCCGACCTATGTCGATCCGAACAGCACGACCCTGCCCAACACCTTCAACAACGATCTGTGGAACAGCTACGACGTGGTTCCGCACGCCTGGGATCATCTGCAAGGCAACAGCTTCCCGACCTACGTCGCGCCGCCCCCCGACGCGCTGAAACTGATCAAACCCTGCATCTACGGCCATTTGATCCTGGGGGCTGCGGAAACCATCCCGGCTTTGGTCAACACGGCGGTCAACCACGCGGCCAAGGCGGGCGTCACCTACACGCCGATTCAAAACATCGAATTGCCGGGTGCCACGGTGAACACCGACATCGCCACCGTGATCGGTTTCGTCACCACGCTGATTGAACAGCATGTCGGTGCCTACTTTGACCTGATCGGCGTGTCGGCGATCCACGATGACCAGACCAGCTTCTGGCAGGAGGTGATCGTTCTCGTCATCAACGACCTGTTCCCGGGTCTGCTGCCCAACCCGGTCAACCCGCCGACGGACGCCAACGCGACGGCGTGACCCGCTGCCAAGCCCTTATCGGCCTCCCATCGGGCCAAGACCGCGTCTTGACCCGATGGGAGCGTCGATCCCTGAGCGGCCTTCCCGAGCGACCGCGTCAGCCCGCGCGGATGCCGCTGATGAAGCGGTCCATCTGGCGGGTCAGCGCTTCGGATTGGGCCAGCAGGTCGGCGGCGGCGGCCTGGACCTGGGCGGCACCGGTGCCGGTTTCCCCGGCCATCTTCTGCATCCCCGACACGTTGCTGACCACCTCCTGCGCGCCGTGCGAAGCCTGCTGGACGTTGCGGGCGATTTCGCGGGTGGCCGCCCCCTGCTCCTCCACCGCCGAGGCGATGGTGGTGGCGGTCTGGTTGACGCTGGTGATCGATCCGCTGATGCCGTCGATGGCGCTGACCACCGACCGGGTGGCGGATTGGATGGTCCCGATCTGGGTGCTGATTTCCTCGGTCGCCTTGGCGGTTTGACCGGCCAGCGCCTTCACCTCGTTCGCGACGACGGCGAAGCCCTTGCCCGCTTCCCCGGCGCGCGCGGCCTCGATGGTCGCGTTGAGCGCCAGCAGGTTGGTTTGGCTGGCAATCGCGTTGATGAGGTTGACCACGTCGCCGATCTTGCTGGCCGCCGCCGTCAACCCATCGACGATCTCCGCCGTGCGGCGGGTCTCGTCCACCGCCTTGCGGCTGAGATCGGCCGAGCGCGTGACCTCGGCGCTGATTTCCTGAATGGAGGACGCCAACTGTTCGGCGGCGGCGGCGACGATCTGGATGCCCGACCCGGCGTCGGACGCGGCCCGCAAGGTGACGTCGGATTGCCCGGTGGCGCGGTTGGCGATGTCGGCCAGGACCGACGAGGTCGAACGCAATTGCCCGGCCTGCGCGGCCACGCCATCGACGATGGACTTGATTTGCGTTTCAAAGCCATCGGCCAGCGCCAGCATGCCTTGGCGGCGCTCCTGTTCGGCGCGGGCCTGGGCCTGCTCGCTGTCCTGGCGCAAGGCGCTCATCGACAGGCTGTTGTCCTTGAAGACCTGGACCGCCTTGGCCATGTCGCCGATTTCGTCCCGACGGTCCGCACCCTCGACCAGGATCGAGACGTCGCCACCGGCCAGACCGCGCATTCCCTTGGCCAGATCGGTGATCGGGCGGGTGATCGCCTTGCCCAAACACAGCGACGCCAGCAGCATCACCGCCACGACCATGGCGATGACGATCAATTGCTGTTGCAGTTCGGCGGCAAAGGCCGCGTCGATGTCGTCCACATAGACGCCCGACGCAATGACCCAATCCCACGGAGCGAACAGCGCGTCGTAGGAGATTTTCTGGAACAGCGCGGTCCCGCCATTCGGTTTTGTGAAACGGTAGGTCGTGTAACCGCCGCCCGCCTGCGCGTTGGCGATCTGGTGCCGCAGGAAGGCAAAGCCGTCGGAATCCTTTTCATCCAGGCGGAGCTTGCCTTCCAACTCCTTGCGCGTCCCATGGACCTCGGTCACGCCCTTGGTGTTGTAGATGAAGAAATAATCACCCTTGCCATAGCGCAGCGCGCGGATCGTGCTCTTGGCCCGCTCCTTGGCTTCCGCCTCCGGCAAGGTCCCGTTTTGCGCTTCGCGATGGTAGTATGTTGCGATGCTGACCGCAGTCTCGACGACATTTCGGACAGATGATTTTCTGTCCTCCACCATCGCCCCCTTCAAATTGATCATGTTGTAATAAATGATCGCGAAGGTGCACAGCAGGATCAAGGCCACCAAGGCCATGATCTTTTTGGTGATGCTCAGATTCTTCAGCACAGTCAAACTCTCCGCCTGGGGGCGCCCATGTGGTTTTTTTGCAAGAAATGCTTGTTTGGGCGCGGCGACCGTTGCCAAATCCTGACCAGTCGATCAAGGAAAAAGGCGGCGATGTGTGCAGATCGTGCACACGCCCACGCAACCATGAGCGAAACAGCGTCAACACAGGGCGGAAAACGTCACAAGATTGCCGCAGCCTTCGGTTGGACGCGCAACTGTTATGAAGGGACCGCAGAGCGCACGCGCGACCCTATACGTCTAGCCCACGACTCGGGAATGACGGGATCCGACAAGGTCGGATGAACCGGACGGTTGAGCGGGTAGAGGCTCACTCCAACGGGACCGCCGCCCCCAGAACCGGGGCGATGAAGCGCTGGAGTTGGCCGACGATCTGGCGGGCGTGGTCGCCGCCCTGGCGTTCGGCGGTGTCGGCGTCGCCCGCCTCGATCACCGCGATCATCGCGTCGTGTTCGCGCACGAACTCTTGCGGCAGCGAGTCCTGATAGCTGCGGTAATACAGCCGCAGCAGGCGCATGCCGTCGTTCAGCAACCGTTCGAACAGGTCGGTGTAATAGCGGTTCCCCCCGGCCTGCGCGATGGCCAAGTGAAAATTGCGGTTGCTCTCCAGCATGGCGATGGCGTCGGACGCGGCGACGGCGGCGGCGAACTCCGCCTGGGCGGCGCGCATCCGCGCCAAATCCTCCGGCTTGCGGCGCAGCGCGGCCAGACGGCCGGTGACGCGGTACATCAGCGTCAGCGCGTCGAGGTAATGCGGCACGCTTTCAAAATCCAACGCCGTCACCACCGTGTTGCGGTTGGGCAGCGTCGTCGCCAACCCATCGGCGACCAGCTTTTGCAACGCCTCCCGCACCGGGGTGCGCGACATGCCGAAGCGGGCCGACAGGTCCGTTTCGTCCAACGCGGCACCGGGGGCCAACGACATGTTGAGAATGTCGGCCTTCAGCGCGTCGTAGATCTTTTGCGGGCCGCCGCCGCGCCGGGGGGGATCGTTCGTCATACCCATCTTCTTAACTTGACGGCGCGTCCATTTCAAATATACAAATTGGATACAAATACTCACCCCCCCCGGACAGGAGTTCACCCGCATGGATCCGCGCCAACGCTGGAAGGGGGTTTTCCCCGCCGTCACCACCCAGTTCCGCGATGATTTCTCGCTGGACACGGCGGCCACCGCCAAGGTCATCGGCGCGTTGATCGATGATGGCGTGTCGGGCCTGATCGTCGGCGGCACGGTGGGCGAGAACACCGCCCTGACCCTGGCGGAAAAGCAGGAGCTGGTGGAAACGGCGGTGGCGGTGTCGGCGGGCCGGGTTCCGGTGATCGTCGGCGTGGCCGAATACACCACCGAGCTGGCCGCGACGACGGCGCGGATGGCGGCCAAGGCCGGGGCGCATGGGTTGATGGTGCTGCCCGCCATGGTCTATCCGGCCAAGCCGCGCGAAACGCTGGCGCATTTCCGGGGCGTGGCGGCGGCGACCGACCTGCCGATCATGCTCTACAACAACCCGCCCGCCTACCGCACCGACGTGACGCCGGTGATGCTGGCCACCCTGGCCGATGTGGACACCATCGTGGCGTTCAAGGAATCCTCGGGCGACACCCGGCGCATCGTCGATGTCCGCAACATGACCGGCGACCGCTTCATCCCGCTGTGCGGCCTGGACGACGTGGTGTTGGAAAGCGTGCTGCTGGGCGCGGTCGGCTGGATTTCCGGCATGTCGAACATCTTCCCGCGCGAAGGGGAGACGCTGTTCCGGCTGGCCCGCGACCGTCGCCTGGACGAAGCGCTGCCGATCTATGACTGGTTCATGCCGTTGCTCCATCTGGACGCCCGCGCCGATCTGGTGCAGAGCATCAAGCTGGCCGAACACATCGCCGGGCGCGGCGGCCTGCTGACCCGTCCACCCCGCCTGCCGCTGGAAGGGGCCGAGCGCGACGAGGTCGAAGCCATCGTCCGCAAGGCGCTGGCCACCCGCCCGGTCCTGCCCGACGTCGGCCTGCCGCCGCTGAAGGCCTGATCGCACCACTCGGTTTGAGGAGACCACCCGTCATGCGCATCGCCGTCGTCGGAGGGGGCGTCATCGGCGTCACCATCGCCCATGCCCTGCTCGACGGCGGCCATGCGGTGACGATCATCGACCGCGAGGGCTTCGGCGCGCAGGCGTCGGGCCGCAACGCCGGCTGGATCGCCCACGCCGACATCCTGCCGCTGGCCGGCCCCAAGGCGTGGCGCAACCTGCCGCGCTGGCTGTGCGACCCGCTGGGGCCGTTGACCATCCGCCCGGCCTATCTGCCCGCGATCCTGCCCTGGATGCTGCGCTTCGTCGCCGCGTCCAGCCCGCAGCGGATCGAGGCGTCCACCCACGCCATCGCCGCCCTGAACGGGGCCGCCCTGCCCGCCTGGAAACGGCGGCTGGCGGCGCTGGACCTGACCGACGCGCTGGTGGAGCGCGGTCAAGTGTCGGTCTGGAGCGACGCCAGCGCCTTTGCCCAGTTCCCGGCCCTGGCCAAACGCCAGCGGGATCTTGGCGTTCCGGTGCAGACCCTGACCGCGCCGGAGGTGGCGGAACTGGAACCCGCCTTTGGCCGCGCCGTCGCCAGCGGCTGGATCCAGGGGGGCGCACATTACCCAACGGTGCCGCACGTCACCGACCCCGCCGATCTGACCGAACGCCTGGGGCAACGGGCCGTCGCGCGCGGGGCTGAGGTCGTCACCGGTGCCGTGCAGTCCTTCGCCGCGCGCGGCGACGGGGTGAGCGTGCGCTTTGCCAACGGCACCGAACTGGCCGCCGACCGCGCCGTGCTGGCGCTGGGGGCATGGTCGAAGCCGCTGGCGGCGACGGCGGGCGACCGGGTGCCGCTCGACACCGAACGCGGCTACAACGTCACCACCACGGCGGGAACGCTCGGCCTGTCGCGCCCGGTGATGTATGAGGGGCACGGCTTCGTCACCTCCCCGCTCGCCTGCGGCGACCGCATCGGCGGGGCGGTGGAGTTCGCCGGGTTGGACGCCGATCCCAACTACGCCCGCGTGGACGCCCTGCTGGGCAAGCTGCGCCGCTTCCTGCCCGATCTGGGCGCGGTGGAGGGCGTGCGGCGGCTGTGCTTCCGCCCGTCGATCCCGGACAGCCTGCCGGTCATCGGCACCGCGTCCGCCATCCCGCAGGTGATCCACGCCTTCGGCCACGGGCATTATGGTTTGACACAGGCGGCGATCACCGCCGAACTGGTGGCGGCCCAGATCGACCGCCGCGCCCCGCCGCTGCCGCTCGACGCCTTTTCCCCGCAACGCTTCTGATCCCGGCCCGCCCGCGAAAGGTCCAACCCCATGGCCCGCCACAGCTTTTTCTGCATCGACGGTCACACCTGCGGCAACCCCGTCCGCGTCGTCACCGGGGGCAGCATCCCGGTGCTGAAGGGGGCGACCATGTTCGAGCGCCGCCAGGAGTTTCTGGCCGAGCATGATTGGATCCGGCTGGCGCTGATGTTCGAACCGCGCGGCCACGACATGATGTCCGGCTCCATCCTCTACCCGCCGACGCGGGAGGATTGCGACGTCGGTATCCTCTTCATCGAAACGTCGGGCTGCCTGCCGATGTGCGGCCATGGGACCATCGGCACCGTGACCACCATCATCGAACATGGTCTGGTCACGCCCAAGACGCCGGGCCTGCTGCGGCTGGACACCCCGGCGGGGCTGGTCGAGGCGCGCTATGTCCAGAACGGCCCCTATGTCGAGAGCGTCCGCCTGACCAACGTGCCGTCCTTCCTGCTGGGCCGGGGCTATGAGGTCGAGGTTCCGGGCCTGGGGACCATCACCGTCGATGTGGCGTTCGGCGGAAATTTCTACGCCATCGTCGAGCCGCAGCCCGGCTACGCCGACCTGTCGGACCTGCAACCGTCGCAGATCCTGGAGTATTCGCCCAAGCTGCGCGCCGCCTTCAACGCCCGCCACAGCATCGTCCACCCGACCAACCCGGCGCTGAACCGGCTGACGCATGTGCTGTGGACCGGCAAGCCGACCACGCCGGACGGAACCGCCCGCAACGCCGTCTTCTACGGCGACAAGGCCATCGACCGATCGCCCTGCGGAACCGGCACGTCGGCGCGCATGGCCCATCTGCACGCCCTGGGCCGTCTGGCCCCCGGGGAGGATTTCGTGCACGAGAGCATCATCGCGTCCAAATTCATCGGCCGGATCGAAGGCACGACCGAGGTCGGCGGCCTGCCCGCCATCATCCCGTCCATCGAAGGGTGGGCGCGCGTCACCGGTTACAACACCATTTTCGTGGATGACCGCGATCCTTATTGGAAGGGTTTCCAGGTCGCCGACGCGCTGTAACGCGCGCCATTCGCCACCCCTTCGCTGACGCTACGCGCAGGCCGCCGGTCACACACCGGCGGCCTGCGCTGCGTTTGCGCCGCGCCCCCGCGTCCTTGCGGGTCCGTCCGGGGGTCAGGCGGGCTTGATCCGCAAGGGAAAACGCAGGACGAAGCCGGTCCCCGGCCCATCCACCGACTCCAGCGTGATGGAGCCTTTCATCGTCGTCGTCATGATGTTGGCGCAAATGCTCAGGCCCAGGCCGCTGGCCCCGGCCCCGCGTTTGGTGGTGAAAAAGGGATCGAACACCCGGCTGCGCAGTTCCGGCGGAATGCCCTTGCCGGTGTCGCGGTAACGCATCGTCACCCAGCCGTTCGCCTCCGTCGCGTGCAGCCGGATTTCCCCCTCCTGCCCTTCGTCGAAGGCGTGAACCAGCGCGTTGATGACCAGATTGGACAGGACCTGCGCAAAGGAACCGGGATGGCCATCCACCTCCAGGCCGGGGGGAATGTCGATGCTCAGCGTCACCCGTGTCTTGCGCAGACGGGGGCGCAGGCTGAGCAGCACCTCGTCCACATAGGTGGCCAGATCAAAGGCGCGCCGTTCGCCGCTGGCCTGATCGACCGCCACCTGCTTGAAGCTCTGAACCAGATTCGCGGCGCGCTCGATGTTCGACAGGATCATCCGCGTGGTTTCCCACGCGACATCCAGGAACACTTGGAAATCGCTGCGCTTGACCCGGTTGCTGTCAAACAGCGCCCGGATTTTCCGCACCTCTTCGTCCAGATGAGAAATCGCGGTCAGCGTCACGCCGATCGGGGTGTTGACCTCATGCGCCACCCCGGCGACCAGCTGGGCCAGGGAGGCCATCTTCTCCGCCTGGATCAGGCTGGCCTGTGCGTCGCGCAACTCTTCTTCCGCCCGCTTGCGCGCGGTCACGTCCAGCGCAACGGTGACGATGTGCTGCACCTCGCCGTTGCGGTCGGTCAGCGGCATCTTGCTGGTCAGCCAGTCGCAGCGCACCCCGTTGGCGTCACGCCCGCTTTCCTCGAAGAACGGCACACCCTGCCCGGTTTCGATCACCAGACGGTTCAGATTCTCGGACCGCTCCGATGACGGTCCACGGTCTGGCACGGTCGGCGACTCGCCGTGGATGGCGCGGAAGGAGCGGTTTGAGTAGAGGATGACGCCGTTGCGGTCGCGCACGTCGATCAAGGCGGGCAGCGCGTCGATGACACCGGTCAGGATTTCCCGGCTGCGCCGCGCCTCCTCCTCCGCCCGCACCCATTTCGTGATGTCGGTGAAGGTGCGGAGCTGCCCGCCGTCGGGCTGCGGGACCACCCGCACCTCCATGATCCGCCCGTCATGCTGGTCGCGGGTGTACACGCACTCCTCATCCGGGCGGGCCGTGTGCTCAACGATGTAGTTGACCTTGGCCTCCAGATCATCACCCAGGTCGGGCGCATCGGGAGGAACCCGCAGCATGCCGGTTTTCAACTGATAGCGGACGCTGTCCTGCATTCGCGTGAAATGCGCCGCCGCCTCTTGCGGGATTCCCGTCAACTCCCACAGTCTTTTGTTGTGCGCCAGCGACACCAGATCGCGGTCGAACAGAACAAAGCCCTGATCGATGTTGTCGAGAATCAGACGAAGGGTTTCGCGCTTGTCCGCCAGCTCCGCTTCACCGCGCTTGCGGTCGGTGATGTCGATGTGGGTGCGGACGAATCCGCCATCCGGAAGCCGCCGTGTGCAGATTTCGAGAATTTGCCCTCCCGGACGGGAATGCTCGTGCCGCACCCGGTCGCTGGATTGGGCAAAGCGAACCATCTCTTCGACCTGGGCGTCGAAGTTGCACGGCCCGAACTCACCATGCTCGCACAGGCACCGGATGAAATCGGCGTAGGTCCTGAACCGCTCCCCCAGCGGCAAACCGAACATCGCCAGCACCGGGTCGTTGATCGCCACGATCGTGAGATCGGGGGCCACCATCATCACGCCCTGATCCATGTGCGCCATCAACAGCGACAGGCGGTCGGCCTCCGTCTTGGGCGCTGCGGCGATGGCGTCGGGCTGGAGCAAGGGAGGCGACCAAGAGCCGTTGGAGGAGGGGGGCGAAGATGTCTCAACGGTTGCAGTGTAACAGGCTCAACCCAGTCTGCCGAGAGGGCGCAAGATGCCGGGCGGGCGCAAAATGAATGGATGTCATATCAATTGCATTTATCTGGTATTTTAATGATTTGAGAACCCTTGCTCTGATAGGCTGTTTTGAGTCAGGAATCATCAGTCAACGCGAACGGATCCCGCCCCCCTTGTCCACGCTCCTCGCCCTGCCCTCGCCGTCATCAAGCGCGCAAAGCCCGTCCGGGCTGGCGAAGCTGCGGCAGATGCTGGCCAGCGACGCGGCGGCGGTGCAGCCGATTCGCCGTGTGCCGGGGGAAGAGGAACGCAGACGCTCCTCGTCCGATCAGCCGCTGTCGGCCACGGACGAGGCCCTGCGCCGGAGCGGGGAGACCGGAACCGACCAGACCCGCGCGACCAGCCGGACCACCGCCGGTGCCGCCAGCGGCTCCGCCGCCGCCGACAGCGCTGCCAGCAGCGGCCCGGTGTCACCAGGGCCACTGCCGCAGACCGCCCTGCCCAACGCCGGATTCGTGACACAGAGCCTGCATCAGGAAGTCGTCGGGCAGGGCCTGCACATCGAACCCTGGACCGAGGCCATCGACGCCTACCGCCGCGCCGATGCCGGTGTGAACACGCCGATGGTCACGCAGATCGCGGTGTAGAGCGGCCTTGCGACTCCACACAGCAAAACGGCGCCCCACCGGGGCGCCGTTTTCCACATCCCGATCAAACACGCCCCGACGAATCAGTCACCATCGGCGGTCGCCGGACCTTGCGGAGCCACCACCGTCGGCGCGCCGTGGATCAACCGGTGCACCAGATTGGCCAGATCCTCCATGTAGAGATACAGGGTCGGGGTGATGTAGAGCGTCAGGACCTGCGACACGCACAACCCGCCAACCACGGCCAAGCCAAGGGGCTGGCGCAGTTCCGCCGCCGCGCCATGCGCCATGGCGATGGGCAACGTGCCCATGATCGCCGCCATCGTCGTCATCATGATCGGGCGGAAGCGCAACACGCAGGCCTGTTCGATGGCGTCGCGCGCCGTCGATCCGCCGCGCCGCGCCTCGACCGCAAAGTCGATCATCATGATGGCGTTCTTCTTCACGATGCCGATCAGCATCAGAATGCCGATGATGGCGATGACGCTCAGTTCCTGGTTGAACACCAGCAGGGTGGCCAAGGCCCCAATCGCCGCCGACGGCAGACCCGACAGAATGGTCAGCGGGTGGACGAAGCTTTCGTACAGCACGCCCAACACGATGTAGATGACCAGCACCGCCGCGCTCAACAGCAGGGCCTGCCCCGCCTGGGCATCCTGGAACACCTGGGCGGTTCCGGCAAAGCCGGTGGACACGGTGGCGGGCAGACCCAGCTCGCGTTCGGTCCCCCGGATCATCTCCACCGCCTCGCCCAGCGACACGCCGGGAGCGAGGTTGAAGGACAGGGTCACGGCGGGCAACTGGCCCTGGTGATTGACCGCCAGCGGTCCGGCGGTGCGCTCCACCCGCGCGAAGGCGTCGAGCGGAACCAGCTTGCCCGTGGACGACCGCACATAGATGCGCGACAGGGCGCTGTCATCCTGCTGATACTTCGGCTCCAGCTCGATCAGCACCTGATAATCGTTGCTGGGGGTGTAGATGGTGGACACCTGCCGCTGACCGAAGGCGCTGTAGAGCGTGGAGCGCACCAGATCGACGCCGACCCCCAGCGTCGCCGCCTTTTCACGGTCGATGCGGACGAAGGCCTGCGGATTGTTCAGTTGCAGGTCGCTGGTCACGTCCTGAAGCTTGGGCATGGCCCGCAGGGAGCCTTCCAGCTTGGCCGACCATTGATACAGCTCGTCCAGATCCAGCGCCTGGATGGTGTATTGGTACAGGCTCTTGGACTGGCGGCCGCCGATGCGCAGATTCTGCACCGGCTGCATGTAGACCGCCATGCCGGGGATGCCGTTCACCTGGCGGCGGATCTGCTGGATGATCTCCGCCACCGGCGGGCGTTCGTCGCGCGGCTTCAGCACGATGAACATGCGGCCTTGGTTGCCGGTGTTGCCGCCCACGCCGACGGAGGAGGTGACATCCGCCACCGCCGGATGGGCCTGGATGATCGCCGCCACCTTCTGCTGCCGTTCGGCCATGGCCGGAAAGGCGATGTCGGCGGCGGCCTCGGTCGTCACCTGGATTTGCCCGATGTCCTCCGTCGGGAAAAAGCCCTTCGGCACCGCCTGGAACAGCATCACCGACCCGACCACCGTGCCGATCATCAGCAGCCCCATCAGGGGCCGGTGGCGCAGGGTCCAGCGCAGCGAGGCGGCGTAGCCGTTCAGCAGCAGGGTGAACCCGCCCTCCAGGATGCGCCCGAACAGATTCTCATCACCCGGCGCGTGGTGGGTCAGGAAGCGGGAGCACATCATCGGCGTCAGCGTCAGCGACACAAAGGCCGACGCGGCGATGGCCATCGTCACGACCATGGCGAATTCGTGGAACAACCGCCCGACCACCCCGCCCATCAGCAGGATGGGGATGAAGACGGCGACCAGCGACAGGGTGATCGACACGATGGTGAAGCCGATTTCGCGCGCGCCCTTGATCGCCGCCTCGAACGGCTTCATCCCCTCTTCCACATAGCGGACAATGTTTTCCATCATCACGATGGCGTCATCGACGACCAACCCGACGGCCAGCGTCAGCGCCATCAGCGAAATGTTGTCGATGGAATAGCCCATCATCTGCATGCCGCCCGCCGTGGCGATCAGCGAGATGGGAACCGCCAGCGCCGGAATCAGAGTCGCCGACAGCCGCCGCAGGAACAGGAAGATCACCAGCACGACCAGAACGATGGTCAGCGCCAGGGTGAATTGCACGTCCTCCACCGCCTCGCGGATCGACAGGGACCGGTCGTTGACGATCTTGATCGAGGCCGAGGCCGGAAGCTGGGCCTGGAAGGTCGGGATCAGGGCGCGAACGCGGTCCACCACCTCCACCGTGTTGGCGTCGGGCTGGCGTTGGACCGCCAGCATGATGGTGCGGGTCCCGTTCAGCCAGCTCGCCGTCCGGCTGTTCTCCACGCTGTCCAGCACCGTCGCCACGTCGCCCACACGCACCGGCGCGTTGTTGCGGTAGGCGATGATGAGGTCGCGGAAGGCGGCGGCGTTGGGAAGCTGCGGGTTGGCGGCGATGACCAGCTGCTGCCGGTCGCCGGTCAGCGTGCCGACCGGGGTGTTGGCGTTGGCCGCTGTCATCGCCTTTTGCAACTCGTCGATGCCGATGCCGCGCACGGCCAGCGCGTTGGGATCGACCTGGACGCGCACGGCGTATTTCTGCGAGCCGTAAATCTGCACCTGCGCCACGCCCTGCAAGGTGGCGACCTTGGGCTGGACGATGGTTTCGGCGATGTCGTTCAGCGCCGACAGTTGCAGGGTGGGCGAGTTCAACGAGATGAACAGGATGGGCTGATCGGCCGGGTTGACCTTGCGGTAACTCGGCGGCGTGGTCATTTCGGCGGGCAGGCGGCGCAGGGTGCGGGCGATGGCCGCCTGCACATCCGCCGCCGCCGCGTCGATGTCGCGTTCCAGCACGAATTGGATGGTGATCGACGTGTTGCCCAGCGTGCTGGACGAGGTGAGCGTGTCGATCCCGGCGATGGTGGAGAATTCACGCTCCAACGGGCTGGCGACCGACGCCGCCATGGTTTCCGGACTGGCCCCCGGCAAGCTGGCCGACACGCTGACCACCGGGAAATCCACGCGCGGCAGCGCGGCGGTGGGAAGCTGGCGGTAGGCGGCCAAACCGCCCAGGACCATCGCCGCCGTCAGCAGGATGGTCATGATCGGACGGCGGATGCATAGCTCCGAGAGATTCATGAGGCGCCTCCGCTGGCGGCGGGGGTGTCCGCCTTCTTCTTGCTGCCATCACCCGGCTTGTCGCCAACAGGCTTGTCACCCGCCGGTTTGTCACCGGCCGGCTTGTCGGCCCGCTCGGCGATCTTGGCGCCGGGATACAGGCGCGATTGGCCATCGACGACCACCCGGTCCCCGGCGGCCACGCCGCTGGTGATCACGGCGACGCCGTCCTGGCTGCGCGCCACCGTCACCGGGCGCACCTCCACCGTCTCGTCCGCCTTCACGGCGTAGACGAAACGGCCCTGCTGGCCGGTCTGCACCGCCGCGTCCGGCACGGTCAGCGCCGTGGGATCGACGCGCAGAGTCAGCACCGTGTCCACGAACTGGCCCGGCCACAGCCGGGTGTCGGTGTTGGGAAACTCACCCTTGACCAAAATGGTCCCGGTCTGTTGATCGACCTGGCTGTCGACAAAGCTGACGGTTCCCTCGGCGGGCGGCTGGGACGAGCCGGGGATCGCCGCCGTCACCTTCAGCGCGCCTTCGGTCAGCGCCCGGCGGATCGTCGGCAAATGGCGTTCGGGCACGTTGAACGACACGTTGATCGGGCGAAGCTGCGTCAGCGTCACCAGCGGGGCGGTGTCGGCGGCGCGCACCATGGTTCCGGTCTTGGCGTTGACGGTTCCGGTGCGCCCGGCCATCGGGGCGGTGATGCGGGTGAAGCTCAACGACACCTTGGCCGCTTCGATCGCGGCCAGATCGGCCTTGATCGTGCCCTCCAGCGCATCGGCGGTGGCGACCGCCGCGTCGTATTGGGTGCGGGAAATCGCGTTGGTGCGCACCAGTTCGCCATAGCGCCGGACGTCGCCCTTGGCCTTTTCCAGATTGGCGCGGTCGCGCTCCAGATTGGCTTCGGCCTGACGAAGCTGCGCTTCCAGGGACCGGGAATCGAGGGTGAACAGCGGTTCGCCCGCCTTCACCTCCTGCCCCTCGGCGAAATGGACGGTCTCGACCACCGTGTCGACCCGCGCCTTGATGGCGATGGCGGCGATGGGCTGGACCGACCCGATGGTCCCGATGCGTTCGGCGACCGGGCGGACCTCCGCCACGCGGGTGACGACCGGAACGCTGCGCGACGCGGGCGGGGCCGCCGCCTTGGCGGTCTGCGGTTCCCCCCCGAGCTTTTGCGTGTACCACACGCCCCCCGCGCCGATGGCGGCCAGCAGGGGCAGCAGGATGAGGATTCGTTTCGTGCTCACGTCGTCTGGCTCCCGGCTGGAATCGCGGCGGTGGCGGACAGGAAAGGACTCGCGGTGGCGCTTGGGGCGGTGGCAGTTGGGGCGGTGGCGGCGGTCAGGACCAGATCGAGAACCGCCTGTTCCAACGCCGCGCGCGGGCGGTCGCCCGCCATCATGATGGCCCCGCGCACCATGCCGATGATGAGGAAGGGGGTGACGTCGGTGTCGATGCGCCGGAACTCCCCGGCGGCCACCCCGTCGTCCAGAACCGACCGCAGGGCGGCGGCGGTCTGGGCGCTGCGGCGGCGCAGGATGCGGCGGGTGCGGTCGGCCAGATCGGATTGGTCGCCCCCCATCAGCTTCAGGGTGTGAAGCTGCTCGCTCAGCGTGTCGATCAAGGCCGCCACCATGACCCGCAGGCGCGAGGCCGCCGTTTCGACCGGCGGGGCGTGGGCGTTCAGCCGCGCCTCCATCCCGCCGAGCGCGCGCTCCAGCGACTCCAGATACAATTCTTCCTTGGAGGGGAAGTAACGGTAGAGCGTGGCCTTGCCCACCCCGGCCCGGCGCGCCACCTCGTCCACCTGGACGTCGGTGTAATCACGGCCTGCGAAGAGTTCGGACGCGGCGGTGAGGATCTCCTCCCGCCGCTTGGCACGCCAATCGGGTATGTTTTCCACGTCGAACGGCATAAAATGGAACCCGCCAGTTTCAAAAATGACGATAGCCGAGTTCCACCCTCTGTCAAGTGACAGGGTTTTGACCGTCGATCATTTGTCACCGAAGCGTTTGTGTCACCGAAGCGGTGGCGCGTTCCCCACGGGGCCAACCATGGCCCACCGCTTGCAAAGATTCACCCGGTTGGTTCCACGCATGACTTAAGGCTCCGGCGTTTCTTGCGCCGGAGCCTTTCTTTTGCGCCCACCAAATGGGCAAATGCCGTCAAATGCCCAGAATTGCGGCGCGGAAACCGCCCACGCCGCCGCTGTGGGGGCGCTCAGCCCGCCGCCAACGCGGCCACCGCCGCCGCCTCGGTCGGGTGAATTTCGAACAGCGAGGAAAAACCGCTGAGATCGAAGACCTCGCGGATGTGGGCGGCCATCGCCGACAGGGCGATGCGCCCGCCGTTGGGCCGGGCCTTCTTCGCCGCGATCAGCAGGGCGCGCAGCCCGGCGGAGCTGATGTAGGTGAGCTGGGCCATGTCCACGACCAGCCGGGCCTTGCCCTCGCCAACCGCCCGGACCAGATGCGATTCGAAATCGCTGGCGTTGCCGCTGTCAATGCGCCCCTCGGTCCGCAGAACCGTGACGCCGCCGACCGAATCCTCGGTGATGTTCATACTCCGCCCTCAGTGTTCCGTGGTGGTGGTGTCGGCCCTGTATAGCACGCCTCAACCGGCGGCGGCACCCATCGCCCCGCACCAGCGCAGCACCAGAACGGTGATGTCGTCGGACTGCGGCGCGCCGTCGGCGAAGCGGGCCACGTCGGCCAGCAGCCCGTCCAGGCTGGCCCGCGCGGGCGCGTCCTCCGGCCCGCCCACCGCTGCGGCCAGACGGTCATCGCCATACATCGCCCCGTTGGCGTCGAACGCTTCGGTCACGCCGTCGGTGAACAGGATCACGCGGTCGCCGGGGGCCAGCGCGATCCGGCGTTCGGCAAAGGGCATGTCGGGCATCACTGCCAGCGCGATCCCGGCGCTGCGCTCCAACACGCTGACGGCCCCGGCGGCGGTCACGCGCAGCGGCGGGTTGTGGCCGCCGTTGGCAAAGCACAGCGCGCCGCTGCGCGTGTCCAACTCGGCGTAAAAAACGGTGACGAACATCATCTGTTCGTTTTCAGCGGCCAACAGCGTGTTGACCCGCCGCAGGGTTTCCCCCGGCCCCACCCCGGATTCGGCCACCGCGCGCAGCATCGTCCGTGCGATCAGCATGAAGAAGGCGGCGGGAATGCCCTTGCCCGACACGTCGGCGATGACCAGCCCCAGCCGGTCCTCCCCCACCGGGAACACGTCGTAGAAATCGCCCCCCACCTCCTTGGCCGGGATCATCCGCGCGGCGATGTCCAGCGCCGACGATTCCGGGAAGGCCTGCGGCAGGATGGAGAGCTGCATCGTGCGCGCGATCTCCAACTCCTGCTGAAGGCTGATGAGGCGGCGCTTGTCGGCCAGCGCGTCGCGCAAATCGCGCACCATCTGCGTCAGCTGCACCTGCTGTGTGCTGACCCGCGTCGCCAGACGCGAAAAGCCCAGCGCCAGCAGGCCCAGCTCGTCCCCCACCCCTTTGGATTGGGGGGATGCCGCGTCCTGCGCGTCCGCTTCGATCTGGCGCAACTCGTCCAACAGGCTTTGCCGGGCGTCCTCCTCCAGCGTCACCGCCAGCGTCTCCATCTGCCGCCGGATGAAGCGCTGCTGGCGGCGCAACCGGCGATCCCGCTGCCCGGCGGTGCGTTCCAGCTCCCTCATGACTCCCCGGAACACCGTGACCGCACCGCCGATCCGCCCGATCTCGTCGTTGCCGGTGGGCAATTCGACATAGCCCATGGCCCGCCCCTGCGAAATCGCCTGCAACGCCCGAACCGCCTCGTCCAGGACCGCGAAATTCCGCAACAGATAGCCATACAGCAACGCCAACGCTCCCAGCAGCAGCAGCAGAACCGCCGCGCCATGCGCGATCGACCACAGGCGCTGTTCGGCCAGCGTCGCCGTGACATCCGTGGCCACCAGCACCGTCGCCGCCCGCCCACCGGCCAGATCGGCGACCGGCAGGCTGGCCAGGGCGTATCGACGGCCAGCCGCGTCCAACGTCAGCAGCCCACGCCCGTCCAGCACCACCAGAGGCTTGACCAAGGGCCACAACGGATCACCGCCGCCATCCAGCAAGGTTCCATCGCGCCCAACCGCAAACACCCGCCCGCCCGTGTTGTCCCGCAAGATGTCCAGAGCGCGGGACAGGTCAACCGCCGCCACCGCCGCACCGATCACCCGACCTCCGCCCTCCAGGGTGGTGCCATACACCGGCGCTGCGGCGACCAGCCTGGTCCGGGCGCTCTGTTGCCCGCCATCCAACAGCCGCACGCCGCGCACACGGCCCCGACCGGCCAGCACCGGTTCCAACAGAGGTTTGGTCAACAACGGTGGCGCGTCAAAGGCGGGATCGGTGGCGTACAGCAACGCCCCATCCATCCCGAACAGATTCACATCCGCGATCGGATTCGAACCGCCGGCATGCACCGACATACGCTCGGCCAGCGCGCCACGCTGGCCCGCCGCCACCGCCCGGAGCAACGCCGGGTCCGTCGTCAACCGGATCAGATCCTGGTCGATGCGGATGGCCGCTTCCGTCACCGCCAAGCGCCAGGCAACGCCGAGTCGGTCCAATTCCAGGTCACGAGCGCGTTGGTTGGCCTCCCCATCCCGGACAACGCCGACGCCGATCAGCAGACCGGCCACCACAGCCAGGGTTGCGAACACGAAGAGGATGATGCGGGTTCGCAAAAGCATGTCCGTCAGCCGCTCATGACCGCGCGACGGCGAACGGACGGGCCAACCCGGCGGCCAACACCGCCAACGTCGCAGCCGACAGCATCATGGAGGGACCGTTGGCCTCCAGCGCCACCGCCCACAACCCGGCGGCGAAGGCCCCCGCCAGCGCCGCCCGCAGCACACGCGCCACTCCGCCGACATCCACGGTCTGGTGACGAGCGGACACCAGGGCGAGACCAACCGCCACGCCCCCAATCCCCCCTCCAAACGCCAACGCCGCCCGCGCGCCCGCCAACCAGCCATCGCCAGACAGCCCCAATGCGGACAACCACCGCCCGGACAGCCACCCCCCTGCGGCCAGCCACCCCCCCGGGGACCATCCGGCAAGGTACAATACGGCGCACAACGCCAGCCCCAACGCCGCCAATGACGCCGCCACCCGATGCCACCGCGCGCCAAGTCCACGGGCCAACCCCAGCGCGACCACCACACCACCGGCCACCGCGAGGATGAGCGTGCCCGATCCGGCACCGCTGGTCTGGGACAGAATCAGCACCAACACCAGCGCGGCCATAACCAACGCCGCGTAGGCGCGCACCTCGTCCATGCCGGTGTCCGCCACCCGTTGCGGCGGCCGGTCCAATCCATCACCCAACGCGGCCAGGGCTTCTGCGCGGGTCCGCTCCACAGCCTGCGCCACCTCAGGATCAAAAACGGCGCCGCGCACCTCTTCGGCGTGCGCGGCAAAGCGCTGGCGGCGATCGTGCATGCTGAACACGGCGGCGTTGAAGGCGCGCAGCACCCGACCCACGGCATCCGGGGAACGACGCCCGATCAGGCTGCCGAAATCCCCCGCAATCGCGCGCTCCATCAGGCGCGACAGCCGGGCGAGCGGCGCACGCACGCTCGCCTCCACCAACGCTTCGGCCACCTGGGCCAGCAGCAGCAGAACCGCCGCTCCGCCCAGCGCCACAGCAAGCAGGTCCTCGGCGATCTGGCTGCGCACCTCGCCGGGTTGGACACCAACCAACACATGGCCGGCCCCAGCGCCGGCACGCGCGCCTGCGCCCGCCGCCTCCGCTGATGATCCGGTGGCCGCCACACGGCGCAACGGAAGGCGCACAATCAGATAGCCATCGCGCGCGATGGGCTGAAGCGCGGCCGTCCGCGCCGACGGCGATGGCAGCCCGCGCAGGGAATCGACCAGCGCGGTCAGATGACCAACGGCAAAGGGGGCGACACCGTGCATCCACGCCCCATCCTCGCCGGTGACAAGGAGAAATCCCAGATCAGGGTTGCGGCCCTGAATGCCATTCAGATAGGCGCTGATGCCCTCGATCCGATCCAATGGGATGCCCAACGACAGCGCGCGTTCCAAATCATACTGCACCGCTTCGGCCACGGCGGCGGCCTTGGCCGCGCGTGTTTCACCCAGTTGCTCTTCCGCCACGAGAGTGCCGATCAAGCCGACCGAGACCATGGTCAGAAGCGCCACGATCAGGATCAGAATGGGAACGCCCCACAGCAAACGGTGAGCGCGCCGTTGCGTGGCGGCGATCATGCCAGTTCATCCAATCGCGAAACCTCGTGCTCGGCCTTGTCGAGAAGCCCCAGACGTCGACGCACCGCCGCAAGGAAACCCGGCACCGGCAACCCCAGGGTCTCCCCGGCGGCGGCCCCATCCGCACCTGAGCGATGGTTGTGCTCAACCCCCTCCAACGCCTCCGCCACCGCCGACAACGCCCGGCGTGGGGTGTGGGCCAGCCACAGGCCAACCACCCACGCCACCAGCGCCAAGGGCGCACCTGCGGCCAAGGCCCCCACGGACAAGGTCAGCGCGTAATGGCGGACCCGGTCGGTCATGGTCGCGATCGGAACCCGCAGCAGAATGGCCCCCGCCATTGTGTCGAAGCTGGTGGTCAGCCCGATGCCGAACACCCGCTCCCCCGACACATCGCTGATCCAGACGCTTGCACCGGCACCGCCCGCCATCGTGGAACCGTGGGGCGGCACAACGCCGAGCGGGGATACGTCGCCCACTTCGACCGCGTTGGTCGAGAACAGGATGGTCGCGGCTTCGTCAAGAACCGCAACGGAGTCGACCGATGGCAAGGCCGCACGGGCGCGGGTCAGCAGCCCATCCACCTGCGGCAGATCAGCCAACGCCAAACCAAGATTGAGCTGGCCTTCCAGCGCGGCCTTGGCCTCGGTCAACACGAACGCGGCCTGGGAGGTCACAGCCTCGTCGAGGCGTCGGGATTGCTCGCGCGTCCACAGCCCAACCGCCGCCGCCGCCGCCAGCACCGTGGCCAACACGATGAAAACCGCCAGACGCGCCGCAAAGCTTCCCGCCGCCATCGTTCCGCCCTTTCCGAACCGCTCGCGGCGAGGCATCACCGATCCGGCCCGATCCGCTCCCGCCCGCACAAGGCGTACCAGCGGCGTTCCGCTCCCGCAGCCCCGCCCGGAACATCGCCCCCCGAAAGGCGCGCCCAGACCCGCCCGCCCTGCGCGAACAAATCCGTTTGCCCGCTCAAGCGTTCCAGAGGAACCAGCCTCGCGGTGGTTGTGTCAAGAACCGGTTCGACCCGCACATCGCGATGGACCAGGAAACGCACCAGATCCTTGTCCACCTGCAACCAACGGCGCGGATACAAGCCATGTTGGGCCAGATGCCCCCAACTGACGTGATTGCGCGGGCTGACGGTGGTCAACAGATGGGGCCGCCCCAACGCGCGCGCCACCTCAAGCCGCCACGCGATCAACCGGTGATGCAGGCCACGCCCACGATCCGGGGCCTCGACCATGGCGGAGGACATGTGCGCAACCAGCGCCAACTCCTCTTCCGGCAATCCCAGATCACGGCCCCGGTTGGCATCCCCCGGCCCGGGCAACCCGATGGCCCCGTAAGCGACCAGACGATCACCCCGGAAGATACCGGCGGTCAGTCCCTTGTCGCCCAGATGGTCAGCCACGAAATTCCCGACCTCGCCAGCCATACGGTAATGATCCGGGTCCGCCAACGACGACACCACGCTCAGACGAAAGACGTGCAAGCGATCCGCGTCATCGGGGGTCAGGACCCGCGTCGTCAGATCGGCGGGCAGATCGGCAGACAATGTTTTGAGCCGCACACCGGCAACCGCACGAGCCTCCGCACCCCACAATCGGGGTGCGGAGGGCGAATCCGCAGCATGCGAGTCGGTCATGTTTCCACAATCTCAGCGAAATTCAACAGACCGATGGGCGGATAATATTCCAGCGCGCGCACCGTCGGCATGTTGATGATGACCGAAAAACGCTTGAGCGTTTCCACCGGGATGTCCCCCGGCTTGACACCATCAAGCAGGATCTGCGCGGCTTTGAAGGCGGTGAATCGCCCAATGCCATAGGCGCTGCTCGCCAGCGCCAGCATCGCCTTGTCCGTGCGCACGATCAGTTCGGTGGCTGAAAAGGTGGGTAAGTGTAATCGTAAGGCCTCCGCCGCAACCAGGCTGCGGTTGCGGAAGGCAATGAAGGTGTCGGGTCCGATGTACAGCATCTCCGCCCCACGCTGAACCACGCGGCTCAGCAGCGTCGGCAGGGTGCTGGGCATCGGCTCACCCTGCGCGTCCAACGGCACCGGCTCTTCCAGCAACTCCAAACCACGTTGCGCGGTTTCGGCGCGCAGTCCCTCCAGCGTCAGAATCGAATTGCGCTCCTGCGGGTTGTAGAGCACGCCCAGCCGCTTGATGGGGCGATAGGCCAGAATCGTGTTCAGCTGCACCGGAATGGGGGCAATATGGACCGTCCCGGTCACATTGCGGTTCGGTCGTTCCAGATTGGCAACGATCTTGGCGTCGATGGGGGCCGCGACGAAGGTGAACACCACGGGGATGTCGGTGATGTGTTCCGCCGGATTGGCTCCGTCGTGGGGGCCGACCAACGCGCGGGTCTGCGGGGTGCCCCAGCTGTAAATCAGATCCGGACGGGTCTCTCGGATCTCTTTCAGGATCGGGGGCAGCAGTGACATGTCACCGCCGGTGTTGCGGATCGTGTATTCGACCTTCAGCCCCCGGCGGGCCAGATAATCCTTGAAGCCAAACTCGTTGTCGCTTTCGCCGCGCCCCAGCACCATGGTGATGCGGAAGGTCTTTTCCGGCGGCGGGGGCGCGCCAAGGGCGACGCCGGGCAAGCCACCCGACAAGGCCAGCCCACCGGCCCCGGCCAGACTGAGGAAGCGGCGGCGGCTGGGGCGATGCCCCAGGGCCTCAGCCAAAGCCTCCACATCCGACACCGTGTCACCCGCCAGAGGCGCATTCGGAACCAAGCGGTTGCGGTTGTGGAGCATGGCTCAAGCCTCCTGCGGTCGGGCGACCGGTGTTTTGCGCAAGTTGTACAGGATCCAGAACAGCAGGGCGCTGCCGCCGCACAGCAGCCCGATGCCCAGCATCGCCTCTCGGTAGGACGTGGCGGCGGCGATCATCATCGCCAGCACCGGGCCGACCGCCCCCCCCAAACGCTCGATCAAACGGTACCAGCCGATGGCCGCCGTTTCCGGCAATCCGCCCTCGCGGGCGATTTGCGACACCATGGTGAATTGCGGGGAAGCAATCATCGATTGCGATACACCGAACAGCGCAATGGCCAGCGGCGGTCCCCACATGGCGTCGGTCGCCACGATGGGCACACAACTGAACAGCGTGCCAATGCCGCCCAACGCGACAAAACCACGCCGGGCCTGCCACCGGTCGGACAGGGAGGCGGCCAAGGGCGACACCAGAATGCACGCGACGAAATACATCATCTGAACCCGTCCGATCTCCGCCTTGCTTGCGCCATCGGCGGAGAGCAGCAACGGAACCAGACAGAAGAGGAAGGCCGTCGCGGCGATCTTCGTGGGAATGGCGCTCAACACCATCAACACCGGGAACCGGAAATCCCGGCACAACGGCAACGCCCCGCTCAGAAGCGACCGCGACACCGCAGCCCGTTCGGGGTTGGGGCGTCCACGCAGCAGCAACCCCCAGACCGACAGACCGGACACCAGCGCCAACACCGCCCCCAACAGGAAGGTGACGCGGAATCCCGCCAGATCGGCGATCATCCCGCCGCTGACCGGCCCGCAGACACCCGCCGCCAGCAGCGCGCCAATGAACATCGCCATCCCCCCCGCGCGATTGCGCGGGCCGGTGTGGTCAATGACAATTCCCTGGGCGGTGATGAGCACCAAGCCATAGCCCAGCGCCGTCACGCAACGCGACAGAATCAGGGCCAGCAGCGACGGGGCGAAGGCGGTCATCGCCAGCCCGATGGATCCCAGCAAGGCCCCGATCAGAAACGCGCGGGACCGCCCCAACCGTTCGGAGAAACGCGCACCACCCGGCTGGGAAATCGCCCACATCAGCATGAACAGCGTGATCGGCAGGCTGACCACCATATCGGGCGACAGCCATGGCGCATCATTGGCAAAGGACATGGCGTAGGCGGGCAGGAAGGGGTGCGACAGCTCTTCCGAAAAGCAGAACAGGAACACCGGCAACCGCAGGAACACCAGATTGAGCGGCGACGGCTCCGGCGCGGCCCCCGCTGCCCGGCTGGGATCACGAAAACGGAAGCGGGCGTTCAGCGCCTTCAACCCCGCCTGCGCCTGGGCAACCCGAGAATCGTCCGGGCCGAACCGCGCGACCAACCCGGCCACCCGTGCCGACAGCGCGGCGTAGCGCGCGTTCACCCCATCAAGCAGGCCGCGCGCCTCCACGCTGTCCGAGGGCGCGGCCCCGTCATCGCCATCCCGTGGCAGATCGGCGCGGAAATCGCCGTCCTCCGCCCGTTCGGCGACCATGCGCAAGGCCAGCGCTCGCCGCATCGCCAAATTCACCACAAGCTGCAAGATCTCGAAGATCAACAGCACGGCGACGATGACGACCGACAGCACATCCAGCATCAAATTGGTGGAGGCCTTGGCCAGATAGGCGCGGTCAACGCCCACATGCATGCGTCCCGCCGGGGCGTCCGCCGCGCCCAACGGGCGGGCGATGTCGATGAAGCCCGAGACGAGACGGTCGTCATCGCCCGCCGCCATCCGATCCAGTGCCACCGACGACACACCGGCCAACGGCGCGCCCGCCGCCGCGATCAGGCGGCCCGATGAATCGGAAACCGCCAGATAGGCGATGTCGGGATGCCGCGCCTCCTCTTCCTTCAGCAACGCGTCAAGCCCCGGCATCCGTTCCAACGGGATGCGCACGGACAGGCCGCGATTGATCTGGGTGGCCAGCAGTTCACCAACCGTCTGCGCCTTGCGGGCCAGTTCCGGTTGAACCAGAGGGTCGAAGCTGCGCAGCGACAGCCAGGAGGCGGTCCCGGCGGCCAGCAACAGGACCCCGACCGTCACAATGGTCAGGCGCAGGATGAGCGCGCCAATCGGATCATGCGCGCGTTTGACGGGGGTGGTCATCGGTTGCCTCCCCGAGCCGTCAGGGCGTCCAAATCCCGTTCCAGGGCCGCCATCGCCTGCTCGGCGCTGTCCACCCCGCTCCGAAGCCGTTGACGCACCAGACTGCTCGATTCACCATCCGCCGCCGCGCCACCACGCCTCAACTGCAAGGCCCCATAGCGCACGGTCAGGAAGGTCGCGATCAGGGTGATGAGCGCGGTGATGGCGTCGAGCACGAAGGTCCCGTTGGCCAGTTCCGCCTCCACCCGCGCGATGCGCCCCCGCAAACCACCCAACGAGGAGCGCAGGATCACCTCGCCCACCGCCTGACCGAAGCTGTTGTGCACCGGCGCGCCCAGGATCAGGGCATCGCCGACGATCTGCTGGTGCACGCCATCACCGATCAGGCCGGATTCCAACCCCCAATGGATCGGGGTGCTGGTGCCAATGGCGGCGTGATCGGCGGCGAACAGCACGGTGCGCCGGTCATCGACCACTTCGACGCCCAAAATTTCATCGCCCGCCGCCACCCGCTCCACCTGGGCCTGCACATCCACCAGCTCCGCCAGATCCAGCCCCAAGGTCAGGCCATATTCGACGTGACGCCGCATGTCATCGGCCACCACCCACAGGCGGGAGCTGGTGATGTCGCGCAGCTTCTGTTCGAATTTCAACCCGGCCAGAATGACCGACAGAAACACCGCCAACGCCACCGTGGCCGCAATCACGGCCCCGGTGCGCAACGCCAGACCGCCACCCACAATCATAAGGTGGCCTCCGAACCCGTTCCCATCGCTTTCGCCACGGTCTCACCACCCCATCTTCAGCGGTCCGTCTATGCGGTCCTACCACCATGGTCAGGGATTTGGAGCGTCAAGACAAGATGGCGACTGACGCGGATTGCCGACAAATGTGTTTTAAATCTTTGCCGAGGCTGGATGAACACGCGCGGATTGTGCATAGGCGCAACCCAGACACGCCTCCCGCGCTACCGCCGGTCGTTCTCCACCCAAACCGCCGTGCCTGGCGCGGGCGGAGGCGGCCACTCCTCGGCGGTCTCGTCCCCGTCCTGCGCGGAGTCCGACAGCGTGGCCTGAGGATCCGCCGGTTTTTGCGCGGCACCGGCCGCCCGCAACGCGTGGAGCGCCTCCGCCGCCTCGCGATCGCCTTGGCGGGCCGCCGCCTCAAACCAGCGCGCGGCTTCCACCGGGTCGCGCGGCACGCCCACACCTTGGCTCAGGCACAACGCCAATCGGAACTGCCCGGCCATGTTGCCCTGAACCGCCGCCCGGCGCAGCCACGCCACCGCCTGCACCTCGTCGCGCGCCACGCCACGCCCGTCCAGCAGCAGCAAGGCCACATTCACCTGCGCGGTGGCCGATCCTTGCAGCGCGGCCAACCGGTACCAGCCCGCCGCCCGCGCCGGGTCACGCGGCAAGCCAGCCCCCTGTTCCAGCATGTAACCCAAATTGTTCTGCGCGCCCACATCGCCCTGCGCCGCCGCCCGCCGGTACCAGGCGACCGCCGCGCGCGGGTTGGCGGGCACACCCACCCCGTTTGCCAGCAGAAAGGCCAACATCGCCTGCGCACCGACATGCCCGCCACGCGCGGCCTTGCGGTACCAGGCAATCGCCGCCGCCAGATCAAGCGGACGAAGCGAATCAGCCAGAGCGTGTTGCGCGGCGGGATCGCCCATCCTGGCCCTCACCCGCGTCCAGATCGCTGATGCTCCGATCTTTGGCATGGCGTGTTCCCCCGCGCTCCGACTCCCCGGTGGAGTCTCCTGTCCCATTGTGTCATCTGTGCGGCCCGTTCCACCGCGTCAACCGATGCCCGGCGCGCATTTGTCACGGTGGACCCGCCCGGTGGTGCCGAGCCGGGCTTGCACGCCCCCTCATCCGTCCCCACAGTAAAGCGGCACCCAACCGCGCGTCACCGGATCAGAGGGAACAGGGCATGAGCGACCGGCTCGATCTGGAGTTGCGCGCCGATCTGGGGGAACTGACCCGGCTGGCCGACGCGGTCGACGCCTTTGCCACGCGCAACGGCCTGCCGCCGGACATCGCCTTCAAGATCACGCTCTGTCTGGACGAACTCATCACCAACACCCTGAGCCATGGCGGGGTCTGCGGGGTGATCTCCGTTCGGCTGCGCTACGATGGGACCAGCGTCGAGGTGGAGATCGAGGACGACGCGCCGCCCTTTGACCCCTTCGCCGCCCCCCCTGCCCCCGACCTGACCAGCGGCGTCGAGGATCGCCCGGTCGGCGGCCTTGGCCTGTTTCTGGTGATGCAGACGATGGATCGGACCGGCTACCAGCGCGACGGCTCCCGCAACCGGGTGCGGTTGACCAAACACCTGCCCCCACCGGCGTAACCGCGCTGGCGCGCGCCCGGCGCGACGGTGCCGGGATGCGGGGAAACCCCTATCCGTGTTGCGTCCATCCCAAAATGGACACTCCCGCTCTTCTGCCAATCATTGGCCGTTTTTCAGTAAAATTTAAAATTTTTGCAACACTATGAGCGGATAACAACACTGGGCGACGTGGCTTGCAACAATCCGATGCATGACAAGCGGCCCCGATTACTGCATTCTTCACGCTGACCGATGTTTGGCACCGATCCCCCCTCAAACCGATTCGCGTGTTTGGGGTGTTGGTCCGGTGACAGGCGTCCATCGTGCAACGCTATCGTGTGGAGTCGACGAACATGACCGGGACGCAGTGCCAAGCGGCACGACTGCGCCTTGGCTGGTCGACACGGATGCTGGCGAGCAAGGCCGGTGTTCCGTGGTACGCCGTAATCAATTTCGATTACGGAACGGGGGAGGTCGATCCCGACATCGTCGCGGCCCTGTCCCGTGCCTTCCGCCAGGCGGGCGTCGATCTGCGCTGATCCATCGGCGCTGACAGGCGTGGTCCGGCGGGGGGCCTTCCCCCGCCAATCCCTCGCCTCATCCACCGTTCCATCCGGTTGGTTTGCGCTGCCCCGGCTCCTCCCCCCCTCGCCCGCGTGGCCCGATCATCCCTACACCCCCGGCTCGTTGGGAATCGCCCGCTCCACCTCCGCCCGCTCCAGCCACACCGCCGCCTCATCCGGTCGGTTGAGCTCCAGCAGGCAGTGACCAACCGCGTCCAAACTGATGGCAAGGCTCTCGTGGTCAACGCGGCCATGCACGTCGCCTCGCTCCGCCGACGCAACCGCCCGTTCAAACCTCTCTTGCGCGGCGGCGTGCTCTCCGCGACTGGACAGGCAGATTCCCACCTGATGCAGGCTCCGGCCAAGGCTCCCGTGGTCAACGCGGCCATGCACGTCGCCTCGCTCCGCCGCCGCAACCGCCCGTTCAAACCATGCTTGCGCGGTGGCGTGCTCTCCGCGAAAGGACAGGCACATGCCCACCTGGTGCAGACTTGTGCCAAAACTCTCGTGGTCAACGCGGCCATGCACGTCGCCTCGCTCCTTCGCCGCAACCGCCCGTTCTAACCACTCTTGCGCGGCGGCGTGCTCTCCGCGACGGAGCAGGCAGATGCCCACCTCATGCAGGCTCACGCCAAGGTTCTGGTGGTCCACGTGGCCATCCCCATCGCCTTGCTCCGCCGCCGCGACAGCCCGTTCAAGCCAAGGCTGCGCTTCTGACCAGCGCCCCAGCCGACTGAGGCACGACCCAACATTGTTCAGACAAACGCCGAACCGCCCATGGTCCGCAATGCCCTCGCTGGATTTCGCTTCGGCCCGTTCGACCGACCGCAGCGCCCAAGCCAATGCCTCCTCAAACCGACCAAGCTGGTGGAGCGCGCGTTGCATCCATTGCGCATCATCCGCTGACCACTCCACCCCGAGAATCGTCCAGCGATCGACCTCGGGCTGGAAACGGAACAGGCGCGTTGCCAGATCGGCCCGGTTCGGCTGCCGCGCCACCTCCCGCGCCGCCGCGACCATCGCCCGCGCTTGCGCGGCGGCCACCTTCGGCACCATGCCGATCATGGACGCCGACAGGTCGTGGTCGTTGAGGAAGGCGGCGAGCAGTTGGTGCATCCGCAGCGTGTCGGCTCCGTCCAACAGGTGCAGATCCAGGCACTGGGTCAGGTGTTCATTAAACACTTGGTCGGTCCAGCCCGCCCCCTCGCGCAGGTGAGCGGACAGTTCGTCGCCGTCAATGGCTTGCGAATCCAGGCGCGCCGCCGCGTGCAGCAGCAGGCGCGCCGGATCCGCCAACCGCTCATACACCGCGTCAAAGCTCTGCGTCGCTTCCGCCGCCATCAGCGACGCGGCCCCCGCCGCGCGCCCGCGCCCCGCCGCCTTTTTCAGGGTGGCGGAGGCCGGAACCAGTTGCACCGGCAGCCCACCGGCCATCCGCAGCAGCGCGGCCCCCTGGCTGCGGGCGATCTCCGGCCCGGCGATGCGCTCGACCAGGGCCAGGGCCGCATCGTCGGGCAGGGGCGAAACCACCAGATCGGGAGCCACCAAACCCCATTGGTCCAGCAGCGAGGTCAGCAGCGTGTGGCACGGCGCACCGGCGGGCGGCAGCCAGGGCAGCGCATCCTCCACAGCCACGACGTTGTCAAAAATCAGCAGGCTGGGCGCGGCGTGCAGCGCGCGCAACACCCGGACCGCCTGATCCTCCAGCGGCAGATCGGGCGGAAAGCTCAGGTCAAGATAACGCCGCCCCAACTCCGCCAAACCAACCGCGATGGCGCGGTTTCCCGCCTCGATCACGAAACATCCGCCGGGGTAGCGGTGGCGGTTGCGGCGGGCGTGTTCGCGCGCCAGTTCGCTTTTCCCCACCCCCGGCGCACCGCGCAGCACCAGCACCGCATCCTGTGCCGGTTCGCCCAACCGCGCTGTGATCGTCGCCAGCAGATCATCCCGCCCCACCAGCGACAGGTTGCGCAACGCCGGAATGTTGCTGCGCGCCACCGCTGGCGCGGTGGTCAGCGGTGGCGGCGGGAGCGGAGCGGTTTGGGACTGCGCCAACCGTGCCAGAGGAAAGCGCCCGCTGTAGGGCGGATCCGGGAACAGGCTTGGATCGACCGTCCAGCGTTCCTCCGGGTTGTCTTCGTACCGAATCGGAAACAGCGTGACCTCCGCCCCGTCCACCGACGCGAAAAAGGCACGGTTTGGCCATTGCCGTGTCTGATAGGCCGCCCCCGCCGCGATGTGCAGCGCCTCGCCGCTGGTGCCACGGGTGGCCGCGACGGTGTTTTCATGCAAATGGCCGCGCAGGATCAGATCAACATCCCGTTCCAAGGCCGCCCTGATGTTGCTGGCCTCCACACCGTGCAACCAATCAAGCGGGTGATGCAGCAGCGCCACCGACAGATCCGGGGTCAACCCCTTCAGGCATTTCAGCGCTTCCTCCAAGCACCGCCGCCCCACCCACAGCTTGCCATGATCATCGTCGCCCGCGCAGAACAGGGCGCTGTTGATCGGCAGCACACCCACCGTTCCCCCCGGCAGAGACACACGCTCCACCGGCCCGCAACTGCTGGCCTCGGGAAAGCGCCGGATGCCGGTGAAGTAATCCTTGTACCAGGTGAGAAACGCCGCCTGCTTGTCGGTGATGTGATGCTTCGGATGCGCCGGGCCGAAATAGATGTCCGCCTCTTCCCGCTTGCTCAGGCTGCGCGACAAACCAACCCCGGCGGCCCGGTCCACGTCGTGGTTCCCCGGCACCACAAACAGCCGCTCCCGGCCCAGCCCCAACGCCTTCAGGACGGCGTCGAAAAAGTCGCTGACCGCCTGGTATTCGCTGGCCTTGCCGCTCTGGGCGATGTCGCCGGTGGCGAACACCAGATCGGCCCCGTGCCCCTGCTGCACAAAACGTGGCAGCGACGCGACCAGCGCGTTCAGCACCACGTTGCGGTCATACGCGTCGCCGCCCGCAAAGTGGAAATCCGAAATGTGAAGCCAGCGCGCCTTCATGACCACCCCTTGCGTGCATCCACCCGCCCTGAGACCAGAGGGGTCCAAACCCACGCCCGCCTCACCGCCTTCCGCGCGTGAGATGAAGCACAGTCCCCTATTTTGGTTGAACGGAATGGAGCAAATCAACCACGCCCTCTCCCGGAAGGCCAAAAGCACGCAAAACAAAAAGCCCCGAAGCCAAAGGCTTCAGGGCTTTTTCCGTTCTGAACTGGTCGGAGCGACAGGATTCGAACCTGCGACCCCCAGACCCCCAGAAATGGGGTTATGCGATAACATATTGGCTTTCAACAATGATAGCCAAGGCGTTCAAGGCAGAAACAACCAGGATAAACCCTGCAGTTCCACACCACCTTCCACACAAAACGAGCCGAGTCACTGAACTGGATACGGCGAATGTAAGGATGTAGAGTCATCGCGCAGTGGCATATGAGGAAATGAATGCGCGTCCAGCTTGCCAAAAGCCTGACAGTGATCGGAGGTTTAAGCGCAACCGGGAAAGCGGTGCTATGGGCAATCGGTTCCTCTGTCACATTCCAAGCCCTGACAGCAGCGATGAAGGCGCTTGGTGCCTCCCTGCCCTCACTGGAAATCGCTTTTGTACGGGGAGCCGCTGCCCTGGTTCTGGTGGCCGTGACATGGCGGGCATGGCGGGATCTGCGCATGCTCCCCGACAAGCCCATTCACCTCTTGCGTGCAGGGCTGGGTACGCTTGCGCTGTTGTGCAGCGTCTACGCCCTCTCCACCAAACTGCCCCTGGCTCTGGTCACGCTCATCCTGTATAGCCGGATTTTGCTGATGATCCCCCTCGCACGCCTGACTTTGGGCGAACGGACGGGATCAGAGCTATGGACCGCGACGATGGTGGGTTTTGCAGGCGTCGTAATCGCTGTTTCGCCCACTCTGACATTGCCGGACCAAGTACCTGGCACTTTGGCAATGATGGTTGCAGCAGTGGCGTCGGCTGGCAGCCAGCTCGCCGTTCGGCGGCTGACCCTGACGACTTCCAGCGCTGAGATCGTCGCCGCCTATGCGGTGATCAGCACCATGCTTCTTGCCGTGCCCACGGCATGGGTATGGGTTCCACCGACAGCACCAGAAGCCGTTGGGCTTCTGGGTGTTGGCCTGCTGGGCATGACCGCGCTCTATTGCACCGCCCAAGCATACCGATTCGCTCCGGCCACCACAGTTGCGCCGCTGAGCTTTATCGAAATCCCACTCGCGGCGATGCTGGATTATGCGGCTTGGGGCAAAGCCCCATCTTGGCAGACCGCATTCGGAGCAGCGCTGATCATTGCAGCAACATATTCCGTGACCCGGATCAATCGACGCTGACGATCACGCGGATCGTTCCCCGGTGAACGATCCGCGTGATCTAACCGTCAACCCGGGTGCGCCGCGCCGCTGGCCAGCTCCGCGATCTGAGCCAACCCGGCGGCGTAGGCCACAGGATCAGCTGGATCGAGACGATCCAGCACGTCCCGGATCGCCTCGTGCGGCCCATCGCAGACCGATCCGCTGATCGGTTGGGCCAGCGAACCAACAATAGCTGCCGCCCCGATCACCCCCGCCGACGCTCCACCCGAAAAAATTGCGGTGCGCGCCTTTCCAACGTTGCTTGCCAACGTTGACAATGCGCGACGCGCCCGATACCAGGGCGAACTGGGCGCAGGCACCGGCAGGATTGCGTCAGCAACAGACGCCAAGCCGATGGCCAACAGGATATTGGTCAGCAGGTCGGGATAGTCGGCCAGCAAAGCCGAAAGCAGAGACATGATTTCCATGATCGCTCCTCAGATGGATTGATAGTTGATCAACGCCGCGCGCGTCTTCGCCCCGGCGAGGCCATCCAATTCCAAACCTGCTCTTTGCTGGAACGCACGGAGGGCGTTGGTGGTGGCGGGGCCGCTGACACCGTCCACGCGCAAGGGCGGTTTGGCCCCAGCGGCGTTCAACGCCCTTTGCAGCCATCTGACAGAACCATCATCAGCCCCAATGCTGGCGGAGGTGGGTGCCGCTGCCAGGGTGGAGCCGTCATCGTTGACCAGCGGGTAAATCCTTTCGAACCACGCCCGCCGGTCGTCCAAGCCGTTGTATCCGCCGTTGATGCGCCGGGTGATGATCCGGATGTCGTTGGCGTCGGCGGCGGCGTTCAGGTTGCCTTCATCCCATTCGTGCAGGGCCGGTTTCAGGGCGTGTTCCGGGGCGACGATCAGGTCGGGGTTGTTGTAGAAATCCACCCCGGCTTTGTCGCCCATCCGCTGGAAATTCGCCCCGCCGGTGGTCTGCAGCATCCCGCTGCCCCGGTAGCGGTAGCCATCGCCGGTGCGGCTGTTGCCCAACTCCTTGGCCTTGGGCGGGTTGCCCAGGCCGTAAACGCGCTCGGCCAGGGCCTGTTCGTTGCGCAGCAGGCTGCCCACCTCCTCGGGCCGGATGGCAGCGGAATGGTTGCCGACGCCGAAGATCGCCAGCAGCCGGTCGGCGGTGGTGTAGTGGAGGTTTTCGTACAGCACGGTGCCGCCGCCGGTTTCGTGCATCACCTGCGCCAGGAAATGGGCGATGCGCAGCGGGGTGGTGATGCCGAATTGCGCGAACAGCGCGTCGCACTGCTGAAACGCGTCCATGTAGTTCGGCTTGATACGCGGGGCGACCTGTTGGACGACGGTGGCGATGGGGAGCATGCGAGAGTCCTTTCGGGCATGAAAAAACCGCCGGGCGAGGGCCGGGCGGCGGTGTTGGCTGGATTTTTGTCGCGGCCTATTCGGGTTTTTTCGGCCAGACGCCCGTCTCGGGATAGTCTCGGAGACCCTGGAGATAGAGCGCCCATTTCATCGCCTGCTCGTCGGTCAGCGTCGTGGGGATGTCAAAATCACGCTGATTTTGGTGCCGTGAGAGAATGGCCAGCGGTTCCGCCATTGCCGTATCGCGCTCCGACCGGCGCTTGGCTGCGGCCTCAACGGCGAGGTCATCCGGCGGTATCAGCTCAACATCCCAGACCCGCAGGATAAAGTCGTCATGCTTTGTCTCGGTGAAGGTTGCGGCCTGCCGGTGTGTTGCGCTGTCAAACACCTGAACCGTCTCGATGATTTTCATGTCCAACCTCTTTACGGGATTGCCGAGAAGCCGCTTGGGGCGCTGTAGGACCATAACGTGCCGGTGAAGCGGGCAGACACTTGCCCGCCGCTTTTGCACGTCACAGCGGGGTAATAGGTGCCAACCGACAGACTGAACGCTGGATTCGCCCCCGCAGCGGGATTTCCGCCCCCCTGCCAAATGCCGTTCTTGCTGAACCAGATTTTGACGTCGGCACCACTGGAGTCATCAGTGGCAACACCAATCACATCACCCATGGTCCAAGTGGAGCCGAACGCGACCCCTGTGCTGTTTGTCAGTTTCTGCCCTGTATCGCTGGCAAACCCAGCGCTGCCCGACGCTGCGGCCAGTCCCCAGTTGTTGCTGAACACGACAGTCGCCGTAGCGATTCCAATGATCGCCGACAGACCTGAGGGAGCGGCGGCGTCAAGTCGCACTTCGAAATACCGCTTGCCGGACAACGCAACGCCAGCCCGACCGGATTGCATGGTCGAGCCGGAGACGGACGCCGTCAGGTTGCCATTCGCCAGCGTGAGATTGGTCTCTTTGTCCGACGACGACCACATCTCCGACGAGGCTGAAAGCGCGTATTGTTTGAGCGCTGACCAAGCGGTGCCACTGCAGGTGAGGATCGCCCAGTCACCAGGAGCCAGCGTGATGGTGAGAGCGCCGTTGACAGTCTCGCTGCCGCTGGGGTCGATGGTGACGCTGCCGACGCCACCGTTTCGGACGCCAAAGGTGAAGCCACCCCCAAGCGATGTGGCGGCGGTCAGCGACAACGTCAGAGACGTGGTGCACTCGATCAGGGTGCGGGCGTCGCTCGCGGACACGGTGTAATCGGCAGCCTTGGCCGCGACGCTCGCAAAGAGCCCGCCCACCACCGCTGCGGCAGGCAGCGTGACGAAAACATCCTTCGTGCCGACCGCCCAATTCACAACGGATTTTGCGTTGCTGCTGTCCAGAACCGTGTCCCTGGACAAGGAGCCCGGCGAGCCGACGGTGAAGGTGCCGATGCCCACTTCCCAATCGGTGCCGTCGGCGATGCAGTAATAGACCTGGGTGCCGCTGGGAAATGCCTGGGCGAAGGTCTGGAAACCTTGCACCATCCCGGTCAGGGCGACCGTACCCGTCCCGGTGCTGGTGGTGGTCTGTTTGACCCTGTCCTTGATGATGGGCATTACAGCCTCTCCGTAATCGTGAAAGTGGCGGAAAACTGTTGGTGGTTGTCCTGGCGCGGGCGCTGCAAATCCTTCGCGATGCCCCACAGGCTCACGTCCCCCGGGTTCGGGTCGGTGGCGTCGGAGATCACCAGGATGTCGTCTTCGATGGAGCAAAGACGCTGCAACTCGCGCAGATGCGTGCGCTCCTCCGTCGGCGTCAGCGCCGGCAAAGTGAAGGAGGTTGCCCGGGGATTGGCCCGACGGCCGATGAAGGTCTGCCCACCACGGCCGACCGCCTGCGTGGCAAGGGGCGCGCGTCCAAAATCTCGCCCGAGTGCTGGTCCGTGCTGTGGCGTCCACAGCGGGCCGACAAACAGGCGACCGCCGCGCACTTCGGGCACCGCCGGGTCCGACAGGTACAGGCGCAGCGTGGTGGTTGTAACCGGCGTCTGCAGGATGTGGATCAGGTAGCCAAAGCGGGGATCAACCAGCGCCGGCACGTCGCCGCTGTCATACAGGTCCACCCCTCCAGCGCTGTGCGAAGCCGTCACCTGACAGCGACCGGTGTCGCCAAGGCTGCTCCGCATCAGGGCGACGCAGTCAATCGTCACCGGTGTCGGCCAGGTGAGGTTTACCCAGGCCGAGCTGGTGAGGCCAGCTGACCAGCGCCGGGCCGGATGCGGATCGACCAACAGGGTTACGGGCTTGGTGCCGATCTGGCTGGACGCGGCCAGAACGGCGGTATCGGCAAAATTGCGATAGCCGATCTTGAAAGCGGTGTTCATCAGGCCACCAAAATGGTCATTTCGGATTGGTCGTCTTCCGCGTCCTCAGAGATCGCCACGACGGTGGCCAGGGGGGCGAGCTTCAGCCGCCAGCGGGGATAGGTGATTTGAACCACGTCGCCGAGATCACGAGCAAAGCACTGATTGCCCAACGTCACGCGGTACAGACCACGCGGAGAACGCCACATGGCCTCCAATTCCACAGCAAGTCGCTGCGCATCGTCCCGATCACGGAAGTATCCTTCGATTGGGTCCGGATCGCTTGGCTTCTGGTAAAAGCTCTTCGTGGTGGCGTTTGTGATCTCCGCCAGCCGCCGCTCTTCTTTCAGCCACTTCTTGCGGTCCTCGGTCACTAGACCAGCGAGATCGGCGGACTGAGGCGTCCAGTTGCGATCATAGCCCACCTGCCACCGCCAAGCGGGCGTGGCCAGTTCCTCCGGAAGATCAACCGGCACCGCCGCCTTGATGTCCGGGTCCTCGTAAACGCCGATGGCAGGGCCAGTCGCCAGACGGGTCGAACCAAGCGCGAACAGACCCTTGCGGGAGAAACCACCCCAACCGCAACAGCCGCGCAACAGCTTGGTCATTACGTCGGCGCAGGTCGAGGAATCCTCTGGTCCGGCATAGAAGCCGATGGGGCAATGGAACTGCCACGGCGCGCCGAAGAAACTGGCGACGCGGGCCGACGGCACAGCACCACGGTCCCGCAGGATGTGTCCGATGATCTGCGCCGTCGTCTCCAGGAAAGCCCCTCCGATCACAGCGCCCTTCACGTCACAGGTGACGGCCCCTTTCTCCTGGTCGTTGAGGTATTCAACGCGAAACAGGCCTGCGGCCAAGCAGGTGATGAAACTGTTCGCCGGAGCAGTGGCCGCGCGCAGCGCCTCAGGAGTGGGGTAATCCGCCCCCTTGTTCAGCGCAGCACCGCGCACATAGACGGCGAGGATGTCGGACACTTCGCCGCCATGAACTTGGAACAGCAACTCGGTCGGTATCACGAAGGCGGGGGAGACGTTCTTCAGCCAACCGATCGCCACGGGGATCCGCTTGCCTTCCAGGTCGGAGGTACCGGCCAGACCGCCGGTACCAGCGAAGGTCCGGCCTTCGAACGCCACCTCAAGGAGAAACTCCCAGCCGCGCAGCTGAACGATCAGCTTGTCTTCATCGGCCCGCCATCCCGAGGCCGTGCCGTCGAACAGGGTGATGAAGTCGGCGTAGCCCCAATCCGGAGCGCCCACCTTGATCTCGATCGGTCGACCGGCGACGTCAAAGTCCTGAACGATGTCATCATAGGTCTGGTCAACTCCCACCAGTTCCGCTTCACCATAGGACACCGCGACAGCGCCCCCCAGCAGACCGGAAATCAGGGAGCGCTCGATCCGCAACGGCGAGAGCAGTGTGCCTGGAAACACAGTGTTTTCCGGACTCTCGCCGAACCCGGTCTCGAAATCCTCAGTAGCGGAATGCATGGTCAGAACAGCGTCATGACTTGCCATTCGTTCCGCCCATGCCGCCAAAGGTGCATCACCGACGGTTTGACCAATCATGCTTTCCACCTCGGGATTTGCCGCATGGTCGCGGTCAGGGTGTAGACGAGTCGATGCCGTCCGTTGGTCAGCAGCTCGATCGGCAGCTCCCCGAAGCCGTAGACCGCTGAGAGGCTCGACGCAGACCCGTTGGCAGCCGTCACTCGTCCGGCAATGGCCGCTGCCGAGCCAACCGCGCTGCTGGCGGCGGTGACGCCCCGCATCGCGCCAACCGCAACCGCTGAAATCAGTGATCCGGACAGAGCGCCGCCGCCAGCAGCAGAGCGCGACGCCACACCCTGCAACGCGTTGACGGCGATCAACGGTCCATTGACGCCACCGCTCAGGATCGCATTCCCGATGACGGTCAGGGAAGTGGTCAGGACAGCGCTCGTCGCGGTCGTTCTCCCAGCGGTGGCGGTGGTCACGGTCGCGCCGACGGGATTGCCAACACCGGCTTGAACGCGAATGCTCATGGCGTTCGCCCCAGAGGCCCCGACAGTCACACCCACCACAGCCGCCGTGAGCGTTGCGGAGGCCACAACGGTCGAGGTCCCGCCGATGCTGACGGCGGCACCCGCGCGCACCGAGGCGTCAGCGGTGCTGGCCGCCATGGTCGTGGCAGCACCGCTGACGCCGAGCGCCCGAGCCGCCATTGCCCAAACGACGCCGGTCCCGATCAAGACGCCCATTGCGCCAGCCGAGCGAATACCGTCAGCCGAAAAGGCACTCGACGCGATGACCGGGGCACCGCGATACGAAACGACGCCGGCTGCGGCGGCAACCGCCGCTGTCGACTTCAGACTTCCGCTGACCTGATAGGATGCCCCACCCCCAAGCGCTGCGAGTGGGGCGGCACCAAGCGAGGTGGCCCCCAACATGGGTTAGCTCAGGCTCTGCGAGAGCTGACCAGCGGCAAACTTCAGCTCATCGGCGGAGGCGATTGTCTTGGCCGCCGATAGAGTCCCAAACCAGAGCATGTTGCCTCCGGTTGCCGCGTCGAAGATTGCGTAATCGGTGATGGTTCCCCAGGCGGAGCTGGCCGGTCCAAAGACGACAGCGGTGGCGTTCGAGGAGGCACCGTTCGAGCTGACAGACATGGTCGCCGTGATCGCTTGACGAGCGTAGCCGGTGCTGGTGGTGCTGACCTCGGTTCCGGATGCCGAGACCGTGGATGCCGACGTCAGCGCCGCCAGATAGACGGTCGTCGGCATGGCGTAGGCCGTCTTGCCGTTGGCGTGATCGAGCAACTTGTTCCGGAGATAGTTGGACATGGGCATGTGTTAGCGTCCTTTCGTTGCGTATTGAGGAGTGGACAAGGCGATCCTGAGTTCAGCGCCTTGCTTGTCGACGCGCCGACGCAACTCCGCGTTCTCTTCACGCAGCGCGACGATCTGCTTTTCCATCATCACGATGATGGTGGACGTGATGGTGCGGGCGTCCTGCTGGGCCTCGGCCCGCGACCGACTGATTTCGCCCGCAAGGTTGCGCAAAGCGGCTTCGTCCAGCCTGTTGGACGGGCGCAGATCTGCGATGCCCAGCGGCAGCCGGTCGTTGACGGCGGTGAAGGACGAGGCGATCCGTAGACTGTCGGCCGAGCTGGCCACCGCCGCCCCGCCACCCTGCCACAGCAGCTCAGGCCCCTGCTCGCCCACCCACACCGCACCAGGCGGAGTGTCGAGCGTGCCCCGGGCAAAACCGGGGATACCGGCGGCCTTGGCCTTGGCCAGGATGGCGGCTTCCAACGCCGACCCGTGCCCCAGCGCCGCCCAGGCGTTCAGACCAGCATCGACGCCGCCCTGATAACCGGCTTCGCGGGCAGCATCGGCCTGCTGCGCGGCGGAGAGCGCGTCCCAGGCGGCCATGACTCGGTCGGACGCGCTGAAGCGCAGCCCGCCCGCGACCTGTTGGGTGTAGGCCTCAAAGGTCCGCGCCCTGCCACTGTCAGTCGCCAGCCAGATATTGAAGGCCTCATCCAGATTGCCTGACCAGCCCATTGCCCGAGCAATTCCGGTGTGCTGGGTGTCGGATAGGCCGTCCCATGCACTCTGAACGGCTGCCGGAGCGGAATAGTGCGGGCGGGTGTCCGTCGTATTCGTCCGACTGAGCAGCGGTCCGAGGGTGGCCTGCCAGTAGGCGTAGGACTGGTCGAGGACATTCTTCAGATCACTCAGAGCACCGAACTGTCGCTGCCCGATTGCAGCTGCGTCGGCCCGCTGGCGCTGCAGTTCCTTCAAAGCGCTCTGTGCGGCTTCGAGCTGCTTCTCGGGCGTGCCGCCGTCCGTGGTACCGGTCAGCGTTCCGAGTTGATCGAACACCGCTCTGACACGCTCATAGTCCTGGCTGTTGGTCGTGGCGTAATAGGCGCGGGCAAGCTGTACCAGTTGGGGGCCAAGCTGCTGCAACTGGGTTTGCGCAGCCGCTCGCTCGGCATCGGTGGCTGTGGTCGAAGTGGCGGAGCTGACCGCAGCCTCAAATTGCCGCCGCGCCTCCTTCAGCCGGTCAAGATCACTCAGGGGGCTGCTGTCGGTCAGCGCCAGGCTGTCGAAGGCCTGCCGGAACTGCCGGGCCACCGTGGCTGCGGCGACCGCCCCCTCCTGAAGGGAGGTGATGACGTCCTGCTGCGCGCTGATCTGCTGATCATAGGCACCCAAGATATCCTGCTGGGCCAGCTGAAAGGCCTGGGAGGCCCGCTCGGCCGCCTGGACCTGTTGCAGCTGGGTGGTGTCGCGGCCGGCGTCCTTGGCCGCCGCCAGCTCCGCCCGCTGCTGTTCGTTCAGCGTCACCAACCCCGCCCCCCGGCTGTTGCCGACGGCGGTCAGGGCGCGGGCCAGGACGCCGGAATTGAAGGTGGCGGTCGCCTGGGCGGTGGCGGCCCGCAGGTCCGACAGCGCCGCCGTGGCCGCCGCCACCGCGTCGGGCGTGGCGGCGAAGTCGGCGATGAGGCTTTGCAGGCTGGTGTCGGTGATCGAGCCGCTCTTGACCAGCCCGGACAGAGACGCGGACAGGGTGCCGGACACCTTGGCCAGTTGCGCCGCGCGGTCGGCCCCTTCCGGCCACAGCGCGTTGACGTCCTTCACCGCCGCCTTGTAGGCGTCGATCAGGCCGACGGCGCTGTCATAGCCCTCTTGGCCAGTGGCCTTGCGCAGGTTGACGTCCAGGGATTGGCTGTACCCCGCCTGTTCCTTGCGCAGGGCGTTGCCATAGCCTTCAGCCAGCTTGGCCGCCAGCTCGTCACCGGCGATGCCAACCGACGCAAACGCCTTCACCAGATCGGTGGACGCGGTGGACCATTTGCCGCGCAGCTGCTCGACCGCCTTTTCTTCCGGCGACGTTTCGACGGTGGTTCCGGCCACCTCGTCCAGCAGGCGCTTTTTCACAGCACCCAGGGCCAGCATTTGCTGCATGGCCCCGTACAGCCCATCCGGCACCGCCTGACCAGCGGCGACGTAGGCGTCCGACGCGCGCTGCATGTCGGCGGCGAGCGTGTCGAAATCCTTGCCGATGGGGCTGAACGTGTTGTTGGCCAGCGAGACCACGATGTCGTTGAGTTCCGACACCCGCGCCCGCGCCAGCCCGACCCCGTCCAATTTGGATTGGAGCCGCGCCGCCTGTTCCTGCGCCGCCTGCACTTGCGCCTGACGGGTCGAGATGGCGGGCGTCAGCCCCATTTGCGCGCCCACCGTGTTGGCGATGTCGAGCGCGCGTTGCAGCACCGCCGGGATGGACCCGGTGGCGGTGAGGAGCTGCTGCGCCGCGTCGTCCAGCTGCTGCAACACCTGCTGATGGTCGCCGTTGTAAACCCCAAAGGCGGACCCATTCGTATCGACGATGTCCTGCACGGTTGCACCAATCATCGGATTGGTGTCGGTGCCGCCGACGCGCATGCCGCCGACCAGGGCCGCGCTGAGGCTTGGATCGGCCTTGATGGCGTCGGACAGCAGGGAGACGGTCGCCTGCACGTCCGGCGACAGCGCCCCGCCCGAGCGGCCCGACAGGCCGGGCAGGCTGGTGTCCACCGCTGGAGCGGTGCTTTTCAGGCCGGTCAGACCTTCGATCATGCCGGTGATCCCCGGCCCCAACTCCGACGCGATGGCCGACAGACCGGCCGCCACCGCCGTCATCCCAAGCCCGGCAACCCCGGCAAGGGCCGACGTCTGCGCCTGCGTGTCGGCGGGTGTGGCGGCCTGCCAGCCCGCAAAGTTGGCCAGCGTACCGGCGATGGCGGCCAGGCCGCTGTCCAGACTGCTGGCCACATCGCTGAGCACCGCACCGATCCCGCGGCCACCCAGCCCACCAGACCCGCCCCAGCCACCGCCATAGGCGGAGTCCCGCCCCGCCGTGCTGCTGGACGTTTCGCCATGCGCTGCGTTTTCGCCGCCGCTGCCCGACGCGGTGCCACCGTCAAAGCCCAGCAGGCCGGTGACGGGGTTGACCCGACCGGACGTCCCCAGCGCCCGGCGCACCGCCGCCAGCTCGTCGCTGCCGCGCAGGTGGATGATGGTGTCGTCACGGCCTTCGCCCTGCGCGGCCAAAATCCGGGCCGATTCACGCGCGTTCCAAATGCGCTCGCCGCCGCGCAGGTTGACCAGCTCCGGCCCCTCTTCGCCAACCACCGCCCAGCCCGACGGGGCCGAGAGGGTGCCGGTGGCAAAGCCCGGCAGCTTGGAACCAGACGACACCGCAAAGACCGTCTGGGCGTTGTCGACAAAGTCCAACAACGTCTTGCCCAGGCTGTTCCCCGCATCGACGCCCGTTTGAAACTGCGCCACCAGGTCGGACAGGCTGGAGCGCAGCGCCTTGATCTGGGTCTGGAAGCCGTTCGCGAATTCCAGATGCGCCAGCATGTCGTCCAGGCTGGTCGCCGTTTCGTGCGCGATCGCGTAAGAGATCGCTGGCACCCCCGACCGCATGCCCTTCAACAGCTCCAACGCGGCCTGTTCCGCGCTCTTTTCCTTGCTGTCGATGAAGGAGTTGCTGGCCGTTGCCGTCAGATTCAAGCGGGCGATGATGTCGTTGAGGCCCTTGGCGACCTTGGACGCGTCGGCGTTGAATTTGGTCGGATCGCCGTTGTTGTCAGCGGCGTAGCTGCCCAGCGCGTATTTGCCGTTGGCCCCCAGCGTGATGTTCGAACGGCTGTAGGCCGTCCCCCGATCCTTCGCCCCCGTCACCGCGCTCAACAGCGCGCCCGCCGCCATCATGACGCCGCCGACGATCTGCCCACTGGGGATCATGGCGGCGATGCCGCCCGCCGCCGTCAGGCCGCCGCCGATCTTCTGACCGACCGTCGCGCCCTTCTGGGTGGCCATCATGGCACCGCTGGCGATTCCCCCGACCCCTTGAAGCAACTGGCCCCAACTGGGATTCCAGCCGGCGATCCCGGACTGCTGCGGCATCGGACCGACGAAGGATGCGTCGGGCCGCGCGGCCTCGCCGGAGCCGAACACCTTGGCCTCGAGCCAGCTGCCGCCGGCCCCCTGGGATGCAGGCGCAAAGGACGTGCTGCCGTCGGCGTTGCGGATCACCCGCTGCTGCTGGCCGCTGCCGCTGCTGCTGCCAAACAGCCCGCTGATCCAATCGCTGGCCCCGCCCAGCAGCTTCTGGATGCCACCCAGGAAGCTGTCGGCCCCGTCCGCCGCCGCCGCGCCGAACCTGGCCGCGCTGTCCCCGGCCTGCGACAGTCGGTCGGCCGCGCTGATGGCGTTTTCGCCGATGTGGCTGACCGCCCGGCTCTGCACCTCGATGACGGAGGAGGCGTCCTTGGTGGCGCTGGTCATCCCCAGCGCGCTGTCCACCCACGACTGCTGGGTGGTGGTCAGGGTCTGGGTGCTGTCGGTGGCGCTGCGCTGGGCCTCGATGGCGTCAAGCTGGGCCTGAAGGGCGCGCTCCTGCGCGTCGCTGACCCCGGTGGTGGCCCGGCCGGCGGTCTCCATGCTGGCGGTGCTGCGGTCGTAGGCGCCCTTGGTCGCCATCACCGCCGACACGTAGGCGTCGCCTGACGTCTTGATGTGCCCGCTGTAGGTCGAGAGCGCCTTCGACACATCGCCGCCGGCGCGGTCCAGATGCTCCTTCAGGATCCGCGCGGCGGCGTCCAGGTTCTGCGCCGGGTCGGTGGGATCGGTGACGCCATAGGGCTTCCAGTTGGCAGGCATCACCTGCCCAAGCCCGGTCGCACCGCTGCGGCTGTTCACCGCGTTCGGGTTCCAGGAGGATTCGCGCGTGACCACCGCCTTGAGCAGGCTTGCGTCGAGACCGTATTTCCCAGCCGCCTGATCCGCCAGGGCCTCCAGCCCTGCAGCGCTTTTGACCGCCACCGGCAGGGGGGTGGCGTTGGTCGCTGACAGGTCGGTGAAGCCGGAGGCATTCGTCACCAGAACCGGCACCGGGCTCGCACCGGCGCGGCTGGCCAACTCCTGGAAGCGCACCAGGTTGCCGCCCGGATCGGCGGCCTTGACCGGCATCACCGCGCTGTCGCCGACCGGCGACGGCGACAGCAGCTTCGTCATGGTGCCGGTCAGCCAGGTCTCGAGCGGCTTGGTGACGAAGCCGCGCAGGAACACCTTCTCGATGTCCTTGGCCAGCGACTTCATCGTGTCGGACAGCTTGGCCCCGGACAGCAGCGCGTCTTCGAAGCCGGTGGCGATGGTCGAAGCAAAGCTGCGGCTGGTCTCGGTCGCGTCGGCAACCCGCGCCTGATACTCCGCCACCGCCCCGGCCTGGGCCACCCAGGCGTCGCGGGCGGCCTGTGGCACCGCCTGCCAATCGGCGGAGTCCTGCACCTCTTGCGTCGCCTTCAGAATGGCGACGGCGCGCTCCCGTTCCGCGTTGCTGGCCCCCAGCAGCTCATACTCGGCGCGGGCCAGAGCAAGGTCGCGGTTGCCCTGTCGGATGGTGGAGTTCACCCGCCCGGCAGCGTTCTGCGCCTCGAGCGCCCGGATTCCCGCCTCGATGGCCCGTGCGCGCTCGCTTTCGATCGGCACCCCTTCTTTCAAAACCTGGGCGCGCACCCGGTTCTGAATGGTCGCCTCGGCCACCGCCGCCGCCGACACCCCTTCCGCGTCAGCCAAATGACGGGCCGCAGTGATCTGCTCGAGGAGGTCACGGTTCCAGGCCGCCTGCTGGCCGGACAGGGCCGCCAGCGACTTCTGCAGATCGGCATTGGCGAGGGCGAGCGCGCGAACCGGGTCGACGCCGCGCGCCACCTGGTCGGCGTAGAGGTTCTGGGCCTGGGCCACCGCCATGGCGATGTCGCCGCCCTGGGCCTGGGCCGCTGACAGTCGGCGCGCGGCCGCCACGGCCAGCTCGGACGATTTGACGGAGGCGTCGACCTGGGCCGACCACTCGATCATGCCCTTGGCGTAAACGTCGTCTTCGGCCTGCTTGGCCTTGCGGTAGTCGCTTGTCTTCCGCAAAACGTCGAAGAAGGTGGCCTGGGCCTGCGCGGCGATGATGGCGGGCTGCGACAGCGACGCGGTGGCGGCGGCAAGCGCCCGGGCGTCGATGATCGCTTCCTGCGCCACGCGGTGCCGATCGGCCGCCTCGGCCGCATATTTGCGGTCCAGGCCGGAGTTGATCTTGGTCGTTTCGGCGTCGGCCAGGTTGTCGGTCGGCTGTGCGCCGCGCTTCTGCAGGGTCGCAAGCCGCTCCTGCTCAAAGTCCCGCGCGCGACCCGCCGCCTTCTCCATCAGCCGGGCCTGCCGCTCCATCTCCGTCGCGAAGGCCTGCGCGGGATCGATCGTGTCGAGCAGCTGACGGCGGTAGAGACCGAGCAGGCGGGTGGCCTCCTGCTGGGGCAGCACGCCCAGCTCCACCGCTTTGGCAAGATCCTTGGAACTGTTGTCGTAGGCCTGCTGCGCGGCGATCGCCGGGTCGACCGACCGGGCAAACTCCTCCACCGACTGCGAGGCCCGGACAAATTCGGCCCGCAGTGCGGCCGCCCAGGCCTGGACACCATCATCGGACTCGAGGCGCTCCAGGCGCGCAAGCTCCTCTTCATCGGCCCGTCGCCCTGCGGTGGTCAGGTATCCGCCGGACCCTTCGAGAGACCAACGCACCCGCTGGATTTGCTGTTGCCGCGACGGCCCCTGTTGGGCCCGCGCGAAATCATCGACCGCGTCCGAGACGACCGTCTTGAGGTTGCGCCACCCCTTTTCGAGAGCGGTCAGCTTTTCCGACGCCCCCGCCGCCCGACCTTCCAGCCCCTGCAGGAGGAGTTGCTGGGCGCGCTCCAGGTTGCCTTGCGCCTGATAGTTCTTGATGACACGGGCTTGGGCGGCGTCAAACAGACCATAGCGGCTGGTCAGCTCGTCCACCGCCTTGGCCGGGTCGCTGAACAGCTTGGCCAGGTCGGCGCTCGCCTCGTCGGTGTCCCGGCCGGTGAGCAGCGCCCAATCCTTGGTCGCTTTGGTCAGGTCGGACAGAACACCGGCACCGATCCGACCGGTCGCGGCGTAAGCGGTGACGATCTCGCGCGCCGAGGCCTGCGACACCCCGGCGGTGACGGCCACCTGGTCGCCAAAATCGGCGAACTGCCCGGACATGACGCCAGCAGCGCTGCTCGTCAGACGGGCGGTGCGGTCAAATTCCCGTATGTCAGAATTGAAACGCGCCGCGCCGTAAGCCACTGTCCCCAGCGCAGCCCCGATCGCCAGGACCGGCGCGGCCATGGCGGCGAAGCGGCCAGCGGCAACCACCGCCTCTTTGCCAGCCATCATGAGACCGTCAAAAATCTGCGGCCCCTGCTGCACCAGGATGGTCAGCGCGCTGGTGCCGCTGTAGGCCTGGACGGCGATGTCGGAGAGCTGCGGCGACAGGATCTGCAGGGCGCGCGTGTGGGCGGTGGCGCTGCGGGCCGCGCCGGAAAAGGCGGCCTGTTGATCTTGCAGCGCCTTGGTCAGGCGCGCGTGTTGGGAGGAATCGATCTTGTTGCCAGCCAGGGCCTCGTCCAGCTGCTTTTGCTGGTCGACAAAGCGGCGCTGCGCGGCGGCGGCCGGGTCCAGCGTGTCGATCAGGCGCTGAAGGGCCTGGGCCTCCCGGTCCGCGTCCTCAAACACAGAAGCCGAGCGGGCCGCCGACGATTTCTGTCCGCCGGTGGAGACCCCCAACAGCGTGTTGAAGCGCTCCTGGGCAGCGGCGGCCCTCTGGGTGGCGCGCTCCCGCTCGATCATCTCCTGGGTGGCACGCTCCGCCTGCGCCTGCGCGCGCTGTTCGGCGTCGGCCCGCTCCTGCTCGGCCCGGATCATCGGGTCGTAGGCCGCCGCCACCTCGCCCAGGATGCGAGCGCGCTCCTCCTCGGCGACGTTGGCCAGCTCAAGGACACGGGTGACGCGGTTCATCTCCTCGACGTACCGCTTCACCTCCGCATAGCTGGCGTCGTACCGCGTGCGAACGCGGTCCAGCTCGTCGGCGAGCGCCGCCTGGGCCTGGATTTGCGCTTCAGCCGCCCGAGCGGTTTCCTCCGCCCGCTGCCGTTCGGCCCGCGTGACGGGATCCAGGGCGGCCGCAACCGCTTGCAGCGTGGCGGTGTACTCATGGCCGGTGACGCCAGCGGCTTCCAGCACCTTGGATACGCGGGCCACTTCATCCCGGTATTTGGCCGCAGCGGCGTAGGCCGGATCGTATTGACGCCGAACCTGTTCCAGGCCCTGCGCAGTGGCGGCGGTGGCACGGGCCATCTCGGCCGCCGCCTGGACCTGCGCTTCAGCCGCCGCTTTGGCGGCCCGCGCCGTTTCGTCATACCGCAGCTCGGCTTCTGCGATGATGCGGTTGGCCTGTTCCTGGCTGATGCGACCGGAATCGACCGCACGGGCCGCCGCCTCCTGGACCCGCTTCACCTTCTCCCAGGAATCGGTGTACACGCCAAGGGATCGGGCGATCGTGGCGAACTCCCGACCATAGCTGGCCAATCGGCGGGAGTTGCTCTCGACCCTGTCCCCCACCGCTTCCATGCGGGCACCGATCTGGTCGAGCGTCGAGAGCGCGCCCGACCCGTCGACGGTCAGGGAGGCGATTTTCTCTTCGGACATTCAAATGCCTCGTGGAAACGGTCAGCGGGCTTGAATCGCGATGGCCGGATAGCCCAGGGCCTCTTCCAGGCCCTCCATCCGCAACCACAGGAAACGGCTGGTCACGATGGACCCGTAGCGGCGGGACACGGTCGATGCCACCAGGCGGAACACACCATCGGGCGCTTGATCGGACTGCCCCCGCTCGATCTTGCCGGCGTAGGGCTGGGCGTTGGTGATGACGAACTCTGAACGCGGCGGCAGGCGGTTGATGAAGGCGGTGTCGCCGCCTTCGGTCAACGTGCCGACCTCTCGACCATCGCAGAACAGGATGTGCGACTCCCGGAACACCCGCTGATCGGGGTGGACAAAGTCCTCCGGCGACAGCTCACGGAGCTGGGCGGCAGCAAACGCGATGATGGTCCGCAAATACGAAAATTCGAAATAGGCAACCCCATGCGCTTTGATCTGGTCAATCGCGGCACCCGCTTGGCCGTCAATCCACTGCTCGTAGGTGTCGGGACTGGCACCGACCAGCACGCGGCTCAACTCCTGTTTGGCCGTGTCGGCCAGAGCGCGCTGGATGGCGCGTTCGCCTCCCTCCTGCACGACCCGAATCACTCGGTCGATAAGGGGCGAACGCGCCATGGTCAGGCCTCCTTGTTGCGTGATTTCTGGATGGCGGCCAGCAAGGGGCCGGTGGCCACCCCGTCAGGGTAAAGTTCCAACGCCCGGTCGATGCCGACCCGGATGTCCTCGATGTCGGTGCGGGTGATGGTGCCGGGCTGTGTGCTGGCCTGCAGTTCGGCCTCGAACGCGCTCATCAGCGCGAAGGCCTCGATCATCTTTGTGGGCTGGTCCATCGTCCCGCCGGCTTCCGGCAGATGGCCAGCCCCCATCCCGCCTTGGGACAGTCGCCAGAGGCGCAGCATCGCCCAGCACCACGGCTCCAGCCAGTCGCGGGGGTTGGTGCGGTAGCTTTCCGACCCCACCCGCCACGGCCCGGTGGAGTCGCCGTCGAAGCGCTTGGGATCGGTCGCGACGGCGACGGCGATCCTTAGGAGTTTCCCTCCCGCCCCCGCGTGGTCGCCAGTTCGTCCAGCTTGGCCAGGATGGCGTCGATGTCCGAAGGCGGGATCAGGGCGATGCTCTCCTCGGTCGCCAGTTCGGCGTCGCCGCTCGCACCACGCTGGACGGCGAAGGTCTCGGCCCCGGGCAGACCCTCAAGACCGGCGACGTAGAAGCGCAGGCGCAGCATGGTGATGCCGGAGCTGTGGGCCTTGCGCTGTTTGAGGACTTTGCGGACCTCCTCGGCCTCGCAGGTCTGGGTGAACAGGTCCTCGAACAGCGGAATCGCCGCCGTCGGCACCTTGGCGTTGCCGCTCTCGCGGAAGGCCTTGTCGAGCGCCTGGAAGTCCGGGCTGTCGGCGGTCACGCCATACTCGGCACCGCGCGACTGCACCACCGCCTTCATCGCCAGCCACAGCTTGCGGTCGCTGGGGGCAACCGGAACGTCGAAGTAGCACTGGTCGAACTGCGCCTGCAGGCGGAAATTCGGGACGCGCAGGATGTAGACCGGGCGCAGCGTGCGCTTCTGGGCGTCCGCCTCGATCTGTTCCAGGGCTTTGCGCAGGGTCTCGATCAACTCCTGCGCTGTCTTCAGCTCCTGGGTCTTCGCGTCGGCCTCGGCCTTGGCCTTGGTGGCGCTTTCAGCTGCGGTGTCGGCGGTTGCCTGGGCAGCGGCGATGACGGCTTTGTCCTGCGCAGTGTCGGTGTTCAGCGCCAGCAGGTCTTCCAGTTCGGCCTTGGCCTTGGTGGCCGCTTCCTCAGCGGCGTCGGCCGCCTTGCGGGCGACGGTCAGCCCGGCGGCGGATTCATCCACCTTCTGCTCAGCCACCGCCAGCATTTCACGGCGTTTGCGGCCTTCATTCGCGATCGGGTCGAAGCGGTGCTGGCCGACGGACAGGGGAAGGGTGCTCATGGTGGAATCATCTCCGGGATAGACGGAAAAATTAACGCGATGGGACGGAGGCGCATCCCGGACGCCTCCGCCCCACGCCTCGCGGGGGGCGGTCAGCCTTGCGACCGACAGTGGACCTGGTCCGGGTCAGGGAAAGGCTGGCCTTACGGAGACGGGATGTAGGTGGGCGGCCCACTGCTCTTGATCGAGCAGGAGAACTGCTCGGCGTTGCCGTCCTCGCCCGACCGCTCGTAGCTCTCGATGACGAAGGTGCCGACGAAGCTGTCACCATGGCCACTGATGAGCTGGGCCTCCAGATACCCGCCCATGCCTTGGGCCATGGCGGCGTCCCAGACCTTGCGGGCACCGGCGGTCCGGCTGTCGAAAACGCCCTGCAGGCTGACGGACAGCTCCTTGGCCCCGCCGCCCGGCAGATACTCCTTCCAACCGGCGCTGGCCACGTTGGTGATGTCCACCGGTGCCGCGTTCAGGGTCATGCGGGTGCTCTTGGCCCCGCCAATGGTGAACAGGGTCGGCGGGGTGCCGCCGTCGCTGATTTTGAGCGTGAACAGACGCCCGGCGGTGGCGTCGATTGAGGTCGTTGCGGCCATATCAAGCTCCTCAGGAGGCGTCGCGGACGGTGATGATCGCCGTGGTGACGCCGGTGGTGGACGAATAGGTCATCGAGACGCGACTGGTGGTCGGTTCGGTGAACGCCTTGATCGGAAACGGACCGATCAACCGATCACCACCCGCAGGGATCGTCACGGCACGGTCCGGCTTGGCAACGGGTCCGTAGCCGGGGACCTCCGGCGCAACGTTCCGCGATTTCACCGTCAGGGTGATGGGACCGCCGCCACCGTTCTTGACGTGCACGACTTCCTTGCCGGTGTTCAGAAAGCTGTCCCCAGGGGGGTCGGCGGCGGCATAGGTGAGGGCAGCGCCCGCTTCAGTCGGGCGTTGGGTCGGCAATTGGGCCATCGGGGTCTCCAACAAGAAAAAGCCGCCAAGCAGGCCTGGCGGCGGGTGAAAGGGATCAGGGGGAAGCGAAGGTCTCGACGCGCTCGACGCGGAAGTCGATTTGGACCGGTGCGGTGATCCACCGGCCTGGGGCATCGGTTCCGTCAGCAGATCCACCAGCGCTGGACAGCGTCACCACGCTCATGACCGCCACCTGGGTGATCCGCACCGCGTAAGCCAACGGCGGACCGTCCATGTGGGGAGCGTAGAGGGCCGCCACCTTGCCGGCTTCCACCAGCAGCGCGTCCTCATCGATGCCGATCGGTGCCCGAACCAGGATCTGGAGCATGCCGGCCCCCTCCCACAACGCCGGACCGGATTTGCCGTTGCGCTCCCACACGACCGACGTTAGCGCGTGGCAGACATCGCCGCTGGGCGGGAGGAATGGCATGCCCCGCCGCCCGACACGCTGGGGCGGTATCGGCCCCTCGGCAAGCAGCGGGGCCAGGAGTGCTCGGTGTACAGCGGCAACATCGATCATGATCAGGTGGCCTGCAGGTCCCAGGCGACCACGGTGGTGCCGGAGCGGTGGGTGGCGATGCGCGACAGTTCGACGGAACCATCCTCAGTGGTCAGCCGGTCTCCGGCTTTCGGGCGATGTCGCAGTGATCCGCCCAGCACCAACCACCGGGTGGCCCCCTTCACCACCGAACCTGCCAACCCGGCGGCGTCGGTGATGGGCAGCGCCCGCACCGGCTGGTCACGCACCCAGGAGGCCATGACCTCGGTTCCTGCGGCAACCGCAGCCGCCAAAGGCCGGTCCAGCGGGATCGCCGTAAAAACGCCTCCGACGGCGACCACCGTTCCGGCCGCGACATAGGCGTCCGGGTGCCCAGGCACTTGGAACGCGTCACCCGGGCAAATCCGACCGCTGGCCAACGTGCCCGCGATCGACAGCGTGACCACTCCGGCCTCAGCGCCGCTCGCCACCGACCAGGCGGACCCACGCGGCGGCGAGCCGCTGTCATCGACAGAGCGGAGCGTCGCGGCTTGTCCCCACCCAATCATCAGACGCCAACGGAGGGCCTGCGGATCAGCCGCGATTGGAAAGGGGATCGGCGGCGTGTCGATCAGGAAATGGTTCGCTCCGACCCGGAGCGAACCGCCAACCGTCGGCGTCGCCTGGTGGCGCAGCAGGTCGAAGCTGACGCCATCGACCGGCAACACCAGCCCCGGAAACTCCAGCGGGGTGCCCGCCTGCAGAACGGTGCACGAGGCCTCAACCCCGCCGGGCGAGACGCAGAGCGCGTCTTCGCCGAGGCGGCGGAAAACACCCTCAAGGTTGTCGATGGCGTTCACGACAAGCCTCCCAGAAACGCGACGGGCCGCCCAAAGGCAGCCCGTGTCGCGGTTGGATGGTGGGAGTGGATCAGGCTTTCTTCAGGCGGCGGAGGCTCTTCGGCCGCAGGCACATCGGCAGCGGGTTGGACTGCACCTCAAACGCCCGTTGGCTGGACGTCTGCCGCTCCGGACGCTGCAGCATGTAGACCGGCAGGCCCTCGCCCTCGATGGTGTCCCAGGTGTCGCCCGGGGCAAAGAAGGTCTTGAACAGCCCGGGCACCCCCAGAGCGAACAGGCGGGCCTCGTCGGCGGGCACCGACACCTTGCCATCATCCGACCCGCGATAATTCACCCACACAATGTCGGCGTACTGGAAGGACGAGTAGGCCTTCTGGCTGGCGAACAGCTCCGGTGCCTTGGTGACGCCGGTCAGACCCAACTTGCGGGCGTTGACCACCTCCTTGTTGCTGCGCACAGCGTCGAAGAAATCGTCGCCACACGCCACCACGATGGTCATCCCGGCCAGGTTGAAGCCGTTCAACGCCTTGATGACGTCCCGCTTGATCTTCATGCACAGGTCATCGAACTTGGCTTCATCAGCGGTGAAGCTGCCGAACGGCACATTGACCGTTGCCGGACGCGCGACACCATAGGTGGTGAAGTAGTCCCAGAGGACGGTTGTGCCGTCCGCATCGTAGACCTGGCCGTCGATGGCCCCGAGATAGAGATGCTCCATCGTCATCGACAGCTCGGCACGGATGCCGGTCGGGCCTTCGACACGGCGATAGACCAGCCGCTCAGCGGTCTGCAGCAGGTTCGTGGTACCGGGCACCCGGATGCCCTTGATCTGGTCAGCGGTGATGACCGCCTCGCGGGCAAAGCGAACCGTCTCCAGGTAACGGGTGGCCGCCTTCTCGCCGGTGGACTGGCTGGGGGCGGCCCCGCGCGGGCTGGACTGGATCAGCTTCAGCGCGCCGTTGACGTCATCGAAACCGACGAGGGTGGTGTAGACGCCTTCACCGACGAACAGGCCCAGCGACCCGACATAGCCCGGAACGTAGGGGACGTTCTCGTTGACGTGGCTGGTCATGCTGGCGGCGCTGAAGGCATCGCCGTTGAAGATATCGAGAGTGAGTTCGGCCATGGTGGCGGCTCCAGAGGCAGGCGGTGGGTCAGCGGGCGATGATGAAATGGTCGGCGAGTTGGGCCAGAGCGGCCGCGATCTCGGCCCCCGTCGTGCCCGACGGCCAGACCAGGGCCTCGGCGTTCACCTCGCAAAGCCGGACCATCAGCGTGGCGCGCTGCGCGGTGGTGGTGGCGTTGACACCGGCGAACAGGATCGCCTTGGCGGTCTGGGAGCCGTCGGTGGCGTCCGGATTGACCGGGACGAACGTTTTGTCGGCGGTGATCTGGCCCAGCACAGCGCCCGCCTCCAGATGACCCACCCCGGCCTTGATGGTGCCGGTCTCCCGCGCAATGTTGCCATTGCCTTCGGACACCAGGAACTCGCCAGCGTGCCGACCTTCTTGAAACACAATGCCCATGTCAGACCCCCCGGACCGGGTTGTTGAATCGGTCGTAGACCGTGGCGGCGTTCAACGGACCACGCGGCTTGGGGTTGGTGCCCGGCGGCGTGTTCTGGGTGCTGTCGACGTGGCTCGCCTGATCGCGGGCGGCGAGCGCCTCGAAGGCGACGGCGCGGGCGCTGTCGACGGTGGCCCCATTGGTGATCAGGCCCGCCGCCTGATCGGCGATGCCGGCGCGAGCGCAGATGTCCTTGATCGTCTTGGCGTCCTGGAGGCGGGCGGTGACGATGGCCGACGTCGCCTTGGCCGTGATCAGGGAGGGGGTCAGTTCCGGCAGTCCAGCGGCCAGGCAGTCGCGGGCGATCGACGCCGGATCGGCCGGCAGGGCCTCGGTCTGGCCACCGCCACCCGGAGGAAGCGACGTGGTTTGTTGGTTGGTCGGCGGGGTTTGGCCGCCGCCGGTGGCGGTGTCGGTCATCGAGGACTCCAAGGGTGGGAGGGCAGAGGTGCGCGCCAGGGCCGCCACCAGGGCGGCCGGCGGGTGACGGAAGCGGTCGAGGTTGGCAAGGTCAAAGCAGGCGCTCATCTTCACCGGCTTCTCGACTTTGGTGCAGAAGCCCTTCTCCAGGGCGTCGGTCGCGCTGAACCAGGTCTCATCGGTCATCAGCTGGGAGAGGCTCTCATCCGCCAAGCCACAGCGGCGGTAGGCGCTGATGATCGCCTGCTTGCCCTTGTCGAGCGCGTCGGCGATGCGCCGCATGTCGGCCGCCGTGCCCCAGACACCGCCCGAGGGGTCGTGGATCATCATCATGGCGTTTTCCGGCATGATGATGTCCTTGCCCGCCATGGCGATGACGCTGGCGATCGAGGCGGCGATGCCATCGATGGTGACGACGATCTCGGCCGCGTGCTTGCTCAGCGCGTTGTAGATGGCCAGCCCGTCGAACACCTCACCGCCCGGCGAGTTGATGCGAACGTCGATGCGGGACACGGCTCCCAGGCCGCGCAGATCCTGCACGAACTGGTTGGCGGTGATGCCCCAAGCACCAATTTCGTCATAGATCAGGATTTCCGCCGCGCCATCGGCCACGGCCTTCATGTTGTACCAGGTGCGCATGGATCCCTCAGGGTTTGGACGCGCCGGGCTCCGGCGCGGGGGCGGAAGGCGTGACGCGGTAGCGGTCGCCGCCGTCGGACGGGGCCACCGGGGCCAACCCCAGCGTCTGTTCGCGCCGGGCGTCGTCGCTGCGCTGCCGGTCAATGTCCTCGATGTCGTCGCCGCGCTCCGACACCGCTTTGGCCCGGCTGGACAAACCGCCCTCGATTTCCTTCAGCACCGCTTGCACGTCTTGCAGCGGGTGGATGTAGGCCCAACGGTCAGGCGTCCAAGCGACCCGGTACAGGTCGCGATCCGTCATCCCGGGCGGGCGCTGGAGGGTTCCGGCGATCAGCGCCAAATCAATGAAGCGCCTCCAGACCGGGCTGCAGAACTGATGGGCGACGATGTTGTGCTGATAGAAGGCGTACCGTCGTTTGAAGGTGTTGAACGCGGCCCGGAAGGTCCGGTCGTTCAACGTGCTGTAATCGCCGGTCACCTCCTCATAGAGCTGGTTGACCGAGGCGGCGACGCCCCGGTAATTCCAGCGCATGAAGGTCTCGAAATTCCCCCCGACATCGACCGGATCGAACCACTTCACATCCTCGCCGTCTTCCAGCACCAGCATCGTGCCGGGCTCCATGCCGACATCGGCGACCCCGGTGGCGTCTGCCTCGCCCTCGCCGACCAGCGGGTCGCCCTCGTTCGATCCCGGCTTGCGGGTGATGGCCCCCATCTTCATCGCCGCCACTTTCTTGCGGACGATCTCCGCGTCCTCGTACTGGCCCGCGTCGTTCAACCGGACGAGCATGCGCGACAGCTGGGGGATGCCGCGCAATTGACCCGCACGGGTCGGGTGATAGAGGTGCAGGACCTCGCTGGCCAAGACCCGCACCAGGCTGGAATCGCCGTTTCCCAGCACCCACTCACCTGGGTGTTGGCGGTGCATCCAGTAGGCGGCCCGGCGGCCAACGCTGTCCCGTTCGATGCCCTGCACCACGCTGTTGCCGCCAGTGACGATGGTGGTATGGTCGAGCGGCACCTGCTCCGGCTCGATCAGCTGCACTTGCAGGGGAACCGGCAGCCCATCCGACGGCCGACGCGGCCGCAGGCGGGCAAAGCACTCGCCACCCTCGACCCACTCCTGCACGGCAAGCGCCTGCAGACCGTAGAAATCCAGGACACCGTCGGCGTCGGCGAACTCCGTCCAGTCGTACCAGAGTTGCTGCACCGCTTCACGGAACGCCGGGTCGGGACACAGGCTCTGCGGCTTGATCCCGGTGCCGATCGTGTGCGTCACCGCCAGATCGACCGCGCGACCCGAAGCCCATTGGGTGCGGGTGGACTGGCGGGATTGCTGGCGCAGCAGAGCAACGTTGCTGCCGACCAGCGAATTGGGGCCCGCCCCGGACACCCGGCGCATCGAGGCGGTGCGTTTGCCCTGGCCCGTCGACGCGAAGGCCGGTTGTGCCTGCGCACGAAAGGGCTCCACATAAACGCCCGTCCCTTTGATGCGAATGCGAACGCTGGCGTTCCGCATGATCAGAACCCCGACGAGGTGATGACGCGGATCTGCCGTTTGGGCCGACGACCGCTGGTCCGGGCGACATCGCGCTCCATCATCCCCAGCATGTCGGCCGCCTGCTTGGGCGTGATGAAACGGGTGCGGGTGCCGTCGCTGTATTCGACCTCAGCGGCGTTGCCCGCCTTTGCGATGGCGCTCTTCAGCGCATCGACGTCGGTCTGTGTGAAGGCCATGAACACCTCTACAGGTTGGAGCGGATGACCCGGCGACCACGGCCCCGCTTTTGAATGACGGCCGCCGGGGCCGGGGTCGGCGTCTGCTCGACCAACGGCAGGGCGGCGGCTGAACCGGTCTCTACCTCAGGATCGTCACTGCCCGCCGGACCCTGCGGCGGGAGGACCGCACCGCCTTCAAGGGCGGTCAGCCACTTCTTGTTCAGGGTCTGCAGGCCAACCGCCGCCGCATAGGCGTAGACGAGGCACACACCCGCCTCGTGCGCCTTGTCCTTCGGCTTGTCCCAGACCGTGTACTGGCCACCCTTGGGGGTGATCAGCCGCTCACGGGTCAGCTGCTCGAAGAACTCGGTGTCGAGCGGCTCCGCTTCCGCCGGTGGATCGCTGGGGAAGTGGATGTAGCGTGGTCCCGGCCGGGGCACGGCCAGGGAGCCGTAGACGAAATCGCGGGCGGCGTTTCCGCCCACGAGATAGACCGTGTTCCCGTTTTTGACCGTGGGCCGACGCGGCCAAACCCGCGTCCGCTGGCCGTTCTTCTCCGACCGGCCCTTGATGGCCCAGACACGCCTCGCCCGCCGCAGCTCGCAGAAGGCATAGGTCTCGGCGGTGTGGTGGCCACCGGAATCGACGGCCGCCGCCTGGATCCGGAACCGCCGACCGTCCGGCCCGACAAAGGACCGCAGCAGCAAACGGTCCAGCTGGTCCCAGACCTCGCGTTGGGCCGGGTCGCCCCGGAATATCCAGTGGCCGATCAGCCAGGATTCATGCCCTCGGCCCCAGCCGTAGACCGTCACCTCGATGCGCGGGTGTCTGCCTTGACCGGACTGGACGTCGACGCCAGCCGTCAGATAGACCACCCCCGGCGGGATCTCCGTCGGGTACGGCTCCATCCGCTGGGTGAACGCCTCGATCTTGATCTGCTGCCCGTAGGTCGGCTCATAGGGCATGCCCAGACGCAGGTTGACGAAGGGCTGCACCAGGCTGGCCGGGTCGGCCTGTGCCTCGATCCACTCGCCCACCAACACCGGCCATGCGGCGTTCGGGTTGAGGCTCATGCCGGTCCACAGATGAAACCCGACATGACCCGGCTGTTTGGGCCTGGCGGTCGCCCGCCACTCCCCCCGCTCGTCCATCCAGCTCTTGTGCCCCTCCTCGATGCGGTGGCCGCAGGTGCCGACGTACCAGACATGCGCCACAGCGCCGTCCTCATCCAGGGACCACTTGACCCCGTGCGGGACGTCCGGTCCGCCCCACTCCAGATGCTGCCAGCCAGCCAGCCGACCGGTCGCCGCCGAGCAGTGAGGGCAAGGAACGAAGTAGCGGCGCTGATCGCTCTGCAGCCACAGCTTCCAGGTCCGGCTGGTGTCCTTCAGGAGCGGGGTGCCGCCCCGGATTTGCTTCCGGTTCCAAAAGGTTTCGCCACGGGTCCAGAACAGCTTGAGCTTGTCACCCTGCGTCTTTGCCTTTGGCGTCCACCCTTCCGCGTCCAGCTCGTCGCCGAACAGGAAGCGCGCCGAGTATCGCCGGAAGGCGTCGTCGGACGCGGCCCCGACCAGACGCACGGACGCGCCATTGGCCAAACGGTAGAAGGTCGCCTTGTCCTGGCGCTCACCTTTCCGCACCGTCCGCAGCTGCTCGGCAAGGACCGGCGTGTCCCGCAGCATCGGCCCGATTTCGTCCGCCCCGAAATCCTCGGCATCGGGGATGGTGGGTTGCGCCACCGCACACAGGGTCGGGTCCTGGTGGAGGTGATACCCGATCGCCAGTGTCGCCATGCGCGTGTAACCAACGCGGGCGGCCTTCAGCACGGTGATCAGCGGGATCGTCGGATCGCACATGGCGTCCAGCAGACCGCGCTGGTAGCCGTAGAGGGTCACAGGGCCGCTTTCCGACCCGGTGCCCCTCGGGATGCGCCCGTAACCGACCTGCCCCGCCCTGCCCTCCGCCCATTCCGAGCCGGTGATCCGGTTCCGGAACTTCAGGGTGTTCTGGATCAGTCCGAGCAGATCGCCTCGCAGACCTTGCCGACCGATGCCGTAGCAGCCGGCCTCATGGGCCGCTACTGTCGCCGCTGCCGTTGCCGCCGTCGTCATGGGTCCACCGCTTGCCCAGTTCCTCAGCCGCAGCGTCAAACACCCGGTTCATTTCCGCTTCGGCGAGAGCCTGGATCTCGGTTGGACTGGTCATCGAGGCGGCCCGACCAGCCAGCTTGGCGCAGAAGGTGCTCAACCCCGTCCGCAGGCCGATGCAGAAGTCGGCGATGTCGGCTGCGGCATCGCGGCGGTTCACCACCTGGCTCAACAGCTCCGCTGTGCTCACCTCCTCGGCGATCATCAGGGCGATGGCCCGACGGCGGTTCGCCTCGTCCGTCTTCATCCCCACGGAATCACCGCCAGCACCGGCATCCTCACTGGCCCGATCCAGCAACCAGTCCACCACCGCGCCGATGTCGATCTGCCACTCGACGCCCCGGGCGCGATCGGCGCGACGGACAACCGGACAGCCATCGTCAATCCAGCCCGACAGCGTGTTCCGATGCTTGCCAAGTATGGCGGCGGCCTCGACCAGGCTGAACACCCGTTTCCGCCCCGACACCGGGCCGGAATCATCCGCCAGCTGGGAATCAGCGGGTGATTCCAGGGGTGATTCCGGGGGTGCTGATGCTGCCTCACCCCGAAAATTTTCTAAGCCGGTGTTCAACCGCGGCCGTCCGCCGCGACTGCGGTACCCGGCCCCCCCAGGGTCCCCGGGATGGCCCTGCCCTGCCCCGCTGGCCGCCGTCTGCGCCCGGTGGCGCGGTGGTGGCTGGGGTGAGGGCGGCGGCGCTTTGGCCGCTGTAGGGCCGGTTTCCCGGGCACGCTGGGGGGGCCGACTTACCGGCTTGCCCTTGCCCACTTTCGTGGGCGGTTCAGTCCTTTCCGGAGCGGTCGGCTCGACACCGCCCGGCTTGGTCCATCCCTCCTTGGACGCCCGCTTGCTGTAGCCACCGGCGTTCCCGCCGTACCGCCGGGCCAGCTCGCGCGGGCCGACCCCGGCTTCGTAGTCCGCCCGGGCCTGTTCCCACCGATCGGCCATGTCGCTCTACACCACGATCAGGACTTGGGCCGAGCATCCTCGGAGAAGCGTTCACGCGTGAACGATTTGGCCTGAGGGCGTTGCCGGAAGCGGTCACGGTAGTCGAGAACCAACAGCCCAAGCCGACCAACCACCAGCACCACAGTGCCCCAGAACGCCAGTTCCTGAGCAGGGCCGTGCAAAGCGTCAATCCACCAGCTCATCGTCCCACCAATCGCGACGATCACACCGTCAGTTGCGGCGCGCCCGGTGACACCATGCACGAAATCATCCATGTGCAGGCTCATGCTGCGTTCTCCTTGGACAGACCGGCCAGTCGCTTCCGACCCGCCTCGAAATAGCGTTCATCCCGCTCGATGCCGATGAAGCGACGGCCACTCGACAGCGCCGCCTCTCCGGTCGATGCGCTCCCAAAGAACGGGTCAAGCACAGTCTCATGGAGCGGACACACAGTTCCGATCAGTTCGGCCAAAAGCCCCACAGGCTTCTCGGTTGGATGTAACCCAGCGCGCACCGGCGGGTGATGCAGCACATTGGGGGTGTTGCGGCGAAGCGGCCCGCTGCCCTTGCCTTTCGTAAAGTGGTAAATCAGCTCGTACTGATGTCGAAAAAATGTCCCCATGCCGAAATAGGTCTTGTCCCAAACCAACATCCCGACACGACGCAGGTCCGCGCTTTCCATTGCGTCACCAGCGACGCCGCCCAGCAACACCCCAGCATCACCTCCATCGATGGCGTCAGCCAAATGATCGCTCATGCGCCAGTCGATGAACGCCAAAACATGCCCACCGGGTTGCAAAACTCGTTGCCATTCCATGGCGCAGGCGCGCAGCAAATATAAGAATCCCCGTGTGGAAAGATTGTCGGAGCCAAACCAACGATCTGGATTTCCACTTGTTGACCGCGTCATGGTCTTACCGAAAGCGGTGCGCCCGGCCTCGCGCGTCGCTCCGCTCGAATAGGGAACATCGGTAAGAACCAGCGAAACGGAGGCGTCATCCAGTTCCCGCATCCGCTCGATGCAGTCGCCCAGCATCAGCGTTGCATCACCGATCGTCACCGATGCAGCTTTGGTTGTGTTCTGTTTCATTCTGGGGCGCTCACACGTTTGCGAGATCGAGGCTCACGGATTTCCAGGGCTGGTCCTGGGAATCACGCCGGTAGAAGCGGACGTAAACCGATGTGCTTTCGACCGTGATGGAATCGGCGATGGCCTGCATCGCGCGTTCCCAGCGCGCGTCGGCGATGGCCAGCTTGGGCAGCGCCAGGACGCTCTCGCGGTTGACCTTCCCTTCCTTGTCGGTGCGGAAGGCGTGCTCGACCAACGCGCGAATGTTGTCGTTGGTGTCCGCCGCCCATTCGGTGATGCACTGGTCAATGAGCGCCTTCGCCACCTGCAGCTCCGGGCCGAACCGCATGTGATCGGCAACCTGCACCTTGATTTGCATGCGTCCGTCGAAGGAATTGAAGGTCATGTTCCCTCGTTTCCCGCCGAACTTCACATCGTATTTCTCGTGCAGCAGCGCGACGAACGCATCGACGTCTGTGAACACCAGGCGCTTGAACGCACGCATCGTGTCCGAAAGCGCTTCGGCCTCGCTCATCAGTTTGCGGACGAACTGGTCCTCCAGGAGGTCGGAATAACGCACCAGGCGCGCGGGAATCATCCGCCCCTTCGCGTCCTCGAAAAACGCCGGTTTCTGCGGCTCCGTACCGGAAACGGCACCGGAAACGCTGGGCGATTCCATCGTCTTCATGGCCGATTCCTCCTTCTTGAGCTTGCGATAATCATACTTTTCGCAAGCTCCCGATTCCGTGATTCCAGACCCTGCAACAGGCCGTTGGGCTGTCAGCCCTCGGTGATCAAGCTGGCGATCCGCCCCGCCTCATCGTCCCGATTGTCGTTGTACCGGATGGTCACGCGCGGATCGCGGTGACGCGCAAAGCCCTGGACCGCCGACACATTCCCATTCGTGCGCGCCAGGGCCTCGGTGATGGCGCTGTGGCGCAATCCGTGCGGGCGAGCCGGAACGCCAGCCCCGGCCCCCAGCCGCCGCACAATCAGGCGGACAGCCTCCCCGGACAGCCGACCCTCGAACGCCCCCGCGTTGTCGAGGCGGACAAACAGCGGGCCGTCCCACGCCCCTCGCACCCCGACCCACGCGTCCAGCGCCGCCCGGGTGGCGTCCGGCAGCGTCACCATTTCCCGTTCACGCCGCGCCTTGCCCAGGATGGCCAGCGTCGCGGCCTCTGCGTCGTAATGGGCATGATCCAACGAGACCACCTCGCCCCGCCGCAGCGCGGTGTCGTGGAGCAAGCGGACGATGGCGGTGTCGCGCACGCCGATGGCGTCGCCGCGATCCTCCGCCTTGCCGATGATCGCCATCACGCCATCGTGCCCCGGCCCCCGCGTGTCGCGATAGGCGGCGGACCCGACATTCTCGACCTCCAAAGACCAGCCGACCAGGCCGAGCGTCCGGCCGAGCTGGACCAGCGAACGCAACGCCGCCAAACGCCGGTTGACCGTCGCCGGTGACAGCCCGCGCGTCAGCAGGTCAGCGCGATACCCCAGTGCCAGGGCGTTGGCTTGCCCGGCGGCCAGACCGAACAGCTCCAGCACCACCCGGTCGATGCTGGCGGCATAGACCGCCGCACCCGGCTGGCGGGCCACGAACGCCCGAAAATCCTCCAGATCACGGCGATACGCCGCCACCGTGGTTGGCTTCCGACCGGCCAGAAAGCTGTCGATCAAGCGCTCTTGCAACTGGGCGATGGGCAGGGCGTCGGCCAGCCCCATCGGCACAGTGGCCGGAACCACGACGGCTCCCCGCGTATCAACATCATCGTGCATGACCGGATCCAGACAGCCCAAACAGCGAAAGACCCGCGTGGCGGGTGCCAGCGGGTCTTCATTCAGGCGCAATGCGTCCAGGTCAGTATGTCAAGAGATTGATTTCCTAACAAGGCTTTTGTTCCCATGGGCGGGCCGGAATGGCCAGACCGGTGATCCGATGCGCGATCAACTTCCCCCTCAACGCCCCCACCAACCGGCTCAAACCCGTGTGCCATTCGACCCAATCGCAGTTGGCTTCGATGACCTTTGCGTCGCTGTGCTCCGGTTCCACCGGGCACCACCGCACGAACAGCTCCCGCCCGCCTTCGACCGCGCGAAACCGAAACCCTTTCTCCTCCTCCACCAGCCGCCGCCGCCCATGCGCATCGAACAGGCTTTCCCCGCGCGCAAGGCAACGCGCGGCAAACTCTGACCGTTGGGCGATGGGTTGCCATTCCCCCGCAATCTGATGGCGGTACCGGCCCGGCTGGTCCGAGGGGCGCTTCGCCATCACCAAGGGCTGAAGCAGCGGCAGCCAGTCGGGCCGGGTGCCTGCCTGACCATGCGCCCGCACCAGCCGCCGTTCTCCAACCGGCAACGCCTCGATGGCGGCCGCCACCGCTTCGGCGTCGGGTGGCAGACGTGGAGCAATTCCCCGCGTTGGCCCCTTGCCATCGATCCGGGTGCCAACCGCCCCAATCGCGGCCACCCGCGCGCAGGAGTCAACGCCCCAGGCCCCTGGAAAATCCGCGCCGGACAACCGCTGCCGACTGCAACGCATGCCGAATTGAGCCGCCGCCTCAACCACATGCAAGCTTGATCGGTCGCGCAGCGCCTGTTGGTCGCGGCACGCCCACACCACCAGATCCTCAACGTCGATGGACCGGACCAGAGGGGAAACAGCCACCGCCATGTCAACCCGCCTGCGGCGTGACGATGGCCGCCGTGGAGAGCGATGGGGTGGTCAGCGACGGGCCGAACAAACGAACCACCCCGGCCACCAGCGTGTCCAGCGCCGCCATCGGGATCAACGCCGGATCCACCTGACCACAGCGTTGCAGATAGCGGGCCTTGGCGAACAGATCGTCCGGGGTGCGGATGTCGCCGGTTTCCAACTGGTGCTCCAGCGTGCCAGAGCGCGCGTCCGCGTCGTCACCGTCGATTCCGGACACGGCCAGAAACTCCAGCAGCACGGGCATCAGGGGCGCGTCAGGGCTGGACATGCAAATCTCCGCGTTTCAGCCCGCAGACACACCCGCTCAGGCTGTTAGGATTTTCTGCCTTTATTTGCTAACAACTCCTTTACGGATGATACAATCCTTCCCGATTTCGTCTTTTTGTTGCTGCGTGCAGCACAAACTACCCCCTTCGCGGCCCGACCGCCAAAGATGAAGGGTCCGCAAAGTGGACATACGTGTGTTTCTGTGCAATGACACAACCAATCTTCCCGGTCCTTACACCTGGGCCAGCCGGACCGACGCAGCGAGTCAGCGTTGCGCCGACTGGGTAACTGTCGCCCTCTGATACGGCCGCGAAACGCGGAGAAGGGGCCACCGGCGGCCGGAAAGACCATCGCGTGGCGATGGGGTGATCGCGACACCCCGCCGCGCGCAACCTTTCAGGCCACCGTGGCGTTGTGCATCGTCAGCACATGGCGCACCAGGGCCGCAGCGGCGGGATCATGGGCCACCACCACGAACAACACGCGCCGTTGACCGTCCAGTTCCACCGTGATGGCTCCGGGGTCCGACGGGTCCAGGTGCCACCGCAGCCCCAAGGCCGCCGACAGGCGGGAGGCCGGGGCAGCCACAACCGGGGCGCTCACCGCCTCCGGCTCGACATCGATGACCGTGGGCGTGGGCAACGGCACCGCGCGCGGCGGGGCCTTCGCCTCCTTGAACGCCTCCACCTCCGCGCGGGTCACGTCGGGGCGGATCACCCCCTGCGCGACCGCCTCCGCGCGCACCTCGTCCGGCAGGGTGGCGATGGCGTAGAGCGTGCTGTAGGCCTCCGGCAACTGGTCCAGCGGCACCGTGCCCGCATCGACGAACGCCGCCACCTCGCGCAGCTTGCGCGCGGTCGCGGGGCCGAACGGCAGTTCCGACTCGATCATCGCCTCATACTCGCCATGCGGCAACGCCGCCTTGGCCTCGTTCAGCCGTCGGCCCACCTGCACGGTGGATTCCAGGGCGTTGGTCCATTCGCGGCGGATGTCGGCCACGAACTCCGCGCGGGTGGTCAGCGCGCGCGGCGCGGCCAGCATCGAAAGCCGGGTGTTCCCCAAACTGCGGGCGTTGGTCATGTCAGATCCCCATCTCGTTGGCCAGATAGGCCCACAGGTCGCGGAACAACGGGCCGGTGCGGGTCCCGGCGATCTCCGCCGTGCCCAGCCCGGCGGTGAAGCTGCGCGGCACCTCTTGCAGCTGCGGGATCTCGACCGGGGCCAGAGTTCCCATCCCACCGGCGATCTCCCGCGCGTCGGCGGTTTCGCGCAGGCGCGGCTGGACCAGGCTCAACAGCAGCCGCATCGGCCGACGGCGACCGCGCAGATAGGGCATCATGCCCTGCATGCTGACCAGATCCTCCGGGCCGGGCCGCACCGGCACCAGCACCAGATCGGCGGCGTCGAACAGGATCGCCGTGGGCACGGGAAAGAACTCCACCGCCGTCGGCGTGTCGATCACCAGCAGATCCAGGCCGTCGGGCGTCGGGGCGCGGTCGATTGCCGACAACACCCGGTGTTCGTGCGCGATCGCCACCGCGTCGCCGGGCCGCTGGCCTTGCCAGAAGGTCAGCGAGCCTTGCGGATCCGTGTCCAGAGTCCCCACCCGCAGCCCGGCCACCGCCGCCGCCACCGCCACGTTGCGCGCCGTCGCTGTTTTCGGCCCGCCGCCCTTGCCCTGCACCACCAAAAGAATCCGCATCACCGCGCCCCCCACCGGAAACCGTTCACCGGGGAACGGTTCGCCGGGAACCGGGCGTCACCACCGGGAAAGCCCGTTGCAACGGGCAGAACGGCGACCTTCGCCAGGTGTGGGCCGGGCGTGGTGCGCGTCCGAATCGTTGATCCATCGAATGGCATGCTGTCCGTTCCCCCGGATCAATGGGTGGTGAAGGTGGGGTTGCCGGCGCGCCACTGGTCGGCCTTTGCCATCAGCATGTCACCGATTGGCTTGCGCAGGTCCGCCTCGCCGGTGGCGTCCCACAGGTCGGACAGCACCCGGTTGATCTCGACCAGCAGTTCCAGCACCCGTTCAAACGTTTTCTGCGCCTCGGCAGGCAGCGCCAGGAACCGCGCCGTCAGCGCCAGCGGCCGCGCCGCCTGGGACAGGTCCGACCGGGACCGATCCGCCTGCGCGGCGGGCGGCTTCGGTGGTGGCAGCGCCAGCGGGGCCGACCGCTTGACCCGCGTGGTCCGCAGGGCGGCGTCCACCGGCCTGCCCTGGCGCAGGGCGTCCAGGGCGGCGTCGGTCAAGGCCCGGCGGACCCGGCTTTCCTCCACCCCCGCCGCGTGCCGCGCCCGTTGATCGATGGCGTCCAGGTCGGCCTTGGTCAGCGCCGGGGCGGGCGGCGGGGGCGGCAGAGCCTTGCCGCTGGTCACGGCGTCGAACACCTCCACGATCTGGATCGTGATCTCGGTCGCCCGTTCCGTCTCGGCCTTGGTCGCGATGTAGATCGCCTGTTTCTTCGTCAGCCAGAATTCGGTCGCCGGACGACCGCGTCCAGGATTTTGCCGCACGGTGCGGCAAAATCCTCCGAACCGTTCCAAAGCCTCCTGATGACGCTGAATCAATGGGCGAATATCGCGTGGCTTCTTGAAACCAAGAGCTTCGGCCAAGCGCAGATCCAGAATGCGCGGTTCTTCGCCGTTCGTGGTGCTCAAGTCTGCCGCCGTCAGCGGCGTGCATATGGTATAGTCATCCTCAGCCTTGGGCATTGGGGCATGTCCTTTGTTCGGGGTCAGGCCGGGCCGGGCGCTTCCAACACCCGGTTCGGCCGCATGGTGTTATGGTGATATCACCATTGATTCTTGCGATCAATGGTGATGTCGCGTATATCACTTGCATGGCTGTTAACCCTGAAACCACCGTCCGCAAATTGGTCTCGCTGCCCAAACCGTTGGCTGCGGCGATTCTCGATTTTCGGTTTGAGCAACGCATCGGCACCGAGTCCGAAGCGATCCGCCGCTTGATCGAACTCGGCCTGGAAGCGGCCAAGCAGCAGCCGGAGAAGACGGGATAAGCGCCATCCCCCAATCGACTCCCCCCACGGTTGAGCTACGCTGGCCCAAGGGAAAAGGAGAGCCACGATGCCCCCGGAACGCGAAGCGGAACTGTTCGCCACGCTCGAAAGCATTTCTCGGATGCTTGAAAGGGTCATGGCGGTTCAGGAATCCCACACCGGGCAATTCGCCGAACTGCGGGGCGACCTGAAGGCGGTGAACGCTCGCCTGGACGAACAACGACAAACGATCAACGCCCTGATCCCGACCCGCCTTGCCGCGATCCCATCCTCCGCCGCCTGATCGTCTCGCCCGTTGCGGCTGGACCCCGATCCCCCAGCGGCTACAATAGAGCATCGAGCGTTTAATCTGGCGCATATCCAGCATGCTTGAGATAGTTCCAGCATTCCTCTGGCGTATAGAGGTCACAGATGGAGCCGACGGCTTTCCAGAGTTCCTCGATGGTGCGCGCGCCGAT
>NZ_RXMA01000028.1 GCF_003966125.1 Azospirillum griseum
TCGACCCAGCTCCCGCCATAAGGGCCGACATACAGAATCCATTTCAACGAACGCTGCTACTCATCTTTTCCAAATGCGATTCCCGTGCACCATCACCGACAGAACGCCCCCGTCTGCTCATCCCTGTTGATCGTCCCGCAAGATCTGATCCGCCGATCACGAGGCGCTGGCGGGTGTGAACCACAGGGCCGGGTTGTCCAGCGGCACCCCGTCCGGCAGGATCGGATTCTTGATGCGGAAGATCTTCCGCTTTTCAAAATGGACCTGATCCAACACCGACTTGATTTGCGGGTGGCTGTTGAACAAGGCGTCAAAGGAGCCATCCGCCTGCGCCGCCTTCAACCCACGCATCAAGCGGTCGGCCAGAACGGTGTTTTTCTTGTTCACGTAGAAATACCGGGTCAGCGGGTAATAGAGCGCCACGGTGGGTTCCACCATGATGCCGCTGGCCTCGCCGCCGTTGCTTTCCAACTCGGCATAGGCTTCGTTGGCCCCACGCGGAAACCCGGCGAAGCGCCCGGCCTGCAGCATGGAAAAGGAGTTGGCGTAACCGGTCGTCCGCTGAACGTTGAACCCGGCCTCCGCCAAAATCTGGGTGTCGGCCCAGGAAAACACCTGCCCGACCGACAGCTTCATCAGGTCATCCAGCGTCTTGACCGCCGCGAACAGCGGCGCGTCCTCCTTTCGGATCAGGAAGACGCGGTAGCCCAGCAAGCCCTTGTCGAGCGGGAAATTGACCGCCAACAACCGATCGGATCGCTCCTTGGACGTGGACGCGACCAGCAGGTCAAACGTGTCGCCAGCCTCCAGAATGTCGATCAGGCGCGGCCCCGGCGCGTTGGTTTCCACCGCTTGCAACCGGAATGGCCCGTCGGTCGCTTCGGTTTTCTTCAACGCCAGCTCGAGAACCGCCAGCGGGTATTCGTGCCGAGGGTCGCGGTTCGATTCCGGTGCGTTGTACCGCACCACCGTCTGCGCCAGCGCGTTGGCCGACAGGAACATCGCGACCAGACAGAGAGCGATTGCGCGCACAGCCATGGTCTCCTCCCCAAACATCGTTCAGGGTCACATCTTGCGCGCGCTTGCGTTAAATTTCTTTTGGGGTTTTCCCTTTGAAATTATGAGACCGAATGACATACGCGGTGGTTTGGTGCCGCCGGTCCGCCATCATCCGGCGCATCAAGACGCCGGAACCGCCCTGGGGTTGGCGATGGACAGTCGGGCGCGCACGATGGCCTCCAGCGCGTCCATCAACAGGTCCTGACCATCGCCGTCAAAGGCCCCGGTGGCGATCTCGATGCACAGGCGGTGTTGCAGGGCGTCCACCCGCGTCGCCAGTTCCTCCCCGGTCAGGCTGGGGTCGGCGTCCGCGCCGCACAGCGGCACGAGCGCCAGCAGCATGGCCCGCCCGGAGTCGTCCAGGCCGCGCAACTCGCGCTCCGCCATCGCCAGCGCGTTGGACACCATCAGGGCGGCGTAGCGCCCCTCGGGCGGCAGATGGGGCAGCACATCGCGGCGCAGGGTGGCTGCGGCCAGTTCCAACAGGGTGTGGGCGTTGGGGTCGGTGCGCATCAGCCGATCCTTTCAGCAGGAGCCACCGCGCGGGCGGCGGCGGATCGCAGGTGGCGCAGCAGGTCCATTTCGATGTCGGGCAGCATCCGCCCGGTCAGCGCCAGTTCCAGCGAGGGTTCACCGCCCGCGCTGTGCAAGCGGCCGTGCTGGATCGCCATGGCGGCCCACCGCACATAGGCGGCGGTTTCCCAATAGGCCACCCGCTGGGGATCGACGCGGCGACCGGAGGTCTCCTCGTAACCTGCGTAAAAATCGGCGCGGTCGGCGATGCCGCCGGCCTCGCGGTGGCTGCGGCGGAAGCGCCAGGACCGGGCGCAGAACCACGCCACATCCTCCATCGGGTCGCTGAAACCGGCGCATTCCCAATCCAGAATGGCGGTCAACACGCCGTCCTGAACCAGATAATTGCCGGTGCGGAAATCGCGATGGCACAGCACGACCGCCCCCGGCAACGGCGCGTGGACGTGCAGCCAGCGCAGCCCCCAGACCAGAACCGGATCGCGCTGGGCGGCGTCGCCGATCCAGTCGCGGCATTGGCGGATGACCTCCTGCGCCGGGCAATCGGGCGGCGGGGCCAACACCTCCAAATCCGGGTTGGCCGCCGTGATCCGGTGCAGGCGACCAAGCTGCCGCCCCAACTCCCGCGCCAGATCGGGCATCGGCGCGTCGCCCTTGACCACGGCGAAGCCCGCCCCCACCCCGGCGATCCGCCGCATCAGGAAAAAGTCCGGGCCAAGAATGGCGGGATCGTCGCACAGGAACAGCGGTTCCGGGACCAGAACCCCGGCGCCGTGGGCGGCGCGCAGGGCGGCGAACTCACGGCGCTTGCCGATGCTGGCGGAAATCCGATCCGCCGTTTCCGCCCGCAGCACGCAGGCGTGCCGACCGGCCATCGGCCCATCGGCCAGCGTCAGCGTGACGCCCAGATTCGGGCGGAAACCGCCGCTGCCCAACCACCCGTCATCGGTCACGGTCGCACGGCTGGCCCCGGCCTGTTCGGCCAGCCAGCCTTCCAGGCGGCAACGATTCTCGTCGGTCAACAACGCGCGGGTCGGTGGCACGGATGGGTTCGCGTCGGGCACGGCCTACCCCCTTCATCCACGCTTGAGCGTTGGAAATGGTAGACACGAAGCGCGACGGGCCACAACGCAAAAAAACGCCCCGTTTCCAACCCGGCACGGGGAGGAAACGGGGCGTTGTCACACCCGGGATCAGGCGGCCAGCGCCCGCCCACGCTGCGCACCCGCCGGGGCGGCTTGCGGGGCCACCGTCGTCGCCACGGCGGCCTTGCGGTCCGGCAGCGTGTCGAGCAGGGCAAAGCCGACCGCCATCAGGTTGGGCAGCGCCATCGCCGCCAGCAGCACAGCCCAGAGCGTCAGCGACAGCGTGCCGAGCGGGTTGACCAGCGCGGCGGTCAGCGACGCGGCCAGCAGTGCCGCCGACAGGATGGCTTCCGGCCGGGCGCAGAAGCGGCTTTGCGACCGTTTGCCCCCCTTGGCGGTGACGCGGAAGGCGTCCTTGCGCCGCACCGCGCCGCGCAGCGCGGCCAGCCCCACCGTGGTGGACAGCGCCATGCCGACGGCGCAGGCGCTGACGCTCTCGCCCCAGCGGTTGCCGGAGGCGTAACGCGCGGCCAGCAGGCTCGCCACCACCCGCAAGCCCAACCCGCCCAGCACGGCGGCGGTCGCGGCGACCGGCGGCAGATGCAGCGGCAGAACCAGGGACGCGAAGGTCCAGACCACAGCGGCCACAGCGGCGACCAGCCCGACCGCGTCCGACCACCAGCGCAGCCAATTGAGCAGATAGCCCCGCTTCTGCACCGCCGTCAGACCGCTGGACCCGCCCAGCGCCACCGGCAGGAAGGCACGGCCATGCGCCCGCAGGATTTGCGTGGAGCCGAACACCCAACGGTCGCGCTGCTTGCGGAACTGGGTGAAGTTGTCCGGGGCCAGCCCCGCGCCCAGCCGTTCGTCGGTGTAGGCGGCGCGGTAGCCCGCCGCGAGGATGCGCAAGCCCAACTCGGTGTCCTCGCAGATCCCCGCCTCCGACCAGCCGCCCACCCGCTCCATCGCCGCGCGGCGCAGCAGGATCATGGTCCCGTGGCAGATGAAGGCCTGATTGGCCACCCCCTCCTGCATGCCGACGTCGAAGAAGGGGCGGTATTCGGCGGCCATCGCCGCTTTCAGGGCGGTGTCGTGGCCGTCGCGATGCTCCTGTGGGGCCTGGACGATGCCAACCGCCGGGTCGGCGAAGGCCGGGACCAGCTTGGACAGCCAATCGGGGGACACGGTGTAATCGGCGTCCAGCACGGCGATGATGGCGGCGTTGGGATCGGTGTGGCGCAGCGCCGCGTTCAGCGCGCCCGCCTTGAACCCCTCGATCTTCGGATACCAGTGGAACTTGAAGGCCGGACCCAGCGCGGCGCACAGCGCCTCCACCGGGCGAACCAGATGCTCTTCGGTCGTGTTGTTGATGAGAACGACGACCTCGTAATTCGGGTAGTCAAGGCGCGACAGCGCGGTCAGCGTTTCGGCCAGAACGTCGGGCTGCTCGCGGCAGGCGGCGACGTGGATGGACACCAGCGGCGCGGCGGCGGTGGGGCGCAGGCGGCGCGGCAGCAGCTCCGCCGCCCGTCCGGTCAGCAGCCGCCGGGCGACCGACACCCAATCGGCAAAGGCCACGCCCAGCATCAGCGCGCCCAGCGCGAAGGCCGATCCCCAGGTGGTCAGCGCGCCAAAGGTCAGATACTCGCCATAGGCCGCCGCCGCCGCCGCGCCCACGGCAAAACCGACCGCGTGGCCGCCCAGCCCAGCGGCCAGGGCAAAGGCCGCGTTGCTGCGCCGCCGGAACGCGGCGAAGGCCGACAGGGCCACACCGACCGCCAGCGCCAGCCCAGCCCCCAGCCGGTCGCCAAAGGACGGGCCAACCGGGCCGGACAGCGGCCATTTCGGCGCGCGGTCGGCGTCGAGCACGCCCCAGCTTGGGCCGGGCGAACCTTCGATGGTGGATTTCCACACGCCGTCAAACGCCTCGACCACGTTGTAATCCAGCCCCAGCGCCCCGGCCTCCGCCGCAAAACCGCGCACGACGGCGGCCTGGGCCTGCGGCGTCGGGTAGGCGTCGTGGAAATTCTCCCCGCCCGAAGGCCAACCGACTTCGCCGATGTAGAGCTTCTTGCCGGGATGGGCCTTGCGCACGCTGTCCAGCCGGTCGCGGATCCAGGTCAGCGCATGGTCGACGGGCACGCCCTCCCAATAAGGCAGAACGTGGACGCCCATGAAGTCCGACGCGGCGACGGTGGCGTTGGCGTTGAGCATCTCCGACCAGACATCGGCGGTCCCCACCTTGATGGTGCGGGGCACGGCGGCGCGCACCCGCTTGATGAAGGCGGCAAGCTCGGCGTCGGTCAGGTCGGCGCGCAGCAGGGTTTCGTTGCCGACGACGATGCGGCGGATGCCGCGCACCGTCTTGGCCAGGGTGATGGCGCGGGCCACCTCCTGCTCGTTGCGGGCGGCGTCGCGGCTCAACCAGACGCCCAGCGTCACGTCCAGCCCCTTGGCCGCCGCGATCTCCGGCACCTGCCCTTGCGACCCGAGGCTGGAATAGGTGCGGATCCCATCGGCGAATCCGGCGATGGCGCTCATGTCCTTTTCCAGATCGGCCCGCGCCACCACCGGCGAGCGGGTCGGGTCATAGTCGCGCCCCGACGGCGAATAGGAGACGGAGGCGAGGCGGCCGGGTTCGGCCTCCACCACCGTCGGCGCGTTGCGCCAGGACCAGACGCACGCGTGGCCGACGGTGACGGCCAGCAGCGCGACGGCGATGGCGGTGCGCCGGATCGAACGATTCGGAGTGTGCACAGTCGGGGGGATCACAGTCGGGGAGATCATGGGATGCGCGATGCCCTGACAAAGGGGCAACCTGGGCGGTCGCCGGACATCGACACCAACAGGCCACCCCATCGGCCTATTCCCGCAGCGCCAGAAAAATTTTGCGCTGCGGGATGCCCTCTTACGCGGTCAGAACATTCTGACCGCTGCGTTCATTCGCCACGCAGGCTCCGCGCCTACCGGCGCGCGCCCGCCGTCGCGGGCGATACCGGGTTCAGACAGTCAGAGTTTTCTGAACCCGGTATCACAGAAGTCGGCGCAGGATCACCACGGCCAACACCCCCAACGCCACCGCCAGCGCCATCGGCACCCGGCGGGCGATCAGGCAGACGAACAGGGCGGCGATGGCGTCGGACGGGCGGGACAGCGCCGCCGGAGCGACCAACGCCACCAGAACCGCGCCCGGCGTGGCCTCCAGCGCCGCGTTCGCCGCCGGGCCAAGCCGCACGCGGGCGATCAACCACGGCCCCCCGACGCGCGTCATCCAGGTCAGCAGCCCCGCCGCGACGATCACGCCCAGCAGCCCCGGATCGAACAGAGTGGTGTCCATCACTTGGCCTCCTGTCCAGGCGTGGCCGACCGGCCCCGCCACGCCGCCACCGCCCCACCCGCGACCGCACCGGCCAGGATGTGCCAGGGGCCGCCCGGCAGCAGGCTGTGAACGGCCAGGGCCGCCGCCGCGCTCGCCAGCCAGGGCGGCAGGGAACCGGCCCCGCTCCACAACCCGGCGAGCAGGCAGAGGAAGACAGCGATGAAGGTGAAATCCAGCCCCCAGGCGGCGGGATCCGACACCAGCGCCCCGGCCAGCGTGCCCGCCACCGTGGCGCACAGCCAGCCGACATAGAGCGTCAGCCCCACCCCGAACCAATAGGCAAAGGTGAGTTGGCCGCCCCGGCGCAGGGCCAGCGCCCACACCTCATCGGTCATGAAGAACAGGGCCAGCGCGGCGCGGACGGGCGGCACGCCCTGGAAGCGCGGGGCCAGCGTCGCCCCCATCAGCAGATGGCGCAGATTGACCAGCAGCACGCTGGCGATCACCGCCAGACCGGGCGCGCCGTGGCCCCACATCTCCACCGTGACGAATTGGGAGCTTCCGGCGAAGATGATGCCGCTCATCAACCCCATGTCGAGCGGCGTCAACCCGGCCTTGGCGGCAAGGCTGCCCAGCAGCAGCCCGAAGGGAACGGCCCCCGCCAAAATCGGCAGGGCATGAACGGCGCCGAGCGCGACCTCGCGCGGGACGGACACCGGGGATGGCAACGTGATCGTGGTCATAGGGCGACAGTGTGGAGACGCGGCCCGGCCCGGTCTTGCACAGGATTGCTGCCGCCCAGATTGGCGCCGCGCCGATACTGGCCGGGCGACACGCCGACCTGCGCCTTGAACACCCGGCTGAAATGGGCCTGATCGCAAAAGCCGCAGGACAGCGCGATGTCGGCCAGAGTCTCCGGCCCGTCCAGCAACCGTTTGGCCCGCCGCACCCGCCGGTCGGTCAGATAGCCGTGCGGCGTGGTCCCGACGGCGGCGCGGAAGACCCGCAGCAGGTGGAAGCGGCTCAACCCCACCGCCCCGGCCAGATCGCTGAGTTCGACCGGGCTGTCGATGTGGGCGTCGAGATAGTCGCGGGCGCGGCGCACCGCCAGCGGTTCACGCCCCGCCGGGCGCAGGTTGCCCATCAGGTTGCCGTGGCGCAGCGCCACGGCGGTGAAGGCGCGCAGGGCGTCGATGTCGTTGCGCAGGGGATCCGGTTCCTCCCCTTCCAAGCCATGATGCAGGGCCTGGATGGCCTGGAAGACCACCGGGTCGTTGAACTCCGGTTCGGTGAAATGGGGCAGCAGCGGGCGGCCCAGCGCGTCCGCCACCGCCTGTTCAAGCAGCGCGACGGAGGGGTAGAACATGCGGTAGGCGTAACCGCTGTCCGCCGGGCGGCCATCGTGCAGGGTTTCCGGGTTGACGACCACCACCTGCCCGGCCGACGCCACCCGCTCCACCCCATGGCAGCGGTACAGCTCCGCCCCGGCGGTGATGACGCCGATCACATAGGTTTCATGGGTGTGCGGGGCGTAGCTGTGGTGATGGAAGCGCGCGTTCAGGCATTCCATGCCGTCAAAGCGCCGCTCGCGCCACAGCCGGGCGAAATCCCGCCCCCGCAACGGGGCGCGTGTCAGGGCGTCGTGCTGGTCCATGGCCACAGCCTAACAGCCCGCCACGCGCGCCGTCTTGAACAGGATTGCGGTGGGGACAGGATTGCGGCGACCGCGCTGGACTTCGCCCGCCGAATCGGCCAGATGAAGGCGCTCACCGTTTTTTGCACCCGCCCGCTTTCGGACCCGCCCCCCGCATGACCGCCATTCCGCTTTCCGTCGCCCCGATGATGGACTGGACCGACCGCCATTGCCGGTACTTCCATCGCCTGCTGTCGCGCAACACGCTGCTCTACACCGAGATGGTGACGACCGGTGCCGTGCTGCACGGCGACCGCGAGCGGCTGTTGGGGTTCGACGCCGCCGAACATCCGGTCGCCTTGCAGTTGGGCGGGTCGGACCCGGCGGATCTCGCCGCCTGCGCCCGCATCGCCGAGGAGTGGGGCTATGACGAGGTCAATCTGAACGTCGGCTGCCCCAGCGACCGCGTGCAGTCGGGCCGCTTCGGGGCCTGCCTGATGGCCGAACCCGATCTGGTCGCCCGCCTGATCGGCGCGATGCGCGAGGCCGTGTCCATCCCCGTCACCGTCAAATCCCGCATCGCGATCGACGAGATGGAGGAATGGCCGACGCTGGAACGCTTCGTCCGCACCGTGTCGGCCACCGGCTGCACCCATTTCATCGTCCACGCCCGTAAGGCTTGGCTGAAGGGCCTCAGCCCCAAGGAAAACCGCGACGTGCCGCCGCTCCGTTACGAGTTGGTCCACCGACTGAAGCAGGAGTTCCCCCATCTGACCATCGCCATCAACGGCGGCATCCGCAGCCTGGACGAGGCGCTGGCGCATCTCCCCGCGCTCGACAGCGTGATGATCGGGCGCGCGGCCTACGAAACCCCTTATCTGCTGGCCGACGCCGACCGGCGCGTGTTCCACGACGCCAGCGCGGACCAACCAGACCGTCACGCCGTGGTCGCCGCGATGGCCGACTACGCCGAAGAGGCGCGGCGGACGCGCGGAACCCCGCTGGCCGCCATCAGCCGCCACATGCTGGGCCTGTTCCAGGGCCTGCCCGGCGCGCGGGCGTGGCGACGCCACATCAGCGAAAACGCCCATCTGCCCGGTGCCGGGCCGGAGGTGCTGATCCAGGCGGCGGCGCTGGTCCGGCGCGGGCGCGGCGGGGCGGAGGACGACACCGGCGCGGATGGGGCCGCTGCGGCCTGACCGGTTCCACGCCTGCCCCGGTTCAACGGTTCGGAACCGGAGGGTCGGCGTGGGCGAAGGAAACGTTTGAAACACCCTGCCCCGTCAGCCACGCTCCAGGCGGTTTTTGATGATCTGCAACTGCAGTTCGCCGACGGTGCGACCGCTGGGAAACCGGGTCAGGTCCGCATCGTCCATCGTCGTCAGATCGGTCGGTCCCAGCCCGACATGAAGCCCCAAAAAGCGGTCGCGGAACCGGACGATGTTGTGTTCGAGGAAGGTGCCCTCCAGGATCGGTACATCCTGGAAGTGGGTGGTCGTCGGCTCCAAGCGGCTTTTGATGATCTGCAACTGCAGTTCGTCAACGGTGTGACCGCTGGGAAACCGGGACAGACCCGCATCGTCCATCGCCGTCAAATCGGTCGGCCCCAGCCGAACATGAAGCCCCAGAAAGCGGTTGCGGAACCGGACGATGTTGTGTTCGAGAAAGGTGCCCTCCAGGATCGGTTCGTCCTGGAAATGGATCGTCGACAGGTGCAGCGGGCGGCACCGGAACTCCTCGCAACGCCGGGAGAAGGGGCTATCGTCGCTCCCATAGCCGAGCGCCTTCATGAAATCCTGCGGCAACCGGTCAAACCGTTCCCGCACAGCCGGGGTGAACAGGCGCTTGTGCCCCCCCAGACGCCCGCTCGTGAAGGTCGGGCTGTCCGGATCGAACAGGTTCTGGGACAGGGCGGCGGGGTCCCCGTCCACTTGCAGCTTGAGCAACAGGGACCACAGCAAATCCAACTGACGGGTCCGGTCGCCGCCACCGTCCGGCCCCACCAGCTCTTCAAACGAAACGGGGATGACGTTGGGAAAATCCGCCCAGGCGATGAATTTGCCGATCCGGTCACGGATGCTGCCAAGCAGCCAGGGATCGTCCACCAGACGCAGCAGCCGCTCTTCCAGATCCAGTTGCGACAGATAACCGGCGAAGCTCGTCTTGCCTTCGACATGATAATAGCGCGCTTCCGACAGCAGAATGTCCTGCGGATCGCGGTACATGAACAAGGTGGGATTGCGCGAAAACGGATGGTCCCGGTTTCCGAACGGGCTGCGCCGGACGGTGTCGATGAAGAAGTCAGGGGCTGCGGTGTGGGCGTTGGAATATTCCAGGGTATACCAGCGACCAACAAACCGGCGGGTTTGGGGAAGACGCGGGCATTCACCCCCCTCCGCATAGCCCAGCATCTTGACCAGCCGCATCAGCAGATGCGAGCCGGATTTGGGGATGGTGACGATGAACAGGCCCTTGTTGCGCCAATAGCGGTCGGTGATTGGCGCAACGGCGCGGACGGAGCGGCAATTCAGCAAACCCATCAGGGTGGCGGCCACCGCAGGACCATCGTCCCCCAACACCAGGACCGGGCCTTCCGGGGATTCAGTGCTAGGTTCGGCAACCGTCAGGCCGCTCTGTTCCAGCAGCGCCCGGATGTCGGCGGCCTGATCGCTCTGACCGACAAACGCAACGGACCGGCGGCCCATGATCTCCGCCTCCTGGCCGATGGCGGCGGCCAGAGCCGTCGGCGTCTTTTCAACGAAGCGAAGGTTGCGCACCTGATCCACGGGCATCGCCCTACTCCGCCGCCTGCGCCGTGTCGCCGCCACCCAGCAGGTAATCGATGTCTCCGCCATCCAAAGCGCTGACCAGCCCGGTGCCTTCGATGGTGGCGGCGGACAGGCTGCCCTTGCGGCGTTGCAGCTCGATGATGCGTTCCTCGACCGAGTTGGCGGCGATCAGCTTGTAGACGAAGACCGGCTTGTCCTGGCCGATGCGGTACGCGCGGTCGGTGGCCTGATCCTCGGCGGCGGGATTCCACCAGGGGTCGTAATGGATCACCGTGTCGGCGGCGGTCAGGTTCAGGCCACGCCCGCCCGCCTTCAGGCTGATGAGGAAGACCGGAACCTCGCGGTTCTGGAAGCGGTTGACCGGTTCCGACCGGTCGAGCGTGCGCCCGGTCAGCTCGACATAGGGAACGTCGATCTTTTCCAGTTCCACCTTGATGAGGTCGAGCATGGTGGTGAACTGCGAGAAGATCAGGATGCGGCGGCCTTCCGGGACCATTTCCCGCACCATCTCGGTCAGCGCCTCCAGCTTGGCGCTTTCCTTCACCTTGGCCGCCGTCGGGATCTTCAACAGGCGGGGGTCGCAGCAGACCTGCCGCAGCTTCAGCAACGCGTCGATGACGGTGATGGTGTTGCGGCCCAGACCGCCGCCCGCCCCGCCGCCGACCGCCAGCGCCGCGCGCACGGTTTCGTTCACCGACAGGCGGATGGTTTCGTACAGGTCGCGTTGGTCGCGGTCGAGGTCGATGCGGACCACCATTTCCGTCTTGGGCGGCAGTTCCTTGGCCACCGCCTCTTTCGTCCGGCGCAGCAGGAAGGGGCGGATGCGCCGCATCAGCAGATTGGCGCGCGTGTTGTCGCCGCGCTTTTCGATGGGCACGCGGTACCGCTTGCCGAACTCCTTGCGGTCGCCCAGCAGGCCGGGCATCAGGAAGGCGAACTGGCTCCACAACTCGCCCAGATTGTTTTCCACGGGCGTGCCGGACAGGCAGAGCCGATGCCGGGCCTGAAGCGCCACCACCGCGCGGGTGGCCTTGCCGTCCGGGTTCTTGATCGCCTGGGCCTCGTCCAGCACCAGCATGTGCCAGGTCAACCGTTTCAACAGATCGACGTCGCGGGCGACGACGCCATAGGTCGTGACCACGATGTGGGTGCGGTCCAGTTCGGACAGCTTTTCGTGGCGGTCCAGCCCGTGCAGCACCACCACCCGCAGATCGGGGGTGAAGCGTTCAGCCTCCGCCACCCAGTTGGGGACAAGGCTGGTCGGGACCACCACCAGACAGGGATCGGTCAGGCGGCCTTCCTGCGCCTCCATGGCGATGTGGGCCAGGGTTTGCGCGGTTTTGCCCAGCCCCATGTCGTCGGCCAGAATCCCGGCGACGTTGTTGGCGCGCAGGCTTTGCATCCAGGCCAGACCCGCGCGCTGGTAATCGCGCAGCTCCCCCCGGAATCCCGGCGGCGGGGCGCAATCGCCCAGCGTTTCGCTGTCGCGCAGCCGTTTCAGATAGCCGTCGATCTGCGCGGTTTCGCCCATGCGGCGGGCGATCAGGTCGTCGATGTCGAGCAGCGTGTCGGCCTCGGCCATCGGCACCTTCAGCCGGTCGCCCACCGGCCGCCCGGTGCCCAGCATGGCGTCCAGCACGCTCATCAGCCGCTCCACCCGCTCGGCGGGCAGGGCCAGCACGTTGCCGTCGTCGAGCACGATGTGCGCCCGCCCGTCGATGATGCGGGTGGCCGACAGGCCGCCGCGTTCGACCAGCTGCGCCAGGATCGGCAGCAGCGGGCGGCGTTCGCCGTCGATCTCCACCCCGACGTCCAGATCAAACCAGCCATCGCCCGCGTCACGGACGGCGACCTCGACCTCGGCCCCCGGCTCGATCACCTTGGTGCCGAAATCGCTGCCGATCTCCACCAGCCACCCGGCGGCGGTCAGGGCCGGAATTTCGGTGCTGAGGAAGCTGCGCCAGCGCTCCTCCACCTCGCGCCCGGTCAGCCAATGGACGCGCACGCCGCGCGCGTTCAGGCTGCCCTTGGGCGGTTCGATCCGGGCCTGGGCGAAGCCGAAGGCGGACAGCCGGTCCAACGCCGCCTGTTCGGTCGCCTTGTCGCGGCGGACAAAGGTGACGGTGCCGACGGAATCCTCAAAACGGGCGAACTGGCGCTGGTCGTCCGGTTCGATCTCCGCCGCCTCGCCGCCCGGTTCGCCGTAATCGAAGGACAGGCGCAGCACGTCCACCAGCCCGTCCGACGGCGTGACCACCCGGCCCAGCCGGGCGATGACGCGGGGGGAGCGGTCGATGATGTCGGCGGCCTCGGCGGCCCCGCTGCGGATGCCGGGAATGGCGTTGTCGCGGAAGGCGGGCGGCAGGCTGGGGGCCGCGCGCGATGGGGCGAACAGGCGCGACGGGGCCGGGCGCGCGGACGGCGACGAAGCCGCCGGAGTCGGGAGGGCGATCGGCGGGGCGGGCTTGCTTTTCGGCACCTCGACGACCTGGAGATCGACGGGGAAGACGCTGCCGCTGGCCGAGTCGATGCACCAATAGGATTGCCCCTTCACCAGCGTGCAGCGCTCCGGCAGGCCGGTGGGGCGCAGCTTGCGCGTGGTCGGGTCGCGGAAGGCGCGCACGGCGCGGGCCGGGCCTTCGCTCAACGGCGTGCCGTCGCGCCAGCGCAGCCGCCCGGTGCCGAGCAGGCGGCGCAACAGCCGGTCGATGGCCTCGCCCCGGTTCTTCGCCACCGGGGTGCGCGCCGCGCCGCCGCCGCCCAACAGCCGGGCGATGGCGCGGTCGGCGTCGCCGTTGATGTCGCGCGGTGCCCGGGCCAGCACGTCGCGCGGAGTCGCCGCCTCGCCCTCGCTCTGGCCCTGACCGTCGGCCCGGAACTCCGCCGCGATGACGCAGGCAACGTCGCCCTGCCCCGGCTCCAACGTCCACCAGACGCTGCGCTCCGCTGCTGGTTTGGCGGTTGAGGATGCAGGAACCGGCGCGGGCGGGGACAGCGGAGCGGAGGCTGGGACGGGCCGGACCAGGGACAGGGCCGGTTGCGCCGCGCGCGGCGGCAGGGCCGCTGCGGCGGGCGGTGATGGTGGGGCGGGCGGTGATGGTGGGGCGGGTTGCGCGGTTGGTGCCGCCGCCGGGGCGTTGGCCGGACGCTGGTCAGGCAGATCGAACAGGGACGCCCGCCGCCATTCCGGCCGGGTGTCCAGCGCCATCATCGCCACCGCCGCCATGTGGGCGCAGGCGTTGCGGCCGCAGGTGCAGCTGCGGTCCAGCACGACGCCGCGCTTGCCCTGCACCGGGGTGATGACCACCGCCAGACGGCGGCCCAGATCATTGACCTCCGCCCGGATGCGGTTGCCGCCCGGTTCGCCCAGGGCAACCGCCCCGGTCATGATGAGCGTGCGCCCGCGCTGCAACGTCTTCGCCTCGAAGACGCGGGTCAGGTCCTCCTGCGCGAAGGGGACGGCCACACCCGTCTCAGCGCCGAGCGGCAAGGCATCAAAAAGGGACATGCGAGCGAAACGCCGTTCAAACGGAACGAAACAAAAACGGGCAGCTGGTGTAACGCCTTTCGCCCGCCCCCGCAAGCGATCCCAACCGGGCCGCCCGCGCGCGAACGCCCGTGATAGCACAGGATCGCTGCGGCGGCATCATTGTGGTGAGGATGATGAGCGTGGTGAAGTTGCCCGCGACCGACCAACGATTCAGCCGTCGATGGCGATGCGGGCGTCGGCGATCACGCAGTTGCGGCCCGACCGCTTGGCCTCGTACAGCGCCTCGTCGGCGCGGCGGATCAGGGTTTCGGCGGTGTCGCCCAGACGTCCGCCGACCGAAATGCCAATGGACACGGTGACGGAGATTTCGTCCGCCCCCACCGCCGACACGGTGAAGGGCACATCGGCGATGCGCTGGCGCAGCCGTTCGGCGACGATCAGCGCGGCCTCGCCGTCGGTGTCGGGGAGGATGACGATGAACTCCTCCCCACCCAGCCGCGCGACCAGATCGAAGGTGCGCAGATTGCGGCTGGCGCGCGCCGACACCTCGCGCAGCACCTCGTCGCCGATGGTGTGGCCGTAGCTGTCGTTGACGACCTTGAAATGGTCGATGTCGAACATCAGCACCGCGACCGGCTTCTGGCTGTCGATGGCGCGTTCCAGCAGGCGCGGCAGATGGGCGTTGACGTAACGACGGTTGAAGACGCCGGTCAGGCTGTCGGTCAGCGCCATCGACAGGCTTTGCTCGTAATTCGCGCGCAGCCGTTCCTGATAGCGTTTGCGCCGGATCTGGGTGCGGGCGCGGGCCAGCAGCTCGTTCCGGTCGATGGGTTTGATGACGTAGTCGTTGGCTCCCAGCTCCAGCCCCTTGGCGACGTGGTTCAGATCGCCCTCGTCCACCATCAGCAGGATCGGGACCTGCCGCGTCCGTTCGTGCGAACGAAGCTGCGAGCACAGGCGCAAGCCGTCCTCGTTGACCAAGGTCAGGCTGACCACCACAAGATCCAGCTCGTTGGTCAGGGCGCGTTCCAAAGCCTTGGCCCCGGTGTCGGTCGCCATCACGCTGTTGTGGTCGCGTTGCAGGGTTTCCGTGACCTTGTCGAGATCGAGGGCGGAATCCTCCAGCACCAGGATGCGGGCGCGTTCGAAGGATTCGTTCAGCAAGGTCCCGCTGCGCTCGATCACCCCGAATTGGCCGGAGGTGTTTTCGCGCAACCGCCATTCATCCATCATCATCTTGAGACGGACGAGCGAGCGCACCCGCGCGAACAGCGCGATGTCGTTGACCGGCTTGGTCAGGAAATCATCGGCCCCGGCCTCCAGCCCGCGCACGCGGTCGGCCACGTCCGACAGCGCCGTGACCATCACCACCGGGATGTGCATGGTCGCGGGGTCGGAGCGGATGCGCTCGCACACCTCGAAGCCGTCCATGCCCGGCATCATCACATCCAACAGGACGATGTCCGGGGATTCCCGATGCACCATCTCCAGCGCCTCGGGTCCGTTGAAGGCCGTAATCACGTTGAAGTACTCGCGCGTCAGCTTCGCCGCGAGCAGCTTCACGTTCGGCAGAACATCATCGACAACGAGGACACGCGCGGACATGGAGCGATGCGATCCTGTGGTGCTTTGCAGGGTTAACCGTTAGCTTAGAAACCTTCTAACCGTCTCCAAAAACTTAACGACTGAGATCGGTTTTGCAATGTAATCTTCACATCCGCCCTGGCGGATTTTTTCTTCGTCGCCCTTCATGGCAAAGGCGGTGACGGCGATGATGGGGATGGACCGCAAGTCGGCATCGTCCTTGATCCAGCGCGTCACCTCCAGCCCCGACACCTCGGGCAACTGGATGTCCATCAGGATCAGGTCGGGACGGTGCTGGCGGGCAAGCCGCATCGCCTCCATCCCGTCGCGGGTTTGCAGTGTGGCGTAGCCATGCGCTTCGAGCAGATCATGGAACAGCTTCATGTTCAGCTCGTTGTCCTCGACGATGAGGACCGTCTTGCCCGACGCGCCGCCGACCATGGTTGATCCACCCGGTTCCACCGACATGCACACTCCGCTTGGCTCAGGCCATGGCTCAGACCCGGATCCACCGCCGGGCGCGGTTCACACCGGCGCGGCGGTTGAGGGCGCGCGAGTCAATCATACTTCGGTATACCCCTTTTTCCCCCTGGTCGCGACGGTTAATTTGCCCGATCCGGCCCCGCCGCCATCGCATCACACCCGACACAACGGGTTGATCAAACACGACAAAGCCGCCCGCAACGCTGCGGGCGGCCCATCGGTCGCCGGGATCGCCCGCAGGCGCATCACGGGCAGGGGGTTACACGTCCGCGCCGGGTTGGGCGGTCGCCTTCCCCTTGCGCTTGGCCTCCTGACGGCGGGCGCATTTCGCGCCGTACATCATGGTGTCGGCCCGGCGCATCACCTCGTCCTCACGGTCGTCCTCCGCCCCATAGGGTTGGGTCCCGACCGAGAAGCGCACGGGCAGCGCCACCCCGCCCCATTCGGCGTGGCAGGCGTCGGCCAATCCGGCCAGCTCGCGGGCGCGGGCCAGACCGTTGGCGACGTCGGTGTTGGTCAGCAGCACGGCGAACTCGTCGCCGCCCAACCGGGCGACCACATCCTCCTGCCGGACGCTGGACGCGATCATCACCGCGACCTGTCGCAGATAGCTGTCACCGGCCAGATGGCCATGGGTGTCGTTGATTGCCTTGAAACCGTCCAGATCGATCATCACCAGCAACCCACCCACCCCGGTGCGCCGGGCCGTGGCCAGCTCGCGCCGGAAGTGGCTGTAGAAGCCGCGCCGGTTCAACAGACCGGTCAGCTCGTCCGTCATCGTCAGGCTTTCCAGATACGCGATGCGTTCCTGTTGCTGGGCGATGGTTTCACGGGCTTCGGCCAACAGGGCCAGCGTCTCGTCCAGGGCCTGCCGTTCGGTGCCCCGCAGCAGTCCGACGCGCGACGCCAGGGCGACCGGATTCCAGGCCATATCACCGTGCATGCGGTCGCAGGCGTGAGAGGTCAGGTCCAGGGTGGCAACGATGGCGTTCATGGGGCGGCTCCTTCGCGGGAGTTCGGTGCTCTACGCCATCACCTATGCACGACCTATGCCAATTGGACAATCCAGGGATTCCGCCAGCGCTGTCCGGGACAGGACGGCGGATTTTGCCCCGCCGCCCTTTGCCGCCCGGCAGCTTCTGCCGCCACTGGGAAAAATGATCCCACCCGATGCGGTCACGGGACCCGGTCGGGCGGTTCTTGCCCGGCCATCACCGCGTCGATGTTGTCCAACGCCTTGAAACCCATGGCGTTTCGCGTTTCGACCGTGGCGCTGCCCAGATGCGGCAACAAAAACACATTGGGGAGGTCACAATAGTCCGGGAACAGGTTCGGTTCGTTCTCGAACACGTCCAGACCGGCGGCGGCCAGCCGTCCGCTGCGCAGGGCGGCAACAACGTCCCGGTCGTTCACCACCGTGCCGCGCGCGGTGTTGACCAGAATGGCCCCCGGCGGCAGGCGGTCGATGCGCGCGGCGTTCAGCCAATGCCGGGTGTCCGCCGTCGCCGGGAAATGCAGCGACAACACGTCGCTGACCGACAGCATCTCTTCCGGGTCGGCGTGATAAACCGTACCGGCTTCCAACTCCGGCGGCAGGCGCCTGCGGTTGCTGTAATGAATGGTCATGCCAAAGGCGCGGGCGCGTTGGGCCACCGCCTGCCCGATCCGGCCCATGCCGATGATGCCCAGCCGCTTGCCGCCGATGTGCGTTCCCATCAGTTGGGTCGGGGTCCAGCCGGTCCAGCCCTTGGCGCGGATCAGCCGCTCCCCTTCCGAGGCGCGGCGGGCCGCCCCCAGGATCAGCAACAGGGCGATGTCGGCGGTGGCGTCGGTCAGCACGTCGGGCGTGTTGGTGACGGTCAGGCCACGGCTGCGGGCGGCGGCCAGATCAATATGATCGGTGCCAACGGAGAAGGTCGCCAGCACCCGCACCCGGTCGGGCAGTGCGGCGATGGCGGCGGCGTCCAGCCGATCCCCGGCGCAGCACAGCACCGCGTCGGCCCCGATGTCCGCCGCGCGGGCGGCGATCTCCAGCCCCGACAACGCGGCGTCGGTGGGGTTCAACGTCGCGGCGTAATCGCGGGCGGCGCGTGCCTCCACCGCGTCCGGCAAGCGGCGGGTCAGCAGCAGCGTCGGCCGAACGGCGGGCGCGTTGGGGTCTGCGGGTGTGACCATCCTGGGAATTCCTTTCCAGATATAGGAATTGCTGGTGGCGGCCCTTTCGGACTGCGTTAAAAACACCCATAATCGAAGCAGCGCCGACAATCACCTGTGGATACCGCCTTGTTCAACCGCCGCACCGCCCGCCGTTCCGCCGGTCGCCCCCTGTGGGGCCTGTTTCAGGGCGCGGTGATGGGGGCTGTCACCCTGGGCCTGACGCTGACGCTGGGCGCACCACTGCCCGCCGCCGCCGCGCCGCTGGCCAACGGACTGCCCGCCCCCGCCGATCTGGCCGCCGGAATCCAACCGCACCGGGCGATCTACGCCATGTCGCTGCTGTCGGCCCGCAACAGCTCCAAGGTCAGCGACGTGCGCGGGCGCATGATGTTCGAGTGGGCGGATGCCTGCGACGGCTGGACCACCGAGCAGCGTTTCCAGTTGCGCTTCGTCTACAGCGAAGGCGACGAGATGGCGATGAACACCAATTACACGACGTGGGAGGCCAAGGACGGTTCGCGCTACCGCTTCAACGTCCGCAAGGTCATCAACGGCGAGGTCGACGACGACGTGCGCGGCGAGGCCAACCTGCCCGCCAACGGCGGCAGCGGGACCGCGCATTTCACCAAGCCGGAACCGCAGGAAATCGATCTGCCGGCCGGGGCAATGTTCCCCACCGCCCACACGCTGGCCATCCTGGACCACGCCCGCCGGGGCGAGCGGTTCTTCAGCCGGGTCATCTTCGACGGGGCCGACGCCGAGGGCGCGACCGAAGTGTCCACCGTGATCGGCCAACCCGGCCCGGCCAAGGGGGCCGCCAAGGACACCCTGCTGCGCGACGCCACCACCTGGCCGGTGCGCATGGCCTTTTTCCCCAGCCACAGCGAGTCGGCGCAGCCCGATTACGAAATGAGCCTGCGTCTGCTGCAAAACGGCATCGCCGAATCCATGCAGATTGACTACGGCGATTTCACCGTGAACGCCATCCTGGAGAAGATCGAGGCGCTGCCCCGGTCGGGCTGCTGAGCACCGGGGCGGGTGGACAGGGCGGATCGGCTGCATTTGCCGAAAATAGGAAAGTGTTGATCGCACCCCACCGCTGCGCTTAACTGTATCCCACACACAGGCGCAATCAACGGCCACCCGCCCACCGACTCGGTCGGTTCCGGATTCGGGCAGGCCGCAAAAGGGTTCAAGATGGCCAAAAAGCACGTCCAGGTCGGACAGGTGTTCCAGCCGGTCGGCGCGGCCAAGGGGCGCGCGTGGCGGGTGACGGAAACCGTCACCTTGCTCGGCATTCCGCACGCCCGCGTCGTCAGCACCGAAGACGACGGGGTGTCGAAAACCCTGAGCTGTTCGGTTCTGATCGACAGCGATCATTACAAGCTGATCGCCTCGGCTCCGCTGGACGGCGTGGCGGCGTAACCGGACGCCCACCGGCTTCTGTTCGACCAGAGTGAGCGCGCCGCCAGACCCGCAAGTCTGGTGGCGTTTTCTGTTTGCGCGGCCCGCTGTGTTCCCCCACTGTTCTCCCATAGCGCCCGAACAGACCGCCCCGGCCCTGCCCATGTCATCCAGCCTTTTTGCCGAACAGGCCCCGCGCCCGCTGGCCGACCGCCTGCGCCCCACACGGTTGGCCGAAGTGGTCGGCCAGGACCACCTGCTGACACCCGACGCGCCCATCGGGCGGATGGTGGCGGCGCGCAACCTGTCGTCGATGGTGCTGTGGGGCACGCCCGGTTGCGGCAAGACCACCATCGCCCGCCTGCTGGCCGAAGCGACCGACCTGCATTTCGACGCGGTGTCGGCCCTGCAAAGCGGCGTGGCCGATCTGCGCAAGCTGTTCGACGCCGCACGCGGGCGGCGCGCCGGTGGGCGCGGAACCCTGCTGTTCTGCGACGAGGTCCATCACTTCAACAAATCGGTGCAGGATATCTTCCTGCCCTATCTGGAGGATGGGACCATCACCCTGGTGGGGGCGACCACCGAAAACCCCAGCTTCGAGCTGAACGCGGCCATCCTGTCGCGCGTCCAGGTCTTCGTTCTGCGGCGGTTGGACGAGGAATCGCTCGCCGCCCTGCTGACGCGCGCCGAATCCCATCTTGGCCATCCCCTGCCGTTGACCGACGACGCGCGCGCCGCGCTGGTGACGATGGCCGACGGCGACGGGCGTTTCCTGCTGAACATGGCCGAACAGATCGACGCGCTGTCGGGGGGCGATGCGCTGGACGCCGCCGGTCTGGGGCGGGTGCTGCAACGGCGGATGCCGTCCTACGACAAGGCCGGGGATGGCCATTACAATCTGCTGTCGGCCTTCCACAAGAGCCTGCGCGGGTCCGACGCCGACGCCGCGCTTTATTGGATGTGCCGGATGCTGGCGGCGGGGGAGGATCCGCGCGTGATCGCCCGCCGCATGCTGTGCGTCGCCAACGAGGACATCGGGCTGGCCGACCCCAACGCCATCGTGCAGGCGCTGACCGCCTGGGAAACCTATGAACGGTTGGGACCGGCGGAGGGGGAACGGGCGCTGGCGCAGGCCTGCCTGTATCTGGCGACCGCGCCGAAATCCAACGCGGTCGAGGTCGCCCTGTCCGAAGCCCGCGCGCTGGCCCGCAAGACCGGCAGCGTCATGCCGCCGATGCACGCGGTGAACGCGCCGACGCGGATGATGAAGGATCTTGGCTACAAGCAGGGCTACATCTACGACCACGACACACCGGAGGGCTTTTCCGGCCTGAACTACTTCCCGCCCGGCGTGGAGCGCCACAGCTTCTACCGCCCGGTGGAGCGCGGTTTCGAGCGCGAGATCCGCAAACGCCTGACCTATTGGGGCAACCTGCGCGGGCGGCGGTCCTGACCGGATCCGCCGCCCGGTTTCGGTCTTACCGAACCGCGTTGCAGCGCTGGAAGCACTGCTTGAGCTGATAGCTGCAATTGTCCGACGGGGTGAAGGGACCACCGGCGTCCGGGCGCTCCAGCCCGCTCTGGGTGCGGGCCGCCACCGAATCCATGCACATGTTCAGGCTGCGCTCGCACTGGGTGCGGCAGGTGCCGCCGCCGCTGGTGTCGCCGTTCAGGCGCAACGACTGGTCATCGCCCTGGGCAGCCCCACCGGCCGGGGTCGCCGGGCGCGCCGCGTTGGGCTTGCTGGCCGGAACCTGGGGCAGTGCTGTGGAACCGGCGGACGCCGTCGCCGACGGGGCGGCCACCGACGCGGCGCGCGGCGCGGGTTGGTCGGCGCAGGCGGTCAGGCCAAGCAACGCCACCGCAACCAGCGAAGCAAAAAGGCGGATCGGACGGAACATGCCACACGGCTCCTATTCTTCTTTGTGCGAAGATGGTATGCGGCTGGGCGGAATGCCACGCTCGCGGGTCCATCCCCGGATCGACCCCAATATGCCGGGAACCGGCCCCAGAAGGGAATGACCCAAATGACACCCAACCCCGCGAACCCGACCCCGAACCGCAAGAGCCGGCTGTTGTTCGCCGCGCTGCTGGTGGTCGGGTTGGTGATGCTGGTCGCCCGCACCGCCTCCCGTCCCGACGTCGGCTTTGGCGAAATGCTGGTTCCCGCCCTGGGCGGGCTGGCCGTGGCCGGGGCCATCGCCCTGATCGTCCGCCAGGACCGCCGGGACCGCGCCGCCCTGCCCGCCACCCAGCGCAATCGCCAGGACCACGGCACGCCCAATTGAGAGGGGGAGGCGGAGCGAACGCTCCGCCCGCCGAAGTCCCTCAGACGAATTTGAAGCTCAACAGGCCGCCGACCACGACGACCAACAGCAGGGTCGTGACCAGCATCAGGCGCTTTTCGATGATCGCCTGCACTTGTTCGCCGTAAAAATGCAGCAGCACCGCGATCATGTAGAATCGTGAAAAGCGCGCGATGATCGAGCAGAGCACGAACACCGTCAGGTCCAGATGGGCGAATCCGGCGGTGATGGTCAGCAGCTTGTAGGGGATCGGCGTCACCCCCTTCAAAATCAGGAACCAGGGGCCATAGGCGGCGAACATCTCCTGGAACCGCAGGAAGGAGTCCTGCGCGTCGTACAAATCGATGATGAGCCGCCCCAGGCTTTCAAACAGATAGAATCCCAGCGCGTAACCGAACACACCGCCCAGCAGGGACGCCAGCGCACACAGGTTGGTGTAGAACCACAGCTTTTTCGGCTGGGCCAGACACATCGGAATCAGCATCACGTCGGGCGGCAGCGGAAAAAAGGAGCTTTCCGCAAAGGACACGGCGGACATCCACCACACGGCATCCCGACGAACCGACAAGCGCTGAATGCGGTTGTAAAGGGAACGCAACATTTCACCGGCCCCATACAAGAAAACCCTCTCTTCGGCGCACCGAAGAGAGGGTCGTTCTTCATCCTATACCGGTCTTGCCCGGTGAAAAGCAAGGACCGGATGTGTGGATGTTACTCGTCAGCCGCAGCGTCCGTGTCGACGGCGTCGCCGGTCGGGCCGGAATTCTGGCCCTTGGCGTCCGCGTCACGGTCCACCAGCTCGAACACGGCCATGTCGGCGGCGTCACCATAGCGGAAACCGGCCTTCAGAACGCGGGTGTAGCCACCCTGACGGTCCTTGTAGCGGTCGGCCAGAACGGTGAACAGCTTCGTCACCATCTCGTCGTCGCGCAGCTGAGCGTAGGCCAGGCGACGGTTGGCCAGGCCACCCTTCTTGCCCAGGGTGATCAGCTTGTCGACGATGGCGCGGAGTTCCTTCGCCTTCGGCAGGGTGGTGGTGATCTGCTCGTGCTTGATCACCGCGTTCGCCATGTTCGAGAACATGGCCTTGCGGTGGCTGGTGGTCTTGCTGAGCTTACGTCCCGAAACGCCGTGACGCATGGCGGTCCTCCTTCATGGCTTGGCCCCCCTCGGGGAGCCGATCGTGAACCCCGCCGCCCAGACCGGCGGTCTGGTACGGCAACGGGGGCGGGCGATTGCCCTGGAAACAGCACCCTCCCCCACCCGTGCCCGCGCAGGGCGGAAACGGGCGGGCGAGGGTGCGGAACAAAACGGCTTAGTACGGCTCTTCCAGACGCTTGGCCAGTTCCTCGATGTTCTCGGGCGGCCAGTTCGGGATTTCCATACCCAGGTGCAGGCCCATCTGGGACAGCACTTCCTTGATCTCGTTCAGCGACTTGCGGCCGAAATTCGGCGTGCGCAGCATTTCCGCTTCGGTCTTCTGAACCAGATCGCCGATGTAGACGATGTTGTCGTTCTTGAGGCAGTTGGCCGAACGAACCGACAGCTCCAGCTCGTCCACCTTGCGGAGCAGGTTCTTGTTGAACGGAACCTCCTCGTGCTTCTCCTCGGAGACGGCGTGCGTCGGCTCTTCGAAGTTGATGAACAGCTGCAGCTGGTCCTGCATGATGCGGGCGGCGAGCGCCAGCGCGTCATCCGGCTTCACCGAGCCATTCGTCTCGATGGACATCGTCAGGCGGTCGTAATCGGTGACTTGGCCGACGCGGGCGTTGTCAACCTTGTAGGACACCTTGCGGACCGGCGAGAACAGGGCGTCGATGGGGATCAGCCCGATCGGCGCGTCTTCCGGGCGGTTCTGGCTGGCGGGGACATAGCCCTTGCCGGTCTCGACCGTCAGTTCCATGTTCAAGCGCGCGCCGTTGTCCAGCGTGCAGATGACCAGATCGGGATCCATGACCTGGATGTCCGGCCCGGTTTCGATCATGCCGGCGGTGACTTCGCCCGGGCCATCGGCGCGCAGGCGCATGCGCTTCGGGCCGTCGCCGCCCATGCGCAGGCCCATCGTCTTGATGTTCAGGACGATGTCGGTCACGTCCTCGCGGACGCCGGGGATCGACGAGAACTCGTGCAGAACACCGTCGATGTGGATCGCCGTGACCGCAGCGCCCTGCAAGGAGGAGAGCAGGATGCGACGCAGCGCGTTGCCGAGCGTCAGGCCGAAACCGCGTTCCAGCGGCTCGGCGACCACGGTCGCGGAGCGGTCGGCGTCATCGCCGGGCTGGATGTCCAGCTTACTCGGCTTGATCAGCTCTTGCCAGTTCTTTTGAAGCACGGGAGACCTCAATTGCCATCAGGTGAAAACGAACCCGCAGGAATCCGCCACCCCCATTCTGGGACGGTTGCGATGGCTGCAACCGTCCGTCCCGGGGTGGATGATTCCTGCGGATGCGGAAACCAACAGGTTAGACGCGGCGCTTCTTGGGCGGGCGAACACCGTTGTGGGGGATCGGCGTGACGTCGCGAATCGAGGTGATCTGGAAGCCGACCGACTGGAGGGCGCGCAGGGCGGACTCACGCCCCGAACCCGGACCCTTCACTTCGACTTCCAGGGTCTTCATGCCGTGTTCCTGAGCCTTGCGGCCAGCGTCCTCGGCAGCCACCTGGGCGGCGTAGGGGGTCGACTTGCGCGAACCCTTGAAACCCATGGTGCCCGACGACGACCAGGCAATGGTGTTGCCCTGCGCGTCGGTGATGGTGATCATCGTGTTGTTGAACGAGGCGTTCACATGCGCGACGCCAGCGGTGATGTTCTTACGCTCACGACGACGCAGACGCTGCGAGGCGGCGGACGGCTTGGCCATGGAAGGTAATCCTCTGTCTTACTTCTTCTTGCCGGCGATCGGCTTGGCCGGACCCTTGCGGGTGCGGGCATTGGTGTGGGTGCGCTGACCGCGAACCGGCAGGCTCTTGCGGTGACGCAGGCCGCGATAGCAGCCCAGGTCCATCAGACGCTTGATGTTCATCGCGACTTCGCGACGCAGGTCGCCTTCGACGCGATAGTCGGCGTCGATGGTCTCGCGAATCTTCAGGACTTCGTCGTCCGTCAGTTGATTCACACGACGCTCGGCCGGAATGGCCAGCTTCGTGCAGATTTCCTTGGCCTTGAAGGGGCCGATGCCATGGATGTAGGTCAACCCGATCTCCACACGCTTCTGCGCGGGGATGTTGACGCCAGCAATACGCGCCACGCCTGCTCTCCTCGATTCCCGTCGGCCACCCGGCAGGGCGACCGATGATCCACGCGCGCCGAAAGTCAGATCCCCCTGAAACCCGGCGCGCAAAACGTCGTTCGTACCCGGATAGGGCACGAGAGGGTGCGACTATAGAAAATACCCGGAACTTGTCAAGGCGGAAAGCCATGGTCCGGGGTCTGTCCGACCCACGGACGAAGGCCTAAACGACCGTGCGGCGGAACGCAAGCGCGACTCCGCAGGACTTCCGCAGGAATCCGACACGCTGCCCCTTGATTGGCGCATAATGATGCGGCAACTACCATCAGAACGGATTGTTCGAACCAACGGACAGCCACGGCGCACCAGTCTCAGCCCCATCACCACACGATCAACCTGCAAAGGCTTGCCTTCATGACCACGACTGGCACGACGCCGACCGACCACGCCCCGACTCACCGCACGCCGATCCGACGCTCCCGCCTGACCAAGGTCGTGGCCACCCTCGGCCCGGCCTCCGCCACGCCGGAGATGATTCGCACCCTGTTCGAAACCGGCGTCGATGTGTTCCGCCTGAATTTCAGCCATGGCAGCCACGCCGACCATGGCGCGCGCGTCAAGATTCTCCGCGATCTGGAGGCCGAGACCGGCCGCCCCATCGCCATCATGGCCGACCTGCAAGGCCCCAAGCTGCGCATCGCCACCTTCGCCAACGGCCCCATCGCGCTGACCGCCGGGCAAAAGTTGCGGCTGGACCTGTCGAAGGAACCCGGCGACTCGACCCGTGTCGGCATGCCCCACCCGGAGATTTTCGCCGCCCTGACCCCGGACACCGACCTGCTGCTGGACGATGGCCGCGTGCGGCTGCGCGTGGTCGGTTGCGGGCCGGAGCACGCCGACACCGTGGTGGTGTCCGGCACCAAGCTGTCCGACCGCAAGGGCGTGAACGTGCCGGGCGTGGTCCTGCCGCTGTCGCCGCTGACCAAGAAGGACCGCGAGGATCTGGTCTTCGCGCTCGACGCCGGGGTCGATTGGGTGGCGCTCAGCTTCGTCCAGCGGCCGGAGGATGTGGCGGAGGCCCGTCGCCTGATCGGGGGTCGCGCCTCGCTGCTGTCGAAGCTGGAGAAGCCGCAGGCCATCACCCACCTGACCGAGATCATCGAGCTGTCGGACGGCATCATGGTTGCCCGTGGCGACCTGGGCGTCGAGCTGCCCGCCGAAGACGTGCCGACCCTGCAAAAGCGCATCGTCCGCGAATCGCGCCGGGCGGGTAAGCCGGTGATCGTCGCCACCCAGATGCTGGAATCGATGGTCGGCGCACCCGCCCCGACCCGCGCCGAAGCCTCGGACGTCGCCACCGCCGTCTATGACGGGGCCGATGCGGTGATGCTGTCGGCGGAAACCGCCTCGGGCGATTACCCGGTCGAAGCGGTGTCGATGATGGACCGCATCACCCGCCGGGTGGAGCATGACCCGCTCTACCGCACCATCATGGACGCCCAGCACCCCGACCCGCAGCAGACCGCCGCCGACGCCATCACGGCGGCGGCCCGGCAGGTCGCCCACACCATCCAGGCGGCGGCCATCGTCACCTACACCACGTCGGGGTCCACCACGCTGCGCGCGGCGCGGGAACGGCCGGAACAGCCGATTCTGTGCCTGACCTCGGCGTTGGAAACCGCGCGGCGCTTGCAGTTGGTGTTCGGCGTCCACGCCGTCCACACCTCCGACTGCGCCAACTTCGCCGAAATGGTGCAGAAGGCCACCCGTGCGGCCTTTGACGACGGGCTGGCCAAGGACGGGCAGCGTCTGGTCATCACCGCCGGTGTCCCCTTCGGCACTCCGGGCAACACCAACATCCTGCGCATCGCCTGGGTCGGGGCGGAGTAACCCCCCCTCATCCTTCACGGCAAATGCCCCTGCAAATGCTCTGGTGATCCCGCCCGCCGCGCCCGTTGCGCGGCGGGCGTTTCTCTGTCAGGCCGGTTCCACCACGCGCAGCGGCTCCGGCGACACCACCGGCGGCTGTTCAACCACCGGGGACACCGGAGGCTCGGGAGCTGGGTCGGCAACAGTCGTGGGGCCGAAAGCGGCGGGCAACACGGTCCCCTTGCCAAGCGTGAACAGCCGCTCCCGCTCCTGCCGGATGTAGGGCAGATCGAAGTTCAGCTTGATCTCGATGTTGCGCCAGATCTGGCGCAGGCGTTGAACATGCAGATCCTCGCCGATGGAGCGGACCACCGACTCGAGGTTGTCCAGGGTGATGCCGCGATCGGCCTGGACCACCGTCTTGCCATCGGTCTTCGGCGTGTTGAGCGCCGCCAGCAGCAGCGGGCGCGACTCCGGACGCTCCATAAAGCGTTCGATGTCGAAGATGGTGCGGATGTTGATCCCCCGCAGCGCTTCGATCTGGTCCAGGTCCAGAGCCAGAATCAGTTGCGCCTGCGCCACCCAGTCGAGCGTCTCGTAGATGCCATAGGGGGTTTCCACGAACAGCAGAATGGGGTTGGCCGTCGCCAGATTCTGCACATCCTCGATCTCGAATTCGGCCAGCCGGAATTTGATCGCTGAGTCGATTCCCATGATCATGTCGATGGGGTATTCGCGGACAAAGCCCTGCGCGCGCGGGTCGATCCGCCGGATCTGCAACTGCGGCACCCGGCTCAACAGCGTTTGCAACCCCAGGCGCGGGAAAAAGCCGACCAGAAAGGCCAGAACCAGTTCCGGAACCCGATCCCCCATAGCGCTGGCCGGGGTGGCCTGGGCCATGTCCATGTAACCATGGTGCAGCGTGACCGAGGTGATGCAGGCCAGAATGATGTGCGCCGTCACCCGCAGGAAGGAAATCGGCGACAGGTCGTAATTGGAAATACGCCGGACCAGATAATCGATGGACCAGACATAGGCCCCGAAGAAGGTGAAGGTCAGCACGGCGATGCTCTGGAGCTGATAGTCCATCATCACCTTCAGGCTGGCCGGGTCGGTGTTGGTCAGGGTGATGCCGCTGAACAGGGGTTGGAAATGCTCCAGCCGTTCGCGGGTCAGCACCACACCGCTGGCGGTCACGAAGCCGCTGAACGTCACCATGATGAAAACCAGCACCGGCAGCAGATAGGCCCGCCATTCCGACGGCTGCCGCCCTTCGGAAAAATGCGGCAAGGCGCGGTATTTGTAGGCGGCGAATTCAAAGGATGGAATGAGCGTGCTGCTGCCCTCGATGCGGAAGACCGACTCCAGGTCGGCGATGATCTTCTGGCGCACCGTCTTGATGTTGCTGCGACCGATGAAGATGGTCAGCGGCAGCAAAAAGGACAGGCACAGCAGCCCCATCAGGCTGATGACCCGGAGTTCGCTGGCCATTTCAAAAAAGAGCTGTGTCGTCATCCCACACCGCGCGTCTGGACCGGTTTGCAACGCGACCGCCGCGCACCACACACGCGCGATCACAGGCTCAACCCTTCTCTACGCTCATAACGGGATGATCTGAAGCGTTTTGCTCGAATTCGATCCGGGAGGATGAACCGGAGCGGTCCCACGCCGGACGGGTTTACTCCGGAGGGGTTTACACCGGACAGGTTTACACCGGACAGGTTTACAGGGCGACCCCGGCGTAGACCGTGCGCCGCAGGTTGTCGGCCTGTTGCCGCACCTTGACGAGATGGGGGTTGATCGCCAACGCGGCGTCAAAGGCTTTCAAGGCGGCCTCCGGCTGGCCCACCGCCAGATAGACCAGACCCAATTCGGTCAAGGCCCCGAAATGGCGCGGCTCCAGGCTCAAGACCCGGCGCAGATCCTCCAGCGCCGCCCGATTCCGGCCCAGCATGTAATGGGCCGCCGCCCGCTTGTTCCACCCCTCGGCGTAGGTGGGATCAAGCGTGACCACCGTGTCAAAGGCCGCCAAGGCGGCGGTGTAGTCATCGTTGTTGAAGCTGAACACACCGGCTCGCATCACCCGGATCATCTCGGCGTTCGGATTGTCCAGCCACAGGTCCCAGATGTGTTCTTCCAGCGATTCGGCATAGGCCGCGTCGGTCGTGGCCCGCAGCGCCGCAAACAACGGATCGAGGCGCACACCGCCCTGCCCCGCCCCGGCGGGGACAACGATGGTCAACAGCACCATCAGCAGCAGGGTCATGAATCGCCGAATCACCATGCCTCAAATTTGCGCATGGTTCTGGCAAACCGCCAATTCCTTTTTGATTACCGAAATCGGTTAATTTTTGTAAATGCAAGAAAAATCCAACACAGGCCCGCGACATTGTGTCAGACCAGACACATTGCGACCGATTCCAACCCGACACCGCCCAAAACGGACACGGCCCAAAACGGACACGGCCCGGAAACAAGGTTGCCCCGAAACGACAAAGGCCAGCGGATCGCTCCGCTGGCCTTGCCGTATCACACCGTCACAACCGAGGCAGTTAGGCCTTGTTGTTGCGGCCCGCCACGATTTCGTCGGTGACGTTGCGCGGCACCGGCTCGTAGTGGCTGAACTCCATGGTGTAGGACGCACGGCCCGAGGTCATGCCACGCAGCTGGCCGATGTAGCCGAACATTTCGTTCAGCGGGACGTTGGCTTCCACGGCGATGTTCGAGCCACGCTCCAGCTGACCCAGCACGGTGCCACGGCGGCGGTTCACGTCGCCGATCACGTCGCCGAGATAGTCGTCCGGCGTCACGATCTCGACCTTCATCACCGGCTCCAGCAGGATCGGACCGGCCTTCGGCAGAGCTTCGCGGAAGCAAGCCTTGGCGGCGATTTCGAACGTCAGAGCGTTCGAGTCGACGTCGTGGTACTTGCCGTCCACCAGGCGGGCGCGGAAATCGACCGTCGGATAGCCGGCGAGCACGCCGTCTTCCTTCTGCATTTCCAGGCCCTTCTTGACCGACGGAACGTATTCGCGGGGAACGGTGCCGCCGACGGTCTCGTCGAGGAACTCGAAGCCCTCACCGCGCTCGCGCGGCTCGAAAACGATCTTCACTTCGGCGAACTGGCCCGAACCGCCGGTCTGCTTCTTGTGGGTGTAGGTGTATTCGATCGGCTTGGTGATCGCTTCGCGGTAGGCGACCTGGGGCTTGCCCATGTTGCCTTCCACGTTGAACTCCGTGCGCATGCGGTCGAGCGTCACTTCCAGGTGCAGCTCGCCCATGCCGCGCAGGATGGTCTGGCCGGTTTCACGGTCGGTTTCCAGACGCAGCGACGGATCGGCGCGGACCATCTTGCCGAGCGCGATGGAGAACTTCTCCTGCTCGCCCTTGGTCTTCGGCTCGACCGAGACGCTGATGACGGGGTCGGGGAAGCGCATGCGCTCCAGGATCACCGGCGCGGTGGCGTCGCACAGGGTGTCACCGGTCTCGGTCTCCTGCAGGGAGACGAGCGCGATGATGTCGCCGGCGCGGGCTTCTTCGATCGGGTTGGCGTCCTTCGCGTACATCTCGACCATGCGGCCGATCTTTTCGCGCTTGCCACGGGTCGAGTTCAGGATCGACATGCCCTTGGTCAGCACGCCCGAATAGACGCGCACGAAGGTCATCGAGCCGTAGGTGTCGTTCAGCACCTTGAAGGCCAGCGCCGAGAAGGGCGCGTCGTCGGAGCTGAGACGCTCACCGTTCGGGTTGCCGTCCTCGTCCACCGTCTTGATGGCTTCGACGTCCGTCGGGGCCGGCAGCAGATCGACAACCGCGTCCAGAACCTGGCAAACGCCCTTGTTCTTGTAGGACGAGCCGCAGAGGACCGGGGTGAAGGCGCTGGTGATGGTGCCCTTGCGCAGGCAGGCGCGCAGCACGTCGGCCGACGGTTCCTCGCCCGTCTCCAGATAGACTTCCATCGCCGCGTCGTCCTGCTCGAGCGCGGTGTCAACCAGCTCGGCGCGCAGGGCCGGGATGCTGGCGATGTTGTCCAGATCTTCCTTGACGGTCAGGTTGAGCTTGGCCGCGAGATCGTCGGTGATCTCCCAGACTTCCCACTTGGCGTCCTTGTCGTCCGAGAACCAGACATACGCCTTCATCTCGACCAGATCGACCATGCCACGGAAGTTGTCTTCCGAGCCGAGCGGAACCTGGATGCAGACCGGACGCGCGTTCAGGCGGGTCTTGATCATGCCGACGCAACGCTGGAAGTTCGCGCCCGAACGGTCCATCTTGTTGACGTAGCAGATGCGCGGCACGTTGTAGTTGTCGGCCAAACGCCAGTTGGTTTCCGACTGCGGCTCCACACCGGCCACGCCGTCGAACACCACGACCGCGCCGTCGAGCACGCGCAGCGAACGGTTCACCTCGATGGTGAAGTCCACGTGGCCCGGGGTGTCGATGACGTTGATCTTCTTCTCGCGCCAGAAGGTCGAAACAGCGGCCGACTGAATGGTGATGCCGCGCTTCTGCTCCTGCTCCATGTAGTCGGTCGTCGTCGACGTCTTGAGATCCTTCGTCTCGTGCACGTCGATGATCGTGTGCTTGCGACCGGTGTAATACAGGATGCGTTCGGTCGTCGTGGTCTTACCGGCATCGACGTGCGCGATAATACCGATGTTGCGGATGTCAGACAGTGGCGTTTGGCGCGGCATGTTGCGGTTCCATTGCAGATACGCGGCAACCGAGGCGCATCCCATCGGGAGACGCCGCCTCGGCAGCAGAGGTTGGTCGGGGTTTTACGGTCGATCCGTTAAGGCGTCATTAACATTCTGTAAACCGGCGAAGGATTTCGGCGGTTTATGGAAGCGCGAGGCCCTCACAGCGTTCGGGCCACGCCGGCACACCCCAACCGAGGCTGCCGGGTTGCCCCGTATCCACCGCCTTACTTGGCGGCGATCACCTGGATTTCCACGAGATACTCCGGCGCGGCGAGCGCGGCTTCCACCGTGGCGCGGGCGGGCGTGTTGCCCGCCGCGACCCAGGAATCCCACGCCTTGTTCATCGCGCCGAAGGTGGCGATGTCCACCAGATAGATGGTGGCCGACAAAAGCTTGGTCTTGTCGGTCCCGGCCTCGGCCAGCAGGGAATCGATCTGGGCCAGGATCTGGCGGGTCTGGTTTTCGACATCGGGCGTCGGCTGGTCGGCGACCTGACCGGCGAGATAAACCGTGTCGTTGTGGACAACCACCTGACTCATGCGCGGTCCGATGTGGAAGCGCTGGATCGACATGATAGAAAGACTCCGGGTTCCGAGGCAAAAGATCGGCTAGGTCTATGCCATTCCCGCCCCGGCGCGAAGTGAAAAATGCGTGACCGGGCGTCAGGGCTGCCCGGCGCAGTGTCCGACACCGCAAGAGCCACCGCAAAGACCGCCTCAACGACCACCGTGACGACCGGCTTGGCCACACCCGACCACACCCGGCGGATGGGAACAAAAAGGGAAAAAATCACGCGCGGGGGCCGTCGCGTTCTTGATCCGTTTCCGACACTCCCGTATCCTGACGGTCATGACGACGCTCATCATCACGGAAAAATCCAGTCAGGCGAAGGACCTGCGCGCGGCCCTGGGAACGCGCTACGGGCGCATCCTGCCCGCCGAGGGGCATTTGCTGCGGCTGGCCGAACCGGATGAGGTCGATCCGGCGTGGAAGCGCTGGACGCCGACCCTGCTGAAGCCCGAGGGCCTCTACCCCACCCGCCCCGACAGCGGCGGCAACAAGGCGGCCAAGCTCCAGGCGATCCGGGAGGCGCTGAAGGGTTGCGACGGCGTGATTCTCGCCACCGATTGCGACCGCGAGGGGCAGTTGATCGGCCAGGAGATTTTGGAGCATGTCGGCTATCGCGGCCCGGTCCAGCGCGCCATCTTCACCGCGCAGGACCCCAAGACGCTGCGCGACGCCTTCGCCCGGCTGAAGCCGAACGCGGAGCTGCGCCCGATTTACGAGGCGGCGGTGGCGCGCCAGCAGGCCGACCAGATCTTCAACCTGTCGCTGACCCGGACCGCGACCAAGACCCTGCTGGCCCCCGGCGCGCAGGGCGTGATCGGCATCGGGCGGGTGAAAACCCCCACGCTGGCCATCGTCTGCCTGCGCGAGTTGGAAATCCGCGATTTCGTGCCGGAAGATTATTTCGAGGTGGTGGCGACCGCCACGGTTCCCGGCGGCTGTTTCCAGATGCGCCACGCCCCGGCCCCGAAGGACCGCATCAAGGACCGGGCGCGGGCCGAGGCCATCGCGCGGGCCGCCGATGGGCATGATGGCCCGCTGGCGGTGTCGGTGGAGGACAAGCGTCAGGCCCCGCCCAAGCTGTACGACCTGCCCGCCCTGCAAAAGACCTGCGGCCAGCGGTGGGGCTGGAGCGCGGACCGCACCCTGTCGGTGGCGCAAGAGCTGTATGACGGCGACGGCAAAAAGCTCATCACCTACCCGCGCGCCGAGGCCCGCTATCTGGCGGAAAACCAGATCGCCGACGCGCCGCGACTGGTCGGCGCGCTCACACGCCTGCGCGGCTTTGCCCATCTGGGCGAGCATATGGACGTCGACCGCCCGGTGATCCGCAAGGGCAAATCGGGGCATTTCTGCGACCGCGCGCTGGAAGGGGTGTCGCACCACGCGGTGATTCCCAACGTCAATGTGATGGACGATCTCGACGCACGGCTGGTGCGCCTGAGCGACGATGAAAAGCGCCTGTTTGCGCTGATTTGCCGCTCCTACCTCGCCGCCGTCATGCCCGATTACGCATACCGGCAGACCAGCGTCGGCATGGCGGTTCAGGTCGATGGCAAGCCGGTTCCCTTCCGCGCGGTGGGCCGCATCCCCTTGATCATGGGCTGGAAGGCTGCCTTCGCCTCGGCCGAATCCGATGGCAAGGCGGAGGAGGAGACCGAACAGACCCTGCCCAACCTGCGCGACGGCGAAGCCGCCCGCCTGTCGGAACCGAAGGTGGAGGCCAAACGCACCCAGGCCCCGCCGCGCTACAACGAAGGCACCCTGGTCGATGCCATGCAGAACGCCTGGCGCTTCGTCGAGGATCCGGCCCTGCGCGACCGGCTGAAGGAGGCCAAGGGCATCGGCACCCCGGCCACACGCGCCGAGATCATCAAGGGCCTGCGCAAACAGAATCTGTTGGGGGCCGATGGCAAGTGGCTGTCGCCGACGCCCGCCGGTCTGCGCCTGTTCGAAACCCTGCGCGCCGCCGCCCCGACGCTGGTCGATCCCGGCACAACCGCGCTGTGGGAATTGAAGCTGGACGAGGTGGTGACGGGCCGCGCCGATTTCCGCGCGGTGATCGACGCCATCGCCGCCGAGGCCGACCACCTGATCGGCGCGCTGGTCGGGCAACGCGGCGCGGCGGTCGATCCCGGCCTGCCCGCCACGCGCGGCCGTTTCGGGACCAAATCCGGGTTTAAGCCTGGGGCCAAGACCGGGGCCAAGCGCCGTGCCACGGGGAGCCGCACGGCGTCAGCGGAAACCGACGCCGCCCCACGCACCCGCCGCCGCAAAACAGCGGTGCCGCTTGACGGCGACTCCGCCGTGACGGACAGCCCGCCGACCAAGCCGCGCCGGACGCGCAAGGCCAAGACCGCCGCATCGGCTCCAGAACCGCCAGCCACTTCTTCCGCAGCCACCGACACCTCATCGCCGCCCGCCGCCCCGCGCGCGGGTGGTGGGGCGTGGCGCAAGGAACCGACCGACAAGATGCTGGCCTTCGCCCGCAGCCTGGCCGAACGCAAGAAGATCGAGCTTCCCGCCGCCTGTCTGGCCGATTTCGACCAGTGCCGCCAGTTTCTCGACCAGCACACGCGCTGAAACACCCCGGCGCGACCATGGCCAGGACGTTTCAGCGCCGTTGGTTCACGCCAGATGCGGGCTTTTCAGGTAATCCTCGGCCTGCATCTCCATCAGGCGGCTGACCGTGCGTTCGAACTCGAAGGCGTGGGTCCCTTCGGGATACAGGCGCTCCGGCGGGCCTTCGGCGGCGATCATCAGGTTGACCCGGTGCTCGTACAGCGCGTCGATCAGCGTCATGAAGCGCTTGGCCTCGTTGCGCATCTCGTCCTTCATCGTCGGCACGCCGTCGATCAGCAGCGTGTGGAAATGGGTGGCGATGGCCAGATAGTCCGCCGCCCCCAGCGGCTTGCCGCACATGTCCTGGAAACCGACCCAGGCCACGCCCTTGGCCGCCCGCGCGATCTCCACCCGGCGGCCCTGCACCGTCAAATGGGTGGGGTCCGGCGTCGCCCCGCCGGTCAGGGTGGCGAAAGTGTCGGCCATCGCCCGGTCCGCCGCCGCCCCCAGCGGGTGATGGTAGATCGGTTGACCCTTCAGCCGGTCCAGCCGGTAATCGGTCGGCCCGTCGAGCGACAGAACGTCGAGCTTGTCCTTCAGCAGCGCGATGAAGGGCAGGAACAGATCGCGCTGCAAGCCGTCCTTGTAGAGCATGTCGGGCGGCCAGTTCGAGGTCGCGACCACCACCACGCCCAGTTCGAACAGGTGGGTGAACAACCGCCCCAGGATCATCGCGTCGACGACGTTGGTGACGTGGAATTCGTCAAAGCACAGCAGCCACGCTTCGCCCGCCAGGGCGCGGGCCAGTTCGGGCAGGCTGTCGTCGGCCCCGCCCGCCTTGACCTTGCCCGATTGGCGGTGGTCGTGAATGCGCTGGTGCACCTCAAGCATGAATTCGTGGAAATGCACGCGGCGCTTGCGGTCCACCGGGGCGCTGTCGAAGAACAGATCCATCAGCATGGATTTGCCGCGCCCGACCCCGCCATAGAGATACAGCCCCTGCGGCGCGGTGGTCGCCACCTCCGGCGACGGCGTGGCGCGGCGGCGGCCCAGACCGAAACGCTCCAGCCAGCCACCGCCCGCCGCCTTGGCCTCCCCCGCCGCCTGCGGCTGGTAGCCCTTCAGGGCGTGATAGAGGCTTTGGAACTTCTCGGCCGCCAGCTCCTGATCGGGATCGGGGCGGAGGGTGCCGGTTCCGCGACGGGCGCGGTACAGCGAAAGCGGACCTTCGGTCATGGGGGGCATCGCCGGGGGCTGGACGGAGGACGGCGTTTGTCCTAGCCGATGCCATGCTGCGGAGCAACGCCGCTGTCGCCACGGCACCCATGCGCGCGCGCCCTGCGGCCCCCCCTGCGACACGGTTAAGCTTTCTTTACAAGGTCGGCTTCTTTAATCAGGACGCACCCTGCCCGCCGCCCACCGAACACACCGCCATCATGGACGAGTCTGCATCGCCCGCCCTGCCCCCGCCCCCGACCCGCCGACCGCCGGTGCTGGGGGGCGCTTTGGCGTCGGTGCGCTTCCTGATGCTCGCCTCCGGTCTGGCCTTCATCCTGGTTGTCAACGGCTTGATCGGATACGGCATTTTCCAGCGCTACGGGGAATCGCTGGACGCGGGCGCGCGGGCCACCCGCGATCTGGCCCGGCTGCTGGAACAGCACACCGCGCGCGTCCTCAGCACCCCCGACCGACGGTTGGGCAATCTGGACGGGCTGGCGGCGCGGCTGGATCAGGCGCGCGACGGCGGTCCGGGCCGCGCGCTGCTGCTGCGCCACGACGGAACCATCCTGCTGGAACGGCCGGACCGCAAGGCCGCACCGCCCACCTTCGCCGACTGGCCCACCCTGCGCGACGCGCTGGCGGATCGGGAGGAGATCGGCCTGCGGGCGTTGGCCCCGGACGGGCAGGACAGCCTGGTCAGCCTGCGGCGGGTGGAGGGGCATCCCTACCTCGTCGCCGCCACCCTGCCGCGCGCCGACGCCCTGACCGACTGGCGGCGAGACACCGCCGCCTGGGCCGCGATCGGGGTGGTGATGACCATCGCCATCGCCCTGCTCACCGCCTTCGTCGTCCGCCAGCACGCGCGGCTTGAGGAGGATCAGGCGCAATTGGCCGCCGCGTCCCGCCGGATTCGCGGAATTCTCGATTCGATGCTCGACGCCGTCGTCACCTTCGACGCCGATGGCCGCATCCTCACCTTCAACCGGGCGGCGGAGCGCATGTTTGGCGCGGCGGCGCGCGACATGGTCGGGCAATCGATCAACGCGCTGATTCCCGATGGCGTCATCAGCGCCAACGACCATGACCTGACCGCGCTGCGGCCCGATGGCCGGGCCTTTCCCATCGGCTTCATGGTCAGCGACCTGCACGTGATCGACCAACCCGACGAGGCCCGAACCGCTCCGCACGTCTTCGTCGGCGTGATCCGCGACATGACCCGGCGGAAAAAGCAGGAGGCCGAACTCATCGCCTCCAAAACACAAGCCGAGTTGGCCAACCGGGCCAAGAGCGAGTTCCTCGCCAACATGAGCCACGAGTTGCGCACACCGCTCAACGCCATCATCGGTTTTGCCGAAATCCTGAGCAGCGACTTTTTCGGGGTGCTGAACGCCCGGCAAAAAAGCTGCGTGCAGGACATCCACGACAGCGGGGCGCATCTGCTGTCCATCGTCAACGCCGTGCTCGACATGTCCAAGCTGGAATCGGGCCATTACGAGGTGCAGGAGGAGGCGGTGGAGGCGCATGAGGCCATCGCCCAATGCCTGATGATGGTGCGCGACCGCGCCAACGCCAACGGTGTGGCCCTGCGCAACGAGGCCGCCGCCGCCATCGCCACCCTGTGGGTGGACCGGCGCGCCTTCAAACAGGTGATCCTGAACCTGCTGTCCAACGCCGTGAAATTCACCCCATCGGGCGGCAGCGTCACCATCACCGCCGGTCCCGACCGGGACGGCGGTTTTTCGTTAAGCGTGCGCGACACCGGCATCGGCATCCCGGCGGAGTTCATGGACGACCTGTTCCAGGCCTTCCGCCAAGCGGAAAACAGCGCCAACCGGCGTTACGAAGGAACCGGGCTGGGCCTGTCCATCGCCAAGAATCTGTTGGATCTGCACGGCGGCTCGCTGACCTGCCGCAGCGTGGTCGGCGGCGGCACGACGATGACGGTGCATCTGCCCGCCACACGCCTGCTGCCGCCCGGCGTCACGCGCAGCGGCCACAGCCGCACGGGCGCACCGCACGGCGCACCCTGATCCACCCCGCCAAAGCTCAATCGCGGCGAGGTGGTCAGCGCACCCGCGTGGCGGTGAAGCGCTGGGGCGGGTTCACAAAGGCGTCCTGCGCGGCGATCAACTGCAACTCGCGCGTGCCCATCCGCCCGGTGACGTCAAAGATGGCGTAGATCGCCGCCGCCGCCTGCTCCAACGCCTCGCGCGGGTCGAAACCCTTCAGGTAATGGGCCAGGAACAGCGCGGCCACCGCGTCACCCGATCCGTTCGGCGGCGGTTCCAGCGCCAGACGCGGCGTCTCCACCAGCCACGCGCCATCGGCGTCGTCCACCAGCATTTCGATGCGGTCGGCGGCGGCGTCGCGGCGGGTCAGACTCGTCACCAGCACCAGACGCGGGCCGCGCGCGCGCAGGGCTGCCGTCGCCGCCAGCGCGTCGTCCAGCGTGGCGATGGGGCGGTCGGCCAGAAACTCCAGCTCGAACTGGTTGGGCGTCAGCAGATCGGCGGCGGGAACCGCGTGGGTCTTGATGAAGTCCGGCAGACCGGGCCGCACGAAGAAGCCGCGCCCGACATCGCCCATCACCGGGTCGCAGCAATAGATCGCCTGCGGGTTGGCGGCCTTGACGCGGGCGGCCGTGTCCACGATCACCCGGCCCAGCCCGACATCGCCCATATAGCCGGACAGCACGGCGTCGCAGCGGGGCAGAACCTCGCGCGCGGCGATGCCGTCCACAATCTCGGCGATGTGTTCGGCGGTGAAGACCTGCCCGGTCCACGCGCCATAGCCGGTGTGGTTGGAAAACTGGACGGTGTTCACCGCGACGGCGTCGATTCCCAACCGCTGCAACGGAAACACCGCAGCCCGGTTGCCGACATAGCCGTAAGCGACGTGCGATTGGATCGAAAGGACGGTCTTCATGGGCAAAAGCCTATGCGACCCTCCGCGCCCGGTAAACCCATGATCGGGTTGAGGGGATGGGCCAGATCGCGCATGGCTGCCATGCCGCCGCGCCGGTCGGGCCTATGGCGGCATGGACAGCGGTGGGGGCTGCGGATCATTCTGCCGCACCGCAAACCTTCCGTCGCCTTCCGGGGAATCGCACCATGGCCATGACCGTCCGCCCGCGCCGCAGCGTCCTTTACATGCCGGGGTCCAACGCCCGCGCGCTGGACAAGGGGCGCAGCCTGCCCGCCGACGGCCTGATCCTGGATTTGGAGGACGCCGTGGCCCCGGACGCCAAGGCGCAGGCCCGCGACACCATCGCCCAGGCCATCGCCGCCGGTGGCTATGGCGGGCGAGAGCTGGTGATCCGCACCAACGGGCTGAACACGCCCTGGGGTTATGACGATCTGCGCATGGCCGCCACCAGTGGGGCCGACGCCGTGCTGTTGCCCAAGGTGGAAAGCGCCGACGCGGTGCGGCAGGCCGAATCGCTGCTGCGCGCCGCTGGCGCGCCGGACAGCCTGCGCCTGTGGTGCATGATGGAAACGCCGCTGGGGATGCTGAACGCCAAGGAGATCGCCGGGGCCTCGCCCACGCTGGGCGCGCTGGTGCTCGGCACGTCCGATCTGGCCAAGGACCTGCACGCCGCCCACACGCGCGACCGGCTGCCGATGCTGACCAGCCTTGGCCTGTGCCTGCTGGCCGCCCGCGCCTATGGTCTGGCGGTGCTGGACGGGGTGCATCTGGATCTGAACGACGAGGAGGGCTTTGCCCAGTCCTGCCGCCAGGGGCGCGAGCTGGGCTTTGACGGCAAGACGCTGATCCACCCCAAGACCATCGCCGCCTGCAACGCCGTGTTCGGCCCCGACGCCGAGGAGATCGCCCAGGCGCATCGCCTGATCGCCGCCCACGCCGAAGCCGCCGCGCAGGGCAAGGGCGTGGTGCTGGTCGATGGCAAGCTGGTGGAAAACCTGCACGTCGAAAACGCGCGCCGTCTGGTCGCGCTCAGCGACGCCATCGCGGCGTTGGAAGGCAACGCCCAGGGGTAAAGCGGACGGACGGAGTGGTGGGGCCGGAGGTCAGTCGGCGTTCAGCCCCATCAGCGATTTGGCGAAGGCGTCGGCGTCGAAGGGGCGCAGGTCATAGACGCCCTCGCCCACGCCAATGGCGTGGACCGGCAGCTTGAATTTTTCGGCCAGCGCGACCAGCACGCCGCCACGCGCCGAGCCGTCCAGCTTGGTCAGGATCAGGCCGTTGACGTTCACCATGTCGCGGAAAATCTCGACCTGGCTGTGGGCGTTCTGGCCGGTGGTGGCGTCCAGCGTCAACAGGGTGGTGTGCGGCGCGCTCTCGTCCACCTTCTTGATGACGCGGACGATCTTGCGCAGCTCGTCCATCAGCCCGGCCTTGTTCTGCAAACGCCCGGCGGTGTCGATCAGCAGCACATCCACCCCTTGCGCCCGCGCGCGCTCCACCGCGTCAAAGGCCAGACCGGCGGCGTCGGCCCCGGTGTCGCGCGCGATCACCTCGCAGCCGGTGCGCTCGCCCCAAATCTTCAATTGGCTGACAGCGGCGGCGCGGAAGGTGTCACCCGCCGCCAGCATCACGCTTTTGCCCTCCGCCCGGAACTGGCGGGCGAGCTTGCCGATGGTCGTGGTCTTGCCGGTCCCGTTGACGCCGACCAGCAGGATGACGTGGGGCTTGCGCGCCGGGTCGATGACCAAAGGCTGGGCGATCGGGCTGATGGTCTTGGCGATTTCGGCGGCCAGGAAGCCCTTGACCTCCTCCGCCGTCACCTCCTTGCCGAAGCGGGTGCGGGCCAGCTCCGCCGTCACCTTGGCCGCCGTGGTCGGGCCAAGGTCGGCGGTGATGAGCAGCTCCTCCAACTCCTCCAGCGCGGCGTCGTCCAGCTTGCGCTTGGTGAAGATGCCGGAAATCCCCTCCGTCAGCTTGGAGGAGGATTTCGCCAGCCCTTCCTTCAGACGGAAGAACCAGCCCTTCTTGGTCGGCGGCGGTTCGTCGATGATCGGTTCGGCCACCGCGACGTTGGCGGTTGGTTGCGGAGCCGGAACGGTGTCGATTGGGTGCGAAAACGCAACGGACGTTGGTTCCGCTTCCGAAACAACCTTCGCTTCGGAAGCCGCCACCTCCGCCGTGGTCGCCGCGTCGTCGGCAACCGCTGGCGCGGCTTGCGGCAAGGCGGATTGATCCGACCGGTCCGGCGTTTCGGGCTTGCGGGCGTCGTCTTCGGGCTTCTTGCGGCCGAACCAGCGCAAAATCATGGGATGTCCGCTTTTACAAAAGGGTGCCGGTCAGCGCGCCATCGGCCACGCCGGTGATGGTGGCGCGCACCACCGATCCGGGGGGAAGGGTGACGCCCAGACGGATTTCAGCAAAATGTTCGGTGCGGCCCAGATCGTCCTTTTCGATCAGGACCGACGCGGTGCGCCCGACCAGCGACGCCAGCGTGCGCGCCTCCGCTTGCGCGCCCACGGCGCGCAGGCGGGCGGCGCGCTCCTTGCGCACCCCACCGTCGATCTGTGGCATCCGCGCGGCGGGCGTGCCGGGGCGCGGGCTGAAGGGGAAGACGTGCAGCCAGGTCAGGCCACAATCCTCGACCATCTTCAGGGTGTTGGCGAACATCTCCTCGGTCTCCGTCGGGAAACCGGCGATGAAATCGGCCCCGAACACGGCGTCGGGCCGCAGACGGCGCACGCGCTCGCAAAAGGCGACGGCGTCGGCCCGGCTGTGGCGGCGCTTCATCCGCTTCAGGATCATGTCGTCGCCCGCCTGGAGCGACAGGTGCAGGTGCGGCATCAGGCGCGGTTCCTGCTCGATCAGGCGCCACAGATCCTCGTCCATCTCGATGCAGTCGAGCGAGGACAGGCGCAGACGCGGCAGCTCCGGCACGCAGGCCAGAAGGCGGCGGACCATCTGCCCCAGCGTCGGCGCCCCCGGCAGATCGGGGCCGTAGCTGGTGATGTCCACGCCCGACAACACCACCTCGTTGTAGCCCGCGCGGACCAGCGCCTGGACCTGCTCCACCACCGCGCCAATGGGAACGGAGCGCGAGGGGCCACGACCGAAGGGGATGATGCAGAAGGTGCAACGGTGGTCGCAGCCCTGCTGCACCTGGACAAAGGCGCGGGCGCGATCCTCGAACCCGCCGATGAGATGACCGGCGGTCTCCTTCACCGACATGATGTCGTTGACCAGCACCTTTTCGGTCGGCGGCAGCCCCCAGCTTTCGGCCTGCAGCTTTTCCTGATTGCCGATGACCTGATCGACCTCTGGCATGGCGGCAAAGCGCTTGGGGTCGATCTGGGCCGCACAGCCGGTCACGACGATGCGGGCACCGGGCCGTTCCCGCCGCAGCTTGCGGATGGTCTGGCGGGCCTGCCGCTCCGCCTCCGACGTCACCGCGCAGGTGTTGACGATGACCACATCCTCCAACCCGGCGTTGCGGGCGTGGGTGCGCATCACCTCGGACTCATAGCTGTTCAGACGGCACCCGAAGGTGACGATCTCCGGATCGCGCGCCTCGGTCGGCGGAGGAGCGCTGTCGGGCGCAGCATCAGCGGGCATGTGCGTTTCCCCTCGCGGTCGGCAACGGCGCGCCGGTCACGGCGGCGTACAGCACCACCGGGTCGAGATCGGCCCCGTTCGGCCAGACGATGGTTCCCAAATCCGCATCGACCCGAACGGCGGTGAAGACGTCCGGGTCGCGCAGCGGGGCGAACACGCCGGTGAAGTCCACCATCGACGCAACATCCACCGCTCCTTCGGCCCCGTCCTCGAACCGGAGTCGCAAGCGATGGCCGTCCAGCGGCTGCACGGCAATGATGTCCTTCAGCATCGGCTCATTCCAACGGAGCAATCGGCTTCAAGGTGGCGTGCGCACGCGCCAATTCCCAGTCCGCCCGAAGCTCTTCCTTATGCCTTGCGGCCCATTCCGACACCAGCCCCATCGCGCGCGGCGACAGTTCCCCCTCGATCACCCCGAGAGTCTCGATGTCGATGGCGGCCTTTTGTTGGCCATACCGCGCGTGGAAATGCGGCGGGGCGTGGTCGTTGTAGTACATGGCGATGATGATACCGAAAAACCGGCACAGCTCAGGCATCGACGCGGTCGCCTGGCCCAACCAGCTCCGCCGACAGCCGCCCCCGGAAGCTCACGGCGATGGGGCCGGTCATCAGCACGCGGTTGTCGGGCGTCCATTCGATGGTCAGGGTTCCGCCGTCCAGGATGACGTCGGCCTTGCGTTCGGTCAGGCCCCGGCGCACCGCCGCCACCTGGGTGGCGCAGGCCCCGCTGCCGCAAGCCTGGGTGACGCCCGCGCCCCGTTCCCACACCCGCATGCGGATTTGGGTGGGCGACAGGACTTGCGCGAATTCAATGTTGGCGCGTTCGGGGAAGGCGGCGTGATGCTCCAGCGCCGACCCGATGTCCGCCAACGGGACCGCACTCACATCGTCCACCAGAAAAACGGCGTGCGGGTTGCCCATGTTGACGGCGACGGGGGCGCTGTACCCGGCGTGCTCCACCGCGTCCACCCGCAGGGTGTCGGCGGGGGCGGCCAGCGGGATCGCGTCCCACTCCAGGCGGGCCGGTCCCATATCGACGGTGATCCGCCCCTGGTCGGCGCGGCTGGCGTGCAACACCCCGGCGGCGGTCTGGAAGGACACGGCGTCCGCCCCGCTTTCCTCCATCAGCAACCAGCCGATGCAGCGGGACGCGTTGCCGCAGGCTCCGACCTCGCCGCCATCGGCGTTGCGGATGCGCATGAAGGCGCTGACCCCGGGCGCGTCGGATTTTTCCAGAACGATGAACTGGTCACAGCCAACCCCGGTGCGACGGTTGGCGATCGCCCGCACCTCGGCCTCGCTGGGCTGGTAGGGCGTGTGGCGGGCGTCGATCACGACAAAGTCGTTGCCAAGCCCGTGCATCTTCAGGAATTCGCGCGTCATAGCACCGTATATAGGGCGAGCGGCGGGCCAAAGTCCACAGCGGCAACCCCGCCCGCACCCCACCCCACCCATGCCGAAACGCGATGTCGGCCATCCCCCGGCCCGCCAATCGCAAAACCGTCACACAGCCCACCGATAATGACGCGCCTCTCCCCCCTCCCCGCCCGCAGGAGCCTTTGGCGTGTCGTCTTTTGAATCCAACGACGTGGACCTGATCTGCGGCTATCACATCCCGGTCAACGGCCGGGCCACACCGATCCGCATGGCCGATGTGCCGGAGATGCTGGCGCGGACGGACGGGCTGCTGTGGCTGCATTTCAACCTGTCCTCCCAACGGGCGCGCCATTGGATCGCCGGTCAGGAATGGTTGGACGAGTTTGTGCGCGAGGTGCTGTTGGAGGGCAAGGACACCCGCACCCGCGTGGAAAGCGTCGATGACGGCCTGCTGACCGTGTTGAGCGACATCCATTACGATCTGAAATACGAGCCGACCGACATCGGGACCCTGCGGCTGTTCGTCAACGCCCGCCACCTCATCAGTTGCCGCCGCCACCCGCTGAAGGCCACCGACCGCCTGCGCCGGGCGCTGGACGACGGGCAACAGTTCGACAGCACGGTGGAGTTGCTGGCCGATCTGGTCGAGTATCTGTCCGACACGCTCGACAGCGTCACCCACACGCTGGCCGACGAGGTGGACCGGACGGAAGACGCCATTCTGGCCGAGCGGTTCCAGACCGGACGGGCCACGCTGGGGCAGGTCCGCCGCATGGTGGTCCATCTGCGCCGCCACGTCGCCCCCCAGCGCCAGGCGTTGGGCCGGGTCAGCCACAGCAACCTGCCCTGGGCGGACGAGGACGCGATGGCCCGGATGCAGAACGCCACCGGCAAGCTGGGCGATGTGCTCTATGACATCGAAGCCCTGCAGGACCGCACGAAGGTCCTGCAGGACGAATTGTCTGCCCGCATGGCGGAGGAGCAGAACCGCAACCTCTTCCTGCTGTCCTGGGTGACGGTGGTGTTCGCGCCGATGACGCTGATCTCCGGCATTTTCGGCATGAACGTTGCCGGGTTGCCCGGCGTCAGCGGCCATGAAACCGCCTTTTGGTGGGTGATGGCGCTGATCGTCGCGTCGGGAATCGGCATGTGGTTCCTGGTCAAGCCCCGGCGGTGAACGGCATGGCGATGAACGGAGCGCGGTGAACGCCCGCCGCCCCGCTCAGGACGCCTTGAACACCAGATGCTTGGAGGCGGCGAAGTTGAAGAACATGCCCGCGATGGACCCGGCGGCCACGGCCAGGACGGGATGGGCGGCGACCAGTTCCACCCCGGCCTCCAGCCCCACCGACACGCCGTAATTCACCACCCCGCCAAAGGCGTTGGCGGCGAGGAACTTTGCCCATTGCCGCAGCAACGACCCGCCCCGCCCCGCGTCCTTGAAGGTGAAGGCACGGTTCAAGGCCCAGGTCGCCGTCGCGGCGGCGAAGAAGGACGGGATGCGGGCGGCGAAGAACTCCAGCCCCAGCGCCAACCCGGCGTAGAGCACCGCCGTGTCCACCACCAGACCGATCACGCCGACGACGCCGAACTTGGCAAACTGGATGCCCAGACGCCCCAGGCGGCTGTTCAGCAGCGCGGGGATCACGACCGCTCGCCCCGTCGGTCGGCGGCCAGCGCCGGATGATCGCCAGGGGCCGGAATCGACAGGTAGCGCATCCGCTTGGCCTCCCGCCGCCCCAGCGTGACGGTGTCCAGGATCAGGCCGCAGGTCAGGCTGAGGAAGGCCACCAGCATCAACCCGGTGGACAGCACGGCCGTGGGCAGGCGCGGGACCAGCCCGGTTTGCGCGTAGGTCATCATCACCGGCCAGGCCAGACCCAACGACAGCAGGGCCAGCAAGGCGAAGATGCCGACGAAGAAGGGAATCGGCCGCTCCTCCTTCACCAGGATGATGATGGTCTTCAGGATGCGGATGCCGTCGCGGATGGTGTTCAGCTTGCTGTGCGATCCGGGCGGACGGTCCTTGTAGGGGGTCTTGACCTCGGCGATCGGCATGCGCAGTTCCAGCGCGTGGACGGTCAGTTCCGTTTCGGTTTCAAAGCCGCTGGCCAGCGCCGGGAAGGATTTGATGAAGCGGCGGGAAAAGACGCGGTAGCCCGACAGCATGTCGCCGATGCGCTTGCCGAAGATGTTGGCGACCATGCCGGTCAGCACCAGATTGCCCAGCCGGTGGCCGGGGCGGTAGGCGGCGACGATCTCGGTCACGCGCGCGCCGTTGACCATGTCAAGCTGCTGGTCCCACAGCGTTTTCACCATCTCCGGTGCCGACGCCGCGTGATAGGTGTCGTCGCCATCGACCAGCACATAGACGTCGGCCTCGATGTCGGAGAACATCCGGCGCATCACGTTGCCCTTGCCCTGCAACGGCTCGCTGCGCACGACCGCCCCAGCGGCGCGCGCCACCGCGATGGTGCGGTCGGACGAGTTGTTGTCATAGACATAGATGGTGGCGGCGGGCAGCGCCGCGCGGAAATCCCGCACCACCGACCCGATGGCCGCTTCCTCGTTGTAGCAGGGGATCAGGACCGCGACGGTGGGTGCGGTGGCGGAGGCGGTGGAGCCGACGGGCATGGTGCGGAACGCTTCAAGCGAGAGGGAATGACGGGATAAACAGCACAAAGCGACGGCTTATTCCACCGCAACCCGCGCGACCGCGCACAGGTTCAGCGTTTCGCCGAGATTGTTGGGGATCGGGCGGCAGCGTTCCGGGTCCAGCCGCAGACCCAGGCGCAAGGCCGCCTTGGCCGCCCCGGCGGTGTCGGGAATGGTGCTGAGCATCAGATAGGGGCCGCGATGGGACGACACCTTGTCCTTGAGAATCGCCAGATAGCCGTTCCCGACCGAATCCGGTTGCAGGAAGTTGGACTGGATGCGGACAAAGCGCACGCCCGGCGGGAAGGACGGGATGACGTGGGAAATCGCCCAGTAACCGCCCATCAGCACCATGGTGGCGTGGGGATCCTCGATCGGCGGGACCTCCGCCGTCACCCAACGACCGGGGCCGTCCGGGCTGGGCCAGGGCACGCGCCCCCAATCGGCCGGCTGCACGGTGGCCTGAATCACCAGCAACAGGGCGATGGACACCCGCACCGCCCAGCGGCGCGACAGCGGCAGCAGCCCGACCGCCATCACCAGCGCCAGCGGGGCCAGCATCTCCAGCGGCACGAGGTAGCGGTAGATGCAGAACATCACCACCCACAGCGCGTAGGTGACGGTCAGCGCCACCAACAGGAAGCGGGTGGCCGCCGCGTCGGCCAGACCAAAGCCCGCCGGGCGGATGCGGCGCAGGGCCAGCGCCGACAGCGCCGCCAACGGAACCAGCACGAACAGCGCCAGCGCCCGCAGATCGAACCACGGCACCTCGCCCACCGTCAGCGGGGCAAAGGTGAAGGTGAAGGGAAACAGCAACCGTTCCAGCCGTGAGGCCGGAAAGAAGCTGGCGTTCACATAGTCGGACATCGCGGCAAAGGGTGACTGGAAGACATGGTTCATGTGCGGGAACACCGGATTCCCGTAATCGTGCCACAGATGGATCATCCAAAAGCCACCGGTCCCCGCCAAACCGGCCAGCACGCCCAACCCGAAGAAAAAGGCCAGGAACAGCCGCCGCACCGGGTGGGCGGGCAGCGCCAGAAAGGCCAGACAGAGGCCAACGGCGTAGATGACCGTCGGGTTCTTCAGCCCCATGGCCGCCCCGGCGAAGAGGCCAGCGAACGCAACCCGGCCAAAGGCCATCACCAGCCGCCCGGTCTTCAGCAGGGGCAACGCGCGCGCGACGACGACCAGCGCCGCGATCACCCCCAAGCTGACCAGATTGTCATGAAAGGTGGTCCCGAGCAGCCCCAGCGTGCCGCCGCCCAAGCCGCCCATCAACGCCAGCAGCATCGCCGCCACGGTGCGCAACATCGCCACATTCACCCGCAGGCAGGCTTGCGCCAACAGGAACAGAAGGGACAGGTTGATGCCCTGGACCGTGCCCCAGACAAAGCCCGCCACCCGCGCGGGCAAGGCGGAGGCCAAGCCGTAGAACGCCACGTCCAACAGCGGGTTGTAGAAGGTCGGCATCTGGGCGGGCAGCAGATCCAGATCGATCCGCCCGTTCAGCAGCGCATAGCCGTTGTACCAATGGTAATTGCGCAAATCCCAGTTGGCGTCCATGCCAAAGGCCAGCGTCAGCGCGCCATGGGCCAACGGGGCCAGCAGCAGGAACAGCCAGCCCAGACGGCGGGCGGTGCGGGCGTCGCCGTCCAGCAGAACCGGAGCGGGCTGGGCCGGGGGCAGCGTCATGAAGGGGACCCGGAGGCGGTTGCAAACGCTCCCTTGGTAGGCCAGCGCCCGCAACGCCGCAAGCCTGCCGTGATGAGGGCGGTGGTCCGCGCGCCGGGTCAATCCGTTGGTGGGCCGCCCGTCGGCCGCCCGCGCGTCAGCCACAGCACCACCGCCCCCGCCAGGAAGGACGGCACCCCCAGCACCACCAGCATCATGGCGAACGCCTCCCCACCCTTGCCGCTGCCAAGGGCCAGATGCGCCCAGAGGGTCAAAGCGGCGATGGCCAGCAACGCCCAGCCCAACAGCCGGGCCGCAAGCCGCCCGATGGATCGCCTCGCCGCTGCCATGACCATCGTCTCCAGTGTGTGGAACGGATGATCCGCCCGTCCGCACGCTCCGTCCAGTGTCTTCCGGGGGCAAAGCCGGGCGCAAAATCGGTGGGCGGGTCCGATCCCGCCGCTCCCCTGTCGCAAACGGGCGAGATGGCCCACGCAATCCTGCGCAGCATCGGGGCGCTGCGGGCGCACCGCGCACGGCGTGGACGCACGCGCAGTCTTTGAGCAGGGAGCACCAGATGACCAACACGATCAAGAAACTCGGCCTCAAGGCCGCGACACCCAGCCACAGCGACATCGACGGCTGGAAAAAGGTCGCGGGCAACCCGACCATGACGACGTGGGTTGAATACACATCGGCGGATGGCTCCACGCTGTCGGGTTGGTGGAGCGCCACGCCCGGCACCTATCACGCCACTTACAGCGATCTTGAGACCGTCCACATGATCGAGGGCGAGATCGTCATCACCCCGGACGGCGGCGAACCGGTCACGGTGACGGCGGGCGACTCCTTCGTCGTTGAAAAGGACTTCGTCGGCACCTGGGAGATCAAGAAGGAGGTGTTCAAGCACTTCACGATCACGGTGTCGTAAGATCACGGTGCCGTAAGGCCCGACCGGTCGGCGGTGTGGCAACCGGACCATCCACACCGCCCCCTTACACAACCACTCCCGCGACCGGCGGTTCCGCCTGCGCCCGCAGCCAGTCCAGAAACTCCGGCGCGTCAGTGCGGTCGGGCTGGCGGCTTTCCAACAGATGGTAACGGCCCGACACCACCGGCGGGCAACCGGGAACCACCACCAGCCGCCCCATCGCCAACGACCGTTCGATGAACAGCAGCGGGATCAGGGCGACACCCAACCCGTCCTTGGCCGCCTGGATGGCGAAATAGGTGTGATCCACCTCCAACCGGCTGCCCAGCGCGTCCGCCGCCATGCCGTTGGCCCCGCACCAGCGCGGCCACAGATCGGGCCGGGCGCGGATGGAGATGATCGTCGTGTCGGCCAGCGCGGCGGGAAAGGGCCGGCCATCGCCGCTGCGGTCCGCCAGCAGGCGCGGGCTGCACACCGGGGCGCTGCGTTCGGTCATCAGCGGGTGCGGGGTCAGGCCGCCGAAATGGTCGGGATCGCGGCGGATGGCGTAATCCAGGCGGCGCGACTGGTCGATGCGGTCGGGCGCGGTGAACAGCGACAGATCCAGATCGGGGCAGCAGCGCTTCAGATCGGGCAGGCGCGGCAACAGCCAATGCATGGCGAAGGTGGGGATGCAATCCAGATGCAGCACCCGACGGTCGCCGCCCTCGTTCAAGGCGTCGGTCGCCGTCGCCAACTGCTCGAACAGATTGGCGACCCGCGCGAAATAGCGGGCACCGGTCGGGGTCAGCCGGACCTGACGCTGCGAGCGGTCGAACAGGCGATGGCCGATCCGCTCCTCCAGCAATTTGATCTGGCGGCTGATCGCGCCGGGGGTGACGCACAGCTCCTCCGCCGCGAGGCGGAAATTGCTGTGCTGGGCGGCGGCGACGAAGGCGCGCAGCGCGTTCAGGGGCGGCAGGGCGGTCGACATCCATTGAGTTTTTCTCAACACTCCGCGCAAAACAAGTCGTTTTGCCGCAGCCGCGCCCCGGGTCTAGCCTGACCGCCAACGCAAGCTTCCCGCACCGGGCGGGGCTGCACGGACAGGACGGGCGGGCCGGTGGACCATGTGACGCGGCGGTTGGTGGTGGGGTTGGGGATGTCGCAGCTTCTGTGCTGGGGCATCTCCTATTATCTGGTCGGGGTGTTCGGCGGGGCGATGGCCGCCGATCTGGGGCAGAGTTTGACGGCGATCCATGGCGGCTTCACCGTCGCGCTGATCGTCCAGGGCCTCACCTCCAGCCGGATCGGCCATCTGATCGACCAGCGCGGCGGGCGGCCGGTGATGGTCGCCGGGTCGCTGGTGATGGCGGCGAGCCTGCTGGGTCTGGCGGCCGCGCGCGAGATGATCGGCTATTACGCCGCCTGGGTCGGGCTGGGGCTGGCGATGCGGTTGACGCTGTACGACGCCGCTTTTGCCGCGCTGGCCCGCATCGGTGGGCGCGACGCCCGCCGCCCCATCGCGCAGATCACGCTGCTGGGCGGGCTGGCGTCGTCGGTGCTGTGGCCGGTCGGGCAGGCGTTGGCCGACGCGTTGGGCTGGCGCGGGGCGCTGTGCGTCTACGCCGGGATCGCGCTGCTGACCATCCCGCTGCATCTGGGGATTCCCACCCACCGCCACATTCCCGCGCCCGCGCCGGAACCGACATCGCAGCCGGGCGACGCAACCGGCAGCGGCCCATCCGACCCGGCCCCATTGGCGGCGATCCTCTACGCGCTGATCGTGGCGTTGAACGGCCTGCTGAACTCCGGCCTGTCGGCCCATATGATCGGGCTGATGGCCGGGTTGGGGATGGCCCCGGCGCTGGCGGTGTGGGTGTCCACCCTGCGCGGCGTCGGCCAATCGGCGGCCCGGCTGGGCGAGGTGCTGTTCGGCGGGCGGCTGTCACCCTTCACCCTGGCCGTCCTGGCGAGCGGGCTGGTGGCGTTCTGCTTCCTGCCGCCGCTGCTGGGCATGTCGATCCCGTTGGGGATCGCCTTCGCCTTGCTGTTCGGTGCGGGCAACGGGCTGCTGACCATCGTGCGCGGAACCCTGCCGCTGGCGCTGTTCGACCCGGCCAGTTATGGCCGCACCGTCGGGCGGCTGGTGACGCCGGGATTCTTCATCGCCGCGCTGGCCCCGATGCTCTACGCCTTTGTCATCGAGCGCTTTGGCGACGCGGCGGCGCTGTGGCTGTCGCTGGGCTGCGCGATCCTGGTGGTGGTGGCGTCGCTGCTGCTGAAGGCGCGCTTCGGCCGCTGAGGCGGCATCCCGCCCGGTTCGGTGAAACCCCTATGGATTCCGTGCCGCTGGCGCGCAAGAATGCTGCGCTGTTTGCGGTCCCCGCATGCCTGTTCGCTCGGCAACGGGCGGGCGGGCGGCAAGCTTCCGCTGGCAATGGCCGGACGGGTCTGCTATTCACCGACACTCCGCATGCGCACGCTTGCGCCTTCTTGCGCGACAGGATTTTAGGCGATGGAAAAGTTTACGGTTCTCTCCGGCGTCGCGGCGCCGCTGCCGATGATCAACATCGACACCGATATGATCATCCCCAAGCAGTTCCTGAAGACCATCAAGCGGACGGGACTGGGCAAGCATCTGTTCGACGAGATGCGCTACACCACCGACGGTGGGGAAGTCGCCGATTTCGTGCTGAACAAGCCCGCCTACCGTCAGGCCAAGATCCTGGTCGCCGGTGACAATTTCGGCTGCGGCTCCTCGCGCGAGCACGCGCCGTGGGCGCTGGCCGATTTCGGCATCCGCTGCATCATCGCCCCCAGCTTCGCCGACATCTTCTACAACAACTGCTTCAAGAACGGCATCCTGCCGATCAAGCTGCCCAAGGAGCAGGTGGATCTGCTGCTCGACGACGCGTCGCGCGGGTCCAACGCCGTGGTCACGGTGGATCTGGAAAACCAGACCATCACCGGCCCGGATGGCGGTTCGATCCCGTTCGAGCTGGACCCCTTCCGCAAGCATTGCCTGCTGAACGGCCTGGACGACATCGGCCTGACGCTTCAGGAAGTGTCGCGGATCGACAGCTTCGAGGCCAAGCGCCGCACCGAACAGCCCTGGTTGGCGGTCTGATCGCGGTTGGTCCATGGGCGGGTCGGCCCCGGTCGCCCCGCCCGCTTTCACGAGTTTTCGACGTCAGTCTTTGGGAGAGCGCGCGCCATGCCCGCCAATAAGAAGCTTCTGTTCCTCCCCGGCGATGGTATCGGGCCGGAGGTCATGCGTCAGGTCCGTCGGGTCATCGATTGGATGGACCGCAAGCGCGGCGTGACGTTCGACGTGTCGGAAGGTCTGGTCGGCGGTGCGGCCATCGACGCCTATGGCGTGCCGCTGAACGACGCCACCCTGGCCGAAGCGCTGGCGTCCGACGCCGTGATGCTGGGCGCGGTCGGCGGGCCGAAGTGGGACAACCCGACCGATTACACCAAGCGTCCGGAAGCCGGTCTGCTGGCCCTGCGCAAGGAACTCGGCCTGTTCGCCAACCTGCGCCCGGCGGTGGTGTTCGACGCGCTGGTCGATGCCTCCACCCTGAAGGCCGACGTCATCCGTGGCCTGGACATCATGATCGTCCGCGAGCTGACCGGCGGCGTCTATTTCGGTGAGCCGCGCGGCATCACCGACATCGGCAACGGCGAGCGTCGCGGCGTCAACACCCAGGTCTACACCACGTCGGAAATCCGCCGCGTCGCCCGCGTGGCCTTCGAGTTGGCGCGCAAGCGCAACAACAAGGTCCACTCGATGGAAAAGGCGAACGTCATGGAATCCGGCCTGCTGTGGCGGCAGGAAGTGACCAAGCTGCACCAGGAGGAATACTCCGACGTGACGCTGGAGCACATGTACGCCGACAACGGCGCCATGCAGCTGCTGAAGAACCCCAAGCAGTTCGACGTCATCGTCACCGACAACCTGTTCGGCGACATCCTGTCGGACGAAGCGTCGATGATGACCGGCTCGCTCGGTATGCTGCCGTCGGCTTCGCTCGGCGCGCCCGACGCCAACGGCAAGCGCAAGGCGATGTATGAGCCGGTGCACGGTTCGGCCCCGGACATCGCCGGGCGCGATCTGGCCAACCCCTGCGCCACCCTGCTGTCCTTCGCGATGGCCTTGCGCTACTCGTTCGATCTGGACGAGGACGCCAAGCTGATCGAAAAGGCCATCCAGAACGTGCTGGGCGGCGGCATGCGCACGGCCGACATCATGGCCCCCGGCATGGCCCGTTGCTCCACCACCGTCATGGGCGATTCGATCCTGCGCGAGCTGGATAAGGTTGCCTCCTGATTTGGGCCACGCCCTGATCGGTTGAGCCGTGTTTCGGAAAAGGCCCGTCCCCACAGGGGGCGGGCCTTTTCCATGCCCGCAACATCATGGCCACACACCCCGTCTTTGCGGTTGCGGCGGTGCTGCGGGCTGTCCAAAATCAAAACCTCTCCTGTGTTGCGCGAGGCCGATCCGACGCCATGCCCCATTTCCCCCTGCCGCCCGGCCCGGTTGGCCAGTTCACAGACGCCAAGGCCGCGCTGGCCTGCATCCGCGACATCTACGACCGCAACACCGGCTATCTGCGCGACCGCTTTTCCACCTACACCGGCGGTGGCGAGGTCAGCGGCAGCAACCGCGCCCATTACCCCTATGTCCGGCTGACCACCCGGTCGAGCGCGGCGGTGGACACCCGTCTGGCCTATGGCTTCGTCGGCGGCACCGGAACCCACGCCACCACGTTGACCCGGCCCGACCTGTACGACCGTTACCTGACCGAACAGCTTTCGCTGCTGCTGCGCAACCACGGCGTTCCGCTGGAAATCGGCGTCAGCGAGGAGCCGATCCCCATCCATTTCGCCTTCCCCCAGGGGCTGTATGTGGAAGGCGATCTGCCGCCCGACCGGCTGACCCGCCTGCCCGACCTGTTCGACCTGCCCGATCTGGCGCGGATGGACGACACCATCGTCAACGGGGTGGAGGATCTGGGGCCGGACGCGGTGAAGCCGCTGGCGCTGTTCACCGCGCCGCGCGTCGATTTCTCGCTGCACCGGCTGCGCCACTACACCGCGACCGGGCCGGAGCATTTCCAGAACTTCGTCCTGTTCACCAACTATCAATTCTATGTGGACGAGTTCATCCGCCTGTCGCGCGAGATCATGACGGCGAGCGACGACCCGGCCACCGCCGCCGACCGCGCCCAGTATGACCGCTTCGTCGAACCGGGCGAGGGCATCACCCACAACCGCAACCGCGCCACCGCGTCCGGCGATGCGCCCGACGATGTGACGCCCAAGCTGGCCCGCATGCCGCAGATGCCCGCCTATCACCTGACGCGGCCCGACGGCAACGGCATCACGCTCGTCAACATCGGCGTCGGCCCGTCCAACGCCAAGACCATCACCGACCACATCGCCGTGCTGCGCCCGCACGCCTGGATCATGCTGGGCCACTGCGCGGGCTTGCGCCACACCCAGCGGCTGGGCGATTACGTGCTGGCCCACGGCTATGTCCGCGAAGACCATGTGCTGGACGCCGATTTGCCGCTGTGGGTGCCGGTCCCGCCGCTGGCGGAGGTCCAACGCGCGCTGGAAACGGCGGTGGAGCGCGTCACCGGCCTGTCGGGCTATGACCTGAAAAGCATCATGCGCACCGGGACCGTGGCGACCATCGACAACCGGAATTGGGAGCTGCGCGACCACCGCGAGCCACTGATGCGCTTCAGCCAGAGCCGCGCCATCGGGCTGGACATGGAAAGCGCCACCATCGCCGCCAACGGTTTCCGCTTCCGCGTGCCCTACGGCACCTTGCTGTGCGTGTCGGACAAGCCGATGCACGGGCAATTGAAGCTGCCGGGCATGGCCGACCGTTTTTACCGCGAACGGGTGGACCAGCATTTGAAGATCGGCATGCTGGCGATGGAGCTGCTGCGCGTGCACGGGATGGAGACGTTGCATTCCCGCAAGCTGCGCAGTCTGGCCGAAGCGGCGTTCCAGTGACGATCCCCGCCCCTCGCCGCACAGCGGCGGCGGGGGGCGGTGCGTCCCTTTACAGGAAGGGCAGCGGGGCAATCAGCGTGAAACCGTCGATGGCCAGCGCCAGACCGACCGCCGCCAACACGCGGCTGACCCACAGGATGAAGGTCATGTTGGTGATGGCGAAGACCGAGGCCAGCACGATGGCCAACTGCAACAGCCCTTCGGCGAAATCGAAATAGGGATCCTGGGTGGCGGCGTGGTCGCGCTTGGCCTCCGCCGCCTTGGCCTTGGCCAGCAGATCCTTGCGGCTGTTCTTGCCGTCGTCGGCCTCCATCTTGTCGGCGTTCTGGCGGTATTCCGCCGACTTCTTCAGGGCGCGGGCCTGGGCCTCCGGCGGCATGCCGGCGCTCAGCAACTCCAGCTCGTCGGCGGCCAGACGCAGGCTGATCTGGCGCTGGGTCTTGGCCTGATAATAAGCGAAGCTGTCGGACGCCTCGATGGCGCTGGCCATCATGTCCTTGCCCGCGTTCGATCCGGCGACGCTGACAATCGCCAGCACCGCCGCCAGCATGGAGATGTAAATGGCGGTCGAAACCTTCAGCCCGCCTTCCCCACCGCCGCCGTGCTTGCCCTTTTCGTTTTCATGGGCCTCGTCGATCAGGTCCTTGACTTCCGCCGCGTCCATACCCGTTTTCCCCCAAAGTCGGAACCGATGTGCGCGCAAGAGGTAGACGAGCAACGCGCGAAAGAAAAGGGTTCGCAAAACCGTCATCAAAACCCGGCCTCCGGATCGCTTTCGCCCCTTTCACGCTGTGGCGGTTTCGGGCTATGTCAGGGGCATGACTCCGCTCCTTCGCCTGCTGACGGAGGCCGGCCCGCTCGCCGCCTTCTTCATCGCCAATTCCCAGGCCGGCATCATGGTCGGCACCGCCGTCTTCATGGTCGCGATCACCCTGTCGCTGGGGGTGTCCTGGCGCATGGAGCGCCGGATCCCGGTGATGCCCGCCGTCGGGGCCGGGTTCGTCCTGATCTTCGGTGGATTGACTCTGTGGCTGCAAAGCGACCTGTTCATCAAGATCAAGCCGACGCTGGTCAATCTGCTGTTCGCCGCCGTGCTGTTCGTCGCCCACATCACCAAACGCAACGTGATGAAACGGCTGCTTGGCACCGTCCTGTCGTTGAGCGATGACGGGTGGCGGACCATGGGCATCCGCTGGGCCTGGTTCTTCCTGTTCCTGGCGGTGGTCAATGAAGTCGTCTGGCGCAGCCTGGACACCGACGCGTGGGTGAATTTCAAGGTGTTCGGCATCATGCCGCTGACCCTGCTGTTCAGCGCCCTGCAAACCCCGCTCATCATGCGCCACCAAATCCCGGAAGGGACGGCGACGCCCGTTCCCCCCGGTGCGCCCCACGGTGCGGGCGACCGCCCGGCCCCCTGAACACCCCCTTTCCCCCCTTGTCGGGACGCGGTCGCGCCCTCACATCGGGGGGATCGCCCGGTTCCCGCCGCAACACAGACCCGACCACGAAGGTTTCACGCTCATGGGCAGCTTCAGCATCTGGCATTGGATCATCGTTCTGCTGATCGTCCTTCTCCTGTTCGGCGCGGGCAAGCTGCCCTCGGTGATGGGCGACATCGCCAAGGGCGTCAAAGCCTTCAAGGCGGGGTTGAAGGACGGCGAGGAGGAACAGCCCCCCGCCCCGGCCCCGGTGGCGCAAGCCGCGCCGGTTCAGGCCGCACCAGTCCAGCCGCAGGTTCAGCCGCACACCCAGCCGCAAAGTGCGCCCGCCGCCGCCACGGCCACCACGATCGACCCGGCCAAGCCGCACCAGGGCTGACCCGGCGGTCCCCCGTCCGGTCTTTCTCACAGGCTGCGACCGCATAGCGGTTTGATCGGTCGGGGAAATACGTTAGAACACTGGGGTCGTTGCCGCAGCCTGCGTTTGCGTGGGCTTGGCGGGGGCGGCCCCTGTTTCCTTCCGGGATGCGTTGTCCGCCGTGACGTTCAAAGACGAAATGAAGGCCGCCGACAAAGGCTCCGACGTGCCCAGCGCCGAAAGCGAAGACATCGCCAAGCTGCTGCGCGCGCTGAACGATGACCTGAAGACCGATCCCATCGACGACGTCGCCGAACTCGACGACGAGGAGGAGGAGCCGAAGGCGTCCGGCGGGCTGCCGTTCGGCAAGATCGCCGTCGCGCTGCTCGCCGCCGCCGGTGTGGGGTTTGGCGTGGTCATGCTTGATCCCGCTGGCGCGCCCAGCGAAGCACCGGGGACCGTCACCACCCCGCTGGTCCCGCCCGCACCCGCGATCACCCGCGCGCCCGCCGCCAGCCCGACCACCCCCGCGCCGGAATCCCTGATCGCGCGCGCACCGGTCAACCCGCCCGCCGCGCCGCCGCCCACACCGGCGCTGCCGGTGCCCCCGCCCAGCGCATCGGCTCCGCCACCACCGCCCGCCGGGGCCGCGCCGGTTGCCCCGCCGCCCGCGCTGAAGGTCCCTGAACCGCCGCCGCTGCCGCCAACCGCCGCTCCGGCCACCGCCGCCAAGCCGCCGGTGGCCAAACCGGTGGAGCCGAAACCCGCCGACACCGCCCACACGACCGCGCCCACGGCGTCCGCTCCCCCTGCCACGCCAACGGCACCGCCTGCCCACAACGCGCCCGCCGCGCCGCCAACGGCGAAGGTCGCGGAGGCGGCCCCGCCCGCCAAGCCCACCGAGCCAGCCGCGAAGACGGCGGACACCGGTGCCTTGCAGGCGATGCTGGCCCCGCCCAAGGACCCGCGCGAGGCGGCCAAGCGCCCGCCCCCGCCGCCCAAGCCGGTGGACACCAAGGCCGCCGACGCGCCCAAGCCGGAGGCGAAGCCCGCCGAACCAAAACCCGCCGACTTCAAACCGACCGAACCGAAAGCAGCGGAACCGAAGCCCGCCACGGTCAAGCCGGTGACGCCCACCACCGGCACACTGACCGTGCCGTTGGCGTCGGCCCCGCCGCCGGTGACACCCGCCGCTGTTCCGGCTGCCCCACCCGCCGCCCGCACCCCGCCCGCCGCCACGGCGGACGACGACGCGGTGCCCGCCGGGCGCTATTCGGTGCAGGTCGGCTCCTACAAGGTTGCGGCCAACGCGGCGGCACAGGTGCAGGCGCTGAAAAAGGCCGGATTCCCCGCCTTCGGGCTGGATTGGACCGACAGTTCCAACAACACCTGGCACGCCGTGCGCGTCGGTGGTTACGCCGACAAGGCCGCCGCCCAGCGCGCCGCCGACGAGGTGAAGGCCAAGATGGGCGTTCCCGCTTACCCGGTATCCACGCGTTGACCGAAAAACGGGCGGCGGGCGGATGGGATCCGCCGCCGTCCGTCACCGGTTTTCAGCCTGCGGCATACTGTCCCCCCCAGAGGGGAATTTTGGAAAAAGGCCGCTTTTCCTTGGCGCTGCCACCCCCCTGACTTTGGTCGCCCCTCCCGGCCAGCGGCTTGATCCGTGCTTCTGCTTGCTCGTACCATGGACATTCCAGGGCGCACGCAAAAACAGACACGCCGGCACAAGACCGGCGAGCCGGAGGAAGCCCCCAATGAAGCCGACCATCCTGGTCGTTGACGACGAGCCGAGCATCGTCCTGTCGCTCCAGGTCCTTTTGCAACGCGCCGGATTTGAGGTGCGCGTCGCCCGCAACGGCGACGAGGCGCTGCAGTCCGTCGCCGCCTTCACCCCCGATCTCGTCCTGCTGGACGCGATGATGCCCAAGCGTGACGGGTTCGACGTCTGCCAGACGCTGCGCGCCAGCCCCGATTGGAAAGACCTGCCGATCGTCATGCTGACGGCCAAAAGCCGCGACGTGGAACGGCAGAAGGGCATGGCGCTGGGGGCGACCGACTACATCACCAAACCCTTTTCCACCCGCGACCTGCTGGCCACCGTCCGCCGCATCCTGGGCGTGACCGCCGACGCGACGACGCCAGCGGCGGGAGGCGGCCGATGAGCCTGCCCGCCACCGGAACCGCCAGCTCCGCGCCCAACGCAGCCCCCCCCGCCCCATCCCCGCCGCCCCGCCGCATGGCCCCGCTGGTCTTCCGGCTGGTCGGGGGCGGGCTGGTGGCCTTGTCCATCGGGCTGACAACGGTGGTGCGTGATTCCGGGGCCGCCGACCCGCTGCTGACCTACGCCATCGTCATGACCGGAGCCATCGCCGCCGGGGTGTGGGGGCTGTGGCTGGCGGTGGACCGCTGGCTGCTGCGCGCCGCCGAAACCCTGAGCCGCGAGGCCGGGCTGATCGCCCATGGCAACGCCGAGGGGGCCGTGGGCGGGCGGGTTCCGCTGGCGCGCTACGGCGATCTCCAGCCCATCGCGCGGGCGGTCAACGATCTGTCGGACAAGCTGGCGCAGATGCGCCGCGACGTCGCCCGCACCGTCGCCGACTCCACCGCCAAGGCGGAGGAGCAGAAGGGCCGCCTCGCCGCCGTGCTGCGCGACCTGCACGAAGGCGTGATCGTCTGCAACACCCGCCATCAGGTGCTGCTCTACAACCAGACCGCCTTGGACATCCTGCATCTGACCGGCGATCTCGGGCTGGGCCGGTCGCTGCTGCATGTGCTGGTCGCCGAACCGGTGGCGCACACGCTGGAACGGCTGACGCTGCGGGTGCGCGAGGGGCGGCACGTCGATCACGAACACGGGACGACGGCGCAGTTCATCGGCTCGACCACCGACGGGCGCATCCTGCTGGCCGGGCGGATGAGCGCCATTCTGGCCGACCCCCCGGCCGACGCCGGGGAGCCGCCGACCATCACCGGCTATGTCCTGACCCTGTCCGACGCCACCCGCGAGCTGGCGGCGCTGGGCCAGCGCGACGCCCTGCTGCGCGAGGCGACGGAGGGATTCCGCGCCCCCATCGCCAACCTGCGCGCGGCGGTGGAAACCCTCTATGACAACCCCGATCTCGGTCCGGCCGACCGCGCCGCGTTTGAAAGCGCGATGATGGAATCGACCGAAGCCCTGTCGCAGCGGCTGGAAACCGTCACCTCGGCCTACCGCAGCGTCGTGGCGGGCAGTTGGCCGATGAGCGACATCCATTCCAACAACCTCATCACCCTGGTGCGCCACCGCGTCGGGGCCGATGCGGCGACCGGCGTCACCCTGACCGGCCTGCCGCAATGGGTGCACGGCGACAGCTACACCCTGGTCGTGCTGTTCGGCCATCTGATCGGGTCGGTCCACGCCCTGACCGGGGCCACCGCGTTCGACCTGTCGGCGGAGAGCGGCGACCGCTGGGTCTATCTTGATCTGGTGTGGCCCGGGTCGCCGATTCCCAGCGCGACGCTGGATGGCTGGCTCGACCAACCCCTGCCCGGCGGGCTGGGCGGCCTGACGGTCGGCGACGTGTTGCAGCACCACCGCAGCACCGTGTGGTGCGAACCGGTTCCCGACCGCGCGGGCTTCGCCCGGCTGCGCGTGCCGCTGCCGCCCGCCCAGTCGCCCCCCGCCGCCCACACCCTGCTGAAGCCGAGCGCGCGGCCCGAATTTTTCGATTTCGGCCTGCTGCACCAACCGTTGGTGACGAGCGAGCTGGGCCGCACCCCGCTCGACCGGCTGCATTATGTGGTGTTCGACACCGAAACCACCGGCCTGTCCCCCAGCACCGGCGACGAGATCATCCAGATCGCCGCCGTCCGCGTGGTCGGCGGGCGCATCCTGACCGGCGAGACCTTCAACGCGCTGGTCAACCCGCAACGCCCGATCCCCGCCGAATCGATCCCCTTCCACGGCATCACCGACGGCATGGTCGCCGACAAGCCGACGGTGGACAAGGTGCTGCCGGGCTTCCGCGCCTTTGTCTCCGGCGCGGTCATGGTGGCGCACAACGCGGCGTTCGACCTGAAATTCCTGAAGATGAAGGAACGGGCCAGCGGCGTGCGCTTTGACGGACCGGTTCTCGACACCATGCTGCTGTCGCGGATGCTGCTGGGCAACGACGGCGACCACACGCTGGACGGCATCGCCGAACGGCTGGGCATCGCCGTGGTGGACCGCCACACCGCGCTCGGCGACAGTCTGGTGACGGCGGCGGTGTTCCTGCGGATGGTGGAGATGCTGCGCGACCGCAACATCACCACGCTGGACGACGCCATTCGCGGCGCGAACATCCTGGTCGAGCTGGCCGCGCGGGAGCGGGCCTTTTGACCGGCGGCCCCGCCCCGCAAGGACACAAGGCGGATGGCCGCGAGGATGGCCGGGACGCTGTTGGGCGGGACGCTGGCCCCACGCCCCGGCGCGACCGGCTGATCGGCCTGTTCCTGCTCGCCCTGCTGCTGTTCAACCCGCCGCTGCTGCGGCTGTTCGGCGGCGATGGGGCGATGTTCGGCCTGCCGCCGCTCTGCGCCCACATCCTGTTCGTCTGGGCGGCGGTGATCGCGGCGGCGGCCCTGCTGGCGGAGCGGCGCGGATGACCGATGCGCGGATGGCGGCCCGATGACCAGGACGGGGTGAGGCATGGCGTGGACCAGCGTTCTGTTCGTGTCGCTGGCCTATCTGGGCGCGCTGTTCGCCATCGCCCATTGGGCGGACCGGCGGGCGGCGGCGGGGCGCAGCGTCATCGCGTCGCCCACCGTCTACGCGCTGTCGCTGGGCGTTTATTGCACGACCTGGACCTTTTACGGGTCGGTCGGGCGCGCGGCGGGGTTGGGCGTCGGTTTCCTGCCCATCTATCTCGGCCCCACCCTGCTGATGCTGCTGGCCCCGTTGCTGCTGCGGAAGATGTTGCGCATCGCCAAGACCCAGCGCATCACCTCCATCGCCGATTTCCTGGCCAGCCGCTATGGCCGCAGCCCGCTGCTGGGCGGGTTGGTGGCCCTGACCGCCGTGGTCGGCGTCACCCCCTACATCGCCCTGCAACTGAAGGCGGTCGCCGTCAGCTTCGACGCCCTCACCGGCAATATGGGGAGCGTCACCGGCACCGACCGGCTCCTCTTCCTCGACAACGGATTCCTGATCGCCGCCATCATGGCGCTGTTCGCCATCCTGTTCGGAACCCGGCAGATCGACGCCGCCGAGCATCACCCCGGCATGGTCGCCGCCGTCGCCTTCGAATCGCTGGTCAAGCTGGTCGCCTTCCTGGCGGTGGGCGGCTTTGTCGTCTGGGGCCTGCACGATGGGCCGGGGGCGCTGTTCGACGCCGCCCGCGCCCGACCCGACCTGCACCGGCTGTTCGCCGTGGACACGGCGGTGGAGGGCGGGGCCTGGACCACCAGCCTGATTCTGGCGGCGGCGGCGGTGCTGTGCCTGCCCCGGCAATTTCAGGTGACGGTGATCGAGAACACCGACGAACGGCACCTGAACCGGGCGCTGTGGCTGTTCCCGCTCTATCTGCTGCTCATCAACCTGTTCGTGCTGCCGGTGGCGGCGGCGGGGCTGCTGCGCTTCGGCGCGAGCCTCGACCCCGACCTGTTCGTGCTGGCCCTGCCGCTGGCGAGCGGGGCCGACGGGTTGGCGCTGCTGGTCTTTCTCGGCGGGCTGTCGGCCGCCGCCGGGATGATCGTCGTCGAATCGGTCGCGCTGTCCACCATGGTCTGCAACGATCTGGTGATTCCACTGCTGCTGCGCCTGCGCCCGGCGGCGTTGGAGCGCGCCGCCGACCTGTCGCCGCTGCTGCTGGCGATCCGGCGCGGGGCCATCGCGGTGATCCTGTTGCTGGGCTATCTCTATTTCCGGCTGGCCGGATCGGCCTACGCCCTGGTGTCCATCGGCCTGATTTCCTTCGCGGCGGTGGCGCAGTTCGCCCCGGCCCTGATCGGCGGGCTGTATTGGACCGGGGCGACCCGGCGCGGGGCCTTGGCCGGGGTGGCGGGCGGAACGCTGGTCTGGGCCTACACCCTGCTGCTGCCCAGCTTCGCCCGTTCCGGCTGGTTGCCGGTGTCCTTCATCGAGGCGGGACCGTGGGGCGTGGCCGCCCTGCGCCCCTACGCGCTGTTCGGGCTGGAGGGGTTCGACCCGCTGACCCACGCCCTGTTCTGGAGCGCGCTGGTCAACTTCGGTCTGTGGCTGGGGCTGTCGCTGTTCGACCACGCCGACGCAGCGGAACGGGCGCAGGCCGCCGCCTTCGTCGAGGTGTTTGAGCGGACCGACGCCGCCGATGCGCCGACCGACGGGCGCGGGGTGGTGCGCGTCGGCGACCTGTCGCGCCTGCTCGCCCGCTATCTTGGTCCCCAGCGCGCCGCCCGCGCCTTCGCCGGAGACGATCCCGACGCGCTGGCCGGGCCGAAGCGGTTGCGGCTGGCCGAACGGCTGCTGGCCGGGGCCATCGGCGGGGCGTCGGCCCGCGTCGCCCTGGCCTCCGCCACCCCGGGCGGGGCGGTGGGCACGGCGGAGCTGCTGCGGATGCTGGACGAGACCAGCCACGCGCTGGCCCACAGCCGGGCGCTGGAGATCAAGACCGCCGAATTGGAGCGCGCCACCGACGCCCTGCGCGCCGCCAACGAACGGCTGACGACGCTGGACCGGCTGAAGGACGAGTTCCTGTCCACCGTCACCCACGAGCTGCGCACGCCGCTGACCTCGATTCGCGCCTTGAGCGAGATCCTGCACGACGATCCCGGCATCGAGGAGGACCAGCGCCGCGCGTTCCTTGCCATCATCATCGCCGAGAGCGAACGCCTCACCCGCCTCATCAACGAGGTGCTCGACATGGCGAAGATCGAGGCCGGGGCGATGGACTGGGCCATCGAATCGCTCGACCCCGCCCGCGCGCTGGAGCAGGCGGCGGCGGCCACCGCCGGGCTGTTCCAGGAACGCGGGGTGCGTCTGGACAGCGCGCTTCCCGCCGACCTGCCGCCGGTGCGCGCCGATCACGACCGTTTGGTGCAGGTGGTGGTCAATCTGTTGTCGAACGCCGCCAAATTCACCCCGCCGGGCGGACGGGTGACGCTGGCCGCCGAACCCGGCAACGGGGCGGTGCGAATCAGCGTCACCGACACCGGCCCCGGCATCGCCCCCGAGCATCACGACGCGGTGTTCGACCGCTTCCGCCAGGTGGGTGACCCGATGACCGACAAGCCCGCCGGGACCGGGCTGGGGCTGGCCATCTGCAAGGGCATCGTCGAGCATCTGGGCGGGCGGATCGGCGTGGACAGCCGCCCCGGTGCGGGTGCCTGTTTCTGGTTCACCCTGCCGCTGTTGCACGGACCATCGCCCGGCGACCTGAGCAGCCATCGGTAGCGTCCCATTGTTTCAATTCGCAAAAATCCAACCTCTCCACGCCGCCGTCAGTCATGTTAACGTCCTATCCCGGCCATGACGTGCGCGTGGCATGAGAGCAACAGGAGCGGCGTTGCGGTCCCACCGTCTGTTCAGCGAAACCCACTCCACAACTCCGGCGCGGCGCGGCGGCGGACCTCTTCCCGTTGAAACCCTCGACGCTTATGGTGAGGGGGATCGTCCACTGGCATCCTTCTCCGGCCAGTGCATGGTTCGACACAGACAATCCCTTGATGTTTCGGATGGGCGTTAGGAAGCCGGATGGGAAAGATTTTGGTCGTTGATGACGAACGGGATGTGGAAGCGCTGATCGTCCAGCGCTTTCGCCGCTCCATTCGTTCCGGTGAGCTGGAGTTCCTGTTCGCGTATGACGGGCAGGAAGCGCTGAACGCCCTGCGCGCCGATCCCGACATCGACATGGTGTTGAGCGACATCAACATGCCCGGCATGGATGGCTTGTCGCTGCTCGACCATCTGCCCCAGGTCAACGCCGACATCCGCGCGGTGATGGTGTCGGCCTATGGCGATCTGGGCAACATCCGCGCGGCGATGAATCGCGGGGCGTTTGATTTCATCACCAAACCGATCGACTTTGCCGATCTCGAGGCCACAATCCACAAAACGCTGGACGCTTGCAAAACGGTGCGCAAGCTGCGCAACGCCCTGCAGGAAACCCGCACGGCGGAAGCCGCGTCCCGCGCGCAGGCCGCCCGGCTGCGGCGCGTGCTCGACACCAGCCCGATCGGCGTGTCGATCCTGACGGAAACCGGTGAGCTTCTGTACTGCAATCAACGCAGCGTCGAACTGTTCGGCGTCACCGCCGATTCCATGCGGCAGCGCGGGGCCACCGCCCTGTTCCGCCACATCGAGGAGCGGGAATACAACCCGCCCCGCCTGCACGACGGCGAGATCGCGCGCAGCGATGAGCTGCATTTCATCCGCGACGACGGCAGCACCGTCTGGATGATCATGACCTTTGACCACACCGTGTATGAAGGGCGCGCGGTCTACATCGTCTGGCTTTACGACATCACCGAACGCAAGGTTCAGGCCGAGGCGCTGCGCACCGCCAAAGAGGCGGCGGAGAAGGCGTTGAGCGACCTGGAACGGATGCAGAGCGATCTGATCCGTGCGGAGAAGATGGCGGTGATCGGCCAGCTCATCACCGCCGTGGCGCACGAGATCAACACCCCGGTCGGCATCGCCCTGACCGCCGCCACCCATCTGCAATCGGTGTCCGGCTCGATTGCCTCGACCTTCCAGGACGGCCAACTGCGCCGCAGCGACTTCCAGGATTACGTCGCCACCGCCACCGAGGTGTCGTCCCTGCTCGTGACCAACATCGAGCGCGCCGCCGCGCTGGTGCAAAGCCTGAAGCTGGTGACGGAGGGCAAGGCGTCGTCGCCGCGCAGCCGGTTCGACCTGCGGGAGTATCTGAGCGATCTCGTTCTGGCGGTGCGCGTCCAACCCGCTGCCGCCGGGCATGAGCTGGTCATGGATTGCCCGGACGGGTTGGCGCTCGACACCTACCCCGGTGCCTTGACCGAGGTGCTGATCGCGCTGTTGACCAACGCCTTTGCCCACGCCTTCGACCAGAAGCCCGGCGGGCGCGTGTCGGTGGTCGCCCGCCTTCAGGGCGATGGCCGGATCGACCTTCGGATCACCGACAACGGTCGGGGGATTCCCCAGGAAATCCTGCCACGCCTGTTCCAACCCTTTGCCACCACCCGGCGCGGGGCGGGCAGCATGGGGTTGGGCCTGTACGCCGTGTTCAATCTCGTCACCGGCAAGCTGGCCGGTGAAATCGCGGTGGACAGCCTGCCGAACCTTGGCACCACCGTCATCCTGCAACTGCCGCTGGATGCCCCCTGACCGGATGACCCGCAACCGGATGATTCCGGTGATTCGGCCCGCCCTCTTCTGCGCCGCCTCGGCTTCGTCCTGATTGCGCCGCCGCTTTGCCTGACTCACAATACCCCACGGCGATGAGCAAACAGGTGCGGGACGGCCATGACGGTGGTGAGCAACGATGACGACACCGGACGCGATCAGCCGGTGGCCGAAGAGGGTCCCGCAACCCCACCACCCGACACCGTAAAGGGCACGCTGGACAGCGCCCGGCGCTACCGCGATCAGGTGCTGTCGGTCATTCCCGGTTTGTTGATCCATCGCGGCGACCACATCCTCCATTGCAACGAGGGGTTGGCCCGCCTGCTGGGTTATGAGGCTCCCGACGACATTCTGGTGCTGCCCAGCGTGCTGGATCTGGTCCCCGAAGACGCGGTTTACGCCGAACGGCAGGCCTATGCGCGCTGCCTGTCCGGGGTGATCCGCCACGATGTCCGCCGGATCAAACGCTTTCGCGCCAACCATGATCTGCAGTGGTTCGATCAGCTGCTGGAGCCGGTGGATTGGGGTGGGCAACCGGCGGTGATGGAGATGTTGGCCCAGGTCCGCCCCCACACCGGTTTCATCGAACTGCCACACCAATGGCAGCGGCTCCAGGCCGCCATCGACGCCATGCCCAACGGCGTTCTGATGCTCGATTCCGAAGGACGGATGGAGGGGCTGAACAGCGAGATGCTGCGGCTGTGGGATTACCCGCCCGGCCTGTTCCCGCCCGGCACGCCGATGGACGTGATGCTGCACTACAACCACGAACGCGGCGATTACGGCGATGGTACCCCATCGGAAAAGATCGCGATGATGCGGGCGCAGTTGACGCGCAAGGGCGCGCACAACGCCGAACGGCGGGTCCCCAGCGGTCGGGTGCTCGACATCCGCACCGCGCCGCGCGCCGACGGCGGTATGGTCGTCACCCACATGGACATCACCGACCGCAAGCGGATCGAAGATGAACTGCGCGAGGCCAAGGAGCACGCCGAAACCCTTCTGCGCGAGTTGCAGGACACCCAGCAGCAATTGATCGTGCAGGAAAAAATGGCGTCGCTGGGGCAGCTGACCGCCGGCATCGCGCACGAGCTGAAAAACCCCCTCAACTTCGTCAACAACTTCGCCGACCTCTCCGGGGAACTGCTGGACGAGCTGCTGGAACTGCTGGGGCCGATGGATGCCCGGTTGAGCGCCGACGCCCGCGCCGAGGCCGACGACCTCATCGACAGCCTGAAAGGCAATCTGCTGAAGATCGCCAACCATGGCCGCCGGGCCGACAGCATCGTCAAAAGCATGCTGGCCCATTCGCGCGGCGGCGGTGGCGAATGGCAGGAGACCGACGTCAACGCGCTGGTTGACGAGGCTCTGGCGCTGGCCTATCACGCGGTGCGCGCCCAGGATCGTGATTTCAACACGGCGTTCGTGCGCCGTTACGATCCGGCCATCGGCACGCTGAAGATCGTTCCGCAGGACATATCCCGCGTCCTGGTGAATCTCTTCACCAACGCCTTTTACGCCTTGCGCAAACGGCAAACGCTGGACAGCACTGGCGGATACAGCCCAACGCTGACCATAGCAACTATTGATCGCAATGATCGAATTGAAATTCGGGTTCGCGACAATGGAATTGGCATGCCGCAAACCGTAATTGAAAAAGTCTTTGCGCCATTCTTTACAACAAAACCAACGGGTGAGGGCACCGGCTTAGGTCTTTCTCTCAGCTATGACATCGTGGTACATCAACACAGGGGCCGTTTTGACGTATCCAGCGTTGAAAACGATCATGCAGAGTTCACGATCACGCTGCCACGCGCCGCAACGGCGATGGCGCTAGGGGAGCGCCGGAAGACATGACACTCGGAATTCTTGTCGTCGATGACGAACCCGACGTCGCGGAGCTGTTCAAACAACGTTTCCGTGCGGAGCTTCGCAACGGTCAGGTTGCGTTTCATTTCGCCACATCCGCCGAACAGGCGCTGGAAAGCTTGGCGTCAGGGCTGACGCCGGAAACCTTTCTGGTGTTGAGTGACATCAACATGCCGGGCATGAGCGGGCTGGATTTGCTCCAACGCCTGCGCGCGCAGTCGCCCGACGTTCCAGTGATCATGGTCACGGCCTATGGCGACATTGAGAATCGCCGCCGGGCGCTGGACATCGGTGCCACGGATCTGGTGACGAAGCCGGTGGACTTCGTGGAACTGAAGAAGATGGTCAACAGCATCATCGCGCAAACGCAGGCCGCCTGACGCGACGGCCTGCGGTCATCGTTTCTCACACGCCGCACACCGCCGCCATATCCTCAAGCGCCACCACCGCACCCGGGGCACAGGATGGGCAGTCGGGGTCGACCGGAACGCTGATTTCGGTGAATTCGCCGCGCAGACCGTCATAGAGCAGCAGGCGACCGGCCAACGGCTCGCCCAACCCCAGCAGCAGCTTGATCGTTTCCGCCGCCATGATGGTCCCAATCACGCCGGGCAACACCCCCAACACCCCGGCCTCGGCGCAGGACGGCGCGTATTCCGCCGGGGGCGGTTCGGGGAACAGGCAGCGGTAGCAGGGCCGAACACCAGGGGCCGCCCCGCCAAACACCGACACCTGCCCTTCGAAGCGGAAAATCGCGCCATAGACATTCGGCACACCCAGCCGCAGGCAGGCGTCGTTGACCAGATAGCGCGTCGGCAGATTGTCCGACCCGTCGACCACCACGTCATGACCGCCCAACAACTCCAGCACGTTGCCGGCATCGAGCCGGGTGTCGTGGGCCACCACCTCGATCGTCGGATTGAGGTCGAGCAGAGCCGAACGCCCGCTGTCGACCTTGCGCTGCCCCAGGCGGCTTTCGGCGTGCAGGATCTGGCGTTGCAGGTTGCTGCGTTCCACCTTGTCGTCGTCGATCAGGGTGAGACGCCCGACCCCGGCAGCGGCCAGATAGAGCGCGATGGGCGATCCCAGACCGCCCGCGCCGATCAGAGCGACCCGGCTGCGCAACAGCCGATGCTGCCCGGCCTCCCCCACCTCCGGCATGGTCAGGTGGCGGCGGTAACGCTCACGCTGGGCGGAGTCCAATTGCGGCGGGGTTTCCACCGGCAGACCCGCCGCCTTCCAGGCGGAAAAGCCACCCGCCAGCGACCGCACATCGGCGTAACCCAGTCGCGTCAGATCCTCCGCCGCGAACAGCGACCGCGCGCCACCGGCGCACATCAGCACCAGCGGACGGGCCGGATCGGCGGCCTTTTCCTCGATCCGCAATTCCAGAAAGCCGCGCGGCAGACGCAGCGCCCCGACCGGGCTGCCGGTGGCGGTCTCCTCGTCCTCGCGGACGTCGATCAACAGCGCGCCGTCGCGTTGCAGGCGCAACGCCTCCTCCGCCCCCACTTCGGGGATGCGGGCGCGCAGTTCGGCCAGGCGGCGATCCTTCAGGCTCATCCCCAACTCCTTCGTCAACCGCCCGCCAGGGCGACCATCACCGTCAGGGTGGCCCCGGCGGACAGGCTGGTGTCCAGGCCGCCCAGCCGACGCACATCGTCACGCCCGAGATACACATTCACGAATCGGCGCAGATCGCCTTCGGCGGTGAACAGCCGGTCCTGAAACGCCGCCTGCCCGGCGGTGAGCGCGGTCAACGCCTCGCGCACCGTCGCCCCCGGAACCTCCACCTGATCCCGCCCGCCGACAAAGCCACGCAGGGGCGTGGGGATGCGAATCGTCACGTCGCTCATGCTGTTGTCTCCTCGCGTCGCAGCGCCGCTCCAGCCTCCTCGGCCAGTTGGCGGAACAGATCCCGCACCTGCTTAGCCCGCATCAGGTCGATGCGCAAATCCAACGCGTCCTTGAAGCCGGACTCCAGCGCCCACGCCTCCAGCGGTCCATCGATCCGGCCCTGGCTGTTGGTGTGATGATCCAGGATCAACTCGTCCATGGTCAGGTTGGGCTGCTGACTGGCGTCGGCGAAATGCAACTCCATCACCCGTTGCGCCAGCGCGGCGTCGGCGGCGGTCTTTTCGTAAATCCCGCGCCGCCGCAACTCGTTCAACACCGGCTTTGTGGTGCGGGTCAGGTAACGCCGACCGACCAGCCAGAGCCGCATCGCCCGCTCCACCGCCAGTTCGGCGATGAAGTCGGCAAATTCCGGCTCGGTCAGATCGTTGCGGCGCGCCCAATCGGCCAACGCCTCCGGACCATCCAACCCACGGGCCGCGCAGAAACGGCGCAACTCGTCGGCGATCATCCCGGCGTCAGCGGCAACGCCGACGCTGGCGGCCAATTGCACGATCAGCAGCCGCCCCAGCGCCGCCGCGTTGATGTCGGCGAAATCCGGACGGTGCAGCGCCGCGTGGCTGGCGATGTCCGACAGCGGCACCGTGTGGCCGTCATGGGCGACCCGGCGGTCGCGTTCGTACAGCGCCTCGAAATAATGGGAGACGTTGAAGGCGAACGGAGCCGGGCGTGGCACCGAATCCAGACCGCGCAGATGGGTCAGCAGGGCTTCGGCGTCCAACCGCTTCTGGTCCACCGCGTTGGTCGCCAGAAAGGCGTCGAGCCGCGCGGCCTCCGCTTCGGTCAGGGCGGCGTCGGCCCAAATGCGATCGCGTGTGCGCTCCGGGAAGAAGCGCGCCTTGGCGGCCGCGATGATCCGGTCGTGCAGCGCCGGATCGATCACGCCCGCCGCGCGCGCCGCCGCCAGACTGGCGCGCAGATTGACCAGCGGTTCGGAGAGCGGGAAATAGCCGTCCTCCGCCCCGGCGTGGGCAAGCGCCACCTCGTCATCGCCGCTCAGGCGACCGGCGGCATAGTCCGCCGCCACCGCCCCGACGGGAATCATGCCGTAGGGCTGGCATTCCGCCGCCCGCAACGCCCCCATGCTTGACGCGCCATACACGGCCACGCCGTTGTGCAGGGCGAACAGGATCTCCTTGTGCCACACCGACAGCGATTGCCCGAACACCCCGTCGATCAGGGCGATGGCGTCGGGGCGATGGATCGTCATCGCGCTCAACAGATCGGCCTGCGCGGCGGGCGGCAGATAGACGGCGTCGGGCAGAAGGGCACGGGCGTCGGCCACCGGCATGGTCGGGCCAAGAAAGACACAGATTTTCATGGGACCGCTCCCGCCGACCGCGTGGCAAAGGCGGCCATCGCGTTGGCGAAGGCCACCGGACGCGCGCCCGGCGTATAGAAATCAAACCCATACCCTTCCAGCCCCGGGACCACCACGCGGATGACCGGGATGCCGATCTCCGGCAGGGTCAGGTCGAACACCAGAACCTGCTCAACCCCACAATGCCGCAAGGCCCCGAGCAACAGGGCGATGTCGCCCTCAAAGGTCGGGGTCGAGCGGTCGGGGTGGCGTCGCGCGTCCACCGTCGCCGGTTGGGATTCGATGCGCTGCACCTCCGCCGTGCCGTCGCCGTTCTGGTTGCGCTGCAAGTCACGCCGGAAAAAATCGTCGCGCGACCCGGCGATCAGCACAAGCCGCGACTGCACCGCCTCGGTCAAGGCGCGCGACATCGCCACCGCCGGTTCCAGATGCGTGCCATAGCCGCGATGCATGCCGCTTTTGCGCACGTCCCGGTCATAGACCGTGGCGGAGAAGGTCGGCACGCCCATTTCGGTGGTCACGTCGTACAGCAGCGGGCAAATCCCGGCCTCGTCAAAGCGGCGCAGCAGGTCCTGCACCACCGGGCTGTCCACCGTCCGCAGATCGACGCGCGGCAGGGCGAGTCCCATCCGTTCGGAGACGAAACGCCAGCAGGCAACCGAATCGCGCTCGATCACCTCGTACAGACCGGCGGCGACCGCCTCCAGAATGTGGTTGCCGCTGGCCAGGCCGTTGGTTCCCATGGCGCACAGGCTGCGCACACCAGCGTTGGGCACGGGAAAGCCGTAGAGGGCCACGGACGACCAGGGGGCCGCCACCGGGCGGTTGGACAGCAAATCCCACCCCCAGGTCCAGAATTCCGGGCGGTCGGCGCGGAAGGAGCCGTTCTTGGTGCCGGGAAGCCGCTCCACCGGGATGCGGGCGTCGGGCGGCAAATCGTTCCAGCACGCCTCGACATAGGGGAGGCGGACGTTTTCCGCGTGATGGAACTCGATGGCCTCCATCGCCGCCGACACCGTGGCCGCGACCAGACTGAAGCCCTTGCCAGCGCTGCCCGACAGCGTCGGGCTGTTGGGCCGGTGGCCCAGAACGGTGTGAATGCCCAGCCGGTCCAACCCGGTGACGTCGGCCAAACGGGTGATGCCGCAGCGGGCAAGATGGGGGGAGATGCGCGCCAGCGTTTCGTCCGGTGTGGCGGTTCGATGCGTGCCCTGGAAGAATCGCTTTGTGGCGCGGTGCATGGCGCTGCCAAGCCGAATTCCCGGCTCAACCTGCGGCGACGAATGGTCGGTCATGGCGGAAAACAGGATGCACAACTCCGGTCGGTCAACGCGTGAACGGCATCGGGCAACACGGCCCGACGGCTACAGCGACGATGATTCGCATCAACGGCATCGACACGCAAACCGCAACTCCTGCCCGTCGTCATCCTCCAGGTGGCCCCAAACAACTGGCCCCAAACAATTGGCCTGAGCGCCCCCTGGACAACGGTCACGCCGCACAAGAAACACGGTGCGGTCAACCCACTCTGTCGCGGCGCTGGGCCGGTTCACACCGGCCCAGCACACCGCAACACCACATTGGCCAGACCGCCGCCTCGGACGACGGCCTGACCAACGCGGTGACGGGATCAGCCCGCCTCGCCGCTCGGTTGTGTCTCGGCGGTCGGTGCGGGCGAAGCCGCCGGTTGACCGGCCCAGATCGCACCAGCCGCAGGCATCGCCGCAGCCGGAGTCGCCGCCGCAGGCGTCGAGGCCGCAGGAGCGCCAGACCAGATCGCGCCAGCCGCAGGCATCGCCGCAGCCGGGGTCGCCGCCGCAGGCGTCGAAGCCGCAGGAGCACCAGACCAGATCGCACCAGCCGCAGGCGTCGAAGCCGCAGGAGCGCCAGACCAGATCGCGCCAGCCGCAGGC
>NZ_RXMA01000029.1 GCF_003966125.1 Azospirillum griseum
TCGATCTGGACGTGCAGAAGGGCGAGTTCGTCTGTCTGCTCGGCCCGTCGGGTTGCGGCAAATCCACCCTGCTGAACGCGGTCGCCGGATTCCAGCCGCCGACGCGCGGAACGGTCACGGCGGATGGCAAGACGGTGACGGGACCGGGGCCGGATCGCGGCATGGTGTTCCAGGAATACGCCCTGTTCCCCTGGATGACGGTGGCGGAAAACGTCGCCTTCGGCCTGCAGATCAAAAGCATGGGCAAGGCGGAGATCGCCGCCCGCGTCGATGCCCTGCTGGAAAAGCTGCATTTGCAGGATTTCCGCCACCGCTACCCCAAGGATCTGTCGGGCGGGATGCGCCAGCGCGTCGCCATTGCCCGCGTTTTGGCGCTCGACAGCCCGATCCTGCTGATGGACGAGCCGTTCGGCGCGCTCGACGCCCTGACCCGCCGCACCCTTCAGGACGAGTTGCTGCGGATTTGGCAGGAGGTTGGCAAGACCATCCTGTTCGTCACCCATTCCATCGAGGAAAGCATCTATCTGGCCGACCGGATCATCGTGATGACCTACCGGCCCGGAACCATCAAGCAGGATGTCCGGGTGGACATGCCGCGCCCGCGCGACGGCGCGTCGGCGGAGTTCAACCGCCTCAAGCGCGATTTGTCGCTGATGGTGATGGAGGAGCAGCAGCGCTTCAGCGCCGACGAGATCCGCTCCGTTACGGCGGATTGAAACGCGGTGGTCGTAGAAGACGTGTTTGTGGCGTGAAAAAGCCCCTCGTCCCTGCGGGACGAGGGGCTTTTCGTTCGATCAGTGACGAACGGCCATCCGGCCCGTGTCAACACGGGCGATGGCGGGCAAGCCGCGCAGGAAGTCGGCTCCGAGGTCGGTCGCCTCGATCAGAACATGGCCGGAACGGTCCTGGCCACGCACGCGCGCCTCGCGCGCCATGCCGGCGCGGCGCACCGCGTCCGACAATTCGGACACGGCCTTCCACACGCGGGCGCGGTGTTCGGCGGCGCTGGCGCAGCCCGATGGGTCCGCAACAGCCAGTGTGACGGTAAAGGAATGCAATTCGATCGCCATGGCGGCACCAAAAAAGACGAGTTTGGATATGGGGCGTTGGCCCCGGCTGTCTTCAGGCCACTGGGATCGTGATGGTCAGTCGTAACGGGGGAGTTTGCTCAGGACAATCTGGCTGACGAGGCCGTTCAACAGGGCAATGCCGCGCTGTTCGTCGCGCGCGTGTGGCACCCGATCCGGTTGATGGACAAAGCGGGCCGCAGCGAGGGGAGACAAAGGAGCGAGGGGGGCGTCGAAGTCAATGATTGGATCGACGCCCATGCGTCTGGGGGGCGTCGCGTCGCAGGCCAGGGCGGCGTCCGCCATGCCACAGGCCAAGGTCTTCAGGATCATGGATGGCACCTTCCTATCGGTGGGTTCAAACGATTGACCGAACCAACATTAATGCTTTTGTCAGGGGCCGACAACCGGCCCTCTGACCAAAGTCTGTGACAAGTCGATGATCCTGACCGGTCCGTCAAAACCCGCGACCCGCAAGCCTTTGATGGAATGAACATGGCGGGGGCCGATCTATTCCACACATGCGTTTTTTCGGTGGCGGACCCCGCGCGTGTGGCGGGTCTGACGCGTCAGGGGATCACGTCTTGATGAGGCCGCCCGGTCCCGCCGGGGCCGGAGCGGGCGTCGGGGGTGCCGCCGGGGCCGGAGTCGCCGGAGCGGGAGTCCGCCAGCCGTCGATGGCGCGCTTGAGCGCGTCCAGCTTGGCTTCAGCCCCATCGCGGGCCTCGTTCACCGACCGGGTGATGACCGCACACAACTCCGCCCGCCGCTTGGGGTCGTTGCGGCTCGCCTCAATGGCGCGGGCGACGTCGTCGGTGTTGCCAGCACTGCCGCCGGGTGCGTTGGCGGGCGGGACCGCTTTCGGATCAATGCCCAGCAGTGGCAACAGATAGTCCCGCCCTTTCTCGCGCGCCAGAGCCAACGCCTTGTCGCCGAAGATTTCGGCGGCGGCCATGCCGGAGTCCCAGGCCCCCAATGCCGCCGACACGGTCGGGCTGCACGGGGCGTCGGCGGGTTGCGCCGCCGTTGGCGTGGCAAGTGCCAACGGCCCTGCCATCAGCGCAGCGGAAACGATCAGAGCGGTGGGGCGTATCGCGGGTGTGCGGATCATGAACGGTGTCCTTGTCCGGGTCTGTCCGACATGTAAGGGCGCGCGGGGCGTCTGTCCACCCGCCGCCACCGTGTCGGACAAGGAACCGGCGACCGAACGTCGCAAAGTGACAGAAACATGACATAAACATGACAACCAGCGCTGCAACGCGGCGCGAAGCGTGCTATGAGCAGCGCCAGCCGTTCACGCCCAAAAACACGAGACACCGTCCCATGCTGCTCCGCGCATTCCGTTCGCTGATGCCGAAGGAGGAACGATTCATCGACCAGTTCGTCGCGCAGGCCCGCCACATCGTGGCCGCCGCGCAGGCGCTGGAAGCGGTGATGGACGCCCCGCCGGAGGAGCGCGCCCAGCGCGTCGCCGCCTTGAAGCGCGTTGAAAAGGACGCCGATCGCATCGCCAAGGAGGCCGGGCGGGACCTGCACCGCGCCTTCATCACCCCGTTCGACCGCTCCGACATTCTGGCCCTCATCAACGCGCTGGACGACGCCATCGACCTGATGGACGAGGTGCCGCGCCACGCCACCCTGTACGGGGTGGAGCAGGTGGACGCGCCGATGCGCGCCTTCGTCGCCCTCATCCACCAGCAGGCCAACGTCCTGGTCGAACTGATGCCGCTGCTGGGGGCCATCGCCCGCAACGCCGAGCGCATCGGCCAGCTCTGCCATCAATTGTCCGAGTTGGAGGATCAGGCCGACGAGATCCTGCGCGGCGCGCTGAAGTCCCTGATCGCCGAACGGCCGGACATGATCGCCTTCCTGGGCCGCCGGGAGTTGTATGAGAAGCTGGAAGCCGTGACCGACCGCTGCGACGACGTCGGCGATCTCGTCGCGGGCATCACGCTCGATCAAGTCTGAGGCGGCGGCGATGGACGCCCTTCATCTTGGCCTGCCCGCGCTGATCTTCATCATCGTGGTGGCGCTGGCCTTCGACTTCATCAACGGCCTGCACGACGCGGCGAACTCCATCGCCACCGTCGTGTCCACCCGCGTGCTGTCGCCCAAGCTGGCGGTGGCCTGGGCCGCCTTCTTCAACTTCATCGCCTTTCTGTTCTTTGGCCTGCACGTCGCCACCACCATCGGCACCGGGCTGGTCCAGCCGTCGGTCATCGATCCGGCGGTGATTTTGGGCGCACTGTGCGGGGCCATCGGCTGGAATCTGTTCACCTGGTGGCTGGGCCTGCCCTCCTCCAGCTCGCACGCGTTGGTTGGCGGTCTGGCTGGGGCGGGCATCGCCAAGGCCGGGTTCGGGGCCATTGTTGCTAGCGGCTTCCTCAAGACCAGCGTCGCCATTGTGCTGTCGCCCACCATCGGGCTGGTGTTGGCGTTGCTGCTGGTGCTGATCCTGTCCTGGGCGCTGCGACGGGTTCCACCCTTTGCCGTGGACCGGCAGTTCCGCCATTGGCAATTGGTGTCGGCCGCGCTCTACAGCCTGGGGCATGGCGGCAACGACGCGCAGAAGACCATGGGCATCATCGCGGTGCTGCTGTTCAGCCAGGGCCTGTTGGGCGACACCTTCCATGTGCCCTTCTGGGTCATTCTGACCTGCCAGTTGGCGATGGGGCTGGGCACGCTGATGGGGGGCTGGCGGATCGTGCGCACCATGGGATCGCGCATCACCGATCTGAAGCCCTATCAGGGATTCTGCGCCGAAACCGCCGGGGCGATCACCCTGTTCGGCGCGACGTGGCTGGGCATTCCGGTGTCCACCACCCACACCATCACCGGGGCCATTGTCGGAGTCGGATCGGCCCGCCGGACCTCGGCGGTGCGCTGGGGGCTTGCCGGGCGGATTGTCTGGGCCTGGGTGCTGACAATTCCGGCGTCGGCGGCGGTCGCCTACGTGTCCTACCGGATTGCGGCGGCCATTCTGGTCGGGTGATGCGGAAAAACACCGTGCGGTGAACGGCTTGTTCCGTTTGCCGCACCGTTGTCCTTGACCGGAACGAAAGGGGACGGCAGAATCCCCCCGGTCGATACAGGACGCATGTGGATGCCGCAAATCGAGCAAACCGACCAAGGCGAGCAATATGTACTTCCGGGCACCGAGCGCCGGACGCTGCCGGGTTTGCCCTATTCGACCGAACCGGATGGTCAACTGACCCTGCCCTTCTACGCCCCCCCTTGCGAGGATGAGCGGCGGACCCGTTCGGCAACACCCGACGGGCAAACGACCAGCAGCGGGACTGATCCGGCCATTCCACCAGCGATCCGACACACCGCGCCTGTGTCGCGTTCCAGCAATGACGGAACCAAGCAGGCCGCCGGGTTGTTCGGTCGTCGTCTGGCTCATTTCCCCCACGCCTTCGATCCCGCCTGATGTTCTGAACCATCGGTTCTGCGTCCGACGGAGCCGGTCAAGCCAGCGTGAATGCCAGGGGTCAAGGCGGGTCCGTGCCACACAGTCGGGCTATTTGTGCCTTCAACGCGCCGATGTCGTAGGGCTTGGTGATGGTCGCAACACCGGCAATCCCCGCCATCTCCGCCCCGACCGCGTGCGGTGGTGAACCGAACGCCAGCAGGATCGGCAACTCGGGGCGCAGGCGTCGGGCCTGCGCGGCCAATTCGGTTCCGGTCGTGCCGGGCGGCATCACCACGGCGCTGAACAGCAAATCCAGCGTGTCCGGCCCCTGCAGGGCTGCAAGCGCCTCGTCCGCATGCGCCGCTTCGATCACCCGGTGATTCCAATCGCGCAGCAACGCGGCCACGCTGCGCCGGATGGTGGGGTCATCCTCCGCCAATAGAATGGTCAGGGCGCGCCGCGTCCCGACTGGCGTCGACGGCATGACGGTTGAAACCGGAGACGGGTCCTGGTCGCTGTTCCCCGTGTCCGCGTCGTGGCTGGCCTCGGTGGCGTTCTGTCTGGACTCGCCCATCGGTGGGTTGGGGGGGATGCCGCCCTGGCTGTCGATGAGCTGGTGCGCGGGAGGGGCGTTGGTGATGCCGGTGTCCGCCGCAGCCGGACCGCCGCTCAACCGCCCGTGGCCAAGGAAACGGAAGGCCCAGGCCATTCCCAGCAACACCGCCAGCGCGCCGACCAGATGTTCACCCAAGGTGCGCAGGCTGCGCGCCCGCCATTCCGCCAAGGCGCGTTCCGGGTCGAGGCTGACCAGCACCTGAACGCCCTGGTCCCCAACCCGCTGGAGGGCGGTGATCCGAGTCACCCCGCCCGCCATCGGCGGGACGGCAAACATCCCCTCCGACGTTTCATGCAGTTGGAGCGGGAGCAAAGGGGCGTCGCTGTGGGGTTTTCCAACCGGGTCGGGAAGCGTGGGCCTGCGGGCCACCAATTCGCCGGTGTGGCGGTAGACTCCGATCACGGGGCTGTCGTCGGCGCTCGGCGGGCTTGGAAACCGTGTCAGGTAAGCGGCGTTCATCACCGCCAGCACCGCCGCCACCGCGCGGCCCGATTCGTCGCGCAAGGGGCGGATGAGCGTGTAGACGACGCGGCCATCCTCTCCCCGTTCCGCCGTCACAGGACCAATCGACAGAGGCCGGTCGCTGGACAGGTGGGACGCGAAATCGCGGATCGGGGCCTGCCGCCCCGGATAGCTGGCGGATTCCAGAATGGTCTTGCCGTTCGCGTCCACCACCCACAACGACTCACCGCCCTCCAGATGCGCGGTGTGCTCACGCAGGCGCTTCCAATGATCGATCGAGTGCACGGCGTTCAGGCTGGGGGCGTCCCGGACCAAGGCGGCCACCTGATCAATCGCCACGGATGCGGTGGTGAGGACGCGGTGCGCATGCCCGACCGCCAGACTGGCCATGTCACGGGCCATGGCGTGGCGCCGTTGCAAGGTGTCTTCATGATCGCGAAGAACAAGGCGGCCCGCGTTTCCCGCAAAAGCGGAAAGCACGATCACCGCCACGACAACGCTGCGCCCAACCCGACCCAACGCGCCCCCCAACCACTGCCCGCAAACCCGCGTCCCGAGAACAGCCGTCTCTTACGGATCAAGGACGGCAACCTAGCATGATCCACCCGATCATGGGGGTCTTTTCAAACAGCTGTGATCGGGGGGGGCGCCGGGATTTTGGCGGTGTGATGCTTCAAGGCTGTGAACGCTGCGTCCATGCGCTTCAACAGGCCGGGAAGATCGCCGTGCCGCCCGTCCTTGACCGCGTTTTCCGCTGTCTGGGCCAGCACCGCGATGTCAACCGCCGCCATGTTGCCTGCGGCCCCCTTCAGCGCATGCAATGTGCGCGTGGCCTCCGCCCCATCGCCTGCCCGCATCTGGTCGCGCACACGCGACGCCGTGTCGCCGAACTCGGTGATGAAGCGTGGAATCAGCAGCGCCACCAGCGATGTGTCTCCCCCCAACCGGTGCAGGAGCTGGACCATATCAACGCCAGGGATGCTAGGGCCGTCGACGGCTGTGGGGCCGGATGCTCCGGGCGGGTTGGAGCCAGCCGGTGGAGTGGGGGCGCAGGGGGAAAGGGACACATGGCGGCGGATGCAGCCCACCATGTCATCGACGTCGAAGGGTTTGGCGATGAAATCATTCATCCCGATCTGTTCGGCGTGCGCGCGCTCTTCGGCCAACGCGCCGGCGGTCAGGGCGATGATCGGCAACGTCACCAGCCCCAAATCCCGTCGGATGCGTCCGGTGGCCTCATAGCCGTCCATCACCGGCATGTGGACATCCATCAGGACCACGTCAAAGGCTGTCGGGTCGGCTTTCAACCGGTCGACCGCCTGCTGCCCATCCCCCACCAGGGCGACGATGGCCCCCTCCAGTTCCAGGACACGTTGGGCGACCGATTGGTTGATTGCGTTGTCTTCGACCACGAGCAACCGCACACCGGACAGGCGGTTGCGGGCGATGGGCTGGGAACCGGCCACAGGATCGCCCGCCCGGTCGCCACCCCGCGCGCCACGATGCGCCCGCGCCTCGACCACGGCGTTGTGAAGGGCCGAGGCGGTGACGGGTTTCACCAGGATCGCGTCAACCATGCCGGCCCCCGGTGTGTGCAGCAGGGTGTCACGGTTGAAGGCCGTCGCCATGATGACGATGGGCGGCTGCGCACCGCCCGACAGGCCGCGAATCTGGCGGCTCACCGTCAGACCGTCCATATCCGGCATCTTCCAATCCACGACAACCACGTCATAGGGCTGCCCGGAGCGAACCCGGCGTTGCGCCAGTTCCACCGCCGCCGGACCCCCATCGGCGGTGTCGGCGTTCCATCCCAGGCAACCGGCGGTGTCAGCGATCACCCGGCGGGCGATGTCGTGATCGTCGGCAATCAGCACGTTGAGCGGCGTCAGCCTTTCCGTCAGCCCTGATGGCTTGGACTCGGGGGGAGGCGCCGCTGGCATCAACGGAACGGTGAACCAGAAACGGCTGCCGTGGCCCGGCTGGCTTTCCACACCGATCTCGCCGCCCATCAGCCCGACAAATTGCTTGCTGATCGCCAATCCAAGGCCGGAACCGCCATAGCGCCGTGTGGTGGAGGAATCGGCCTGGCTGAAGGCGGTGAAGAGCAGGGGCAACGCCTCCGCCGCAATCCCGATGCCGCTGTCCTCCACGGAAAACCGCAGGGTTTGGCGCTCCTCGTCGCCGTCCACCGCCTCGACGCGCAGCATGATGGTTCCGGTTTCGGTGAACTTGATGGCGTTGCTGGTCAGGTTGATCAGGACCTGCCGCAACCGTGAGGCATCACCCATCAGAGCCACCGGTGTGTCGGGGGCCAGATCGATCAGCAGTTCCAGATCCTTGGTGCTGGCGCTGACGGACATGATGGTCGACACCGCGTCCAACAGCGCGGACAGGTCGAAGGGAGCGACGTCCAACTCCATCCGCCCGGCCTCGACCCGCGAGAAGTCCAGAATGTCGTTGATGATCGACAGCAACCCGCGTCCGGATTGGGTGATCTTGCTGACGAAATCCTGCTGTTCGGTGTTGAGATCGGTTCGGCCCAACAGATGGGACAGGCCCAGGATGGCGTTCAGAGGGGTCCGGATTTCGTGGCTCATGTTCGCCAGAAATTCGCTTTTCGCCCGGTTGGCCTTTTCCGCCGTCCACTGGGCGGCTTGAAACGCGGCCTCCTTTTCGCGGATGCTGGTGATGTCCCAATTGACGCCGATGATGCGGCGGGCTTGACCACTTTCATCATAGTCCACCAATGCCGCCGTCTTGATGTGACGGATGCCCTGCCCCGGCACGACGATGCGGAATTCAGTGTCGAGATCCTGATGAGTCTGGACCGCCTCTTCCAGTTCGCGTTCGACTCTCGGCAAATCCTCCGGCAGGCAGGATGAACGCCAAACCTCGTAAGGGATTGGGCCGTCCATCGGTTCTTTCCCATAAAGCTGGAACATCCGATCATCCCACCGCAGGGTCCGGGACGGATATTCCACCTCCCACACGCCGATGCCGCCCGCTTTGGTGGCCAGGGACAAACGGTTCATGGTGGCGCGCAGGGCGTCTTCGGCCCGCTTCAGCGGGGTGATGTCGTTCACCAGCACAAAAAAGCCGATGACGGCTCCGCTGGCGTTGATGTCAGGGATGTAGTGCGCCCAGGTGCACCCCACCTCTCCGCTGGGTTTGGTCAGAATGCGTTCAAAATTCTGAGGCTCTCCCCGCAACACCCGGCGGATGTAGGGTTCGTTTTGCGCAAACAGCCGTTCACCCAACAGGTCGACCATGGAGTGGCCGATGATCGCCTCGGGCGGTTTGCCGAACCAGTGGAGGTAGGATTTGTTGGCGAACCGGCACCGCAACCCGGCGTCCCAGTAGCCGACCATGCCGGGCAGGCTGTCGGTGACGGCCTGAATGAAGCGCTTGCTGGTTTTGAGCTGCTCCTCCGTGGCGATCCGCTCCGTGATGTCGATGCCGAACGACATGGCGACAATGTCCTGACCGGTGACAACGCTGTTCTGCCAGGACACGCGGCGCAGATGCCCGTTCTTGGTGCGGATCGGTCCATCGAACTGGCGCGGAAGCGGTGCGCCGATGGCGAAAGCCTGTGCGATGGTTGGCATGCCACCACCCACCGCCACGGTGTCGAACCAGTCGCGCCCGATGATCTCGTCGGGTCGATATCCGGTGATGTCCGCCGCTGTTTCGTTGAAAATCCGGACGATGCCGTTGCGGTCCAGACCAACCACCAGAACATTGGCGTTCTGGACCAGTTGCTGGGCGAAATTGCGCTGCGCGCGCAATTCGTCCTCGTGCCGGGAAAAGCGCAGGAGAGTTCCGGTGGCGATCACCCCAACCAGCGCCAGGATGCCTCCCTTCAGCAGTGAGTGGTCCCGCCATTCGCGGAGAACAACGTCCTGGGGCAGGCCGACGGTGATGACCAGTTCGGGATAGGCGGTTCCGCGCGTGACCACCAGACTCGGCCGCTCTTCCACCACCGTGGGGGCCAGCGACCGCGTCATGCGTTGGCCGGAGGCGCGGTATTCCGCAAAGGGTGCCCGCCGGACCACGGATTGCCCGATGAATGTTTCCGGCTTTGGGAAGCGGGATGCGATGGTCCCGTCGCTGGAGAGCAGCGCCGCGAAACCACCATCGCCCGGATTGACCGTTTCCAGGATGCTGACGAAATATTCCGGCGGCAGCGAGGCCAGCGTCACCCCGTCCCAATCCGTCGGCGTCATTTGCCGGGCGCGGGACGCGAACAGCACCTGTGCGCCGGTGCTGGACAGGGTGGGGCCATGGATGAAAAGCCGTTCCCGGTTTTCAGCGCGCAGCGGGATGGTGTAATAGGGGCGTTGGCTGGCGTCGAACCCCAGCAGATCGGCGCGTGTGGTCAGAATGGCGCGCCCGGTCCCGTCGGTGATGGAGATGCTGCGCACCTCGTCCAACGCATCGACGCGCGCCTTCATATACGCCAGCAAGGTGTCAGCGTCCTGTGGACTGCGGATGTTCAGGGATTCACGCCCCACATCCTGCAACAGCACATCAATGGCGCGAATCCGTCCGGACACGCTTTCATCGGCGACGCGGGCCAATTGCTCCAACCGCTCAAACGCATCGTCCATCGTCTTGCGGTAATCGAAGACGATTTCCAAAGCACCCAGCGCAATGACCATGCCGATGATAAAGGCGCTGGCAATTCCCAGAAGGCGGCGGCGCCGGGCGTTCTTCAGACTGTCAGCGGGCATGGGCGAAGCCGGGTGGTTGATCCGGATGTATGGGCATCAGCATTGACACGGTGCCTTGATGCATGTCACGTCAAATTGCTGAACAAACGCGCTTATTTCCCAAAACCGCCCCGATGCCAACCGACGCCCTTCTTGCCGTTCTGCTTGGTGCCGTATTGCACGCGGGATGGAACACCGCGATCAAGTCCGGGACGGACACCCGGCGCGACACGGTGCTCGTTGCCGGTGGCGCGGCTGTGATTGCAGCACTGTTTTTGCCTTGGCTGGGCGTTCCAACGGCTGCGAGTCTGCCCTGCCTCGTGGCGTCAGCCTGTCTTCAGCTTCTCTATTTCCGTTTGGTCGCTGCGGCGTATCGCTGCGGTGACATGAGTCTGGCCTATCCGTTGATGCGGGGAACACCGCCGCTGCTGATCGCGGCGTGCAGCGGCTTTCTGTTGGATGAACAGCTCTCCGCGTCCGCTTGGGCTGGCACGTCTCTTGTGTGTGCCGGGGTGCTGACCCTGGCCCTGAGCGGGCGTCCTGCCAACGTCCAGACTGCGAACGCGCATACTGCCAACGGGTGTCCGACCGACGGGCCGAAGCCACGACTGGTTGCGGTGCTGGGGGTACCCCTGGCCAACGCGGCGGTGATCGCGGCCTACACCGTGATTGATGGTGTGGGGGTGCGGTTGTCTGGAAACCCCCCGTCCTACACGCTCTGGGTGTTTCTGCTGGCCGGCATCCCTGTGGTTCTGGGCGGGGGGCCGGGACTGGCGGTTTACGCCCGCACCCGCTGGCCGGTCGCCGTGGTGGGCGGTTTTTGCGTTGTGGCTTCATACGGTTTGGCGCTTTGGGCGATGACCCGTGCGCCGGTCGCCACGGTGGCGGCTTTGCGCGAAAGCTCTATTCTGTTCGCTCTTTTGTTCGCCGCGCTTATCCTGAGGGAGCGGATTGGCTGGTGGCGGGCCGCATCCGGTGCGGCGATTGCGTTGGGGGCGGCGGCGCTCCGGTTATAAGGCCGGTCGAAGGGGGCCATCCGCTGTTGGCTTGGCCGCGTTCATCTCCTCCGCCAGCGTGTCGAGAAACAGCGCCACCATCGGTTCGTCCCGCGCGTTGGGAACGGTGGCCGCCTGGAAGCGCGATTTGGTGCCGAACAGATCCGGGCGCAGCGGGCGCATCCGCCCGGTGGCGGTGTCCGGGGCGGCGTAGTGATCGGGCAGATAGCCCAGATAGGCCCCCGACAGCACCAGCCGCGCCGTGGCCTCCATGTCGCTGACCACAGCGCGCGGGGCGGCGATGGCGAACAGCTTCATATCGCGCAACCCCCAATAGCTGCGGGCGACGATGCGGTGCTGCCGCACCAACTCGATGCTGATGGCCGAATCGTCGATGGTGAACAGCGGGTGGTTGCGACCGCAATAGAGATTCTGCTGTTCGGTGTAGAGGTCGCTGTAGGTCAGACCCAAAGCCACGCGCGGAAAGCCGCCGATGGCCAGGTGCAGTTGGCGCGACACCACATCGCGCAGCAGGTCGCTCGGCGGGCGGGTCACGATGGACAGGACCACATCGGGGGCCGCCTCGGCAAAACGGGCGAAGACCCGATCCAGGGGCAGGTTGGGGTCGCTGATGGTGTTGTCGACCATGCCCAGCGCCAGCGTGCCCGTCATCCGGTTCTGCAAGGCGCGGGCGCGCTGTTCGAAGCGGTCCAGCGCCAGGAACAGGTGCCGCGCCTCCTCATAAATCGCGGTCCCTTCCGCCGTCAGGGCGAAACCGCCGCGCCCACGCCGACACAGGGTCAGACCCAGACGGCTTTCCAGCGCGGCCATGTGGCTGGAGATCGTCGGCAGCGACAGATTCAGCTCGCCTTGCGCGGCGGCGAAGCCGCCGGATTCGGCGATGGTCAGGAAGATGCGCAGCAGGCGCAGGTCGGTGGTGTCGAGATGCATGGTCCCACTCTGCGCAAGCCAGCGGCGTTGCGCAACCGCCCGGCGGCTCTGCGTGCCCTCACACCCGGCGGCGGCAGAGGGTCAGGAAGTCGTCGCGTTCGCTCCATCCGTCCTCCATTTGGGCGTAGAGGCCGAAAACCGCCGTCGGCAAGGCGGGCAAGGCCAGGGCCGCGCCGACCTCGGCCAGAATCGGGCCGCTCAGGCTGTGGCGGGTGCGGACGGTCACGCCGACTCCGGCCTCCACCGCCGCGCGCAGGCCCGACAGGCTGGGGCTGGTCGCCGCCAACCGCGCCGTCCGCCCGGCTTGCGCCAGCGCGTCCAACGCGGCGGCGCGAAAACCGCATGGCGCTTCGAACAGGGCGAGCGGCAACGGGCGGTCCGCCGGGCAATCCAGGCCGCGCGCGCCGATCCACAGCATCGGCTCTTCCGCGACCACCGCCACCAGCGTCGGATCGGGCCGGTGCAGGGCCAGCGCGACGTCGAGCGCGCCGCTGCGCACCGCCTCGATCACCGCGTGCGAACGGTCGATGCGCAGGGTCAACTCCACCTCGGGGTGATCGAGCGCAAAGCGGCGCAGCAGGTCGGGCAGCAGCGCTTCGGCCATGTCCTGGGTGGCTCCCACGCGCAAGGGGCGGCGCTCCTTGCGCTGGAAGGCCGCGAGCGCTTCGTCGTTCAACGCCAGCAGCCGATGGGCGTAGCCGAGCAGCCGTTCGCCCGCCGGGGTCAACTCCACCCCGCGCGCGTTGCGGCGCAGGACGGTGACGCCCAACTCCTCCTCCAGTTTCTGGATGCGCAAGCTGACCGCCGAGGGCGAACGCCCGACCAGATCGGCGGTGTCGGCGAAGCTGCGACCCTGCGCGATCAGCAGGAAGGAGCGCAGCACGGCAAGGTCGAAGGTGCGAAGCATGACTGCTAATAACTCAATTTGAAGTTCATATAAACGAGTTTTTCTGAATTTTGTGACAGCGCTACAGTCGGAGCATTCCATCCCTCACCGAACGGAGCCGACCATGCCGCACATCACCGTCACCCTGTCCGCCGACGCGTCCCCCGCCCTGTCGGCGCGGGTTGCCCAGGGTGTCACCGCCATCACCGCCCGCGTCCTGCGCAAGCAGCCCGGCGTGACCGCCGTTGCCGTCAGCGCGATTGCCCCCGACCATTGGTTCATCGGCGACCGCAGCCTGACCGATCTGGGGATGGCCAGCGCGTGGCTGGCGATCACCATCACCGCCAGCACCAACAGCAAGGACGAAAAGGCCGCGTATCTGCGCGAGATCTTCGCCTTTCTCGCTTCTGTTGCCGGTCCCCTGCACGAGACCAGCTACGCCCTGGTGCAGGAGGTTCCGGCGGACGCCTATGGCTATGGCGGGCGGACGCAGGAGCACCGCTACATCGCCGCCACGCTGGCGGCCTGAACCGGGCGACGCGCGGTCGTTGACAGGGCCGGACGGCACTGGTCTGATCCGGCGCAACGCGCAACCCGGCAGGTGAAACGGTCATGGCCACGATTCTGGAAGCCCTGTCCATCGCCTTTGACCATCACCGCGCCGGGCGTCTGGTGGAAGCGGAAACGCTGTACGGCCGCATCCTCGACGTCGATCCCACCAACGCCACCGCCTTGCAGCTTCTGGGGGCGCTGCTGGCGGACCGGGGCGAGGATGCCCGCGCCGCCGACCTGCTCGCCCGCTCGCTGGAACAGGCGGAGGGCAACGCCGACGTGCACCTCAACCGCGCTCTGGTCGTGGCCCGGCTGGGGCAGTTGGACGAGGCGGAGGCGCATTACCGCCGCGCGCTGACACTGGCCCCGACCCACCCGTCGGCGCGCAACAATCTGGGCCTGCTGCTGCGCGACAGCGGACGGCGGGAGGAGGCGGTCGCGATGCTCCGCCAGGCGGTGGCCGATCACCCGACCTTTGCCCAAGCCTGGTTCAACCTCGCGGCCACGCTCGACGGCGCGGTCGCGGTGGAGGAGGTGGCGGACACGCTCGACCGGGCCATAGGCCACTGTCCGGACTTCGCCCCTCTGCGCACCGCGCGGGCGCGGTTGCAACCCAGCCTGGATCAAAGGCAGGCCGAACGCACGTTGGCGCAGGCCCAAAGCCTGCACGCGCAAGGCCGTCTGGACGACGCGCTGGTCCTGTGCCGCAACGCCATGGCGGCGGCGGATGCCCCTCACACGCTGGGCAACCTGCTGGAGGATCTGGGGCGCAGCGACGCGGCGGTGGAGTGGCAACGCCGCGCGGTGGCGCTGCAACCGGACGACGCGCGCGCCTTTTACGCGCTGGGCACGCTGCACGCCCGCGCCCACCGCTATGGTGCGGCGCGGGCGGCTTGCGCGCGGGCGCAAACCCTGGTTCCGCATGTTCCCAAGGTGCACATGGCGATGGGTGGGATCTGCTTCGAGCAGGGCGACCTGCCCGCCGCCATCACCGCCCTGCGCCGGGCGCTGGCCCTTGACCCGGACCTGTGGCAGGCCCGTTCCGGTCTGCTCTTTGCCCTGGGGTTTGACGAGGAGGCCGATCCCGACGACGTCTATCAGGAGCATCGGGCGTTCGACCGCCAGCACATCGCCCCGCTGGGCCTGGCTCCCGCCCCCCACACCAACAGCCGGGACCCGGAGCGCCGCTTGCGGGTGGGCTATGTCTCGCCGAATTTCTACGGCCACCCTTGCGGCAATTTCGTGCTGCCCCTGGTGGAAAACGCTGACCGCGCGGGCTTTTCCGTCACCTGTTACGCCACCAGCCCGGTGCGCGACGCCCTGACCGACGCGTTCGAGCGCGCCGCCGACCGTTTCGTTCTGTGCCATGATCTGGACGACGAGGCGCTGGCCGCGCGCATCCGCGCCGATGGCATCGATCTGCTGGTTGATTGCTCCGGCCACCTCACCGGGCACCGGCTGTTCACCTTTGCCCGCAAACCGGCCCCGATCCAAATCAGCTACCCGCTCTACCCCGACACCACCGGCCTGTCGGCGATGGATTACCGGATCATGGACCGCTGGTTCGCCCCACCCGGTTCCGACGTCTGGCATTCGGAGGCGCTGATCCGTCTGCCCGACATCTATGTCGTCTTCAAACCCCGCCCGAGCGACGCCGCCCCCGACCCGGTTCCACCGGCCATGACGCGCGGCTTTGTCACCTTCGGCAGCTTCAACAACCTGTCCAAGCTGGGGGATCGCACCGTCGCCGCCTGGGCCGCCATTCTGCGCGGCGCGCCAACGGCAAAGCTGCTGCTGAAATGGCGCAGCCTGAACGATCCGGACTTCGCCGCCGCCACCCGCGCCCGTTTCACCGCCCTGGGGGTGGAGGGGGAGCGGATCGAACTGATGGGCTGGACCGGCGACCCGCACGAGGCCTACCGCCGCGTGGACATCGCCCTGGATCCGCTGATCGCCAACGGCGGGACCACCAGCTGTGAGGCGCTGTGGATGGGCGTGCCGGTGCTGACCTGCGCCGGGCGGCGGATGTTCTCGTGCGTGGGCGAATGCTATCTGGAAAACATCGGGATGACCGAACTGATCACCCGTTCGGTGGACGCGTTCGTGGCGCTGGGGGTGGAACTGGCCGGGGATCCGGCGCGCATCGCCCGTTTGCGACAGGGATTGCGCGAACGGGTGGCGTCGTCCCCGCTGATGGACGCGCCGCGTTACGTCCGCCACCTGGAGCGGGCCTACCGTTTGGTGTGGCGGCGCTGGTGCGCCGGGTTGCCGCCAGCTCCGATCGGGCCGGAGGCCTTCAGCTGATGCGTCGAATTGTGGCGATTTTGAAACCAAATGCCTAGAGATGTAAGGAATTGAACCACCACCCCAACGTGTGGAGTGTCGACCATGTTTTGACCAAACGAACAATGGACTCCGGATGTTTGGTCCGAATCCCCCTGTCCTGACAGCGTCACCCGTTCATCGCGCAATCAACCGACAGGGCAAACGGAGAAGACCTGAGGATTCCGGGAAAGATCGAATGCAACTCAAAACCAAATCAAGTCGCGTTTTTCCACATGTCCAGGCTGAGATCAAAAGCCACAGCGTGTTGGTTGGTTGAAATTTTTTGAATGCTCTTCCTTGTGGCGCGCATCATCGCGCTGTGCGATAAGTCGCATAAGTGTGGCAAGGGAGAGAGACATGCGTGCATACCGGCGTTCTTTGATCACTCTGGTATGTTTTTCCGTGTTTTTCACGTTGTTTGCACAATCCGCGTTCGCTGACGTGACGCTGCGATTCGGCACCGTGTTCACCCCCACCACCTCAACCTATCGGATGTTGGTGGAAGCCTGCCGCAAGATCGAGACGGAGACGAACAACGCCGTCGCCATCGACATCCGCCCCAGCGGCGAATACGGCAAACCCACCGAACTGATGAAGCTGGTGGACAGCGGCGACATTGAAATCGCCTACACCGTCCAGGGCTACAGCCCCACCCGTTTCGTCGCCAGTTCGGTGATCGAACTGCCGCTGATCCGCCGCACGGCGGTTGGTGGCACGAAGGCGTTGTGGGATTTGTACGAGTCGGGGGTGCTCAGCCACGATTACGAGGGCTTGAAGGTGGTCGGGCTGTGGGCCTTGCCGACCTATGGCATCTTCACCGCCAGCCGCCCGATGGAATCACCGCGCGATCTGCGCGGCCTGCGCATCCGCAACCCCAGCAAGACCGTGGGGCGGGCGCTGGCCAAGCTGGGCGTCATTCCGGTGGCGCTGCCGCTGAACAGCATGGCCGCCGGAATCCAGAGCAACCTCATCGATGGGGTTTCCTATGGGTGGTATTCGTCGACCACCACCGGCGGGGCGGATGGCAAGCCATTGATGAACCAGTTGACCCATCTTCTGGACATCAATTTCTCCGGCCCGGTGGTGATGCTGGCGATGAAGCGCGCGACCTTCGACGCGCTGCCCGACCCGGTCAAGGCCGCGTTCGACAAGCATCTCGGCAAGCCCGTTTCCCTCGCCATCGCCGAGGAGCGCGACCAGATCGAAGAAGACATGAAGCGCAAGCTGGCCGAGGACGGCCAGCACAAGGTCAAGCGCTTCACGCCGACGCAAATGACCGAGATCCGCGACGAGCTGGAAGAGGTTTACGCCGATTGGGCCACCGGTCTGAACGAGCAGGGGCTGGATGGCCGCAAGCTGCTCGACGCCGCGCGCAAGGCCCTCGCCGCCTACGAAAAGCCGTAACCGTCCTGCGGACCGCATCCCCCTTGCGCTGAGGAATTTCCGCCATGAGCAGCACGCGCCAATCTCCCAAAGGGGTGAGTCTCAAGGCCAAACTGTTTGGTGCCTTCGCGGCGATGTTCGTCGCCGCCGCCGCCATCGGGGGCGGGGCGGGCTTCTTCCAGCTTCGCATCGCCGGGCTGTTCGCCCAGGTTCACGAGCGGGATTTTCCGCTGGCCGTTGGTGCCCTGAAGGTGGCCGACGAAAGCGGTGGGCTTGAGGAATCGGCCCGCTCGCTGGCGGTTGCCCTGGATGATCGCACCCGTGCGGCGGCGATGGAGCAATTCCAACGCCGCAGCGCCGCCCTGAAAGCCAAGCTGGACCAGTTGGCCGGGTTGGAGCAGGCGGGGGGTGTTGGAGACGCCAAGACCGGCAAGGCGCTGGGCGATCTGTTGACCAGCACCATGACGGCCGCCACCAGCCTGGATGGCGAGGTCCGCCGCCGTTTGGAAACGGCGGCCAAGCGCGCGGAACGGCTGAAGGCGTTGGGGGGTGCCCACACGGCCTTTCTGGATCGCTATCAACCGATGGTGCGCAACCTGACGCTCAGCATCCAGGGCGTGACCATGGATTTGCCGTCGGACGCCAACAACCTCACCATGCTGATCCTGACGCTGGTGTCGAAGGCTTTGCCGGAGCGTCAGGCGCTGTCGGACATCATCAGCGACATCAATCTGGCCGTGACGCTGCTGGGCAAGGCGGATGGAGCGACCACGGCGGCCCAGGTGGCCGATCAGGAAAAGCAGTTCGCCGCCGCCGCCAAGCGGGTGGAGTTTTCCGCCGACTTCCTGGCCAACCTGCTGCGCGACGAAACCCCGCGCGCCCTGTCGCAGGCCGTGTTGGTCTTTGGCCGCGACGCCGAGGGGGTGTTCGCCCTGCGTAAGGCGGAAATCGCCGCGCGTGAAGCCGGGGCCAAGGCCGAAGAGAGTCTGTTCGCCCTGGTGGACACGCTGGGCAAGCAGGCCAGCGCGCTGGCCGACGCCAACGAACGCAACGCCAACAGCGCCGCCGACGAGGTCAACACCGTCATCGCGTCCGGCCTGTCCGTCACCGCGACGCTGGTCGGTCTCACCATGCTGTTGGGCGTGGTCGCCGGTCTGCTGCTGGTCAACCGCAGCATCCGCCTGCTCGACCGTCTGCGCGGGACCATGGAATCGCTGGCGGCGGGCGAAATCGACATGACGGTTCCCGCCCAGACGCGCGGCGACGAGATCGGCGCGATGGCCCGCTCGCTGGAGGTTTTCCGCGTCAACGCGCACGAGGTGCGCCGCCTGACCGCCGAGCAGGAAGCCGCCCAGCGGCAGGCGGAGGCGGATCGGCGCGCCGCCCGGCTTGAGTTGGCCAACCAGTTGGAAAGCAGCGTCAAATCGGTGATCGGCTCCCTGCTGTCGGCTTCCTCGCGCATGCGGGATGATGCGCAAACCCTGTCGGCCAACGCCGAACAGACCAAGCGTCAGACCGTCAGCGTCGCCGGGGCATCGTCCACCGCGTCCGAACGCGTGTCGTCGGTCGCGTCGGCGGCGGAGGAGATGGCGGCGTCGATCGAGGAGATCATTCGCCACATCGGCGAATCCTCGCAGATCGCCGGAACCGCCGTCCGCGAGGCGGAAAACACCAACGACGCGATTTCCGGCCTGTCGGAAGCCGCCGGGCGGATCGACACGGTGGTGGAACTCATCAACTCCATCGCCGGACAGACCAACCTGCTGGCCTTGAACGCCACCATCGAGGCCGCCCGTGCGGGCGAGGCGGGCAAGGGCTTCGCCGTTGTCGCCAACGAGGTGAAGGCGCTGGCCAACCAGACCGCCAAGGCGACGGAGGACATCCAGGCCCAGGTCAGCCAGATGCAATCGGTGACGGTGCGCGCCGTCGGGTCGATCCGCGCCATCGCTGGAACCATCGACCGGATGAGCGAGATCACCGCCACCATCGCCAGCGCGGTCGATCAGCAGCACGCCGCGACGCAGGACATCGCCCGCCACGCCCAGGACGCCGCCGACGGCACCCATTCGGTGTCGCAGACCATCGGCGACGTGTCGCAGGCAGCGACCGAAACCGGCTCCATCGCCCACACCGCGCTCGACACCGCCACCAGCCTGCACCAGCAGGCCGATCAGTTGCAGACCGAGGTGGCGACCTTCATCCGCAACATCCGGGCGGCCTGACACCGCCCAATCCCATCCGCCAGATCGGGGGCCGACCGTGATGAGCACCGACCGCCTTCTTGCCCGTGTCACCCTGCCCGCCGATCCGGCGACGGTCCCGGCTCTGCAAGGTTTGATGATGCAGGCGGCGCGCGGCTGCGTCGATCACCCGGACGATCTGCCCGCGCTGGGGCGGCTGGTGGAGGAGGTGGCGCTGCACGTCATCCGCACCGCTTTCGATCCCGGTGAGCACGGCGAATACACCGCCGAACTGGTCAAGCGGCCCGATCAACTGGTGTTCGCCATCGAAGACAAGGGCCTGCCCGCCCCCTACAACGCCGGTGGCGTGGACGCTGCCAACGGCGCGCGGGCCGGGTTTCAACCCTTTCTGCCCGCCAATCTCGCCGACCGCGTTGCCTTCCGCAATCTGGGCCGGGGCGGCAAGCGGCTGGAGGTGGCGCGCAGTCTCAGCACCCCGCCGGGAGCGGCACCGCCCGACGCGCCCGTCCCCGACGAGGCCGAACCCCCGCGCGCCCTCGACGAGGTGACGCTGCGGTTGCTGGACGCGGAGGACGCGCCGTCGCTGTCACGCCTGATGTACAGGTCCTATGGCTACACGTATGGATCGGAGTTCGTCTATTACCCGGAACGCATCGTCGCCATGCTGGCCAGCGGCAAGCTGGTGTCGCTGATCGCGGTGAATGAATCCGGCGATGTCGTCGGCCATCTCGCCATGCTGCTGCACGGCCCGGATTCGACCACTGGCGAAACCGCCATGGCGGCGGTCGATCCGCGCTATCGCGGACGGCGGTTGTTTGAACGGATGAAGGACGAGATGCGCGATCTGGCGCGCAACCGTCGCTATTTCGGCCTGTTCAGCGAGGCGGTGGCCGTCCACACCTTCACGCAAAAGGGCAATCTGGCGCTGGGTGGCTTTGAGACCGGCTTTTTGCTGGCCTTCACCCCGGCGACCCAGGTGTTTCGCAAGATCAGCGACGGGCCGGTTGCCGACCGGCGGTCGGCGGTGTTGTTCTATTTGCGCACGAACGACGAGCCGGATCGCGTCATCCACGCCCCATCGCACCATCGGGTGATGGTGGACGCCATCATCCAGCGCGGCGGCATGAATCGGCGGATCGCCGTCCCGGATCCCCATCTGACGCTGCACAGCCTGCGCGGGCGTGACGCCGCGCTGGATGTGGCGGCCCGGCAGGATGTCGGGCGGGCCTTTCTCACCGTCCGCGCCTATGGGGCCGATGTGTTGAGACGTGTGCAGGAGGAGTTGCGCACGCTGTGCCGCCACGGGTACGCCTGCGTCTATCTGGAATTGCCGCTGTCCGATCCGATGACCGCCCTGCTGTGCAAGGGGTTCGAGGCGTTCGGATTCTTCTTCGCCGGTGTGCTGTTCGAGGTGGAGGGCGGCGACGCGTTGCGGCTGCAATACCTCAATGGCGCTGCGATCAACGAAGAGGACATCAAGGTTGCCTCCCCCTTCGGGCGCGACCTGCTGTCCTATGTCCTGGCGGCGAAGAACGAGGTCGATTGGGCGCGGCAGGAGCGCCGCCGTCTCGTCAGTCCGCGCGGCGGGGCAACCGCCCGTGCCCGCCGCCGCGCGGATTCAGACCAAGCCCAACCCGCCGCCATCGCGCCCGTCCAGGCAAAGGCGGCGGAACTGGTGTGATCCCGCCACCGCGTGTTCGCTCCCTCAGGCGTCGCTGAGGGAGGCGGTGCGCGACATGCGGCGGACCTTCTGCGTCACCTCGATGGCGACGTTGCGCAGCAGGATGAAGGAGATGGCCGGATCGATGTTGTCCAGCATGGCGATGTCGTCGGCGGTCAGTTCATGGCACACCACCTCGCTGTCGGCGACGACATCGGCAGAGCGCGGTTCGCCGGTCAGCAGGGCCATTTCACCGAACACCGCGCCCGACCGGATGGTCCCGATGCGCACGCCATGCTCCTCGCCGGGCAGACGGCGTTCCACACGGACCCGACCCCGGACCAGAAAGAACTGGCTGTCGTCGGTGGTGCCTTCGGTCAGTATGCGGTCGCCGGGGGCGAAGCACAGGCGGCGGGTGGTCAGCGACAACAGATCGAATTGCGCCCGCGTCAGGCCATAGAGGCTGGGGTGTTCGGCCAGCGGCATTTCCTCGTCCTCATCGCGGCCACCGGCCAGCCGTTTCAAGAGCTGGTCTTCCGCCGCCGCCAGCGCGGTTTCGAGATCGCCGTGAATCCGCCCCTCCCGTTCGGGCTGGTCATAGCCCATGTCGCGCAGCAGCACCCGCAGGCCGCGCCCTTTCGACAAGCCCGCCAGCAGCAGGGTGACACCGGCGCGTGACAGGCGTTCGTCCAGGCGGCGCAGCACCAGCACCCCGGTGCTTTCCACGTCGTTGACGCGCGCCAGATCGAGAATCAGGGTTTGGCACCCTTCGGCCAGCGCCTCCGCCTGCCGGGCAAGATTCTCCGCCGAGCCGAAGAAGACCGGGCCGTGCAGTTCCATCACCGCGATGGAGCCGCCGTGCCGCTCCAACCGCTCCATGTCCACGTCCGACCGCCCGGTTTGCGAATGCACGCGGTCGCCGCGATAGGACCGCCGCACCACCGACACCGCCGCCCGGCGCAGATAGACGATGACGCTCGCTCCCATCCCGACCGCCAGCGCGACCAAGGCGTCGGCGGTGGCCACCAACAGGGCGACGACGAGGACGATGGCGAGATTCTGGATCAGTTCGGCACGCGCCTGCGGCATTTTCGTGCGGCGCAACAGGGTGATGAGCTGCCACGTCCAATCGTCGGGCCGCAGCACGGTGACGATCACCATCGCCGCCATCACCGACACCGGGACCAGTTCCAGCAAGGGCGACAGCCCCAGCGCGGCGGCCAGCAGCGCCAGCCCGACGAACAGGTTGGCGCGGTCGGTGCGCGCGCCGTTGTGGATCGCCACGCGGGTGTAAAGCGGCGAACCGCCAGTAACCGTGCCGCCAATGGCCGCCGACAGCAGATTGGCACCACCTTGGGTCAGCAACTCCCGGCTGCTGTCGTGGCGGGCGCGCAGCAGGGCGTCCGCCGCCGCCGCGCTCAACAGCGATTGGATTGACGAGATCATGCCCAGCGTGAGGCCGGTGACGAGGATGGACGGGGCCATGGCGGTGAACACCGGATGGGCGATCAATTCCGTCACGCCGGGCCAGATCCAGGACACCGGCAGCCCAGGCGGCGGGGCCTTCACCGTCGTGCCCAGCGCAATTGCCCCGTCGGTGACGGTCAAGGCGAGCTGATAGAGTGCCGCACCGCCGACCAAGCCGACCAACGGGCCGGGAACGACGAATCGCCGCTCCCCCAACCGCCAGACACCGACCGCCGCCGCGAGGCCCAACGCCAAGGCTCCCGGTGTGACGCCCGCCGCGCCGGTCAGCAGCGCGCGCAGCCCCACCCCATCGGGCAAGCCCAGCAGATAGGGCAATTGCTGCACCAGGATGACCAGGGCAAAGCCATTGACGAATCCGGCGATGACCGGCTGCGGCACGAATTTCAGCGCGTCGCCCAACCGCAACAGACCGAGCAGCATCTGCGCCAGACCGGCCACCGCCAGGGCCAGAACCGTGATGGCAACCATCGGCGCGGCAGCTACCTCGTGTCCACCCGTTGCCGCGACCTGTCCCGCCTGGGTCAACAGCCCGCCCAACAAGGCGGCCTGCGTGGCGCGCGGCGCGTTGATCTGCAAACCGCGTCCGCCGATCAACCCCCGCAGCAGCGCGGCAGCGATGGTGGCCCCGAACGCGGCCTGGATGCCCAGGGATTGGAACCCGGCACCCAGCGGTTGGAACACCACCAAACCGCAGCCGAGAACGGCGGGCATCACAAACAGCGCTCCAACCAGACCGCCAACCAGATCGTCACGCCAACGTGCCCATCCAGTGGGCAAGGCTTCATCATTGGGTGTGGTCATAACCCCTTCCGCTTCTGGACGGCTTTTCATCAGCTTGCCATCCATCATGGCCCGCTGCGTGTCGTTGAAGGTCGCGCATTATACCGCAGCCAGCGGCTCGTTACACCCAAAAGGGATTTCACCATTGATTTATTCTCGAAAAAATATAGGAAGTCGGCAATTCAGATTGAATCCGATTTCGAGAAAATGACCACGTATGCGTGTATTGACGCCAAAAACCAAAATCCCTGTGTCCATTATCGCGTAATGCTCGCTTGATAAATTTTAGGAAATGGCCAGTTCCTTCAAATAATTCTGATGCAGTTATTAATTTATAGACATATTATTTCAGAAGTGAAACATTTTCACTGATTTTTCATGAAAAAAGTTGTGAATCAATGGAAACAAACCTGTCACCATTTGATTCTTTTCGTTTTCGCGAATTTCCAATATGCACCACACTCAAAGCGACTCATGGCTTGAGGGTGGTTTCGTGCAAGACGCAGCATCGAGCGGTTCCGCCTCCATCGATCATCATCCCGCCGTCGCGTGGGAGGTTGGGGACATCTTGCCGTCCGGGTATGGCGACTATGCGTTGGCCGCCCTTTGGCGGGCGACGCAGGCGGTGCAAGGGGCGGCGCTGGCGGTGGTGGAGCGCGATGGCGCGCGTCGGTTGGATCACGCGTCGTTGGCCGACCGCGCCCGGCGCTGGGCGCACCGCCTGCGGGCCACCGGCCTGCCGCCCGGTGCGCCGGTTGGACTGTGTGCGGCGGCGGATCTGGCGATTCCGATTGGGTTTCTGGCGATTCTGGAGGCGGGCGGCGCGGTGGTCCCGCTGGATCCGGCCCTGCCCGCCGACCGGCTGCGCGCCATGGCCGCCGCGTTGGGCTGCCACCGCATCCTGACGACGGCCGACACCGCCCCGCTGTTCGGCGACGCCATTCCGCTGCTGGATCTGGACGAGACGCCGGACGACGCCCCAATCTCCGATGATGACCGCCCGGATCATGACCCCGACCGGGTGGCGGTGATCTATCACACCTCCGGCTCGACCGGGCGGCCCAAGCCGGTGGCCTTGCCGCACCGGGCGATCAGCGCGCGGCTGCGCTCCATGGTCGATTGGTTCGGCGTCGCCGCCGACGATGTGGTGTGCGCCGGGTCCACCCTGGCCTTTGACCCGTTCCTGCAACAGATGTTTTTCCCGCTGCTGGTGGGCGGAACCCTGTGGTTGCCCGACCGTCACGCCCTGTTGGATCCGGCGCTGTTCTGGGAACAGGCGGCGCGCTTTGGCGTCACCCATCTGAACTTCGTGCCCTCGCAGGTGGAGGCGCTGTTGCGCCGCGCGCCGCCGGGTGGCCTGCCCGGCCTGCGCCGCATCGTGATGGGGGGGGAGCGGATGCCGCCCGACCTGCCCGCCCGCATCGCCGCCGCGCTGGGGTCGGTGGCGGTTTACAACATGTATGGCCCGACCGAGGCGACGGTGGACGCCACCGGCTGGCGCGCCGATCCGTCGGTGAGCGACCGCGACATCCCCATCGGCGCGCCGCTGCCCGGTTGCCGGGTGCGCATCCTGAACGCGGCGCTGGAGCGCGTCCCGGTGGGCGAGGTTGGGGAGCTGTGCATCGGCGGGGCCGGTCTGGCGCTGGGCTATCTGGGAATGGCGGAGGCGACGGCCAACGCCTTTGTCGCCGACCCCTTCGGCGCGCCGGGGGATCGCCTGTACCGTACCGGCGATCAGGCCCGTTGGCGGCCCGATGGCCAGATCGCCTTTCTCGGACGTCAGGATGAACAGGTGAAGATTCGCGGCCAGCGCATCGAGCTGGGGGAGGTCGAGGCCGCCTTGCGCGCCGCCCCCGGCGTGGCGCTCGCCACCGTCAGCAAATGGGAGGACGCCCCCGGTGGCGCGGCGCTGCTCGCCCACCTCACCGCGACACCGGGCGGCGACGCGCCGGAGCCGGAGGCGCTGCGCCGGTGGCTGGCCGAACGCCTGCCCGCCGCCGCCGTGCCCGCGCGCATCCTGGTGCTTGATGCGTTGCCGACGCTGCCCTCGGGCAAGATCGACCGCAAGGCGCTGCCCCGGCCCGCCCTTGCGGTCTCCAAGCCGGATGCGCCCCCGTCACCCCGCGACGCCGCGTCGTTTGAACGGCGCATCGCCGCCGTCTGGGCCGGGCTGTTGGGCCGTCCGTCGGTGGACGTCACCGCCAATCTGTTTGAGATGGGCGCGCATTCCCTGCATGTGCCGCGCGCCCTTATCGCCATCGAGGAGGCGACGGGGCGGCGATTGAGCGCGGTTGATCTGTTCCGGTTCCCCAGCGTCGCCGCGCTTGCCCGCCACATGGCGGGGGGCGACGTCGCGTCCCGGCCCGCCGCCGCCCGCCGCCGCGCGCTGGCGGGGGAGGAGGATCACGCCGTCGCCATCGTCGGCATGGCCTTCCGCTTTCCCGGTGCCGCCGACCGCGCGGCCTTCTGGGACGCGATGATGGCGGGAACGGACGCGGTGCGCCGCCGTGATCCCGCAAGCTTGCGGGCGGACGGCGCGCCCGCCGCCCTGGTCGATCACCCGGATTTCATCGCGGCGCACGCCGCCATCGACGGCACCGACCGGTTTGACCCCGTGCCCTTCGGTTACAGCCACGGCGAGGCGGCGGAGATTGACCCGCAACAGCGCCTGTTGTTGCAATTGGCGTGGCACGCGCTGGAAGACGCGGCCTGTGACCCGGAGGAGGATGGCCCGGTTGGCGTCTTCGCCGGGGTGGGTTTCAACAGCTATCTCGTGGACAATCTGCGCGACCGGCTGGGCGTGGCGGGCGGGACCGACCGCTTTTCCGCCGTGGTCGGCGTGGACAAGGATTTCGCCGCCACCCGCATCGCCTACAAGCTGGGGCTGACCGGCCCGGCGATGACGGTCAACAGCGCCTGTTCCACCGCCCTGTCCGTCACCGTCGCGGCGGTGGACAGCCTGCGCGCCGGGCGGTGCCGGGTGGCGCTGGCGGGGGCGGCGTCGCTGGGCATGTTCTCCCCCTTCGGCCACATCCACGCCGACGGCGGCATCGCCTCGCGCGCCGGGCTGTGCCGCCCGTTCGACGCGCAGGCCGACGGCGTGGTCGCCGGGGCCGGGGCGGCGGTGCTGGTGCTGAAGCGGCTGGGCGACGCGCGCGCCGATGGCGACCGCGTCCACGCGGTGATCCGGGGGATCGGCATCGCCAACGACGGCGCGGGCAAGGCTGCCTTTTCCGCCCCGTCGGTCGATGGTCAGGCCGCCGCGATTGCCCAGGCGCTGGATGACGCGGGCGTGGAACCGGGCCAGATCGGCTTTGTCGAGGGGCATGGAACCGCCACCCCGCTGGGCGACCCGATCGAGGTGGCCGCGCTCAACCTTGCCTATCGCGGGACCGATCGCCGGGCGGAAGCGGGCAGCGCGTTGCTGGGGTCGGTCAAGGGGACCATCGGCCATCTCGACGCCGCCGCCGGCATGGCCGGGCTGATCAAGGCCGCGCTGGTGCTGGAGCGGGGAATCGTGCCGCCCACCGCCCATTTCACCAGCCCCAACCCGCGCATTCCCTTCGCCGAGGGACCGTTCCGCGTCAACGGGCAACCGGAACCCTTCCCCGGCCCGGCGGATCGCCCGCGCTTGGCTGGGGTCAGCGGCTTTGGCATGGGGGGAACCAACATCCACGCCATCCTGTCCGCCGCACCGGTGGATGGGCCTGCCGAGGCAACCACCCAAACCCCAACCGACACCGCCCCGGTTCTGCTGACCCTCTCCGCCGCCACGCCCGACGCGCTCGACCGCTTGACCGACGCGCTGGTGGCGGATCTGGAGGGGGACGACGGGCACCGTCTGGCCGATGTCGCCGGGTCGCTCGCCCGTCGCCGCCCGTTGCGCCACCGCCGCGTGCTGGTCGCCGCCACCCCGGCGCAGGCCGCCCGCGCCTTGCGGGCGGGCGCGCCGGTGGGCGAGGCGGCGCGGGGCGTTGCCACCGCCTTACTCTTTCCCGGCCAGGGTGCGCAGCAGGCCGGGATGGCCCGCGACCTGCACCGCGCCGTTCCCGCCTTCCGCGACGTGATCGACGCGGCCGACCGGGCGTTGCGCGGTGGTCCGGCGGAGGGGCTGCGCGCCCTGCTGCTGGCCGATCCCGCTGACGCGCGGGCCACGGCGTCGCTGTCAGAAACGCTGCTGACCCAACCGGCGCTGTTCGTCACCGAATACGCCACCGCCCGTGCCCTGGAATCGCTGGGTGTGCGCGCCAACGCGCTGATCGGCCACAGCGTGGGCGAGTATGTCGCCGCCTGTCTGGGCGGGGTGATGGGGTTCGACGACGCCCTGCGGCTGGTCGCTGCGCGCGGGCGGCTGATGGCCACCGCCCCGCGCGGGGCGATGCTGGCAATGTCCTTGCCGGAGGCGGAGGTTCTGCCGCTGCTGGCTCAATCCGGGGCCGATCTGGCGGCGGTCAACGCCCCGCGCCAATGCGTGGCGGCGGGGACGGAGGCGCAGATCACCGCGCTGGCGGCGCTGGTGACGGGGTTGGGCAAGCCGTCGCGGCGGCTGGTGGTGTCGCACGCCTTCCACTCCGCCCTGATGGACCCGATTTTGGACGCCTTCGCCGAGGAGCTGGCGCGCACGCCGCTGGCGGCCCCGACCGTGCCGATCCTGTCCAACGTCAGCGGCGATTGGCTGCGGGCGGAGGAGGCGACCGATCCGGCCTATTGGGTGCGCCATCTGCGCGGGACCGTGCGCTTTGCCGATGGGCTGCGCCGCCTGATCGACGCCGATCCCACCCGTTTGCTGGTGGAGGCCGGACCCGGCTCCACCCTGACCCGGCTGGCCCGAGGCGCTGGCGCGGGGGAGGCGCAGGCCATCGCCGCTCTGCCCCTGGCCATCCACACCGCCACCCAACCGACCGAGGGACGCGACGGTCACGCCGCCCTGCTCGACGCCGTGGGCCGCGTCTGGGCGGCGGGTGGGACCATCGACCGCAAGGCGGCGGCGGGCGGCTCGACCCGGCGGGTGGCGTTGCCGCCCTACCCCTTTGCCACCATCCGGCTGTGGATCGAGCCGAACGCCGTCGCGGCGGCTCCCGATCACGCGCCGCCGCCGTCTCCACCGTCGTCCGCACCTCCGGCCACCATCGACGGGCGCGAAGCGGTGATCGCCGAGGTGTGGCGCGATGTGCTGGGCGTGCCCCAGGTCGGGCCGGGGGATGACTTCCTGGCCTTGGGCGGGGATTCGCTGATCGCCGTGCGCATCGCCACCCGGCTGCGCGCGCGGCTGGGGTGCGAGGTGGCGGCCAGCGCCCTGTTCCGGGGCGGAACCGTCGCCGGGTTGGCCCGCCTGTTGGGCGGTGATGAGCAAAAGACCGAAGCGCAAGAGATCGGCGCGCGTGAAGAGGGATGGCTGTGATGGGCGGGATCGAGACGACGGACGGTGCGGCGATGGTCGAGCGTGATGGCCCGCTGGCCGATGCCCTTCTGGTTGAACTGGCCGCCCGCGACATCCGGTTGACGGTGAAGGATGGACGGCTGGGGTACGACGCCCCCGCCGGTGCCTTCGACGACGCCCTGAAAGCGCGGGTGCGCGCCCTGCGCCCGGCCCTGATCGCCCGCCTGTCCGGTCAAGACGGCGGCCAGGATCGGGGCCTGAATGAGGGGGCCACTGGCGAGATCGTCGCCCCCCTGACCTTCGGGCAGGAGCGCATGTGGTTCCTCAACCGCCTGGATCTGGGCCAGCCCGGCGGGGCGCGCGGCGGCTACACCGAACATCTGGCCTTCGATCTGGTTGGTTCGCTCGACCACGCCGCGCTCGACCGCGCCCTGACGGCGGTGGCCGCCCGCCATGGCGCGCTGCGCACCCGGTTCGAGGATGGCCCCGACGGCCCGGTCCAGCGCGTCGCCCCGCCCGCCGCCGCTGCGCTCCCCGCCCATCGGGTTGATCTGCGCGCCACGCCGGACGCGTTGGAACGCGCGTTGGACGAGGCCGCGCACCGGCCCATCGATCTGGCGACCGACCCGCACGCGCGCGTCGCCTTGTTCACGTTGGCGGATGACCATCATGTCCTGTCGTTGTCGGCCCATCACGCCGCGTGGGACGGCTGGTCGAACGGGCTGTTCGCCGCCGACCTCGCCACCGCCTACAACGCCGCGCGGGCCGGTCGCCCCGCCGATTTGCCGCCGCTGGTCCGCGACATGGCCGATCTGGCCCGCGCCCAGCGCGCCGCGCTGGCGTCCGGCGGGTTCGACGCCGCGCTGGAGCGGCTGCGCCGCCGCCTGGATGGCCACCCGACGCACCTGACCTTGCCAACCGACCACCCGCGCCCGGCGGTGGCCGATGGGCGCGGGGCCGCCCTCGCCCTGCGGTTGGAGCCGGACGCGGCGGGCGCGCTCGCCGCCGCCGCGCGGCGGGCCGGAGCCACCCCCTACATGGCGGTGCTGGCGGCCTGGGCGCTGCTGCTGTCCCGTTTGAGCGGCGCGCCGCGCCTGCTGATCGGCGCACCGGTCGCCGCCCGCGCCGACGAGGCGGAGGAGGCGATCATCGGCTATCTGTCCAACAGCGTGGCGATCCCGGTGGATGTCGGCGCGGCGGGCAGCTTTGGCGCGCTGGTGGAGCAGGTGCGCGACCGCACGCTCGACGTCATGGCCGACCAGGATGTGCCCTTTGACAAGCTGGTGGAGGCGCTGGCCCCGCCGCGCAGCCGCGCCACCACGCCGCTGGTGCAGACCATGTTCGCCATGCAGCCGCGCGCCGTGCCCGCCCCAGCGCTGGGCGGGCTGGCCGTGACGGTGCGGACCCGCCACAACGAGGCGGCGCGCTATGAACTGACGCTCAATCTGGAAACCACGGCCGACGGCGCGCTGGACGGGCCGTTGACCTACGCCACCGCCCTGTTCGACGCCGCCACCGTGGTGGGTTGGGCGGATTGGCTGTGCGCCTTTCTGCGCGCGGCACCCGGTCAATGGTCGGCCCCGCTGGATCGGTCGCCGCTGGTCACGCCCGCCAAGGCGACCACCGCCGCAATCACCCCCGCCGCGTCATCACCTGTCGCCACGCCGGTGGCCGATGGGTTCGCCACTCCAACCGAACGCGCCCTGGCCGCGCTGTGGGCCGGGTTTCTGGCGACGCCGCCGACCGCGCGCGACGATGATTTCTTCGTGCTGGGCGGCCACAGCCTGCTGCTGATGCGCGTCGTCAACGCCATCAACAGCGACGGCTCTCTGGGTCGGATCGAGTTGGCCGAGGCGCTGGGGGCCACCCGCCTGATGGACATGGCCGCCCTGCTGGACGGTGGGCAACCCGCCCTTGCCACCGCGCCCACCGCCGCCGCCCCGCTGGAGGGCGCGGCGGAGGAGCATCCGGCCAACCCCGGCCAGGAAGGCATGTGGCTGACCCGGCGGGACGAGGCGGAGACGACCGCCTGGTCGGTGCCGCTGGTGATTCCGCTGGCCCGCCACGCCGAGGCCGCCGTCGTGCGCGCCGGGCTGGAACGGTTGGCCGCCCGCCACCCCGCCCTGCGCACGACCCTGTGCGAGCGCGATGGCGCGATCCGGCAGCGCATCGCCCCGCACGACCACCCCGGCCTGATCGACCTGACCGTTCATCACGGGCTGGACGCCGCCGCCCGTTTTGCCGTGATGAAACGGGACCTCGCCCGCCCGATGGATCTGGAACGCGGGCCGCTCTACCGCTTTCACCTGTTCACCAACGGCGATGGCGCGGGCGAACTGTTTCTCAACGCCGATCATACGCTGATCGACGGCTGGTCGCTCGACGTGCTGCGCCGGGACGTGGTGGCGCTGATCGACGCGGCGGCGACGGGTCGGGGGGATGGGCTGCCCGCGCTGGCCTGCACCCCGGTGGCGTTGACCGCGCGGCGGCTGGCCGACACCCGCCGGCTGGAGGCCGACCGCGCCTATTGGCTCGACACCCTGCGCGGGATGGAGTTGGGCGACCTGCCCGCCCCCGGCTCCCGCCCGCCGGGCGCACCGCCGCGCGGCCTGCGCACGCAGCGCGACCTGTCCGCCGCGACGATGGCCGCGCTCGACCGCATCGCCCGCGCCGGTGGAACCACCCCGACCGTCGCCCTGATCGCCGCTGCCAGCGCCCTGATGATCCGCCTGAAGGGCGACGGGCGCGACGTGTCGGTCGCCACCCCCTTCGCCGGGCGGACGGAGCCGGAGCACGCCGACCTTGTCGGCTGCTTTGTCGAGGTGCTGCCGCTGCGCTTCCCCGGTGGGTTGGAGCGGTCCTTCGCCGACCATCTGGCTGCCGCCCGCCGGGCGTTGACCGGGGCGCTCGCCCACCAGACCTACCCGCTGCGCCACATCATGAAAGACACGCTGGCGGCGCGGGGCGGCGACCCGACCACGCTCTATGATGTGGTCGCCGTGCTGGAAAACGCCGAACCGCAGACCCGCGACTGGTTCGATCCACGCATCGGCGGCGGCAAATACGACCTTGCCTTCATCATCGGTCGGATGCCCGACGGCAGCGCCGTGCTGACGGTCGAGCATGACGAATGGCTCTACGACGCGCAGGACGCCTTGGCGATGGCCGCGCGGCTGGAAACCCTGCTGTGCGCCGCCGCCGACCGCCCGGACGCCGCCCTGGGCGATCTGGCGGTGATGCCGGAGGACGAACGCCGTCTGGTGCTGTCGGGTTTCAACGACACCGCCGCCGCTTACCCGCGCGACGCGTCGATGGCCGATCTGTGGGCGCGCGCGGCGGCCGAGCACGCCGACCGGGTGGCCCTGCGCGCGTCGAACGGCGACACGCTGACCTACGCCGCGCTCGACCAGCGGGCGGGGGCCATCGCCGCCGCCCTGCTCGGCAGCGGTCCGGTGGGGCCGACGGTCGCCCTGGCGGTGCAGCGCGGGTTTGACGCCGTGGCCGCCATTCTCGGCATCTGGAAGGCGGGGGCGGCCTATCTGCCGCTCGATTCCAAGCTGCCGCCCGCCGTCGTCACCCAATTGATGACCGACGCCGAGGCCCGGATCATCCTGGCCGACGCCACCAAGGCCGCGACGCTGTCCGGGCTGCCCGACCACCCGATCCTGCGCCTGGACTCCCTGCCGTCCGCCCCCGCTCCTGCCGATGCTTCTGCCGCTCCGCCGGTGGTGCCCGATGGCGGTGCGCCCGCCTATGTGATGTTCACCTCCGGGACCACCGGCACACCCAAGGGGGTGGTGGTTCCGCACCGGGGCATCGCTCGGCTGGCGTTGAACCGCGCGGTGCTGGACCTGCGCCCGCAGGACGTGATGGGGCAACTGGCCCCGCTCGCCTTCGACGCGAAGACGCTGGAGCTGTGGAGCGCCCTGCTGAACGGGGCCAGCCTGCGCGTTTTCGACGACGAGGAGCTGTTGGATCCGCAGGCGCTGGGCCGGGCGCTGGTCAGCGGCGGCGTCACCGTGCTGTGGCTGACCGCCGGGCTGTTCAACCGCGCGGCGGACGAAGCGCCCCACATCTTCCGCCCCCTGCGCCTGCTGATGAGCGGGGGTGAGGCCCTCAGCCCGCCGCATCTCCGCCGGGTGATGGCGGCCTGTCCGGACCTGTGCCTGCTCAATGGCTATGGGCCGACGGAAAATTCCTGCCTGACCACGCTGCACACCATCACCACCGCCGATCTGGACGGGGCGATTCCCATTGGCCGCCCAATCAGCAACTGCCGGGTGTTCGTGGTGGATGACCGTCTCACCCCCGTGCCGGTCGGCGTCTGGGGCGAGTTGCTGTGCGGGGGCGACGGCGTGGCGCTGGGCTACGCCGGGCGGCCCGATCTGACCGCCGCGTCCTTCGTTTCCCCGCCCTGGGCGGCGGGGGAGCGGCTCTACCGCAGCGGCGACATTGTGCGTTGGCGGCGCGACGGCGTCATCGAGTTCCTCGGGCGGCGCGATGGGCAGGTGAAGATTCGCGGCCACCGCATCGAAACCGGGGCCATCGAAGCCGTGCTGTCGGGCTGTGCTGACGTGCGCGACGCCGCCGTGCTCGTCACCGGCAGCGGGGCCGACAAGGCGCTGGTCGCCTGCGTGGCCGCCGACAGCGCGGCGGGGGAAGGCGCGTGGCGGCGGACACTGGCCGAACGGCTGCCGATCTACATGATGCCCGCGCGCTTCATCGTCGTCCCCGCCCTGCCGGTCAACGCCAACGGCAAGCGCGACCGACGCGCCGTGCAGTCGCTGGTGACGGCGGTGATGGCGGCCACGGCACCCGCCCTTGCCATGGCGGCCCCCACCGTTTCCGCCCCGCCCCGCCCCGCCGCCAGCCCGGCGGAAACACTGGTGCTGCGGCTGTTCGCCGAGCAATTCCCCGGCGTGGCGCTGGATCCGTCGTCGGACTTCTTCCACCTCGGCGGCCATTCGATGACGGCGATGCGCCTGTCGGCCCGTCTGGTCGAGGAATGCGGGGCGCGGGTGTCGCTGCGCGCGCTGTTCGCCGCCCGCACCGTCGCCGCCATCGCCGCGCTGTTGCCGTCCACAGCCGCCGCCGCACCCACCGCCACCGGATCCGCTGAAACCCTCATGCTGCTGCCCCCCGTCGCCCCGCACCGGGCCGAACCCGCCGACGGCTACCCCCTGTCCACCGGCCAGGAGCGGTTGTGGGTGATGCAACGCCTGTTCCCCGACAGCGGCGTCTACAACATTCCGCTTGTCTTCGACGTCGACGGCGATCTGAACGCCGACGCGCTCGCCCGCGCGCTGACCGCGCTGGAGGAGCGTCACCACGCCCTGCGCCTGCGCGTCGTCGATGGGCCGGACGGGCGTCCGCGCCAGCGGCTGTACCCGGTCGGCGCGCTGGTCCTCCACCGCGTCGATCTGTCGGCGGAGGCTGATCCGGTTGCCGCCGCCACCGCCCGCCAGTCCGCCGAACTGCACCGCCCCTTTGCGTTGGAACGCGAAGCCGGGGCGCGCGCCCTGCTGATGCGGTTGGGCGCGGCGCGCTGGCGCGTTCTGCTGGTGCTGCACCACGCCATCATGGACGGCTGGTCCGCCGGGGTGCTGATGCGCGACCTCGCCGCCTTCTATTCTGCCGCGCTCACCACCCCGGCGGGGGCCGCGCTGACCATCGCCACCCCGGCCCCGGCGGTGCAGTTCCAGGACGTCGCCGCCTGGCAACGCGCCCACGCCGACAGCGCGGAGGGCAAGGCCCTGCTCGCCCGCTGGGTGGGGCGGCTGACCCCGCGCCCCGAACCGCTGGCCCTGCCCACCGACCACCGCCGCCCGCCGGTCAAGAGCTTCCGGGGCGACACGGTGGAGCACGCCTTTGACGCCGCGCTCAGCGCCGCGCTCGACCGGTTGGCGCGGGCGGAATCCGCCACCCCCTTCGCCGTCGTCACCGCGCTGGTGCAGGCGCTGCTGCACCGGATGACCGGCCAGACCGACATGGCGCTCGGCACGCTGGTCGCCGGACGCGACCGGGCGGAGGTGCAGGACACCGTCGGCTTTTTCGTCAACACGCTGGTGCTGCGCCAGTCCATCGACCCGGAGGCCGGTTTCCGCCGCTTGCTGGCCGACACGCGCGGCACCTGCCTGCACGCGGTGGCCGATCAGCATTGCCCGTTTGAATCGCTGGTGGAGGCCACCGGCGCGCCGCGCGATCTGGGCCGCAACCCGCTGTTCGACGTGCTGGTCGTCTGGCAATCGGACGATGGCGCGCCGCCGTCCCTGCCCGGCCTGACCACCCACAGCCTGCCGGTGTCCTTCCCCTTTGCCAAATTCGATCTGGGATTCCATTTCGGGCGGCGCGGCGACCGCATCATCTGCCAGTTGGAGCACAGCGCCGACCTGTTCGACGCCGACAGCGCCGCCGCGCTGTTCGCGCGGTTGGAGCATCTGGCCGCCGCCGTGCTGGCCGACCCGGACCGCCGCATCAGGACCCTGCCGATCCTGCCGGACGGGGAACGGGCGCAGCTCGCCCGCTTCAACGACACCGCCACCCCGCTCGACACCCGGCGCAGCCTGACCCGGCTGCTGCTGGACCAGACCGCCCGCAGCCCCGGCGCGCCCGCCCTGCTGTGGAACGGTCAGGCCCCGCTGTCCTACCGTGACTTTGCGGCGCGGGCCGGGGCGGTGGCCCGTCGGCTGGTCGCCGCCGGGGTGAAGCCCGGCGACAGCGTGGCGATCTGCGCCCCGCGCGGGCCGGAGCTGCTGATCGGCATCCACGGCATCCTGATGGCCGGGGCGGGCTATGCCCCGCTGGGGGCCGACCAGCCGCCCGCCCGTCTGGCCGGGATGCTGGAGGATCTGGGCCACCCGCTGGTCCTGACCACCGCCGACACCCGCGCCCGTCTGGGCGAAAGCGCCCGCTGCCTGGACCTGTCGGTGGACGGCGTGGCGGAGCCGCTGGATTTGGGCGGGCCGGATGGCTTGGCCTATGTCCTCTTCACCTCCGGCTCGACCGGGCGGCCCAAGGGCGTGGCGGTGGAGCAGCACGCAGTGGTGAACCGCGTGTTGTGGATGCAAAGCGCCTTTCCCATCGGCCCCGGCGACGTGATCCTGCAAAAGACACCGGTGACGTTCGACGTGTCGGTGTGGGAGCTGCTGTGGTGGGGCTGGACCGGGGCCGCCGTCGCCCTGCCGCCGCCGGGGGCCGAGCGCGATCCGCAGACGCTGGTCGATCTGATCGCCCGCGACGGCGTGACCGTGCTGCATTTCGTGCCGTCGATGCTCGCCGCCTTCCTGACCTGTCTGGAGGATGGCCGGGCCGACGCCGCCAAGCTGGCCCGCCTGCGCTTCGTCTTCGCCAGCGGCGAGGCGCTGGATCCGGCGTTGGTTGAGCGTTTCGACCGGCTGCTGCACCGCCGGTTCGGAACCCAGCTTCACAACCTCTATGGCCCGACCGAGGCCACGGTGGACGTGACGTGGCACCCCTGCTCCCCCTGGACCGGCGGGGCGGTGGTCCCGATCGGCAAGCCCATCGCCAACACCACCGTGGACATTCTCGACGCCGATGGCGCGCCGCTGCCCATCGGCATGGCCGGGGAAATCCATCTGGGCGGGCCGCAGGTGGCGCGCGGTTACGTCAACCGGCCCGACCTGACGGCCAAGGCCTTCATCGCCGATCCCAACCGGCCCGGCGGGCGGCTCTACCGCACCGGCGATCTCGGGCGCTGGCGGCGCGACGGGACCATCGAGTATCTGGGGCGCATCGATCATCAGGTGAAGGTGCGCGGCCAGCGCATCGAACCCGGCGAGATCGAACACGCGCTGGAACGCCATCCCGGTGTGGAGCGCGCCGTCGTCGTCCCGGTCGCGGTCAACGGCCTGACCGAGCTGCACGGCTACATCCTGCCCCGCGACCCGGCCCTGACCACCGCCGCCCTGCGCGCCCATCTGCGCGACCGGGTGACGGAGGCGATGATCCCTGCCCGCTTCCTCCGGCTGGACGCCCTGCCCCTGACCAGCAGCGGCAAGCTGGACCGCAAGGCGCTGACCGGCGCGCCGCTCGACCGGCCCGCCGCCACGGTTGCCCCCGCTGCCCCTTCCGTTGACGCAGCGGGCAACCGGTCTGCGGTGGAGGCGGCGATCCGCGCCATCTGGAAGGACTTGCTGCCGGACGCCGATCCCGGCCCGCGCGATGGCTTCTTCGATGCGGGCGGCAACAGCCTGTTGGTGATCCGCCTGCACGAGCGGCTGAACGCCCGTTGGCCCGGCGTGTTCGGCGTGGCCGACCTGTTCGCCTGCGCCACCATCGCCGAACAGGCCCAGCGCATCGCCCCCACCGCTCCCCCCGCATCCCCCGTTTTGCCGACGCCCCCGACCATGACGCACCCGCCGACCACCACCCACCCCGTCGCCATGGCGTCACCCGCCGGTGCCACTTTCGCCGGGAACGCCCCCGCCGGTGCCATCGCCATCGTCGGCATGGCGCTGCGCCTGCCCGGCAGCGAGGATCTCGCTGGGTTCTGGCGCGACGTGTCCACTGCCGCCGACCGGGTGCGTCCGCTGCCCGATGGGCGGGAGGCCGACACCCGCGCGGTGCTGGCGGCGCTGGGGCTGCCGCAGCCCGACCGCTTCCGCGAGGCCGCCTATCTCGACGATGTGATGGGGTTCGAGCCGAAGCGGCTGCGGCTGTCGCCCGCCGACGCCGCGCTGCTGGATCCCGAACAGCGCCTGTTCCTGGAAACCGCCCTGCGCGCGTTGGAGGACGCCGGACGTGGCGGGGCCGCGCTGGACGACGCCCGCGTCGGCGTCTTCGTTGGCGGGGTCCCCGGCACGGCGTGGCGCGACGCGCTGATGCGCGGGGCCGCTCCGAACCGGGTGGAGCAGATCTTCGCGCTCAACGTCGCCTCCAACATCGCCACCCGCTTGTCCTTCCTGCACAATTGGCGGGGACCGGCGGCGCTGATCGACACCGCCTGTTCGGCCTCGCTTGCCGCCGTTCACACCGCCTGCCGGGCGCTGCGCAACGGCGAGTGCGAGTGGGCCTTGGTCGGCGGGGCGAAAATCCTGCTGACCCCGCCCGCCGAGGGCGCGCGCCTGACCATCGACAGCTCCACCGGGCGGACCCGCGCCTTTGCCGAGGGGGCCGACGGAACCGGCATGGGCGAGGGGGCGGTTGCCTTCCTGCTCCGCCCGCTGGCCGACGCGCTGGCCGATGGCGACGCCATCCACGGCGTGATTCTGGGCAGTGCGATCAACCAGGACGGGGCGAGCAGCGGCATGGCCGCGCCCAACCCGGCGGCCCAGGCGGAGGTCATCGCGGCGGCCACCCGCGACGCCGGTGTTTCCCTGGCCAGCCTGTCCTACATCGAAGCGCACGGGACCGGGACCGCGCTGGGCGATCCCATCGAGATCGACGGTTTGACCCGCGCGGCGGCAACGGAGGGTGCGGGCAGCGGCTTTGCCGCCATCGGGTCGGCCAAGGGCAATTTCGGCCATCTGGACGGGGCCGCCGGGGCGTTGGGTCTGGCCCGCGCGCTGGCTTGCCTGATCCACGACCGCGCGCCGCCGCAGCCCTTCTTCACCGCGCCCAACCCGCGCATCGACTTCGCCAAGGCCCCGGTGGCGGTGGCTTCCGCCTTGACGCCGCTGGCCGACCGGGGCGGACCGCGCCGCGCCGGGGTCAGCGCCTTCGGCCTCAGCGGCATCAACGCCCATGTCGTGATCGAAGCCGCGCCGCGCGTGGCCCGCAACGCCCTGGCGGTGGCCGGGTGGTTCGCCATCGGCCTGTCCGCCCCCGACGCCGAGCGTCTGCGCGGCTACGCCGGGGCGGTCGTCGCCGCGCTGCGCGCGCACCCCGATTGGCCGCTGGCCGACATCGCCCGCACCCTGACCGACGGGCGCGACGCGCTGGACGCCCGGCTGGCGGTGTGGGTGCGCGACCGGGGCGACCTGATGGCCCGTCTGGCCGTGTTCGCCGCCGCGCCCGACGCGGTGGACGGGCTGGTCCTGACCGGAACCGCCGACCGCGCCAACGCCGCCGTGACCCACGCGGCCCTGAGCGCGGACGAGGAGTCGGCGCTGGCCGCCGCCACCGCCTTTGTCACCGGGGCGCGGCTGTCCTGGCCGTCGTCGGTGCGCACCGGGCGGGTGCATCTGCCCGCCGCCCCGCTGGCCCGCCGCCGCTGCCTGCCCGATCTGACCGCCCTGTCCACCGCCCCGGCGCAACCCGCTCCAACCGCGACGGCTGAGGCCGCCTTTGCCCTGCTGGGTCCGGCGGTGGTGACGGCGCAGGGGGTGTTCCACCGGGTGGACGCCCACGCCGCCCAATTCTGGCCGGTGGCCGAACACCGGCTGAACGGCGCGCCCACGCTGGTCGGCATGGGCTTTGCCGCGCTGGTCGCCGACGCGATGGGCGATCGCGCGGTGTGCATCGCCGATCTGCGCTGGTTGCGCCCGTTGCGTCCGGCCGATCTGGTTCCCGGCACGGTGACGTTGACCCTGGCCGGGGATGGGGCTGCCAGCCTGAGCGGGCGCGCCCTGGATGGCCGGTGGCAGAGCTTCGTCACCGCGACCGTCACCAGCGCCGACACCAAGATCGAGATCGCCGCGCTCGACCTTGCCGCCATCGCCGCCCGCTGCGCCCCCGCGCAGGACGCCCCGCCTTTCCACAGCGAAAACGGCGTGGTCGAGGTCAGCGCGCGGTGGAACTGCCTGGAGCGTGTCGCCGCCGCCGAGGCGGAAGCCCTGGCGTGGTTGCGCGTGCCGTCGGTGGATGCGGGCCTGCGCCTGCACCCCGGCCTGTTGGACGTCGCCACCGGCGTCGCCCTGACCGAGGGCGGCATGGTCCCCACCGGCTGCGCCCGCATCGACCTGCTCGAACCGCTGCCCGCCGACCCGGTGGCCCACATTGAGCGCCGCGTCACCGAGGACGGGGCGGAGGCCGATGTCGTTCTGGCCGACCGCGCCAGCGGGCGGGTGGTTGCCCGTCTGCTGGGTCTGCGCTGGACCCGTCTGGCCCGTCCGCAGGCGGTTGCTGGCAAGACAAGCGGCGCGCTGGTTCCGGCGTTGCCGGTGTGGGAGTCCGCCCCGCTTGCCGCCGCCGATCCCGGTGGGCCGGTGGTGCTGATCGGCGAAGGGGCGTTGGCCAATCGGTTGGCCGACCATCTGGCCCGCGCCGGGCGGCTGGCCGCCCACAGCGGCAGCGAGACCGTGACGGCGGACGCGCTCGCCCGTGTCGGTGCGTCGGACCGCCCGGTCATCCTCTTTGCGCCGCAGGGCGGGGCCGACGTTGGTCCGCGCGCGGCGCGGGCGATGCGCGCGGTGCTGGGCGCGTTGACCGGCCCCACCCGCCTGCTGGCGTTGGTCGAAGGGGCCTTTGCCGTGGAGGACAACGACCCCCTCGACCCGTTCCAGGCGCTGACCATTGGCGTGATCGCCGCCGCGACGCTGGAGGATCCGAATCTGATCGCCCGTTGCGTCGATTGCGACGACGCCATCGGCCCGGCCGCACTGCTGGCCGAACTGACGGTGTTGGAGCGCGATCCGCGCGCGGTGGCGTGGCGGCGGGGCCGTCGCCTGATCCGCCACTTCCAGCCGATGGAGCTGGTGGTGGACGCCGCCGCGTTGCGCGATGATGCGTGGCCCGCCCATGGCTGGCCCGATCACGGGGTGTGCGTCGTCACCGGCGGGACCGGCGGCCTGTCGCTGATGCTGGCCGACACGCTGGCGGTTGGGGGCAAGCTGACGCTGGCCCTGCTGTCGCGCGGCGGGGAGCCGACCGGCGACGACATCGACGCTCGCCGCCGCCGCGATCTGCTGGATGGCCTGCGCGCCGCTGGCCTGCGGGCGGTGGTCTATCCCTGCGACATCGCCGACCGCGCTGGCCTATCGGCCACGCTGGCCCGCATCCGGGCCGATCTGGGGCCGATCACCGCCGTGGTCCACAACGCCGGGGTGGCCGATGGGGCCTTTCTGGCCGGTGGCGAGCGCGCGGTTGCCGCCTACACCGCCGCGCTTGCCGCCAAGGTGGAGGGTGCCCGCCTGCTCGACGAACTGACCGACGCCGATCCGGTTGCGGCCTTTGTCATGGCCGGTTCCCTCACCGGCTTGACCGGGGCGGTGGCGCACGCCGCCTACACCGGGGCGAACGCCTTCCTCGACACGCTGGCCGCCGCCCGCGTGCGGCGCGGCAAACCGGCCCTGACCATCGACTGGTGCGGCATCCGCGAGGTGGGCATGGCCGCCCGCCTGCTGAAGGGGCGCAGCGTCGGGGTGGATGCCGGACCGGCGGACGTCGGTCCGCTGCTGCGCCGGGCGCTGGCCGCGCGGGTCCCGCAGGTCGCCATCCTTGACCCGACCGTCAGCGCCCTGCTGGCGCCCGCGCCCGCCGTCGCCCTGGTGGCCGCCGCACCCGTTGCGACTCCCGCCTCCCGTCCCGGTGCCAAGCCGAGCCGTTCCGGCGCTGGCCGGGCCTTGGAAGCGGCGCTGGCCGCCGTGTGGGCCGACGTGCTGGGTTATGACAGCGTCGCCCCCGACGATGATTTCTACGCGCTGGGCGGGGATTCCATCGCCGGGATGCAGATCGTCGAGCAGGTGACGCGCGATCTGGGCCAGCGCATGAGTCTGGTCGATCTGTTCGAAACCGGGACCGTCGCCGCGCTGGCTGAGCGGTTGCGCAGCCGTGCCGCCGAACAGCGGCCCAAGGACGACGCCCTGCAACCCGCCCCGCAGCGCGACCACTATCCGGTGGCGTGGGAGCAGTTGGCCGTCCTGCACGCCGAAGCGGCGGCGGACATGGGGACCGCCTACAACCTGCCCAACGGTCTGCACCTGCCGCCGGACGTGGACATGGATCGGCTGGGCGCGGCGCTGGACGCGCTGGTGGCCCGCCACGAGATCCTGCGCACCCGCCTGATTCCCGCCGCCGCCAAGGGGGATGAGCCGACCATGGCCATCCTGCCGCCCGGCCCGGTGCGGGTGGAGCGGGTGGAGTGCCCGACCGACGCCGGGTTGCTCCACGCGCTCAACGCCACGGTGCGCCCGTTCGATCTGTGGAACGGCGAACCGCCGGTGCGCATCCTGCTGGGCTTCGTCGCCGGGCGGCCGCGCGCGGTGCTGCTCGACGTGCATCACTCCCTGGCCGACGCCTTCAGCATGGAGGTGCTGCAAGCCGACCTGATCGCGCTCTACACCGGCAGCGCCGGACCCGCCCCGACGATCCAGTTGAAGGATTACGCGTGGTGGACCCGGTCGGGGGCCGGGGCGACCGCGCCGGAACAGGCGCGCGGCTATTGGCTGGAACGCTTCAAGGGGCCGTTGCCGGTGCTGGATCTGCCCGCCGACCACCCGCGCCCGGCGCGCCACACCTGGCGGGCGGAAACCACCGAATTCCCCATCGCCTGGGACACGGTCAGCCGCCTGCGCGCCTTTGCGGCGGAACGGCGGACCACGCCCTTTGCCGTGGTGACGGCGGCCTGGGCCTTGCTGCTGGCCCGCTACGCCCGCACCGAGGATCTGGTCTTCGCCGTGCCGGTCAACGCGCGGGAAGGGGCGGCGATGGCAACGATGACCGGGATGCTGGTCACGCTGCTGCCGCTGCGGCTGGGCGTGCACGCCGACGACCGTGTGTCCGACCTGATCCAGCGCACCCACACCGCCCACGCCGAGGCGATGCGCAACCGCGCTTATGGTCTGGGGCGGCTGCTGGCCGACCTCGCCCCGCCCGCCTCGCCGGACCGGGCGCTGCTGTCGGAGGTGACGCTGTCCTACATGAACTTCGCCGACGGGGCCGGGCAGAGCCGCAGCGGCGACGGGCTGACGCCCTTCGGTCTGGCCCGCCACGACGGCAAAAGCGACCTTGGCCTGTATGTCCGCGATCTGCCCGATCAGATGGTGATGGCGGTCGAGTATTACGCTGACCTGTTCGACCGCGAGCGGATGGAGCGGATGGGCCGCCATTTCCGCACCCTGCTGACCGCGCTGGTCAGCGCCGCCGCCGACACGCCGGTCGCCACCCTGCCGCTGTCCGATGACGAGGAGCGGGCGTGGTTGGCCGGTGTGGGCGTCGGCCCGACCCCGCCCCTGCCGTTGTCCGAGGGGCTGTTCGGCGCGCTGGCCCAACGGGCCGCCGCCAACCCGGACGCCGTGGCGCTGGAGGGCAGCGGCGGACCGCTGAGCTATGGCGACCTGCTGCGCCGGGCCGCCGGGGTGGCCCGCACGCTGCGGGAGGCCGGGTTGCTGCCCGGCGACCGCGTGGCCCTGCATGTGGAGCGCGACCGCGACGCCGTGGCGCTGCTGGTCGGCTGCGTGGCCGCCGGTGTGGTCTATGTGCCGCTCGATCCCGCCTACCCCGCCGAGCGCATCGGCTGGATTGTGGAGGATGCGGCCTGCCGTGCCGTGATCGCCGACGCGGCCGGGCGGGCATTGCTCGCCCCGTTGCCCGCCGCGACCGGTCGGCGGATTTTGGCGGCGGAGGGGCTGGTCGGTCTGAGCGCCGACAGCCTACCGCGTCCGCCCGCCAGCGGCCCCGCCTATGTGATGTACACCTCGGGATCCACCGGCACGCCCAAGGGCGTGGTGGTGACGCAGGCGGGCATTCTGCGGTTGGCCCTGGGCGGCGGCGATCTGGCGCTGACGGCGGCGGATCGGGTGCTGCAAACCGGGCCGCTGGCCTTCGACGCCTCCACCTACGAAATCTGGGGGGCGCTGCTGAACGGGGCCTGTCTGGCCGTCGCCAGCCGCGACGCGGTGCTGGACCCCGACGCCCTGTCCGCCGCCATCGCCCACCACCGCACCACGGTGCTGTGGCTGACGACCGGGCTGTTCAACCGGCAGGTCGATGCCGGGGCGGACCGCTTCCGGGGCCTGCGGCTGGTCATCACCGGCGGGGAGGCGATGAGCGTCCCGCACGCCGCCCGCGCCCTGCGCGCCTGCCCCGATGTGGTCTTCGTCAACGGCTATGGCCCGACGGAAAACACCACCTTCACCGCCGTTCATCGGGTGACGGTTTCGGACGTCGATCCGGGGCCGGTCCCGCTTGGCCGCCCCATCGCCCACACCAGCGTCCGCATCGTCGAGGCGGGTGGCGGGCTGGCCCCGGTCGGGGTGTGGGGCGATTTGCTGCTGGGCGGGTTGGGGCTGGCCGAGGGCTACCTCAACCGCGCCGACCTGACGGCGGATCGCTTCGTCACCGATCCGGTCAGCGGCGAGCGGCTCTACCGCACCGGCGATCTGGGCCGCTGGCGCGCCGATGGAGCGCTGGAGTTCGGCGGACGCCGCGACGGCCAAATCAAGCTGCGCGGCTATCGCATTGAATTGGAGGAGATCGAGGCGGCGCTGAACGCCCATCCGGCCATCGCCGACGGTGCGGTGCTGTTCCTGCCCGACCCGTCCGGCGAGGGCGACGGCGCGCTCGTCGCCTGCGTCCAACCCAAGGCGGAGGCCCCGAGTTCGGCGGCCCTGCGCGACTGGCTCGGGCGGCGTCTGCCCGCCTACATGACGCCGCGCCGCTTCGTCACCGTGTCGGCCCTGCCGGTGACGGAAAACGGCAAGATTGACCGCCGCCAACTGGCCGCCAGCCTGCCGCCGGTCGAGGCCAACGACGACGACGCGGCGGGCGATCCGCCGCGCGACGCGTCGGAAACCCTGGTGGCCGAGGTGTTCACGGAGGTGTTCGGCCGCAAGGTGGCCGACCGCGACGCCAATTTCCTCGATCTTGGCGGTCATTCGCTGCTGGCGATCAAGGTGGTGAACCGCATCGCCCAGGCCACCGGGGTGCGGCTGTCGATGCGCAGCTTCTTCGCCGTGCCGACCGTCGCCGGTCTGGCCGCCCTGATCGCGGAGGGCGCGCAGCCCAGCGACGGCGTGGTCCGGGTTCCCGACGCCCCCAGCCACCCGGCCAGCCACGCGCAGGCGCGCCTGTATCTGGCCAGCCGGATGCAGGGCGACGCGACCGGCGGGGACGCCGCCTACAACATCACCTTCGCCCTGCCCTTTGGCGGTGCGCTGGATCCCGAAGCGCTGCGGACGGCGCTGGCCCGTCTGGCCGACCGCCACGAAACCCTGCGCACCGGCTTTGACGAGGAGGATGGCGCGATCCGCCAGCGCATCGCCGCGTCGGCGGTCCCGCCGCTGGCGGTCGATGACCTGTCGGCCAGCCCGGATCCGCGTGGCGAGGCCCTGCGCGTGGCCCGGCGCGAGGCGGCCACGCCGTTCGACCTTGCCACCCCGCCGCTGCTGCGCGCCCGCGCCATCCGGCTGGGGGCGAGCGTCCTCGATCCCGCATCCACCGCCGGGTTCGGAGCGCCAACGACGGACGGCTGGCTGGTCCTGCTGGTGCTGCACCACATCGTCGGCGATGGCTGGTCGTCGCGCATCCTGCTGCGCGAGCTGGGCAGCCTGTACCGCGCCGCGCTGGCCGGAAACGTCGAGGCGGCGGGCCTGCCCGCCCTGCCGGTGGCCTACCGCGACTACGCGGCGTGGCAGACCCGGCGCGATTGGGCGGATTCGGCGCGTCATTGGCGGTCGGTCCTGGCCGACGCACCGGACAGCATCGCGCTGCCCGCCGACCATCCGGCCCCGGCGGTGCAATCGCACCGGGGCGACACGGTCAGCCGCCGCCTGCCCCTGGCCCTGGTTCAGGGCATCGCCGCCTACGCCCGCCAGCGCGGCGCGTCGAGCGCGTCGGTGTCATTGGCGATGTTCGCCGGGCTGCTCTACCGCCTGACCCGTCAAGGCGATCTGGTGATCGGCTTTGGCGTGGCCGGGCGCGACCGGGCGGAGGTGGAGGGGTTGATCGGCTTCTTCGTCAACGTGCTGCCGCTGCGCGTGCGCATCGGCGACGAGACGGAGTTCGGGCCGCTGGTCGATCAGGTCCACACCGCGATGATGTCGGCGATGGACCACCGCGACTTTCCCTTTGACCTGCTGGTGCGCAGCGTCGCCCCGCGCCGGGTGGCGAACCGCCAGCCGCTCATCAATGTGGTGTTCGAATACCAGCGCTTTGAGGATCTGGACGCCGAGGCCGGGTGTGCCGACGCGCTGGGCGACCGTCCGTTCGGCGATGGCCAGCCGGTCGATCCCGCCTTTGGCGGGGCGTTGCAGGACGCCATCCGCACGCCGACGGCCAAGCATGACCTGCTGCTGTTCTTCAGCGAACAGCGTGACGGCGGCACGCTGACCCTGGAATTCGACACCGACCTGTTCGACCGGGCCACGGCGGAACGCTGGCTGGCCTATCTGGAGCAATTCGCCTCGATGGTTGTGAACCACGCCAACGCAAACAAGGATGCCGCCGAATGAGGATCGCCGATTTCGTCTTTGACGCCAGCGCCAAACCGACGGCGGTTCCCGTTCCGTCCGTGGCCACCGCTCCGGCTTCCACCGACACCATCGTCTCGCGCTTCGCCGCCTGGGTGGAGCGCCGCCCCGACGCTGCGGCCGTGGTGGACGAAGCCGGGAGCACCAGCTACCGCGCGCTCGACCGCTGGTCCAACCGCATCGCCCATTGGCTGGTCGCGCAGGGGCTGCCGCGCGAAACCCGTGTCGGCGTGATGATGCACCGCCAACGCGGCGTTCTGGCCGCCATGGTCGGCATCGTCAAGGCGGGGTGCGTCTATGTTCCGCTCGACCCCACCCAGCCGCTGGCCCGCCGCCGCACCCAGATCGACGCGGTGGGCATCGCCGCCATCGTCGGCGACGCGGCGTCGCTGGGCGACCTGCGCAGCCTGCAATGGCGTTGCCCGAGCCTGCGCGCCGGTCTGTGCCTGGACGCCGACGACCCCGACCGGGTGATCGAGGCTCCTGGCGTGATGATGTCGACCGAATTGTGGGATCATCTTGCCGGGGAACAGGCCGATGACGCCGGGGCGGGCGGTTGGAAAAGCGCCTTCACCGGCCTGCCGATCCCCGACGCCGCGCTGGCGGCCTTTGGGGCCAACGCGCGGGCCAAGACCGCGCCGCTGCTGACGCCCGCCTCCCGCGTGCTGGAGGTCGGTTGCGCCTCTGGCTTCACCATGCGGCACGTCGCCCCGCTTTGCGGCTCCTACATCGCGTCGGACATCAGCCGCCTGAACGCCGAGCGGGTGGAGGCCAACGCCCGCAAGCTGGGGCTGACCCACGTCACCGGGCGTCACCTGACCTCGCACGACATCGATCTGCTGGAACCGGGCAGCCTGGATCTGATCGTCTTCAACAGCGTGATCGAAAGCTTTCCCGGTTTCGGCTACCTCGCCGACATCCTGGACAAGGCGGTGACGCTGCTCGCCCCCGGCGGCTCTCTGTTCCTCGGCAGCCTGTGGAATTTGGAGCGCAAGGACGATTATCTGGCCGATCTCGCCGCGTTCGCCCGCGACCACGCCGGACAGGGCTACGCCACCCGTCTCGACTTCAGCGATGATTTCTTCGTGCCCGCCGCCTTCTTCCGCGATTGGGCGGCCAGGCGGGCGGAAAAGCCGTCGCTGGAGTTTTCCGCCATCGACGCCCCCGGCTTCGACCCCGCCCCCTACGGCTTCGATCTGGTCATCCGCCTGGATGGCCGGGGCGAGGGCGCGCAGGCAATCCGTCATCTGGACGGTCGCGCCGCGCTGGAGCGGCTGCCCGACAGCGCCCCGGCGGTGACGGTCACGCCCGACCAGGGGGCCTACGTCATTTTCACCAGCGGGACCACCGGCACGCCCAAGGGGGTGCTGGTCGGGCACGCCCCGCTTGTCAATCTGGCCGATGCGATCGAGCGCTCGCTCTATGAGCCGTTGGGCCAGGGCGACCAATTGGCCCTGAGCTGCATTTTCGCCTTCGCCTTCGACGGGTCGATGCACTCCATCGGCACGTCGCTGTTGAACGGCCACGCCCTGCATGTGCCGGCCGAGGACACGCGCCGCGACCCCGCCCGGTTGCACGCCTTCATCGAGGCGCACCGCATCGACGTGTGCGATGCCACCCCCAGCCTGTTTTCCATGCTGGTCGATCACTGGCATGACAGTGGGACCAGCACCAGCGCCCGCGCCGTCATATTGGGCGGGGAGCCGGTGAAGGCGGAGATGCTGCGCCGTCTCTACAGCCTGCCCGCCCATGGCGATCTGAGGGTTGTCAACCAGTATGGCCCGACCGAAACCTGCGTCTGCGCCACCCAGCATGTGATGACGGCGGTCAATTGGGCCGAACATCTGCCCCCGCCCATTGGCCTGCCGCTCGACAACGTCGTCGTCAGCCTGACCGACGATGCCGGACGCCCGGTTCCCGATGGCGTGCCCGGTGAGATCCGCATCGGCGGGCGGGGGGTGGCGCGCGGCTACCTCAACGACGCCGACCAGACCGCCCGCCGCTTCGTCACCGACGAGGCCGGCGCGCGCTGGTACCGGACCGGCGATATGGCCCGCCGCCTGTCCAACGGGCTGTTGCAGTTCCTGGGGCGCGAGGACCGGCAGGTCAAGATTCGCGGCTACCGCATTGAGCTGGGCGAGGTGGAGGCCAAGCTGGCCGCGCACCCGCTGGTCGGGCGCGTCGCCGTGGTTGCCGCCGACCCGCGCGGCGATGGTGACAAGCAACTGGTGGCCTATGTCGTGCCGCGCGACGGTTTCGACGCCGCACAGGCGCGGGCGGAGTTGGACGCCACGATGCCCGCCTGGATGGTTCCGTCCTGGCTGGTGACGATCGACGATCTGCCGATGACCCCGAACGGCAAGCTGGACGAACGCCGTCTGCCCCCGCCCGCCGAACTGGGTGCCCGCCCGAACCGGAGGCGCCGCCCGCTTGCCACCGACACCGAAAAGCGGCTGGCCGCCCTGTGGGGCGGTATCCTCGACGTGACGGTGGAGGATGGCGAGGATGATTTCTTCACCATGGGCGGTCACAGCGTGCTGGCGGTGCGGCTGCTGTCGGCGGCGGAAAAGGAGTTCGGCGTGCGTCTGCCGCTGGCCGAGCTTTTCACCAGCCCGACGGTGGCCAGCATGGCCGCGCTGATCGACCGGCGCGGCAGCGCGTCGGACTGGCACCCGGTGGTCGCGGTGAACGCGGGCGGGACCCGCGTGCCGCTGCTCTGCTTCCACCCGGTGGGCGGCAACGTCCTGTGTTACCGCGAGTTGGCGGAGGCGCTCGGCCCCGACCAGCCGGTCTATATGGTGCAGAGCTATGGCCTGGAGGAAGGCCAGCCGCTGCACGCGTCGGTGGAGGCGATGGTCGCGGCCTATCTCGCCGCCGCCAAGGGCATCGTGCCGGACGGGCCGCTGGCGGTGGCGGGCTGGAGCTTTGGCGGGCTGCTGGCCTGGGAGGCCGCCTGTCAGTTGCAACGCGCCGGGGTCGATGTGCGCGCCGTCGCGGTGTTGGACGGCGTGGCGGTGCCGGAGGTGGTGCGCGACCTGCTGCGCAAGGACGAGTCGGACTATCTGGCCGCCCTGTTCGACGAAATGGGCCTGTTCGACGCCGAAACCCTGCGCCCGCTGACGCCCGAACAGCGGCTGGATCTGATCCTGGAACGGGGCAAGGGTGGCCATTTCCTGCCCGACGGCATGGATCGCGCCGGGATGCGCCGCCTGATGGCGCTGTTCCAGAACAATGGCTTGGCCGCCGTGCGCTATCGCCCGCGCCCCTTCGATGGCAAGCTGCTGCTCGTTCGTCCCAAGGTGGAAACCAAGCAGGCCCCCGGCGTCCCCGGCGATCCGCTGAACGGCTGGGGACCACTGCCCACCGGTGGGGTGACGCTCCGCTGGATGGAGGGAACCCACGGGCAAATGCTGGTCAAACCCTGGCTGGACGAGCTGGCGAACCATGTGCGGAGCTGGTTGGATGCGGTCAATGGGTGAAGGCGGTCTGGTTCCCTCTCTCCTGCGGGGAGTGGGTCGGGGTGAAGGGGCCGGTCGATGAACGTCGTCCTGCTGCTGGCGCGGCTCGGGCCGATGCCGTTGCGCCGTCTTGTCTTCGGCGCGGCGGTGTCGGCGTTGAGCAGCGCCGTCGTGCTCGCCATCGTCAACCGGGCCGCCCAGAAGATCGCCGAGACCAAAAGCGACGTCGTCGATCTGTGGATGGCGGCGCTCTTCGTCGTCTGCGTGCTGCTCTACACCGCGTCCGAAAGCTGGATGGTCGCCCGCATGGGCGCGGACATCGAGGAGGCGATCGACGGCGTTCGCGTGCGCCTTCTCGACCGGCTGCGCCGGGCCGATCTGTGGAAGCTGGAACGGTTCGGCGAAACACCGCTGTTCGACAGCATCACCCAAAGCTGCCAGATCGTGTCGATGAACTCGCAGTTCCTGGCGCTGTCGCTGCGCTCGGCCCTGTTGATCGTCGCGGTGCTGGTCTACATCGCCGCGCTGTCGCCGCTGGCCTTTCTGCTGATCGCCGCGCTGATGGCGGTGGGGGCGGTCAGCTATCTCCGGCTGGGCGAGGCGCTCAACGAACGGCAGGAGATCCAGAACCGCCACGAGGCCGGGCTGTTCGAAAGCGTGTCGGACCTGTTCGACGGCTTCAAGGAACAGCGGCTGAACAGCGCGCGCAGCGCCGATCTGAACGCCACCTTCGCCGGGGTGTCGGCCACCACGACCGCCGCCCGCAACGAGGTGCATCTGCACGGCTGGCAGCAGTTCGTGTTCGGTGAAACCGCCTTCAACATGATGTTGGGCGTGATCGTCTTCGTCGTGCCGAACTACTCCTCCACCTTTGGGCAGGAGGTGGTGAAGGTGACGGCGGCGATCCTGTTCATGGCCTCGGCGGTGTTCGGGCTGATGCAGTCGATGGCGGTGATGGCGGCGGCCGATTCCGCCGCTCGCCGCATGATCGAGCTGGAGGGCCAGTTGAACGAGCTGGCCGAACCGGCGGCCACCGCCCCGCCCTTGCCTCTGCCGGAGGATTTTCATGTAATTCGGTTGGAGGGGATCGAATACGCCTTTCCCGCCCCGGCGGGGGAGCAGAGCTTTGCCGTCGGTCCGTTCGACCTCACCATCCGTCGGGGGGAGACGCTGTTCATCACCGGCGGCAACGGATCGGGAAAATCAACCTTCATCAAGCTGTTGACCGGGCTGTACCACCCCTTGCGCGGGCGGCTGACGGTGGACGGGCTGGAGATCGGGCCGGGTCGCCAGAACGCCTATCGCGGGCTGATGGCCACGGTGTTCGCCGATTTCCATCTGTTCGCCCGCCTCTACGGCATGGATCACCCCGACCGGGCGGAGGCCGACGCCCTGATGCGCTGGATGGAGATGGAGCGCGTGACCAGCGTGGACGGCGACCGCTTCGGGCGGCGTGACCTGTCCGCCGGGCAGCGCAAGCGGCTGGGGCTGGTCGCCGCCATTCTGGAGAAAAAGCCGATCCTGATCCTTGATGAATGGGCCGCCGACCAGGATCCGCATTTCCGCCAGAAATTTTACCGGGAGATCGTGCCGGAGCTGAAACGGCGCGGGTTGACCATCATCGCCGTCACCCATGACGACCATTATTTCGACGTGGCCGACCGCCGCCTGCACATGGAGGAAGGCCGGTTGAGCGAAATCGCCGTGCCCCGCCCGTCCGCCGGGGAAGGGGGTGCGCCGTGAGGCTCATCCGCTTGATCCGGCAGGAGATCCCGCAGAATCTCCGCTCCCTGGCGATCATGACGGCGCTGTCGGCGCTGTCCACCTCCATGCTGCTCTGGGTGGTCGATCTCGCCGCCAAGGACGCGGCCAAGGGGCAGATGAGCGTCCGCCTGCTGGTGCTGTTCGCCATCACCATCACCCTGTTCGGGGTGACGCACAATTACGTGCTCGTCACCGCGTCGCAGGATGTGGAGGGGCTGATCCACCGCCTGCGCGTGCGGCTGTTCGACGCCGTGCGCCGGGCCGATCTGGTCACGGTCGAACGGGTGGGCCGGGCCGCCCTGCACGGGGCCTTGACCCAGGACACCCAGACGCTGGCCCGCACCCTGCCGATGCTGGTCATCGGTGGGCAGCAGGCGACGATGTTGATTTTCCTCGCTTTGTATCTGGCGTGGCTGTCGCCTCTGGCCTGCGTGATGGCCTTTGGCTTCGCCGGTTTCTCCGTGGCGCTGCGCTTTTCGCGCATGGCCGCCCTGGGGCCGCAGATGCGCGCGGCGATGGGGGCGGAAATGGCCGTGTTCGACGGGCTGACCGACCTGCTGCGCGGCTTCAAAGAGGTGCGGATGAGCGTGCGCCGCGCCGATGGCGTGGTTGCGGACGCCGCCCGCGCCTCCGACAGCGCAAGGCGGGTCAACACCGCGATGAAGGCGCTATGGGGGCAGGAGTTCGCCTTGCTCCAGGCGTTGTTCTATGTGCTGGTCGGGTTGATGGTCTTCGTCGTGCCGCTGTTCACCACCAAATATTATGAGGTGGTGGTTCCGGCGACGATGGCGGCGCTGTTCATCGTTGGCCCGGTCGGCACGCTGGCCCACGTCACCCCGCTGGTGACGCAGACCGAATTCGCGCTCGCCAACATCGAAAGCATGGCGGCGCTGCTGAGCACGGCGGCGGGCGACGCGCCCGACGAGAACGCCCGCGCGCTGGACCGCCCGCCCAGCCGGATCGCGCTGCGCGACGCGGTCTTTTCCTACACCGACGCGGCGGGCAACCCGGTCTTTTCGGTGGGGCCGCTGTCGGCGGAGTTCCACGCGGGCGAGATCACCTTCGTCACCGGCGGCAACGGATCGGGCAAATCCACCATGCTGCGCCTGCTGACCGGGTTGATGCCGATCAAGGGCGGGGCGCTGCTGGCCGATGGCGAGCCGGTGGAGCCGGAGCGGATGCAGAGCTACCGCGACCAGATTTCGGCGATCTTCTCCGACTACCACCTGTCGCGGCGGCTCTATGGCGTGGCGGATCCCGATCCGGCGCGCGCCCGTGCCCTGCTGGAACGGCTGGAGATGCAGGACAAGGCCAGCGTGCAGGACGGGGCCTTCTCCACCGTCGCCCTGTCCACCGGCCAACGCAAGCGTCTGGCCCTGGTCGTTGCGCAGATGGAGGACAAGCCGGTCATCGTGCTCGACGAATGGGCGGCCGACCAGGACCCCCATTTCCGCCGCGTCTTTTACGAAGAGTTGCTGCCCGAGATGAAGGCCAAGGGAAAGATCGTGATCTGCGTGACCCACGATGACCGGTGGTTCGGCATGGCCGACCGCGTCTATCACATGAACGAGGGGCGGATCGAGGTTGGGCGGATCGGCCCGGAACCGGGGGGAGCGGCATGACCGGGACGCCGTGGCTCCACCGTTTCCGCCCCGTCGTCGCCCCGCGCCGCACCCTGGTGTGCTTTCCGCACGCCGGGGCGGGGGCGGCGCTGTACCGCGATTGGGACCAGCACATCGGGCGGGGGGACGAACTGTTGGCTGTCCGCCTGCCGGGGCGGGAGAACCGTTTCACCGAAGCCTGCGCGACCGACGCGGCGGCGGTCGCCCTGCCGCTGTGCGACGCGCTGATCCGGCTCGACCGTCCGCTGGTGCTGTTCGGTCATTCCTTGGGGGCGGCGCTGGCCTACGCCACCGCCCGCGCGCTGATCGCGGCGGGGCGTCCGCCCGAACGGCTGGCGGTGTCGGGACGGCGCGCGCCGCAGGTCCCGTTGCGCCGACCGCACACCGCAAGCCTGGACGACGACAGTTTCCGCGCGCGGATTCGCACGATGGGTGGCACCCCGCCGGAGGTGCTGGCCTGCGACGAGTTGATGGATCTGGTGGTTCCGATGCTGCGCGCCGATTTCATCCTGTCCGACGGCTTCGCCGACCCCAACCCGTCCCCCTTGGCGATTCCCCTGCTGGCCTTTGCCGGAATTGGGGATGCCGAGGTTGCGGTGGAGGATGTCGCCGCCTGGGAACGGGTGGCGGGGGCCGGATTCGCCCTGCACCCATTGCCCGGCGACCATTTCTTTTTGCACCAGCACCGACAGAAAATTGTTGAAACCATTCTTCCGCTCGCGTTTTAGGCACATGCTGATCCATTGCATCCATCATTGCGCCGCTGCCGATTTGACGATCACCCGTTCATTCGTTAGCCCATATCAGGACACCGCCGGTTCCGGCCGTCGGCGTTCCCACGCGGGCCGTCCCCTCGGGGCCGTCACACACCGCGCGCCGGTTCGGTGCGCGGGTTTCACCAGTGTAGTTTTGGGAGCACCAACCGATGGTCATTAAGAAAGACCCGCCGACCGGCGACGGCGCTGCGCCGTCCACGCCGGATCCGGTGGTCGAGACGACCGCCGCCGCGCCGGAGGCCGCCGCCCCCGCCGTGGCGGAGAGCGTCGACGCCGCCGCGTCCGAGGCCGCCCCCGAAGCGGTCGCGTCCGAAGCCACGGTGGACGGCGAGCGCGCGCGCCACGCCCACACCGTGATCCGCAACCATGTGCTGCTGTCCGCCGCCGCCGGGGTGATCCCGGTGACGTTCGTGGACACCGCCGCCGCCGCCGTCGTCCAACTGCGCCTGCTCAAGGAGCTGTCGGACGTCTATGGCGTCAGCTTCCGCGCTGACATCGGCCGCTCCGCCGTGGGCGCGCTGCTGGCCAGCGTCACCCCGGCGCTGCTCAGTGGCGGGTTCCTGGGATCGACGGTGGTCAACGCGGCGCTCAACCGCGTTCCGGTGGTCGGCACGGTCACGCGTCTGGCCACCCAGCCGCTGTTCAACGCCGCCTTCACCTACGCCTTGGGCAAGGTGTTCCAGCAGCACTTCGCCTCGGGCGGCACGTTCCTGACCTTCGACCCGGAGAAGGTGAAGACCTATTTCCGCGAGAAGTACGACGAACTGCGCCGCCGCAAGGGCGTGGTGCCGGACGCGGCCCCCGAGGCCGTCGCGGCCTGATCCGCTGCCCGTGGATGGGGGCGGAGGCGCTGTTCGCGGCGTTTCCGCCTCCCCCATCCGTGTCACCGCCTGTCTGTCTTCCTTCCGAGGCCCGGACCATGCCGATCATCTTCTCTGGCCTGTACCTGACCGCCTGCGTGGTGTGCGGCATCATGGGGCGCAACACCGTGTTCGGCTTTGTCGGGCATTTCCTGCTGGCCCTGTTCCTGACGCCGCTGGTTGATTTCGTCATCCAGGCGGTTGGACGGCCCAGCGCCCGGATGCGCGAAAAGCTGATGTCGCTGCGATCCCGCTGAGAGTGCGATGACCACCATTGATCTGGCCCCCCGCCCGCCGTCCGTCCTGACCCGCGCCGGGCTGTGGATGAAGCGGCACGCGATCTCCTTTTACGCGGCGATCCTCACCCTGTTGATGGCGCTGTTCGCCATCGCTCCGTCAATCTTCATCGAGGTTCCGGCCGGTCACGTCGGCGTGCTGTGGCTGCGCTTCTTCGGCGGCACCGTCACCGACCGCGTGTTCAAGGAAGGGCTGCACGTCATCTTTCCGTGGGACACCGTGACGCTTTACGACGTGCGCCTGCGCACCGACAACCGCCGGTTCGACGCGGTGACGAGCAACGGCATGACCCTGACCGTGGAGGTGTCGGTCCGCTACCGCGTCAACCCGCCGACCGCCGGGGTGCTGCACAAGCTGACCGGGCCGTCTTTCGCCGACACGCTGGTCCATCCCAAGGTCGGCAGCCTCGTCTATCATTTCGTGGCCCAGAACAACCCGGAAAGCTTCTATTCCGCTGACCGCGCCGACATTCAGACCTATCTGATGACCAACGCCCGCAACGGATTTCCGGTTCCGTCCGACGCCTTCGACGTCGCGCCGGGCAATCTGGGGGAACCGATGATCCGGGTGGAGGATGTGCTGGTCAGCGGCATCACCCTGCCGCCGCTGGTTCGGCAGGCCATCGACCGCAAGATCGAACAGCAGCAGATCATGCAGGAGTACGAGTTCCGCGTCGCCCGCGAAGCCAAGGAGCGCGACCGCAAACGGATCGAGGCGGAAGGCATCCGCGATTTCCAGGAAACCGTCGCCCACACCATCACACCGGAGTATCTGCGCCTGCGCGGGATCGAGGCGACGCGCGCCTTCGCCGAATCCGCCAACGCCAAGACCATCATCATCGGCGGGCGTGACGGGCTGCCCGTCATCCTCAACACCGCCGACGACGCCCGACCGCACGTCGCCCCGGCGGCTCCAGCCCCGTTCCCACCGGGAGCAACCGGCGAAGCGGCGGCCCCCCGCCCCGCCAACGGCGATCCACCGGCCAACGCGCCGCCATCTGTTCCCACACCGAACCTCCCCTCCGCCACGCCGTCCACACCCGCGCCGTGAGGGGGTGGGTGGATTATGGCAGCCGAGCGCCGGTGAAGGGGTTCCAGCCTTGGGCGGCCAGCGCTGCCCAGGCGGTGGCCCCCAGATGCGGGCGGCGGAAATAGAGGAAATCGTCGGTTTTGCTGTCCGGGCCGATGGCCAGCCCGGTGGTCAGGATCGCCGACCGGGTGGCCCACAGGAACCCACCGGGGCTGATGTCCTGCAAGAGGTCGGCGAACAGCCGGTCGGCGTCGGCCTTGCGCCCGACCGCGCGGTAGGCCAGCGCGGCTTGCGCCGTGCCTTCGACCCACACGCCATCGCGGTCGTCGTTGAAATCGAAACCACCGTCCACGCCATGGGCGCGTTCGGCGTAGGCCAGCGCCGCACGCCACCCAACCGGGGCGTCGCGCAGCAGCAGCGGCCAGAGTTGCGCGTCCAGGCCGGAGATGCTCCGGCTGACCGTCACTCCGTCGGGCAGTGTGCCGACCGGGAAATGATCGCCCCCCGCAGCCCACAGCGCGTCCAGAAAGCCGCGCGCCGCCTTGGCTGGGGCCGCCCATTCCCCGCCGCCGCCCAAGCGGTCGAACAGGGCGACGAGGTCGGTGTTGTGCTCCGTCGCCTTCCAGGTCAGCGGTTGCGGGGCGTTGTCGAAGCCTTGCAGGCCGCCGTTGAAGCCGCCCGGCCCCTTGGGATCGGCGGTGTTGTCCACCACCCAGCGGGCCAGCCCCGCCGCCCCGTCGCGGAACCGCTTCTCCCCGGTGGCTTCGGCCAGGGTCAGCAGGGCCAGCCCGGCCCAGGCGACGTTTCCGGTGGCGGTCCCGATCTGGTAGGCGTCCTCCAACCAACGGTTTTCCACCGCATCCCACCAGCCCATCGGCGGAATCGGGCGCTGCTTCTGCGCCCCGGCGCGGTAGGTGTTGCGCAGCCGGCCTTTGCGCCCGGCGCGGTCGAGGTTGGTGGCGTCCAGCAGCGCTTCGCCGATGCGCAGCGCCTGCGGGCGCTTGCCGCAGGCGTGCAAGGCGATGATTGCCAGCGCGTTGTCGTAGGTGAAGGCGGCAATCGACAGGGCCGGTTCGCTGGTCGGCCCGGCGGAAAAGGCGTTGTCGTAGCTGCGCAGGAACACCGATCCCGCCCCGGGAATCTCATCGACCCGCTTGGCCAGGGTGGCGCAGGTCTTGGCCGCCAGCTCGCCCCCGGCGTCAGCCCAGGCGTGCCCATCGTCCCCCGTCCACAGCAGGGCGATCACCGCCACCAGACCGCCCCACGCCGCACGGCGCAGGGTCGTTGTCGCGTTCCTCATGGCCTTCCGCATCACGGCCACCGCCGTTTGTTCGTTTCGTTCGCAAACATGCTAGAGCGGAACGCCCAAAACCGAAACGGGTTTGACGCACCGCGTTCGTGAAACAGACGTCAGAGCGTTGCCCCGCTTCACTTTTTGTCGCTTGTTCCAGGAGGGCGACGGTTCACGCGGCGGTGGACATCGACGCCATGGCGCGGATCGACCGGACCAGACTTTGCGGGACCACCGGCTTGGCCAGCAGCGACAGCCCGTCGCTGACCCCGGCCACGTCCGTCCTCAGCTCTTCGGCGAATCCTGTGACCATCAGGATGGGAACCGGGTTGTTGCGGGCGCGGATGGCACGCACCATGTCCAACCCGTTCATGCCGGGCATCATGTGGTCGGTGACGATCACGTCAACCGCCGCTCCCCGTTCCAACAGGCGCAGCGCGGTTTCGGCGTCCGCCGCCTCCTGCACGGCAAAGCCCGCCTGGGTCAGGAAATCGGCGGTGGCTCCACGCACCAGATCCTCGTCATCGACCAGCAGGATGGAACAGGCGCTGTCCGCCTCGGATCCGGTTGAAGCTCCAGGCGGTGGGGCCGCGACCGCATCCGGGTTGGCGCGCGGCAGGAAGAGGCGGACCGTGGTTCCGTGCCCCAGTTGGCTGTCGATGACCAGACCCCCGCCCGAACGGTTGGCCAGACTTTGGACCATGGCCAATCCCAAACCGGTGCCCCGGCCAACCTCCTTGGTGGTGAAAAACGGTTCGGTGGCACGGCTCAACACCTCCGGTGTCATGCCGGTCCCGGTGTCGCGAACGGTGATGCACAGCCCATCGCCCGATGGCACGCCCGGCTGGCGGGGGGCGTTGCCCGCATGGTTGCCCGCCTCCAGACACAGCACGCCGCCATCGGGCATGGCGTCGCGCGCGTTGATCGCCAGATTGATCAGCGCCATTTCCAACTGGTTGGGGTCGATCATCACCGGCCACAGCCCGGGATCCGCCCGGTGTTCCACCCGGACCACCCCGCCCAGGGTGCGGGCCATCAGGGCCGCCACCCCTGCCACCAGCGCCGCCACGTCCACCAGTTCCGGGCGCAGCGGCTGGCGGCGGGAAAAGGCCAGAAGATGCTGGGTCAGCGTCGACCCACGCTCCACCGCCTGAAGCGCCATGCGGATCGGCAGGGCCAGACGCTCGTCCTGGCATCGGCTTTCAAGGACGTGCAGGTTGATGCTGAGGGCCTGGAGCAGGTTGTTGAAATCATGGGCCACCCCGCCCGTCAGTTGGCCGACCGCCTCCATCTTCTGCGCCTGCCGCAACGCCAATTCGGCCTGTTCACGCCCGGCCATCGCCCGCCGGGTTTCAGCCAGGGCCAGCGCCGCCGTCTCATAGGCACGGAATTGGCGGGCCAGCGCCCACAGGGCCAGCAGAAGCGCCAGCGCCCCGACCAGACCGGCCAGCGCGAGGGTCATCACCTGGGCGCGCCACCCCTGCAACACATCGTCCAGCGTGCGGGTCACGTTGACCACCACCGGATAGGCGTTGACCGCGCGAGTCGCCACCACCCTTGCGGTGGCGTCCAGCCCGTCGGGGGTCACAAACTCCCCAGCCTCGGATTCGGTCAGAACGTCGAGAAAACGGCGTGGACCCAGCGGTTTGCCGATTCCGGGCAGGGCGGGGTGACGGGCCAGCAGGATGCCGTCGCGCCGCCACAGGCTGATGCTGCTGCCGGTGTCCCCTACCCGCAGCCCGCGATAGAGCCGTTGGAAGTAATCGAGGTCGATGGCCCCCACCGCCAATCCCAGAAACCGCCCGTTCGCCGCGCTGACCCGGCGGGCGAGGTGAACCGTCCACCCTCCGGTCGCGCGATTCTGGACCGGCTCCCCCAGAAATGGCTGATCGGTCGGCGTGTCCTTCAGGGCCTGGAAAAAATCTCGATCCGCCACCGAGTAATTCGGGGCCGGATAAAAGCGCGAGAAATTCAGAAGCTGCCCGTCGGCCCCCACCACCATCACCGCGTCGATCTGTGGAACGACCGAAGCTTTCGCCTTCAACAGATCGTGGGTTTCCTGGTCGGAGCGCAGGCGGACCATGTCCTGTGGGGTGGCGATCCCCTCCGCTTTCATCTGGTCGATCATGCTGGTCAGCACCAGATCGACGTTCTGGATCGACCGCGCGGTCTGTTCGGCGAGCGACAGGTTGAGCGTGGCCAATTCCCGTTTCGCCGCGTCGATCTCCTTGTCGCGGAGCATCAGGATGTACTGCGCCGTTGCCGTCACCAGGACGGCCAGCGCCACCGCGCCCGACACCACCAACAGCCTCAGAGGCCGGCTCGCGCGCAGGTGTGACACCCACCGGGCGGGCCAGGACTCCCAAACGGATCGCACAACCATGACGCTAAGGCTCACCCCCCGACGACCGTCCACGCAACCAGAACGGTGGCTGGATCATCGGGGCCGCTGCGGGACGCGTCAAGGTGGCGTTCCGCGTGATCCACCCGGCTAAGGTGCATAGGCCATTGCGGCAAATCAGTGACCGAACAGATCCAGTTCCGGATCCGGATCGGTCGCTGGATGGACCAGATCGGTGCAGCCGATCCCGATCAGGCGGAAGGCCCGCCCGTCCACCTCGCGTTCCAACAGGGCCAGCCCGGCGGCGAATATGGCGTCGGCGTCGGCGGTCGGCTCCACCCGGCGGGAGCGGGTGAGCTGCTGGAAATCCTTGGTCTTCAGCTTCAACACCACGCTGCGCCCCAGCAGTCCTTCGCGCGCCAGCCGCCGCGCCACCTTGGCGGCCAGCGGGCGCAGCTCCTGCGTCAGGGCGGGCAGCGCGGTGACGTCCCAATCGAAGGTTTCTTCGGCCGAGATGCTCTTGCTGACCGATTCCGGCTGCACCCGGCGGGAATCCTCCCCGCGCGCGAAGTTGAACAGCACCCGGCCCATCGCGCCATAGCGCTTGACCAGCCAATGCTCGTCCTTGTCCTGAAGGTCGCCGACGCGGGTGATGCCGTCGGTGAACAGCTTGCGCTCCAGCGCCGGGCCGACGCCCCACAGGATGGTGACGCGCTTGCCCGCCAGAAAGGCCGGGCCGTCGGCGCGGCCCAAGGCGGAAAAGCCGCGTGGCTTGTCGAGGTCCGAGGCGATCTTCGCCAACAGCTTGTTGTAGCTCAGCCCGATGGACGCGGTGATCCGCAACTCCGTTTCAAACCGACGGACGATCTCCACCAGCGCCTGCGCCGGGCTGATGCTGAGACGGTCGCCGACCTCGCTCAAATCCAGATAGGCTTCGTCGATGCTGATCGGTTCGACCAGCGGGGTGAAAGCCTCCATGATCGCGCGGGCGCGGTGGCCGACCTCCTTGTATTTGGCGATGTCGGGCCGGATGATGGTGGCGTCGGGGCAGCGGTCCAGCGCCTCGCGGATGGTCATGGCCGACCGCACGCCGGACATGCGGGCGACGTAGCAGCAGGCGGCGACCACGCCGCGATGATCCTCCCCGCCGACGATCACCGGGCGGCTCGCCAGCTCCGGGCGGTCGCGCTTTTCCACCGTGGCGTAAAAACTGTCGCAATCGATGTGGCCGATGGTCAGCCGGTGCAGTTCCGGGTGGCGGAACAGGCGGCGGCTGTCGCATTTCGGGCAGCGCAGCGGATCGCCGTCAAAGGCGGCGGCGCAGTCGCGGCAGACACAGGACACGCTCATTCCACCCCGAACCCCTGGAGCCGGGCCGCCCGCCCATCGCGGCCAACCCGGTCCGCCATTCTAGCAAAACCACGCGCGGCGGGCCAGTTCATCCGGTACGAATGCGGAACAAAACGGATCAAATCAGGGGCGTGGCGGGGTTCCGTCCACCGCCAGCCGCCCGGCCACCACCGCCGCCTGCGTGCGGCTGACCACGTTCAGCTTGCGCAGGATGCTGGAGACATGGACCTTGACCGTCTGTTCCGACACGTTCAGGTCCCCGGCGATCTGCTTGTTCAGCTTGCCATCGACGATCATCGTCAGGATGCGCAACTGCTGGGGCGAGAGGGAGGCGAAGCGGCGGGCGGCCTCCGCCTCCTCGGCCTCGGGGCTGTCGGTGAGGCTGAGCGGCGGTGCCCACACCGCGCCGTCCAGAATGGCGCGGATGGCGTCGGCCATCGCCGCCATCGACAGGGATTTCGGGATGTAGCCGGACGCGCCATAGGCCAGCGCCCGGCGGATGGTGTCGGCGTCCTGCAAGGCCGACAGGATCGCCACCGGAACCGTCGGGTGATGGGCCAGCATCAGGAACAGCCCGGCAAAACCATGGGTCCCCGGCATGTTCAGATCCAGCAGGACCAGATCGACCGATCCCGCCCGCTCCGTCACCGCCGCCATCACCGCGTCCAGATCCAGGCATTCGACGATTGCCGCCTCGGGCATCGCCTTGCCCAGCGCGTCGCGCAGGGCGGCCTGCACCAGCGGGTGATCGTCGCCGATCACGATGGTGGTTGCGCCGATGATGCTTGCAGCGCTCTCGCTCTCCATGCCCGCGTTCCCCTCCCCCATGCGCGCCGCAACCGGCGCGGTTCGCCGTCCGGCTTTTGTCCGGTTCCGGCCTTTGTGCAGCCCATAATATGCGGAGTTGCCAATCCGGTCTGTCTTAATGTGCGAGTGCTGTGCGATCCGTCATTCCGCCGTTGCCGCGCTTTGCAGCGCCGCACCGTTGAGGAAGCGGCGGAGCGAGGCGGGCTTCACCGGCTTGTAGATCACGCCGCAGCCGCTCCGCTCCGCCTCCTGCCGCACCGCTTCGGAGCGGTCGGCGGTCAGCAGCAGCCCCTTGACCGGGCGGTCCCAGCGCGCGCGCAGCCGGTCCAGCACGACCAGACCGGTCAACCCCTCCGCCACATGGTAATCGACGCAGACCACGTCGGGCAGCGTTTCGCCCATCGCCGCCAGCGCGGCCACGGCACCGTCCTCGTCCGACGCGGTGGCGACCCGGCAGCCCCATTGCTCAAGCAGGGCGCGCAAGCCCGCCAGGATTGAGTCCTCGTTGTCGATGCACAGCACCAGCAGGCCACCGGCCAGCACCCCGGCGGGCGAGGCCGACGGGCGGTTCAGCGGCAGGGGCCGTTGGTCGGACAGCGGCACATCCACGGCAAAGCCGGTCCCCCGCCCCAGGGTGGAGCGCACCGTCACCGCGTGGCCCAACAGATTGGCGATGCGGTCGACAATCGCCAGCCCCAACCCCAGCCCCTTGTCGGCGGCGGACCCGGGGCTGGTGGCGGTGTTGAGGCGGCGGAACTCCTCGAACACCTCGCGGCGCTTGTTCTCCGGGATGCCGGGGCCGCTGTCCCACACCTCGATCCGCAGCCGGTCGCCGCGCCGACGGCAGCCCAGCAACACCCGGCCGCTGGGGGTGTAGCGGATGGCGTTGGACAGGAAATTCTGCAAAATCCGCCGGAGCAGTTGCGGGTCGGACCGCACTGCTAGGCCGCAACCGACCACCCGCAGGGTCAGGCCGCGTTCCTGCGCCAGGGCGGAAAACTCCACCGCCAGCCCGCTCAACAGATCGCCGATGGCAAAGCCGCGCACCTTGGGCCGGACGTTGCCCGCGTCGAGCGATGAGATGTCGAGCAGTCCGCCCAGCAGCAGTTCGGTGGAGCGCAGCGAGGCCGCCGCGTTGTCCACCATGCCGCGTTCCTGCGCGCGGGCGGTGGGGCCGGGTGCGGGGTCGCGCACGCTTTCCTCCAGCGCCGACACGAACAGGCGGGCGGCGTTGAGCGGCTGCAACAGGTCGTGGCTGGCGGCGGCGAGGAAGCGCGTCTTGCTGGCGTTGGCGGCTTCGGCCTCCGCCTTGGCCTGTTGCAGGGCGTCGGTGCGCTCCTGCACCCGCTGTTCCAGGCTTTCGTTCGCCTCGCGCAGGGCCTCCGCCGCGCGGTAACGCTCGGTCACGTCGGTGTAGGTGGAGACGTAACCGCCCTCCGGCATCGGGTTGCAGGTGATTTCCAGAACCGTCCCATCCGGGCGGCGGCGTTCGTAGCGGTAGGGCCATTCCAGCGTGGCGGTGTCGCGGTTGACCAGCAGCGCTTTCAAATCCTCCGCCCCGTATTCGCCGCGTTCGGTGTTGAAGCGGATCAACTCGGCAAAGGGCACGCCCACCCGCACCCGGTCGGGCGGCAGGTCCAGCAGCTCAAGATACCGGTGATTCCAGGCGGCGAGCCGGTATTCCTCATCCACCACGCAAATTCCCTGCCCGACATTCTCCAGCGTGTTTTGCAGAAGCTTGCGGTTGAAGCGCAGCGCTTCGGACGCCTCGTCGAGCATCGCCATGGCGTCGCCGCGCGACAGCGCCCGGCCTTGCAGCGAGGCCGCCATCACCACGCGGGCGGACGCCGCGCCGACCGCCCCGGCGATCAGGTTTTCGGTGAAGCGCACCGCGTCCAGATCGGCCGGGCCGCCGCCGCCGCCACGCCCGACGCCATAGCCGTCAAAGGCGGCGTTGCCGCGCTCCGGCCCGACGAAGCGGATGGCCAGCGTCCGCAGGTCGGCCAGACGGGGCGGTGACTTGGCGAAGGGGCGGCGCACCTCCTCCTCCCCCAAGTCGGCGACGGTGTCGCGGTAGGCGGCGGCCTGCGTCCGCTCCACCGCGCTGGGCCGGGCCAGCAGGGATCCGACGACGAAGGCCAGCAGGTTGGCCGACAGGCTCCACAGGCTGGCGTGGGAAATCGGGTCCAACCCCTCGATCCCGAACAGCGCCTGCGGGGCCAGCCACTCCAGCCCCCACGGCCCGTTGTCGAGAAAGCCATCGGGCAGGGTGATGATCCGCGCCATCGACGGGATCAGCAGGGTGTAAACCCACAGCAGGAACCCGGCCCCCAACCCGGCCAACGCCCCCACCCGGTTGGCGCGCGGCCAATAGAGCGCCCCGAAGAAGGCCGGGCCGAACTGCGCCACCGCGACGAAGGACAACAGCCCGATGACGGTCAGGGGATAGCCCTTGTCCACCAGCCGGTGCATGGCGTAGGCCAGCAGCAGGATCCCGACCACCGACAGGCGGCGCACCAGCAGCAGCGTGCCGACCATGTCGCGGCTGCCGACGCGGGCGGCAAAGCGCGGGCGGCTGAGCAACAGGGGCATCACCACGTCGTTGCACAGCATGGTGCTGAGCGACACCGCCGCGACGATCACCATGCCGGTCGCCGCCGACAGCCCGCCGATGAAGGCCACCAGGCTGACGCTGCCCGCCCCGGCGGCGATGGGCAGGGTGATCATGAAGGTGTCGGGGTTGATCCGGCCATCGCCGAACGTCACCAGCCCGGCCACGGCGATGGGAATCATCAGCAGGCTGAGCACCGCCAGATAGACCGGGTACATCCAGGACGCGGCGCGGACGTGGCGCGGGTGGTCGTTCTCCACCGTCACCACATGGAACATCTGCGGCAGGCAGAGAAAGGCGATGACCGAAATCACCGTGTTCGACCACCAGGTCGGGTGGCTGAAATCCGGGGTCAGCAGCGGGGCGGCCTGGGGCCGGGTCAGCAGATCGGCGAAACCGTCGAACATGCCGAAGACGATGAACAGCGCCACCGCCAGAAAGGCGGCGAGCTTCACCAGGCTTTCAAAGGCGATGGCCAGCATCAGGCCGCGATGGTGCTCGCTGGCGCTGATGTGGCGGACGCCGAACAGGATGGTGAAGACCGCCATCGACAGCGCCACGGCAAAGGCGGTGTCGCCCCACACCGGGCGGACCTGTCCGGCTTCCTCCAGCGTCGCGGCGGTCAGCACGTCGAAGCTGGCGGCCACCGCCTTCAATTGCAGGGCGATGTAGGGCAGCACGCCGACCAGGGCCGTCAGCGTCACCAGCGCCGCCACCGCCTGACTCTTGCCATAGCGTGCGCCGATGAAATCGGCGATGGAGGTCAGGTTCTGCGCCTTGGCGATGGCGATGGTCTTGGTGAAGACCGGTCGGGCCAGCAACAGCAGCAGCGTCGGCCCCAGATAGATCGGCAGGAAATCCACCCCGCTGGCCGACGCCCGCCCGACCGACCCGTAAAAGCTCCAACTGGTGTTGTAAATGCCCAGCGTCAGGGCGTAGAGCAGGGCCGCCCACCGCCCGCCCATCGCCAGCAGCCCACCGCCCCCCGTCGGCGCGGGTCCCCCCGCCTGTCCATCCAACGCCCGCCCATCCACCGCCCGGCCGGCGGCCCGTCGGTCGCCCCACCAGGCGATGGCGAAGAGCACGCCCAGATAGGCCGCCGACACGGCCAGAACCAGCCAACTCTGCACGACGCGTTTCCTTCGCCGAAGACCACCGCCGAGCAGCCTAATCCAACGCGGCGGGGGGTGCCAACGCTGCCCGGTTGGTCTGCCTATTTCGTGGGCATTTTTGAACCAAGGTAGGGGGCGCGGACGGTTGGGGGGACGGCGTACAACAGGCGCACTCAAGGTCCGGCGCGACGATCCTCTCCTGGGGTCAGCGCAGGCCCGTCCCAGTCGCCGCTGCCGTGACGGTCCAGACCGGAACCGGGGAAGCGGTCGCCCACGCTCCCCTCCCTCATGCGTGGCCGACCGCTTCCACATTTTCCCTGTGCGATGATTCCACTTGGGAAAGCGGCGCGTCCGGCGCATTCTGTGCCGGAGTGATGCCAACGGTCGCCGCGCGGATCACGCCCGCGCCGCCCGCTGGCGAAACGGAAGACGGACACCGGACCAGCATGTTGATTGACGCTTATTTGGGATTCCGGGTGGGAGACGTCGTGCTCGACCGCGCCGAACTGGCGGCGGGAACCGCCCGGATCAAGGAGATCCACGTCGTGCCGTGCGACTGGGCGCACGGGCTGACCGGCATCGCCGTGATGGAAAACGGCGCGGAGCGTTTCATTGTTCAGTTGAAGAAGGTCCGCCCGACCGAGGCCACCGACGGGGCGACCGACGGGGCCACCACCAACGTCCGCCCCCTGCGCCACCGCGCGCGCTGACGCGGCCCTCCCCTTCCCTGTTCCTGCGCCCTCTGCTGTTTGCCATGGCCCTTGATCACAAGGGCTGTGCGCGTGCCCATATAATACTAATTTCTCATGTTTAATACGACCGCTTATAATCTATATTGACAGTAGATATTTTGCCGCGCAAAACTGCCCACACCGCTCGTTGATTGGAAATGGACCAATGCCGGACGCCGCTTCGCTTCACACGCTCGATCCACTGGATCCGCAGGTCGTCACCGCGCACGCGCGGATGCGGGCGCTGGGGTTGGCCACGCCCGACCCTCTCATCATGCCCGTCGCCCAGGCCCGGGCGGTGTCGGAGCGCGCCCACGCCTTCCTCAATCAGGATGCTCCGCCCTTGCCCGCGCGCGACGTGGTGGGAGAGGGACCGGCCGGGCCGTTGCCGCTGCGCCTCTATCGCCCCCCCCGCCACCACCGACGAACCGTTGCCGGTGCTGCTCTATTTCCACGGCGGCGGGTTCGCCCTGAACAGCATCGACACCCATGACCGGCTGCACCGGCTGTTGGCCCTGCGCAGCGGGGCCGCCGTCCTGGCCGTTGCCTACAGCAAGGCCCCGGAGCATCGCTTTCCTCACCAGAACGAGGAGGCGCTGGCCGCCTTGCGCTGGATCGCCCGCCACGGGGCCGATTATGGGCTGGACTCCGCACGCATCGCCGTGGGCGGGGATTCCGCCGGGGCCAATCTGGCCTTGGGCGTGGCGCTGGCCGCCCGCGCACCGGGGGAACCGCGTGTGTCCTTCGCCCTGCTGTTCTACGGCATGTTTGCCCATGATTTTCACACCCTGTCGCACAAGCGGTACGGTGACGGGCGGTATGGCCTGACCACGGCGCGGATGCGCTGGTATTGGGAACGCTATCTGGGTGGGGTGGAGCCGACGCGCGACCCGCGCGCCGCGCCGTTGCTGGCCGATCTGCGCGGTTTGCCGCCGGTGCTGCTGCTCGCCGCCGGTCTGGATTGCCTGCGCGACGACAGCGTGCGCCTGGCCGAACGGTTGGCCGCCGCCGATGTGCCCTATGCCCTGTCGGTCTATGACTCCCTGCCCCACTCCTTCGCGGTCCTGACCCGGTTGGTGGAGGCCGCCGACGGGGCCGTCACCCGCGCGGCCCTGGCGGTGCGCGACGCGCTGGCGGTGCGCGACGCGCTGGCGGTGCGGCCGTTGCCTTGACATGATGCGGGACGTTCAACCCGTGTTGTGAGGTCTCCATTATGAAAGCGATCGTCACCGGCCATTCCCGTGGTTTGGGCGCGGCGTTGGCCGTTGCCCTGGTCGCGCGGGGCGCGTCGGTTCTGGGGCTGGCGCGTGCCGAGAACGCGGCCTTGGCCGAGCGGATCGAGCAGGTTGCCATCGACCTTGCCGACCCGACGGCGGTGGCCGCGCTGTCGGCCCCCGGCGGGGCGGTGTCCCGCTTTCTGGCCTCCTCCGGCGCGGGGCCGGTCCTGTTGCTCAACAACGCCGGGATCGTCGAGCCGATTGGTCCCGCCGGAACGCTCGACCCGCAGGCCATCGCCCGCGCCATCGCGGTGAACGTCACCGCCCCGTTGTTGCTGGCCGACGCCTTCATCGCCGCGACGGCGGACCAGCCCGACCGCCGCGTGCTCCACGTGTCGAGTGGGGCCGGGCGCAGCGCCTATCCGGGATGGAGCGTCTATTGCGCCACCAAGGCGGCGTTGGATCACCACGCCCGCAGCGCCGCCGCCGACGCCCGCCCCGGCCTGCGCATCGCCAGTGTGGCCCCCGGCGTGGTGGACACCGACATGCAGGCGACCCTGCGCGCGACGCCGGAGGACCGATTCGTCCTGCGCAGCCGTTTTGTCTCCTTGAAGGACGGCAACGCCCTGACCACGCCCGACGCCTGCGCGGCGGCGATGCTTGACCATCTGCTGGGCGACGCCTTCGGGCGCAACCCGGTGGCCGACATCCGCGATCTGGCTTGAGACACGCGGCGGGTGGGTCAGCCCGCCCCCGGCTTACCCCACGGCGTCGTCCGCCATCGCCATGCCGGGGCGAATCACGCTGCGGATGGTGAAGCTGGTTTGGATGCGGACCACGCCGGGCAGGCGCGACAGCGAATCCTGAAAGATCCGCTCGTAATCAGCCCCGTCCTGCGCCACCACCCGCAGGAAATAGTCCGAACTGCCGGACAGCAAATAGCATTCCCGCACCTCCGGGCAGCGCCGGACAGCGGATTCGAAACGGCGGAAATACTCGTCTGTTTGCCGCTCCAGGGTGATTTGCACGATCACCACCACCGATTTGTCCTCGTCCATCGTCTCGACGATGGCGGTGTAGCCCCGGATGACGCCGGAATGTTCCAGCATGTGCAAACGGCGCAGGCAGGCCGACGGCGACAGGCCGACCTCCGCCGCCAATTTGGCGTTGCTCATCCGGCCATCCTTGCGCAGCAGCCGGAGAATTTTGTGATCCAGGGCGTCCAGGGTGTGCATGCAACTTTATACGAGACATTGGCAGAACATGCGAACCCCCAATCGCATTATCGTGGAATCATGCAGGGCTTTGCAGAGATCCACCCCGTTCACCCGACGTAAGATGAGGGCATCGCGACAATCCGCACCGCTGACGGTTCCGGCTCGCCGGACGGTTTCGGTCCTGACATGTGGGGGGTCTGATGGTCACGCGCGTTGGCGTTCCCAAGGAAATCAAGAACCACGAATACCGGGTCGGGCTGACGCCGGGATCGGTTCGTGAACTGACCTCTGTCGGTCACAGCGCTCTGGTCCAGACCGGGGCCGGGGCCGAGATCGGCTTTTCCGACGATGATTACCGCGCCGCCGGGGCATCGATCGCCGACAGCGCCGCCCAGGTCTTCGCCGACTCCGATATGATCGTGAAGGTGAAGGAACCGCAACCGGCGGAATGCCGCATGCTGCGTCCGGGCCAACTTCTGTTCACCTATCTGCATCTGGCCCCCGATCCCGAACAGGCCCGCCTGTTGATGGAGAGCGGGTGCACCGCCATCGCCTATGAAACCGTCACCGACCGCAACGGCCGCCTGCCGTTGTTGGCCCCGATGTCGGAAATCGCCGGGCGCATGGCGATCCAGGTCGGGGCCGTGGCCCTGCAAAAAAGCAACGGTGGGTCGGGCGTGCTGCTGGGCGGCGTGCCGGGCGTGCTGCCGGGCAAGGTTCTGGTGATCGGCGGCGGGGTCGTCGGGGCGAACGCCGCGCGGATGGCGCTGGGGCTGGGGGCCGATGTGGTCATCGCCGACCGCTCCGTGCCGCGTCTGGCGCAACTCGACGATCTGTTCGGGCCGCGCCTGAAGACGGTCTACGCCTCGGTCGACGCGCTGGACAAGCTGGTTGTTGACGCCGATCTGGTGGTGGGAGCCGTGCTGGTCGTTGGGGCGGCCGCGCCGAAGCTGGTCAAGCGGGAGCAGCTCTCCCGCATGCGCAAGGGGTCTGTTCTGGTCGATGTCGCCATCGATCAGGGCGGCTGTTTTGAAACCAGCCACGCCACCACCCATTCCGATCCGACCTATGTCGTCGATGGAATCGTCCACTACTGCGTGGCCAACATGCCCGGTGCGGTCGCCCGCACCTCCACCGAGGCGCTGAACCACGCCACCCTGCCTTTCGCCATGGCTCTCGCCGCCAAGGGCTGGAAGCAGGCGTTGGCCGATGATCCGCATCTGGCCGCCGGACTGAACGTCCATGCCGGAGCCATCACCCATCCGGCGGTGGCGGACGCGCTGGGCCACCCGTTCCGCGATCCGAAATCACTCCTGGCGGAGTGATGGGCCTGAACTGAACAAAATATCGTCCGTGCCGCGTTTCAAGAAACTTTCACTGGAAACGATCTTCGAAATCCGACGAAATGTTGTTTTTTTCGGAGGTTTGAAAGAGAGTGTTGCGCCCACGGACGAGTTTGTTTTACCTGTTTGTAACAAGAATAGGGCCAGCATACGCAACCGGCACCTAAGTGCTGGGGCCAAAGATCAAGAACAGTTTCGAACAGGGTAAGGCTCGGCGATTTTCGCCATTTGGGCCGAAGCAGGTGGAAACGCCGTCTGCTTTGGTCGTTGCATTGCTTGAACGCGGTGCGCTTCGCTTTTATCGGCGAAGGCGCTGTGGTGTATCGTTACGCCGCGCAATGGCCACGCAAGGGGGAGCTGTGGGTATGGTGGTTTGCCGTGTTCTCGGCTGGGATGTGGTGCCGGTGTCCGGCCCAAGCCCCGCCGACATCGCTCTTATCATGCGCGCGCGCCGCGCGGGTGCCACGGTTGGCCGGGCGTTGATCCGGCAGCCGCTGTCCCCGCGCGCCTTGGCGCAGGCGCATCGCTGTCGCTGACCACAGCGCCCGCCGATCCATCCATCGGCGGGGCGTGGTCGCCACCGGGTGCGGCGGCGGAAGGCCAAGCGTCCCCTGCCTCGGGTCTGGATGTTCTCCCCCGTTCATCCACTCCCGGCCTTCCGCCGCCACACACGCCGTTTCTTCGGACCATCGTCTGCGGAAACCCATCGCGACGGGTGAGTCGATCCATCCACCGTTTCAAACACTCTGTGCCATCGACGAAGGCCGGCTGTCTGGGAGACGCCGTCTGGGAGATTGGGAGAGCCTGACCTTATGGATTATTTCATACAGCAATTGATCAACGGCCTATCGCTTGGGGCCATTTATGGCCTGATCGCGATTGGCTACACGATGGTCTAC
>NZ_RXMA01000003.1:0-44537 GCF_003966125.1 Azospirillum griseum
GCCGCTCCGTTCGGAGCGCGTCGGCGTCGTTCGCGTCGGGAGGCGCTTTATAGGCGGCATCCCAATTTCACGCAACACCTTTTTTCACCAAAAACGCATTTTTCCAAAAAAACCCTTCAGGTCCCCTCGCGGTCCAGCAGCGCGCGCTTGCGCTCCACCCCCCAGGCGTAGCCGGACAGGCTGCCGTCAGTGCGCACCACCCGATGACACGGGACCACCACGGCAACCGGGTTGGCCGCGCAGGCACGGGCCACCGCCCGCACGGCGGCGGGTTGGCCGATGGCCCGTGCAACGTCGCTGTAGGTCGCGGTCGATCCCGGCGGAATGGCGCGCAGGGCCTGCCACACCCGATGCTGAAACGCCGTCCCCTGGAGATCGAGCGGCAGGTCGCAGCGTTGGGATGGGGTTTCAACGGCACCGATCACCGCCGCCACCGTCTGTTCAAAGCCCGCGTCCCCACCCACCAGGCGCGCGTTGGGAAAGCGGGCTTGCAGCGCCTCGACCAACCGTTGGGGATCGTCGCCGAAATGGATCGCACACACCCCCTTGTCGGTGGCGGCCACCACGACCTGCCCCAAGGAGCAGGTGCCAACGGCAAACCGGATGTCCGCCCCGCGCCCGCCCGCGCGGTAATCCGATGGGCGCATGCCCAGCCGGGCCGTCGCGCCGTCGTAAAACCGGCTGGAGGAGGAATAGCCCGCATCGTAGATGGTTTCCGTCACCGATTTGCCCGCCGCCAGTCCGGTGCGGGCGAGCGCGGTCTTGCAGGCGGAGGCAAAGCCTTTCGGCGTCACCCCGGCGATCGCCTTGAACACCCGGTGGTAATGAAACGGCGACAGACCGGCCTGCGCGGCCAGATCGGCCAGGGAGGGCACCGGCTCACCGTCTTTCACCGCCGCTTCGATCCGGCGGCAGGCTTGGGCCACGCTGTCGGCGTGGCGGTCGTCGGCGCTGGTGTCGCGAGGGTGGCAGCGTTTGCACGGACGGAACCCCGCCGCCTCCGCCGCGTCGCAATCCGCGTGGAAGCTCACATTCGCGCGTTTGGCCAGCCGCGACGGGCAGCTTGGCCGACAATACACCCCGGTGCTGGACACCGCGTAGACGAAGCGGCCATCGGCCGCCCGGTCGCGCCGCCGTACCGTTTCCCAACGCTCGTCGTCATTCTCTGCGCTGATGACCGGGGCAAGGGCGGGATGAGTCATGGCGCGGCTCCTTCACATCACGGTCCATCCCGACCCATCGGAATCGATCCATGAGCCGCATCCTGCCCGCCGCCGCCTCGCCCAACACCCCGCGTCTTGCGGTCAAATCAGAGCGCGTCCCCCTCCGCCACCACCGGCAGCAGACGGCGCAGCACCAGACAGAGCAGATCGCCCGCCAGCCCTTCCGGCCCGGCATGGGCCTCCACCGCGCGCAAAACCAGTTCGGCCCGGTCACGCGCCGACAGCACCCGCCCCTGTTGCAGCACCGCGCCGAAGCGTTCCGCGCCAAAGGGGATCCGCTGCTGGTCCAGTGTCCGCAGCACGCCGTCGGTGCACAGGAACAGCGTGTCGTCCTGATTCAGCACGACGGTCGCCTCGGCAAAGGTCACGCTTTTGCGCGTGCCGAGCACCGGGCCGCCCGCCTCGGTCAACGGCTCCACGCTGCCATCGGCCAGGATGCGGCACCCACCCGGCTGACCGGCCACCGCGTGGTGCAGCGCGCCCGTCACCCGATCATACACGCCGACGAAGGCGGTGGCGTACCCATCGAAAGGGCTTTCCGCCCCCAACCGCTCGTTGACCCCAGCCAACAGCGCGCCGGGCGTGACGCCGGGACGGGCCAATTCGCGGATGGCCCCGCGCAGGATCAGCATCAGGAACGCCGCCGGAACCCCACCGCCGGAGACGCCGACCGTCACCAACAGCGTCGTACGCTCGTCCAGTTCGATGACGTCGTAGAAGTCGCCGCTGACGGTGTGGGCCGGAACCAGTGCGGCAAAGCATTGGCTGTCGCGCCCGGCGGGAAGCTGGCGCGGCAGCAGGCTGGCCTGCACGTCGCGGGCGGCGCGCTGCTCCTCCTCGATCAACTGTTCGGCCAGCGCCAGCTTTTCCGATTTGGTTTCCAACTCGGCACCGCGCAGCAGCAATTGGGCGTCAAGCGTCTCTTCGCGGGCCGAGGCCTCCAGCGCCATGCTGCGGAAGACGCGGGACAGGCGGCCGAATTCATCGTCGCGGGCCGTCGCCTCGTTCAGGGTGAAGGGGTTGAAGCGCCCGGCCTCCACCGCCGCCACCGCCTCGCTCAACCGTTCGACCGGGGCCATCTGCCGACGGGCAAAGCGAACGGCGCTGTAGACACCCAAACCGATGACGAGGATGCCCAGAAGGCCACCGATTTTCAGTTGTCGGCGCAGCATCACCCCCGGTTCCTCGGCGGGCAGGCGCACCACGGCGACGGCGGGTTGCCCCTGGCCATTGCCCGTCAGCTTGATCGGGGCCAAGGCCAGCAGACTGCCGCCATCCTGGACGACGCGCACATCGCCACCCGCTGCCGCCACCGCCTTGGCCGTTTCGGTTCCCGAGGACGACAGCGGACCGCCTCCGGCCTCACCAATCACCGCGCCACGCGCGACGATGCGGCCATCGCGGTCGAGCAACCACGCGGCCTCGACCGCGCGGCTGGCCAGCAGCGCGTCGATCAGGCCATCGGCTCCGGCCTTCTTGGCGATGTCACCCAACCGCTTGACCTCCGCCCCCACCTGGACGATGCGCGGCTTGTCCACCCCGGCGACCCCGGCGAACTTCATCAGCTTGCCGCCTTCCACCGCCGCGTCCGACACCAGGGACGAGGGCGACCGGTTCAACAAGCCGGTGTAGGCCGAATGACGCGGATGCGCCTTGCTGTCCTGGCCAAACAGCGGGTCGGGGCCGGAGAGATTGTGCAGATAGGCGCGGCCCCGGTTGTCGGTGATCCACATCTCATCCGGTCCACCGGCCTCGGCGATCTGCTTCAACCGGTCGGAGATTTGCTTGGGCGCGAGCTTGGCCTGTTCGGCCAGCGCCACCACATGGGCGGTCAGCGTCGCTTCGGACAGCAGGCGTTCGCCCAGCAGGATTTCCACCTCGCGCGGGAGGTCCCGCGTTTGCGTGGCGGCACGGGCGAGCAGACCGGCGGCCATCCGGCCATCCGCCTCGATCCGCGCCAAAAGGGCACCCTGGGTTGTCCAGGCCAAGGCGGCGGTGATCGCAACCACCGCCAGCGCCACCAGCCCCGTCACCAGCAGGATCAAACGTTGTTGAAACGTCATGGGGAATCGCCCGCCCTTCATTCCTGTTCGATCATCGCTTCTACCGGGGTGCGGCGCACAAGTCCAGGCGGTGGGAGCCGATGCGGGCAGCCTGCGGCCAAATCACCGGGCCGACACCGGCACAGCGCCGTCGTGGCTGTTTCGTTCCCTCAGCGGAACGGCTACACTCCCGCGTATGTCCGGTTGCCCGCACGCTGGAGGTTTCCCGCAATGTTTGAGACCCACAGCATACTGGTGGTTGAGGATGAAATCATCGCCCGGTCCGTGACGGTGCGCCTGCTGCGACAGTTGGGCGTCGGCACGGTGATGGAGGCCGCCGATGGGGCCGAAGCGCTCGCCCGCTGCGACCGGGTCGCCTTTGACGCCATTCTCTGCGATGTGGAGATGGAGCCGCTGGATGGGTTGGGCTTCCTGAGCGCCTTGCGAACCCGCAGCAGCACCCCGTCCGCCGAGACCCCGGTTGTGATGCTGACCAAGCACAACGAATCGGACATCGTCCTGGCCGCCCTGCACGCCGGGGCCGCCGGGTATCTGGTGAAACCCGTCACCCCCGCGTCCCTGGCGGACCGGCTGACCCGGATCCTGGGGGAGCCAAGCCCGGGAGAACCATAATGCGCAACAATCCATCCCACTCAGCGTAATTATTGGTTTCGTAACCCATCCGCATACAGCATGATGCGCCTCTTTTCCCTGACCGGCGGGTTGCCATGCCGATGAACATTCTGGAAATCGCCGTTTACGCCATGGTCCTGACCGCTGGTCATCCGACGTCCTACGAATGCGTCGCGGTGAAACCGGAAGGGGCCAACTGCACAAACGGCATGTCCGCCAAAAACGACGGGCCGCACATCCTGTTCAACAGCGGGGTTCAGGTCCGCAAGGACAACCAAGGCCGTGTCAGCCTGACCAACGGGCTGAAGACACGGTTCGATTCCAGCGCGTGGGTGGCGTTCGAGGACGCCAGCGGCAAGCCGGTGGTCAGCGTGCGCAAAACCGGGCCGATGCGCTTCAAATTTTCCAACGGCTATCAATGCGAGGCGATGGGAAACCCGGACGACATGGCCCGCTGCTACAAGCCCTGATCCAGCCAGCCGGGACCAAGATGCTCGCGCCCGGACGGGGATGTCAGATCCAGCGCAGGCCCTTTCGGCACGATGGCGGTCGGGTTGATGGTGGGGTGGCTGCCATAATAATGGCGTTTGATGTGGTCGAGATTGACCGTCTCGGCCACACCGGGAACGCTGAACAGGTCCCGCAGATAGCCCGACAGGTTGGGATAATCAACAATGCGCTGGCGGTTGCATTTGAAATGCCCGACATAGACAGCGTCAAACCGCACCAGCGTGGTGAACAGCCGCCAATCGGCTTCGGTCAGTCGGTTGCCCACCAGCCAGCGTTGACCGGACAGGCGCGCGTCCAATTCGTCCAAGGCGTCAAACAGGGCATCGAAGGCCGCCTCGTATTTGTCCTGGGCGGTGGCGAATCCCGCCTTGTACACACCGTTGTTGACACGGTCATAGACGAAACCGTTGACCCGGTCGATCTCCTCCCGCAGCTCCACCGGATAGAGATCACGGCGGTTTCCGGTGATGCCATCGAAGGCGCTGTTGAACATGCGGATGATCTCCGCCGATTCGTTGTTCACGATCCGCCCGCTGCGGCTGTCCCACAGAACCGGCACCGTCACCCGCCCGGTGTAATCCGTTTGGCTCCGACAATAGATCTCATAAAGGCGCGTGGCTCCGGTGGCCGGATCGGGTGTTGGAAACACCCAGCCGTCCGCCAGCATCAGCGGATCGACCACGCTCACGTCGATCACCCCGGTCAAATCCTTCAGCGCGCGCACAATCAAGGTCCGGTGCGCCCAGGGACAGGCCAGCGAAACGAACAGGCGGTACCGCCCGGCCTCCGCCGGATAGGGGGCGGACCCGTCCGCCGTGATGCGGTCGCGGAACTGGGCCTCGGTGCGGACGAACGCGCCACCGGTCTTGCGGGTGTCATACCATTGGTCGTGCCACCGCCCCTCGATCAACAACCCCATGACGCGCCCCTTCCGTTGCGTCCCCAGCGGACCACCGCCAACAGCCAGGCGCAAGTGTTTTGCGCCCCTGAACGCGCCGGAATCGTCCGGGCCGGACGTCATGGACCGCACACCGCCCGCAAATCGGCTTGATCGCAAAAAAAGAACACCGAATTCCGCCGTCAGCAGCGTAACAAGTCCGTCACGGTGGCCGCCGTCGGATCCCCACACGCGCCATCACACGCGCCATCGTCCTGACCGGAGAACAACCCGATGCTCGAACGCCTGTCCGTGGTTCGCGCCTTTCTGGCCGATGTCTGGCGGTTGACCCGCCCCTATTGGTCGTCCGAAGAACGGTGGGCGGCGCGCGGGTTGCTGGCGGCCATCGTCGCGCTGAACCTGGGCACGGTCGCGATCGAGGTGTGGCTGACAAAGGTGAACTCCGCCATTTTCAACGCGCTGGAGGAAAAGGACCAGGGGGCTTTCGTCGACGCGCTGCTGATGTTCGGCGGGTTGGCGCTGGTCTTCATCGCGGTGGCGGTCTATCGGCTCTACCTGAACCAGATGCTGCAAATCCGCTGGCGGCGCTGGCTGACCGAACGCTATCTCGGCGACTGGCTGAACAACCAGACCTATTACCGGCTGAATTTCGTCACCGCCAGCGGCGGCCCCGGAACCGACAACCCTGACCAACGCATCGCCGAGGATCTGCGCGGCTTTGTCCAACTGACCCTGAGCCTGTCGCTGGGCTTCCTCAGCAACATCGTCTCGCTGCTGTCCTTCCTGGCGATCCTGTGGAGCCTGTCGGGGGACGTCGGCCTGTTCGGCATCACCATCCCCGGTTACATGGTGTGGGTGGCGCTGGTCTACGCGGTGCTCGGCACCTGGATCACCCACAAGATCGGCAAGCCGCTGGCCCGGTTGAATTTCGACCAGCAGAAATACGAGGCGGATTTCCGCTTCGCCCTGGTCCGCCTGCGCGAGAACGCCGAGAGCATCGCCTTTCAGCGCGGCGAGCCACAGGAATCCCGCCGCTTCGCCGACCGCTTCGGTCATGTGGTGTCCAATTGGTGGGCGATCATGCGGACGCAAAAGAAGCTGGTCTGGTTCACCGCCGGCTATGGGCAGGTTGCCGTCATCTTCCCGCTGCTGGTCGCCGCCCCGCGCTATTTCAGCGGAGCCATTCCGTTGGGCGCGCTGATGCAGACCTCGCAAGCCTTCGGGCAGGTGCAGGGGGCGCTGTCCTGGTTCATCGACGCCTACACCAACCTTGCCGACTGGCACGCCACCACCAGCCGCCTGGTCGGCTTTCACCAGGCGGTGGAAACGGTGCGCGCCGCCAGCGCCCGGCAGGGCGGGGTTGAGCGGGTGGAGGGAACCGACGATGCCCTGCATCTGGACGGGCTGGCCCTGTCGCTGCCCGGCCACGCCGACCCGTTGCTGACCGCCGACCTGACGGTCTCTCCGGGCGAACGGCTGCTGATCTCCGGCGCGTCGGGGTCGGGCAAGAGCACGCTGCTGCGCGCGGTGGCCGGGATCTGGCCGTTCGGACGGGGACGGATCCGCTTGCCCGCCGGGTCGGCGGCGCTTCCGGCCACCAGCATGGTTCTGCCGCAGAAACCCTACATCCCCATCGGCACGCTGCGCGCCGCCCTCGCCTACCCCGCCAACGCCGATGGTTTTGACGACGCCACCCTGCGCGGTCTGCTGACCGATGTCGGCATGAGCGCCTTCGCCGACCGCCTGGACGACGAGGATCATTGGAGTCAGCGCCTGTCCGGCGGCGAGCAGCAACGGTTGGCCGTGGCCCGTGCCCTGCTCCACAAACCGGCGTGGCTCTATCTGGACGAGGCCACCTCCGCCTGCGATCCCGACACGGAAAACCGGCTTTACGGTCTGCTGCGGGACCGTCTGCCCGGCACGGCCATCGTCAGCGTCGGCCACCGCACCAGTCTGGTGGCGCACCACACCCGTCACGTGGCGGTGCAGCGGAACGACCACGCGCCACAAGAGGCGGGCCGCGTGGTTCCTGTCTGAGGAATCGACCGCCGCCCCTCAGCGCGGCTTTGCGTTGCGCGTCGTCGCGGTGCCGGCCGTCAGCGCGGTGACGCCCGCCGCCACCGCCAACGCCGCCGCCGACAATGCCAGCACCCACAGCAGCAGGCCGAACCCCACCCCCTCGTGACGCACCGCGACCGAGAGGGCGGCGGCCAGACAGAGCGCGGCGGCCACCCGCAGCCGCGCCACCAATCGGCGCGGCGGGTCGCGGCGGCGGTCCACCAGATCGCCCCAATGCCGCCCCACCGTCAGCGCCAACCCGGCAAAAGCCAGACCGCACAGCGCGAACACCGTCACCACCGCCAAAGCGTCAGACATGATCCGTCGCCTCCGTCATCGTCACGGCGGGTGCGTCCCGACGGCCCGACAGGCGATGGGACAGGCGGCGGGCCACCCGCCACGCCGTCCAGGCCGTCAGCGCCAACACCGCATCCACCCCCAGCACCGGCCAATCGCCCAACGCGATGGCGCGCAGCGGGTGTTCGCCGGTGGTGAGCCAGTTCAGCCCCACGCAAGCCCCGGCGAGCGCGGCCACCGCCCAGCATTGCGCCGCCCAGGGCGGATCGCGCCGGGTGCGGAGAGCGGCGTGGATGACGCTGCCGATCCAGACCAGAAAGAACAGCCCGGCCTCGACCAGCTCGCGCGACGGCACGGTCGCGGGCAACAGCCGGTTGGCGGCCATCATCGCCAGCGTCGCGATCAGCAACCCGGTGATGCTGCCGCAGGCCAAGGCCCCGACGCTGCGCCACCCGAGTCCGACGACAGCGGTCTCGACCACCCGGCGTTTCTCCAGCCAATACAGCAGGCCGGTGCCGATCAACACGCACCCGCTCAGGCCGAACAGGAAATAGAGCCAGCGCAGCGGCCAATGGTCGAACGCCGCGATATGCAGGCCGGACAACAGCCGATGCGTGGCCACCACCGGGCCGGGCCGCTGGTGCTTCAGCACCGCACCGGTCACGCCATCGAAAAAGATCGGCTCGACGTCCAGGCTCAGACGGTCGCCGGTGTCGCGGTTCAGGCGCACGATCGACGCGGCGTCGCCCGCGTTGATGACGAAGACGACCGCCGCCTCCCCCCCGCCCCACAGGCGCTTGGCCTCCGCCAGCATCGGATCGAGCGGGGCGAGCGGGGCCGGGGTTCCGCTGCGCGGGCGGCTGTAATTGCCCAGCGCGTCGTCGTAGAAGCGCTGCACGTCGCCGTCATACAGGGCGTTCACCCCGGCGGGCAGCACCATCGGCAGGATGATGACGATCCCGGTGAAGGAGATCATCAGATGGAAGGGCAGCACCAGAACGCCGGTCAGGTTGTGCAGATCCAGCAGCGACCGCCGCAACTGCCCCCAACTGCGGAAGGTGAAGAAGTCCTTGAAAATGCGGGCGTGGATGATGATTCCGGAGATCAGACCGGCCAGCATCGCCACGGTGGCGAAGGACACGATCCAATAGCCGACGAAGCCCGCCCGCAGATGCAGGCTGTAATGCAGCGGGTAAAAGAAGGAGGTCGCCCCCAGCGTGCCGACCGGCGGCAGCAACCGCCCGTCCGCCGTCGCCATGCCGCCGGAAACACCGCCGTCGGTGCGCACGCGCAGTTCCATCACCGGGCGGCGGCCGTCCGGCAATTTGGCGTACCAGTCGCGCAGCCCCCGCCCGGCGGCGAGCCGCTCCACCACCGGCAGGACATTGCGATCGAGCGAGAACGGCGCGTCCGGCCTGTGCGCGCCCACCGCGCCGACGCGGGTGTCGGGCATCATCCAGCGGTCGATCTCGTCGGCGAAGACCGCCAGCGACCCCATGAAGAAGATCAGCATCAGCAGACCGCCGAGCGTCACCCCCGCCCAGGTGTGCGGCCACAGCATCGCGGCGCGCAGCGCCGGACTGATGAGCGCGCGCTTTTTCGTGCTCATGGCAAGATGATCCCAATCAGGCGGGAGGCGGTCATCATCACGATGCCGCCACCGCCCAGAACCGCCCAACCGACGGCGGCGCGTGGAACCGCGAAGGCCCACAGCGCCATCATCGGCAGGATCAGCAACGACAACAGGCTGGCCGCCGTCACGGCTTCCGCCGGGGCCAGCCCGATCAACACCCCCAGCTCCGCCCCGAAGGCCGCCAGCCCCCAGGCGAAGCCATAGGCACCGAAGACGGCCGCCGTCACCCGCGCGGCGGTCGTCCAGGCCGGGCGCGACGGGCGCGCCCCACCGGAGGGGGACCGGCCCGTTTCGGCCCGGCGGACCGTCTTCGCGCCCATCAGAGCTTGGCCCGCAGGGTCAGCAGGACGGTGCGCGGCTCGCCATAGATGTTGCCCGACTGCGCGTTGCCGATGCGCTGGTAATAGCTGCGGTCGAACAGGTTCTTGACGTTGACCGCCGCCGTCACCTTTTCGGTCACGTCATAGGCCACGCGGGCGTCCACCGTCGCGTAACCGCCCTGGGTCAGGCGGGCGTAGTTCAGCGAGGGGAACTCGTTGTACATGGAGGTCTGCGCGTTGACGCCGCCGCCCACGCTCAGGCGGCTGTCAATGGCCTCCGGCAGGCGGTAATTGGCCCAGAGGCGGACCTGATGCTTGGGGGCGATGGCGGTGAAGGCGCTCGCCGCGTTGGCGCTGCTGTCCAGGCTCTTGGCGTTGGTGTAGGTGTAACCGGCGTACAGGTCCAGGCCCGGCAGAACCTCACCCGACAGATCCAGCTCCACACCACGGCTCTGCGCCTTGCCGCCGGACACATAGATCGACTGGTTGGGGTAACGCGGATCGGATTGCGGGCGGTTCTCCTCCGTGATGTGGAAGAGCGAGGCGGTGGCGTGCAGGCGTCCGCCGAAATAATCGGCCTTCACCCCGGCCTCGTACTGGCGGCCCTTCAGCGGGGTCAGCACCTTGCCCGCCGCGTCCACATAGGATTGCGGCTGATAGACCTGCGAGACGCTGGTGTAGAGGGCGTAGGTGCTGTTGATGTCATAGACCAGCCCGGCGTAGGGCGTGACCTTGCCATCGACCGACGCGCTCGATTCCGCCGTCCCGGCCAGCCGGTCGGCATCCACCTTGGTCTGCCACCAGTTGATCCGCCCGCCGACGATGAAGCGCAACGGCTCGGCCAGACGCAGACGCAGCACGCCGTAACCGCCCCAGCTGTCGGTTGTGGTGTGGGTGTCGCGCTGCCAGTCACGCCACGCCGGTTCGGCGGTGGACGCGTTGGCCGCAAAGATGTTCTGTGTCACCGACCAACTCCCAACCGGGTTGGCGGCGCGGTGGCGGAAGGTGGTGCGTTCGTAATTGACCCCGACCGCCGCCTCGTGCGTCCGGTCCAGCAGACGGAAATCGCCGCTGGCCGACAGATCGGCCCCAAACTGCTCTTGGTCGTAACGCACCTTCTGGGCGTAGAGCGTGGTGCGGTTGACCCCCGGTGTGACCGGAGAATAGGCGTAGGCCATCTTCCGGTCCATCTCGTTGCTGATGTAATGGGTGGCCAGTTTGACGTTCCAACCGTTGCCGAAGCGGTGTTCCAGGTCGGCAAAGCCGCCCTTGGTGGTGAACACGTCGCGGTTCCAGTCCAGACCGAGCGAGGTCGAGCGCGGCACGTCGAGCAGACGCAACTGCGCCTGACCACCCACGACCGAGGCGTAGGCGGGCAGATTCCACGCCCCGCTGTAGTCCATGCGCTGATACCACGCGCCCGCCGTCAGCGTGGTGTCGGGGGTCAGGTCGGCGGCGATGCTGCCATAACCGAGCGCGCGGCGTTGGTCGGTCCAGTCCTGAAAGCTGTTGCGGTCCTGATAGGCCCCGACGAAGCGCCCGCGCAGCGTGCCGGACTCGTTCAGGGACCCGGTGATGTCGCCCTCGCCCCGATAGTTGGCGTAGGATCCGGCGGTCAGCTCGCCATAGCCTTCCAGCGACTTTTTCGGCAGCTTGCGCACCAGATTGACCGCACCGCCGGGACCGCCCATGCCGTTCAGCAGGCCCGCCGGTCCCTTCAGCACCTCGACCCGCTCATACATCGCCAGATCGGGCGAGGCGAAGATGCGGTCGTCCAGCGTGGTCGGTACGCCGTTGTATTGCAGGTTGGTGATCTCGAACCCGCGCGAATAGATGTTCAGGCGGTTGCCGTCGATCGGCTCCACCGTCACGCCCGGCGTCTGGCGCAGGGCCTCGTCCAGCGTGACGAGCTTCTGCTCCTCGAACCGTTCGCGCGGCACCGTGGTGATGGTTTGCGGCACCTCGCGCGGGGCCAGCGGCAGCTTGGACCCGACGGTGGTCGGCGGGTTGGCGTCGCGCTGGCGCTCGCCGCCGACGCTGATGGTCGGCAGCGACAGGCTTTCGGTTGTCGCCGCGTCGGTGGTCCCCGTCGTTTGGGCCATCACCACCGACGGCAGCAGCAACGCCGCCGCCGCGACCGACCCCAGCAGACGGACGCGCCCCCTGCTCCACTCCCCAAGGCGTCCAGGCTGCCTGATGCTCTTCATCGGAATAATCCCCCAATTCATCGCTGTGCGGATGTCAACATGCGGATGGTGTCGCCTTGTGCGTCCGCCGGAACGGCGGCGGTCAGGGCGGTGGCGATCTCCTGCGCGCGGATGGGCAGGATCGACAGCAGGCTGTCGCTCAGGCCGTGGGTGGCCTCGCAGCAGCCTTGCAGGTACAGGCCGACGGAACAGCCGGGGACCGTGGGCAGGCGGTAATCCCGCCCGACCTCCCCGCCGGTCAGCCAGGGTTCCATCGGCTGCAACAACGCCTCGTGGATGCGGCGGCGGTAGCCGGTGGCGAGCAGGACGGCGTCGTAGCGCCGTTCCTCCCGCGATCCGTCGTCCAGATTGGCCAGGGCGAGCGTGACGCCATCACCGTCGGGCCGGGCGGTGGCGGTCACCACCTCCCGCCGGGTCAGCATGGCGTGGCGCTCCGCGCCCGCGACCTTCTGCTGGTAAAAGATGGCGTAGATCGCGTCGATCAGGTCGGGATCGACGACGGCGTAGTTGGTGTTGTGGAAGGCGCGCAGCAGCGCGGCGCGCTCGTCGGCGGGCAGGCCATAGAGGTAGCCGGTGTAGTCGGCGTCAAAGACCTTGTTGGCGAACGGGCTGCTGTCGGCGGGCCGCATCGCCGGGCCGCGCGCGATCACGTCCACCGCCACCCCGCGCCCGTGCAGGTCAAGGAACAGTTCGGCCGCGCTCTGCCCCAGCCCGATCACCGCCACCCGCCCGGCCCGCGCCAGAGCGTCGGCGGCGGCCAGATAGCCGTTCGAATGGATCACCAGCGGGCCATCCTGCGGACCATCGGGCACCGGATGGCTGCGGACCAGGGATTGAAACGGCTCCGGCACCTGCGGCGTCGCCCCGGCCCCGATCACCACGTTGCGGGCCAACAGGCTGCGGTCCCGCCCCGCCGCATCCCGCGCGTGGACCCGGACCTGCGACAGCCCACCGCCAGCGCCACGCACCGGCTCCACCGCCGTGACCGTCACGCCATAGCCGCAGACGTCGGCGAAGTCCGCCGCCACCCAGCCGAGATAGTCGTTGAACTCCCGGCGGCTGGGGTAAAAGGTCCGCAGATTGATGAAATCCTGAAGCCGCCCCCGCCGGTGCAGGTAGCTGAGGAAGCTGTAGCGGCTGGTCGGATCGCGCAGCGACACCAGATCCTTGAGGAAGGAGATCTGCATGCGGCTGCCGTCCAACAGCATGTTGCCGTGCCAGACGAAGCGGTCGCGCTGCTCCAGAAAGCGGGCGGACAGCGGCGACCCCGCGTCGCGCAGGGCCACCGCCAAGGCCAGATTGGACGGGCCGAAACCGACGCCGACCAGATCATGCGCCCGCGTTTCGTCGGCGCGCAGCGGGGTGGGGGTTCCGTCCATCCCTCAGCCCCCCTGCCGGGGTGCGGTTGCGGCAGCGGCGGTAATGGCCGGGGCCGGATCGGCGCGCGGCACCCACAGGCGGTCGGCGAAGTAACGCTCGCGCAGCAGCATGACCAGCATGGCCCGCTTGTGCGGGAAATCAAACTCCTTGACCTTGGCGAAGCCGGAACGGTCGAGGTTGCGGATCTGCTGGTGGTGATCGGCGCGCGGTTCGCCGACGATGCGCTGGGTCCGGGAATCGTCCAGGAACATGAAATGCACCAGCGACGGCAGCCAGGCGCTGACATAGGCGCGCCCGCGCACACGCTCCTCCCCGATCAGGACATGCCATCCCCGGTCATGATCCTGGGCGTCGTAATAGGCCCCGATGCGGTTCTCCTTGGCCCAATACACTTCGAAATAGCCAAAGGGCGCGCCGTCCAGGCTGGCGATCAGCGGCATCGTGTGGGGATCGGACGTCTGCGCGTCGAGATAGGCGCGGTGATGGTCGAGATCCCCGCTTTCCTGCCAGAAGGCGGCGACGCGGGGATCGTTCTGCCAGCGGTGGAACCGCTCCAGATCCCGCACCGGATCGGCCAAACGGAAGCTCAGGGTCTGGCCCAGCCATGGGATGTGGCGGGCGTAGAGCGTGCCTTGCGGCTTGGGCGGGCGGCGCGGGTGATAGCGCCCGTTCGACAGGACATGCGTTTGCGGGTAGCCGCCCGATCCCGCCGTCAGCAGCCACAGGTCGGGGCGCTGGAAAAGCGCGCCCGCCAAGGCCCACAGGCCGCCGCCCGCGTCCTCCACCGCCACGCCGTCGCCGCGCAGCGTCTCGGCCAGCGCGTCGGGGGCGAGCAGGCGCAGGCGCGACGGGGTGTCGGCGCGGGCAAAGGCGGCGTCGAGCGCGGCCAGGGCGGCCAGCCGTTGGACTTCAGCCGTTGCGATGGACGCCGCCGTGTCCGGCGCACCGTCAAAGGTCAGCGTGGCGTCGCTCCCGTCACCAAGCAGACGCCAGCGCTGGATCGTGTGGTCGTCCAGGGCGACGGTGAGACGGTCGTCGACCCAGCGGGTGACGAGGGGGCGGCCCAGCGCGCGGCACGGTGCCGGTGCACCGCCGGATGCGGCCAGGGTGTCGGCGGCCAGGGTGTCGTCGGTTGCGGCGGTCATCTCGGACGCCTCCTGTTCAGGCGGCGCGCAGGGAGCGGCGGCCTTGGGTGAAAGGGGGAATGGGAACGGCAGGGCGGAAGGGGTCATTGCGCCGCCTCCATCACCGGCGGGGACTCCGCCGCCGGACCGGTCCAGGGCGTCAGCACCCCGGCGTCGCAGCGCAGCACCCGGTCGGCGCGGTGGAAATAACGGTCGTCGTGGCTGACGGCGACGATAGTTCGGCCGCCGCGCGCCAGCTCCGGCAGCAATTCGTCGTAGAAGAAGGCGCGGAACTGCGGGTCCTGATCCGCCGCCCATTCGTCGAGCAGCAGGATCGGCCGCTCCTCCACCGCCGCCGCCAGCAGGGCCAGCCGCTTGCGCTGCCCCTGCGACAGCCGGATGTCGGACAGGCGGTCGCCGGTCAGCGTCACCTTGCGGTCCAGCCGCAGCCGGTGCAGGAAGGACTGGGCCAGCGCCTCATCCAAGCGCCCGTCGGGGCCGACCAGCCGGTCGAACAGGTAGGGGGTGGAAAAGACGGCGCTGATCTGCTCGCGCAGCCAGCCGCGCCGCTCCTCCGTCACCTCAATCCCGGCCAGACGGATGGTTCCGGCGCTGGGGCGGCGCAGCCCCGCCAGCAGCGTCAGCAGCGTGGATTTGCCGCCGCCGTTGCCGCCGACGATGAACAGGATCTCCCCCGCCCGCAGGGTCAGATCGACCGGGCCGAGGTGAAAGCCCGGCTCTCCCCCCTGCGCGGGATGGTCATAGACCACGCCGGACAGTTCCAGCAGCGGGCCTGCCGTTGGAAGGGCGGCGGGGACATCGGCCCTGGCGGTCGGGTTGTCGAAGGACGCGCGGTGCGGCTCCAGCCCCAGCGCCTCCACCTTGGCCAGCGCCACCCCGCCCGACAGCAGGATCGGCAGCGTGCCAACCAGATCGCTGAGCGGCATGCGCAGGAACATCAGCACCAGCACGAATCCGGCGGTCAGGCTGCGCGGCTGGCCCAGCGCGTCGCCCACCGCGAAGATGCCGACGATCACGCCGAGAATGACCAGCGCGGTCCAACTCAGGCTCAACACCCAATAGCGGTCGGCGCGGGTTTCGGTGTCGCGGGCCAGTTCGGCGACGGCGGTCAGGTCATGCCGGTGGAACACGCGCTTGCGCGCGGTGTTGAGCGCCAGCTCGTTCCGCCCCTCCACCGCGCCGCGATACCCGGCGAACAGCCGGTCGTCGATGGCGCGCACGGCGATCATCAACCGCCGCATCGCCGACACCCAACCATAGGCCGCCCCCACCGCCAGCCCGATGGCCGCCGCGCTGACCAGGAACAGCGGCGCGGACAGCCAGGCGAGATAGGCGAAACCGCCCAGCACCAGCACGCCGTTGCAGAAAACGAAGGGCAAACGGTTGAAGGCCTGCCCCACCGCCGCGATGTCCTTGGTCAGCGTGGCGTAGAGGGCGGGCGCGCCCACCGCCTCCAGCCGTTCGACGTCGGTGTCGAGCAGCCGCTTGACCGTCGCCGTCCGCAACTCGCACACCACCGCGTGGCCCAGCGCCGTCAACAGCGCCTGGGACGCGAAACCACAGCCGAACACCGCCGCCAGCAGCAGGCCCAGGATCCCAAAGGTCGCGGCGTCGGGGTCGGCGGTTCCGGCAATCAGCCGGTTGACCAACGCGATCACCGCCAACCCGGCCAGCGACCCGGCGGCCCCCAGCAGCAGCGCCAGCGGCAAGCGCCCGCGCGACCGGCGCAGCAGAACGATCAACAGGCTCATCGCGCACCGGCCTGGGCCAACGCGCCCTCATCGGCCAGCAGCGCGGCCATGAAGGCCAGATCCTCGGCCTCGTCGCGCGGCCCCTCGGCGTCGATCAGCGCCGCCATCGCTCGCACCGTCGGCGCGCGGAACAGCGCGGCCAGGGGCAGATCGACCCCGAAGGCCCCCCGGATTGCCGTCTGCAGCCGGACCAGTCGCAGCGAATGGCCGCCCAGCCGGAAGAAATCGTCGGTCACGCCCAGATCGGGCCGCTCCAGCGTTTCTTCCCACAGAGCGAGCAGGCGACGTTCCGTGTCGGTGGCCGCCGGTTCCCGCCGTCCCTGCGGCGCGGGCAGAGCGGTGGGCGGCGGCAACGCCCGGCGGTCGATCTTGCCGCTGGCGTTCAACGGCAGCCGATCCAGCACCACCCGCAGCGTCGGGATCATGTAGGCGGGCAGGCGGGCGGCGAGATGGGCGTCGAGGTCGCCCGGCTCGCGTCCGTCCCGCGTGACCAGATGGGCGCACAGCAGCGCGTCGCCGTCCGCCGCGCGGTGGGCAACCACGACCGAGGCGCGGATGGCGGGATGGCTGTTCAACGCCGCCTCCACCTCCCCCGCTTCGATGCGGAAGCCGCGAATCTTCAATTGATGGTCGATGCGGCCCAGAAACTCGATGGCCCCGTCGGTGCGGCGGCGGGCGCGGTCGCCGGTGCGGTAAAGGCGGCTTCCCACCCCGCTGCCCGGCGCGTCGGCCTCGGGAAACGGGTTGGGGACGAAGGCGGCGGCGGTCAGGGCCGGTTGGACGGCATAGCCGCGCGCCAGCCCCACCCCGCCGATCCACAGATCGCCGACCACGCCGGGCGGCACCGGCTCCAGCCGGTCGTCCAGGATGTGCAGGCGGTTGTTGGCGATGGCGTGGCCGATGGGCATCACCGCGTCGTGACGCTCCACCCGCTCCACCACGAAGGCTGAGGACCAGACGGTGGTTTCGGTCGGACCATAGACGTTGACCAGCCGCAGCCCGCGCGCCAGCAGCCGCCGGGCCAGATCGGCGGCCAGCGCCTCGCCACCGCAGAGCGCGCGCAGCCCCGGCCAGCCGTGATCGGTGGCGTCGAGAAGCGTGCGCCAACGCGCCGGGGTGGCCTGCATCACCGTGATGCCCTGCCGGTCGATCAGGCGCGCCAGCGCATGCGGGTCGGCGGCCTCCTCCGTGGTGGCGATGACGACGCGGCCACCGACCACCAGCGGCAGGAACAGCTCCAGCCCGGCGATGTCGAAGCCGACCGTCGTCACCGCCAGCAGCCGGTCGTCCGCGCTCAAATCCACTTGGGCCTGCATGGCGTGCAGGAAGCTGGCAAAGGCGCGCCGGTCGATCGCCACCCCCTTGGGCATGCCGGTCGAGCCGGAGGTGTAGAGCGTGTAGGCCAGTTGGCCGGGATGCACCGCCAAACCCAGGTTGCCGTCGTCCCAGCGCGCCCAGTCCGGGACCAGCGTGTCGAGCGGTTGGTCAATGACCAGCGCCGGGGCGGCGTGGGCCAGGATGTGGGCGTTGCGCGCGGGCGGTTGATCGGGGTCGAGCGGCAGATGGGCCGCGCCCGCCTTCTGGACCGCCAGCAACGCCACCAGCAGATCCAGGCCGCGCGGCAACGCCACCGCCACCAGCCGGTCCGGGCCGACGCCGCGTTCGACCAGCCAGCGCGCCAGCCGGTTCGCCCGCGCGTTGAGCGCGCCGTGGGTCAGCCGGTCGGCCCCGCACACCGCCGCCACCGCGTCCGGGTGGGCACCAGCGGCGTGCTCCACCAGCGCCACCAGATCGACGGCGGGATCGAGCGGCAGCGCCGTGCGGTTCCAGCGCGTCAACTCCGCCGTGCGGGCCTCCGGCTCCAGCAACGGCAGGTCGGCCAGCGGGGCGTCTGGCTGGGCCAGCAGCGCGTTCAGCAGGGTAACGAAGCTGGCCGCCAGCCGTTCCACCGTCGCCCGGTCGAACAGGTCGGTGGCAAAATCGAGCGCCCCATCGGCTCCATCGGCACCGATCGCCACATCCAGCGACAGGTCGAGCTTGGCCGTGGTTTCCGGCACGGGGATCGGGCTGACCTCCAACCCCGGCAGGCGCAGCGACGCGGGCGCGTCCAACCGCACGCTCAACAGGGTTTGGAACAGCGGGGTGCGGCTGCCGTCGCGCACCGGGTCCAACCGCTCCACCAGCCGTTCGACCGGGGCGGCCCCGTCGTTGAGCATGACCAGCGCCTCGGCCCGCAGGCGGCGGCACAGGGCGCGCCCGGTCAGGTCCGGCGACAGGCGGGCGCGGTGAATCCGGGTGTCGACGAAGAAGCCGACCAGCGGCTCCAGCGTTTCGTCCTCCCGCCCGGCGTCGGGGACGCCGACGGCGAAATCATCCTGCCCGGACCAGCGCCCAAGCAGCGCCTGCCACGCCGCCAGCAGCGGGATGAAGGGCGTGCAGCCCTCCGCCCGCGCCAGCGCGCGCAGGGCGGCGACGGTCGGGGCCGACAGGGCGAACGTCACCCGCGCGCCGCCGGTCCCCCGGATCGCCGGGCGTGGCCGGTCGGTCGGCAGCTCCAGCGCCGGGATCGGCCCGCCCAACCGCTCCACCGCCCGGTCCAGCGCGCGGGCGATGCGCGCCTGTGCCGCTTCCCCCCGTTGCGCCTGGGCAAAGTCGGCATAGTGAACGGACAAGGGCGGCAGCAGTTCGGCGGGGTCGGCCTCCTCGTCGGCGACGGCGGCGACGTAGGCGGTCAGCAGATCGCGCGCCAGAATCGGGTTCGACGGTCCATCGGACAGGATGTGATGCATCGACAGCAGCAGCGCGGCGTCACCACCGGCCAGCGCCAGCAGCGTGGCGCGCAGCGGCGGCCCGGCAGCCAGATCGAAGGGCCGACGGGTTTCCGCCTCGATCCGCGCAGCCAACGCCGCATCATCGAGGGGGGCATCCTCCCGCCGCAGGGTCAGGGCCGGGCGGGACAGCACCAGTTGCACCGGCGCGCCATCCTGTTCGGCAAAGCGGGTGCGCAACAGGCTGTGCCGCCAGACCAGAGCCGACAAGGCTCGCTCCAGCGCCGCGCCATCCAGCGCGCCGCGCAGGCGGAAGGCGCGCGTCAGGTTGTAAGCGGTGTCGCCGGGATCCAGCCGCTGCAACAGCCACAGCCGTTCCTGCGCCAGCGACAGCGGGGCGATCCGTTCTGTGCGATTTGGACTCATTCGCATGTTCAGGGCCGCCTATTCCGCCGCCAGACCGGTGGGGACGTGCAGCGCGTCCTGGCCCCCCGACACCCGGTCGGCCAGCGCGGCGCGCAGGGCCGACGCGAAACGGTCGGCGATCTCGTCGATCTCCTCGGCGCTGACGATCAGCGGCGGCAGGAAGCGCACGACCGCGCCGTGCCGCCCACCCAACTCCAGAATAAGGCCGCGCTCCAGACAGCGGCGTTGCAGCGCGCGGGCCAGCGCGCCATCGGCCGGGCGCAGACCCGGACGGGCCGGGGGCATCCGCTCGTCCACGATCTCCACCCCGATCATCAGGCCCGGCCCGCGCACGTCACCGACGCAAGGCTGTTCGGCCTGAAGCGCCCGCAGATGGCCGGTCAGGCGCGCGCCCATGGCGGCAGCGTGCTCGTCCAACCGGTCGGCGCGGATGCGGCGCAGGGTGGCGGTTCCCGCCGCCATCGCCAGTTGGTTTCCCCGGAAGGTTCCGGCGTGCGCGCCCGGCGACCAGACGTCCAGATCCTCGCGGTAGACCACCACCGACAGCGGCAGCCCCCCGCCGATGGCCTTGGACAACACCAGGATGTCCGGTTCGATGCCCGCGCGTTCGAAGGCGAAGAGATGACCGGTGCGGCCCAGACCGGTTTGCACCTCGTCGATCACCAGCGGCACGCCATGGGCGCGGGTCAGGCGGCGCAAGCCCTGCAACCAGCGGATCGGCGCGGGGATCACCCCGCCCTCGCCCTGCACCACCTCCACCACCATAGCGGCGGGGGTGACGACGCCGGATTCGGGATCGGTCAGCAGTTGCTCGATCATCGCCAGCCCGGCGTCCACCCCGGCCTCGCCCCCCAAGCCAAAGGGGCAACGGGCGTCGTAGGGATAGGGCAGCATGTGAGCGTCGCCGGTTCCCCCGCCCAACGGGCGCTTGGGTTCCAGATTGCCCATGATCGCCAGGGTGCCTTGGGTCATGCCGTGATAGCCACCGGCAAAGCCGACGACCGTGCGCCGCCCGGTGGCGGTGCGGGCCAGCTTGATCGCCGCCTCGATCCCGTCGGCCCCGGTCGGGCCGCAGAACTGGATCCGGGCGTGGCGGGCAAAGCCGGGCGGCAGGGCGGCAAACAGATCCTCGACAAAGCGGTCCTTGACCGGGGTGGTTAAGTCCAGCGTGTGCAGGGGCAGGCCGCTGTCGAGCGTGGCGCGCAGGGCGGCGACGACGTCGGGGTGGTTGTGCCCCAGCGCCAGCGTGCCCGCCCCGGCCAGACAATCGATGAAGAGTTGACCGGCGCTGTCGCGCAGATAGACGCCGTGCGCCTGGGTCAGCGCCAGCGGGATGCGGCGCGGGTAGGAACGCGCGTTCGACTCCCGCGCCTCCTGCCGACGCAGCAGCGGGTCGTCGTGCAGGCGGATCGGCGGCTGGGCACGGAAGCCGTCCAGGCCAAAAGGGGCCAGGCCGAAGGGGGCCGCGTGGGTCACGGTCATGGCGGAACCTCCCGGTTCAGGGACCAGAATGCGGGAAACGGTGCGGTCAGGCGGCCTCGCCCAGCGCGCGGCGCAGGCTGAGCGGGCGCATGTCGGTCCACACCCGTTCGATGTGGGCCAGACAATCGTCCTTGGAGCCGCTGACCCCGACGGCGCGCCATCCCCCGGGCACCGGTCGATGGTCCGGCCAGATCGAATATTGCTCTTCCTCGTTCACCACCACGTGGAAACGCGTGTCCGGGCTGTCCCAGCTCATGCCGGTTCTCCTTTCGGTTTGGAGGCGAGGGAATGGGGGACAAGCGCGGCGGGGCGGCCCGCTTGTTCCGATGACGCCGTCAATATCGCGAACGATTCTTATTTGCAAGTTTAATCGCGTTCGGATAGGGTCCTTTTGGCTGCGGCGTTTCGGCGGAAACACCCGCACTGTTGGTGTGGAGACGAAAGCATGCCGTCATCGCGCGCAGCCAGACGAACAAACACCCGATCAAATTGCTGCATCCCGCCTCTGGACGGACCGCCACGCCTCTATAATGCGAATAATTCTTAGTCGTAGTAAAGGCGTTTCCTCGTCCGCCCACCCTTCCCAATGGACTGTTCCGATCATGGATCATCGCCCCACCGTTCCGCCGCTGACCGCGCCGACCGACCGGCTGACCGTTCGCCCGCTGCTGCCCGGCGGCGCGTTGCCGCTGCTGGTGACGCCCGCCGACGGTGATGGCGCGGGCGGGAGGGTGGCGGACTGGCGGGATTGGCTGCCGGACATCCACGCCATCGTGCGCTCCCACCTGTCCGAGGTGGGCGGGCTGCTGTTCCGTGGCCTTGGCCTGCACGGCGACGCCCCGTTCCGCGCCTTCGCCGAAAGCTTTGGCCGGGCGCTGCTGGATTACGATTTCGGTTCGACCCCACGGTCGGCGGTGGACAAGGGGGTCTACACCTCCACCGAATACCCGGCGCACCAGTCGATTCCGCTGCACAACGAGCAGGCCTACACCCTGCAATGGCCGGGGCTGATCTGGTTCCACTGCGTGACCGCCGCCGCCAGCGGTGGGGCCACCCCCATCGCCGACAGCCGCGCCGTTTACCAGAGCATCGACCCGGCCATCCGCGACCGCTTCGCCGCCAAGGGGCTGATGTATGTCCGCAACTATGGCAACGGGCTGGATCTGCCCTGGCAGCGCGCCTTCAACACCGACGACCCGGCGGAGGTCGAACGCTTCTGCCGCGCCAACGCCATTGCCTGGGAGTGGACCGAGGATGGCGAACTGCGAACCCGCCAGATCTGCCCAGCGGTGGCCCGCCACCCCGGCAGCGGGGCGATGGTCTGGTTCAATCAGGCCCATCTCTTCCACGTCTCCAACCTGCCGCCCGCCGTGCGCGACAGCCTGATGGCGGTGGTGGAGGACGAACACGCGCTGCCCCGCCACGTCTTCTACGGCGACGGAACCCCCATCGAAGACACAGCACTGGACCACATCCGCGCGGTTCTGGACGCCTGCACCCGCCGTTTTCTCTGGGAGGAGGGCGACGTGATGATGCTGGACAACATGCTGGCCGCCCACGGGCGGGATCCCTTCAGCGGCGCGCGCAAGGTGGTGGTGGCGATGGCCGACCCGATCCGCTCCCCCGCTCTTCCGGTCGTGTGAGGCCCCCGCCATGGACAGCCATCTGATCGCCGCCGCGCCCGTTTCGCTCCTGGCCGGGGAGGAGCAGCACGCCCTGTGGACCGCCTGGCGGCTGGCCCCGGAGGATCCCGGCTACAACATGTCCTACGCGGCGGATCTGCGGGACGGGACCGATCCGCAGCGGCTCGCCGCCGCCTTCGCCCGGATCATCGCCGGGCACGACGCCTTGACCAGCCGCTACCGCGAGGATCCCGCCGGGCGGCTGGTGATGGAGCGCCAGCCCGGTTTTGCCCCCGACATCCGCGTCCACCACGCCCCGCCGATGACCGAGGCCGACCGCCGGGCGTGGCTGGAGCGCGAGGCCGACGCTCCGCTCGCCCTGGACCAGGGGGTGGCCTGCCGGGTCCGGCTGCTGGTGTCGCCCGACGCCACAGCGCATCGGCCAACCGTGTCCCTGCTGGTTGTCATCCACCACATCGCGGGCGACTTCCTGTCCTTTGAAATCCTGTGCCAACAGGTCTTCGCCGCCTATGACGCGCTGAGCGCCGGGGCGGAGCCGGTCGATCCGCCCGCCGGGGTCTACGCCGCGTGGCTGGAGCGCCAGCGCGCCCGTCAGAGTGGAGCTGACGCCGTCCGGCTGGACGCCTTTTGGCGCAACCGGGCCGCCGATCTGCCGCCCCCGCCGGAGCTTCCCACCGCCCTCACCGCCGCAGACCACGCCGCGCGGGAGGAAAGCGAGCTGCGGCTCGGCCCCGCCACCACGGCGCGCGCGCGCGCGGTGGCCGACCGGCTGGGCGTTGGCCTGTTCCCATTGCTGACGGCGGTCTACCAGATCCTGTTGCACCGCTGGAGCGGGCAGGACGCCTTCACCATCGGCACGCCGGTGTCGGGACGGCAGGGGGCCGCCGACCGGGCGATGGTCGGCTACACGCTGAACGCCCTGCCCTGGCCCGCCGACCTGTCCGGCGCCCCCAGCCTGACCACGCTGGCCCGCACCGCCCATCGGACGCTGATGGAGCTGCTGCGGCACCGGCGCTGGCCGTTGGCCCGCATCACCGCGCTGGCCGGGCGCGGCGGCCCGCTGTTCCACCACATGACCACCTATGTTCCGGTGGGCGACCGCGCGACGATCTACCGACATGTGCAGCGTGACCTGTTCGCCCACCAGCGCGGGGCGGCCAACGCGCTGAACCTGCGTTGGGTGGATGAGGGCACCGACCTCGTCGGGCAATGGCGCGCCGACCCGACCCGGTTCGACGCCGCCACGACGGCCCGGATGCAGCGCGATTTTCTCCGGCTGCTCGACGCCGCGCTGGAAGACCCTGCGCAACCCCTGTCCCGCCTGCTCGCCACCATCGGGGACGCGGCGGACGACACCGCGCTGCGCCAAGCCGCCGATCTCGACCACGACACCAACACCGACACCGCGCTGGGCCTCTTCGCCGCCGCCGTCGCCCGCCACCCCGACCGCTGCGCCGTGGAAACGGACAGCGAGGCGCTGACCTACCGCGCGTTGGACGCCGCCGCCGACCGGCTGGCCCGGCGGCTGCGCGCGGGCGGCGTGACGGCGGGCAACCGGGTGGGGCTGCACCTGCCGCGCGGGGCCGGGCTGGCCGTCGCCATGATCGCGGCGTGGAAAGCCGGGGCGGCCTATCTCTGCCTCGACCCCGCCCTGCCCGACGCCCGGCTGGAGCTGCTGGCGCGCGCCAGCGCTGCCCGCGCCATCATTGGCGATGGCGCGATGCCGGGCTGGTGCGGTGCTGCGGCGTGGCTGGAGCTGGAGGGCGAGCGGACTGAGGACCGGGCCGACGACGGCGCGCCGCTGACGCCGCCCGTCTGCGCGACCCTGCCCGCCTATCTGATCTACACCTCCGGTTCCACCGGCGCGCCCAAGGGGGTGGTCGTCGCTCAGGGCAACCTCGCCCGCTACGCGCGCGGCGTGCTGGCGGCGATGGATCTGCCGGAGAACGCCACGTTGGCGACGCTGGCGGCGGTGACGGCGGATCTCGGCTACACCGCGTGGTTCGGCGCGCTGTTGAGCGGGCGGACCCTGCGGGTGATCGCCCCGGCCCTGGCCGACGACCCGGAGGCTTTGGCCCGCCATCTGGCCGACCGGCCGGTCGATGCGTTGAAGATCGTGCCCTCCCACCTCGCCGCGCTGATGGCGGTCCCCGATCCGGCCCGGCTGCTGCCCCGCCGCTGTCTGGTGTTCGGTGGGGAGGCGCTGGACGGCGCGCTGGTCGCCCGCGTCCGGGCGCTGGCCCCGGCCTGCCGCGTCCTCAATCACTACGGCCCGACCGAAACGACGGTCGGCTGCCTGACCGCAACGCCCGCCACCGATCCAAGCGCCCCGATCCCGGTTGGCACCCCCCTGCCCGGTGTGCGCGTGGCGGTGCTGGACCGTCATGGCCACCCGGTGCCGCTGGGGGTGGCGGGCGACCTCGTGGTTGGCGGTTCGACCGTCGCCACCGGCTATCTCGACCGTCCGGGTTTGACCGCCGACCGCTTCGTGCCCGATCCGTGGAGCGTCGGCGGGCGGCTGTACCGCACCGGCGACCGCGCCCGCATGACGGCGGACGGGCAGGTGGTGTTTCTGGGCCGCGCCGACGATCAGGTGAAGATTCGCGGCTTCCGCGTCGAGCTGGGCGAGGTGGACGCGTGGCTGCGCCGTCACCCCGGCGTGCGCGAGGCGGTGACGGTCGCCCGCCCGTCACCGACCGGCGACGGGCTGCGCCTGACCGCCTTCGTCGTTCCGGTCGCGCCCGGAACCGACCTGAACCCGGTGCGCGCCGCCATAGCCGCCGAACTGCCCGACGCCCTGGTTCCCGCCGTCTGGCGGACCCTGGCGGCGTTGCCCCGGCTGCCCAACGGCAAGATCGACCGCAAGGCACTGCCCGACGATCCCCCAGCGGAACTTTCCGCCAGCGCCGCCCCGTCCCGCGCCCTGAGCGACGCTGAAGCCGTGCTGGCCCGCCTGTGGGCGGAGGCGCTGAACCGCCCGTCGGTCGGGGTGGAGGAGGATTTCTTCGCCATCGGCGGCGATTCCATCCTGGCGCTCCAGATCATCGCCAAGGCGCGCCCGCAAGGGTTGGCGCTGAAACCCAAGCTGTTTTTCCAGAAACGCACCATCGCCGCCATCGCCGCGAGCCTTGCCGCCAAACCCGCCGCCGCACCGGCACTCGCCCCGAACGCCGCGCCCAGCCACACCGACCCGTCGGCCCCCTTCGCCCTGAGCGGCCTGGACGCCGAGGCCCTGGCGGCTCTGCGGGCGCAGCATCCGGGGGCGGAAGACGCCTATCCGCTGTCGTCGCTGCAACAGGGCCTGCTGTTCCACAGCCTGCTCGACCCGGCCAGCGGTTCCTACGTCAATCAATTGGTGATCGAGGCCGACGGCCCGTTCGACCCCGACGCCTGGGTCGGGGCGTGGCGGGACGCCGTCGCCGCCCACCCGATCCTGCGCACCGCCTTCCTCTGGGACGGGTTGGACCGCCCGCTGCAACGGGTGGAGCGCGCCGCCGCCCTGCCGGTGGCCCAACGCGACTGGTCGGGGTTGAGCGGCGGGGAACGGGAAACGGCCCTGTCCGGCCTGCTGGCGGAGGACCGGGCGCGCGGCTTCGCCCTGGATCAGGCCCCGCTGATGCGGCTGGCGGTGATCCGCTGCGCGCCCGCCCGCTGGTGGCTGGTGTGGAGCCGCCATCACCTGATCGTCGATGGCTGGTGCTCCATCCTGCTGCTGGACGAGGTGCTGGAACGCTACCGCGCCCGGTTGGCCGGGGACACACCCACCCTGCCCACCCGCCGCCCGTTCCGCGACCACATCGCGTGGCTGCAACGGCAGGACGACAGCGCGTCTGCCGCCTTCTGGCGCGCGGCGTTGGACGGGGTGACGGGGGCCACGCCGCTGCCCCTGCTGGCCCCTCCGCCGGACGGGGGGGCGGCGATCCCGCTCAGCCGCAGCGTCACGCTGGACTCCGGGGAAACCGCCCGGCTGACCGCCACCGCCCGCGCGCTGGGCGTGACCCTGAACACGCTGCTGCAAGGGGCGTGGGCGCTGACGCTCGCCGCCCGCTCCGGCACAGCCGACGTGGTGTTCGGCGTCACCTCCGCCGGGCGCACCGGGGAGGTGGAGGGGGACGAGCGCACGCTCGGCGTTTTCATCACCACCCTGCCGCTGCGCGTCCGCCTGCCTGCCGCGCAGGGGGTGGGCGACTGGCTGCGCGGCATCCAGGCCGACAACGCCGCAATGCGCGAGCATGAGCACAGCGATCTGGCCAAACTCCAGGCCGATTTGGCCGTCGGCCCGCTGTTCGACACGTTGCTGGTCTTCCAGAATCTGCCGATGCTGGAGGGGCGTCGCCGCCGCGTCGGTGCCCTCGACCTGCGTCAGCGCGCCAATGTGGAACGCACCCATTACGCCCTGACGGTGGAGGTGTTTCCCGGCGACCATCTGAGCGCCGTCATCGACGCCGACGCCCGCCGGATCGACGGCGACGCACTGGACCGGCTGGCCCAGGGGCTGCGCACCGCCCTGCTGGCGCTGGCCCGCAGCCCGGCCACCCCGCTGTCCGCCCTGCCCCGCATGGGCGAGGCGGAGGCGCGCGCCCTGCGCCAATGGGGCCGCCACACCGCCCCCTATGACCTGACGCCCGACTGGGTGGCGCGGGTGGCCGCGCGCGTCGCCGCCCACCCCACCCGCACGGTTGCCCGCTGCGACGGGGCGAGCCTGAGCTATGGCGCGCTGTGGCTGCGGTCGGAGGCGTTGGCCCGTGGCCTGATCGCCTCGGGTCTGCGGCCTGATGGCGCGGTGGCGCTGCTGGCCCCGCGCGGGCTGGATCTGCTGTGCCTGATGGTGGCGGTGCTGCGCGCCGGCGGGGCCTGGATCCCGCTCGACCCCAGCCACCCGCCCGCCCGCTGGGCGCAGGTGATGGCGCAGGCCGGGGACGCGCTGCTGGTGCGCGATCCGGCCGTCCATTGCGATCTGTCGGCCCTGCCCCCGGCCCTGACAGCAACCGACCTGCTGGCCCGCGCCGACGGTGCCGTGCTGCCGACCGGCCCGGCGCGCGGCGACCAGCGGGCCTATGTCCTCTTCACCTCCGGCTCGACCGGCACGCCCAAGGGGGCGATGGTCACGCGCGACGGCATGCTGAACAACATGCTGGCCAAGCTCGCCCCGCTGGGCCTGAGCGAGCGCGACGTGATCGCCCAGACCGCCCCGGCCTGCTTCGACATTTCGGTGTGGCAGACCCTGACAGCCCCGCTGCTGGGCGGGGTGGTGGAGATCATCCCCGACGCGGTGGTGCGCGACCCCGACGCGCTGATCGACCGGCTGGCGCGCGGCGGCGTCACCCTGTTCGAGCCGGTTCCCGCCCTGATGCGGGCGCTGGCGGACGCGCAACAGACCGACGACCGCCCGTTGCCCGCGCTGCGCTGGGTCCTGCCAACGGGGGAGGCGCTGACCGCCGCCGACGCCCGCGCCTGGTTCGACGCCCACCCGACCGTTCCGCTGATGAACGCCTACGGCCCGGCGGAATGCGCCGACGACGTCGCCTTCCACCCGCTGTTCGCCGCCCCCGCCGCCGGGGCAACCATCCCCATCGGCCGCCCGACGGCGGGGGCCGAACTGCGCGTGCTCGACGACCAGTTGACCCCGGTTCCCATCGGAACGGTGGGGGAGATCGCGGTGGGCGGCGTCGGGGTTGGGCGCGGCTATCTCGGCGACCCGCGCCGGACGGCGGCGGCCTTCGTCCCCGACCCCGACGGCGCGCCGGGTTCCCGCCTCTACCGCACCGGCGATCTCGGCCGCTGGTCGGCGGACGGGGTGATCGAATGGGCGGGCCGCCGCGACTTCCAACTGAAGCTGCGCGGCTTCCGCATCGAAGCCGGAGAGGTGGAAGCGGTGCTGGAGCGCCACCCCGCCGTCCGCCGCGCCGTCGTCCAGATCCGCGCGGAGCATCTGACCGCCTGGTGGGAGCCGGTGGAGCCAAGCAGCGGCAACGACGCCGCCGTGAACCGCGCCCTGATGACCCACGCGGCGGCGCACCTGCCGCCCTACATGATCCCGACCCGCTGGGGGCGCGTCACCGCGTGGCCGCGCAACGCGAACGGCAAGCTGGACCGCAAGGCGCTGCCGGACGCTCACCCGCAAGACCGGGCGTCGGCGGACCCGGCGCAGGAGCCGCCCACCACTCCGACCGAACAGGCCCTTGCCGCGCTGTGGCGGGAACTGCTGCCCGCCGCAGCGGTGGGGCGCGACGCCGATTTCTTCGCGCTGGGCGGCCATTCGCTGCTCGCCGCCCGGCTGGTCGCCCGGCTGCGGCGGCAGGGCTGGCCCGATCTGCCGCTGCGCGCGGTGTTCGACGCGCCGACCCTGCGCGCCCTGGCCGCCCGGCTCGACGCCGCCCGCGTCGGCGGGGATGACCAGACCCCGCCGCTGCGCCCGGTGGCGCGGCGGGCGGTGATGCCCCTGTCCCCGGCGCAGCACCGGCTGTGGCTGGTGGACCGGCTGTCGGGCGGGGGCAGCGCCTATGTCATGGCGGCGGCGCTGGATCTGACCGGCCCGCTCGACGCGGCAGCGCTCGACACCGCGCTGAACGCCGTCGTCGCCCGCCACGAGATCCTGCGCACCGCCTACCCGGAGGTGGAGGAGGAACCGGCCGCCGTCATCGCGCCCGCGTTGTCGGTCCCGCTGCCGCTCGACGATCTGTCGATCCTGCCCCCGGCGGAGCGGGCGGCCTGCGCCCGCGTGCTGGAGGAGGATCACAGCCGCACCCCGTTCGACCTGTCGGGCGGCCCGCTGCTGCGCGCCCGCCTGCTGCGGTTGGACGCGCAGACCCACCGCCTGCTGTTCGCCATGCACCACATCGTCGCCGATGGCTGGTCGGTCGGGGTGCTGTGCCGCGATCTGGCCGACGCCTACCGCGCCGCGCGGGCCGGTCAGGCCCCGGATTGGGCCGGGCTGCCGGTGCAATACGCCGATTACGCGGTGTGGCACCGCGCGTTTCTGTCGGGCGAGCGGTTGGAGCGGCTGCGCGGGTTCTGGCGCGACCGCCTGTCCGGTGCGCCAACCGCGTTGGCCCTGCCGACCGACCGGCCCCGCCCGGCGGTGGCCTCCACCCGTGGCGACAGCCTGCGGCGGACGCTGCCCCCCGCCCTGCTGGCGCGGGTGGAAGGTTGGGCGCGGCGGCGCAACGCCACCCCCTTCATGGCGCTGTTCGCCGTCTTCGCCGCGCTGCTGCACGCGGAAAGCGGGGCGGACGACCTGCTGGTCGGCACCGACACCGCCGGGCGACCCGACCGCGCGCTGGAGGGGTTGATCGGCTTCTTCGTCAACGTCGTGCCGCTGCGCTCCCGGCTGGAACAGGGCGACAGCTTCGACGCGCTGCTGGACCGCGTGCGCGCCACCGCCCTCGACGCGTTCGAACAGGACGCCCTGCCCTTCGACCGCATCGTCGAAACGGTGGGCGTGCCGCGCGACCGCAGCCGCAACCCGCTGGTGCAGACGCTGTTCGTCCTGCAAAACACCCCCGGCGACCCGCTGGCCCTGCCCGATCTGCGCGTTGAGCAACGCTCGCCCGCCGAACGGTCGTCCAAATTCGATCTGGCGCTGTTCCTGGAGCCGGAGGCCAGCGCCGACGGGCCGTCGCTCGCCGCCGACTGGGTGTTCGCCGCCGCCCTGTTCGATCCGCCGACGGTGGAGCGGCTGCATCGCGCCTGGGTGGCGCTGCTGGAGCGCGCCGCCGCCGACCCCTCGCAACCCGTTTTTCCCGCATCCACCGCCGTTTCCCTCGGCCTGGAGACCTGACCCATGGACCAGTCCCTGCGCGCCTGCGCCCCGCTTCCCTCCGATCTGGACGGCGTGCGCCTGTCCACCCTGACGCCGGGGGCGCTGTTCCCCGCCCGGTTGGAGCCGACCGCCCCCGGTCTGGATCCCGTGGCCTGGGCGCAGACCCACCGCGCGGCCCTCGACGCCCTGCTGCTGCGCCATGGCGCGATCCTGTTCCGGGGCTTCGCCCTGCCCGATCCGCAGCGCTTTGAACGCTTCGCCGAAGCGCTGGAGCCGACCGGCCTGTTCGGGTCCTACGGCGACCTGCCGAAGAAGGAGGGCGGGCGCAACACCTACCGCTCCACCCCCTACCCGGAACGGCAGATGATCCTCTACCACAACGAAAGCAGCCATCTGGACCGCTGGCCGCGCAAGCAGTGGTTCTTTGCCGAACAGGTGGCCCCGGTGGGCGGCTGCACCCCCATCGTCGATGGCCGTGCCATGCTGCGCGCGCTGCCGCCCGATCTGGTGGCGGCGCTGGAGGCGCGCGGGCTGCTCTATGTCCGCACCTTCACCCCGCGCCTGGATGTCGATTGGCGCGACTTCTTCAAGACCGACGACCGCGCGGAGGTGGCCGCGCGCTGCGCCGCCGGGGGAATCGGCCTGCGCTGGCTCGACCCCGAAACGCCGCAGACCCGCACCCGTGGCCCGGCGGTGATCCGCCACCCGTTGAGCGGCGAGCGCGTGTTCTTCAACCAGATGCAGTTGCACCACCCCGCCTGTCTGGACCCGGAGGTGCGCGAGGATCTGCTCGACCTGTTCGGGATCGACCGTTTCCCCCGCAACGTCCTGTTCGGCGACGGCGAGACCATCCCCGACGAGACCATGACCGTGATTGGAAACGCGTATGAGGCCTGTGCCGTCCGCTTCGTCTGGGAAACCGGCGACACGGTGATGGTGGACAACATGCTGACCGCCCACGCCCGCGATCCCTACCAGGGGCCGCGCCGCGTCGTCGTCGCCATGGGGGCGATGACGGACCGCCGGTCGGTCGTGCCCGCTCTGGCGGAGGTGGCGTGATGAGCGCGCCAGCCATGCCCCCGATGACCGTGGTGGACCGCCTGCGCGACGCCGCCGCCCGTCAGCCCGACGCCCCGGCCCTGCGCGACGGCCTCCGCAACTGGAGCTACGCCGCGTTGGACGCGGAGGTGGAGCGGTTGGCCCGCCACCTGCGCCGGGACGGCGTCGGTCCCGACCAACGCGTTGCCCTGCTGCTGCCGCGCGGGGCGGAACTGGTGATCGCCCTGCACGCGGTGATGCGGGCGGGCGGGGCCTATGTCCCCGTCGATCCCGATTGGCCGGAGGCCCGGCGCGCGGGCGTGATCGCAGCGGCCTCGCCCCGCCGTTGCCTGACCCCCGCCGACGTGACGACCCTGCTGAACGAACCCGCACCCGACATCGCCCTGCCGCCGCCGACGGCGGGGGACGCGGCTTATGTCCTGTTCACCTCCGGATCCACCGGCACGCCCAAGGGGGTGGTGGTGGAGCATGGGCAATTGGCCGCCTACGCCGACGGCGTAACCGACGCGCTCGCCCTGCCGTCCGGTGGCCGCTTTGCCCTGAGTTCCACCGTGGCCGCCGATCTGGGCAACACCACCCTGTTCGGCGCGCCCGCCGTCGGTGGCTGTCTGGTGGTGGCCGACGCAGCAACGATGCAGGACGGGGCGGCCTTCGCCCGCTTCCTGCGCGACGCGGCGGTTGACGTCGTCAAGATCACGCCGTCCCACCTGACCGCCCTGCTCGACACCCCGTCGCCCGCCCTGCCCGCCACGCTGATTCTGGGCGGGGAGGCGACCGACCGACCGCTGTTGGAGGCGATCCGCCGGGTCAACCCGACCACCCGCATCGTCAACCATTACGGCCCGACCGAAACCACCGTCGGCGTGATGGTGCATGTCCTGCCGCCCGACGCCCCGCTGCCCGACCGATTGCCGCTCGACCGCGTTTTGACCGGCAGCCGGGTGGAGATTCTGGGGACCGATGGGATGCCGGTGGCCGTGGGCGACGTCGGCGAGCTGATCGTCGCCGGGGCGCAGGTGGCGCGCGGTTATCTCGGCGCATCGTCCGCCGATGATGGCTTTGTTGGCGGTTTTGCCGCCGACCCGGCCACACCCGGCGGGCGGATTTACCGCACCGGCGACCGCGCCCGGCGGCTGCCCGGCGGTGGCCTGCTGCTGCTGGGCCGGGCCGACGACCAGATCAAGATTCGCGGTTTCCGCGTCGAACCGGCGGAGATCGAGGCCGCCTTGCGCGCCCTGCCCGGCGTGGCGCAAGCGGCAGTGCGGCTGTGGGGCGATGACCGGCTGATCGGCTACGCCGTGGCCCGTTCCGGCGACCAACTGGATCCCGCCGCGCTGCGGGCGGCCCTGCGCGACCGGCTGCCCGACGCGATGATCCCGACGGCGCTGGTGATCCTCGACGACCTGCCCCGGCTGGGCAACGGCAAGATCGACCGCGCCGCCCTGCCCGAACCGGCGGCCCCCGCCACGGCAACGGCACCAGCGGTCCCGGCAACGCCCGGCGGTGACAGCGATCCGCTGGAAACGCTGATCGCCGACCTGATCGCCGGGTTGCTGGAGCGCGAGCGGGTCGGCCCGTCCGACAACCTGTTCGATCTGGGCGGCCATTCGCTGATGGTCATCAAGCTGGTGTCGCGCCTGCGCCGCCGCCTGGGGGTGGAGGTTCCGCCCGGCCTCGTCTTCGACCACCCAACCCCCGCCGCGCTCGCCCGCGCCCTGCGCGCGGACGAGGCGGAACCGGGTCAACTCGACCGCGCCGCCGCCTGACGGCGGCGCGTCCGTCCCGGTCTTCCCACCTTGTCTTCCCCACACAAACGGTTCGTTGCCATGCCCGACACGCTCGCCGCCCCATCCCTGCACGACATCGCGCGGGGATTCGCCCGTTTGCCCAGCGCGCGGCGGCGGGCCTTCCTCGACGCCCTGCGGGGGCGCGGCATCGCCTTTTCCCGGCTGCCGGTCCTGCGCCGCGAGGATCCGACGGCTCCGGCGCTGGCCTCGTCCGCGCAACAGCGTCTGTGGGCCGCGCACCGGCTGGCCCCGGACTCCGCCGCCTATCACATGCCGGGGCTGTTCCGCCTGCGCGGACCGCTGGACATCGACGCGCTGGAAACGGCCCTGGGTGTGGTCGCCGACCGTCATGAGATGTTGCGCACCGTCTATCACGAGGACACGGACGGGACCCTGTGGGCGACGGTGTTGCCACGACAGCCCGTCGCGCTGAATCGCCATGACACACCCGGCGACCCGCAAGCCGCAAGGGCGCTGGCCGAACGGTTGGCCGCCGTGCCGTTCGACCTGGAACGCGCCCCGCCCTGGCGCGCCGATCTGCTGCGGCTGGGGGCGGAGGAGCACTGGTTGCTCGTCACCCTGCACCACATCGCCGCCGACGGGGCCAGCGTCGGCCTGCTGATGGCGGAGCTGTCGGCCGCCTACAGCGCGTTGCGCCGGGGGGAGGAGCCGGACCGCAACCCGCCGCCGGTGCAGCCCGCCGACGTCGCCGCCTGGACCGCCGCGTGGCTGGAGGCCGGGGAGGGCGACCGGCAGTTGGACCATTGGCGGACCAGCCTGCGCGGCGCGCCCGACCGCATGACCCTGCCCGACCGTCCCACCACCGGCGGCACCACCACCGGCAGCGACGATGCGGGGGCGGAGCAGACCGACCGTTTGCCGCCCGACCTGACCCGCGCCCTGCAACGGCTGGCGATGGAGCAGGGCTGCACCCTGTTCACCCTGCTGCTGGCCGCTTACGCCCTGCTGTTGGGGCGGATGAGCGGACAGGCCGACCTGATCGTCGGCGTTCCCTTTGCCGGTCGCCGCGCACCGGAGGCGGAACGGCTGATCGGCTGCTTCGTCAACATTCTGCCGCTGCGGCTGACGCTGGTTCCGGCGCAGCCCTTCCGCCAATGGTTGGACGCGGTGGCGCGGGTCGTCACCGACGCGCAGGACCACGCCGACACCCCGTTCGACCGCATCGTCGCGGCGCTGAAGCCGGAGCGCGGCAACAGCCCGCTGCTGTCGGTGATGTTCGACCACCGCCCGGCCCCGCCCACCCTCACCGATCTGGATGGGGTGGCGGTGGAGCCGGTGGAACTGCCCGTCCGCACCGCGAAATTCGATCTGGCGCTGGCCGGAACCGAGCAACCCGACGGGTCGGTGCTGGTCCGGCTGGCCCACCGGGGCGACGCCGCCCCAGCGCAGCGCCTGTTGCGGCGCTGGCGGGCGCTGCTCGACCGGATCGCCGCCGACCCGGACCAGCCCCTGCGTGCGCTTGACCCGCGCAGCCCCGACGAACGCGCCGCCATCGCCCAATGGTCGCGCGATCCCGCGTGGCGGGGTGGGGATGGCCCCGGTGGGGAGCCGCCGACGGTCCCGCTGCGGCTGGCGGCGTTGGCCGCCGAACGGCCCGACGCCCCCGCTGTGCTGTTCGGTGACGCGGTGGTCAGCCGTGGCGCGCTCGACCGTCGATCCAACCGGCTGGCCCATCGCCTGATCGCGCGCGGGGCGGGGCCGGAACGGCGGATCGGCGTCTGTCTGCCGCGCACGCCCGATCTGATCGTCGCCCTGCTGGCGGTGCTGAAATCCGGGGCGGCCTTCGTCCCGCTCGACCCCGCCGACCCGGCGGAGCGCCGCAGCGCCATCGCCACGCGGGCGGGGGTGACGCTGCTGCTGTCCGACCAACCGCTCGACGGGCTGGAGACGCTGGATCCGCGCGTGGCGGATGATGAGGACGATGCAGCACTCGACCGGCTCCCCGCCGTCACCCCGCACCCGCGCAGCCTCGCCTATGTCATCCACACCTCGGGATCCACCGGAGCGCCCAAGGGGGTGGCGGTGGAGCATGGCGCGCTCGCCATGCATTGCGCCGCCACCGCCGTCCTGTACGACATGGGGCCGGACAGCCGCGAGCTGCATTTCCTGTCCTTCACCTTCGACGGCGCGCACGAACGTTGGATGACGGCGCTGACGGCGGGCGGGGCCATCCTGCTGCGCGACGACAGCCTGTGGACGGTCGAACAGACCTATGACGCCCTGCGCCGCCACCGGTTGACCCACGCCGGGTTCCCGCCGAAATACCTGCAACAGCTCGCCGCCTGGGCCGAGGAGCAAGCGGCACGGGATCCCGATGGCGACCGCCCGGCCCTGACGATCTGCTCCTTCGGCGGGGAAGCCATGCCGCGCGCCGGGCTGGAGCGGCTGTTCCGCAGCCTGCGCCCGCGCCACGCCATCAACGGTTATGGCCCCACCGAAACCGTGGTGACGCCGCTGGTGTGGAAGGGCGACGGCTCCACCCTGCCCGATTGCCCCTATGTCCCCATCGGCCGCCCGGTGGGCGACCGCAGCGCCCACATTCTGGACGAGGAACTGGCCCCCCAACCCATCGGCGTGACCGGGGAGCTGTGGATCGGCGGCGGCGGGCTGGCGCGCGGCTACCTCGACCGTCCGGCGGCGACGGCGGAGCGCTTCATCCCCGACCCCTTCGGCCCGCCCGGCGGGCGGCTCTACCGCACCGGCGATCTGGCCCGCTGGCGTGACGACGGCACGGTGGAGTATCTGGGCCGCCGCGACCATCAGGTGAAGCTGCGCGGCTTCCGCATCGAACTGGGCGAGATCGAGGCCCACCTGACCGCCCTGCCCGACGTGCGCGAGGCGGTGGTGATCGCCCACAGCGGCGAGGACGAAGAGAGCAACGGCGGCGGCGTCACCCGCCTGATCGGCTATGCTGTGCCGGAGGCCGGGCGCGCGCTGGACGCCGCCGCGCTGACGGCGGGGCTGGCGGCCGTCCTGCCCGCCCACATGGTTCCGGCCCGGCTGCTGCTGTTGGACCGCCTGCCGGTCACGCCCACCGGCAAGCTCGACCGCGCCGCCCTGCCGCTGCCGCGTTGGGAGGCCGCCGCGCAGGTTGCCCCCGCCACCCCGACCGAGGACACGCTCGCCCGCCTGTGGGCCGAGGCGCTGGCGCTGGAGCGCGTCGGGACCACCGACAATTTCTTCGACATCGGCGGCGATTCCATCATCGCCCTGCAAATCGTGGCCCGCGCACGCGCCGCCGGTCTGCGCATCACCCCCAAACAGCTTCTGGAACGCCAGACCGTCGCCGCGCTGGCGCTGGTGGCCGAACCGGTGACGGCGGACGACGCCCAGGCCATGACGGTCCCCGACGGCCCGTCGCCGCTGGCCCCGATCCAGGCCTGGTTCTTCGCCCAGCCGATCCCGCAGCCCAACCGCTGGAACCAATCGGTGCTGCTCGCCGCCACCCAACCGGTGGAGGCCGACCGGTTGGCGGCGGCCCTGGCGCTGGTGGCCGCGCGCCACGACGCCCTGCGCCTGCGCTTCACGCAGGACGTGGACGGGGTGTGGACGCAAACCCACGCCGACGGCCCCGCCGCCCTGCCGCTGGAACGGGCCGAGGCCCGCGACGACGCCGACGTCACCCGCCTGTGCCATGCGCTTCAGGGCCGTTTGGACCGGACCCACGGGCCATTGATGCGGGCGCTGCTGATCGCCATGGCCGATGGCGGGCAACGGCTGTTCCTGGTCGCCCATCATCTGGTGGTGGACGGCGTGTCCTGGCGCATCCTGCTCGACGAGCTGGCCGCCGCCCTGCAAGGCTCCTGCGTGCTCGACCGTCAACCCACCCCCGGCGCGCCCTTTGCCCTGTGGGCGCGGCGTTTGGCCGACGCGGCGCTCTCGCCCCGCTTCCAGGCGCAGCGGGGGTTCTGGCGCGCGGCGTTGGACGCCCCGCCCCTGCCGCTGGCCGACCCCGGTCGCCCGCACAGCCGCCGCCACGCCGTCGCCCACAGCCTGCGGCTGGACCGCGCCCGCACCCGCGCGCTGCTGACCGACGCCCCCGCCACCCACCGGACCCGGATCGACACGCTGTTGCTCGCCGCCGTCGCCCAGGCGGTCGGCGCGCGTTGGGGGCTGGACCGCGTGACCATCCATGTCGAGGGGCATGGGCGGGAGGCGCTGTTCCCCGACCTCGACATCGGGCGCACGGTCGGTTGGTTCACCAGCGTCTACCCGCTGCGGCTGGATCTGCCCGCCGATCCGTCCTCCACCGATTGGGACCGCGCGATCCGCCACACCAAGGAGGCGTTGCGCGCCGTGCCCGACGGCGGCATCGGTTTCAACCTGCTGCGCCATTTGGGATCGGCGGAGGACCGCGCCGCCCTGTCCGACCCACCGGTGGGGGTGTCCTTCAACTATCTGGGCCAGTTCGACGGGACCGCCGCCGATGGGCCGTGGCGCGTCGCCCCGGAAGACTGCGGCGACGGCACCGACCCCGACGCGCCGCTGGGGGCGTGGCTGGCCTTCGACGGGCAGGTGTCGGGGGGCGAGCTGACCCTGCACGCCCGCGCCAGCGCCGCCCTGCTGCCCGCCGACGCTTTGCGCGACCTGATGGACGCGGTGGACCGCGCGCTGACGGGCATCGCCGCCCACTGCGCCGCCACCGTGCCGGGGCAGGCCACACCCTCCGATTTCCCGCTGGTGGCGCTGACGCAGGCGCGGCTCGACGCGCTGCCGATTCCAGCCCCGGAGATCGCCGACATCCTGCCGCCGACGCCGATGCAAGCCGGGATGTTGCGCCATGGCCGCCTCAACCCGACCTCCGACGCCTACATGGTTCAGGTCTGGGCCACCATCGACGGGCTGGAGGTGGAACGGCTGACGGCGGTCTGGCGCACGGTGATCGCCCGCCACACCATCCTGCGCGCCGCCCTGGTGGATGGGACGGACGGGGAGGATGGCGAACCGCCGCTGCTGGTCGTGCGCAAACACGGCGAACCGCCGATCCGCGCGCTGGACTGGCGGGACCGGCCCGACGTGGAGGCCGCGTGGAACACGCTGTGCGACGCGGAGTTCGCGCAACGCTTCGACCTGAGCCAAGCCCCGTTGATGCGCCTGACCCTGGTCCAGACCGGCCCGCGCACCCACCGTTTCCTGTGGACCTGGCACCACGCCTTGCTCGACGGCTGGAGCATGTCGCGCCTCTTGGGCGACATTCTGCGCCTGTACGACGGTGAAGCGGTGCCGCCGCCAGCGGTGGAGCTGCGGGCGCACGCCGCGTGGCTTCTCGCGCCGGAACGCGCGGCGATGCGCGCCGCCGCGCACGCCCATTGGCGCGACACGCTGGCCCGCCTGACCGCCCCCACCCGCCTGACCGCCGTTTTGCCCAGACCCGACGCGCCGGAACCGGACGGGGCGGTGGAACGCACGCTCGACGCCAACGACGTGCGGCGACTCCAGCGTGCCGCCGCTGCGGACAAGGTGACGCTCAACACCCTGGTGCAAGCCGGATGGCTGCGCGTGCTGGGGGCGATGACCGGACAGGACCGGGTGGCCTTCGGCGCGGTGATGTCGGGTCGCTCCATCGACCTGCCGGGGATCGACCACATCACCGGCCTGCTGGTCGGCGCGCTGCCGCTGGTGCATCCGGCCAACCCGCAAGGGGAGACGGACGGCGCGTGGCTGCGCGGCCTGCTCGCCGCCAACATCGCCGCGCGCCAGCACGAGCATTCCCCGCCGCCCGACCGGCAATGCTGGACCGACCCGGAGGGAGCGCCCTACGACAGCCTGATGATCTTCGAAAATTACCCGGTCGATGACGCGCTGCGCCAGAGCGAGCGGGCCACCCTGTCCTTTCGCGACGTCGGCAACCGGGGGCGGATGAGCCACCCGCTGACCCTGGTGGTGGTCCCGCGCGACACGCTGACCCTGCGGCTGGAGCACAACGGCGCGTGCTTCCGCGCGGCGGACATCGCCGCCCTGGCCGACCGGCTGATCGCGGAGGTGATGCGCCTGGCCCGCTGACCGGTGAGCCTTCTGGTCCGTTCCTGGGGCAAGGAGCCTGGAAGCGGCGGAGCGCTGGGCGTGGCCAGACGCCAAACCGCCTCGAATGCGCCCTTGTTCGCGCGGGCGTCTTGCGGAAGAGTGGCGACCGAACGCTTCCCTGTGGATTGCACGGACCCGCCCGCCATGGTTTCGCCTGACGCCCCACCCCGCACCGTGATCGAACAGGATGGTTTGGTTGCGGGGCCGGGGGGCCGCCTGTTCGTCAAGCGCTGGACACCCGACGGCACCGACCGCCGTTCGGGTGCGCCGATCCTGCTGTTTCACGATTCCTTGGGCTGCGTCGATCTGTGGCGCGGTTTTCCCGCCGCGCTGGCCGCCGCGACCGGGCGGCGCGTCGTCGCCTATGACCGGCTTGGCTTTGGCGCGTCCGACCCGCACCCCGGCTCCCTTGGCCTGGATTTCGTCCGCGAGGAGGCCGACCGCATCGTTCACCCGCTTTGCGAGGCGTTGGACATTGCCGATTTCGTCGCCTGCGGGCACAGCGTCGGCGGCGGCATGGCGGTGGAAACCGCCGCCCGTTGGCCGGAGCGCTGCCGGGCGCTGGTCACGATCGCCGCGCAAGCCTTTGTCGAAGACCGGACCCTGGCCGGAATCCGCGTGGCGGAGGAGGGGTTCCGCGATCCCGGCCAATTGGCGCGGCTGGCGAAGTACCACGGCGACAAGGCCGCGTGGGTGGTCAACGCCTGGATCAGGACCTGGCTGTCGCCCGCCTTCGCCGACTGGAGTCTGTCCGCCGCGCTGGAGCGGATCGCCTGCCCGGTGCTGGCGCTGCACGGCGACCGCGACGAGTATGGCTCCGTCGCCCACCCCACCCGCATCGCCGCCGGGCGCGGGACCCTGCGCCTGCTGGCCGACACCGGCCACGTCCCCCACCGGGAGCGCGAGGCGGAGACGGTGGGGGTAATCCGGGATTTCCTGGCCGCATCGCACTGACCGTCCCCCTCGCCCCGCCCACCCCGTTCGGCTGCCGGTGTTTCCATCGTGACGACACTGCCTTCGCGGCGCATCGCCCTGATCGTCGCCAGCGCCTTTTTCATGCAGGGGTTGGACGAGGCGATCATCGCCACCTCTCTGCCGCAGATGGCCACCAGTTTCGGCGTCACCCCGACCGATCTCAGCGTCGGCATCACCGCCTATCTGCTGGCCACCGCCGCCTGTCTGCCGATCAGCGGTTGGTTGGCCGACCGTTTCGGCGCGCGCCGGATCTTCGCCGGGGCTATTGTCCTGTTCACGCTGGCGTCGTTGGCCTGCGCCCTGTCCACCAGCTTGACCGGCTTTGCCCTGGCCCGCCTGTGCCAGGGCGTCGGCGGGGCGTTGATGGGGCCGGTGGGTCGGCTGGTGGTCTTGCGCAGCGCCGACAAGACCCAGTTGATGGGGGCCGTCGCCATCATCACCTGGCCCGCGCTGACCGCGCCGGTGCTTGGCCCCGCCCTGGGCGGCTTCATCACCACGCACGCGTCGTGGCCCTGGATTTTCCTGATGAATCTGCCGCTGGGCCTGATTGGGCTGGCCCTCGTGCTGCGGCACATTCCCAACAGCCGGGCGACGGAGCGCGCACCGCTCGACCGCCAGGGCGTCGCGCTGACCGCCACCGCGCTGGTCTGCCTGCTTGGCGGGCTGGATGGCGTTGCCCACGCCGGGGCCGATTGGGGGGAACCGGCCACGGTGGCGCTGGTTGGGTTGGCCACCGGGTGGCTGGCCGTGGCGCATCTGCGCCGGGCACCGGCCCCGCTGTTGGACCTGCGAACGCTCGACGCGCCCAGCTTCGCCATCGCCACCCTGCGGGCGGGAACCCTGTGCCGGGTTGCCATCAACGCCACCCCGTTCCTGTTGCCGTTGCTGTTCCAACTGGGTTTCGGCTGGTCGGCGTGGCAGGCGGGGACGCTGGTTCTGGTCTATTTCGCCGGGAATCTCGGCATGAAGACGGTGACGACGCCGATCCTGCGGCGCTGGGGCTTTCGCACCGTCCTGACCGTGAACGGGGCGCTGTGCGGCGGGGCCATCATCGCTTGCGGTTTCCTGCGGCCCGACACGCCTCTGGCCATCCTTCTGCCGCTGCTGCTGATCGCCGGGATGACCCGATCCCTGCAATTCACCGGCATGAACACGCTGGCCTTTGCCGACATCGATGCCGAACACCGCGCGTCCGCCGCCACCCTGTCCAGTCTGTCCGGGCAGATGGCGGTCTGTCTGGGCGTGGCGCTCGCCGCCTTCCTGCTGGAACGCGCCCAAACGCTGCACGGCGCACCATCGCTCGGTCTGCCGGAGTTCCGTTTGGCTTTCGCGATCGTCGGTGTCGTCGGCCTTAGCGGAGCGCTGCTGTTCCTGCGCTTGACGCCCAACGCCGGGGCGGAGGTCAGCGGGCATCGGCGGTGAGCGGCCCCCACCTTCGCCGGCACCCCACCCTCACCGGTAGCGCAGCGCGTCCACCAGCAGAGCAAAGGCCGGAGTCGGCTGGCGGCGGCTGGGGTAATAGAGGTGATAGCCGGAAAAGGGCGGGCACCAGTCCTCCAGCACGCGGACCAACCGCCCGTCGGCCAGCATCCCGACCACCTGATCCTCCAGCACACAGGCAAGGCCGAAGCCCGCCACCGCCGCCTGCACCACCATCGGCAGGTCGTTGAAGGCCAATTGCCCATCGACGCGGACATTCAGGCTGCGGCCGTCCTTTTCGAACTCCCAGGCGTACATCCCGCCCAGGGTGGGCAGGCGCAGATTGATGCAGGAATGGCGCGTCAGGTCGTGCGGGGAGTCCGGCGGCGGGTGGTTGGCGAGATAGGACGGCGCGGCGACCACCGCCATCCGCAAATCCGGCCCGATCCGCACCGCCACCATGTCCTTGTCCACCCGTTCGCCTGGACGCACGCCAGCGTCAAAGCGTTCGGCCACGATGTCGGTCAGCGCGCTGTCAATCGACAATTCCACCTTCACGTCCGGGTAATCGGGCAGCAGCCGGGCCAGTTTCGGCCAGAGCACCGTTTCGGCGGCGTGGCGGGCCGTGGTGATGCGGACCAGACCGGCGGGCTTGTCGCGCAGGGCGCTGAGGTTGGCCAGCGCGCCATCGATCTCCTGCAAGGCCGGACGCAGGGACGCGAGCAACCGCTCCCCGGCTTCCGTCGGGGCCACGTTGCGGGTGGTGCGCGCCAGCAGACGGATGCCGAGATCGGCCTCCAACCGGCGGATGGTGTGGCTGAGGGAGGATTGCGAGGCCCCCAGCCGGGCCGCCGCACGGGTGAAGCTCCGCGTTTCCGCCACGGTGGCAAAGGCGACCAGATCGCCCAACTCCTCACGCTTCATTCATGAATTCCAAGCATAAGTTCATGCCCACTTTATCGCCTAATCGCTGAACCTCTCCCTCCATATAGTGACGCCCCACCACACCGGCGATCTTGGGAGCAAAAAAGTCATGCACACGCGCACGCTTGGAACCAGCGGCCCGACGGTGTCGGCCATCGGACTGGGCTGCATGGGGTTGAGCTTCGCCTATGGTCCGGCGATGGAACGCGGCGCGGCCATCGCTCTGTTGCGCGGGGCGGTCGAACGCGGCGTCACCTTTTTCGACAGCGCCGAGGTCTATGGCCCGCACACCAACGAGGATCTGTTGGGCGAGGCGCTGGCCCCGCTGCGCGACCGGGTGGTGATCGCCACCAAATTCGGTTTCCGCAACGCCAACCCGCAAGACGGGCTGGACAGCCGCCCCGAGACCATCCGCGCCGTGGCCGACGCGTCGCTGCGGCGGTTGCGCACCGACGTGATCGATCTGTTCTACCAGCACCGCGTCGATCCCGATGTGCCGATCGAGGAGGTGGCGGGCGCGGTGCGCGACCTGATCGCGGCGGGCAAGGTCCGCCATTTCGGCCTGTCGGAGGCCGGGGCCGCCACCGTCCGCCGCGCCCACGCGGTCCAGCCGGTGGCGGCGGTGCAGAGCGAATATTCGCTGTGGTGGCGCAGCCCGGAAACCGACCTCTTCCCAACCCTGGCGGAGTTGGGGGTCGGCTTCGTTCCCTTCAGCCCGTTGGGGCGCGGATTCCTGACCGGGGCGATCACCGCCGACACCAGCTTCAGCCCCAGCGACTTCCGCAACAGCGTGCCCCGCTTCGCAGCCGACGCCCGGCGGGCGAATCTGGCGCTGGTGGACCGTCTGGCCGCCATCGCGGCGGACAAGGGGGCCACCCCGGCGCAAATCGCGCTGGCTTGGCTGCTGGCGCAACGCCCCTGGATCGTGCCGATCCCCGGGACCACCAAGCTCCACCGACTGGAGGAAAACATCGGGGCCGCCGATCTGACGCTGACCGAGGCCGACCTCAACGCCATCGCCGACGCGCTGGCCACGATCCCGGTGCAGGGGGACCGTTACCCAGAGCAGTTGACCCGAATGGTCGGGCGCTGATCCACCACACGCGCCGGACCCGCCGCAACGCCCCCGTTCCCCCCGGAGCGGGGGCGTTTTCACGTTGAATGGGCAAGAGGAAGGACCGGAGCAGTTCCGTCGGATTTCAGCAGGCTGATGATGGCGTCGGCGATCATCGCCTTGTGGCGGGCGCGGGTGGCGGGGGCGGCGAGATCCTGGTGGAAAATCAGGGTGAAGGTGTGGCGGTTCGACACCCGGAAGAAACAGAAGGCGCTGATCATCAGATGCAGGTCGGTCGGTGAGATCGGGTTGCGGAACACGCCCGTCGCGCGGCCCGCGTCGAGGATCCGGCCAATCGTGTCGATCACCGTCACGTTCAGATTGGCGATGACGGTGGAATCCTTCATGTGTTCGGCGCGGTGGATGTTTTCGATGCTCACCAGCCGGATGAAATCCTCGTGCTGCTCCTGGTAATCGAAGGTGAAGTCGATCAGGGTGCGGATCGCCTGTTCCGGTTCCAGATTGTCCAGATTCAGCGTGTTTTCGATGCGGCGGATGTCGCTGTAGGCCTGCTCCAGCACGGCCAGATACAGCCCCTCCTTGCTGCCGAAATAGTAATAGATCATCCGTTTGGTGGTGCGCGTCCGCTCGGCGATGGCGTCCACCCGCCCGCCGCTGAACCCCAGATTGGCGAACTCCTCCCGCGCGACGTCCAGGATGTTTTGCCTGGTCGCTTCCGGGTTGTTCTTGCGGCCGGGCTTGGACGCGGTGGAGGCGTCGGGCGTCGTCGGGTCGTCTGCGGTCATGCCTTCATCCCTGCGCGGTCGGGATCGCACACCCCGAAGCCCCGTGTAATGAACCAACCGGACCAAAATCTCAATCCCGCAAACGCCGCCGGATTTGGGCGATAGCCGCCCAAACACTCAATCCTAGTAAGGACTATCGGAAATCGGATTGTTTGGTGAAGAAATCAGTTGCGGCAAAATGTACGAACTAGTACGTTCTCTTTCGAGGGCGGGCGGCACCGGAGCAGAACCACCGACAGGCCGCCCGGCGATCACCCGGCCTATCCTGCCGCATCACCGCCCCCCCCCCC
>NZ_RXMA01000003.1:44657-330909 GCF_003966125.1 Azospirillum griseum
GCCTTTGGGCTATACGCTTGACTTCAGCGTCGTCATCGACGCGCTGCCTTCCCTGCTGTGGGGGTGTCTGGCCACCATCGGCCTGGCGCAGTCCGGCATGAGCCTGGCGCTGGTCATCGGCGTGGCCGGGGTGGTGGCGCGGGGATCGAACCAACGCTGGCTGCGCGGGCTGGTGATCGGCTTTGTCGAGCTGATCCGCAACACGCCCTTTCTGGTGCAGATCTTCTTCCTGTTCTTCGCCCTGCCCCACATCGGCCTGACCCTGAACCCGACGGTCACGGCGATCCTGGCCCTGGGGTTGAACGGCGGGGCCTACGCCATCGAAATCATCCGGGGCGGGGTGCAAAGCATCGACAAGGGGCAGATCGAAGCCGGTCTGGCGCTGGGCCTGCACAAGGGGCAGGTGTTCCGCATGATCGTGCTGAAACCGGCCTTGCGGGCGATCTACCCGTCGCTGACCGGCCAATTCATCATGCTGACTCTGACATCGAGCATCTGTTCGGCCATCGCGGCCTATGAATTGACCTCCGTCGCCCAGCGGATCGAGTCCGACACCTTCCGCAGCTTCGAGGTCTACTTCACCATCACCGGCCTCTATCTGGCGATTTCCTGGCTGATGATGACCGGTTTCTCGGTCTTCTCCCGCCGCTACTTCAACTACCCGACCCGATAGGAGCGGCCGCGATGGGAACCACATTCGGTCTGGGCGAACTGGGTTTTCTGATCCAGGGCCTGAAATGGACGGTGCTGCTGGCGGCCATCGCCTTTGTCGGCGGGGGGATCGGCGGGTTGGGCGTGGCGCTGGCGCGCGTCTCCACCTCCAAGCCGCTGCGGCGGATCACCGGCGGCTACATCGCGCTGTTCCAGGGCACGCCGCTGCTGATGCAGCTCTTCGTCATCTATTACGGCTTGGGGTTGATGGGGCTGATGCTGCCCGCCTGGGTCGCCGTCGCCATCGCCTTCACCCTGCACGCCAGCGCCTTTCTCGGTGAAATCTGGCGCGGCGCGATCGAGGCGCTGCCCAAGGGCCAGTTCGAGGCGGCCCGCGCCCTGGGCCTGCATTACGTGCCCCGGATGCGCGACGTGATCCTGCCGCAGGCGCTGCGCATCGCGCTCCCCGCCACCATCGGCTTTCTGGTCCAGCTCATCAAGGGGACCTCGCTGGCCGCCATCGTCGGTTTCATCGAATTGGCCCGCGCCGGTCAGATCGTGTCGAACCAGACCTACGCCCCGCTGCTCGTCTTCACCGTCGTCGGCGCGCTGTATTTCGCCCTGTGCTGGCCGCTGTCGCTCTACGGCTCGCGCATCGAAGGCCGGATCGCCCGCGCCACCGCCCGCTGATCCTGTTCGCCATCCCTGTTCGCTGTTCCTGTTCCTTGCTGTCACCCCGCAACAGAAAAACCACGAGGAAGCGCCATCATGACCGACACGCCGATTTTCCGCCCGTCCCGCCGCAGCGTTCTGGGGGCTGGCCTCGCCGCGCTCGCCGCCCCGGCCATTCTGGGCCTGCCGCGCAACGCCGTCGCCCAGTCGCTCGCCGACATCAAGAGCAAGGGCAAGCTGGTCGTCGGCATCCAGGGCGACAACGCGCCGTGGGGCTTCGTCAACACCCAGGGCGTGCAGGAGGGGTTTGACGCCGACATCGCCAAGCTGTTCGGCAAGCAACTGGGCCTGCCGGTGGAGTTCGTGCCGACGGCGGTGGCCAACCGCATTCCCGCCCTGGTGACGGGCCGCGTCGACATCCTGTTCGCCACCATGGGCATGTACCCCGACCGCGCCAAGTCGATCCAGTTTTCCAAGCCCTACGCCGCCAACGACATCATCCTGGTGGCGGCCAAGGGCACGGCGATCACCACCCCCGCCGACATGAAGAACTTCGCCATCGGCGTCGCCCGGTCGAGCGCGCAGGACACCGCCGTCACCAAGGTCGCCCCGGAAGGCACGACGATCCGCCGCTTCGACGACGACGCAGCCACCATTCAGGCGCTGCTGTCCGGTCAGGTGCAGGCGGTCGGGGCCAACCAGTTCTACCCGCAGCGCCTGAACAAGTCGCAGCCCGGTGCCTATGAACGCAAGCTGGACTTCGTGCGGCAATACAACGGGGCCGGCACCCGTCTGGGACAGAAGGAATGGAACGAGACGGTCAACGCCTTCATCGACACCATCAAAGCGAACGGCGAGCTGGCCAAGGTCTACCAAACCTGGATGGGCTTCCAGCCGCCCGAATTCCCGACCTCGCTGGAGGGCATCCCCTTCACGGTGAGCTGATCCTGCGCCGGGTGTCCGCGCCACCGACGGCGCGGACACTCTCCGCGCTTGAGCCTTGTCCGCTTCGCGCCCCCTTTCGTGCCCCCCTTTCGTCCAGGACACCCGCGCCATGCCGTCCACCGCCACCCACACCGTTGACGCCCCCCACGCCGCCGACGCGCCCCTGATCGTGATGGAGGACGTCAACAAATGGTACGGGGCCTATCACGCCCTGCGCGACGTCAACCTGTCGGTGCGGCGGGGGGAAAAGATCGTGCTGTGCGGCCCGTCCGGGTCGGGCAAGAGCACGCTGATCCGCTGCATCAACCATCTGGAAACCATCAAATCCGGGCGGATCACCGTGGACGGCGTGCGGCTGGACGACAGCACGCGCAGCGTGGACGCGGTGCGCAGCGAGGTCGGCATGGTGTTCCAGAACTTCAACCTGTTCCCGCACATGACCGTGTTGCAGAACTGCACGCTGGCTCCGATGCGGGTGCGCGGGGTGACGGTCGCCGCCGCCGAAGCCACCGCCAAACGCTTTCTGGAACGGGTGCGCATCGCCGAACACGCCCACAAATACCCGGCCCAACTGTCGGGCGGGCAGCAGCAGCGCGTGGCCATCGCCCGCGCGCTGTGCATGGAACCCAAGGTGATGCTGTTCGACGAACCGACCTCCGCGCTTGATCCCGAAATGGTCAAGGAGGTGCTGGACACCATGGTGTCGCTGGCCCGCGACGGCATGACCATGGTCTGCGTCACCCACGAGATGGGCTTTGCCCGGCAGGTTGCCGACCGCGTGATCTTCATGGCCGACGGCCAGATCCTGGAACAGGCCGACCCGGAAAGCTTCTTCCGCCACCCGACCCACCCGCGCGCCCGCAGCTTCCTCGGCGAGATCCTCGCCCACCACTGAGCCGCACGTCGGGTTCCTTTCCCCGATCCATCCGTTTCGCCCCGACCGATCCAGCCCCGGCAGGAGATCGCATGAGCCGCCTTGTCTACATTCTGAACGGGCCGAACCTGAATCTGCTGGGCAAGCGCCAGCCGGAGATTTACGGGCGGGCCACGCTGGCCGATGTGGAGGCCGAGTGCCGCGCGCTGGCCGGGGACCTCGGCCTGTCGCTGCGCTTCCACCAGAGCAACCGCGAGTATGAGCTGATCGACTGGATCCACGAGGCGCGCGAGGACGCGGGCGGGATCGTCATCAACCCCGCCGCCTTCACCCACACCTCCGTCGCCATCCTCGACGCGCTGAACGCCTTCGACGGGCCGGTGATCGAGTTGCACATCTCCAACGTCCACAAACGCGAACCCTTCCGCCATCACTCCTTCGTCTCGGCGCGGGCCGATGGGGTGATGGCCGGGTTCGGCACCCAGGGCTATGGGCTGGCGCTGCGCCGCGTCGCCCACCTGATCGACGCGCGGGCGGCGCACGCCTGACCCGCCGCGCACCCGGTCCACAGACGGCCAGCGGAGACCGCCATGCCCACCCCGCCTTTCGTGAAATCCATCGCCACCGTCTCCCTCAGCGGGACCCTGCCGGAAAAGCTGGAGGCCGCCGCCGCCATCGGGTTTGACGGGGTGGAGATCTTCGAAAACGACCTGTTGACCTTCGACGGATCGCCCGCCGACGTGCGCCGCATCGCCGACGGGCTGGGGCTGGCGATCACCCTGTTCCAGCCCTTCCGCGATTTCGAGGCGATGCCCGACCCGATCCGCGCCCGCAACCTCGACCGCGCCGAACGCAAGTTCGACGTGATGGAGGCGCTGGGCACCGATCTGGTGCTGGTCTGTTCGAACGTGCAGCCGCACGCCATCGACGACCCCGCCCGTGCCGCCGCCGATCTGGCGGAGATGGCCGAACGCGCCCAGCGCCGGGGCCTGCGCGTGGGGTACGAGGCGTTGGCCTGGGGCCGCCACGTCAACCGCTGGCGTCAGGCGTGGGACATCGTGCAGCGGGCCGACCATCCGGCCCTGGGCCTGATCGTCGACAGCTTCCACACGCTGGCGCTGGAGGATGACTTTGCTGGATTGGCCGATCTGCCGGGCGAGCGGATCTTCTTCGTGCAGTTGGCCGACGCGCCGAAGCTGTCGATGGACGTGCTGTCCTGGAGCCGCCATTTCCGCAACTTCCCCGGACAGGGGCAATTGCCGGTCACGGGCTTTTTGAAAGCGGTTCTGGACTCCGGTTATCGCGGCCCGCTGTCGCTGGAGGTGTTCAACGACGAGTTCCGCGCCGCGCCCGCCCGGCTGACTGCGCTGGACGGCCTGCGTTCCCTCATCCACGCGGAGGCGGAGGCGGGCTATGGCCCCGGCCTGCCCGCCGCCCCGCAGTGCGACGGGGTGGAGTTCTTGGAATTCGCCGTCGATGCGGCGACCGGGGCGGCGCTGGCCCGGTTGCTGGGGCAATTGGGCTTCCGTCACGCCGGTCATCACCGCTCCAAGGCGGTCGATCTCTACCGCCGGGGCGGGGTCAATCTGGTGCTGAACGGCGAGGAGGATTCGGCGGCGTCGGAGCATTTCCAGATGCACGGCCCCTCGGTCTGCGCCATGGCCTTCCGGGTGGACAACGCGCAGCGCACGATGGAGCGGGCCAGCGCCCTGAAATGCCTGTTCTGGCGCGAGCGCGTCGGCGAAGGCGAACGCCGCATCCCGGCGCTGCGCGCGCCCGACGGCACACTGATCTATCTGGTCAACGACGACCCCGCCGGGCGCAGCATCTGGGAGGATGATTTCCACCTGCTGCCGGGGGCCGACGACGCGGACAGCCCGGCCACCGGCACCCTGTCCGGCATCGACCACATCGCCCAGGCCCTGCCCTTCGGGCGGATGGATGGGTTCGTCCTGTTCTACCGCACCGTTTTCGGCTTCCTGCCCGATGGGCTGTGGGAGTTGCCCGACCCCTACGGCCTGATCCGCAGCCGGGCGCTGGTCAGCCCCGACGCCGCACCGGGACGCGGGGTGCGGTTGCCGCTGAACATCTCCGAAAGCCGCCGGACGGCGACCGGGCGGTTTGTCGGGGCCACCGCCGGGGCGGGCGTGCATCACATCGCCTTTGCCAGCCCCGACATCGCCCCGGTGGTGGAAGGCGGTCTGGCGGCGGGCGTGCCCTTCCTGCCGATCCCGGCCAACTATTACGACGATCTCGCGGTCAAACACCCGCTGGACGACGACGCGCTCGACGGGCTGAAGCGGCGCGAGCTGCTCTACGACCGCGACGGCGCGGGCGAGTTCCTCCACGCCTACACCGACAGCTTTGACGAGCGTTTCTTTTTCGAGGTGGTGGAGCGGCGCGGCGATTACCGCCAGTTCGGCGCGGTCAACGCCCCGGTGCGCATGGCGATCCAGGCGCAGTTGCGGGAAGACCGCTGGCCCGAACGCTACCTCGACTGACTCCGACCCTGTGTTCCGACGGGCTTCCTCGGGCTTTTACGGAAAGACGACCATCATGACCCACGCACCGCAAACCGCCCGCGTTCGCGCCCCGTCCATCATCGTCGGCCTGATCGGTGCCGGCATCCAGGCGTCGCGCACCCCGCCGATGCACGAGCAGGAAGCCGACGCGTTGGGGCTGCGCTACATCTACCGCCTGATCGACCTGGATCGGTTGGGGGTGGGCGTGGACGCGCTGCCCGATCTGCTGGCGGGGGCGGAGCGGATGGGCTTCACCGGGCTGAACATCACCTACCCGTGCAAGCAGGCGGTGATTCCCTTGCTGGACGAGCTGTCGGACGACGCCCGCGCGATTGGCGCGGTCAACACGGTGGTGCTGCGCGACGGGCGGCGGATCGGCCACAACACCGACTGTTCGGGCTTCGCCGAAAGCTTCCGGCGCGGCTTGGCCGACGCGCCGCGCGCCCGCGTCGTGCTGTTGGGGGCCGGGGGGGCCGGGGCCGCCGTCGCCCACGCCGCCCTCGGGTTGGGGGTGGAGCGGCTGAGCCTGTTCGATGCCGACCCGGCGCGCGCGGCGGCCTTGGCCGACCAGCTCAACGCCCGGTTCGGCGACGGGCGGGCGGACGCGATCACCGATCTGGCCCCGGCGGTGGCGCAGGCCGACGGCCTGATCCACGCCACCCCGACCGGCATGGCGAAGTTTCCCGGCCTGCCCCTGCCCGCCGATCTGCTGCACAGCGGCCTGTGGGTGGCCGACATCGTCTATTTCCCGCTGGAAACCGCGCTGCTGCGCGAGGCCCGCGCGCGCGGTTGCCGCACGCTGGACGGCGGCGGCATGGCGGTGTTCCAGGCCAGCGACGCGTTCCGCCTGTTCACCGGGGTGGAGCCAGACCCGGAGCGCATCCGCGCCCATTTCGCCGCGATGGGGACCGACTGAGGCCTGCGGCACCATCCAGAACCGCCAAACGGATGGCTGGCGGAGTGTTGACGAGAGTGGCAGACTGCGTCCGCCCTTTCCGCATCCTCCTTTCCACACCGGGAGTGGTTCGTCGTGACGCTTGACCTCTGGTTCCTGTACGCGTTCGCCGCCATCGGCCTGTCCCTGACGCCGGGGCCGAACGGCCTGCTGTCGCTGACGCACGGCGTCCGTTACGGCTTCAGCCGCACCATCGCCACGGTGCTGGGCGGGGTGGTTGGTTTCCTGGTTCTGGTGGCGGCGTCGCTGGCCGGGATGGGGGCGCTGCTGGCGGCGTCGGAAACCGCCTTCACCATCGCGAAATGGATCGGTGCCGCCTACCTCGTCTATCTCGGCGTTCGGCTGTGGCGGACCCCGGCGGCCAGCGTGTCGGCCGAGGCGGGCGACGGCGGCGGGCCGCAGCATGGCCCGGTCCGCCTGTTCGCCGAAGGCTTCCTGGTCGCGGTGTCGAACCCGAAGGCGTTGATTTTCTTCGCCGCCTTCCTGCCGCAATTCATGATTCCCGGCGCGTCCTTTTGGATGCAGTTCGCCGTTCTCGGCGGGACCTTCGCCTTCACCGAATTCTGCTATGAACTGGTGTTGGCGGGTATGGCGCAGCGGATCGCGCCGTGGCTGTCGCGCCATGGCCGCTGGTTCAACCGCATCACCGGCGGGACCTTCGTCGGCATCGGCGGGGTGATGGCGTCGGCCAGCCACACGTAAAGCAAGACAGCAGAAACCCGGACAAATACGAACGGGGGGCGGCTTTTCCAAACCGCCCCCCGTTCTCTTTCGCTCGTTCTCAGTCCGCCAACAGCGTGTCCACCAGGGCGGATGCCGGATCGGTCAAGGCGTCGATGACGTCGAAATGGTGGCGGTCGGGGGCCTGAACCGCCGCCGTCGCCGCCCCCAACCCGCGCCAGACATTGGCCAGCAGATCGTTCTGCCGGACGAATTCCGGCCGTTCCGCCGCCCCGACCCAACAGACGATGCGGGTGTCGGCGCGCGGGCGCAGCAGGGCCGGGCTTTCGGCCAACGCCTCCGCCTCGTCGATCCGCAGGGTGTCGTTCATGCGGGTGGCCATCAGCGGGCGCAGGTCGTGCAGGCCGCTGATCGACACCACCCCCGTCACCCGCTCCGCCACCGCAGCATGCAGCGGGGCGTCAGCGCAGGCCATGCGGCTGACCAGATGCCCGCCGGCGGAATGGCCGGTCAGCCGCAGCGGCCCGGCCTGCCGCGCGGCGACCGCCTCCACCGCCCGGCCGATCTGGGCGGTGATGCCGCCGATGCGGCTGTGCGGGCACAGCGTGTAGCTGGGCAGCGCCACCGCCCAGCCGCGCGCCAGCGGCCCCGCCGCCAGATGCGACCACACGCTCTTGTCAAAGGCCATCCAATAGCCGCCATGGACGAACAGGATGGTTCCCCGCACCGCCCCGTCCGGCAGGAACAGGTCATACCGCTCCCGCTCGTGATCGCCATAGGGCTGGTCGAGCACCGCCCGCCCCGCCGTTGTCATCGCCGCGCGGAAGGCCGTCGCCTGTTCCGGCCAGCTGGTGAGATAACCGCCGCTGCCCGGAATGTGGGCGCTGTTGCTGTAGGCGTCATCCCAATCGTTGATGGACTGCAACCCGATCATCGGAACACCCTTTCCCACAAAACCGTTACAGCACGGTCCGGACGCGCCAGAGTTCCGGGAACAGCTCCACCGCCAGCATGTTGCGCAGGTAGGAGACGCCGCCGGTCCCGCCGGTCCCGCGCTTGAAGCCGATCACCCGCTCCACCGTGGTGACGTGGTTGAAGCGCCAGCGGCGGAAGTAATCCTCGAAATCCACCAGCTTTTCGGCCAGCTCATACAGCGACCAATGGCGTTCGGGATCGCGGTAGACCTGCCGCCACGCCTCCGTCACCCCATCATGGGGTTGGTGGGTGTCGCGCACGTCGCGCTCCAGCACCTCCGCCGGGACGGCGATGCCGCTGCGGGCGAGCAGGCGCAGCGCCTCATCGTACAGGCTGGGGCGGGCAAGCTCCTCCTCCAGCCGGGCGAGGATCTCCGGGCGGTGGGCGTGCGGCCGCAGCATCGCCCCGTTGCGGTTGCCCAGCAGATACTCGATCTCCCGGTACTGGTAGGATTGGAAGCCGGAGGATTGGCCGAGATCGTCGCGGAAGCGCGTGTATTCGCTGGGCGTCATCGTGCGCAGCACGTCCCAGGCGGAATTGAGCTGTTCGAAGATGCGGGCCACGCGGGTCAGCATCTTGAAGGCGGGCGACAATTGGTCGGCGCGGATGGCGGCGCGGGCGGCGTGGATCTCGTAGATCGCCAGCCGCATCCACAGCTCCGACGTCTGGTGCTGGATGATGAACAGCATCTCGTCGTGCGCGGTGGAACGCGGGTGCTGCGCCCCCAGGATCTGGTCCAGTTGCAGATAATCGCCGTAGGACATGCGGCCGTCGAAGGCCATCTGCGCGCCTTCGGTCGCGGGATCATAGGGCTTGCTCATGTGACAATCGCCTTCTCGTGATAGGCGGGACGGTCCCACAGCGCGCCGTCGATCACCTGTTTCAACACCTCCACCGCCGCCAGCACCTCGGCCTCGCCGATGTAGAGCGGGGTGAAGCCGAAGCGCAGGGCGTCGGGTGCGCGGAAATCGCCGATCACCCCCCGGTCGATCAGGGCCTGCATGATTGCGTAGCCCTGCGGGTGGCGGAAGGACACCTGGCTGCCGCGCCGGGCGCTGTCGCGCGGGGAGGCCAGAACCAGCGCCGGACAGGCCGCCTCGACCCGCTCGATGAACAGGTCGCACAGCGCGATGGACGCGCGGCGGATGTCCTGAATGTCCACACCGTCCCACACGTCCAGCGCCGCGTCCAGCGCCGCCAGCGCCAGGATCGGCGGGGTGCCGACGCGCATCCGCTCCACACCCTCGCCGGGACGGTAGGATGGATCGAAGGCGAAGGGGGCGGCGTGGCCCATCCAGCCCGACAGGGCCGGTTTGGCGCAATCCGCGTGCGCCGGGGCCACATAGATGAAGGCCGGAGCACCCGGCCCGCCGTTCAGATATTTGTAGGTGCAGCCGACGGCGAAATCCGCCCCGGCCCCGGCCAGATCGACCGGCAGCGCGCCTGCCGAATGGGCCAGATCCCACACCGTCACCACGCCCAGCGCGTGAGCCTTGGCGGTCAGCGCCGCCATGTCGTGCAGCCGCCCGGTGCGGTAATCGACCTGGGTCAGCATCAGCACCGCCACCTCGTCGGTGAGGGCGTCCTCCACCGCCTCGGGATCGACCACGCACAGGCTGTGGCCCTGGCCCAAGCTGTCAATCAGCCCCTCGGCCATGTAAAGATCGGTCGGGAAATTGCCGCTGTCGGACAGAATCACCCGGCGGTCGGGGCGCATCGCCAGCGCGGCGGCCAAGGCCTGATAGACCTTGATCGACAGGGTGTCGCCCATGACCACGGTCCCGGGGGCGGCCCCGATCAGGCGGGCGATGCGGTCGCCGACCCGGCGCGGCTGCACCATCCACCCGGCGCTGTTCCAGCCCCGGATGAGCTGGCCACCCCATTCCTGGGCGACGGTGCGGGCGACCCGCTCCTCCACCCCCAGCGGCAGCGGCCCCAGCGAATTGCCGTCGAGATAGATCACGCCGTCCGGGATGCGGAAGCGGGCGCGGGTTTTCTGGAAATCGGTCATCGGTCTGCCTGCTCCATTCAGGCCACGGGACAACGGCGCGCAAAAGGCGGCACCGCTGCGAACGCGGAAGCGGGTATCGGTGGCAACCCTGGTGTCGGAGACCGGCCAACAACCAGCGATCGTTTGCACCACCTGTTTTTGTCCTTACCCGCGTCACGCCACCCTGTCCAGCGAAAAACCGCCGGGCGTCACGCCACCGCCGCCGTGTCCATCGCCGCGACCAGCATGTTGCGCAGCATCATGCCGCTGCCCGACAAAATGCGCCCACCGCTGCCGTACAGCTGGACCGTGCGTTTGTAGAGATCGGGTTCGGCAAAGGGGACCGTGACGAACAGATCATCGTTCAGGCTGCGGATGGCGATGTCGCTGGCGATGCCCACCGCCCCCTCCGCCTGGACCCAATCGCGGATGATGGTGAAGGAGTTGGAGGTGAAGGTGCTGGCCCCCATCGTCTGCTCGTCCACCCGCAGCAGGGCGACGACGCGGGCAATCGTGTTGTGGGTGGGCAGCGCCAGCTTGACCCCGCGCAGGTCCTCAATCGTCACGCTGGCCCGCGTCGCCAGCGGGTGATCGCGCCGCATGAACAGGCAGGTGTGGGTGGACCAGCTTTTCTCGATTCGCAAATCGGATTCGGGCAACCAGGTGTAGACCAGCCCCAAATCCACCTCCCCCTGCCGCAGTTGGGTTACGATCGCGTCGGACGCGGCGACGGTCAGATCGACCACCGCGTCGGGGTGTTCGGCCTGGAAGGCGCGGATGGCGCGCACGGCGATCAGGGCCACCCCGTCGGACGCGGCGATGCGCACCGCGCCCTTGCGCAGCCCCACCCCCTCGCGCAGCTCCACCGCCACCCGTTCGGCCTCCAACGCGCTGCGGCGGGCGTAATCGGCCAGCAACTCGCCGGACGCCGTCAGCAGCATCCCGCGCGGGTGCCGTTCGAACAGCGGCGCGCCGATCTGATCCTCCAGCTTGGCGATCTGGCGGCTGACGGCGGACACGGTGACGTGCAGGCGGTCCGACGCGTCGCTGAGGGATCCCGTGCGGGCAACCTCCAGAAAATAGCGCAGGGCGGTGCTGAGCATGGTCGGTCCCCGGTTTGCTGAAAAGTCAAAGCGTGCTTGAGAATATTGAAATTGTCATCATCGCCGATTGTCACCCACAATCACCCTTGTTCAGCAAGCCAGTGATGTCAAAGCGCGCGGCGCAGCCCGGGACCGGCGGGTGGCGGCGGCTCCGCTTTGCCTCCCGCCCGGCTTCCGCCCGCCCCTTTTGCAAGCGGCCACCCCGCACACAGGAGTTTGCGCATGGATCGCGGCGCACCCACCGACGCCTTACGTCACGCCGTGTTGACCGACGCGGCGGCGGCGTTGACCGACGGCTCCTTCCTCGCCGACCTCGACCGGCGCATCGCCCACCAGACCGACAGCACGGCGGGCAACCCCGCGCCGCTGTACGGCTATCTCGCCGACGAAATCGCGCCAACGCTGCACGCGCTGGGCTTCACCACCGACATCCGCCGGGTGTCGGGCGACAGCCGCAACCTGTTCCTGATCGCCGAACGCCACGAGGATGCCAGCCGCCCCACCGTGCTGATGTACGGCCACGGCGACGTCGTGCCGGGCATGGACGAGCGGTGGGCCGACGGCCTGTCGCCCTGGCGCGCGACGGTGCGCGGGGATCGCCTGTATGGCCGGGGCAGCGCCGACAACAAGGGACAGCACAGCCTGAATCTCGCCGCCTTCGCCGCCGTGCTGAAGGCGCGCCGGGGCAAGGTCGGCTTCAACCTCAAGATTCTGCTGGAAATGGGGGAGGAGATCGGTTCTCCCGACCTGCAAGCGATCTGCCGCGAACGGGGCAACCAGCTCAAGGCCGATGTGATGCTGAGTTCCGACGGGCCGCGCGTCGCCGCCGACCGCCCCACCCTGTTTCTGGGCGCGCGCGGCGGTCTGAACATCCGGTTGACGTTGGATCTGCGGCCCGGCGGGCATCATTCCGGCAATTGGGGCGGGTTGCTGGTCAACCCGGCCACCCGGTTGGCGGCCGCCATCGCCTGCCTGGTCGATGGGCGGGGCCGCATCCTGGTCGATGGTCTGCGCCCGGCCCCGATGCCCGACACCGTGCGCCGCGCGCTGGCCGACATCCCGGTGGTGCCCGGCCCCGACGAACCGGAGATCGCCGAAGGCTGGGGCGAACCCGGCCTGTCCCCGGCCGAGCGGGTCTATGGCTGGAACACGCTGGAGGTGCTGGCCTTTTCCGCCGGCAACACCCAGCGCCCGGTCAACGCCATCCCCGGCAAGGCCGAAGCCGTGCTGCAACTGCGCTTCGTCGTCGGCACCGACACCGCCGGGGCGGAGGATTCGGTCAAGGCCCATCTGGCCGCCCATGGTTTCGACGACGTCGCCGTGCGGGTGGACGTGATGGCGACCGCCACCCGGCTGGACCTGGACGACCCGTGGGTTCATTGGGCCACCGCCTCGATGGAGCGGACGACGGGCCGCCCGGTGGCGCTGCTGCCGAATTTCGGCGGGTCGCTGCCCAACGACTGTTTCGCGGTGGATTTGGGGCTGCCCACCCTGTGGGTTCCCCATTCCTACCCCGGCTGCAACCAGCACGCCCCCAACGAGCATCTGCTGATGCCGGTGGCGGACGAGGCGCTGCGGATCATGGCCGGGCTGTTCTGGGATTTGGGAGAGATTCCACCGCACCGCGCGTAACCAACCAAACCAACACGACCCAACAGGGACGCGGCGGCAACGAGCAAACGCCGAACAAGCGGCAAAACCCGCAAAAGGGACCGCCGCCGCCATCGACAGCCGATCATCGGGGAGACTTCGACAGATGACCACAGGGACGGCCACCACACCGCACGCAGCGGCCAATGTTGACGGCACCGGGAAGCCGTTCAACCTGACCCGCATGCTGATCGCCACCTCCATCGGCAACGCGCTGGAATGGTACGACATCGCGGTATACGGATTTTTCGCGCTCTACATCACCAAGGCGTTCTTTCCCGCCGCCGATGAAACGGTGGGGCTGCTGCTGGCCTTCGGCACCTTCGCCATCTCCTACCTTGCCCGTCCGCTGGGCGCGCTGGTGTTGGGCAATTACGCCGACCGGGTCGGGCGCAAGGCGGCGATGCTGGCCTGCATCCTGCTGATGGTGCTGGGCACGGCGATGATCACCGTCATGCCGACCTACGCCAGCATCGGTGTTTTCGCCCCGCTGGGCATACTGGTGGCCCGTCTGATCCAGGGCTTTTCCGCCGGTGGCGAGTTCGGCAGCGCCACTGCCTTCCTGGTCGAACACGCGCCCGACCGGCGCGGCTACATCGCCAGTTGGCAATTCGCCAGCCAGGGCCTGAGCAGCGCGCTCGCCGCCCTGTTCGGCGTGCTGTTGACCGTCTACCTGCCCGCCGACGCCTTGCAGGATTGGGGATGGCGTCTGCCCTTCGCCTTTGGCCTGCTGGTCGGCCCGGTCGGCCTGTACATCCGCCGCCACCTCGATGAGCCGCCCGCCGACCCCAACGACCATGCGCATGGATCGGAACGCGCGGCGGTCGCCACCGTGTTCGCCTCGCAAAAGCTCAACGTCGTGGTCGCCATCGGCTGCCTCATCATCTCCACGGCGGTGAATTATCTGCTGGTCTACATGCCGACCTACGCGGTCAAACAACTGGGCCTGACACCGACCATCGGCTACACCAGCACCTTTGCCGGGGCGATCATCCTGACGGTGTTGACGCCCTATGTCGGCCACATGTCCGACCAATTGGGGCGGACGCGGGCCATGCTGGTGGCGTCGGCGCTGCTGTTCGTGTCCTTCTTCCCCTGCTTCCTGCTGCTGACCGCCAACCCGACGGCGATGGTCATCATCGGCGTGGTGATCTGGTTGGCAACGCTGAAGTCGGTCTATTTCGGCGCGCTGCCCGCCCTGATGTCCGACCTGTTCCCCCGCGCCACCCGCGCCACCGGCCTGTCCTTCAGCTACAATCTGGGGGTGACGATGTTCGGCGGGCTGGGGCCGTTGGCCATGACCTGGCTGACCGACGTCACCGGCAGCAAGCTGTCGCCCAGCTATTACCTGATGGTTCTGGCGGCGATGAGCTTCGCCTCCCTGATCGCCGCCCGCCGCCGCTTCAGAATTTCGTAACAGCCCCGGAAACCACCGCGCCTGCGCCCTGACACCGGAAAACCACGGGCAACCCCCCATACAGACACCGCACCGCGCCCCCATCAGTGGTGCGCGGTGCAGGTCGCCTTGAAGGGGCGCATGTTCGGCAAAACATAGACCGGCTCACGTGCACAGGAAACTGTGCTTCAAATTTGCAAAGTGAGGATTTCCAACGGGCCCATGCACAAAATCACACAGATCAGCGCACGCAGTTTCTGCGCAGCGATGATCGGAAAATCTTTTATTTTTTCAATGAGATAAATGGCTGGGGCGCCAGGATTCGAACCTGGGAATGGCGGTACCAAAAACCGCTGCCTTACCGCTTGGCGACGCCCCAACCGACACGGTGAAGTTCAATCACCGGCGGGAGCGGCACCATAGTCGGAAGCGATGGGGAACGCAACAGGTGTTTGATTGCGTTCACGCATTTTTTTCGGCGCTCTCCGCACGGACGGTTCAGCGCCCTTCCCGCCGCCACCCCCAGGCCAGCGCCCCCAGCGCCAGGACCAGCAGCGCGGGCACCGGAACCAGCGGCGTGTCGGTCACGCCCGTCACCGTGTGATCGCCGTTGGCGCGCAGGCCGATCCAGGTCGGGCCGCTTTGGTCGCGGTCGGGGTTGGTGCGGCGGATGTCCAAACCAGCGCGCGGGCCGGTCTGGTGGTCCACGATCCAATGCACGCCGCCGCGCGTGGCCTTGGCAACCGGGTTCAACCGGTCGCCGGTGGCGCGCACGTCGGCCAACTCGGGCGGGTTGACCGTGCCGACCACCGCCAAAGCGGTGCGCGTGCCGTCCGACACCCGGTAAATTCCCGGTGCCTTGGCCAGCACGGTGGCGGTGGCGTGGCCGCTGGCGTCTTCGGTCAGGGTCAGCGGGCTGGTTTCGTCCGATGGGGTGGTCAACGTCACCGGGCGCGGGTCCGGCTCCAACGCGCGGCGCTCCACGGTGATGCGGTTGCCATCCACCCGCGTGCGCAGGTCGTTTTCCTCCAGCTCCGGTTCCTTCATCAGCCAATGAGCCAGACGGCGCAGCAGTTCGGCCTGCGGGCCGCCGCCTTCGAAACCACGGCTCCACAACCAAATCTGATCGGAGGCCAATTGCGCCACCCGGCCCTTGCCCACCCGGTCCAGCACCAGCAGGGGGTGACCGTCGGCCCCCTGCATCACCACGGTGCCGCTGTTGGGCGTGACCGCGACCTGATGGAACCAACGCCCCCAGGCCGGTTCGCCGTCGATCCGGTCGCCCGGCAAATCGGCCGTCACCGGGTGGCGGCGTCCGGTGTCGGTCACGCGCGGGCGGAACGGTTGGTCGAGCGTCCGCCCGGTGGGGGCGGCGGGCAGGATCGACCCCAGCGGCGTGCGGTACAGCGACAGCGGCGAGGCGTAGCCCTGCCCCGACGCCTCCAGCAACGCCCCGCCCTTGCGGACGTAGTCGGCGATGTTCTCCAGATACATTTGCGGCAGCACACCGCGCCGCCGGTAACGGTCGAAGATGATGAGGTCGAACTCGTCCAGCTTCACTTCGAACAATTCGCGGATCGGGAAGGCGATCAGCGACAATTCGCGGATCGGCGTGCCGTCCTGCTTTTCGGGCGGGCGTAGAATGGTGAAATGGACCAGATCGACCGCCGGGTCGGCCTTCAGCAAATTGCGCCACGTCCGTTCCCCGGCGTGCGGCTCTCCCGACACCAGCAGCACCCGCAGCCGGTCGCGCACGCCGTTCACGACCACCGCCGCGCGGTTGTTGGCCAGGGTCAGTTCCTGCGCCGCCGCCTCCACCTCCAGTTCCAACACATTCTGGCCGCCGTGGGTGATGGCAAGGTCGATGCGGAAATCGCGCCCGACCGGCACGCGGAAGCGGCGCCCCGCCCCGCCATCCTGGCGCAGCGTCACCGCCGCGTCGGGCGATTGGCGGCCCGGCATGTCGTCCACCCGGATGGTCAGATCGACCGATTTGCCCACAAGGCCGTAGCTGGGGGCCTGGACGATGGCGATGCGGCGGTCGCCCTCGTCATGGTCGCCGGTCAGCAGGGTGTGAACCGGTCCGATGCCCGCCAGTTTGCTGACCGGGTCGGGAATGTCGTGCACCTGCCCGTCGGTGATCAACACCGCCCCGGCCATGCGGCGGCGCGGCACGTCGGCCATGGCGCGGTTCAGCGCGTCGAACAGATGGGTTTCGTGGATCGTTCCGCTCTCATCCCCCCCGGCGCGCACGACGCGCAGTTCCAGGTCCGGCGCGGTTTTCAGCTTGGCGGTCAGATCGGCCAGCGCCCATTCGGCTCGCGCCCGCCGCTGCCCGATGGACTGGCTGGGCGAGTCATCAACGACGACGACGACGACATCCTTGATCGGCTCCCGCTTTTCCTGGATCAGGGAGGGGTTGGCCAAGCCCAGCGCCAGCACCAGCGCCGCCAGCAGCCGCCAGCCCGCCCCCCGCGCCCGCCGCAGCAGCGCAACCAGCACAACCAGAATCGCCACCCCGACCAGGGGGACCAGCAGGCCCCAGGGGAGCAGCGGGGCGAAGGCGATCGACGCGCCCGACCAGGGATCGGCGGGACTCATTGGCCAAGCCTTTCCAGAATGGCGGGGACATGGACCTGATCGGCCTTGTAATTGCCGGTCAGCGCGTACATCACCAGATTGACTCCGAAACGATAAGCGGTTTCACGCTGCCGTTCGCCACCCGGAACGACCGCGAACATCGGTTGCCCGTTGCGGTTGACCGCCCAGGCCGACGCCCAATCGTTGCCGCCGATCACCACGGGCGACACGCCGTCGTTGCCGCGCCCCTCCCGCGCCTCGATCCACAGGTCCGATCCGGTGGAGCGGCCCGGAAAATCCTGAAGCAGATAGAAGGACTTGCGCAGCACATGGTCGGGCGGGACCGGGGCCAGCGGCGGAATGTCCAGCCCATCGACCAGCCGTTGCAACACGCGCGATCCGCCGCCCGCCGCCTGATCGCGGGTGTCGAACAGGATCGCCCCGCCGCCGCGCAGATAGGCGTTCACCCGCGACCTTGCGGCGTCGGACAAGGAACCTTGACGATCCGAAACGGGCCAATAGAGCAGCGGGTAAAAGGCCAGCTCGTCGCGTTCGGGATCGACGCCGACCACGCCCATGGCGTCCACCGCCGTTCGCAGGTTCAGCGCCGCTGCCAGCCCCTCCAACCCGGCGCGCGCGGTGTCGTCCACGGCCCCGTCCCCGGTCAGGACATGGGCGAGATGGGTTTCCGCCGTGACCTTCACCGCTTGATCGATCTCCAACGCGCGGGCCACGTCTGGCATCAACAGCGCCAGCGCCAGCAGCAGCCCGGCCACCGCCCCGCCGCGCCGCCGCCACGCCGCCGGGATCAACAGCCCGCGCAGGGCCAACGCGATCACCAGATCGACCGTCAACAGCGCCAGCGCGGCGGCCAGCAGCGCCGGTTTCAGCGCCAGCTCGCCCCGCCCGCCATAGCCGGAACGGGCCACGCCAGTCGGCAAAGGCCCCAGCGGCTCCAACCCGGCGATGGCCGGGGACAGGTTGACGGCGCGGCGGCGTTCCTCCCCACCGTAAAAGCCGGGCGGATGGCGCGGCCCGACGATGTCCGCCGCCGCATTGCCGGGAATGGGAAAGGCGGTGGCGGTCGGCGCGACCAGACGCCCGGTCCCGTCCAGCAGGCTGACCGGCTCCAGCGCCGCCCCGCCCCCCGCACCGCTTCCGCCCGCCACGCCGCCACTCAACGCCAGCACCCGGCGCAGCATGTCGACGAACAGGCCGGACAGCGGCAGGTTGGACCAATCGGGGCTGGCGGTGGTGTGGACCAGGACCAGCCAGCCGTCGCCGCGCCGTTCGGACGTGACCAGCGGCGTGCCATCGGCCAGCCGCGCCCAGGTACGTTCGGCGAGATCGAGCGCCGGTTCGGCCAACACCTGCCGGTTCACCGTCACGTCGGGGGGGACCGCCAGCCCGTCGAACGGGGACTTGGCGGGGAAGGGTTGCAGGCTGGCCGGTTCCGACCAGGACAGCGCCCCGCCCAGCGCGCGGTCGCCCACCCGCAGGCGCACGGGAATCAGGGAATCGGCGTGCTGGGCCAGACGCGGCCCGGCGAAGCGCAGCAGCACCCCGCCCTTGCGCACCCAGCCATCGACGCTCTGCGCCTCCACCCCGGTCAGCGCGCCAACGTCGGACAGGACCAGCACGGCCAGATCGCGTTTCAACAGCTCCGCCGTCGTGCCGCGCCGCACCTCGGTGTAGGGCGACAGGGCGCGGTCCAGGTAATGCAGATCGGACAGCAGGGGTTGGCTCTCGCCCTCCGGCCGTCCCGACACCAGCCCGACCGGGCGGCGACGCCAGCGCTCGTCCAGCAGCACCGTGGCCCCGGCGGTGGTGTCGCCCTCAATTCGCAGGCTGGCGGCGTCGTTGCGCAATTCGGTCGGCAGGTCGAGCCGCAGGTCGCGGGCCTTCTGGCCAACCTCCATCACCAGGGTCTCACGGGCCAGCAACCGCCCGTCGGCGGCGGAGAGCCGCAGCGTCACCGGATCGGGCCGGGCGGCGTCGGCGCGCAGGACGCGCGCGACCAGGGCGTTGCCCTCGGTGGCGGGGGGCAGCAGCAGGTGGGGCGGCTTGTCCGCCGAATCATCCAGGATCTCCGCCGCCCCCAGCCGCTGCAGGCTTTCGGCCAGCGCGCGGGCGGAACGGTCGCCCACCCCATCGGCCAGCCACACCGCGTGCGCCGTTCCCTGGATCGCCCCCTGCGCGGTCAGGGCGCGCACGGACGCCAGGGTGGCGGCGCGGTCGGTCGGCCAGGGCAACGGTTCCAACGCCTGGGCCAGGCGCCGGGCCTCGGCGGCGGGCACGGCCAGGGCGGGCGGGCGGGCCTCCCCGCCGGGCAGCGGGGCGGTGGGCAGCAGGATCACCGGGCGGCTTTGCCGTTCGGCCTGGGCGATCAGCGCCTCCATCGCCTGCCGCCGGGCGGGCCAATCGCGCCCCGACGCCCACCCGTTGTCCACCACCAGCAGCAGCGGCCCAGCGCCGGGCAGGGCGGCGCGCGGGTTCAGCAACGGCCCCGCCAGCGCCAGAACCACCAGACCGGTCAGCAGCAGCCGCAGCGCCAGCAGCCACCAGGGTGTGCGCGCCGGGGTTTCCTCCGCCACGATCAGGCCGCGCAGCAGCAGCAGCGCTGGAAAGCGCACCCGCTTGGCCGCCGGGGGCGTCAGGCGCAACAGCCACCACAGCGCGGGCAAGGCGGCCAGCGCGGTCAGAACCCAGGGGGCGGCAAAGGCGATCGGTCCAAGACCCAGCATCGGCGCGTCTTACGGGGTTGCGGGAAGGAGGAAACGGCGGAGAGGCCGGGAAAGAGTGTGGGTCACGGAACCTCCCGCGCCAAGGCGCTCCACACACCCAGCAGCGCGCTGGTCGGCGGCCGGTCGGTGCGGTGGGTGGCGAAGCTCCAGCCCACACCGCGCGCCAGCGCCGCCAGCCCGTCGCGCTGGGCCTGCAGCCGGGCGCGGTAGGCGTCGCGGATGGCGTCCACGCGCGGGACCAGCAACCGCCCGTCCCCCTCCATCCCATCGAAGGCGACGCGGCCCTCATAGGGCAGGCTTTCCTCCGCCGGATCCAGCACCTGCAGCAGATGGCCGCGCAGCCCCTGCCCACTCAGCGCCGCTACGGTGGCGGCGATGCGGTCCAGCGGGGCCAGAAAATCGCCGATCAGCAGGGTTTGGGCGTGGCGCGGCAGGGACTCAGGGCGTGGCAGGGGATCGGCGTCGCTGGCTGTCTGTGGATCGGTCATCAGCCGGGCCAGCCGATCCACCGCCGCCTTGCCATGGTCGGGGCGGACGCCGGAGTTCAGCAGGGCGATCCGCTCCCCCCCGCGCGCCAGCAGCACGGCGGTGGCGAGCAGCAGCAGGTCGGCGCGCTCGCGCTTGGTCGGCAGGCCGGGCGCGGAACGGAACTCCATCGAGGGCGAGCGGTCGCGCCAGAGCCAGACGCTTTGCGCCGCCTCCCACTCGTTTTCACGGACATAGACCGGTTGGGATTTGGCCGATTGCCGCCAATCGATCATCGCCGGGGAATCGCCGCTCTGGTAGCGGCGGAACTGCCAGAAGCTTTCCCCCAGCCCGACCCGGCGGCGGCCATGCACGCCGGGCGCGACCGTCGCCGCCACCCGCTCCGCCGCCACCAGCAGCGGCGGCAGCGCCGCCGACAGCGCTTCCGCCCGGTGGCGGGCGTGCAGGGGGTTGGGGGATCCGGGGGGCTGGGGCACGGGGCGCGGGCTTTCGGATGGGGGCTTTTGGATCGGGCGCGGGATCAGGCCAACGGTTCGCACAGGCGGTCGATGATGCCGTCGAGCGTCACCCCGTCGGCCCGCGCGGCGAAATTCAGCGCCATGCGGTGCTTCAGGATCGGCTTGGCCAGCGCCAGCACATCGTCCAGCGAGGGCGACAGCCGACCGTCCAGCACGGCGCGGGCGCGGGCGGCGAGCATCAGCGCCTGGCTGGCGCGCGGCCCCGGCCCCCAGGCGACGTGACGGCGCACCGCCTCCAACTCGGAACTGTCGGGGCGGCCCCGGCGGACCAGATCGAGGATGCCGTCCACCACCGCGTCGCCCACCGGCAGGCGGCGGACCAGCCTCTGCGCCGCCAGCAGGTCGTCGGCGGACAGCACCGGGCGGGCGTGGGCGCTGTCGGCGCTGGTGGTGGCGATCATCATCCGGCGTTCGGCGTCGCGGTCGGGGTAATCGACGTCGATCTGCATCAGGAAGCGGTCAAGCTGCGCCTCGGGCAGCGGATAGGTCCCCTCCTGCTCCAACGGATTCTGGGTGGCCAGGACGTGGAAGGGTTGCGGCAGCGGGTGATAGTGCCCGGCGACCGACACGCGATGCTCCTGCATCGCCTGCAACAGGGCCGATTGGGTGCGCGGGCTGGCGCGGTTGATCTCGTCGGCCATCAGCAATTGGCTGAACACCGGGCCGGGCAGGAAGCGGAAGGAGCGGCGGCCGCTCTCGCTTTCCTCCAGCACCTCCGACCCCAGAATGTCGGCGGGCATCAGGTCGGGCGTGCATTGGATGCGCTTTTCCCCCAGCCCCAGCACCGCGCCCAGCGTTTCGACCAGCCGGGTTTTCGCCAGCCCCGGCACGCCGATCAGCAGCACATGGCCGCCCGCCAGCAGGGTGACAAGCGTCCGGTCGATCACCTCCTGCTGACCGAAGATGATCCGGGCCACGCCCGCCCGCACCTCCGCCAGCCGCGCGCCCAGCTCCTCGATCTCGGCCAGCAGGCGGCGGGGGTCCTCCGCCATCGTCGATGACAGGCTGTGCGGGATCTCCGATGCGTTCAACGTCTGGCGCTCCTCTGTCTGGCGATCCGGGGGCTGCCGCACCCCACCCCATCAACTCTAGTGGACCTGCGCCCCGAGTGTGGCGAAAATACGCAGCGGAGCGACCCAAAAAAACACGCAAGGGATGGAACGGCATGACCAGCGGCGACGACACAGCGAACGAGGCGCGCGCGGCGCGGCGGGCCGCGCTGACGCCGCCGGTCGGCGCCCCCCCTCTGCCCGACCGATTGCCGGGGGAGGAGGCCTACGACATCCGCATCGCCCGCGACGGCACATGGTTCCACAACGGCGAGCCGATCCACAGGATCGAGCTGGCCAAGCTGTTCGCCACCATCCTGCAACGCGACGCGGTTGGCGATTACTGGCTGATGACCCCGGTCGAGCATGGCCGGATTTGGGTGGAGGACGCGCCCTTCGTCGCCGTGGAGATGACGGTGGCGGGTGAGGGGGCCGAACAGGCCCTGTCCTTCCGCACCAATCTGGACCAATGGGTGGCGGCCGGCCCCGATCACCCGATCCGTGTGGCCGTGCACCCTGACAGCGGGGAGCCGACGCCCTACATTGTTGCGTCGAAGGGGCTGGAGGCGCGGATCGCGCGGCCCGTGTTTTACGACATGGTGGCGCGCAGCGACGCCCGCGCCACCGAATCCGGCGAGTCCGAGGTGGGTGTATGGAGCAACGGGGTGTTTTTCGCGCTGGGGACGCTGCCGGAGGAATGACCGGAACCGACAGGATCGTGACGGCCCTGAGTTTGACCGAAATCCGCCGCCGTCTGGCGGCGGGCCGGGGCGCGCGCGGCCTGCGCGGCGACCATGATCTGAACCCCGATTTCGCCCCCGATTCCAACCCGGCGCACACCCCGGCGCTGCGCGACGCCGCCGTGCTGGTCCCGCTGGTGGACCGGGGGGCGGACGGGGTGACGGTGATCCTGACCCAGCGCACGACGACGCTGAGCGCCCACGCCGGGCAGATCAGTTTCCCCGGCGGACGGCTGGAGCCGGAGGATCCCTCCGCCGAGGCCGCCGCCCTGCGCGAAACGGCGGAGGAAATCGGCCTGTCGCACGAGCGGATCGAGATCATCGGGCGGCTCGACACCTATGTGACCCGCACCGGCTTCCGGGTGACGCCGGTCGTCGGACTGGTCTCACCCCCCTTCACGCTCGCTCCCGACCCGGTCGAAGTGGCGGAGGTGTTCGAGGTTCCGCTGTCGGTCTTCCTGCACCCCGACAACCCGCAACGGCACAGCCGGGTCTTTCTCGGCAAGGACCGCTTCTTTTACGTCTTCCCCTATCAGGAGCGCTTCATCTGGGGGGCGACCGCCGGGATGCTGGTGAACCTGCGCGACGCGCTGGGGGTGACGCTGGGCGGGGCGCTGGAACGGGCCGATTGAGTGCGGGCACCATCTTGCCGCAGACCAGTTTGCTGACGAGCAGCTTGCCGAAGTCCGCCGCCGCCGGGCAGGATCGGGCCATGACCGCCGCCGCCCGCCTGGACCCGCAACCCTGGATGACCGCGCCCGCCAGCCGGGCGGTGTTCGCCGCGCTCGCCGCTGGCGGGGCCGACGCGCGCTTTGTCGGCGGCTGCGTGCGCGACGCGTGGCTGGGGCGGCCGGTGAAGGACATCGACATCGCCACCCACGCCCCGCCCGACCGGGTGATGGCGCTGCTGACCGCCGCCGGGCTGCGCGCCATCCCCACCGGCATCGCCCATGGCACGGTGACGGCGCTGTCGGACGGCCAACCCTATGAGATCACCACCCTGCGCCGGGATGTGGACAGCGACGGCCGCCACGCCCGAGTCGTCTTCACCGACGATTGGGAGGAGGACGCCGCCCGCCGCGACCTGACCATGAACGCCCTGAGCTGCACCGCCGACGGCGTGGTCCATGACCCGTTCGGCGGCTTGGCCGATCTGGCGGCGGGGCGGGTGCGCTTCGTCGGCGACGCCATGCGCCGCGTGACCGAGGATGTGTTGCGCCTGCTGCGCTTCTTCCGCTTCTACGCCCATTACGGGCGCGGCGCGCCGGACGCCGACGCGTTGGCCGCCTGCGTCGCGCTCGCCCCCCGCCTGCCCACCCTGTCGGGGGAACGGGTGCGCGGCGAGCTGTTCCGCCTGCTGACCACCCCGGACGCCGCCGCCAACAGCGCCGCAGAGGTCTGGCGGCTGATGATCGATCACGGCGTGATGACCCACCTGCTGCCCAGCGCCACCCGCACCCATCGCCTGGCCCGCTTGGCCCGCCTGGAGCATGACCTCGGCATCCCCGCCGACCCGACCCGCCGTCTGGCCGCCGTTCTCGACGCCGACCGCGCCGAGTCGCTGCGCGTGGCCGAGCGGTTGCGCCTGTCCAACCCGGAGCGCGACCGGCTGGCGGCCCTGACCGAACCGCCGGTGGCCCTGCCGATCCACGCCACCGAACACCAAGGCACCGCGCTGCGCCAAGCCCTCTACCGCGTGGGCGATGCCGCGCTCTACCAGGATCTCGTTCTGCTGGCCGCCACAGACGCCCCCGGACCGCTCGACCTCGCCGATCCGCGCGCCGCCCTGGCGGTGGCGGCGGATTTGCCGACCCTGCGCCTGCCCATCGCCGGGCGCGACCTGCTGGCGCTGGGGGTGGAGCGCGGCCCGGCGCTGGGCGCGCTGCTGAAACGGGTGGAGGCGTGGTGGATCGCCGGGGATTTCCAGGCCGACCGCGCGGCCTGCCTGGACCAAGCGCGGGGTTTTGGGGCGTTTGAAGCTTGACGCCAACCTGCGTTTTTCTCGCCCTTCGAAAACAAGCAGGCTGTAGAGCCAGGAACTGCCAAAATTAAAAAATTTTTAGCGACATTGATGAAATTTATGCAAGGCTATTCCTTAAAATTATTATTAATAAAATCTGTCATACTATCGTCAAATGCATAAACGTAGCAATATTTTTGCTCAATTACTCTTTTGTTGATTATTCTAACAAAATTATTTGACGTGAATAATTTCATCATTGACGACTCTGATTTGTTGTGATTATCGTTGAAGGCAATGAAAAATCTATCCTTATTTATGGGAAAAACAAGAAAACCATCATCTTGTTTTAATCCAGAATATATGGTTACTGGATTATCTGATGTGATTATAGAACAAAAGTCTAGATCAATATTTACAACACCCCACTTCATTGAATAAATTTGCTGATAAATACCAGAGTTTATAATAATTCGTAAAATAGATTGCACAGAAATATTTAACATTCCATCTTGTATTGGAAAATTCTCGAATCTTTCTTGAGAATCCGGCTCATCACTGGAACGGTATTTTTCAAATCCGCACCTCTTAATCATTTCAAGAATATGCCTATTTGCCTGATCATTGATATATTTTATCATTGATGGGTTACGAAAAATCATAGCCGTAATGACTACAGACCAGCAAGATTTGTCAATTTTCTCAATATCATTAACGTCATTGGATCGTAATACTTCCAATCCATCGCTTAACCATTGATCAATGCGTCTCCACACCTCGTCTTCTAATACATTTTTTAAATTGGGAGGAAGTCCGGGAGCAAAATACAGTCCAGGAGTCCAGGCAGTTGATTTTGGCGACCTTCTTTTGCACTCAATTCTACTGCGTACCCACTTGTAAACAAACAACTTCCCATCACCGCCGGTCCATCCGCGCTGGTAACACTGAGGAAGGTAATGGTGTTCTTGATTGGCTGACATATCATGAACCTATGTGTCTTCTTCCTCAAATGCAAATCTATATTGTTAATATCTCGCTCGTCCGTACTTTTGGGAAGCAGCGTTGCCCGACGCGCAGGCAGATAACCATTCACTCCTAGAAACGGCTTACTTTTCCATATTAGAGCCGATTCAACACCAAAATTTTCAGTTCTGTTGTGGACATTCACCCCCGCCCCGAAGTTTACGGCCACTTCACCTCCGGCGGCAGGCTCATCAGGATGGCTTCGGTGTTGCCGCCGGTCTTCAGGCCGAAGGTGGTTCCCCGGTCGTAGAGCAGGTTGAACTCCACATAGCGGCCCCGGCGGATGAGCTGGTGTTCGCGTTGCTCCGCCGTCCAGGGGCGGTTCATGTGGCGACGGACCAGATCGGCGTAGGTCTCGAAAAAGGCGGTCCCGACATCCTGGGTGAAGGCAAAATCCGCCTCCCAATTCCCCGAATCGAGGCCGTCGAAGAAGATGCCGCCGACGCCGCGCGCCTCATTCCGGTGGGGCAAGAAGAAGTAGCGGTCGCACCACTCCTTGTACTTCGCGTAATAATCCGGGTCGTGGCGGTCGCAGGCGGCCTTCAGACCGGCGTGGAAATCCGCCGTGTCCTGATCGTCCGGGATCATCGGCGTCAGATCGGCCCCGCCGCCGAACCAGCTTTTCGTCGTGACCAGATGGCGGGTGTTCATGTGAGTGGCCGGGACCAGGGGGGAGCGCATGTGCGCCACCAGACTGATGCCCGCCGCCCAGAATTCGCCGGTGTCCGCCGCGCCGGGGATGTTGGCGCGGAATTCCGGGCTGAACACGCCGTGGACGACGGAGATGTTGACGCCGACCTTCTCGAACACCCGGCCTTTCATCACCGCCATGGTTCCGCCGCCGCCCTCGCCGCCCTCGTGATCGGGGCGGGTCCAGCTCTTGCGCTCGAATCGGCCGGGGGGCAGATCGGCGTGCGTCCCGGTCAACTCGTCCTCCAGCGCCTCGAACCCGGCGCAAATCCGGTCGCGCAGGCTGGCGAACCACGCGGCGGCGCGGGCCTTGCGCGCCTCGACAAGGGCCGGATCGGTCGCGGCAACGGCGGAGGCGACGGGCGGAACGGGGGCGGTCATGGCAGGCTCGCAGGCTCAAAGGACGGGGACAGGGGCGGCAACGGAGTCGGCTGAGGCGGTTTGCCGCAGCGCCTCACCCAACACCATCGCGGCGCTGATCGCAACGTTCAAGGAACGGGCGGGCGGGCGCAGCGGGATGACCAGACGGGCGTCGGCGGCCTCATGCACCGCGTCGGGCACGCCAGCACTCTCCTGCCCCACCATGATCCGGTCGTCGGGGGCAAAGGCGAAACCGGTGTAGGGCTGGGCCGCGCGGGTGGTCAGCAGCACCAGACGCCCGGCCTGCGGGCTGGCGCGATAGGCGTCCCACGAGGGATGGCGGACCCAATCCAGATGATCGAGATAATCCATCCCGGCCCGGCGCAGACGGCGGTCGTCCAAAACGAATCCGCAAGGCTCGATCAGGTCGAGCGGGACGCCCAACCCCGCCGCCAGCCGCATCAGCGTGCCGGTGTTCTGCGGGATGTCGGGTTGGAACAGGACGAGGCGCATTGGAATCCCTCTGAAAAACCATCCGTAGGCGTACAAAATCATGCTGCAACGCAGCGCGCGACACCGTGTCCGGCGACAAAGCCTTTTCAAGTGGGCAGCGCAACGGTATACCGCAACCCCGAAACACCAGAGTCTCGAACTCTGGGTGACGTGGCGTGCCCGAGGTTCATCGACCCGACGGACAAGCCCGTCAAGTCGTGCTACAGAACGGTCCATCGGTCGTCCGGCGTGAACCTGCGCACGTCGGGCATGCCTTGAGGAGAAACAGGCTTATGGCTCAGACCACGCATCCGCCCGGGACGGGTGGCCACGCGGCCTCCGGCGACGGTTCCAACCGCCGCGATTTTCTCTACCTTGCCACCGGCGCGGTTGGCGTTGTCGGGGCCGCTTCGGCGGCTTGGCCCTTCATCAGCAGCATGAACCCGGCCGCCGACACCCTGGCGCTGGCGTCCATCGACGTCGATCTGGCCCCGGTCGCCGAGGGGCAGGCCATCACCGTCACCTGGCGCGGCAAGCCGGTGTTCGTCCGTCACCGCAACGCCAAGGAAATCGAGCAGGCCAAGACGGTCAATCTCGGTGAGCTGCGCGACCCGGTGGCCGACGAGGCCCGCGTCAAGAAGCCGGAATGGCTGATCGTCGTCGGCATCTGCACGCATCTCGGCTGCGTCCCGCTGGGGCAGAAGGTCACGGATCCGCGCGGCGACTTCGAGGGCTGGTTCTGCCCTTGCCACGGCTCGCACTACGACACCGCCGGGCGCATCCGCAAGGGTCCGGCCCCGGCCAACCTCGTGGTTCCGACGTACGCCTTCACCAGCGATACCAAGATCCGCCTCGGTTAAGCGGCCTTAAGGTTCAGGAGACCCCGAGATGGCTCAGGCTCAAGCCTCGAAATTCAAGAATCCGGTCGTGAACTGGATCGACAGCCGCCTGCCGATCTTCACGATGCTGGATCACGAGTACAACCACTACCCGATGCCCCGGAACGTCAACTATCTGTGGGCGTTCGGTGCGATTGCCGGCATCATGCTGGTGATCATGATCGCCACCGGCCTGTTCCTGGCGATGCAGTATTCCTCGCACACCTCGCTGGCCTTCGATTCGGTCGAGCGCATCATGCGCGACGTGAATTACGGCTGGCTGCTGCGCTATGTGCACGCCAACGGCGCGTCGATGTTCTTCATCGCCGTCTACATCCACATGTTCCGTGGTCTCTATTACGGGTCCTACAAGGCCCCGCGCGAGATCCTGTGGATCCTGGGCGTCATCATCTTCCTCGTCATGATGGGCACCGCCTTCATGGGCTATGTGCTGCCCTGGGGCCAGATGAGCTTCTGGGGTGCGACCGTCATCACGAACCTGTTCTCGGCCTTCCCGATCGTCGGCGATCCGATCGTCACCCTGCTGTGGGGCGGCTTCTCGGTCGACAACCCGACGCTGAACCGCTTCTTCGCCCTGCACTTCCTGCTGCCCTTCGTGCTGTTGGGTCTGGTGATCCTGCACACGGCCGCGCTGCACGTCTGCGGGTCGAACAACCCGCTGGGCATCGACGCGAAGGGTCCGCAGGACACCGTTCCGTTCAACCCCTACGTCACGCTGAAGGACGGCTTCGCGGTCGTCATGTTCCTCATCGTGTTCGCGTTCTTCGTCTTCTTCATGCCGAACTATCTGGGCCACCCGGACAACTACATTCCGGCCAACCCGCTGGTGACGCCCGCGCACATCGTGCCGGAATGGTACTTCCTGCCCTTCTACGCCATCCTGCGCGCGATCCCCGACAAGCTGGGCGGCGTCATCGCCATGTTCGGCTCGATCGCCCTGCTGCTGGCCCTGCCGTGGCTCGACACCTCGAAGGTCCGCAGCTGCAAGTTCCGTCCGATCTACCGCCAGTTCTTCTGGATCCTGGCCATCGACGCCCTGGTTCTGGGCTATGCCGGTGCCATGCCCGCCGAAGGCTCCTGGCTGCTGATCGCCCGGATCGGCACCTTCTATTACTTCTTCCACTTCCTGGTTCTGCTGCCGGTGTTGGGCAAGCTGGAACGTCCCCTGCCGCTGCCCAACAGCATCAGCGAAGCCGTTCTGAAGGGCGCCCACGCCAAGTCGATGGAGAAGGCCTGATGCGCGCGTTGAAGACTGCAATCCTCTCGGCGGCGCTGGCTCTCGGCCTCGCCGGGGCCGCGCAGGCGTCGGAAGCGATTCATCTGCCCAAGCAGAGCTGGCCGCACGCGGGCATGTTCGGGACCATCGACAAGGCGGCGGCCCAGCGCGGCTTCCAGATCTACAAGGAAGTCTGCTCGGCCTGCCACTCCATGCGTCTGGTCCCGATCCGCACGCTGGGCGGCATCGGCTTCAAGGACGACGAACTCAAGGCGCTCGCCGCCGGGTACGAGGTCCAGGGTGGCCCGAACGACGCCGGTGAGATGTTCATGCGTCCGGCCATTCCGGCCGACCGCTTCCCGTCGCCCTTCGCCAACGAGCAAGCGGCCCGCGCGGCGAACAACGGCGCGCTGCCGCCCGATCTGTCGCTGATCGCCAAGGCTCGCGTCGGTGGTGAAGATTACTTGTACGCGTTCCTGACCGGCTTCGAGGAACCGCCTGCGGGCGTCAACCTGATGGCCGGCATGAACTACAACAAGTATTTCCCCGGCCATCAGGTCGGCATGCCGAACATCCTTCAGCCCGACGGCGTGACCTTCGCCGACGGCACGAAGGCCACGGTGGAGCAGCAGGCGCGCGACGTCTCGACCTTCCTCACCTTCGTGGCGGAACCGCACCACGACGCGCGCAAGCAGATGGGCGTCAAGGTCATCCTGTTCCTGCTCGTGCTGGCGGGTCTGATGTACGCGTCCAAGCGCAAGCTGTGGAGCACGCTGCACTGACCGGTGCACCGTCCCCCGGCTGATGCCGACCGTTGATTTTCGACTGGACAGGGCACCCCTTGGGGTGCCCTGTTTGGTTCTGGGGTCCCGTCAACGGCGGAGGGCGCGATGGATGACGCGAAGGAAATCGCTGCGGTTCTGGATTTCTGGTTCGGCGAGTCGGCCAAGCCCTTCTGGTTCGTCAAATCCGCCGCCTTCGACCAGGAGGTCGCCGCCCGGTTGGGGCCGCTGCACGAAGCCGCCGCGCGTGGCGACTGCGACGCCTGGATGGGCAGCGCCGACGGTTGCCTGGCGCTCTGCGTGCTGCTGGATCAGGTCCCGCGCAACATCTTCCGGGGCACGCCCCGCAGCTTCGCCACCGATCCCCCGGCGCGGGCGGTGGCCCGGCACGCGGTGGATCAGGGATATGATCTGGCCACTCCGCTGGACCGCCGTGCCTTTTTCTATTTGCCCTTCGAGCATCACGAGGACATGGGCAGCCAGGACCGCTCCGTCGCGCTGTTCACCGAACGGGTGGGCGACGCGCTGACGGTGGAGTACGCCCACCGGCACCGCGATGTGATCGCCCGATTCGGGCGTTTCCCCCACCGGAACGCGATCTTGGGTCGCCCCAGCACGGCGGAGGAAACGGCCTTCCTGCAGGGACCGAACTCGTCCTTTTGATCCGCCCCGCCTTGCCGCGTTGCCCTTGCCGCGTTACGACGGCGTCAGCCAACGTTCCAGCGCCGCCAGCAGATCGGCGCGGCGGACCGGTTTGGTCACGTAATCGTTCATCCCCGCCGCCAGACACCGGCTGCGGTCGTCGGGGTGGGCGTTGGCGGTGACGGCGATGATCGGGATGCGCCCGCGCTCCCCCGACAGGGAGCGGATGGTTTCCGTCGCCGCGATGCCGTCCACGTCGGGCATGGCAACGTCCATCAGCACCGCTTCCGGCGGCACGTTGGCCTGGGCGATGGCGGCGACCGCCTCCGCCCCACCGGTGGCCATCTCCACCGAAAAACCGACCTTGGACAGCAGGCCCGCCGTGACCATCCGGTTGGTGGCGCTGTCATCCACCACCAACAGCCGTCCGCCGCGCGTGCGCGCCCAGCTCATCAGACGTTCGGCGTCGGTCATCCGGCCGGGCAGGCCAACCGGAAGGTCCAACACCACGGCCGCCCCACCGCTGCCCGATGGCTCCAGCGTCAGGCGGGCACCCAGGGGGGCAACAAACCGCCGGGCCAGATCCAGACAGAAGCTGTCCGCCACCTCAAAGCCGCCGGTCAGAGAGATTCGCAACTGCGTCGCTTCGGGCTTTCCGGGACCCGCTGCCCCGGATTGTGTGGACAGGCGCAGCGCCACCACGCAGCCCGCGCTGCGCTCGATCGCGCTCAACAGCAAGGCGTTGACCATCGATCCGACCGCGCCGACATCGCCGACCAGACCGGGCGGCGTGCCGGGGAGCACCGCCAAATCCAGTACGACGCCCCGCGCCTCGGCGGCCGGGCGGGCGGTGGCCGACGCCAGCCGAAGAAGGGTGGCAGGGTCGAACATCGCCCCGGCTTTGGTCGCCCCATGATGCAAAATGTCACCGTCCATGGCGGGTCTTTGGCAAAATGCAAATCAGGTTGCACATCCGACTCGAAATCCGCACAGTGCGGCGACGAAAACCGGGGTTGCGAGCTGTTCTCAGCAATTTGCAGGCCAACGGGTGATCGGTCAGGACCATGCGCCAGCCCCCCACATTTCAGGAGCGGATATGACCCTGTTGGACCGGGGATTTGTTGCGTTCGCCGGGGTGAGCGGCGCCGTGGCCGTGGCGGCGGCGGCCTATGGCCGTCACGCCTTGGTTGGCGATCCGCACGCGCAGGAACTGTTTCGCATCGCCGGGGACCAGCAGCTTTGGCACGCGCTGGCGCTGCTGGCGCTTGGGCTGTTCAACCGCCGAAACCAGGGGGCGGGGGCGGTCGCCCTGCGCGGGGCCGCTGGGCTTTTCGCAACAGGAACCCTGTTGTTTTGCGGCACGCTCTACGCGAACGCTCTGGCCGTGACGCTGCCCATCGGCATGACCGCCCCGTTGGGCGGCGTGGCTTTCATCGCCGGGTGGTTGATGGTGACGGTCGCGGCGTTGATCGGGCGCTGGTCCGCCTGATCGCATCACACCGGGTCAAAACGCGACGGGGCAAAACACGCCCCGGCACAATCACGCGCGTGCGTGGGTTTCGGCACCGGTGGTGGACGGTGCCGCCGCGCTCTCGGCGGCCTCCTCAATGGCGTCGTCCGCCAACGGCTCGGATGGTTGGCAATACAGGCCATGCAGCGTGCCCATGATGGTCTGCGCCTCATGCCCATTCAGGGAATAATAGATGTTCTGGGCGCTGCGCCGGGTCCGCACCAGCTTGTCGCGGCGCAGACGGGCCAAATGCTGCGACAAGGCCGACTGGCTCAACCCCACCAAATCCTCAAGCTCGCCAACCGACCGTTCCCCCTGACTGAGATAGCACAGGATCAGCAAGCGCCGTTCGTTGCACATCGCCTTCAACAACGCGCTGGCGCGCCGGGCGTTGGCTTGCAAATCCTCAATCTTCATCGGTGTCCGTCGCCCTGACCGTTCCGCACAATGCGTTGCACGCTTGGGATCACGGCGCGGTCGCCTGGCCCGAAGCAATTGCTTAGTGTGCGTTTATATTCCGTGTGACACATATTTGTCCACCTGTGGAAATCCGCCATGACCAGCCATGACCAGAGCGCCCACCGGCAACCGCGTGGCCAGGGTGGCACCGGTTAATTCGGTTGCTTAATCCATCGGGAATCACTCACAATCCGTCCGGGAGGTGAAAACGGCTTTGGCCGTCTCTCCGTGCCGCGTGTGGGCAGGATGCCTTTGGGGGGCTGACAAACCACAGGAGGCCGATATGGCGCATGGAATGGGTGGTGGCAGCGGTTTTGGCGGCCACAATGGCGGATGGGGTGATGCGGGTTGGGGCACGACCGCGACGACGTTGGCTGCGGGGGCAACCACGGCGACCGGGGACACGGGCTTCGATGTGGTCACGATGAACAGCGCGGGCGGGACCATCACCGTCTCCGCAATCGAATATCTGATCGGCGGCGTCGGCACCGATGTGGTCACGCTGTCCGCTGCTGGCAACACGCTGTCGGTCCGGGGCATTGAAACGCTGACCGGCGGCGCTGGCACCGACGTGGTGTTTTTGGCCGGGTTCGGCAACACCATCGCCGTGTCCGGGGTTGAAACGCTCGTCGGCTGCGGCGGGGCGGACACCATCACCATCACCTCCGGGACCGTCACGGCGTTGGTGAATGGCGGAGACACGCTGACCTTGGCCGCCGCCAACGGGGCCGATCAGGTGGTGTTGCAGGACGCCGGGTATCGCCCCTACGGCGACAGCAACGGCTACGCGCAGATCGCCAATTTCCAGGCCGGAACGGACAAGATCGTTGTCAGCGGCGCGTTGCGCGCGCGGGTGGACGACAACAGCGATGGCACGATCGCCTCGGCGGCCCGGGCCACCGGCGCGATCAATCTGTCGACGGACGAGGTGGTGCAGTTGACCACCACCGTCGCCAGCCTGACCGACACCGATTACGCGTCGGTGCGCACCGCGCTTGGATCCCTGTCCAACAGTTCCAAGGGGGCCGACGCGTTGGTTCTGGCCACGGACGGCACCAACACCGGAGCCTATCTGATTGTCGACAGCAACGGCGATGGCACGGTTGCCGCCAACGAGATCCGGTTGCTGGGCCTGTACACATCCACCACCGGAATCACGGCCAGCGATCTGGTTTACGGCTGATCCGCGTCCTGGTGCGCGAAGCGGGGGTGGTCTATGCCCCCGCCTTGCCCGGACCATGGCCTGGACTTCCAACCGAAGGGTCGGATAGACTGCGGCCATGGCCGATCATCCGTTGAACACCAAGGGCTTGCAGTGCCCCCTGCCCGTGCTGCGGGCGCGCAAGGCGTTGAAGGCCATCGCCATCGGCGACACCCTGACGGTGGAGGCCACCGACCCCGCCGCCGTCCGCGACGTTCCGGCCTTTTGCGAGGCCACCGGCAACGTCTTGCGGGCCAGCGACGAGGTGGACGGGGTTTATCGTTTCGTCATCGAACGGATCGTTTGAGGCCATTTGCCGCAGGGCGCGTGATCGCCCGGCGGTGCGGTGCGGCTGTGACGAATCGTCCCGGATTCCACCTGTACTTTCATCAGCGATCCGGGAAGAATGGTGGTCGGAAACGCCCTGAACACCAACGATAACGGCCAAAATCGCCATGTTGACCTCCCTGTTCACGCACGCGGCTTGCCTGAATCACGACACGGGGCTGGGCCATCCCGAATGCGCCGACCGCCTGCGCGCCGTGTTGGCCGCGCTGGAAACGGAAGAGTTTTACATGCTCGACCGACAGGAGGCCCCACGCGCCACGGTGGAGCAGATCCTGCGGGCGCACCCGCAATCGCACATTGATCGGGTGATGGCGTCCATCCCCACAACCGAGCATGTCGGCATCGACGGCGACACCGTCGTGTCGCCGGGATCGGGGGAGGCGGCCTTGCGGGCGGCCGGGGCGGTGGTGGCGGCGGTGGACGCGGTGGCGTCGGGCCAGTCGCGCAACGCCTTTTGCGCCGTGCGCCCGCCGGGCCACCACGCCGAACGGGACAAGGCGATGGGATTCTGCCTGTTCAACAACGTTGCCATCGGGGCCTATCACGCCCGCGCCGTTCACGGTCTGCAACGGGTGGCGGTGATGGATTTCGACGTCCACCACGGCAACGGGACCCAGGACATCTTTCAGCACGACCCCGACATGCTCTATTGCTCGACCCACCAATCGCCGCTCTATCCGGGGACCGGCGACGCGGGTGAAAAGGGCGAGTATGGCAACTGCGTCAACGCGCCCCTGCCCGCCATGGCCGGTTCGCCGGAATTCCGCCACGCGATGACCCACATCGTTCTGCCCGCCATCGACCATTTCAAACCGGACCTGCTCATCATCTCCGCCGGGTTCGACGCCCATTCGCGCGATCCGATGGCCGGGCTGCATCTGATCGACGATGATTTCGTCTGGGCCACGCGCAAGCTGGGCGAACTGGCCCGCACCCATTGCGGCGCGCGGATCGTGTCGGTTCTGGAGGGCGGCTACAATCTGCGCGCGCTCGCGTCGGCCAGCTCGGCGCATGTGCGGGAACTGATGTATTGTTGAGTCCTCGCTGACGCCGCAGGCATCCGGGCCGAGCGGGGGATAAGCGATGGGCGACGCGCCACGGGTCTTGCGCTGGGCGATGGGGGGGCCTACCTTCGCGAACGCAGGTTCACCACGGTTCGGCCATGTCCTCTTCCAGCAGCATCACCCCGTCCGCCCCCGTCGCCCCGACGGCGGCCCTTCCGCCCGACATCGTCGCCCTCAGCTTTGAGGACGCGCTCGCCGAATTGGAACGGATCGTCCGCCAGCTTGAGGATGGGCGCGGCAAGCTCGACGACGCCATTTCCTCCTACGAACGCGGGACCGCCCTGAAGCGCCATTGCGAAGCCAAGCTGCGCGACGCCCAGGCCAAGATCGACCGCATCACCGTCAGCGCCGATGGAACCATCGGTGCCGAACCCGCCCGGATGGACTGACGTGCAGACCAGCTTGAAACAGGCGATGGCCGCGTGCGCGCAGGCTGTCGAGGACACCATCGGGCGGCTGCTGCCCTCCACCGATCTGGCCGAGGCGCGCGTGTTCGACGCCATGCGCTATGGCTGCCTGAACGGCGGCAAGCGGCTGCGCCCCTTTCTGGTGATTCAGTCGGCCGATCTGTTCGGCGTCAACCCCGAATGCGCGGAGCGCGTCGCGGCGGCGGTGGAAATGGTCCACAGCTATTCGCTGATCCACGACGACCTGCCCGCGATGGATGATTCCGACCTGCGGCGCGGCAAGCCGACCTGCCACAAGGCGTTTGACGAGGCCACCGCCGTGCTGGCGGGCGACGGCCTGCTGACCCTGGCGTTCGAGGTGCTGGCCGATCCCGCCACCCACGAGGATCCGAACATCCGTTGCCAACTGGTGACGGCGCTGGCCAAGGCGGCGGGCGGCCACGGCATGGTCGGCGGCCAGATGCTGGACCTGATCGCCGAAACCGAACGCTTCGATCTGGGGGCGACCACCCGGCTGCAACGGATGAAGACTGGCGAGATGATCGCCTTTTCCTGCGAGGCGGGCGGCATTCTGGGCCGGGCGGCCCCACCGCACCGCACCGCGCTACGCGCCTACGCCCATGATCTGGGCCTGGCCTTCCAGATCGTCGATGATCTGCTGGACGTCGAGGGGACGGAGGCCGAGACCGGCAAAAGCGTCGGTCGCGACGCCGAGGCCGGGAAGGCGACCTTCGTGTCGATCCTGGGGGTGGACCGCGCCCGCGCGCAAGCCGACCTGCTGGCCAAGCAGGCGGTGGCGCATTTGGACATTTTCGAGGGCCGCGCCCATCTCTTGGAAGCGGTCGCCGACTTCGTCGTCGCGCGGCGGACCTGAGGGGAAGGAGCACCGACGTGACCGGCACCAAGACTCCGCTGCTCGACCTTTGCCCGACCCCGGCCCATCTGCGCGCGCTCAAACCCGAACAGCTCCGGCAATTGGCCGACGAACTGCGCACCGAAACCATCGACGCCGTGTCGGTGACGGGCGGCCATCTCGGGGCCGGGTTGGGCGTGGTCGAGCTGACCGCCGCCCTGCATTACGTGTTCGACACCCCCTATGACCGCCTGATCTGGGACGTCGGCCACCAGTGCTACCCACACAAGATCCTGACCGGGCGGCGCGACCGCATCCGCACCCTGCGCATGGGCGATGGGCTGAGCGGCTTCACCAAACGGACGGAAAGCGAATACGACCCGTTCGGCGCGGGCCACAGCTCCACCTCGATCTCCGCCGGGCTGGGCATGGCGGTGGCCAGCGCGATGAAGGGCGAACGGCGCAACGTGATCGCCGTGATCGGCGACGGCGCGATGAGTGCCGGCATGGCCTATGAGGCGATGAACAACGCCGCCTCGACCAAATCGCGGCTGATCGTGGTGCTGAACGACAACGACATGTCGATCGCCCCGCCGGTCGGCGCGATGAGCGCCTATCTGTCGCGCCTGATCTCGTCCAAGCCCTATCTCAGCCTGCGCCATCTCGCCAAGGAGATCGCCGACCAGTTGCCGCGCCCGCTGCGCAACGTCGCCCGCCGGGCGGAGGAATACGCGCGCGGCATGGTGACGGGCGGGACCCTGTTCGAAGAGCTGGGTTTCTACTACATCGGCCCGATCGACGGTCACAACCTCGACCATCTGCTGCCGGTGTTGCAGAATGTGCGGGACGCCGACGATGGCAAGCCGGTGCTGATCCACGTCGTGACCAAGAAGGGCAAGGGCTACGCCCCGGCGGAAGCCTCGGCGGACAAACTGCACGCGGTCGCCAAGTTCGACGTCGTGACCGGCGCGCAGGCCAAGCCGAAATCCAACGCCCCCACCTTCACCCGCGTGTTCGCCCAGTCCCTGATCAAGGAGGCCGAGGCCGATCCCGGCATCGTCGCGATCAACGCGGCCATGCCGTCGGGCACCGGGCTGGACCTGTTCGCCGAACGCTTCCCCGACCGCTGTTTCGACGTCGGCATCGCCGAACAGCACGCCGTCACCTTCGCGGCAGGCATGGCGACGGAGGGATTCAAGCCCTTCTGCGCCATCTACTCCACCTTCCTGCAACGGGCCTACGATCAGGTCATCCACGACGTGGTGTTGCAGCATCTGCCGGTGCGCTTCGCGCTCGACCGCGCCGGGCTGGTGGGGGCCGATGGGGCCACGCACGCCGGGTCCTTCGACGTCGCCTATCTCGGCTGCCTGCCCGACATCGTGCTGATGGCGGCGGCGGACGAGGTCGATCTGATGCACATGGTGGCGACCCAGGCCGCCATCGACGACCGCGCGTCCGCCCTGCGCTACCCGCGCGGCGAGGGGGTGGGGCTGGAGATGCCGGATCGTGGATCGGTCCTGCCGCTGGGCAAGGGGCGCATCCTGCAGGAAGGGACCAAGGTCGCCATCCTCAGCTACGGCGGCCGTCTGGGCGAGGCCCGCAAGGCGGCGGCGGAGCTGGGCGCGCGCGGCCTGTCCACCACCGTGGCCGACGCCCGTTTCGCCAAGCCGCTGGACGAGGATCTGGTGCGCCGACTCGCCCGCGAGCATGAGGTGCTCATCACCATCGAGGAAGGCTCGGTCGGCGGTTTCGGCAGCTTCGTGTTGCAGTTCCTGGCGACCTCCGGCGCGCTGGACGGCGGGTTGAAGATTCGCCCGATGGTGCTGCCCGACGCCTACCTCGACCACGACAACCCGGCCAAGCAGTACGACACGGCGGGGCTGACCGCGCGCCACATCGTCGCCACCGCCGTGCAGGCGCTGGGCCTGGAACACGCGGCGGCGCGGGCGTAACGGGGATGGCCAAGCAGCGGGCCGATGTGGCCCTGGTCGAACGCGGCCTTGCCGAAAGCCGGGCCAAGGCGCAGGCGCTCATCCTCGCCGGGCTGGTCTATTCCGACACCAAGCGGATCGACAAGGCGGGCGACCTGCTGGCCGAAGACGCGCCGCTGGCGCTGAAGGGGCAGGATCACCCGTGGGTGTCGCGCGGCGGGTTGAAGCTGGTGAAGGGGTTGGATGTGTTCGCCATCGACCCCACCGGCCTGACCGCCATCGACGTCGGGGCCTCGACCGGCGGCTTCACCGATGTGCTGGTGACGCGCGGAGCGGCGAAGGTCTTCGCCGTCGATGTCGGCCATGGGCAATTGGCCTGGAAGCTGCGCAACGATCCCCGCGTGGTCGTGCTGGAGAAAACCAACGCCCGCCACCTGACCAGCGCCGACATCCCCGATCCGGTTGATCTCGTCGTCTGCGACGCCAGCTTCATCGGGTTGGAGGTGGTGCTTCCGGCGGCGCTGTCGCTGGTGGTTCCCGGCGGTCGTCTGGTCGCACTCATCAAACCGCAGTTCGAGGTGGGCAAGGGCCGCGTCGGCAAGGGCGGCGTCGTGCGCGAGCCGGAATTGCACCAGGAGGTGTGCGACCGCATCCGGGCGTGGCTGGATGGGTTGGACGGCTGGCGTGTGCTCGACATCACCGAAAGCCCGATCACCGGACCGGAAGGCAACAAGGAGTTCCTGATCGGGGCGGTGAAGGAACCAACCGCCTGATCGTGGAAGGGCCAAGGACCATCCACAAAACCGTCCCTCTCAGGATTGCGGGTCGTCTTGTCGTCATCGGGAGGAGCTTGGCGTGACCACGCCCTCACTCTGTCGCGGGCGGGAGGTCAGCCAACTGGTCCAGCCCAGGCGCGGCGCGTCGGGGGCGGCGCTGTGGGTCAGCAAGCGCCCCTCACCGCCCAGCCGCACCCCCGATGCCCGCGTCTGCGCGGCCAGCCTGCGCGGGGATTGCAGATGCAAACGATTGGCTCCGACCAACCGGGTTCCCGGCACCGCCGCAGGACGCAGCCGCAGCCGGACGCGGAATTCGGTGCCCGCGCCGGCGTAGAACCCGGCCAGATCGCGCAGCGCACGGGCGGCATGCCCCCCCGGCAGAAAGGCGCGAAACCCGTCCAGATCCAGCGGCCCAATCTCGACCGCCACCGCCGCCTGCTGGTCCCACACCCGTCGTCCCAACACCGCGCCATCACCCAGAACGGCGTTGCGCTGGCCCAAGCGGGTGACTTGGCTGTCGTCCAACCGCAACCAGCCGCCCTGCAACGGAATCACACGGATCGGCACGCCGAAATGGTCGTTCAGCAGGCATTCCAGCCCGTGCAGGCTGCGCGGCTGCTGGGCCAACGCCCCGGCGTGGTTCAACAGCGCCCGGTCCGGCACCGACATGCGCCCGCGCAGGCCCGGCGTCCCCAACCCGATCAGGCTGTAGAGATGCTCGGCCATCGGCCCAACGTCCGGGGCCTGACGGCTCAAAGCCGGTCGGTGCAGCCGTCGCGCCCGATACAGGATCGACACCAGACGGTGGTTGAAGATGTCGAGGAAATCGCGGGTTGCGGTGTCGCCCGCCCGCGTCTGCTGGATGATCGCTTCGGTGAAGGGCGCGGGCAGCGGCCCGAATCCCCCGGCCAACCCCAGGAAATTGACCAGGATTTCCCATTGCGCCGCGTCCGGGCGCGGCGGGTGGGCGGCGCTGAGGTCGCTGGCCGGAAAGGCGGTGGTCAGGCTGGAGCGAAAACGCACCACCTCATGCGCGGCGTTGCCGCCCTCAGCCACGCTCGCCGCCAGCGGAAACAGCCGCTCGATCACGGTGATCGCCTGGAGCGCGTCGAAGCGGTGGGCTTCGGCGGCCAGTTGTTCGATCACAGAACGGGTCGATCGCCAGCCAGTGGGGGCCATGTCTTCCAGATCCCGTTGCGTTGCCGACTGGTCAGAACCAGTTGGGTGAAGGAGTTGACCGCCGCGTACAGCCCGAAAAAGCGGTTGAGGACGGAGGCGAGCAGAAAGGGGTGGCTGCCGACGAAGCGCTCCTCGTCCAGTTCCAGGCGGATTTCGGTGCCCCGGCAGAAACCGCGCCACGCCTCCCCGCCGACCCGCCGAACCACAGGGCCGCTGGACAGGCCCGACAGACCGGCGACCTGCCCCGTCACCGTCGCGTCGTCGAACACGGCGTAGAGGCGCAGGATCTCGCGCAGCGCGGCCAGACCGGCGTCGCCATCCAGCGACAGTTGGTTCAGCGACAGGTGCGACACCAGCCGCCACAGCGTTTGTCCGCCCAGCGGCGGGGCGGCCTGCCGCGTCGGTTTGGTCAGACAGACGATGCCCTGCAAGGGGGCGTCCACCTCGATCTCCATCCGCGCCCCGGCGGGCATCTGCTCCGCCACCCCCCGGTTGGTGCACAGCGTGTGCGCGAACACCACCTGGGCCGGGGGACGGGTCGGTTTGAAATCCAAATCCAGGAAGGACAGCATCAGATCGGTGCCGGGCAGGTCGGCCCGCCCGGTCGGCTGCCGCCGGGCCAGCCAAAAGGCGCGGGCGTCGGTACGCTGGCTGTCGTGATCGAAGGAGTAGAAGGGCTGGAACACCCGGCTGTCGTCCTCATAGGCCGAACTGGCCGACAGCTTGAGGATCGAGTGGATTTCGGTCGAGCGCTCGCGGTAGCTGTCCGGCGGCAGGCGGTATTCGACCTGGGTCTGGTCCAGCCGCACCGGTTCGGACGTTTTGCGGAACAGGTTGACGATGGGCGCGCAATTCAGCCGGAAGGCGCTGCGATCCACCGTGACCGACCGGCGCGGCGGATTGCCCAGCAGGATCAGGAGATCGACCTCCTTGCCCTGCCCCAGCCCGGCGGTCACGCCGTCGCCCAGCCCCTCCACGTCAATGAACAGGTATTTTTCCGGAAAAACAAAATACTCCTGGATCAGCCGATAACCTTGATGGGCGTGGCGCGGCCACGGCAGCACATCCTCGTCCGGCGCGAAACCGACGGCGCGCAGGCACCCGGCGGGCAGCTCCCGCAACGGGGCGGGCGCGCCGACCGGACGCAGCGCAACGCCGCGCGCCTCGTTCAACAACGCCTCGTACAGCACCCCCGCCGCCGCCCCGCTGAGATGCAGGCGCAGTCGACTCGGGGCGATGTCGGCGAAGGTCAGCTTGCCTTGGGCGCGCAGGGTCAGGCGCAGCACCGCGCCCACGTCCGACCGTCGGTCGAGAAAGGGAAAGGCCGCCGGCGCCTGGATCGTCGCCTCCGCCACCTCGATCGGCCACAGCTCCACCGGGTAGGCGGTGCGGAAACGGCAGGTCAAACCGTCGGTCGCCTCGGCGAACAGCGGGGTTTCGTCGGGCAGGGTGAAGCCGGTGGACGCGCGGGCCTGATCGGGATCGACCAGGAACTGGGCCACCGCCATGCTCGGCACCGGAGCGACCAAATGGGGGTAGAGCACCCCCAACAGCGCCGCCGGGATTTGCGGAAAATCGGAATCCAGCGTGCGTTGGATGCGCGCGGTCAGAAAGGCAAAGCTTTCCAGCAGCCGTTCCACATGCGGATCGGGCGATTCGGCCCCGGACAGGTCCAGCCGCGCCGCGACACGCGGGTAACGGGCGGCAAAATTCGCCCCTTCATGCCGCAGATAGTCCAACTCGCGCTGGTAATAGTCCAGCAGATCGCTGCGATCATCACCGCTCATCGCCATCCCCCACGCTGTCGCTCAGCAGGATGGGGAAACTGACGGATTCGACGACTTCGTCAAGCGCGATGGCCCCCGTCACCCGCGCGCGCAGCCGCGACCGCTCGTTGCCCACCCGCTCCAGCGCGACGGAGGGGCGGAGCAAGCGCGGTTCGAACGCGGCGATGGTGCTGGTCATCAGGGTCGCCAACCGGGACTCACTGTCGGCGTCGAACGGCCAGAACAGCGACAAATCGGGTATGCCGTAATCAAGCGTGCCGCGTGGCCGCTGACCCAGTTGGTCGGCGGCCAGCGGCGTGCGCGTGTTCAGCAAACGATCCAACTCCCGCCGGATCGAGGCCAGCAACCCGTCCCGGTCAAGCAGGCGCGGATCACGCCGCCCGTCCGCCCCATTCGGAGCGGCCAGACGGTCGAACAGCGGTGCCCGGACACCCTGCGTGGCCCGAGGCCCCGACACGGCCAGCCGTTACGAAACGGTCTGCGCGCCGAGGTCGTGCTTGACCGGTTGGTTGCCGCCCGCCGTGCCGTCCGCCGTCTTTTGCTGGATGTAGGTGTATTGGACCGAGTTGTAGCTCAAGGTTACGGTTTCTGTCGGAATGTCACCGGTTCCGCCACCAATCGAGAAGTTGGAGACGACGACGCCGGTCATTACGACTTCCAAATACTTGATCGCCTTGTTGTCACCGTCGGAACGGTAGGCCGCAAAAGTCGCCGATCCGATCTGCTTGCCGCTCCAGCACATCTTCAGCAAATCATCGGTCGAGGCATCGATGTATTTGGTGAAGGAGAAATCGGAGTGGTTGGCCTGTTCGACCGTGCCCGAACCGGCGGAACTGCGGGTTGGCGAGGTCGGTTGGTTGAAGGAGTGGCTCCAGGACAGAACCTGAATCGAGTTGGTGTTGCTGCTGTCGAGGCTTTCACCCACGATGTCCGGGGTCTTGAAAGCGATGAACATATTGGTGGCCACGGTCACATCTCCCTAGTGCTGGCGGGGCCGGAGGCCCGCGCGCCGAAACTCAACGCGGATGCAGCCCCCGCACCCCTTTGGCATCACACCGCCGGGGTACAGGAAAGCGAACGAGAAGGCCTTAGGCCGCCGGCGGCGGCAGTTCGGCAACCAGACGGATGGACGCGGTCAGCTCTTCCAATTGGAAATGCGGCCGCAGGAAGACCGTGGCGTTGTAACAGCCGGGCTTGCCCGGAATGTCGGTGACGTCGACGCGGGCGTCGCGCAGCGGATACTGCGCCTTCAGCGCCTGACCGGCGTCGTCCTTGCCCAGGACGTAATCCATCAGCCAGCTGTTCAGATAGCTTTGAACATTTTCCTTGGTCATGAAGCTGCCGACCTTGTCGCGCATGATGACCTTGATGTAATGGGCAAAGCGCGAGGCGTTCAGGATGTAGGGCAGCATCGACGACAGGCGGCTGTTCGCGTTGGCCGCCGCCGTGTTGTAGATCTTGGGCTTGTTGGTGGTCTGACCGCCGAAGAACGCGGCGTAGTCCGTGCCCTTGCAATGGACCAGCGCGATGAAGCCGAGATCGTTCAGCTCCTTTTCGCGGCGGTCGGTGATGGCGATTTCCGTCGGGCATTTCAGGGCGATGTCGCCCTCGTCGGTGTGGAAGGTGTGGGTCGGCAGACCTTCGACCTTGCCGCCACCCTCAACCCCACGGATCGCGGCGGTCCAGCCATGCTTGGCAAACGCGTCGGTGATGCGCGCGCCCAGCATCCAGGCGGGGTTCCCCCACAGATACTTGTTGTGTTCACGCCCGTCGGTGTCCTCGACGAAGTTCATACCCTCGACCGGCACGGTGTCCGGGCCGTAGGGCAGACGCATCAGAACATGCGGCAGGCAGAGCGTGACGTAGCGCGAATCCTCGCTGGCGCGGAAGGAGCGCCATTTGATGAGTTCGGCGCTTTCGAAAATCTTCGACAGGTCGCGCGGCACGCCCAGTTCGGTGAAGCTGCCCATGTCGAACAGCATCGGGCTGGCCGAGGCGATGAAGGGCGCGTGCGCGGCGGCCGCGACGTTGGAGATCTTCTCCAGCAACGCCATGTCCTGCGGGTGACGGCCAAACTCGTAATCGCCGATCAGCACGCTGTAGGGATAGCCGCCGAAGGTGCCGTATTCTTCCTCATACACCTTCTTGAACAAGGCGCTCTGGTCGAACTCGACAGCCTTTTCCAGGTCCTTCAGCAGTTCGGCCTTGGTGATGTTCATCAGGCGCAGCTTCAGCATGCTGCCCGTTTCGGTGTTGGACACCAGATAGGCCAGACCGCGCCAGGAGGCTTCCAGCTTCTGGAAGTCCGGGTGGTGCAGAATGTCATTGAGCTGCAGCGAGATCAGATCGTCGATCTCGGCGATGCGGTCGGAAATCGCGGCGACCACGTCGCCGGGGACCGTGCCGCCGGTTTCCTCCAACACCGAATTGACGAACTCACCCACCAGATCGCGGGCGTAACCGCGTTGCGTTTCGTCACGGGCCAGCTTGCCCTCGACCATGATGCGGTCAAGGATGGACAGGGTTTGCGTCTGCGCCGCCGCGCCGCCCGCCGTTTCGGTCTCGTCAGCCATGGAATCCTCTCCTCACGCGGATGCCGTCGGGTCGTGCCACCCACGGCGTCTCATGATTGTCTCGATGGGCCGGATCAGCGGTCACTCAGCCGCCGGTTCGGCGGGCGGTTCGGTCGCCGCCGGGGCCGCCGAAGGGCCAGCCAACTGCTTCTTCAGCGCGGCCAGATCCTCCGTGCTCGCCATCACCGACTTCAGCAAGGCGTCGAGATCGTCGTTGCCATCCAGTTTGGTCAGCAGATCGCGCAGCCGCGAACGGGCTTCAAACAGCCGCTTCAGCGCCGGAACCTGCTTCAGCACCTCCACCGGGCCGAAATCATCGAGATGCTTGAACTTCAACTCGACGTTCAGCGAATCGGCGCTTCCGGGTTGCAGCCGGTTGGGAACGCGGAAGGCAACGCGGGGATTGATGGAGGACAACACATCCTGAAAGTTGTCGCGGTCGATCTCGACAAACTTGCGATCCTTGACCGGCGGCAAGGCTTCCGCCGGTTTCCCCGACAAATCGGCCATCATGCCGACAATGTAGGGAAGCTCCTTCTTTTCGATCGCGTCACCGATTTCCACATCATAGGTGATCTGGACGCGCGGCGGGCGGACTCGGCTGAGTTTGTGCTGAGTGCTCTCGGCCATGATGTTGACCTCTGCCAAATGTTGCGACGCACGCCCAACGAGACTATCAGGCGCGATAACCAGAGAATTTAACTAAGATTATAAGCAGTTACACGCGGTGACAAGAATGATTCCCGCCACGACACAGGTCATGTTCCCGATTTTCCTCCCTTCTGTTGCGACAATTCGGCGAAATTGAATCCAAGAAAGTCAAAAATGGTGGACAAATCGTTTCGCCCCCGGCTGACTTCCATCAAAACTTCATGAAGCGGCATGTTTGCCCAGCTCAAGGCCCGATGAATCACATAGGGGGTCGGGCTGTGCGGCTCGTGGCGGATGAGGAAGTCTGCGGCTTCCGCCAACCAGAAATAGGCCTCCTCCCGCGTGCGGATCGGTCCGCCTCCGAACATCGGCGCATCGGCTGGGTCGCCGGTCGTCCCGTTCGGGTCGGCGTAGGCGTCGTAGGCCGGTCCCAAACCGTCCTCCGCCATCGCATCATCCCCACTCGATTCCGTCCCCTCAGTCGCTGCCGCAAACATCACCACCGGCTCCTCCCCCTTGGCGCGCAGAGCGGTGTCCACCCACGCCTGCAAGGCCAGACAGGTGTCCCGCAGCCCGGTCACCCCCGGCGCCTGCCGCCCGCAACGTTCGTCCAGCACCGCCGCCAGAATGTCGATGGCGACCAACCCCTGCCCCAACCAATCGTGATGGGCACGGTGGAACGCCACCGGCGTGGCCTGTGCGCTGGCCTCAATCTCGACCAGGGTCGGACCACCGCTCCGGGCGAGCGCGGCGACCACCCCGCGCGGGTCACGCACCGCCGCCAGTTGATTGCGCTGCGCGTTCTCATACTCGGCAAAGGAATGGCCAACCGGCGGCGGCCCCCCCGACCGGGTGAGCGGCAAGGTCTGCAACAGCGTCGGCAGCTTGTCGTTCAACCACTCCAGCGGAGCAACCCGGGCACCGACGTCGCCGTCCTCATCCATCTCCGGGTGCAGGCCATCGTCCCAAAAGGCTTCGCACAGATCGGCCAACAGCCGGATCGACGGGGCCAGCGCGGCAAAGCCATGGCGGTGAAGCAGGGCTTCGGTCAACCAACAGGCAACCTGAAGATCCTTGGACCGCTGTTCCAGCACCTCGCGGCACAGGCGGATCGCCAGATCCCAATCGGCGCGTTTGGGCGCGCTCTGCCACACGCCCATCGGCAGGGAAGGGTCGTCCTGACGCCGGGCTTCGCGGATGGCGTCATAGACCGGATCGTAGCGCAGCGACGGACCGACCGGCGACTCGCCGGGGAAAGGTTGAAGCGACAGGGTGGCATCGAACGGCCCGGCGGTGGTCGTCGTTTCGGCGCTCATCGGCTGGCCCTCCGCACCACGGGTTTGCGCGGCACCAGCCGGGTCGGCTTGCCGCTGTCGTAAATCTCGTCGTCGTAACCGTCGGTCGGGGCGAAGGACAGGCGTGCCCCCATCGACCCGCCCACATCAAGACGCGGCGCGGCGTAAGGGAAGACCGGCATCACCCGCGCCGTCTTGCTCTTGCCGTCGGGGTTCGGCGTGGACAGGGTGACGCGCAGAAAGACCGTGGTCCGCCCCCCCGCCACCGGTTTGGCCACCGCCGGTCCGCCCGCCGCAGCGGGCGCGCCGCCCCCCGGCGGTTGTCCGGGCACGGCAACGGTCGCGGTGTCGGCGGAGAATTTCAGCGTGTGCGGCTGCGGATCGGTCAGTTTCGGCAGATCGGCCGGGGCCGGGCGCTGGGCCTGCAACAGCCGCAGCAGCGACCATCGGTTGCCGAAGGACACGGTGATGGCGCGGTCAGCCTCCACCGTGCCGTCCGGGCTGAGGATCGACAGGGGAACGACCGGCGCGTCCTTGGCCCAGCGCAGCGTCACCGACACCGGCAGGCCGGGCGACCAGCGGGCCGATTTCACCTCGCCCCCGCGTGTCAGGCGTTGATCGCCCACCGCCATCGTCCAGTCGATGATCTGGTTGCCGCCGCTTTCGTGCGGGCGGTTCACCCGGAACTCGGCAGCCACGTCGTACCCGGCCGGGGCCGCCGAGGTCGCGCCGAGGAAGGGTGAGAGAAACTCCCGCACCGCCGCCATACGGTTCAGAAACTCCAGCGCTTGGGCACTGGCGCTGCCCGGCGTCGGGTGGCCCAGCCCCCGGCGGATTCCCGGCTCGGCGGCGGTCATCCGCTCCAGGAAGGCCGTCACCGCGTCAAGATCGGCTTCGGCGGTGTCGGCTCCCTGGTAATCGGCGAAGGGATACCGCCCGGCCAACAGGCTGTTGAAGTCGGCGGCCAACCGCGCGTAGTCGGTGGAGGTGTTGCGCGCCGCCAACTGCTGGCACTGCGCCAGCGCCATCCGCCGCAGGCTGTCGCGCCGTTGCAGGAAGAAATCGGCCCCGCTGCCAAAGGCGGAGGGTCCACCCGCCAACTGCACCAGACAATTGTCCGGCTTCACCGCGTCGCCCAGATCAAAACGGATGTAGCGCTCCAGCACGGCCAGCGAACTGCCCGGGTTGCCCGCCTTGTAACGCTGCTGCTCAATCAGGATGCGTTGCCATTTGGTGACGTGCGGGTCGTTGCGCAGAGTGGCGGGCATCTGTTCGCGCAGGGCGAAATTGATGAGCGGGGCGGCGATCTCCGTTCCCAGCCAATCGAACCGCCCGCGCGTGTTGTCGAGATACTGCGCCAATTCCACATCGCTCAACGCCTGCCAACCTTCGGCGTTCAGCGGCAGGGTCCCTTCCCAGTCGCGGAACTCGTTCACGGGCAGGTAGGGCGCGCCCTCCTCGGCGATGCGGTCGGCCTGCTCCATCATGCTCAGCACATGCTGGCTGAAGATCGCCGACACGGTGGCGTAGCCCTGCTCGAAACCGCGACGGCTGAACGCGGTGAGCAGATCGCCCATCGGACGGGACGCGCGCGCGAACTGCCGCACCTCGCGCAGCAAACCGGTTTCGTCGGCGGTCAATCGGAAATCCTGGCCACGCCGTTCGATCACCTGGGAGTCCGCCACCGCCGTCAGCATGGTGGCTTGCAGCCGTTGAGCCACCAGCGCCTGCAGCATCGGGCGCAGGGTTTCCGGCACGCGGGTCATCGGACCGGCCTCCATCGCCTCGAAAGCGCGGTATTGGCGCACCGCCTTTTCCAGCGGTTCGGGCATCCACATGATGCTGCCGCCGCGCACCCCCAGCGCTTCGGGCTGCTTGACCGGTGCGTCGGCCATGAAGTCATAGCGCAGGATCTCGGGCAACGCCGCCGCCAGACCGGACAGGGCGGGTGACAACCGCAGCAAACCGTCCGCGCTCTCATCCTCCACCATCAGCGGCCCCATCACCGGGGTGCGGATCGACAGCAGCGCCTTGCGCAGATCGTCCACATCGTCAATGGCGATCTTCAGCACCCTCTCCGCCGCCGCATCGCCAAGGAACAGATTGCTGCGAATGCGCGGCAGCACGCGCTGCCACAACGGATCCTGGTCGGGGTGGCGGACGAACAACCAGCGCAACGCCGGATCGGCCAAGGTCGCCTGAACCTCCTGGAACGCCTGGCTCAGATCCAGCAACGCCGCCCCCGCACCGTCCGCCGCCGCGAAACGGGCCAGTTCCACCCGCTCCAGTGCGGAGGCCAGCGTGCTCATCGGGCGGACCATCGGGCCGTTGCGGTTGGTCAGGGTGTCGGCATCGTTGGCCAGCCGGGTCAGGGTTTCCAGCGATGGGGCCAGATTCTGATCGGTGTCGAGCGGGCGGACGACCACCGCGTTCATCACGTCGGCGTAAAGCTTCTCGTCGCTGCGCAAGGTCGACCCCAGATCGATGGCGAGCAGCGATGAGACGAGCGCAGCAAACTCCTGGACCGGCAGAGCCTTGGCGTTGCGGTAGAGCGTGATGTCATTCGCCACGCGGTCCAGATCGTCCAGATAGTTGCGCACGCGCTGGAAGGCAGCGAGATCCCCGGTGCCGGGCGGCATCGGCCCGGCGTAGCGGTCCTGCACCGCTTTCCACCGGTTGATGAGTTCCAACCGCATGGGGTCGAGCACGACCAGCCGGAAGCCCTGGACCAACTCCCCCTTCACCGCGTCGGCCAAGCCGCTGTACCAGGAGCTTGGCATGAAGGGGACCAGCAATTCCCGCCCGCTGACCGTCTTGAAGGCCCCGAGGATCTGGGGAGCGACGTCGCGCAGCTTCTTGTAGGCGTTGAGGGTGTCGCCGGTCAGCCGCGCCTGGCTCATCATCCGGTCGGCGTTTTCGATCACCGTCAGGGGCTGCGCCAAATCCTGCTGGGCGGCATCGACCATCCGGGCGGAGATGCGCAGACCCAACGCCAGAAACACCGCCAATGCGACGGTGGCGAGCTGCATGTTGCGCACCGCCCGGCTGCGCACCACCAGACTGCGCCGCGCCGGTTGAACGATCCGTCCCTCGCGGAAGATCTTGTCGCTGAACAGGCCGGTCACAAAGATGGGGTGGACCGACGGCGGAGCGTCCGCCGCGTCGTCGATCAACGGCCCCGGCCCCTGCGCCATCAACGGCACCGGCAGCGCGCGGCGGACCGGTTCCCCCGCCGCGCTTCCCGCCGCAGCACCGGTAAGGGCGCTGCCGTCGCCGGTGAAATACAGGCCCCGGAAGAAATGCGGGTCCTGATAGGCGTCGGCGCGGAACAGGGCGTCAGCCAACCGAGTCAGCGGCAGCGCCATTTTCTGGAATTCGGCCGGAAACAGAAAGGCCATGTCGCTGATGGCCCCGGTGGACACCGCCGTGCCGATCAGGGTCCGGTGCAGTTCCCGCCCGATGATGTCGAACGCCTCGCTGACCAGTTGCGGGCTGTGGCCGGTTTCCAGAGTCTGCCCGTTCGACCAGCCGAACATCTCCACCCCATGCTCGGCGGCCAGCGGCTTCCAATAGCTGGCAAAGCCCAGCATCGCGTCGCATTTGGTCACGACCAGATACACCGGCAGGCGCAGGCCCAACTGCTGTTGCAGCTCGCGCAGGCGTGCCCGCAGCTTCTTGGCCTTGGCAAACAGCGCCGTCGTGTCCAACCGGTCAGGCCCGATCAGATCGGTGCAAGGGATGGCGATCACCACAGCGTCCAGGCCACGTTCAGCCCGGTTGCGCAGCAGCAACGCCACCAGCTTGCGCCACCCGGCTTCCGTCGCCTTGCCCTTCGCGCCTTCCTCGCCCCACAGGATCGAACCCGCCGGATCCAGCACGATTCCGCGCTCAAACACATGCCAACCGCAGCCCTGGGCGGCCAATTCGGGATCGGTGTCGATGTCAAAGGGGCGATTCAGACCAATGGCGGAGGCCAGCGTCGTCTTGCCCGCCCCATGATCACCCAACAGCAGCACCCACGGCGCTTCGTAACGCCAGCCCGATCCGGGAACCGCCGCCTTCAAGCCCCGCATCGCGGCGGCAAAGCTGGCGGACAAGGCGCGCGTGTCAATCGGACGCAAGCGCCGCCATCCCTTCGGACCGGCCACCATGTCATCGTCGCTTTGGTTCGCGGCGTCCTCCGCCAGCCGTTCCGACCGGCGGAACAGCCAGACGACCAAGGACAGCACCGACACCGCCAGCGTCACCAGGACGGCGCTGAACAGCAGCGGGTACTGCAACAGGAAGGGCAGATCGATGGCTGGCCGCACCGCCTACCTCCCGTTCACGTCGCGCCCGGCCTGCTCGATGCGCAGAAGGGCGTCGTTGAGGTCGGCGGTGAGCGAGATCCACAGGGCGTGGCTGCTGACCAGGAAAAACAGAAAGACCACCGCCATCACCATGTACCAGGGGCGCAGATGCGGCAACCGCACCGCCCGCCCCCGTTCGATGAGATGGCCGTAAGCCTGTTCGAAGACAGGTCCCCCCTCCCGCGCGATGGCCGGATCCTCGCGCGCGATGATGCGCGACAGAGCGGTGCGGTAGTTGGCCAGTTGGGCGTCATCCTCCGCCCGCCAGCAACGCCCCCGGAAGCCCAGAGCCAGCGCCACGAGATAGATGGTCGCCAGATCGGAGGACGCGCGCGGCCCGTCGGCCAGCAGGGCGTCCAACCGCTCGAACACCCGTTCCCCGGCCACCCGGGTGCCGAACAGGGCGGTTTCCAGCAACCGGTCCTGCCAGATCGTGCGCCCGTCCCAATGGACCCGCAGCAGCATGGTTTCATCGGCCAGCGCGGCCATGACGTATTGCGCCTCGTGGTACAGCGCCTCGCCATAGGCACCGCCCCAATGACGGGCACGCACCGCCTGCGCCTCCAGCAGGGTGCGCAGGCGCTGGTGGACCAGCCCGGCCAGATCAACCGGGGTCAAGCCCTCCCCCGCCCCGAGACGCCCGGCGGACAGGGCGTATTTCAGGCGCAGCAGCTCGGCAAAGAAGTCGCCGAACTGCGCCAGCAGGGTGTCGCCGCCCCGGTTGCCCATCAGCAACGTGGCGACGGCGGATCCTGCGTCCGGCGTGTCGGCGTCGTCTTGACCTTGGTCCGGCCTGCGCACGGGCGGTTCCTCCCTGCCTGCGATCAGGCGGACGCACCCGCCGGGCGGCTGCCCGACGGTGCGACGAACAGGGCGATTTCCGAGGGGCGACGACCGCCGTGGCGTTCGTTCGGGTTGGCGATCTCCAGCACCTGACCGGCTTCGAGGAAGGCGGGGTCGGCGGTGATGCGGAACAGCAGGACGCCACGTTCGGGCGTCACTTCCAGCCGGTCATCGCGCTCCACCCGCGCGCGCGCGGCCCCGCGCAGGCGGCGTTCGCGCAGAACCCCCATCGTCCCGGTCGACGCGATCAGGCTGTCGGTCATCCAGCTTTCGGCCTCCGCCTCCGTCTGGCCGGGGGCGAGGCGGACGCCGACCAGCAAACCGGTCGCCCCCTCCAGCCACGGGGTTTCGATCTTCAGCCGGAATCCGGCCTCATCGACGGCAAAACGGATGGTGGCGTAGCTTTCGCTGACCGTGTCGATCATCCGTTCGATGAAATCGATCACCGGGCGCAGCGACCCCAGCGGATCGGCGTGATCGTACCGGTCGAACAGCGGGGGCAGCAGGCCCGGCCCCAGGGTGGAGACATGCCCGGCCACCGCGCACAAGGCGCCGTGCAAGGCAAAGGGATGCAGCGGTCCGGCCCCCAGCAGCGCTTCCAGCGGCGGCAGCCCGGCGACCATGCATTGCACGGCGTGACGGCTGTCGGCCAGCATCGCCGGTTGCATCGCCCCGCCCGGTGCCCGCATCCGCCCAGCCAGGAAGGACGCCTTTTCGCGCAGGCGCTTGGCCAAAGCCCGTCCGGCATCGACCAGGGCCGACTCCGGCCCCGCCGCGCAGCAGGGGGGGTGATAGTCGGTGAGCTGGAAGGATTCGTTGCGGTAAACGACCCGGGCGATGGGGATGGCCGTGTATTTCTGCGGCACCTCCTCCCCGATCAGCAGGATCGGGCGGGGTTGCAGGCGCGGCATCGACTGCTCGTTGTCGCCGGTGTTCTCATCGACCGCCGGAGCACCATCGACCGAACGGAAGCGCGCCAGTTCCCCGCCCGCCGCCGAACCGGGTTTGTAGGCCGGAACCGCGAGATGGATGGTGGCGGGCGCGTCCTTCAACGCCTCGGCGTGAGGCACGAGGCTGAGTTGCAGATCCCCCGCCCCCTCCGCCGGATGGGTCACGATCAGCCCGTCGGGCAGCACCGCGTCCAGCGCCAGCACGCGGAAGATGCCCACCACCAGCGTCGCCGGATCCACCTTCAACCGTCCGACCCCGTAATGGAACGGGGACAGGCGGGCCATGTGGTAGTGCTGCACGGCGTCCTGACGCAGCCACGCCTGTTGGAAATGCTGCGGGGTCAGCAGCATGCCCTCGTACCACTGGATCGGATCGGGGGGTGGGTGGCTCATGCCGTCTCGACTGTTTTGATGCGTATTTTATGGATTGGCGAAGGTGAAGATTTGGTGTGTGCGATCAGGAGGGCGGCGGGGCCGACACCGTGAAGTCCTTTTCCCCCAACCGCAGCAGCACGGTGGGCAGACCGTCAATACGGGCGCGGTGCGGGCCAGGGGTGTCGTAGCTGGCGAACAGAAAGGCCCCGACGGCGTTGGCACCGCGACCGCTGATGATGTGCTGCGGCCCGCGCTGCCCGGGCATCACCTCGAAGGACAGCACCTCGATCCCGGTTGGATTCGCCAGCTTCAACTGGTCACGATTGCGGAACCAGGCGGCGGAGGCCAGATCGAGGAAGGAAGCCAGCAGCGGAGTTTCGTAGACCAACACAAGGTCAACCGCGACGGCGTTGTCGGCGTTGGCGTTGGGGGCAACCACGAATTGGATGGTTTCCGTCTTGATCCGGGGCTCGGAGGTCGAGCATCCGGCCAGGAGCACGACCGAGGCCAACACGACCCCCACCGTCCCCCGCGCCCAACGCCCCAGCGCCAGAGCCGAACCGTCGGTCCCGTGGACCGCCCGTCGGATTGCGGCGTGAACCTCCAAGCGTTCCTCCCCCCTTGCGCGGGTTTCCCGACCGATCACCAGCCCCGGCATGCGGCTCATCCGGGACGCCAAGGCTAGGGAAGAACGCGCGAAGAGTCCATGGCCGCCAGCAATTTTTCGCACCCGGATTTTCGCGTGGGAGTTTACCCCGAGTCGCCGCAACCGAAAGGCGGCATGACCGGATCGTGAACGGCATCAGCCGCGAGAAAACTTGCGCAACAAGGACTTGATGGAATCGAAGAGCCGCTCGCCCAATCTCTTGTGCTGTTCTTCGATGTTGGCGACGAGTCGCAACTCCAGGTCGTTCATCGCCTGTTTGCGCGCCGCTTCGGCGGCCACCAGTTGATCCACGCGATGCATCAGCGCGCGGTTCTGCGCCACCAGATGCTCCAGCAAAGGAGCGGGCGACTCGGGAGCCATCGGACGCGGTGGCGCTGTTTGGGGAACGAGGGCTGTGTGCGTCCCCTCCCGCACCGTGTCTCCCGTCTGAGGGGACGACACCAGGGTCACGCGGATGGGCAACGGGGTCAAAGGCGGGGTCGCCATGTCATCGCCATCCAGCCAACGCGACACCACGGCGTAGCTGATGTTCAGTTCATCGGAGATGCGGCGGTAACTCCACCCCTGTTCGCGCAGGCGGATCACCAGGGCGCGGCGCTCCTCCTCCTTCAAACGGCGGTTGGCGCTTGCCGGCAAACGGGCGTTCGCGTCGGGCATCCCGGCAACGACCCGCATGTACCCGCCGTCGCCCCGTTGCATCCCCGCACCCCTCCGTCGTCACCGCTCACCCGACCGTGCCTTCGCACAGCTCGGGAATCGGTGCTTCGCGTTGTCCGGCCAACAGTCTAGCGCGATTCACGCGCCGGACACCAGACTCCCCGGTTGGACACCGATCAACGCACCGGCGATCAACGACCGGGTGCCACGCCCCGGATAAACAGATCAACCGCCTTGGCGACAAAGGCGCTGCGCTCCTCCGCCGTCGGGGAGGGGGCGAGGCTGACCGCCATCAGGCAGTACGGCCCGCCTTGCATCGCGGCCAAGAACTGTCGGGCGGCGAAAGCGGGATCGTCGACCGCAATCAGTCCACGTTGGGTCAGGCGCTCGAACAGCGCCACCAGAACCGCTGTGCCTTGCTCCGGTCCGGCCTTCACGAACAGGCGGGCGGCTTCGGGCACGCGCTGCGCCTCGCCCATCACCGATTGATGGACCCGGATCGCCGCCTCCGACCAGATCAGTTCGACAAAGCGGGTCCCGACTCGGATCAGCACCTCACGCAACGGCAGGTCATCGAAGCACTCCGGTGAAAAGCGCATACCATGCCGTTCGCATTCGTTGGAAATCGTCGCCGTGTAGAGATCGTCCTTTGACGGAAAGCGGGTGTAGAGCGTGGTTTTGGACACCCGCGCCCGCTGCGCCACCAAATCCATCGAGGTGGCGGCATAGCCCAACTCCAGGAAAATGTCGCGGGCGGCCTCCAGGATCTGGGCCGTTTTGGCGTCCTTCGCCGGGGCCTCCGTCACCATGGTCCCCGAGGGCTGGGCCGGGTCGTTTTCTGACTGCACTGAACTGTACCGTTCACACTTGACGAGAATGGGTCTCAGGGGTAGGAGTCTATCAGTACGATACAGTTCAGTCCAGCGGGAGCTAACGGCGATGGCCAGTCGGGTGATGTCCAGCCAGGGAATGCCCTATCGCGGCAAGCGGATCATCGGGCGCGGGTTCGGGGGAGCGGTCGGGGGAGCGGTCGGCGCGCTGCTGCTGGCCGCCAGCCTGAGCGGCTGCAACGAATCCCAGTCGGCCACACAGCCGGAGGTGCAAATCCGCCCGGTGCGCGTCGCCACCGTGGCGCTGGAACCCGCCAGCGACAGCGTGCGCTACCCCGCCGTGATCCGGCCACGGGTGGAGGCCGACGTCGGTTTCCGCGTGGCGGGCAAGGTGGTGGCCCGCACGGTGGAGGTGGGATCCCGCGTGGAACCCGGCATGGTGCTGGCCCGGCTGGACCCGACCGATCTCGATTTGCAGATTCGGGCGTCGCAGGCGCAACTCGCCTCCGCCCAATCCGACGCGGAAAACGCCCGCAGCGATTTTTCCCGCTACGCCACCCTGCGCCAGGGCGAATGGACCACCCGCCAGGAGTACGACCGCCGCAAGACCGCGCTGGACAAGGCCGAGTCGAAAGTGCGCGAGGTCGAGGCGCAATTGCGCGTCCTCAACAACGCGTCCCACTACGCCACCCTGGTGGCGGACGAGGCGGGCGTCGTCACCGCCGCGCTGGTCGAGCCGGGTCAGGTGGTGGCGCAGGGGCAAACCGCGCTGCGCGTCGCCAAGCTGGGCACGGTGGAGGCGGTGGCCAACATCCCCGAACAGCAGGTCGGCACCCTCACCCAACGCAACCTGTCGGTGGAGCTGTGGGCGCAGCCGGGAACCGCGATCGCGGGCAAGCTGCGCGAAACCTCGCCCAGCGCCGACCCCAACACCCGCACCTTTCAGGCCAAGATCACCCTGGCCAACCCGCCGCCGGGCGTGCAACTGGGCATGACCGCCACCGTCACCGCCACGCTGGAGCGCGGCGGGCTGGTGGCGCGTCTGCCGATCAGCGCCCTGACCCAGCGCGACCAGAAACCCGCCGTCTGGGTGGTGGGCAGCCCCAACGACACGTTGGAACTGCGCCCGGTCGCCATCGCCGCCTACGCCGGGGATCTGGCCATCGTGGCCGACGGGCTGAAGGCGGGTGAGCGGGTGGTCACGGCGGGCGTGCACAAACTCGACGCCGGGCAGAAGGTCCGCGTCTGGACGGAGCCGACGCGATGAACCACCACCGGGGCAACCTGTCCGCCTGGGCGCTGTCCCACCGGACGCTCGTGCTGTTCATGATGCTGGCCAGCGTGTTGGCTGGCGCGCTCGCCTACAAGAATCTGGGCCGGGCGGAGGATCCGTCCTTCACCTTCAAGGTGATGGTCATCCAAACCCAATGGCCGGGGGCCACCGCGCGCGAGGTCGAGCAGTTCGTCACCGACCGCCTGGAAAAGAAGCTGGAGGAGGTCCCCTATTACGACCTCACCCGCAGCTATTCCAAGCCCGGCGAGTCGGTTATCTTCGTCCAGCTGAAGGATTACACCCCGCCGAAGATGGTCCAGGACCTGTGGTATCAGGTGCGCAAGAAGATCGGCGACATCCGCTACACCCTGCCCGACGGGGTTCAGGGGCCGTTCTTCAACGACGAGTTCGGCGACGTCTATTCCGCCATCTACGCCTTCATGGGCGAGGATTTCACCCCGGCCCAATTGAAGAAGATCGCCGATCAGGCCCGGATGCGGCTGCTGAAGCTGCCCGGCGTGGAGAAGGTGGAGGCCATCGCCCCGCAGGAGGAGCGGATCTACGTCGAGATCTCCAGCCAGCGGCTGGCCAGCTTCGGCCTGCCGGTGGATGCGGTGATCCAGGCGCTTCAGCGCGAAAACGCCGTCGCGGCGGCGGGCGACGTCGACACCGGGTCGCAGCGCGTCTTCGTCCGCGTCGATCTGGGGCTGGAATCGGCCGAGGCCGTGCGCGCCATCCCGGTGGAGGTGAACGGGCGGATGCTGACCATCGGCGACGTGGCCGAGGTCAAGCGCGGCTACGTCGAACCCCGCCGCTACACCCTGCGCTACAAGGGGCGCGACGCCATCGGCCTGGGCGTGGTGATGGCCAAGGGCGGCAACGTCCTGCGGCTGGGCGAACAGCTCGACCACGCGATGGAGGCGATCAAGGCCGAACTGCCCGCCGGGCTGGAGGTGGCGCAGATCTCCGACCAGCCGCGCGTCGTCGAGCATTCGGTCGGCGAGTTCATGGAGTCGCTGGCCGAAGCGCTGGCCATCGTCATCCTGGTCAGTCTGGTCAGCCTGGGCTGGCGCACCGGCATCGTGGTGGCGCTGGCGGTCCCGCTGGTGCTGGCGATGACGCTGGTGGCGATGCAGATCATGCACATCGATTTGCAGCGCATCTCGCTGGGCGCGCTCATCATCGCGCTGGGCCTGCTGGTGGACGACGCCATCATCGCGGTGGAGATGATGGTGGTGAAGATGGAACAGGGCTGGGACCGGCTGAAGGCCGGGGCCTTCGCCTACCAATCCACCGCCTTTCCCATGCTGAGCGGCACGGTGGTGACGGCGGCGGGCTTCGTCCCGGTCGGCTTCGCCGCGTCGGCGGCGGGTGAATACACCAACTCGATCTTCTGGGTGGTCGGGCTGTCGCTGATGCTGTCCTGGATCGTGGCGGTGATCTTCACCCCCTATCTCGGCTACATGCTGTTGCCCAAGCCCAAGCATGTGATCGCCGAGGGGCATGAGCTGGAGATCTACAACACGCGCGGCTACCGCATCCTGCGGTCGATGATCGCCGCCTGCGTGCGGGCGCGCTGGCTGACCATCGCCGTCACCATCGCCGCTTTCGTCACGGCGCTGGTCGGTTTCGGCCATGTCCAGCAGCAGTTTTTCCCCAGCGCCAGCCGCCCGGAACTGCTGATCGACATCCGTCTGGCCGAAGGCTCGTCCTTCGAGGCCACACAGGCGGAGGTCCGCAAGATGGAAGCCCTGCTGGCCAAGGATCCCGACGTGGATTACTGGGTGGCCTACACCGGCGGCGGCTCCCCGCGCTTCTATCTGCCGCTCGACCAGCAACTGACCACCGCCAATTTCGCCCAATTCATGGTGATGACCAAGGGGCTGAAGGAGCGCGAGGTCTTCCTGAACCGGGTTGAACCGACGCTGGAGGCCGATTACCCCGCCGCCCGCGTGCGCATCAGCCGGTTGGAAAACGGCCCCCCGGTCGGCTATCCGGTCCAGTTCCGCGTCACCGGCGACGATCCGGCGGTCATCCGCAAGATCGCCTATCAGGTGCGCGACACCATGCGCGCCCATCCCCACACCGCCAACGTCCATTTGGATTGGGACGAGCTGTCCAAACGCGTCCGGCTGGAGGTGGACACCGCCAAGGCCCGCGCGCTCGGCGTGACCAAGCAGGATCTGTCCAACGCCCTGCAACTGCTGCTGAACGGCATGACCGTCACCCAGTACCGCGAGGGCACGGAGCTGATCGGCGTCATGCTGCGCACCACGCCGGAGGAGCGCAGCGACCTGTCGAGGCTGGGCGAGTTGAACGTGCGCACCAGCCGCAACACCGCCGTTCCCCTCAGCCAGATCGCCAGCGTGCGCTATGAGCTGGAGGAGCCGGTGCTGTGGCGGCGGTCGCGCGAAACGACGATGACGATCAAGGGCGACGTCACCGGCGGCCTGCAAGCCCCCGTGGTCAGCACCCAGTTGAACGCCGAACTGAACGCCCTGCGCGCCACCCTGCCCGACGGTTACGCCATCGCCATGGGCGGGGCGATCGAGGAAAGCGCCAAGGGCCAGGATTCGATCAACGCGATGATGCCGCTGATGCTGCTCATCATGGTCACGGCGCTGATGCTGCAACTGCAAAGCTTCTCGCGCGTGTTCCTGGTGCTGCTGACGGCCCCGCTGGGGTTGATCGGGGTCACGGCGTCGCTGCTGCTGTTCAACCTGCCTTTCGGCTTCGTCGCCATGCTGGGGGTGATCGCGCTGGCGGGCATCATCATGCGCAACTCGGTCATCCTGGTCGATCAGATCGAGCAGGACATCCGCAGCGGCAAGGGGCGTTGGGAGAGCGTGATCGAGGCGACGGTGCGCCGCACGCGTCCCATCGTGCTGACCGCCGCCGCCGCCATCCTGGCGATGATCCCGCTGACCCAAAGCGTGTTCTGGGGGCCGATGGCCGTCGCGATCATGGGCGGTCTGGCCGGGGCCACCGTGCTGACCATCTTCTTCCTGCCCGCCCTCTACGCGGCGTGGTTCCGGGTGCCGCGCGTGGAGCGGGAGACGGTGGAGGAGGACCAGGGACTCGGCGGCGCCATTCCAGACGGCGCGCTGGGCGACTGAGTCAACGGAAAGGGGGCCACACAGCGCCCCCTTTCTTGTGTTCCGGTGACGGCGGGTTAGGCCTGTTCGCGCTGTTGCAGGACGAAGGTCAGCCGTTTGCTCAGATCCGCCTTGGACACCGGCTTCACCATATAGCCGGTGATGCCATAGGCGATGGCGCGCTTGACCACCTCCGCCTCCCGGTGACTGGTCAGCACGATGACCGGCAGTTCAGCCAACGGGTTGCCGGTGGCGGTGCGCAGCGCGTGCAGCAGGTCCAGCCCGCCCATGCGCGGCATTTCCAGATCGCAGATCGCCACATTCACGTCGTGACCGTTCTTGCGCAGCACATCGAGCGCCTGGACGCCGTCCGCCGCCTCGAACACCAAACGCACCCCAAGATCGTGCAGAAGCCGGGCGATCAGCTTGCGGGTGAAATCCTCGTCCTCGATCAGCAAAACGCCCAAGTCGGCGATGGACCGGATCCGACGGCCACCGTTTGCTTCGATCCCCATTCCGCACCTCCCCGTGCGCGGCGCGTCGCGCGGCATATCGTTTGTATGGAAACTATCTTAGTGATTTCAGTGTCATTCTTACACTATTGACGATCCGTTAACGGAACTGTGATCCAGGCCCACAGACGCATCGCCCCACAATCGTCGGTGTGCGTCGTGGGGGCTGTCGCACCGACCACCGATCCCCTATCTTGTTGGCGGGCCGGAGGTCCGTCGCGCGCGGTTCGGGCGCGTGGGCTGGAACGGCACCCGACAGCGGCGACCAACAACCGCCAACGACAACAGGTTTGGAGGTAGGGCGAATCATGGACATGAGCGGAAGCCACCGGATCGAAGCCACGCGGGACCGCGTGTGGGCCGCGCTCAACGACCCGGAGGTGCTGCGCCAGTGCATCCCCGGCTGTGAGGAGGTCGTGAAGCAGTCCGACACCGAACTGACCGCCAAGGTGGTGGCGAAGGTCGGACCGGTCAGCGCCAAATTCTCCGGCAAGGTCACGCTGTCGGACCTCGATCCCCCCAACGGCTACACCATCACCGGCGAGGGGTCGGGCGGGGTCGCGGGCTTTGGCAAGGGCGGGGCCAAGGTGACGCTGGCCAGCGAGGGAACGGCCACCGTGCTGACCTACGCCGCGCACGCCCAGGTGGGCGGCAAGCTGGCGCAGATCGGTTCGCGTCTGGTGGACGCCACCGCCCGCAAGATGGCCGATGATTTCTTCACCCGCTTTTGCGCGCTGCTCGACAGCCCGGCGGAGAGCAGCCCCACCGAAACCACCGCACCGGCGTCCAGCGCCGACACGGCACCGGTTGCGGCCGCTCCGACGGCCAGCGCGCCGCGCGCAGGCGGATACGCCGCACCGGCGGGAAGCGGGTTCTATCTGCCCTGGGCCGCCATCCTCGTGGTGGTTGCAATGGTTGTGTATCTGGCCAGCGCCCATTGAGGCGATGAGGGCCGGAGCGGGCTGTAACATGGGTCGGCAGCGACATGTTGGGGGGTTGGCCTGCCCCCGGGAATGTGTATTCTGCCGCGCGATTCCGGTCGGCGCGCTGATCGTCGGCCATCACATCGGAAGGGAAGCCGAGGAATGAAGAAGCATCTGATGGGCGCGGCCCTGGTCGCCGCCGTCGTCATGGGCGCGGGTGCCGCGCAGGCGGGCGACGCCGCCGCCGGCAAGGACGTGTTCAAGGTCTGCATGGCCTGCCACACCACCGAACAGGGCAAGAACAAGGTCGGTCCGTCGCTGTTCGGTGTCGTTGGCCGCAAGGCCGCCTCGATCGACGGCTTCAAATACTCGGCCCCGATGAAGGAAAAGGGTGCTGCCGGTTACACGTGGACCGCTGACAACCTGAAGGCCTACATCACCGCCCCGAAGGAAATCGTTCCCGGTGGCACGATGGCCTTCGCCGGTCTGAAGGACCCGCAGAAGGTGGACGATCTGGTCACGTTCCTGGCCGAGCAGAAGTAACAGCCCTCCCGGCAACGGGTGCGCTGACAACGGGGCCGGAGGGAAACCTCCGGCCCCGTTTCGTTTGGTCATGAACCCGTGGGCTTGAACGCGCCGACGGGCGTCAGCCCGCCGCCTCCAGGCTCTTGCTGGCGATCTCGTACACGTCGGAGGAGAGGCCCGTCGTGCCGACGATCCGCTCCAACTCCGCCTTCATCAGCGCCTGACGGGCCGCGTCATAGCGTCGCAGACGGGAGAAGGGACCCATCAGGCGGGATGCAACCTGTGGGTTCATCGGGTCGAGGCGGAGGACCTGATCGGCCAGGAAGCGATAGCCCTCCCCGCCCGCCGCGTGGAAGCGCACCGGGTTGCCGTTGGCAAAGCCGCCGATCAGGGCATAAACCTTGTTCGGATTGCGGATTTCAAAGGCCGGGTGGTCCAGCAGCGCGCGCACCCGCGCCAGCGCGTCCGCGCGGTGGGACATCGCCTGCACGCTGAACCATTTGTCCACCACCAGCGGTTCGGCCTTCCAGCGGTTGTAGAAATCGGCGATGGCCTCCTCCCGCTCCGCCGCCGGGGAGTTGGACAGGAATTGCAGGGCGGCGATGACGTCGGTCATGCCGGTGGCCCCGTGATACTGGCCCAGGCACAGGCCCAGCGCCTCCGCATCCTCCGCCGCCATCAGATAGGCCAGGCAGAGATTCTTCAGCGCCCGCTTGCCGATGGCGGCGGCGTCCACCGAAAAGGCCCCCGGCGTGACGTTGCGGCGATGGGCGGCCAGCCAGTCGGCGCGCAACGCGGTCGCCAGCGTCTTGCGGGCGAATTCGCGCACCGTGTGGATGGCGTCGGGGTCGATGACCGCCATCTGGGTGCCGAGATAAGCCTCGGTCGGCAGCACCAGCGCTTGCGCGGCAAAGGCCGGGTCGCGGTCGGCGTCGGCCAGCACCGCCGCCACGGCGTCGACGTAGCTGTCGGGCAGGACCAGCGCCCGCCCGGCCTGCTGGTCGGCAACCAGCCCCAGCAGGATGCGCCCGCCCAAAATCTGCCCGGCCTCCCAACGGTTGAACGCGTCGCTGTCGTGCGCCATCAGGAAGGTGAGGTCGGCGTCCGACAGGTCGGAGGTCAGCTTCACCGGCGCGGAGAAACCGCGCAGCAGCGACGGGACCGGGCGCGCGGCCACATCCTGGAAGGTGAAGGTCTGGCTTTCGGCGGTGACGTGCAGGATGCGGCTGGTTCCCGCCGCCGCCGCCTCGCCCTCCAACCGCAAGGGCAAATCGGCCCCGTCCGGCCCGAGCAGGCCGACGACGACCGGGATGTGCATCGGCTGCTTGGTCGGCTGGCCCGGCGTCGGCGGCACGGTCTGGCGGATGGTCAGGCGGTAGGTGGCGGTCGCCGGGTCGTGGCGGCCGGTGACGGCCAATTCCGGCGTGCCCGCCTGCCGGTACCAAAGCTGGAATTGCGACAGGTCCACGCCGCTGGCGTCGGCCATGGCGGCGACGAAATCATCGCAGGTCACGGCCTGCCCATCGTGCCGGGCGAAATACAGGTCGATGCCCTTGCGGTAGTTCTCCGCACCGAGCAGCGTGTGGATCATGCGGATGACTTCCGCCCCCTTGTTGTAGACGGTCGGGGTGTAGAAGTTGTTGATTTCCACATAGCTGTCAGGGCGCACCGGGTGCGCCATCGCGCCCGCATCCTCCTGGAACTGCACGGTGCGCAGGCCCTGGACGTCGGCGATGCGCTTGACCGCGCGGGAATTCATGTCAGCGGAGAATTCCTGATCGCGGAAAACGGTCAGCCCCTCTTTCAGCGACAGTTGGAACCAGTCGCGGCAGGTGACGCGGTTGCCGGTCCAATTGTGGAAATACTCGTGGGCGACCACCGCCTCGATGTTCTGGAAATCCAGATCGGTGGCGGTTTCCGGCTTGGCCAGAATGTATTTGGTGTTGAAGACGTTGAGCGACTTGTTTTCCATCGCCCCCATGTTGAAATCGCCGACCGCGACGATGTTGAAGATGTCGAGGTCGTATTCCAGGCCATAGACCTCCTCGTCCCAGCGCATGGATTTGACGAGCGAGCGCATGGCATGGCCGATCTTGTCCTCGTTGCCCGGCTCGACATAGATGCGCAGGGTGACGTCACGGCCCGACGCGGTGCGGAACCGCTCCTCGCCATGCACCAGGGTTCCCGCGACCAGGGCGAAGAGGTAGCAGGGCTTGGGGAACGGATCCTCCCAGCGCGCCCAATGCCGCCCGTCGGCCAGATCGCCGGAGTCGGCCAGATTGCCGTTCGACAGCAGCACCGGATAGCGCGCCTTGTCGCCGGTGATGGTGGTGCTGTAGACCGCCATCACGTCGGGCCGGTCGAGGAAATAGGTGATCTTGCGGAAGCCTTCGGCCTCGCACTGGGTGCAGAAATTGCCGGAGGATTTGTACAGCCCCTCCAGCGCCGTGTTTTCCTGCGGCTTGATCTCCACCACCGTTTCCAGGGTGAAGGCGTCCGGCGTGTCGGTCAGGATCAGGTGATCGGGGGTCAGGGTGTAATCGGCGGCGTCCAGGGTCCGGCCATCCACCGCGACGGAGCGCAGAACCAGCCGCTGGCCGTCCAGCGTCAGGGCTTCGGTACCCGCGTCGGCGCGGTCGGGGTTGCGGCGGATCGCCAGCACGGCGCGGACGGTCGTGACGTCCTCCCCCAGATCGACGTGCAGATCGACGCGGTCGATCCGGTGCGCGGGGGGGCGGTAATCCTGAAGCCGGATGGCCTTCGGCGTGCCTTTGTCCATGATGCCCTGTCTCTTGCTTTTTGAAACGTTGGTCGCGGGGACTCCGTGGGCAGGGACTGTAGCAAGGGGAAACCGGGCTGTCCCGCCCCGCTTTTGGCAACAAAGCTGCAATCCGCCGACTGTTCGGGTATAGATCGTCCGCTCCATCCGGCGTTTCGGACGGGGTCTTGCGGGGGACAGGGAACGGATCGGCGGGATGGAAGCGAAAACAAAGACCAGGGACTCGTGGCTGACCGCCGCCTTTGCCGCCATGGCCGAGGGGGGCGTGGAGCAGGTTCGGGTGGAGTTGCTGGCGAAAAAGCTGAAGGTGACGAAGGGCAGCTTCTATTGGCACTTCCGCGACCGCACCGATCTGATGACCGCGCTGCTGGACAGTTGGAAACAGGGCCGCATCGCCGCGATCAAGGAGCAAACCCGGCTGGACGGGCGCGAACCCGCCCGCCAGTTGCATGACCTGCTGGCGCTGTACAGCGGCAACAACCCGCGCGGCATGGCGATCGAACTGGCGGTGCGCGACTGGGCGCGCCACGCCCCCGACGCCGAAACCGTGGTGGCCGAGGTGGACGGCGAGCGCCTGCGCTGCGTGGCCGATCTGTTCGTGGCGCTGGGGCTGCCGCCCGATCAGGCTTTCGCCCGCGCCTATCTCTTCTACGCCTTCGCCTTTGGCCAGGGGCTGCTGGCCCGCTCGACCGGGGCGGAACGGGCCGACGCGATCAAGGCGATCTGCGGCGCGGTGCTGGTCCCCGCCCCGACCGCCACCTGAGTCCGGACGCACCAGCGCCCCCGTCGCAGGAACGACAGGGGCGCTGGTGAACCGGTCCCAACCGGATCAGGCGCGATAGGATCAGGAGCGATAACCCAGGCGCAGCGATCCCCAATGGCGACCGCGCACCACGATGGGCGCATCAACCTCCTTCAGCCGCACCAACTGCCCGCCGCCCATGTCGCGGTTGTAGGCCTGCAACAGGAAGGCGCGGGTGTTGCGCGCCGCCGCCAACCCGGCACGGTCGGCGAAGACCCGGCGGTTGCGGCAATGCGCCGTGTTCCACACCACATCGCCCGGCCGTTGCGGTTCGGAATAGCGGGCGTTGTGGGTGGGCAGATAGCCGACGCTGTTGACCGCCACACAGAATTGGAAACGCGGATTCGACGACAGGATCCGTTCCTGCAAGGCCGGGAACAGCCGGTCGGTCAGGTCGGTGAAGGGGGCCATGAACTGTTCCGGCTCCGTGCCGGGGATGCTGGTCAGCTTGGTGGTGAACAGCGCCTCTTCGGTGATCTGGCCGTTGCGCAGCGCGTCGTCCAGCATCTTGGCCATCGACGCCGCCGCTTCCTGGATGGTGGTGATGAACGGGCGGTCGGTTTCGATCATGCGGTGATAGGCGTCCTCCAACCGGGCCGATTCCGCATCGGACAGCTTGGCGAAGGCCAGATGCAGGCCCAGGTCGCTGGTGCCGGCGATGATGGCGGGCAATTCCCCCGCGTCGCGCAGGATCACGCGGACCACGCTCTGTTCGGACAGGGTCGGCAACCCTTTGGTATCGACCAGCAGCCCGTCGATGGACAGATCGAGCATGGTCGCCGAGAACCGGTTGCTGCCCTGGACCAGCGTGATCGGCTCCTCGCACGGGATGCGGTCGGAGGTGCGGCGGTCGCCCGCCACCGATTGGCGCAGGGCGATGACCAGACGGCGCTTCAGGTCGGACACGGCGGATTGCGTGTCGCTCATGCGGCGGCTGACGTCGCGGGCGATGTCGGTGATCTCGTCGGTCTGGTCGCGGATGCTCACGACGTTGGCGGTCACTTGCGAGGCCCCTTCGGCGGAGTTGGTGGCGCTGCGCCCGATTTCGGCGTTGGCTGCCGCCTGCTCCTCCACCGCCGCCGCCGTGGCCGATGCCGCCTCGTCGATTTCCTGGATGACCGAGATCACGGTCTGGATGGCCGAGACGCTGCCCGTCACCGCCGCTTTCAACTGCTCGATCTGGCGGGCGATGTCGTCGGTCGCGCGCGCCGTCTGCCCGGCCAGATTCTTCACCTCGCCCGCCACCACGGCGAAGCCCTTGCCCGCCTCGCCCGCGCGCGCGGCCTCGATGGTGGCGTTCAGCGCCAGCAGGTTGGTTTGTCCGGCGATGTCGTTGATGAGGCTGGCGACTTTGCCGATTTCCTCCGTCGCCACCTCCATCCGGGTGATGGCCGACGCCGAATCCCGCGCGCTGTCCACCGCGCGCCGCGCCACCTCGCTGGAGCGCGCCGCCTGCCGGGCGATCTCGTGCCCGGCGGAGTTCAACTCCTCCGTCGCCGCCGCCACCGAGGAGGCGTTGGCGCTGGCCTGTTCCGACGCCGCCGACACCACCACGGTGTTTTCACGCACCACCGTCAGCGATTCCATCAGGTGGGTGATGCCGTCGCCCGCCCGCCGTCCGGCCTGATCCACGCCGATCCAGGTGGCGTCCAGATCGCTTTCGATGGCCTTGCAGGTTTCCAGCAGGGTCTGGCGGGTCAAATCCTTTTGCCGGATCTCGACCTCCAGCTTTTCATGCAGGCCATAGCCGATCTTGGCCTTCATCGCGTTCAATTCCGCCGCCACCCGCTTGAATTCGGCGATGCGGATCGGTTCGGCCGGGCTGAGATAGTCGCCCATTGCCACGCGACCATAGGTCTTTTCCAGGGCCACCAGCGGGCCGCGCACGGTGCGCAGGATCCGCCACGCAAACAGGGTGGCCAGCGCGCAGCTGATCGCGATGGCGGCCATCAGCTGAATGAAGCGCTCTTTGAAATCCGCCGCCGCCTTCTCATACTCCTCGCGCGCCACACGGATTTGCAGCTCCAGCAGCTTGTCGTTGACGTCGTGCAGTTCGGCGAACAGCGGCTTCAGCACCTTGCGGACGTGCAGTTCCAACGCCAGGGAGTTGCTTTCCTTGATGTGTTCCAGCGCCGGAAGGGTGGCGTCCTTGTGGAATTTGGCGCTCAACTCCTGATACTTCGCCGCAAGAATGGCTTCCTCCGGCGTCAGGTAGGTCGCCAAGTAATCCTTCAGCAGCTTGGCCATATATTCGATGTTTTCGTTGATCTCCTTGACCTGCTCCTTGACTTCCTTGTCGGGCATGCCGTCGCGCAGGCCGATGACCAGATCGGTGATGATCTGCTGGTTTTCGCGGGTGTGATTCAGGATTTCACCGATCTGATAGGCCGGAACCGTCCGGTCCTCATACACGGTGCGCAACGACTCGTTGGAATCGGACATGCCGCCCAATCCTAGCCCACCCGCCAGCAGCATAGCCAGGATCAGCACCGCGAACACAGCGGCGAGCTGACCGGCCACGCTGTGACGCACGGTGCCGACCACGCGGGCCATCCGGCTGCGCGGAACCAGTTCACCCTGCGTCAAGGACACCGGGGCCGACCCACTGCGCATCGCGGCGTAGAGTTTTTCCGCCGCCGCCACCTCTTCCCGCGTCGGCTTGGAACGGATGGAGATGTATTCGGTGATCTGTCCATTGGTCAGCACCGGAGTCACATTCGCTCGCACCCAATAGAAATCGCCGGACTTGGTGCGATTCTTGACCAGCCCCTCCCATGGGTTGCCGGCCTTGATGGTGGCCCACAGGTCGGCGAACGCCTCCTTCGGCATGTCGGGATGGCGGACCAGATTGTGCGGCGATCCGATCAACTCATGCTCGGCAAAGCCGCTGATCTCGACGAACGCCTTGTTCACAAAGGTGATGCGCCCACCCGTGTCGGTGCGAGACACGAGGGGAACACCATCCGACAGATGCACTTCAGTCGTGGTGATCGGCATGTTCACGCGCATGACCCTGGTCCACCTTGGTCGTTGCAACGAAAGTCAGCATCCAACAATTGGTCCAAAACGCAAAACCGTCCAGAAACAATATATCGTGGCCTACCAACCGGCGACGTACAGAAGCAATCGCCGTGCCGCAACCATTAACCAAGAATCGACGCCAAACTGGTTGATTCGCACGCGAAGAAACGGGTGCAGCGCGGAAACGGTCGCAATTTGCGTCGGGATTCGAAAACACGTCTGCAATTTGGGAATTTGTTACGATGCTGAACTGTCATCACCCATTCGATCCGCCCAGCGGGATCGCGGTCACGCTCTTGACTTCCTCCATCACCGCGTAGGTGTGGGTTTCGCGCACGCCGCGCGCAGTGGACAACAGCTCGCCCAGGAACAATCTGTATTCATTCATGTCCCGCACCCGCGCCTTGACGAGGTAATCGAACCCACCGGCGACCATGTGGCATTCCATGATCTGGGGCATCCGCAGCACGGTCCCCTTGAAGTCTTCGAAATTGTCCGGGGTGGTGCGGTCCAACACCACCTCCACGAACACCAGCATCCCGGCGTCCAACCGGTGGGGATCGAGCAAGGCGACGTAGCGCTGGATGACCCCGTCATTCTGCAGGCGCTTCACCCGCTCCAGACAGGCCGCCGGGCTGAGGTTGATCCGACGGGCGAGTTCGACGTTGCTGAGCCGCCCATCCTCCTGCAATTCGCGCAGGATCTTGATGTCGGTGGGGTCGAGCGAGCGTTCCATCCCATTCATCCAAATTTCATATGGTTTCTATCTTAGAATAGCACGAAAAATTCTGTTTTTCACCCTATCAAACGGACCATGATCGGTCAATTTATCACTATACTGAATTATCTTCACAACAGCCTGAGCGATGGATCTGACCATGCTTGCATCCGCCGAGTTCCCCGCCGTGCGTCCGGACCGTGCCGCGATCGTCGCCGCCTACCGCGCCGACGAGGCGCGGGTGCTCGATGGTCTGATCCAGATCGCCGCCCTGCCCCCCGACGCCCGCCGCCGGGTGCAGGACACGGCGGGTGGCTATGTCGCCAAGCTGCGCGAAACCCGCCCGCGCTTCGGCGCGCTCGACGCCTTCCTGCAGGAATTCGGCCTGTCCACCAAGGAAGGGGTGGCGCTGATGTGTCTGGCCGAAGCGCTGCTGCGCATCCCCGACGCCGAAACCGCCGATCTGCTGATCCGCGACAAGATCGGCGGGGCGGATTGGACACGCCATCTGGGCAAGGCCGACAGCCTGTTCGTCAACGCCTCCACCTGGGCCTTGATGCTGACCGGCAAGGTGGTGCGACTGGACGACGAGGACCAGCGCCAGCCCGCCGGACTGCTCGACCGGCTGGTCAGCCGCGCGGGCGAACCGGTGATCCGTCAGGCGATGATGCAGGCCATGCGCATTCTCGGCCGCCAGTTCGTCATGGGCCGCAGCATCGAAGAGGCGCTGGACCGCGCCCGCGACAGCGAAAAGCTGGGCTACCGCTATTCCTATGACATGCTGGGCGAGGCCGCCCGCACCCAGGCCGACGCCGACCGCTATCAGGAGACCTACGGCCGCGCCATCGAGGCCATCGGCAAGGCGCGCGGCAACCGTACCGTGCTGACCAGCCCCGGCATTTCGGTGAAGCTGTCGGCCATCCACCCGCGCTACGAGATCGCCCAGCAGGCCCGCGTGATGGCGGAACTGCGCCCGCGCCTGCTGGAGCTGGCGTTGAAGGCCAAGGCCGCCGGGATTCACCTGACCGTGGACGCCGAGGAGTCGGACCGGCTCGACCTGTCGCTCGACGTGATCGAGGCGGTGTTCAGCGACCCGGCCCTGAACGGATGGGAAGGCTTCGGGCTGGCGGTCCAGGCCTATCAGAAGCGCGCCTTGCCGGTCATCGAATGGCTGGGCAACCTGGCCGCGCGGGTGGGCCGCAAGCTGATGATCCGGCTGGTCAAAGGGGCCTATTGGGACAGCGAGATCAAGCGCGGCCAGGAACGCGGGCTGGACAATTACCCGGTCTTCACCCGCAAGGCGTCCACCGACGTGTCCTATCTGGCCTGCGCCCGCAAGCTGTTGAGCCGCCGCGACGTCTTCCACCCGATGTTCGCCACCCACAACGCCCACACCGTCGCCTCGGTGATGGAAATGGCGGGCGACCGCGTCGGCTATGAGTTCCAGCGCCTGCACGGCATGGGCGAGCCGCTCTACCACCAGATCGTCGGTCCCGACATGCCGGTGCGCGTCTACGCCCCCGTCGGCAGCCACGAGGATCTGTTGGCCTATCTGGTCCGCCGCCTGCTGGAAAACGGGGCCAACTCCTCCTTCGTCAACCGCATCCAGGACGAACAGGTGCCGATCGCCGACATCGTCGCCGATCCGGTCGCCCGCATCGCCGGTCTGGCGGTGAAGCCGCACCCGCGCATCCCGCTGCCCAAGGATCTCTACGGGGCCGAACGGCTGAACAGCCAGGGCGTCGATCTCAGCGACCCGCTGCTGGTCGGCCCGCTGCTGTCCGGCATGGCCGCGTCCTGGAGCAAGCCGTGGACCGGCGGCCCCATCGTCGGCGGCCACACCCCGGCGGGAACCGGCCGCCCCATCGTCGATCCGGCCAACAACAGCCGCGTCGTCGGCCATGTGGTGGAGGCCACGGCCGAGGATGTCGAACGCGCCCTGACGCTGGCCAGCGCCGCGCATCACGCCTGGGCCGCCCGCCCGGTGACGGAGCGCGCCGATTGCCTGACGCGCGCCGCCGATCTGATGGAGCGGGACCACCACAGCCTGCTCGCCCTGTTGACCCGCGAGGCGGGCAAGGTCCTGCCCGACGCCATCGCCGAACTGCGCGAAGCGGTGGATTTCTGCCGCTACTACGCCACCCGCGCCTGCGCCGATTTCCAACCGATGGTGATGCCCGGCCCGACCGGCGAGCGCAACGAGCTGCGCCTGACCGGGCGCGGGGTGTTCGTCTGCATCAGCCCGTGGAACTTCCCGCTGGCGATCTTCGCCGGTCAGGTCGCCGCCGCCCTGGTGGCGGGCAACGCCGTGATCGCCAAGCCCGCCGAACAGACCCCGCTGATCGCGGCGGCGGCGGTCAAGCTTCTGCTGGAAGCCGGTGTCCCGCCCGAGGTCCTGCATCTGCTGCCGGGCGACGGGGCCACGGTTGGCGGCAAGCTGGTCTGCGACCGCCGGGTGGCCGGTGTCGCCTTCACCGGATCGACCGAAACGGCGCACATCATCAACAAGACCTTGGCGACGCGCGGCGGGCCGATCGTGCCCTTCATCGCCGAAACCGGCGGTCAGAACGCCATGCTGGTGGACAACTCCGCCCTGCCCGAACAGGTGGTGGACGATGTGCTGACCAGCGCCTTCCGCTCCGCCGGTCAGCGTTGCTCGGCCCTGCGGGTGCTGTTCCTGCAGGACGGCATCGCCCCCAAGGTGATCGAGATGCTGAAGGGCGCGGCGGCGGAACTGCGCTTGGGCGACCCGGCCTTGCTCTCCACCGACGTCGGCCCGGTGATCGACGGGGAAGCTCTGGCGGTGCTGCGCCAGCATGTCGAGCGGATGAAGCGGGAGGCCGTCACGCTGTTCGAAGGGCAACTGCCCTATTCCTGCGCCCAGGGCAGCTTCCTGGCCCCGCACGCCTTTGAAATCGACAGCCTGGCCCAATTGCCGCGCGAGGTGTTCGGGCCGGTCCTGCACGTCATCCGCTTCAAGGGCGACCAGCTCGACGCGACGCTGGACGCCATCGAGGCGACCGGCTACGGCCTGACGCTGGGCGTTCACACCCGCATCGACCGCACCGCCCGCAAGATCGCGGAGCGGATGCCGGTCGGCAACATCTACATCAACCGCAACATGATCGGCGCGGTGGTGGGGGTGCAGCCCTTTGGCGGCGAGGGTCTGTCCGGCACCGGCCCCAAGGCGGGTGGCCCGCGCTATCTGGCCCGCTTTGCCGCCGAACGGACGCTGACCATCAACACCACGGCGGCGGGCGGCAACACCTCGCTGGTGTCGCTGGAAGAGGATTGATCGCGCGTCCGCGCAACACCGGGAAGGGGCAGAGCAACCAACGGACGCTCTGCCCCTTCGGCGCTTTTGCAACGGTTCCTGCAAAAACGGCGCAAGGGTGATCGGCTTTGGCCCAAGGAAAGCACCCCCTGTGATTTCCATCATTGAACCGCGTTCGTTGCCCGGTCCATAAAAGGTCTGGATTCGCCTTCAGCCGATTTGGGACGCATGCCGAGCACCGTCGCCCGTTCATCACGGTCATCCTTCCGCCACCGTCTGCGGAGCATGGCAGCCTGCGCGGCGTTGCTGGTCGGGCTTCCGTCCCTGGCCGGTGCCCAACCCGTTTCGCCTCCGGTGGTCGGGGCAACCCCGACCGTTGCCCCGGTCGTTGCCCCGGCGGCGCACAGCCGCCCCCCCGCGCCCCGGCACCGTCCGCCGCCCAAGACCTTTGTCTTTGACGAAAACAACCCGACCTGTTGGGACGGCGAAGCGGCGGGTCCGGCGATCCTCAGCGCGTTGGCCAATGGCGATGCCGGGTTCCAGGCGCTGGCGCGCGAACAACCCGAAGAGGCCTTCCGCTGCGCCAGCCTGTTCCCCAGCGCGACGGCGACCGCCATCCTGCACGAGGCGGTGCTTGCCGCCCCTTACGATGCCATCAGCGCCATTGACCAATTGTCGCTGCGCCCCGGCGGCGCGGCCATCATCGGGCGGGCCTTGACGCCCAGCCTGCTGGTGCGCTCGCTCGACACCGGGATGATCTTTTTCGAAACCCGACACGAGTTGCACAAGCTGATGCCACCGGACAATCTGATGGCGTTGGAGGTGCAGGCGCGCAAAGCCCTGACCGCCGCCTTCGCCAAGGATCCGGCGGGCCTGTCGGCCAAGATCGGCGCGCTGCTGGACGACATGACCGAGGATTCGGGGCGCGAGCGTTTCCGCATCGTCAATGGTTTGCCGATCCCGGTGCTGTTCGAAATGATCGCCCGCATCGGGCCTCAGCTTTACACCTCCTCCTTTGACGGCATTCTCGACATCCTGACCCTGAAACTGAAGATGGACCATCGGACCTTCTTCGATCTGGCCCGCGATCCGGCGGCCCACACGCTTTGGGGCGACTTCTTCGCCGCCGTGGTGACGAGCGGGCGGGCCGACACCTTGTTCGGTGCGATGGCGGGCAACGCCCGTGATCTGGCGCGCGGCAGCGTCCGGGCGCTGTTGGCCCAGGAAAGCCGCATCGACCCCCCCATCGCCGCCGGGGCGCTGGCCGACGCGATGGACACCAAGTCCGACGACATCCGCGCCGCGCTGGAAGATGAAGTGGCGGAGATTCATCGCACCACCCATCTGCCGCTGGTGCGCGCCACAACCGGCGTGGCCGGGGGCATCCACGCCGGACGGATGGGCACCCGACCGACCACACCGTCCTTCGCGGCGGAACGCTTCGCCGAACGTTACCCCCCGGTCCCGGCCCCGGTGTTGAGCGAGGACCGGCTGTTCCAGAATGGGATCAACGTTCAGCGGATGACCTTCTACAACGACCCGGACGGAAAATCGTCGTTCAGCGGCTTCATCAAGTCGCACCGCGCAGCGGGTTGGGCGATCGAGGAGTATCTGGGCTTTGTCGTCGTCACCAGCCCGGAGCGGGCCGGTCGGAAGATCATCATCGTCGCCGACACCCCCGACGGCGGCGAGAATGGCCGGATGGCGGTGCAGCTTTGGCTGCGCCACAAGAATCTCGTGCCCAGCGTGGTCGTGCATCGCGGCCACAGCTATCACGAGGAAGACACCATGCCGGAGATCTCGACGAACACAGCCTTCGTGTTCTGGGGGTCCTGCGGCGGGCAGTTGCGCCTGCGCGCCACGCTGGAACAGGCCCCGGACGCGTTGGTGCTCGCCACCCAGAACATCGGCACCGCGCTGGTGAACCAGGCCTTGTTGCGGACCATCGAAGACCGGTTGTTGATCGACGGGACCATCAACTGGACCAAGGTGTGGACCGACGCCGAGGCGAAAATCCGCGACCGCCGTTTCGCCGCCTATTCCCGGCCCGATCAGAACTCCACCCTGCTCGCCTTGCGCGCGTGGCGGATGCAGACGGAAGGGGTTCCGAAGCTGCTGCACGCCTCGTCAGCCCCCAAACCGTTGTCGGTCACACCTGCGTCTCTGACCGGCCCGGTTCCGACGCCGATCCCTCCCACCGCCTGGACGGCACCGCCACCACCGCGCGCGCGCGTCACCACCTCGACCGCCACCCTGCCGGACAGCCCGCCGACGGCACCACTCATGCGCTGACCTTATGGGAGCGCGTCAAGACGTTCGGCATCCTCCAATTCGGCACCGCTGACCGCAACCGCCTGCATCAAAATTCCGCTGGCGGGTGGTCCTGGCAACAGAATGACCGTCGACACCCGTCGGTAGGCGGGGAAGGACAAGCCTTCGATCAACTCCTCTTCAATCTCGACGCTGTAGACACCGGGCGGCTGGACCGCGTCCAGCCCCGTAAGGTGAAAAGGCTTGCTGAACGTGATCGTTCGCTGGCTTCTGCGGACCGGCATGGCGGGTCAGGCGCTCCTTTCCGGGTTGGACAACTGGTTCAAGGCTTCCTTGAGCCAAGGGGAACGGATCGTGCGGTCACGCTGCGCCCATGGCACGTTGGTCGCGTTTGCGGCCTCGTACAGGCGCTGGGCCAGCGTTTCGACGGCCAGTTGCCCGTCAAGTTGGCTTTCCCGCGCCACCCGTTCGCGCCCGCTGTCCAGACCCTTGATCCTGTATTGACGCTCGCCCAGTTCCGGCGGCAAAAGGCGTTCGATCCGGTGATCGCCAGGCGGTGCGCCGTGCTTCACCGCCGGTTCGGCAAAATGGACAATCTGTCCCACATGGTATTTGGGGCCATTCATGGCCTGTCTCCCATCCACCGCCGCCGCACAGAGCGGATCGCGTTGGAGCAGTTCGCGTGAAGCTGCTCAACAAATCAAAAACAGAGCGCCGCGCATTGTTTGGTATTTCAGACGCGATACTCTGTGGCTCACACAAGCCGGGATGTCCGACCGGCTTCCTCCTTCGGCGAAAGCGCTCCGAATCCGCTGTTCAGCCGCCCGGAGACTTCCAAATGGATCGCTGGCAACAACGCGTGCGCCAAAGCCCGCTTCTCGGGCGTGCCCGTCAGGGCCAAGTTCTCTGCGTTGATCGCCAGGGTGCGGAGATCCTCCACCCCCAGGCTCGGAAGGCGGTCGATCATGGTGACGGCCACGCTTGGGTCTGCGCTGCTGCGTCTGGCAACGGGCGTCCGCGCCGCCACCTTGGACGTCCTTGATGGGGCGGGTGCCGCTCCTCCAACGGTCTGCCAACCCGAAAACCATCCAACGGAAGACCGGCTGCCCATCGGGTGCGGGTTTGCATCACGCGCCAAACCCGCCGCTGCCGCCAGCTTTCCAGCGAGAAACGCAACATGCTCCCACTGGTCATCGTTGCCAGACGGAACGGGGGACCGGTCATGAGCGTCTGTCATCGCCAATTTGGTCTTTCTATAAAGATACAGTCACTATGATCCACAATCGATCAATTCCATAACTTTATCATACAGAACCACCCAAAAATATTTTCCGATGCATCATCGGGTTTGATCCAATGATTTTCTGAACGATGCCTGAATTTGGGAGTAGATTGGTTTACGATTTGGATGGGGAACGGATTGATGTCCTCCCGTTTTTTTCACTGTCGTCCTGATGTTCGCCGCCACTGGCAGGACGCAGGTGATTCATGATGCCCTCGCATCGCCGCCGGTTGCCGTTTGTTTTGGTGCTGCGGTCGCCACCGGGTTTGAAAGGTCCGTCCTGATGTTCGTCGTCGATAGCGCCATGGCTGCCGCGATCCGCACCGCCTACCTCGAAAACGGGGTGACGGCAGCCGTGCTGGTCCTGCGGCGTCACATTCCCGGTCTGGACAACGACGACGAGGCCGGACGGTGGGCGCGCACCATCGCGGGCTGGCCCATCCTGCCCCCCGATCTGCCCCCGCCCGTCAAAAAGCGGTCCCGCTCCCCCACCGCATAACCTCACCCGCTCCCCTCAGCCGGGAATCTCGTCGGTCCACACGCGGAATCCGGTCAGAGTGTTCGGGCCGAAGGTGTGGGTCAACGGCACATCGGCGGCGTCGCGGCCTTGGGCGATCAACACCCGTCCGATCCGGCGGGCGTTGTTGCGCGGGTCGAAGACATGCCAGCGCCCACCCAGATAGACCTCCATCCACGCCGCGAAATCACCGGCCGAATGGGGCGGCGGCGTGCCGATGTCGCTGATGTAGCCGGTGCAATAACGGGCCGGGATGTTCATGCAGCGGCAAAAGGCGACGGCGAGATGGGCGTAGTCACGGCACACGCCACGCCGCTCGGCGTAGGCCTGGACCGCCGTGCGGGTCGGGCGGGAATGCTCGTACCCGAACTGGATGTGGTTGTGGACGAAATCACAGATCGCCTGAACCCGCGCCCAGCCCGGCGGCGTGGTTCCGAACAGCCGCCACGCCTCGTCCGCCAACACGTCGGTTTCGCAATAGCGGCTGCCCAGCAGGAACAGCAGCACGTCCGCCGGCAGCTCCTCCACCTTGTGCTGCCCCGCGTCCGCCGCGATGAGGTCGGGTTGGCCATCGTCGCGGATGACGCTGTCGCTGGTCAGCGAAAACAGACCGGCGGGGGCCACCAGACGGCTGCACCAATTGCCGAAGCTGTCGCGGTAGCCCTGGATCGGCACCAGCGGGCTGGTGCGCACATGGTCGGGGCTTTCCAGCGCCGCCACCCGTGAATAATGCACGTTCAACAGCACGATCATCGGCGTCGGCGCGGCAAAGGAATAGGTCAACTCATAGCCCAAGCGAATGCGCATGGAGCGGTCTCCCAAAAAGGGCCGAAGCTGAAAGGAACAGGCGGACAGGCCACGGTCGCCGGGCGCGAACGCGGTGTGGGGGCCGGGTTGACGGGAACGCAGGGGGCGGACACGCCCCGAACGCACCGATCATGGCACGCGCGTCAACCCAGCGGCCAGCGTTGATTCGTCGGCGGAGGGAGCAAGCGTGAAAAAAGGCACTCTCCCGCGCGCAACCGGGAAAAGTGCCTGAAAAACAAGCGATTCCAGCCCAATTCCGAGGCGGCTGGAACTGTGTAGCGGATCAGCGCGTCGGCCGGGTGAAGGCCGCGCGGGCGCGTTCGGCCTCCGCGCGGATGGCGCAGCCGTCGGCGTGGTCGTTGATGAGGCCCATCGCCTGCATGAAGGCGAACACCGTCGTCGGCCCGACAAAGGCCCAACCGCGCTTTTTCAAATCCTTCGACATCGCCACCGATTCAGCCGAGGTGGTGGCCGATTGCGGCGGCGGGCGGGTGGCCAGATCGGGTTCGAACCGCCAGACATAGGCGGCGAGCGAGCCTTCCGCCGCGATCAATTCCTGCGCCCGGCGGGCGTTGTTGATGACCGCCTCGATCTTGCCCCGGTGGCGGACGATGCCCGCGTCGGTCAACAGCCGGGCGACATCGTCGTCGGTGAAGGCGGCGACGCGGTCGATGGCGAAGCCGTGAAAGGCAGCGCGGAAATTCTCCCGCTTGGCCAGAATGGTCCGCCAGCTCAAGCCGGACTGGAAGGCCTCCAGACACAGCTTTTCAAACAGGCGCTGGTCGTCGCCAACCGGGAAGCCCCACTCGGCGTCGTGGTAGGCGAAAAACTCCGGGGCCGCTCCGCACCAGCGGCAACGGGGACGGCCATCGGGACCGGGAATCGTCGCGCTCATCGCTCACCCTTTCACAAAAGCCAGACGAGGATCGGTTCGCCCCGGCGCAATGTCCAGGATCTCCGCCCGCACCACATCGGCGGCGACAAAAGGATCCTCGGCCACACGGGCGTCCAACTCCGCGCGTGTCAGTCCATGGGCCAGCACCGCCCCTCCCTCCCCGGCGTTCAGACCGCCGGTCAACAGGAACACACCATCCTCGAACCCGCGCTGGATCCAGGCGTTGTGCGCCGCCATCAGTTCAGGCGCGCGTGACCGGTTGGCGGAAAACCTCAAACTCACGACGAACATCGGCTGCGGCTCCAACGGTTGCGGGGGTGGTGGACGGCGAGGTGACGGACAGACGCTCCAACCAGGCGCACAAGTCCGCCACTTCGCGCTGAAGGAACGCGTCATCCCGAAAGGCGTTGGCCAGCGTCGCCACGCCTTGGCTGTGGGCCAACACCCACATCGCCAGGGCGTCGGCGTCAGCGCCCCACCCCATGGCGTGGAACTGCCGGGCCAGCCAGTCGCGGAACAAGGTGAACAGACCCGCCGCGCGGTCCTGGGCGGTGTGGTTGAGCTTGATCAACTCGGTGGACAAGGTGCCGATCGGGCAGCCATGCCGCAGGATGGCGGTCTGGTTGGCGATCAGGATGTGAACGAAGCGGCGGACACGCTCCACCGGCGTTCGGCCCTCCGCCTCCCACCCGTCGAGCATGGCCTGAACCTTCACGCGGCGGCGGTCGATCACCGCGTCGAGGATCTCATCCTTCGTTTTGAAGTGATAATAGAAGTTGCCGCGCGAGATGCCGACGGCGGCGGCGATGTCGGTGAAGGACGCGTGCTCGAACCCGCGTTCGTAGAACAGCCGGTCCGCCTGCTCGATGATCTGATCGCGCGTGATGGCACCGCCCATCCTTTCCCCTCACTGGCAAGAGTTCGCCGTCCCGTCGGCGTGAACGCGGACTCGGACGACCGTCCTAGACATGAGATTAGGACAATCGTCCGAGAGGCGTCAAGCCCCGATCAGGCCGCTTGCGCCTGGGTTTCGGCGGCGACCAGATCGGCGATGCTGACGATGGGCAGACCATGCTCGCGGGCGAACACGACCAGTTCGGGCAGGCGGGCCATGCTGCCGTCCGGGTTCATCACCTCGCACAGCACACCCGCCGGGGATCGCCCGGCCCATTGCATCAGGGCGACGGTTGCCTCCGTGTGGCCGCGCCGGGCCAGCAGGCCGCCAGGATGGGCACGGATGGGGAAGACATGGCCGGGGCGGGCCAGATCCTCGGGCCGGCAATCGTCGGCCACCGCCGTGCGGACGGTGGTGACACGGTCGGCGGCGGACACGCCGGTGGTCACGCCGACCCGCGCCTCGATCGACACCGAAAAGGCGGTGCCGAAGCGCGAGGAGTTGGCCGACACCATCGGCGGCAACTCCAGCGCCTTCATCCGCTCGTCGGTCAGGATCAGGCAGACGATGCCCGAACAGGTGCGGATCAGCAGCGCCATCTGCTCCACCGTCAGGCTGTCGGCGGGGAAGATGATGTCGCCTTCGTTTTCCCGGTCCTCGTCGTCCACCACGATGACACCACCGCCAAGGCGGATGGCGTCAACCGCGCGGGCGACCCGTTCCCGGGCGTCGCCGAAGGGGCTGAGAAGGCTGTCTTGCTGGTTGTTCTGGTGGTTGTCTTGGTGATTGATCTGATTCATGACACCCACTCCGTTTCTGGGCGAGCCTGAATCAGGGCGCAAAAGAGGGTTCGGCCCCCGGAGTATCCCCCGGAACGCCGCGCACGGACCCGCGACGGCACCAACGCGCCTCCGCGTCGGGTGCCCCCGTTGACCCGCTCATTCTCTTCCATCCAGACTGTGACGGTCGGCCCCGGAGTTTCACCGGATCTGCTGACCCCACCGCCGCAAGGACGATGGGCGCTCGCGGGCTTGCCGTTCCGTGGAACGGATCACCGCCGGTCGGGAATTTCACCCTGCCCTGAGAACAAGCGTATGGACGCCGCCCCGCAAGGGACGGCACCCTGCACCTAGCCGCAGGCGCGGGCCGCTGTCAACGCGCGGCCAGCGCAGAGCAGAGCAACGCAAACGCGTGCACCAGCCTGTGCCGATCAGCGATGACGACGATGACGACAACACCGATCTACCTCGATCATCTGGCCTCGGCCCCGCTGGCCCCGGCGGTGCTGGACGCGATGCTGCCCTGGCTGTCGGCGGCGGCGGTCGGCAACCCGCACGCCGCCCACCGGCCCGGCTGGCGCGCCGCCGAGGCGATCGACGCGGCGCGGGCGGAGGTGGCGGCCCTGGTCGGCGCGCCGCCGGGGGCCGTGCTCTTCACCTCCGGCGCGACGGAGGCCAACACGCTGGCCCTGCTGGGGGCGGCCGCGCCGGGCGGGGCCTGCGTGCTGTCGGCGGTCGAGCACGCCAGCGCGCTGGGCTGCGCGCCGGAACTGCGGCGGCGCGGCCATCCGGTGATCCTGCTGGCGGTGGACGGCGACGGACGCGTCGATCCCGACCGTTTGGCCGACACGCTCGCCCGCCAGCCAGCCCCGGCGCTGGTGTCGATCATGGCGGCGAACAACGAGGTCGGAACCCGCCAACCGCTGGCCGAACTCGCGGCGGTGACGCGGGCGCGGGGCGGGCGTTTCCACAGCGACGCCGCGCAGGCGGCGGGGTGGGGCATGGTCGAGGCGACGGCCATGGGCCTGGATCTGGTCAGCCTGTCCGGCCACAAGCTGGGCGGGCCGATGGGCATCGGCGCTCTGGTTGTGGGGGAAGCGGTGCCGCTGCGTCCACCCTCCCCCGGCGGTGGGCAGCAGCGGGGCTTGCGCCCCGGCACCCTGCCGACGGCCCTGTGCGTGGGCTTCGGCGTCGCCTGCCGTCTGGCCCGCGCGCACGCGGCGGCGGATGCCCGGCGGGTGGCGGCGCTGCGGGACCGGCTGTGGGCGCGCCTGTCGGCGGCGCTGCCCGGCCTGCGCCGGAACGGCGCGCCCGATGGGTTGCCCGGCTGCCTGAGCGTCGCCCTGCCCGGCCTGGACGCCGCCGATCTGCTGCTTGGCCTGCCCGATCTGGCCGCCGCCACCGGGTCGGCCTGCCACAGCGACGCGGCGGAACCGTCCCACGTGCTGCGCGCGCTGGGCCGCTCGGCGGAGGAGGCCCACGGGACCCTGCGCTTTGGCCTGGGCCGGACCACGACGGCGGAGGAGGTGGAGCGCGCCGCCGCCTGGGTGATCGCCGCCATCCACGCTGGCTCCCCCGACGGCTTCCGCGACATCATGCCCGCGCGCGCCTCTTCCCCCACACCGGGAAAGGGGTAGGCTGGTCGCACGCGCCACCGACCCGCAAGGCCCCGCCATGACAGGCCCCACCATGACCGACACGCCCGGCTTTCCGCCCGATTTCCTGTGGGGGGCCTCGACCTCCGCCTATCAGGTCGAAGGGGCGGCGCAGGAGGATGGGCGTGCGCCCAGCGTCTGGGACAGCTTTTGCAATCTGAAAGGCCGGGTGGACAACGGCGACAGCGGCGATGTCGCCTGTGACCATTACCACCGCTACGCCGACGATGTGGCGCTGATGGCCGGGCTGGGGTTGAACGCCTACCGCTTTTCCGTGTCCTGGCCGCGCGTGCTGCCGCAGGGGACCGGCGCGCCCAACGGCAAGGGCCTGGATTTTTACGACCGCCTGATCGACGCGCTGCTGGCGGCGGGAATCGAACCCTGGCTGTGCCTCTATCACTGGGATTTCCCGCAAGCCTTGCAGGACCGGGGCGGCTGGGCCAACCGCGACAGCGTGGGGTGGTTCGCCGATTACAGCGCGCTGTGCGCCCGCCGCTTCGGCGACCGGGTGAAACGCTGGGCGACGGTCAACGAGTTTTCCGTCTTCACCCTGTTCGGCTTCGCCTTTGGCTGGGGCGCGCCCAGCATCGCCGACCGGTCGGTGCATCTGAAGGTCATCCACCACGTCAACCTCGCCCATGGCGCGGCGGTGGATGTGGTGCGCGCGTTGGTGCCGGGGGCCTCCATCGGCTCGGTTCACAGCGTCCAGCCGATGCGGCCGGAAACCGACCGGCCGGAGGATGTCGAGGCCGCCGCCCTGTTCGACGAGCATTGGAACTGGGCCTTTCCCGACCCGCAATTGCGCGCCCACTACCCCCGCCGCATCGCCGAGGCCATCGACCCCTATGTCCGGCCCGGCGACATGGCGCGGATCGCCCGCCCGGTGGATTGGTTCGGGCTGAACCATTACGCCCCGGTCTATGGCCGCAAGGACGACAGCCTGATTTGGGGCTTCGGCTTTGGCGCGCCGCCGCCGGAGATGCCGCGCACCGATGTCGGGTGGCCCTATGACCCCAGCGCCTTCCGCGACGTGCTGCTCGACCTGACCCGGCGGTACCGCCTGCCGATCTATGTGACCGAGAACGGATTCGGCACCAAGGAGGACGAGCGGCCCGACGCCGATGGCCGGGTGCGGGACGACAAGCGCATCGGCTATCTGCGCGACTGCATCGGCATGATGGCCCGCGCGCGGGCGGAGGGGGCCGACGTGCGCGGTTACTTCGTCTGGTCGCTGCTGGACAATTTCGAATGGGGTGGGGGCTATGGCACCCGCTTCGGCATCGTCCGCGTCGATTATGAAACGCAAGCCCGCATCCCCAAGGAGTCGGCGCGCTGGTACGCCGACGTGATCCGCCGCTCCCGCAATCCGGGGTAAAACTCTGGCGCTGCACACGAACATACGCATGATCTTTGCGGAATGAACGAACAATCCGCATGACCATTCCCGGATGACCGGCCACCCACCGCCAACGCGCAAAACCATTTGCGCGACTTGGGCGCACACTCGGTTCACACAAGACTCGAACCGAGGACCGAGACATGGACGGCATGGCGGGCGGCGGCCTGTTTGACGAACCGGCGCGCGTTGACCAGAGCTATCGCCTGGACGACCGCTACACCCGCGCGGAGGGTCAGGTCTTTCTGACCGGAACCCAGGCGCTGGTCCGCCTGCTGCTGCTTCAGCGGGAGCGCGACGCGCGGGCCGGGTTGAACACGGCCGGATTCGTCAGCGGCTATCGCGGCTCCCCCCTCGGCGGGTTGGACATGGCGCTGTGGCAGGCGCGCGCGCATCTGGACCGCAGCGCCATCCGCTTCGTCTCCGGCGTGAACGAGGATCTGGGGGCCACCGCCGTGATGGGCAGCCAACAGGTGGAATCCTCCGCCGACGCCACCGTCGATGGCGTCTTCGGCCTGTGGTACGGCAAGGGGCCGGGGGTGGACCGGGCGGGCGATGTGCTGAAACACGCCAACGCCTATGGCAGTTCGCCGCGCGGCGGGGTGCTGGCGATCGCCGGGGACGATCACGGCTGCGTGTCGTCCAGCATGCCCCACCAAAGCGATCTGGCGATGATCGCCTGGTCGATGCCGGTGCTCAACCCGTCGGGCGTGCGCGAGTATCTGGATTTCGGCCTGTATGGCTACGCCCTGTCGCGCTTCTCCGGCTGCTGGGTGGGGTTCAAGGCGATTTCGGAAAGCGTGGAGAGCGGGGCGACCGTGCAACTCCCCGCCCTGGACCGCGCCTTTGCCCCGGTGGACTTCCCCCAACCGCCGGGCGGCCTGCATTACCGCTGGCCCGACCTGCCCAGCCTGCGCATCGAAGAACGGCTGGCCGCCAAGATCGCGGCGGTCAAGGCCTTCGCCCGCGTCAACCGCATCGACGGCCCGGTCCTGGGCCGGGGCGGCTGGCTGCGGATCGTCACCACCGGCAAGGCCCATCTCGACCTGATGGAGGCGCTGCGCCTGCTGGGCATCGGCGCGCGCGAGGCGGCGGAGCTGGGCCTGTCGGTCCACAAGATCGGCCTGTCCTGGCCACTGGAACCCGAGGGCGCGCTGGACGCCGCGCGCAGGGCCGACGAGGTTCTGGTGGTGGAGGAAAAGGCCCCGGTGGTCGAAGGCCAGTTGAAGGACCTGCTGTATCATCTGCCCGACGGGGAACGCCCGCGCGCCCTGATCGGCAAGACCGACGAACAGGGTGCCCCCCTGCTGCCCGCCACCGGGGAACTGCGGCCCTGGATCGTCGCCAAGGCGCTGGTGTCCCGCCTGCAGCGCCGCTTCCCCGACCGGGGCTTCGCTGACCGGCTGGCCACGCTGCTGCCGGTGGATTCCGTCCCCCGCCCGTCGGTGGCGCGCACCCCCTATTTCTGCTCCGGTTGCCCGCACAACACATCGACCAAGGTGCCGGAGGGCAGCGTCGCGCTGGCCGGGATCGGTTGCCACTTCATGGCCTCGTGGATGGACCGCGACACCGTGGGGCTGGCCCAGATGGGGGGCGAGGGGGTGAGCTGGATCGGCCAATCGCCCTATGTCCGCCGCCCGCACGTCTTCCAGAATCTGGGCGAGGGGACCTATTTCCACTCCGGTCTGCTGGCGATCCGGCAGGCCATCGCCGCCCGCATCACCATCACCTACAAGATCCTGTTCAACGACGCCGTCGCCATGACCGGGGGGCAGCCGGTGGACGGGCCGATTTCGGTGGACGCCATCACCCGGCAATTGGCCGCCGAGGGCATCACCCGCATCGCCCTGGTCAGCGACGCGCCGGAGAAATACGGGCCGCGCTCCGGCTTGGCTCCCTTCACAACCATCCACCACCGCGACGAGATGGACGCGGTCCAGCGCGAGTTGCGGGAGATCCCCGGCGTCACCGCCCTGATCTACGAACAGACCTGCGCGGCGGAAAAGCGCCGCCGCCGCAAGCGTGGCACGCTGGAGGATCCCGCCCGCCGGGTGGTCATCAACGACGCGGTGTGCGAGGGCTGCGGCGATTGCGGGCAGAAATCGAACTGCCTGTCGGTGCTGCCCAAACCCACCGCCTTCGGCGTGAAGCGCCAGATCGACCAATCCAGTTGCAACAAGGATTTCTCCTGCGTCGAGGGTTTTTGCCCCAGCTTCGTGTCGGTGATGGGCGGACGGCTGCGCAAACCCGACCCGGCGGCCGTCGCCGCCCGCTACGCCGACGCGCTGGCCGCCCTGCCGCTGCCGGTGCGGACGGCCAACGACGACCCGGCGGAAATCCTGATCGCGGGCGTCGGCGGGACCGGCGTCGTCACCATCGGCGCGCTGCTCGCCATGGCCGCGCATCTGGAGGGCAAGGCGGCGTCGGTGCTGGATTTCATGGGCTTCGCGCAGAAGGGCGGGGCCGTCTACAGCTATCTTCGGGTGGCCCGCGACCCGGACCGGCTGAATCAGGCCCGCATCGACCCCGGTCAGGCCCAATTGGTGCTGGCCTGCGACACGGTGGTCGCCGCCGCAGCCGACGCGCTGCGCACCATCCGTCTGGGGCGGACACGGGTGATCGCCAACGCCTATGTCGCGCCGACCGGAGCCTTCACCCGCGACGCGGCCCGGCTGCCCGACGCCAGCGCCCTGGCCGGTGCCCTGCGCCGCGCCGCCGGGCCGGAACAGGTGGAGGTGGTGGACGCCAACCGCCGCGTCACCGCCCTGTTCGGCGACAGCATCCTCGCCAACGTCTTCCTGATGGGCTACGCCTTTCAAAAGGGCCTGTTGCCGGTCGGGCTGGAGGCGTTGAGCCGCGCCATCGACCTGAACGGCACCGGGGTCGCCGCCAACCAGCGCGCCTTCGCCTTTGGCCGCCTCGCCGCCCACCAACCGGTCATCCTCGCCGATCTGGGCGCGGAGGAAGCTCCCCCCACCGAAGCGTTGCCGGACCTGATCGCGCGGCGCGCCGCCTTCCTCACCGCCTATCAGGATCGCGCCCACGCCGACCGCTACCGCGCCCTGGTCGAGCGGGTGTGGCAAGCCGAACAGCGCGTGGCCCCCGGCTCCACCGCCCTGGCCGACGCGGTGGCGCGCAGCGCCTTCAAACTGATGAGCGTCAAGGACGAGTATGAGGTCGCCCGGCTGCACAGCGACCCGGCCTTCCTGAAAAGCCTCGACGACCGGTTCGAGGGGGATTGGACGCCGGTCTTCCACCTCGCCCCGCCGCTGCTGGCGACCAACCGCAACGCGGCGGGCGAGCCGCGCAAGATCGCCTTCGGGCGCTGGATCCTGCCGGTGTTCCGGGGCTTGGCCGGGCTGAAGCGGCTGCGCGGCACCCCGTTCGATCCCTTCGGTTACACCCACGAACGCCGGATGGAACGCGCCCTGATCGCCCGTTACGAGGCCACGGTGGCCGACATCCTCGATCATCTGACGGCGGAGCGGCTGGCGACCGCCGTGGAGCTGGCGGCCCTGCCCCTGGAGATCCGGGGATTCGGTCACGTCAAGGAACGGGCGTTGGCGGCGGTCGAACCGCGTTGGCAGACCTTGACCGACCAGCTGCACGCCCCCGCGTCGAGCACACCGGCCGTGCGAGTCGGGTAATCCGCCGGACATCCAGCAGAAGGACACGAGTCGGCGGCCCCCCGATTCGCGCCCCCGATCCCGCAGACACCCCCACAGACGCCCCCGCAACGCCCCGGCCTGCCGCCGGGGCGTTTGCCGTTTTCGACACCGCCGGAGTCGGCCACCGGCCGCCGCGCGCCCACACCAACCGGGCCGCGACGCTTCGGCGCAGACGCACCGGGACGTGTTGAGTCGCCGTTCTCCCGCCCGCTTCGGTGGCAAAACCATAACGGAATTTTTCTCACCACGCGCAGGGGGCTGGTGATGATCCGGAGTTCTTCTTAGGATGCGGTCGTGTATAGTCCATGCCGTTCGGCTTAGTCCCGTTCTCTCAAACGCCCTCCTGACCCACCGGGAACCGCAACGAGTGTCGTGATGAGCAAATCGATTGAGGGCATTTCCAACTGGATGCACATGTTCCGTTGGATCGTGAAGCTCATCCGCGACGAATATGGCGTTGATGAAGCGTTGCTGACCCGGAACGCCACGCTGGAAACCGACATCGGCCTGACCATCGACAAGGTCGAACAGGTGCTGGAGTTCATTTCCGACAGCTTCGACATCCGTTTCCCCGAGGGGACGCTGGACGAGCTGGTGCGGCTGGAGGAGCTGTGCCTGCTGGCAAGCTGGATCAAGGGCTATTACAAGCGCCCGGATTTCATCTCCGACGATTTCGAGGCGCGCTGCCGCGCCATCAACACCATCGCCTGACCGCCTTTCACCCCAGCGACCCACCCAACCAGCGGGAGGACGCATGACCACCACCCCCTATCCGCCCGGTTTCACCTGGGGTGTGTCCACCTCCGCCTATCAGATCGAGGGTGCTGCCGCCGAGGACGGGCGCGGCCCCAGCGTCTGGGACACCCGTTGCCGCACGCAAGGCGGGGTGGTGAACGGGGACACCGGTGATGTCGCCTGCGACCATTACCACCGCTGGGAGGAGGATGTCGCCCTGATGAAGGGGCTTGGGGTGGACGCCTACCGCTTCTCCGTCGCGTGGCCGCGTGTGCTGCCGCGCGGGCGCGGTGTGGTGAACCCGGCCGGGTTGGATTTCTACGACCGGCTGATCGACCGGCTGCTGGAGTCGGGAATCGAACCCTGGCTGTGCCTGTATCACTGGGATTTGCCGCAGGCGCTGCACGATCTGGGCGGCTGGTCCAGCCGCGATTGCGCCGGTTGGTTCGCCGATTACACCGCCCTGTGCGCCAAGCGCTACGGCGACCGGGTGAAACGCTGGATCACCTTCAACGAGTTTTCCGTCTTCACCCTGTTCGGCTACGCGATCCCCTGGGCCGCCCCCGGCATTGTCGACCGCACCCAGCATCTGCGCGCCATCCACCACGTCAACCTCGCCCATGGCGACGGGGTGTCGGTGCTGCGCGCGCTGGTTCCCGGGGCCTCCATCGGCGCGATCCACAACCGTCAGATCGTCATCCCGGAAACCGACACGGCGGACAACCGGGCGGCGGCGGCGCTGCTGGACGAGCATTGGAACCTTGTGTTCTGCGACCCGCAGATCCTTGGCCATTACCCGCTGCAAACCGCCGATCACATCGCGCCCCATGTCCAGGCGGGCGACATGGCGCGCATCGCCCAGCCGACCGATTGGTTCGGCCTGAACCATTACGGCCCGATCTTCGCCAAGGCCGACCCGTCGCGGGTCTGGGGCTATGGCTGGGGCGACGCGCCGCCCGATTCCCCCACCCACGGCGTCGGCTGGGCCATCTTCCCCGACGCCTTCCGCGACGAGCTGTTGACCATCCACCGCCGCTACCGGCTGCCCATCGTGGTGACGGAAAACGGCTGCGGCGGCAGCGACAGGGTGGAGGCGGACGGCAGCGTCAACGACCCGCACCGCATCCGCTATCTGACCATCTACAACGAGGCGCTGCGCGCGGCGATGGCGCAGGGGGCCGACGTGCGCGGCTATTTCCTGTGGTCGCTGTTGGACAATTTCGAATGGGGCAGCGGTTACGGCCAGCGCTTTGGCCTGATCCACGTCGATTTCACCACGCTGACGCGCACGCCCAAGGCGTCGGCCCGCTGGTACGCCGACCTGATCGCCCAGGCCCGCGCACCCCGCCTGATCGCCACATAACCGTCAGTTGGTTGCCGTGCTGGCCTTGGGCGACAGCACATAGTCGCCACCCTCGTCGTAACCGGCGGCTTTGATAACGCCGTATTGCGGGGTTTGCGGCACGTCACGGGTCACGTCCTCGCGCACCTGCTCGTACAGCTCGAACCCGCCGCTTTCGCGCGGCAGCGCGCGGATACGGGCCATCAGCGCGGTGGCGAAGGGCGAGTTTGTCTCACCGTCGGCCACCGGCTCGTCCCCGCCCGACGACAGCGCCATCACCGACCGGCGTTGTCGCAGCTCCTCGCCCGTCTTGGCCCGGCTGGCCGCGTCGAGCTTCTGTTCCTTGGTGAAGGCCCCGGAGTAGCAGCTGTCCGACACCAGCATCACCTGTTTGGCGGGCATCCGGTTCAGGAAACGGGCGATGTCGTTGTTGGACACCCAATTGCGGGCGCTGGTGGTTTCCGCGTCCGATGGCAGCCAATAGCCGGTTCCGGTTTCGGCCAGCTCATAGCCGTGACCGGCGTAATAGACCATCACCTGATCCTGTTCCGTCACCTCGCGCCCCAGCTTGCGCAGGGCGTCGGCGATCTGCGCCTTGGTCGGGTTGCGCAACACACGGGTTTCGTACCCCAACCGCTCGTTCAGCGCCCGGCCCACCTCCGCCACGTCCGCCGCCGGGGTCCCCAGCGCCGGAATCTCCGGGTTGCGGTAGGTGTCCACCGCGATCATCAGCGCTAGCTTGCGCCCGTCCGTCACCGCCGGTGGCGCAGCGGCGGCGGTGGCCGGGGCCTGCACGGCGATGCGGCGCTCCTTCGTCGCCCCGGTGTCGTCGGTGACGGTCAGGACGGCTTCGGTCTGGCCGGGGGCGATGACCAGATTGGCACCGAAGCGCCCCTGCTCATCCACAAACACCCATTGGCCGTTGACGCGCGCCTCGGCCACCCGCTCGTTGCTGTCGATCAAGCCACGCACAACAGCGCGGGTGCGCCGCGCGCCCGCGTTGGCAAACTCCACGATGTTGGGCGGTGGCGTTCCGTCGTTGGCGCGGGACGGGAACAGATCGGCCGCACCGGGCTCCGCCGCCAACTGACGCAGCGCCCCGGCCAGCGACCGGGTCCGCTGCTCCCGCCGCACCCGCTGGTACATGGCGAGGTAGGTTTTGGTCGTCGCCGGATCATAACCCGCCTGCTTCAGCACGGATTTCACCTCGGCATAGGCCGCCCGCCCGCTGGTGGCGGTGGTTTGCAGCAAGCCACCAACCTGCTTGGCCACAGGGTCGGGGCTGTTGACCAGACCGGTGACAAGGGTGGCCACCGGCACGCTTTGGAACACCGCCTTTTGTTCGGTGATGCTCATGCCGCTGCTGGCAACCGATGCCACCGCCTGCGTGATCGAGCCGGTGGTCGCCGCCTGCGTCACCGTGCCCGCCGCCGCCTGCACCACCGGAGAGGTCAGAACCTGCGGGCCGGGTTGCGACAGGGTCGCCCCGGTGGTGTAGGCCACCGTGGCGCTGGAGGAGAACGACACGGTCTCACCGCTGGCCAACGCCACCACCGCCGGGGTTGGCGTGACCGGTGGAGATGTTGGCGTGGAGCCGGAGGAGGTTGACGAGGTCGCGCTGGTTCCCGACTGCGCGCTGGTGGACTGAGAGGATGTGGACGCCTCCGAGGTCGTGGATCCGGTGCTGGTCGTTCCTGCGGCGGCCGACGACGCGGCGGGCGCGGTTGCGCTTCCGCTGACGGCAGTGGCAGTGGCAGTGGCAGTGGCAGTCGGGGCGGCGCTTGCGGAACCGGTCGGTTTTTCCAGGGCCGTCAGGAAACTGCGCGGTTCCGCGCTCCGCGCCCCGGTTGCCCCCGACCCGGTGGGAACGGATGGGACCGCCGTCGGCGTCACCGGTGCCAGCGCAGGAGGCGACACGACAACCGGCACCACGCGGGACACGGTCTGCAGAACCGCATCAATGGTCTGTTCGGAGGTCTGCACGACGCTGGGCGGCAGCGGCGGAGAAACCACCGGTGGCGGAGAAACCGGAGGCGAAACCGGAGGCGAAACAGGTGGAGCAACCGGTGGAGACACCGGTGGAAGAACAGGCGGCGGCTCCGGCGGGGGCACAGGCGGAGAAACCGGAGGAGAGACCGGGGGCGAAACGGGGGGCGAAACGGGGGGCGAAACCGGAGGAGACACCGGTGGAGAGACTGGTGGAGAGACCGGAGGGGATACCGGCGGAGACACCGGGGTCTCCGTCGTGGTCTCTGGTGTGGTGTCGGTCGTGGTGGTGCCTGGCTCCGCGTTGGCGGCGACAATCATGTTGCCGGTGGCCGTGACGGAGGCCGGGGGCAGTGTGGAAAACGTCCTTCCATAGATCGTCGCAGCGGCCAACCCGCCCAACTGTATGGCGGCCCGGTCCGCAGCGTAGATCAGCCAACGCCCACCCACAGACAGGCTGGAAACCGTGCCGTTGTTGACGAAATTTTCGCTGGCCACCAAGGACAGATCATAGGGGCCAGTGACCGTGACCGATGCGGTTGGAGCCAAGGTGAGCGCCCCAATCGTGCGGATCGACGCGTTGCCCGCCGCCGACACCGCACCATTGATGTTCAAGCCCCCCACGCTGTCCGTCAGGGTAAGCGTTCCACCGCTTTGGACATCACCCAACACCCCGATGCTGTTGCTGACTCCTGCAACACCGAGATTGATGCTGCCCGCCGTGGCGGTGGCGTTCAGGGTGCCGACATTGAGCAACCCCTGATTTCCCTGGATCGACCCGGTGCTGGAAGTCAACCCAAGCGTCGTTCCGTTGACTTCCAACCCGGAGGTTCCTCCCGCCGTGCCAATCGTCAACGTCCCGCTGTTGCGGTAGGTCAGGGTTCCAACCCGTCCGGCCAATTCCTCCACCGCGTTTGCGCTGTCGGTCAGGGTGAAGGTCGCGCTGCTGCCCAAAAGCTCCAGATCACCGGCGGTGATGCTGGCGGTTTGGCTGATCGTGCCGCTGTCTGCCCGCAACGACAGCAAGCCGCTCGCAGTGGACAGCCCGGTGTGGCTGCCGCCCGCGCCAATCGAATAGCCACGGGTGTTGCGGAAGATCAACTCCGCCACCGACCCCGTCAGCACATCAATCGTGTTGCTCCCGCTCAAGGAAAAATGCGCGTCCGACCCGGACAGCTCCAGGGTGCCCGCCGCAATTCCGCTGGTCTCCGTCACCGTTCCAGCATCGACGATCAGCACGGTGTTGCCGCCATGCGTGTCGATCCCCGTGGTCGATCCCGCCGTCCCGATGACAAAGCCACGCCGGTTGCGGAAGGTCAGCTCGGCAACATCCGCCGCGATGACATCAACCGAATTGGCACCGTCCAGACTGGGATGTGCACCGGTTCCGGTCAGTTCCAGGGTGGAGGCGATGATCGCCTCCCCCTGCCAAATGCTGCCCGTGTCCGCCCCCAGAGAGGTCAACCCGCTGGTTGTGATCCCAGCCGTCGCCCCCACCGTCGAAACCCCAAAGCCCTGCGTGTTGTGAAAACGCACGGAGCCGGTGTTGGCCGCCAAGGTGGAAATGGTGTTGCTGCCCGTCAGGTCATAGGTCGCCCCCGCCCCAAGCAGTTCCAGCGAATCCGCTGTGATGCCAGCGCTCTGCGTCACCGAGCCGGCGGTGTTGAGGGTCAGGCGGTTGGACCCGACCGACAAAGCGCCATTGATGGCGATGCCGCCGCTGCCGCTGGCCGCGTTCACCAGACGCAAGGGGCTGCCAAAGGTCAGGCTGCCGCCCACCGTGATCGCGCCGTAATCAGCCACGTCGCCAATCACGATTTCCGAAAAGCCGGTTTCAATGGCCGTCAGCGAGGTGCTCGACAGCGACAGCGTTCCCGCCCCGCCCGCCAGACCGACGGTGGTGGAGTGGGTTTCCGGCCGCAAGGTCAAGGTGCCAGTGCTTTTCAACTCCGGCTTGCCCGATTGGGCCAGATTCATGGTGTCTGCGGTCAGGGTGATGTTGGAACTGCTGCCGCCGGTCTGGCTGCCGACCCCAATCTTGACCGCGCCATACAGGCCGATCCCAAGCGGATCGTCACCCGTTCCCGGTGTTCCAACAATGTTGATCGGCCCGCTGGCCGCTTCAATGAAGGGGCCGGTGCCCAGATTGACCAGAGACACACCCGCCGTCCCGCTGGCCAAGGACCGCCCTGCCTTTCCGCTCAGGGTCAGGCCACCGTTCGCCCCACTGGCCCGGACTTTGACATTCCGACCGATCGCCAGACCATAGGCGCTGTTGGCGTTGGCACCGCTGGCATCCCCATCGATCTGGATCGCCGTGGTGCCGGTTGCCGCCGATCGGATGGTCATCGCGGCGGTGTTGGCGTCCACACTGACACCCGCCACCGTTCCAGTGGTCGCAACCGCCGTGCCCTTGATCCGGATCGTCCCGGTTCCGGCGTCCATCGACAGGCCGTTGACCATCGAGACACCATGGCCACCATCGGCGTCCTTGCCCTGGCCGATGATGCTGATGTTACCCCCTCCCGACAGCACCGACCCACCTGAAATCCGCACACCATACGCGCGGGTGGCGCTGCCCTTGGCCGCTGTGCTGGACGGATCGGAGCCACCGCCCATGATGATCGCACCACCCTGGCTGCTGATGCTCGCGCTGCTGATGGCGATGGCGCCGCCATTGGCACCGTCACGGTCGGCGTTCAGCGTGATGGCCTGGCCGTAGCTGGTGAGGCTTGCGGCTTCCTGGATGGAGATGTCGCCACCGGCCCGCAACGCGATGGATCCAACCTCCGACCCCGATCCGGTTCCCAACGACGACGACACGGTGATGTTGCCACCGGTGGCCAAAACCAAGGGGTCCTTGAAGGTTGCCGAATCAACGGTGATGTCCCCGGTTCCATCCGACCGGCCAATGGTGATGGATGAGAAGCCGTCTTGGAACGCGCCCAACTCGGTGCCGGTCAGCACCAGACCGGAGGTTCCGGAGCCGACGTTGATCTCCTTGGACAGGGTGGCAGGACGCAGGGTCAGCGCCCCGCTGCTGCGCACCGTGCCAATGCCGCCGGACGTCTGGAGACTGTCGAGGGTGAACGTGATGTCCCCGGCGGCCGATGCACCGCCGATGGTGTTGTTGGCATCCCCGGCGGTCATGGCAAAGGAGTTGACCGTGTCCGGGGTGGACGCTGTGATGTGGATGGGAGCGCTGCCATAGGACGACAGTTTGGCCGCCCCCTCCAACCGCAGCCCTTCGTTCAACGATCCGGCGCTGCCACCCACCGCGTTCAGCGTCAGCGCGCCGGTGGTGGAGCGCACCTCAGCACCGCCGTTGATGTGGATGCCGTGATTGGCACCGCCGGAACTGCCCGTTCCGGTTCCTCCGGTGCCGTTGATCGTCAAAACCCCGGAATCGGCGCGCACAACAGCCCCACCGAGCACGTGCACGCCGTTGTTGCTGCCGCTGCTGCTGCGGTCGGCGGTGCCGGAGCCACCCGTGCCGGTCAAGGTGAGCGCGCCGGAGCCGGTTGTGATTGCGGCACCGTTGTTCACCCGGATGCCGGTGTTGGATCCGTCGTTTGCGGTTCCACCCTGCCCAACGATGGTGATGTTGCCCGATGTGGTGGTGATCGACCCACCATCGACGCTGACGCCGTAATTGCTGCCGTTGCTGTAGGTGCCTCCCTCTCCCCGGATCGAGATGTTGCCCGTTCCGGTGGTAAGGTTGGCATTGGTCATCAGAACGCCGACCTTGCTGGAGCTGTTATCCCCCTTGGCCGCCGTGGTCGCCGGATTGGCACCACCACCTATGGTCAGGTTGCCGTTGTTGGTGTTGATCGAGACCGACGACTGAATTTCGACAGCGCCCGTTGCATCAGAATCGGAGTTGGCGTTCAACACAAGGTGCAACTTGTTTGATCCCGACGCCGTGATGCTGGCCCCCAGAAAAAGATCGGCGGCAGACCGCAAGGTCAGGGTGCGATCCGACGTGAGCGTCATCGCCATCGCGGTGTCGACAATCAGATTGCCAACCTGCGTCCCGGTGCTGCCGGTGGTGACGGTCACGTCGTTGCCGTTTTGCAGCGCCGTGACAATGGACGCAGCGTCCACCTGCTGCGCGTCGGTCGCCGGATCGAACGTTCCCCCGGCGCTGAGGTCATAGCCGGTGCTGGTGATGGTGGCGTTGCGGGGATCCAACAACCAATGACCGGCCAGCCCGCCGGTGCGGGAACTGGCATCCACGACACCCCGCGCGTGTAAGGTCAGTTTGCCGGAGGTTTCAACAAAACCGCCATCCCCACCTGCCCCCCCTCCCCTGGCGCTGATGGTTCCGTCAAAGCGCGTGGCTTCGTCCGACCACAGCACCACCTTGCCGCCCTTGCCCTGCGCCGTGGCGTCCGCCGTGATGACCGCCCCGGCCTCCACCGTCAGGTTGCGGGCGGGAGGAACCGGTTTGCGGGCCGGGCGGATGTTGTAGAGGGCGTAGGTGGTGAAATCGGCGTGCCCCCCCTGCACGTCGCCACCGATCAGCACCTCTCCACCGCCCGCCACACCGCTGGCGTTCACCCGCGCGCTGGCCCCCAACTCCACCCGCTCGCCGCTGACGGTGACGCTGCCGCCCGTTCGGTCCGCGACCACCCCGGACGCGTCGAGCGTGCCGGTGACGCGCACCGTCCCAGCCTCCGGATCCCCGCTCAGGATGATCTCGCCGTCGCGCTCCTCAACGCTGCGGGCCTGGATGCGGCCGGACATGTTGACAACGCTGTCCACCAGCCCCTTGGCGGCGGCGGCGGACATCCGCACCCGCCCGCCATCGGCGAAAATCTGGCCGTCGTTGCGGACCAGCGCATCGACCGGCTTGCCGTCGGCCCCGATGGGGCGGGCGTCGGTCTTGGCATCCATCGCCAGATTGATCTTTTGATCGCCGAACAGATCGACGACGAAGCGTCGGCCAGACGCGAGCGCCACCTCGCCCAGCCGCGCGTCGATGGTCCCACGGTTGGCCACACCGGGGGCGACGAAGGCGGCCAGCCCGGCCTGCGCCACGGTGATGACGCCCTCATTCTCCACCGTCGCGGTGGAGCCGGACTTCCCCTCGAACTGATAACGGCCCGCCAGGAAATCATCGTTGCGGATGTCGTGGGTGGTGGCGATCAGGCCACCAACATCGACCTGGGCGTTGCGGCCGAACAGGATGCCGTTGGGGTTGACCAACCAGACCTGACCATTGGCCGAAAGCCGCCCCATGATGGCCGAGGGATCCGGCCCGACCACGCGGTTGAGGGTGATGGATTGCGGGTCCGGTTGCACGAAACGGGTGTGTTCCCCCTCCTTCACACCAAAGCGCTGCCAGTCGATCACCGCCTTTGGTGTGGTCTGCACGATGTCGAGTTGCCCCGGCCCGCCGGGCCGGATCGCCACAGCCCCCGCCGTCACCGCCCCGCCTTCCGGGTTGGCGAAGGCGGTTCCGGGCAAAAGCGTCGCCGCCAGAATCACCACCCCCGTCCGCCCGGCCAGCGCCGACGCCCCACGCAAACGCGCGGACACGGGTGGCGGCGCAAAATGGCGGAACCGGTGTGACGACGTCCTCATCCGACAATACCCGTGTGCTCAAAACCGCGTGGACAGCGTGAAAAAGACCCGCGCGCCCCGGTCCAACGTGCTGGTGGGAACGGCGATGAACGGTTTGGCAAGTTCGAGGCTGGCGTCAATGTGTTGAAAAAGTCCAAATCGCACCCCCACACCCGCCGACGCCAGAGAACGACGGCCATGGCGCGATCCGCTTTCGTAATTCCACACCGCCCCGTAATCGCCAAAGCCATAAATCATCGCATAATCCGGCCCGCCCGACGAGACCTCCAGAATGCGTTGAAGCTCCGCACGCAATGAAAAACCGCTGTCTCCGCTGATTTCAGACGAGTCGAACGCCCGGCCATAGGCCTTGCCGCCAACGCCGAATTCCTCCGACGACAACAATTCGTCGGGGCTGTATTGCGCCTCGCCCGCAAGCACCAGGATGTGCGCGTCGCCCAGCTTCTGATTGCGTTGGGCGGTCAGGTTGGCCTTGCGGAAATCGCTGCGCCCGCCCGACCGGGTCAGCCCCGCCGATCCGCTGCGGGTGGAATGCAGGATGTCCAGCCCCTTGGACAGTTGCAGCGAAACGACGTTGGTGCCATCCCAGGAATCGGACACATCATAGGACAGGTCTGCCGATACGATGCGCAACCGGTCTTCCGACAACAGGTTGCTGAGCGCGGTGGTCCGACTGTTGCGATAGGTGACGCTCACCTCCCCGCGCAACGTTTCCGCCCGGCTGCGCAGAAAGGGATGGGACAGACCGACGCGGACGGACGAGGTCAGGCTGTCCAGTTCCAACGGACGCACGCTGTCGCCGGGCCGCGACCAGGACCGGCGGACGCCATAGCTCAGCGTCGTCCCCTCGGCATCGATCGGCACCGACTGCCCCAGGTCGAGGTAGCGCAGCTCGCGCCATTGCTGCGTCCCGATGGCCTGGAGCGTGGTGCGTTCGAACAGCCCGGTCTGATCCTCGACGTTCACCGTTGCCGTCGCCTGGATCGGCCCGACGGAGCGGGTGCCACGGTTGTCGAGCGTCAACGATCCATCGACGGGCGTGCGCTCCAGCGTCATCGTCAGTTGCGAAGCACCGGGCGTGTCGGGGGAGGCCTCCAACACCGTTTTCACCGCCACGCCGGGCAGGTCATCGGCCAACAGGACGTAACGCTCCATGTCGGCCATGCGCAGCGGACGGGATTGCGTGATCTTGTCACCCATCCGCCGCAGCAGGCCCAAACGGTCGGTGGCGTCGCCCTGGATCACCACCGCGTTGACATAGCCCTCGACCACCTCCAGCCGCACCACGCCGTTGCGGATGCGCTGGGCCGGAACGATGGCCTGCGACAGCACATAGCCGTCGCTGCGGTACTTGCCGGTGATGGCGTCGCGCACGGCGTAGAGATCGGCCAGCGTCACCGGGCGGTTCAGCAGATCGCGCCACAGGGGCGACAGCGCGTCGGCGTCATACACGCTGTTGCCGCTGATCTGCAGATCCGTCAGCGTCAGCTTGACCCGTTCGGCGTCCTTGGGCGGCGGGGCCTTTTCCGGGGCCGGCATCTCGATCTCGGGCAGCGATTGCGGCGTGACCGGACGGTCGAAGCGCTGCTCCAACCGGTTGGGGTCGAGCGAGGGCGGCAACGACACCGGCGGCACGCTTTGCGCCAACGCCGCCGGAGCGCTCAGCGCCACGCACAGCACCCCGCCGCGCAGCAGGGTGGCGAGAGAGCGACGGCGCGGGCAACGGGGCGGATGGTGGAACAGGCGGGGGGAACGCATCGCTCACTTCTCGGTCAGGGCGGTGATGCCGGTCCAACCCGGTTCCGGGGCGTGGCCGCACCGCGCCTCGGCCTTGCGCAGCATGGTGGCGGCCGCCGGGTCGGTGGCGGCGAGGTCGCGGAACCCCGCCGCCGCCGCGTCGAAGCGTCCGGCCTGCCAATCAGCCAGCGCGCGGGCGTAGGCCGCCCGGCGGGCGCGGTCCGCCGGATCGGCGCGGCGGGCGTCGGACAGCGGTTCGAAGATCGCCACCGGTTCGCCCCGCCCCACCACCTGGACGATGTCGAGCGGGCGGAAGGCGTCGGGATCGCCGTGGCGGGCCGCCGTCTCGCCGCTGACCATCATCGGCGTGTGGTAATATTTGTTGGCCCCTTCCAGGCGGGAGGCCAGATTGACCGTGTCGCCCATCACCGTGTAGTTGAAGCGGCGCGGCGAGCCGATGTTGCCGATCAGCGCCGGGCCGCTGGCCAGCCCGATGCGGGCGGAGCCGCGCCCGCTGTCGGTCGCCAGCAGGGTGGGATCCTCCTCCATCGCGCGGGCCATCGCCAACGCCGCGTCCACCGCCGCGCGGGCGTGGTTGTCCAGCGTGTGGGGCGCGCCAAACACGGCCAGCACGGCGTCACCGATGTATTTGTCGACAAAGCCGCCATGGGCCTCGACGATGTCGGTCATCACCGTGAAATAGCGGTTCAGCACCAGAACCAGGGCTTCCGGCTCCATCCCCTCCGACATTTTGGTGAAACCGGCGATGTCGGAAAACAGGATGGTCAGCTCGCGTTCCTCCCCGCCCAGGCTGGGGGATTGGCCGGACGCGATCATGTCGTCGATCAGCGAGCCGGGCAGATAGAGCTTGAAGGCGTTGCGGATTCGCCGCTGGTCGCGGTCGAGCACGGCAAAGCGGAAGCCCAGCAGCAGCGGAAACACCAGCGCCACCCCCACCACCCCTTGCAGATAGGGCAGCACCAACCCGGCCTGGAAGGATTCCACCGCCACCCCGCTCCACAGCGCCACCACCCCCAGCAGCCCAAGCGCGGCCAGCGCCGGGCGGGTGGCGAGCGTGATGGCGGCGGCCAGCCCGGCCAACAGCAGGATCAGGCCAAAACCGACCGGCGCGCCGGTCTCCGCCAGCCCGTCGCGGGCCATCAGGTTGGAAATCGCCGCCGCGTGGATGAACACGCCGGGAATGGAATCGCGCCGCAGCCCGGCGACGTACAGGTCGCTCACCACCGGCAGGGCGCAGCGTTCGGGCAGGTTGACGCCCTCCGGCTTCGTCACCCAACGGTTGGAGGACAGCTTGCGGTCCTCCACATCCAGGACGGTGCCGACCATCACCGCCTTGCCCTTGAAATGCTTTTCAAAAAAGGCGGTGTTGCCCGCTTCGGCGCAGGCGTGCAGATCGGCCAGGGAATAGGTGGGGATGGCCCCCGCCACCGTCGCGTGGTTGACCAGCATGCGGTTGCTGGTCCCGCCCGGCAGGCGGTAGCCCGCCAGACTCAGGCCGCCATCGGCGTCGCGCACCAGCGGCGCACCCAGCGCGCGGGACGCCACCTCCGCCGCCATGCCGGGTTCCGGGCGCGGCGGCCCGCCCTGGGAGTCGGTGACGAGCAGCGTGATCGGGATGCGCCGCAGCACCCCGTCGGGATCCTCCACCAGATTGACCGAGCGGATGTTGCCCGCCCCCGCCGCGATCATGTAGCCGCGATAAGGCATCAACGGGTTGCTCTGGTGCTGAACCTTGGCCAGAACCAGCCGCCCCTCCTTGCCGCCCCGGCGCAGGGTGAGCAGATACTCGCGCTCGAAACCGGGAATCAGCGTTTCGACCGAGGTCGGGTGCACAAGATCGAGGCCGATGGCCGTCGCCCCGCCGTCCAGCATCCCGGCCAGCGCCTTGCCCAGCTTCGGCCCCCACAGGGCTTGCGGCGTCCCGGCGAAGGGCGGGCGGCGGTAGGTTTCCTCGTCGATCCCCACCACCACCACCGGCGAGGGGCTGGGCGCGGGTTTCGGCCCGTGCACCATCTCCCGCAGCCGATACAGCGTGTCGATCGACGGCCCTTGCAGCGAGGCGCTGAACAGCGCGACCATGACCGCCGCCAGCAGCGGGGTCATGGCCCCCAACAGGATCAGGCGCGCGCGCCGGGTCAATCGGATCGTCACACGCGGGCCGTGGTCAGAAGCGGATCAGACGGCCCAGCGCCGGACCCGCCTCGTCCTTGGCCTGGGGGTCGATCTTGACGATGTAGGATTTGCTCCCGGCGGTGAGCTTGTAAAGGCCACCGGCCACCAGGGCCGTCCCGCTCTTGGCGGTGTCGAGCGTGGTCCCGGCGACCTCCACCGTGATCGGGGCCGCTTCCTCGTCCAACCGCTCGACCCGCACCGGGCCGGGGGCCGACAGGACCAGCAAAGGTCGGGTCTTGTAGAGCGTCAAATCGGGTTTCGGCTTGGCCCCCGGCAGCGCCACGGTGACGCTGCGGAACACCGTCACCCCCGCCTTGCCGCTTTCGCTCGCGGCCAGCAGCAGTTTGCCGCCGTCGCAGGGCAGGGTGTGCCGGTCCACCTTGCCGTCGGACACCTCGGATTGCCGCGTGCCGATGGTGACGGTTCCGCCCAGGATGGTTTCGTTCACGCAGGAATCGAGGTAGCTGAGGGTCAGGCTCTTGCCAGCCGGAAGCGTGACCGTCTGCCCGACGTTCAGGTAATCCATCGGCTGGACCCCGGTCACGCCATCGGACACATCCTCCACCAGCGCGACGGGACCGGCGGCGGCGGTCGAAACGGTCCCAAGGCACAGCGCGGATCCGACGGCCAGCGCCGCAAGGAAGGTGTGGGACGTCACGGTCATGATGGACAGATCCTCCGGTACACGGGCGGGACACGCATGGGCAGGGGCAAACGGCGTCCCCCAGCCCAAACGGACAACACCGAATCATCCTTAGCGAAGTTACCGAGTCACTTCAAACCCCTTCACAGCGTCCGGCGATGGCGGATCAGCGGCCATTGGAAGCAGCCCGCCGATTGTCATGAAACCGCAACACAGACGCAACCATCGCGTCATCGCCCATGGCTATTCTGCGCCATCGCGTGTGTCCCATCGGCACACCGGCGTATGACATCGACTGGAAAGAGGCAGGTTGGCGCGCCATGGGCACGGAACACATCGTCCGCTCTTTCGCACAGGAGTTGCAACGCCTCTCCAACCTCATCGCCCAGATGGGCGGGGTGGCCGAAGCCCAGGTGGAGGCCGCCGTCAAGGCGGTGGCGCGGCGGGATGTCGGCCTGGCCACCCAGGTCATGCAGGCCGATGCCCGGCTCGACGCCTATGAACGCGACATCGACGCCGAGGCCGTCCGTTTGCTGGCGCTGCGCCAGCCGATGGCGCAGGATCTGCGGGAAATCGTGTCGTCGCTGAAGATCGCCGCCGATCTGGAGCGGATCGGCGATTACGCCGCCAACATCGCCAAACGGTCGCTGGCCCTGGCGCAATTGCCGGTGGCCCGCCCGGCGGTGGCGATCCCGCGCATGGGCCGTCTGGTCGAATCGATCATGAAGGACGTGTTGGACGCCTACACCGAACGCGACGTGCAAAAGGCCATCGCGGCGTGGGAGCGGGACGAGGAACTGGACGATCTTTACACCAGCCTGTTCCGCGAGGGGCTGACCTATATGATGGAAGACCCGCGCAACATCACGCCCTGCACCCATCTGCTGTTCATGGCCAAGAACATGGAGCGGATCGGCGACCACGCCACCAACATCGCCGAAACCATCCATTATCTGGTCGTCGGCACGCCGCTGGCGCTCAACCGCCCGAAAAGCGACGGATCCAGCTTCGCCGTGGTGTCGCCGCTGGCCGCCGGGCTGCCCGGGGCGCTGGCCGAAGCGCTGGGCGTGGACGAGGCCAGCAACGACGCGATGTAACGCCGTTTCACTCCCCTCCCGATCCCCTCACCGCCCCTTGCCGACGGCGTCGAGCAGCCAGCGGCGGAAGGCGGCGAGCGGCGGGTGGTTGGACTTGCTGCGCGGGTGGACCAGATAATAGGCCCGCGCGCTGCGGTGGGGCCGGTCCAGCGCCGGGATCAGGCTGCCGTCGCGCAACTCCCCCTGCACCAGCAGCGTCGGCAGCAGGGCCACGCCCAAACCCGCCTCCGCCGCCTGCGCGGTGGTGATGAACTGTTCGAAGAACATCCCGGCCCCGGTGCGCGCCGCCAGCCCCTGCGCGGTGAACCAGTCGGCCCAGGCGTCGGCCCGCGTGCTGGTGTGCAGCAGCGGCAGGGCGATCAAATCCGCCGGTTCGGTGATCGGGTGGGCCTGAAGGAAGGACGGGGCGCAGACCGGCAACACCTCCTCATCCAGCAGATGATCGCACACGGCGTCGGGCCAATCGTCCAACCCGTAATGGATGGCGGCGTCCAGATCATGGGTGCGGAAATCGAAGGGGGCCAGCTTGGTGGTGAAATGGATCACCACATGGGGGTGCGCCTCCTGAAAGGCGGGCAGGCGCGGCACCAGCCAACGGGTGCCGAAGGTCGGCAGGATGGCCAGATTGAGTTCGCCGCCCTTGGGGGCCGCGATGGTCCGCACCGTCGCCGCCGCGATCTGGCGCAGCGCGTCGCGGATCGGATCGGCGTAGAGCGCGCCGGTCGGCGTCAGGGTCACGCGCTGGTCCTTGCGGACGAACAGCGGCGTGCCGATCTGCGCCTCCAACGCCTTGATCTGGCGGCTGACCGCCCCTTGGGTCAGGGACAGCTCGTTGGCGGCGGCGGTGAAACTGCCGGTGCGCGCCGCCGCCTCAAAGGCGGTCAGCGCGCTCATCGACGGCAGGAGGCGGCGTTGCAGATCCATCCCACATCATTACCACAGCTCATGACCCCCGGAAAGAAAGTCGGTTGCGGGATGGCGCGCAAGGGCGCAACGTTGGCAGCGTCGCGGATTGGGACAGACAGGACGAGGACGCAATGAAGAGCGGCGGGCAGTTGATCGTCGAAGCGCTGGAAGCGCAGGGCGTGCGGCGGGTGTTTGGCGTGCCGGGCGAGAGCTATCTCGCCGTGCTGGACGCGCTGCACGACAGCCCGATCGACATGGTGGTCTGCCGCCACGAGGGCGGTGCGGCGATGGCCGCCGAGGCCCACGCCAAGCTGACCGGCCGCCCCGGCGTCTGCCTCGTCACCCGTGGGCCGGGGGCCACCAACGCGGCGTCCGGCATCCACGTCGCCCAGCAGGACGAAACCCCGCTGGTCGTGCTGATCGGCCAGATCGAACGCGGGATGCGCGGGCGCGACGCCTTCCAGGAGGTCGATTACGGACGCCTGTTCGGCGGCATGGCCAAATGGGTGGCCGAAATCGACAGCGCCGACCGCGTGCCGGAAATGATCTCCCGCGCCTTTCACACCGCCATGGCCGGACGCCCCGGCCCGGTCGTGCTGGCCCTGCCGGAAGACACGCTGACCGAGTTGGCCGACGTCGCCGTCGCCCCGCGCGCCGAGCCGGTGGACAGCGCCCCCACCCCGGCCCAGGTCGCGCGCTTCGCCGAGCTGCTGGCCCAGGCCGAACGCCCGCTGCTGGTCGTCGGCGGGTCGCGCTGGACCGAGGAATCGGTGGCGTCCCTGCGCGGCTTTGCCGAAAAGCTGTCGCTGCCGGTGGCCGTCACCTTCCGCCGCCAGATGCTGTTCGATCACAACCACCCGCTTTACGCCGGTGACATCGGGTTGGGCATCAACCCGAAGCTCTCCGCGCTGGTCGCCGACAGCGATCTGCTGATTCTGCTGGGCGATCGCTTCTCCGAAGTGCCGTCGCAAAGCTACACGCTGCTCGGCATTCCCCATGCGGACAAGGCGGTGGTCCATGTCCATCCTGGGGCCGAGGAGATCGGGCGCGTCGTCCGCCCGACGCTGGGCGTGGTCGCCACCCCCGCCGGGTTCCTCGACGCCGTGGCGGGCCTCGCCGTGACGCCGAAGCCCGCCTGGGCCGCCCGCGCGGAAACCGCCCGTGCCGCCTTCGAAGCCTGGAGCACCCCGCCCGCCCGCATCCCCGGCGACGTGCAGATGGGGGCCGTGATGGTGTGGCTGGACCAGACCCTGGCCGACGACGCCATCTTCACCAACGGGGCGGGCAATTACGCCACCTGGATCCACCGCTTCCACCGCTTCCGCCGATTCAACACCCAGGCCGCTCCGGTCTGCGGCTCGATGGGCTATGGCCTGCCCGCCGCGTTGGCGGCCAAGCTGGAATTTCCCGAGCGCGACGTGATTTGCTTTGCCGGTGACGGCTGTTTCCAGATGACGGGGTTGGAGTTCGGCACCGCCGTGCAGGAGGGGGCCGCCGTCATCGTGCTGGTCATCGACAACGGCATGTACGGGACCATCCGCATGCACCAGGAGCGGGAGTATCCGGGCCGTGTGTCCGGGACCGTCCTGCGCAACCCGGATTTCGCCGCGCTGGCCCGCAGCTATGGCGGCCATGGCGAGAGCGTGACACGGACGGAGGAGTTCGCCCCGGCCTTTGAACGCGCCCGCGCGTCCGGCCTGCCCGCGATCCTGCACGTCACGATCGACCTGGAGGCCTTGACGCCGACCCGCACCCTGTCCGAAATCCGCGCCGCCGGCGCGCAGCGCTGATGTCAGTCCACGCGACGCGCACAGTTTTGTCAGAAGGAACCACCCCGGTGCAGCACAGCGACATCCTTTCCCGTTTCGGCATCACCTCCTCCAGCCAGACCGGCCTGACCGCGCGGTCGCCGGTGGATGGTGCCACCCTCGCCACCGTGGCGGAGACCGATCCGGCGCTGGTCCCGGACCTCGTCGCCAACGCCGCCCGCGCGTTCGAGGCGTGGCGCGTCGTGCCCGCCCCGCGCCGGGGTGAGCTGGTCCGCCTGCTGGGCGAGGAACTGCGCGCCGCCAAGGAGGATCTGGGCCGTCTGGTGTCGCTGGAAGCCGGAAAGATCTACCAGGAAGGCTTGGGCGAAGTTCAGGAGATGATCGACATCTGCGACTTCGCCGTCGGCCTGTCGCGCCAGCTCTACGGCCTGACCATCGCGTCGGAACGCCCCGGCCACGCCATGCGCGAAACCTGGCACCCGGCGGGTCCCTGCCTGGTCATCTCCGCCTTCAACTTCCCGGTCGCGGTGTGGTCGTGGAACGCCGCGCTGGCGCTGGTCTGCGGCGATCCGGTGATCTGGAAGCCGTCGGAAAAGACCCCGCTGACCGCCGCCGCCTGTCAGGTGATCTTCGAGCGCGCCGTCGCCCGCTTCGGCGACGCCCCGGCCCATCTGAATCAGGTCGTCCAGGGTGGGCGCGCCGTGGGTGAGGCGCTGGTCGCCCATCCCGGCCTGCCGGTCGTCTCGGCCACCGGCTCCACCCGCATGGGCCGCGAGGTCGCCAAGGTGGTGGCCGAACGCTTTGGCCGCAGCATCCTGGAACTGGGCGGCAACAACGCCATGATCGTCGCCCCGTCGGCCGATCTGGACATGGCCCTGCGCGCCATCCTGTTTTCCGCCGTCGGCACCTGCGGCCAGCGCTGCACCACGCTGCGCCGCCTGATCGTCCACAAGGACGTTGCGCCGACGCTGCTGCCGCGCCTGAAGGCGGCCTACGCCACCGTTCCCATCGGCAGCCCGCTGGAATCCGGCGTGCTGATGGGGCCGCTGGTGGACGCCGACGCCTTCGCCGCCATGCAGACCGCCCTGACCAAGGCCAAGGCCGAGGGCGGCGTGGTGACGGGGGGCGAACGCACCCTGACCGACCGTTTCCCCAACGGCTATTACGTCACCCCGGCCATCGTCGAGATGCCGGCCCAAACCGACGTCGTCCGCCACGAGACCTTCGCCCCGATCCTCTACGTCCTGACCTATGAGACGCTGGACGAGGCCATCGCCTTGCAGAACGCGGTTCCGCAAGGTCTGTCCTCCTGCATCTTCTCCACCGACGTGCGGGAAACGGAACGCTTCCTGTCGGCGGCGGGGTCGGATTGCGGGATCGCCAACGTCAACATTGGCCCCAGCGGGGCGGAAATCGGCGGGGCGTTCGGCGGTGAGAAGGAAACCGGCGGCGGGCGCGAGTCCGGCTCCGACGCCTGGAAGGCCTACATGCGCCGCCAGACCGCGACGGTGAACTACTCCTCCGCGCTGCCGCTGGCCCAGGGCATCAAGTTCGATCTGGGCTGATCGACCCCGCTCCATCGCACTGAATGAAGGCATGAGCCGCTCCCCGCACCGCACCGCCCAAAGGGTTGGTGCGGGGGGCGGCTCACGTCGTTTTTGCGGCGTGGCCGGCGAAGGCGACCAGGATTTCCGCCGCGACCAGGGCGGCGATGACCTCCGGGCGCTTGTCCCCGGTCAGGGCCGCGCCAATCGGGCAGGTCAGGCCCGCCAGCGTGGCGGCGTCGCGCCCGCGCGCGGCGTACCAGCGTTCGAACCGGCTGCGCTTGGTCGCCGATCCGATCAGCCCGACGTAAGCGGCGTCGCCCCGGCGCAGCGCGGCTTCGGTCAGGTCGAAATCCAGCGCGTGGCTGTGGGTCAACACCAGATAGCCCGCCCCGGCAGGGGCCGCCGCCAGATGGTCGAGCGGGCGGTCGCTGACCACCGCCTCCACGCCCGGCGGCAGGCGGTCGGGAAACTCCCCGGCGCGGGAATCGATCCAGCGCAGCCGCAGGGGCAAGAGGGCCAGGGCCACCGCCAGCGCCTTGCCGACATGACCGGCCCCGAACAGCAGCAGCACCGGGCGCGCGTCCGCCGCCCGCCGCTCCCCCGCCGCCAACGCGTCCTGCGTGTGCGCGTCGGCCCGCTCAACCGTCAGCGTGACATGGCCGCCGCAGCATTGGCCGATGGCCGGACCCAAGGGGACCTCCAGCCGGTCGGCGTTATGGTCGCTGTCCAGCAGGGCGCGGGCGCGCTCCACCGCCAGCCATTCCAACCGCCCGCCGCCGACGGTTCCGCGCGTGCGGTCGCGGGCCACCAGCATCGCCGCCCCGGCCTCGCGCGGGGTGGAGCCGCGCGTGTCGGCCACGGTGACGAGCGCCACCGCGTCGCCGCGCGCCAGCCACTCGGCCAGCGTCTCCGCCAACCCGGTCATCGTCTGACGCTCATTGCCCGCCGCTCATCGCCCGACATTCCTCAGGGTGCGGCGGCGGCGCGGGCGCGCAGCCGGGCGATGGTCGTCAACACCCGTTCCGGCGTGGCGGGCGCGTCGAGCTGCGGGCAAAACCGATGATCGGCGACGCTGGCCACCGCGTCGGACAGGGCGTGCAGCACCGACATGCCGAGCATGAAGGGCGGTTCCCCCACCGCCTTGGACCGGTGGATGCTGTCCTCGCGGTTGGGCGCGTTGGCGAGCAGGCGGACGTTGAAGCTTCGCGGGCGGTCGCCGCAGGCAGGGATCTTGTAGGTGCTGGGCGCGTGGGTGCGCAAGCGGCCCTGCGCGTCCCACCACAATTCCTCCATCGTCAGCCAGCCCATGCCCTGGACAAAGCCGCCCTCCACCTGCCCCTTGTCGATGGCCGGGTTCAGCGAATGGCCGCAATCGTGCAGGATGTCGACCCGGTCCACCACATATTCGCCGGTCAGCGTGTCCACCGTCACCTCGCTGCACGCCGCGCCATAGGCGAAGTAGTAGAAGGGCGTCCCCCGCCCCGCCGCGCGGTCCCAATGGATCTTCGGCGTCTTGTAAAAGCCGGTGGCCGACAGTTGCACCCGCGCCATGTAGGCCGCCCGCACCAGATCGGGGAAGCTCATCGACCGGTCGCCCGCCGTGACCCGCCCGGCGGCAAAGCGGACCGACGCCGGATCGACGCCCCACCGTTCGGCGATGAAGGCGGTCAGCCGGTCCCGGATCGCGCGGGCGGCGTTCTGGGCGGCCTTGCCGTTCAGATCGGTGCCGGACGACGCGGCGGTGGCCGAGGTGTTGGGGACCTTGCCGGTGGTGGTGGCGGTGGGGCGGATGTGGGTGATGTCGATCTGGAATTCCTCGGCGACGATCTGCGCGACCTTGGTGTACAGCCCCTGCCCCATCTCGGTCCCGCCATGATTCACCTGGACGCTGCCGTCGGTGTAGACATGGACCAGCGCGCCCGCCTGGTTGTAATGGGTGGCGGTGAAGGAAATGCCGAACTTCACCGGGGTCAGCGCCAGCCCCTTTTTCATGATCCGGCTGCCCGCGTTGTGGGCGCGGATCGCCGCCCGACGTTCCCAATAGCCGCAATCGGCCTCCAGATCGGCGATCAGCTCCGGCAGGATGTTGTCGGTGATGGTCTGGTGATAGGGGGTGAGGTTGCGGTCGGTGGTTCCGTAGAGGTTGCGCTTGCGGATGGTCAGCGGGTCTTCGCCCAGGGCAAAGGCGATCTCGTCGATCACCCGTTCCGCCGCCACCATGCCCTGCGGCCCGCCAAAGCCGCGAAAGGCGGTGTTCGACACCGTGTTCGTCTTCAGCGGCAGCGAGTCCAGCCGCGCGGCGGGGTAGTGATAGCCGTTGTCGGCGTGGAACAGCGCGCGGTCCGTCACCGGCCCCGACAGATCGGCGGCGTAACCCGCCCGCGCGGCGAACAGCATCTCCACCCCGGTGATGCGCCCCTCGCCGGTGAAGCCGACGCGGTAGTCGATCTCGAAATCATGGCGTTTGCCGGTGATCTGGAAATCATCGTCGCGGTCGGGGCGCAGCTTGGCCGCCCGCCCGGTCTTCTTGGCGATCAGGGCGGCGCAGGCGGCGAACAGGTTGGCCTGAGTTTCCTTGCCGCCAAAGCCGCCGCCCATCCGCCGCACCTCCACCGTCACCGCGCCGTTGGGAACGCGCAGGATGTGGGCAACGATGTGCTGCACCTCCGTCGGGTGCTGGGTGGAGACGTGGATCAGCACCTCGTCATCTTCGCCGGGGACCGCCATGGCGATCTGGCTTTCCAGATAGAAATGCTCCTGCCCGCCGATGGCCAGCCGCCCATCAATGCGGTGCGGGGCCGTGGCCAGCGCCGCCGCGCTGTCGCCCACCGCCAGCGTCATCGGCGCGGTGACAAGGTCGCGCGCGCCGTCGCGCGCGGCGGCGATGGTCAGGACCGGCGGCAGCTCCGCATAGGTCACGTCGGCGAGCTTGGCCGCGCGCCGGGCTTGATCGCGGCTCGTCGCGGCGACGGCGAACAGCGGCTGCCCGACATGCTCCACCCGATCGCTGGCGAACAGCGGCTCGTCGCCCTTGCCCAGGCAGCCGATGTCGTTGACGCCGGGCACGTCGGCGGCGGTGACGACCGCCACCACCCCCGGAGCCGCCCGCACCCGCGTCAGGTCGAGCGCCAGCACCCGCGCGTGCGCCTTGGCGCTGAGGCCAAGGGCGACGTGCAGCATCCCGGCGGGTTCGGCGATGTCATCGACATAGACCGCCTCGCCGCTGACATGCTTGTGGGCGCTGTCGTGCGGGCGGGCGCTGTGGACACCCCCGACGATGGTGGGAACCGGGGCGGCGTCAGCAACGGCGTCAGGCATGGGCAAGCCTCCGGTCGCCGACCAGACGCGTGTCGGCGTCGGGGTCGGTCGTCTCGACATAGAGCTTCATCAGCAGGTTGGCGGCCACGGCGCTGCGGTAGGCGGCGCTGGCCCGCCAATCCGACAGCGGGGTGAAATCACCCGCCAGCGCGGCCATCGCCGCCCGCACGCTTACCTCGGTCCAGGGCTGGCCGATCAGGGCCGCTTCGGCGTGGCGGGCGCGTTTGGGGATTCCCGCCATGCCGCCAAAGGCGATGCGGACATCCTCCACCCGCCCATCGTCGCCCACCCTCAAACGGAACGCCCCGCAGACGGCGGAAATGTCCTGATCGAAGCGCTTGGCGATCTTGTAAACGCGGAACCGCTCGCCCGGTTTGGGTTTGGGCAGCAGCACGGCGTCCACGAACTCGCCGGGCTGGCGATCCTGCTGGCCATAGGCGATGAAGAAATCCTCCAGCGGGATGGTCCGCCAGACCGTCCCCTGGCGCAGCCGCAGCGCCGCCCCCAGCGCGATCAGGGCCGGGGGGCTGTCGCCGATGGGGGAGCCGTTGGCGATGTTGCCGCCGATGGTCCCGACGTTGCGCACCTGCTCCGCCCCGATCCGGCGGATCAGCTCGCCGAAATCGGGGTACAGCGCGGCGATGGGACCGGCGGCGTCGCGGTAGGTCGCGCCCGCCCCGATCTCCAGCGCGTCGCCACGGTCGATCACGCGGCGCAACTCCCCCACCCGCCCGGTGTAGAGCACGGTCGCCAACACCCGCTGGAACTTCGTCACCCACAGCCCGACGTCGGTGGCCCCGGCAACCAGGGTGGCGTCGGGGTTGGCGGCGTACAGATCGGCCAACTGGTCCGCCGTGGCCGGGGCGAGGAAGCGGCGGCCCGCCGACCCGACCGACAGGCACGCCCCATCGGCCAGCGCCGCCAGCCGCGCCGCCGTCGCCGCGCGATCCGCCAGCCGGTCGCCCGCCGGTTCACCCAGCTCATACATCCGGTGGGCGGCCTGGACGATGGGGGCGTAGCCGGTGCAGCGGCACAGATTCCCGGCCAACGCGTCGTTGATCCGCGCGTCGTCGGGCTGCGCCTCGTTCAGATAGAGCGCGAACAGCGACATGACGAAACCGGGGGTGCAGAAACCGCATTGCGAACCATGGCACTCCACCATCGCCCGCTGCACCGGGTGCAACGCGCCGTCCGGCCCCTTCAGATGCTCCACCGTCAGCACCCGGCAGCCGTCCAGCGTGGCGAGGAAGCGGATGCAGGCGTTCACCGCCTCGTAGCAGAGCGCGCCCGCTGGATCGAGACGGCCCACCACCACGGTGCAGGCCCCGCAATCGCCCTCCGCACAACCCTCCTTGGTGCCGGTGCGCCGCTCCTCCCCGCGCAGCCAGTCGAGCAGCGTCAGGGTTGGGTCAACGTCGCGGATCTCCCGCAACTCATCCCCCAGATAGAAACGAATCGTCTCACGCATGGGCCGACTCCTGCCGGGTCGTTCGGGTGGCGGGAACGCTGCGACCCTTCCAGTGTTTCACCTCCATGAACTGTCCACCAGATCGGCCCGGCTGAAAAGACTTTCAAACGATCATGAAATGGGCGTGGTCAGAGAATGGGCACTGGCGGAGGAGGGATGGCGGCAGAGCCTCTCGGCGCAACGGCAGAGTTTGAGCAAGATACGGTTTGTGCAAAATTTTCTTTGCGATATGTATTTTTTGTGATTATTTTTTAAAGCGCTTCGTCTTTGGAAGACCAATCATGCAGAACATCGCTGGCACGCCCGTGGAGGGCGACGACTTTTTCGGTCGTGAAGGGGCCATCCACTCCTTCTGGGATCTCCTCGGCAACCACGACATCTTGTTGCTGGGGCCTCGACGGATCGGCAAGACCTCCTTGTCCCGAAGGTTGATGGTCGAAGCGAGACAGCATGGCTGGTCCACCATCGAGGCGAATGTGGCGAGTTGCACCGATGAACGGGCCTTCGTCGAAAAGCTTGCCCAAGCGATCAAGAGCGAAGCCGGTTCGCGGGTTGGCGCAGCGCTGGAAGCGGTTGGCGGCCTGCTCAACCGGATTGATCGGGTGCGTTTGCCGGGCGACGCCGGATTCGACCTGTCCGCCAAGCCGGAAGCGTGGGAAGCCATCGCGTCCGATGCGCTCGCCCTGCTGACGCGCCAATCCAACGAGACGTTGATCTACATCGACGAATTGCCGATCTTCCTGTTCAATCTGCTGCGTTTTGACGTCAAAACGGGAAAGGAGCGGGTCCGCCGTTTCCTTGATTGGTTCCGCAACGACGCCCGCGACGCGACGCGGGGAAAAGGGCTGCATTGGCTCATGAGTGGATCCGTCGGCCTGGACACGCTGGTGCAGACCCATGGCATGGCCGACGCGATCAACACTCTGCGGCAGCGGGCGTTGGATCCCTTCAGCGACGAAGAAGCCCTGGCCTTCCTTGAGCGTCTGGCGGAATCTTACAAACTGCCCGTCTCCTTGGATGACCGAAAGCGTCTGGTCGCCGCCATTGGTTGGCCGCAACCCTATTACCTCCAGCTTGCGTTCCAGAACATCCGCGCCATGTGGCGGGAGGGCCAGCCTGTCGGCCCCCTCATCGACGACGCCATCAACTGCCTGATCGAACCCGGCGAGGACAATGATTTCCACCATTGGGAAGAGCGCCTTCGGATCCAGCATGAGCAGAGCGTCGCCGATCTGGCCATCGCCCTGCTGACCGTCGCCTGCCGCAAGCCGGACGGGGCCAGCACGACAGCGCTGTTCGCCGAGGCGCAACGGCTTCTTCCCGATCTTGGCGAGGAGCAGCAAAAGCAGCGCTTCATCGCCCTGCGTGACGTGCTGATTCGCGATGGGTATTGGGCCATCAGCGAAACCGACGGCACGCGTCGTTGCCATTTCCGGCTGGAGCCGTTGCGCCGCTGGTGGAGCCGCCGCAACACCTTGTAAAATCCGAATCCCTCCCGCCCGCTCCCCATGATGATGACGCCACGATGACCACGCAACGCTTCTACAATCCCAACTGGATCAACGACGATGATTTGGTGGCGGGTTTCATCGCGCGGCGCGCGCTGTTCACGTTTCTGCGCGACGAGTTGAAGCGGATGCCACGCCATGGCAGCGTCCAGCATTTTCTGCTGGTCGGTCCGCGCGGCAGCGGCAAGACCACTTTGCTGAAACGGCTGGCCGTGGCGCTTCGGCGCGACGAGGATTTGACCGACCATCTCATTCCCCTGTCTTTTCAGGAAGAACTTTACCAAATCAAGGGCTTGTCTGATTTCTGGTGGGCCGCCTGCGACGCGCTGCTCGACGAATTGGAACGCACCGGCCAAAACGCCGACGCCGACCGGTTGACCGACGCCATCGACGCGCGCAAGCGGGGGAATCCCGGCTTGCCGACCAATTTGCACGACGATGTCGGCCTTCGCCTTCTCTTGCGGATCTGCGCGGAGTTGCAGCGGCGCCCGGTCTTGCTTGTGGACAATCTGGACATGGTCATGCAGCGCCTCGACACCCGGGGGCGCAAGCGCAACGACCCGCTGTCGCCCACCTACTGGGCCTTGCGCGAAGCGCTGTCCACCGCCGACGCGCCGATCATGATCGGCGGCTCGGTGCGGGTCAGCGAACCTTTTTCGGGCTATGACAAGGCGTTCTACGACTTCTTCGCCACCAAACGCATGCCCAAGCTGTCGCTGGAGGAGGTGGAGGACGTCCTGCGCCATCTCGCCATCGACCATGGCATGGGCGATTGGGACCAGCGGGTTCGTGGGGGGCGCGGTCGGATCAAGGCGCTCTACGAAATGACCGGCGGCAACCCGCGCGCGCTGGGACTCATCTTCGATCTGCTGCGCCAGGGGGCCACGGGCAGAGCCATCGACGATTTTGAACGGCTGCTGGATCTCACCACACCCTATTACAAGGCGCGCATGGAGGATCTGTCGGAACAGGCGCAGGTGATCGTTCACGCCATGGCCCAGTTGCGCCGCCGCGTCCCCGCCGCCGACATCGCCCGTGAAGCCGGGCTGGAAACCCGCACCGTCTCGGCCCAGTTGGAGTTGCTGGTCAACGAAGGGGTGGTTGAAAAGACTCCCGGCAAGAAAACCCACTACATCGTCGCCGAACAGCTCTTCCGCATCTGGCTGCAAATGCGCAGTTCGCGGCGTCTGCGCCAACGGGTGCAGTATCTGACCGAATTCCTGGAGGCCTGGTTCGATCAGGAGGAGTTGGGCGCTCTGTTGACCACCGACAACCGGCTGCCCAGCCGACCGCGCGCGGCGGCCCTGCGCGATTTCGCCATGGCGGAATGGCAGGGCGACCAGACCGCCATCGGTCGCGCGTTGAAGGCCCGCGCCGCCGACGGCCTGCTTTGCGACCCCGACGGCCTTTCGCCCCCCGCCGCGCCGGGCGACTTCGCGCCCGATCTGGAAGCGCTGACCAAATGCTCCGACCAACTGCGCGCGAACAAAAAACATCTTGGGTCCCTGGATCCCAAGCTTCTGCTTGGCTCGCTGAGCCTGAACGTGCAAGAGCGTTGCGACCGCGCGAACCGCCTGTGCGATCCCGCCACGTCCGAGGCGGAGCAAAAGCGCTTGGAATCCCTCTTCGCCGATGAGCGTGATCGGTTGCAACGGGCCGGACTTTCGGCGGCGGACATTGATCTGCTGTATGAATTGCGCAGCCGCGATCTCTGGCGTTTGCCCAACCTGACCGTGGCGGAGGTGGACGCGACGGTGAAAACCACCCAAGCGCAGCCCGCGAGGCTGCATCGCCTCGCTTGGAGGCTGCTGGGCAGCCGACTGATCAAGGCCTCATCGGCGACCGAAGCCCAGGATTGGATCACGTTTGGCCGTAATTGCGCGCCTGAACTGAATACGGACAATTGGGCGGCTGTGGCCTGGGCATTGCGACTTGATGGCTTCATCGACGCTGCGGCGGACGCAGTGAAAGAAGCGTTCTTGCACGGCCCATCCGCCCGAGCATGGTTTGAGCGGGGCAACTTGCTGATTCACGACAAGCATTTCAAAGAAGCCAAGGCGGCGTTTTGCAAAGCCATTGCTCTTGACCCATCAAGGGCCATTCTATGGTGCCGCTTGGCTGGAGTGCTTGATGATCATCTTGGCCAATACGACGCGGCTGAAGCGGCGTTCCGAAAGGCCATAGATCTTGCCCCCTCAGACCATTGGGCATGGAGGGATCTAGGAGATTTGCTGGCGGATCATTTCGGTCGATATGAGGAAGCCGAAACGGCATTCCGCAAAGCAATCGAACACAACCCCTCAACCTCCTTGCTGTGGACCCGCTTGGGCCAATTGTTGTCCAACCACCTCGGGCATTTTGACAAGGCTGGCGTGGCGTTCCGCAAAGCCATTGAACTTGACCCCTCAGATTTTTTGCCATGGGTGTGCTTGGGTCATCTCTCCGTTTACCATCTCCAACGATACGAAGCAGCTGAAGGAGCGTTCCGCAAGGCAATTAAACTGAGTCCATCAACGGAATGGCTCTGGACTTGTTTGGCAACGCTGTTAACCAATCATCTCGAACGACACAAAGAGGCCGAATGTTTTCTCCAAAAATCAATTGCGCTTTATCCATCAAAAGCATTTTCTTGGTCTGAAATTGCATCAGCAATGTGCAAAAGTTCAAGGAGCATTGATAAAATCAATGAAGCAGAAAGTGCATTTTTCCGCTCGTATATTATCGACCCATCCAATGAATGGCAATTCAATGCATGGAAATCACTGGAATATTTGCGTGCGTCCCTGCCAATTTGCGAGGCCATCGCCGCTGAAAATTGGGGAATTGCGCGAGAGCAATTGGAGAAAGTTGTTGCAAATTCAAAGAGTGAGCCAGACCTATGGGCCAGCGAAGCGATGATCGACGTTGTGGTCGGCGGCGCTTTGCAACTTGGCCAGGGAGAGAGGCTGTTGCGTTTGTTGTGCGAGCTTGGCGTCGACCGTTTGGCCGCGCCGCTGGTGATGGCGCTTGAGGCGGCGGTGGCTGGCTCCCCCGAAAGCCTCGCCAACGTCGAACCGGAGGCGCGCGGGGCGGCGGAAAGCCTCTATGCACGCCTGACCCGGAAAGCGGAGGAGGAAGGCGCGCTCAAGAACTGACCAGAGCGCCCAATATCTCACTATATGAGACATGAGTTTACTATTTGACACATTACCGCCCCTCGCCCTAGCATCGCGCCATTCCTGGACGACGCGCGCGCCCCCATGACCGCCCCGATGCCCCATGACGACGCCGACAACACCGACGCCCACGCCAAACCCGCCGGAACGCAGACGTTGCTGCGGGGGTTGGCGTTGCTGGAGTGGGTGGCGGCGGGGGTCACGGACGTGAAGGGGATCGCGGCGAAGCTGGGAACGCCGCGCAGCACCACCCACCGGATGCTGACCAGCCTGGTGGCCGAAGGCTATCTGCACCACATCCCGCACAAGGGCTATCGCCTGGGGTCGAAGCTGATCCATTTGGGCCAGAAGGCGTTGGAACAGCGCCCGTTGGTCGCCATCGCCCGCCCGCATCTGGAGGCGCTGGCCGCCCGGACCGGCGACACCATCCATCTTGGCATCGCCGAGGGGGACGAGGTGTTTTACCTCGACAAGATCGCGGGCACGCGCGGGCTGGAGATGCGCTCGCGCACCGGGCAGCGGATGCCGTTGGCCTCCACCGGGATCGGCAAGGCGCTGATGCTGGGGCTGCCGGTGGCGCGCTGGGCCGGGCTGCACACGCAGGCCTGTCCTGACAAGGCCACGGATGACGCGGCTGGGCCGGTCCGGCCCAGCCCGCCGCCCTGGCCGGAGTTCGCCGCCCGCATGGCCGATTACGCCGCCTGGGGCTGGGCCTTCGATCTGGAAGAAAACGAATTGGGCATCCGCTGCGTCGCCGCCCCGGTGCGCGACGCGGGCGGCGGGGTGGTGGCGGCCATCAGCGTGGCCAGCGCCGCCCCCTACATGCCGGACGCGCGGATGCGGGCGCTCGGCCCGCAGGTCCGCGCGACGGCGGACGCGATTTCCGGCGCATTGGGATGGAACGCAGAATGACGGATCACGACCACGACCGACCGGCCCTGATCGCGCTGGATTGGGGCACATCAAGTTTGCGCGGCTTTCTGATGGACGGGGCCGGGCGCATCCTGGCCGAACGGTCCAGCCCGCACGGGATCCAGCATCTGCCCAAACCCGGCCCGGCCGGGTTCGACGCCGCCTTCACCGCGCTGTGCGGCGATTGGCTGTCGGTCGGTCGCGCCCTGCCGGTGGTGGCGGGCGGCATGGTCGGCAGCGCGCAGGGCTGGGTCGAGGCCCCCTATGTCCCCTGCCCCGCCGACGCCCGCAGTCTGGCCGACCGCGCGGCCTGGGTGGAGAGCGCCGACGGCACCCGCATCCTGATCGCCCCCGGCGTTCTGCACGATCCCGCCGACGGCGCGCCCGACGTGATGCGGGGGGAGGAGGTGCAGATCGCCGGGGCGCTGGCCGAGAATCCGGACTGGGCGGCCAACGCCTGCGTCGCCATGCCCGGGACCCATTCCAAATGGGTGCGGATCGCCGACGGCCGCATCACCGGCTTTGCCACCCACATGACCGGCGAGCTGTTCGCCGTGCTGAAAACCCATTCGCTGCTGGGCCGCCTGATGCCCGGCCCCGACGCCCCGCCCGCCCGCGCGGAGGACGAGGCCGCCGCCTTCACCGCCGCCGCCTTCACTATGGGGCTGGACGCCGCGCGAACCAGCGAACCCGGCGCGCTGCCGCACCAGCTGTTCGCCACCCGCACGCTGGGCCTGACCCGGCGGCTGCCACCCGAGGCGCTCAGCCATTACCTGTCCGGCCTGCTGATCGGGCATGAGCTGACCGCCAGCCTGGCGATGATGCGTCGGGTCTGGCCGGACCGCGCCCCGCCGCTGCTGCTGATCGGCGACGCCGGGCTGTGCCGCCGCTACGCCCGCGCGCTCGATCATTTCGGCACCCCCGTCACCGCGCAACTGGGCAACACCGCCCCGCGCGGGCTGTTCCAATTCGCCGCCGCCGCCGGGTTGATCGCACCCAGCACCCACACCGACGCCGCCTGACCGCAGGACCACCCGCCATGACCGACCTGACCGCCCGCTTCGACGCCGCCTTTTCCGCCCTGCCGCTGGTCGCCATCCTGCGCGGCCTGACCCCGACCGACGCCGAACCGGTGGCCCAGGCGCTGTACGACGCCGGGTTCCGCCTGATCGAGGTGCCGCTGAACTCCCCCGATCCCTTCGCCAGCATCGCCGCCATCCGCCGCCGGCTGCCGCCCGACGCGCTGGTCGGGGCCGGAACCGTGCTGACGGTGGAGGCGGTGGACCGGCTGGCCGCCATCGGGGCCGATCTGGTGGTGATGCCCCACGCCGACACCACGGTGATCCGCGCGGCCAAGGCGCACGGCCTGATCTGCACCCCCGGCGTCGGCACCGCGACGGAGGCCTTTGCCGCCCTCGCCGCCGGGGCCGACGCGCTGAAGCTGTTCCCGGCGGAGATGATCCCGCCCAACGTGGTGAAGGCCCTGCGCGCGGTGCTGCCCCGCACCACCCGTCTGCTGCCGGTCGGCGGCATCACCCCCGACAGCATGGCCCCCTATTGGCAGGCCGGTGCCGCCGGGTTCGGCCTGGGCGGCGCGCTCTTCACCCCCGGCCTGCCGGTGACGGAGATCGCCAGCCGCGCCGAACGCTTCGTCACCGCCTGCGCTGCCCTGCGCGCGGCCTGAAACCCCGTCGCCCGTTCCATCGCCCACCCCATCCGTGGCCCGATGGGATGGGCGAATGGAACGTTTGAAACACCGTGCAACAGATTCCGCGCCCCTGTTCACCGGTTCCATCAGGCGCGCGCCGGGGTGGGGAGCGCGCTGCGGCGGACGTGGAAACAGGGGCATCGGAGACTCCGACCGCGCGGTTGGTTTGGGATTTTTGGCCTTTCCGTGAGGATTATTGTCTTTCTTGCGCGGTTGGCAATCCAGGCTTTTCCGCAAAACCACCCTGAACAGAACGGGCACCGCCCTTGCCGTTGGGCGCGCCGACGGATATCAAGCGGGGCATCGCCGCTTTCACCGGATCCGCCCGTCCCGCCCATGGATGACCTCGACCGCCAGTTGATCGACCTGTTGACGCTGAACGCGCGCACCAGCACGGCGGCGCTGGGGCGGGCGTTGGGGCTGTCGCGGTCCACGGTGCAGGACCGCTTGGCGCGGTTGGAGCGCAGCGGGGCGATTGCCGGTTACACGGTGCGGCTGGGCGACAGCGCCCCCCGGCGCGGGGTGACGGCGCTGGTGATGATGACGGTGAACGCCAAGCTGGCCGACCGCGTGGTCCACGCCCTGCGCAAGATGCCGGAGCTGACCCGCCTGCACAGCATCAGCGGCCAACACGACCTGTGCGCCACCGTCTGCGCCGACAGCCACGACGCGCTGGACACCGCGCTGGACGCCATCGGCCGGTTGCCGGGGGTGGAAAAGACGATGTCATCGATCATCCTGTCCACCAAGATGGACCGGTGACGGCTGAATCGGCGAGGCTTGGCTGGCAGCCCAGATTCTTCCGTTCACGGCTGACGGTTGTCGCGCCCAGCCACCAAACTCCCGGTGCCGGAGGGCAACCCCGAATGCGACGGCATCCGCCTGCGGTGGACGGAGCCGGAAGTGACGCCGCCGAACGGGTTGATGGCGGTGAACACCGCCGTCGCCCGGTCAACCGGGGACGCGTCGGACGCCCGATCGATGCCGGTCAGGGCGGGCACGGCAAACACCCGCCGCAAAAGGCCGATGGCCTGCAGCAGGCCTGAAGCGGCCCCGGATCAATGCGGACAGAGAGGTCAACGCCCTCGCCCAGAGGGTGAGGGCGCGTCTCCCCTCAGCCGCTTATTTCAGGAACGGCAGGTTCAGGCCCTGTTCCTTGGCGCAGGCGATGGCGATGTCATAACCCGCGTCGGCGTGGCGCATCACGCCGGTCCCCGGATCGTTCCACAGCACGCGGCCCACCCGGCGGGCGGCCTCGTCGCTGCCGTCGCAGACCACGACCATGCCGGAATGCTGGGAGAAGCCCATGCCGACGCCGCCGCCATGGTGCAGGCTGACCCAGGTCGCCCCGCTGGCGGTGTTCAGCAGCGCGTTCAGCAGCGGCCAGTCGGACACGGCGTCCGACCCGTCCTTCATCGCTTCGGTCTCGCGGTTCGGGCTGGCGACGGAGCCGCTGTCCAGATGGTCGCGGCCGATGACAATGGGGGCCTTCAACTCACCCGACTTCACCATCTCGTTGAAGGCCAGCCCCAGACGGTGGCGCTGCCCCAGACCGACCCAGCAGATGCGCGCGGGCAGGCCCTGGAAGTGGATGCGCTCGCGCGCCATGTCCAACCAGTTGTGCAGGTGCGCGTCGTCGGGGATCAACTCCTTCACCTTGGCGTCGGTCTTGTAGATGTCCTCGGGATCGCCCGACAGGGCGGCCCAACGGAAGGGACCGATGCCCCGGCAGAACAGCGGACGGATGTAGGCGGGAACGAAGCCGGGGAAGGCAAAGGCGTTTTCAACACCCTCCTCCTTGGCCATCTGACGGATGTTGTTGCCGTAATCGACCGTCGGCACGCCCATGGCGTGGAAGGCCAGCATGGCTTCGACATGGACGGCCATCGACTTGCGGGCGGCGGCGGCGACGGAGGCCGGATCGCTTTCCCGCGCGGCGTCCCATTGCTCCAGCGTCCAGCCCTGCGGCAGATAGCCGTTGACCGGATCATGGGCGGAGGTCTGGTCGGTCACGATGTGCGGGCGAACCGACGGATCGGCGGCGGCACGGCGGGCCAGTTCAGGGAAGACGTCGGCGGCGTTGCCGAGCAGGCCGACCGAAATCGCCTCGCCCTTCGCGCAGGCCTCCTGAATCCAGGCCAGCGCCTCGTCCAGGCTGGCGGTGTGGCGGTCGAGATAGCCGGTGCGCAGGCGCATCTCGATGCTGCTGGGGCGGCATTCCACCGCCAGCATGCAGGCCCCGGCCATGGTCGCGGCCAGCGGCTGCGCCCCGCCCATGCCGCCCAACCCGCCGGTCAGGATCCATTTGCCCGTCAGGCTGCCGTTGTAATGCTGACGCCCGGCCTCGACGAAGGTTTCGTAGGTGCCTTGGACGATGCCCTGGCTGCCGATGTAGATCCAGGACCCGGCGGTCATCTGGCCGTACATCGCCAGACCCTTGCGGTCCAACTCCTGGAAATGCTCCCAGTTGGCCCAGCGCGGCACGAGGTTGGAGTTGGCGATCAGCACGCGCGGCGCGTCGGCGTGGGTGCGGAAGACGCCGACCGGCTTGCCCGACTGCACCAGCAGCGTTTCATCGTCGTTCAGGTCGCGCAGCGCCGCGACGATGCGGTCGTAGCTGTCCCAGTCGCGCGCCGCCCGGCCGATGCCGCCATAAACGACCAGCTCTTGCGGGCGTTCGGCGACGTCGGGGTCGAGGTTGTTCATCAGCATGCGCAACGGCGCCTCGGCGAGCCAGCTTTTGCAGCTCAACTCGGTGCCGTGCGGCGCGCGGATGACGCGCTGGTTGTCGAGACGGGACGACGACATGGGTCATGCTCCTGGTGGGAGGGGTGAAGAACGGGGATTGAGAGAAACGCTTACGGTGGCGGCGCTTGGAACCGCGCACCCAGGCGGTAGCGGCTGCCGGGATGGACCAGCATCGCCACCGTCACGACCTGACCGTTGACCCAGGTGCGGCGGGTCACGCGCAGGCAGGGTTCGGAGTCCGGGATCTCCAGCAGGCGGGCGATGTCGGGGGTGGGGGCCACCGCCTCGATCACATGTTCGACCTGCGGGGAGGCTTCCAGCCGCATCAGATAGGCACCGGGGGTTTGCCGGGTGAAATCCTGGTCGAGATAGTCGGGTGCCACCTCCGGGTTGACCCAACGCTCCTCCAATTGCACCGGCACGTCGCTTTCGCGGTGAACGACGATGGAGTGGAACAGCGCCGAGCCGACCGGGCGGTTGAAGCGGCGGGCCAACCCGGTGTCGGCGGTGACGGCGGACAGGCTTTCCACCGCGCAGGAATGGCGGTTGCCGCGCGCCGCGATCTCGTCGGCGATGCTGCGCAGCTCCACCACATCCATGCTGGTCGGGCGTTCGGCGACGAAGGTCCCCAGCCCCTGCACACGGGTCAGCAGCCCTTCGTCGGTCAGGTCGCGCAGGGCACGGTGGACCGTCATCCGGCTGACCGAAAACTCCTCCAACAGCTTGTGTTCGGAGGGAATCTGAAACCCCTCGCGCCAGTCGCCGGACTGGATGCGGCGGCGGATGGTTTCCTTGATCTGGGCGTAGCGCGGTTGCGCGGCGGACACGGCGCTCATGGTGCGGCACTCGATTGAAGGGCGTGGGGCGCGCGGACGACGCCCGCGTTCACCACCGCCCGGCAGGGGTTGAGGCCGATGGCGTAAGACAATTCCGCCGGATGGTCGATCCCCCACAGCACCAGATCGGCCCGCATCCCCGGCGCGATCACGCCCCGGTCGGTCAGGCCCAGCGCGCGGGCGGCGTGGCGCGTCACCCCGGCCAGCGCCTCCGCCGGGGTCAGCCGGAAGAAGGTGCAGCCCATCGACAGCATCAGCAGCAGCGAGCAGACCGGCGAGGTGCCGGGGTTGTTGTCGGTGGACAGCGCCATCGGCACGCCATACCGGCGCAACAGATCTATCGGCGGCAGCTTGGTTTCGCGCAGGGCGTAGAAGGCGCCGGGCAGCAGCACCGCCACCGTCCCGGCCCGCGCCATGGCGGCCACGCCCTCCTCGTCCAGATGCTCGATGTGGTCGGCGGACAGGCCGTCGAACGCGGCCACCAGCTTGGCCCCGCCCAGATTGCTGAGCTGTTCGGCGTGCAGCTTCACCGGCAGGCCGTGCGCCCGCGCCGCCTCGAACACCCGGCGGGTCTGGTCGATGGAAAAGCCGATGCCCTCGCAAAAGGCGTCCACCGCGTCGGCCAACCCGGCCTGGGCGACGGCGGGCAGCGTCTCGCCGCAGACGAGATCGATGTAGCCATCGGGGTTGCCGCGCCATTCCGGCGGGACCGCGTGCGCGCCAAGAAAACTGGTGCGGACCGCGACCGGGCGCAGCGTCGCCAACCGCCGGGCGACGCGCAGCATCTTCATCTCGCTGGCGGTGTCCAGGCCATAGCCGGATTTGATTTCGACCGTCGTCACCCCTTCGGCCAGCAGGCTGTCCAGGCGCGGCAGGGTGGCGGCCAGCAGGGCGTCTTCGTCCGCCGCGCGGGTCGCGGCGACGGTGGAGACGATGCCGCCGCCCGCCCGCGCGATCTCCTCATAGCTCGCGCCCTGGAGCCGCATCTCGAACTCGCGCGCCCGGTTGCCGCCGTAAACAAGGTGAGTGTGGGCGTCGATCAGCCCCGGCGTCATCCAGCCGCCGCCGCCCGAATGGACATGCGCGGCCAAAGACTCCATAGGCCCCGGCAGGTCGCGGCGCGGACCGGCAAACACGATTGTGCCGTCCTTCACCCCCACCGCCGCGTCGGCCACCGCGCCATAGCCGTCCGCCGCCCCGTCTTGGAGGGTGGCGAGCGACAGGTCGATCCACAGGGAGTCCCACAGCGCGGCGGTCGGCATCGGTTTGTCCTCCAGCGGGGCCGGGCCGCGCGCCGTTGGAAAAGGCGCTTGGCATCGGGTTGTCTATGCTTGTATAGTGTTGTCTATAATAACGAGGCCGCTTGCATGAGCAACCTGTTTTTTGCCGCCGCGCTGTTGCCCCAGGGCTGGGCGGACAACGTCGCCGTCGCGCTGGACGGTCGGGGCCGCATCGCGTCCATCACCGCCAACGCCGCGTGCCCACCGGACGCGGAGCGGTTCGACGGCGCGGTGGTCGCGGGCATCGCCAACCTGCATTCCCACGCCCACCAGCGCGCCATCGCCGGGCTGGGGGAAATGTCGGGCGAGGGAACGGACAGCTTCTGGAGTTGGCGCGACGTCATGTACCGCGCGCTCGACCGCATGGATCCCGAGGATTTCGAGGCGGTGGCGGCGCAATTGTATGTGGAGACGCTGAAGGCGGGCTTCACGGCGGTGGCGGAGTTCCATTACCTGCACCACGACCGCGACGGCAGCCCCTTCGCCGATCCGGCGGAGATGAGCCACCGCACCGTGGCCGCCGCCCGCGCCGTCGGCCTGCCGATCACGCTGCTGCCGGTGCTCTACGCCGCGTCGGGCTTTGGCGGAACCGCCCCCACCCACGGCCAGCGCCGCTTCATCCACGACGGCGACGCCTTTGTGCGCCTGACCGGGGCGCTGCACCGGGCCTATGGCCGCGACGACGACGTGCGACTCGGCATCGCCCCCCATTCGCTGCGCGCCGTGCCGGAGCGGCTGCTGGCCGACATGGTCGCCGCCCACCCGGCCGGGCCGATCCACATCCACATCGCCGAACAGCGCAAGGAGGTGGAGGATTCGTTGGCCCACAGCGGACGCCGCCCGGTCGAATGGCTGCTGGAGCGCGCCCCGGTCGACGCGCGTTGGTGCCTGATCCACGCCACCCACATGACGGAGGCGGAAACGCGCGGCGTCGCCCAAAGCGGGGCGGTGGCCGGGCTATGCCCGACGACGGAGGCCAACCTCGGCGACGGCTTCTTCCCCGCCGACTCCTACATGGCCCAGGGCGGGCGTTGGGGCATCGGCTCCGACAGCCACATTTCGGTCAGCCCGGTGGAGGATCTGCGCTGGCTGGAGTATGGCGCGCGCCTGACCAGCGGGCGGCGCACCGTGCTGGCGGGCGGGCCGCGCCGCGCCACCGCCCGGCGGCTGGTGGAGGACGCGCAGGCGGGGGGCGCGCAGGCCACCGGCTTTGACGCCGGGCGCATCGCCGTCGGTCAACGCGCCGACCTTGTGGTGCTGGACACCGATCACCCGCTGCTCGCCGCCCGCCGGAGCGACGCGTGGCTCGACAGTTGGATTTTCGCCGGCAACGCCGGGTTGGTGCGCGACGTGATCGTCGGCGGGCGGGTTGTCGTCCGCGACCGCCGCCACCCGCGCGAAGACGACATCGCGGAACGCTTCAAAAACACGCTGGGGAGACTTTTGGGATGAGCGCGACCATGCCGACCACCGACACCACCATCACCCTGGTTCCGGGCGCGCTGCCGCTCGACACGCTGCGGGCCATCTATTGGGGCCGCCCGGCGCTGACGCTCGATCCGGCGGCCTACCCGCGCATGGCCCGCTCGCGCGCCCTGATCGACCGCATCGCCGGGGGGACCGAGGCCGTTTATGGCGTCAACACCGGCTTTGGCAAGCTGGCGCACACCCACATCGCCGCCGAGGATCTGGAGACGCTGCAACGCAACCTGATCCTGTCGCACGCCACCGGCGTGGGCGAGCCGCTGGCCGACGGCGTGGTCCGCCTGATCCTGGTCATCAAGGCGGTCAGCCTCGCCGTCGGCGCGTCGGGCGTGCGCCCCGAACTGGTGGACGCGCTGCTGCGGCTGCACGCCGCCGATGTGCTGCCGGTCATTCCGGGCAAGGGGTCGGTCGGCGCGTCGGGCGACCTCGCCCCGCTGGCCCATCTCTGCGGCGTGCTGCTGGGCATCGGCCATGTCCGCGTCAACGGCCAGATCCTGACCGCCGCAGAGGGGCTGCGCATCGCCGGTCTGCCGCTGTTCGATCTGAAGGCCAAGGAAGGTCTGGCGCTGATCAACGGGACCCAGGTGTCCACCGGGCTGGCGCTGGCCGGGCTGTTCCAAATCGAACGCGCCTTCAACGCCGCGTTGGTCGCCGGTGCGTTGTCGGTCGAAGCGGTCAAGGGCAGCCATCGCCCGTTTGACGCGCGCATCAGCGCCCTGCGCGGCCAGCCGGGCCAGATCGCCGTCGCCGCCCTGTTCCGGGCCGCGCTGGACGGCAGCCCGCTGAACGCCAGCCACCAGGGGCCGGATTGCCACCGCGTGCAGGATCCCTATTCGCTGCGCTGCCAACCGCAGGTGATGGGCGCGGTGCTCGACCAGATGCGCCAGGCCGCCCGCACCCTGGTGATCGAGGCGAACGGCGTCACCGACAACCCGCTGGTGCTGGTGGACACCGACGAGGTGCTGTCCGGCGGCAATTTCCACGCCGAGCCGGTGGCGATGGCCGCCGACCAGCTCGCCATCGCCGCGTCGGAGATCGGCGCGCTGTCGGAGCGCCGCATCGCCATGCTGATCGACACCACCATCAGCGGCCTGCCGCCCTTCCTGGTGGCCGAACCGGGGCTGAATTCCGGTTTCATGATCGCCCATGTGACGGCAGCAGCGCTCGCCTCGGAAAACAAGACGCACGCCCACCCGGCCAGCGTGGACAGCCTGCCGACCTCCGCCAACCAGGAGGACCATGTCAGCATGGCGACCTTCGCGGCGCGGCGGTTGGGCGACATCGCGGGCAACGTCGCCGACATCGTCGGCATAGAGCTTTTGGCCGCGATTCAGGGGCTGGAGTTCCACCGCCCGCTCGCCACCTCCGCCACGCTGGAACGCGCCATCGCCACCGTGCGGGCCGAGGTGCCGCGTTACGAGGTGGACCGCTACTTCGCCCCCGATCTGGCCGCCATCGGCGCGCTGGTCCGCCGGGGCGCGCTGGACGGCGTGATGCCCGCGTCGCTGGAGGCGTGATGGACCCGGTTTTCGACCTTGCGCCGGGCGATGGCCCGCTGGTCATCAGCATGCCCCATTGCGGCACGGCGCTGTCGCCGGGGCTGGCCGAACGGCTGACCCCGCAGGCGCTGACCCTGTCGGACACCGATTGGCACATCCCCCGGCTCTATGATTTCGCGCGGGATGCGGGGGCGACGCTGCTCAGCGCGCGCTGTTCCCGCTACGTCGTCGATCTCAACCGCCCGCCGGACGGGGCCAGCCTCTACCCCGGTCAGGCGACGACCGGCCTGTGCCCCGACACGCTGTTCGACGGCCAACCGCTGTATCGGGACGGGCAGGCCCCGGATGCGGCGGAGATCGCCGAGCGGGTCGATGCCTATTGGCGGCCCTATCACGACGCGTTGGCGGCGGAGCTGGCGCGGGTGAAGGCCCGCCACGGCTTCGCCCTGCTCTACGACGCCCATTCGATCCGCAGCCGGGTGCCGCGCCTGTTCGACGGGCGGTTGCCCGACCTCAACCTGGGCACCGCGCGCGGGACCAGCGCCGCGCCCGATCTGATCGCCGCCGTGGTGGCGACGATGGAGCGGGCGACGGCGGCGGAGGGGCTGACCTGCGTCACCGACGGGCGCTTCGTCGGCGGCCACATCACCCGTTGGTACGGGCGACCGGCGGAGAATGTCCACGCCCTGCAAATGGAGCTGGCGCAAGACCGGTATATGGACGAGGACGCCCCGCCCTTCGCCTACCGCCCCGACCGGGCGGAGCGGCTGCAACGGGCGCTGCGCCCGCTTTTGGAAACGCTGGCGGGGTGGCGTCCGACGGGGTGAAAACGCCCCGCCACCGCTTGCCCGCCATCACCGGCCCCTCATCACCGGCCCGGTGCCAACGCCTCCAACCGCAAGGGCAGGCGTTGGCCCAGCCACGCGGCGTGCGCGGTGTGGTCGGCCAGTTCGTCGCCGGTCATCGGGTGGACCAGCACGTCCAGCCCGCCCCGGTGCAGCATCAGCCAGGGCATCACCTGGGCGAACGCCTCCACCGCGAAGGCGACCTGATACATGCTCTGGGTGTGCGGGCCGACCAACGCGTCGTGCCAGCGCCCCAGCCGCACCGGAAACCGCGCGCCCAGCGCCTCGCGCAGGGCGGCGGCCTCGGCCTTCGTCTCGGGCCGGTAATAGACGTGGGCGTGGTATTCGGTGATCGTTTCCACCCGATCCGCGCCCGATTCCGTCCCCATGTCCGTTCCAGGCCCCGCGTCCATCGCCCTCACGCCCCGACGCGGGCGAGGAAGGCGGCGAACTCGTCCGCCGTGGCGTAGGCCGCCTGCGCGCCGCGCTTGGTGATCGAATCGGCGGCGTAGCGCACCGCCGTGCGCAGGGCCGCCGGAACGTCGCCGCCCTCCGCAAACACGCGGGAGAAGGAGCCGATGAAGGCGTCGCCCGCCCCGGTGGTGTCCACCGGCGTGACCGACACCGGGTCGATCAGGGTCGCCGACTCCGCCGTCACCAGCAGCGCGCCGCGCGCGCCCAGCGTGACGATGACGCAGCGCACGCCGCGCGCGATCAGCAGGCGGGCCGCCGCCTCGGCGTCGGACGGGCTGTTGACCGGGCAGCCGGTCAGCGTCGCCAGCTCCGTTTCGTTCGGCACGAAGAAGCGCAGCCCCGCCAGCTTGGCGGGATCGAGGTCGGTGCGGGCGGGGGCCGGGTTCAGCAGCACCGGCACGCCGTGCGCCACACCAAAGGCGATGGCGTGATAGACCGTTTCCAGCGGCACTTCCAATTGCAGGACGATCAGGGCGCAGCCCTTCAGATCCTCCGCCGCCGCGTCCACATCGGCGGGGCGCAGATGGTCGTTGGCCCCCTTGGCGATGACGATGCGGTTTTCGCCCGACGGCTCCACCAGGATCGTCGCCACCCCGCTCGACACGCCGGGCACGCGCCCGACATGGCGGGTGTCCACCCCGGCGCGGGCCAGCGCGGCGATGGTGGTGTCGCCGAATCCGTCGTCGCCCAGCTTGGCCACGAACAGCACCTCGGCCCCCAGCCGCGCCGCCGCCACCGCCTGATTCGCCCCCTTGCCGCCGCCGCCCTGGCTGAAGGACAAGCCTTCCACCGTCTCGCCACGCTCGGGCACACGGGACACATAGGCAACGAGGTCGGTCATGCTGCTGCCGATGACGGCGATCTTGGGCCGGGTCATGCTGTCTCCTCACACACAGGCTTGCGGCGGCCACGATAGCAAGCGCGGCCCCCAAGCCAAGCGAAAAGCCGCCCTCTCCCCCCGGCGAAACCCCGGTGCGGCGGCGAAGGGCTATGATGCGGTGCAGCATTTTGGCAACAGCCCAAAGACCCGAATGCGTCGGGGAATCCCCTATGCCGCAGGAACACGTTGAACAAAAGGTGCTTTTCCCGGATTGTTGGACAGGGCCACAACTGATATACGGCTCCGCCCCGACCGGCGCGCCCGAACTACGGACGCCGTCGTGGAAACAAGGATTGATGTTGAGATGCATGACGCCAGCGAGCGACCGCGCCGCCCCGATGACCACCCCTGCCACCGGCCTCTGCCGCCGGGCTGTTTCCGGGTGCAGCGGCCCATTCGCTTTTCCCACAGCGACCCCGCCGGGATCGTCTATTTCCCGGTCTATTTCGACATGTTCAACGGCGCGGTGGAGGACTGGTTCACCCAGGGCCTGGACATCGATTACGCCAGCATGATCCTGGAACGGCGGCTGGGGTTGCCCATCGTTCACGCCGAATGCGATTTCCTCGCCCCCAGCCGGATGGGCGACACGCTGACCCTGGGTGTGCTGATCGAACGGTTGGGGCGCAGTTCCCTGCAACTGCGCATCAACGGCGAGGTGGGCGGTCAGGTCCGCCTGTCGGGCAGCCTGACCGTGGTCACGACCTCGCTGGACGGCTTCGCCTCCGTGCCAATCCCGGACGACATCCGCAGCGCCATGGAACTCTATCAAATCCGCTGCGAAGGCTGACCGGTGACTGCGCTGCCAACGCGGCGGGTCACAGTCTGAAACGGGTCAGGGTCTGAAACGGGTCACAGGCCGATGAAGGGCTGCATCAAGCGCCCCATCAGGCCGGTGAAGCGCAAGGGCGCTTCGGTGGCGATCAGGCACAGGCATTCTTCATGGCTGTCGGCGATGGGCTGGTGGCGCACGTCGCCATCGGCCTCGGCGATGTCGCCCGCCACATAGCGGCCCAACTCGTCGGAAAAACTGCCCGCCAACACCAGCGTCAATTCCAGGCCGCCATGGCCATGGTGCGGCAAGGCCGTGCCCGGCGCGATGCGCAGCAGTTGGGCGCAGCCGCCGCGCGCGGTGCGCGGCAGCAGTTCCGCCCGCCGCACGCCGGGGGCCAAGCGTTGCCATGGCACCGCCGCCAGCGAGCCGATGTAGGGGCGCAGCAGGTCGGGCGTCCCGGCCTCCTCCGGACGGCAACGGCGGCGGGGCGGCGCGGCGCAGCCCTCGCGGTCCAGCCGGGCCAACGTGTCGGCCAGGGTCAGACGCTCCAACGGCTCGGGCGGCAGATCGTCGAGCAGAGCACCGCCCACCGCCTGGATGTCGGCCAACGCGGCGCGGCATTCCGGGCAGGCGGCCAGATGCAGCGCCACCGCCAGCGACAGCCCTTCACCCAGGCCGCCCGCGCCATAGCCGACCAGCAAGGCGTCGCTGGGGTGGTGCTGCGGGTGGCGTCCGGCGGATTGTCCGGACGACCAGGGGCCGATCTCACCGGATTCGGTCATGACTCATCTCCCAACGCCTTGCGGATCTTGCCCATGGCCAGACGCAGGCGTGACTTCACAGTGCCCAGAGGCAAATTCAGGCGCTCCGCGATCGCCGGGTGCGCCAGATCGGCGAAAAAGGACAGATGGACGACCTGCGCCTGCTCCGGCGTCAGATCGCGCAGGGCACCGCGCAGCCGCGTGGCCCGCTGCGCCCCGTCCATCAGCGCGTCGGCGCGCGGCCGGTCGTCCTCATGCTCGGCCAGCGCCTCGTCCGACACCTCCGGGTGGCGTTCGCGCCGCAGGCCGTCGATGCGCAGATTGCGGGCGATGGTGAACACCCAGGTCGCCGCCTCCGCCTTCGCCGGGTCGAACAGCGCGGCCTTGCGCCACACCGCCAGCATCGTGTCCTGCGCCAGATCCTCCGCCCGCTGCGGCGGCGCGCCCAGCTTGAGCATGTAGGACTTCACGCGGGGGGCGAAATGGGCAAACAGCCGGGCGAACGCCTCGCGGTCGCCCCGCTGCGCCACCGCGACCAGCGCGCACGACATCGGGTCGGCCCCGTCATCGGGGGCCGCGCCGGTCGTCAACGACGAGGAGGAGGGGGCAATTCCACGCATAACCTCCCATACGCGGCGGCCCCGGCGATGGATCACCGCGCCAGGCGCCGTTTCCGCATTTTTTCATTCGGTGGGGAAAAACAACGCGGTCGGTGATCCGCCGGTCAAACAGCGGCGTAAACGGACATGTCACCGCCCTCCCCCCCGCCGTTCAGGACACGCCCGCCGATGACCAGCGCCGACATCCTGCCGCTCCGCCCCGCGCACACCCCCGGCACCGCTCCCCTCTCCGTCGCCGTTGTCGGGTCCGGCATCGCCGGGCTGTCGGCGGCGTGGCTGCTGTCGAAGGCCCACCGCGTCACCCTGTTCGAGAAGGAGGACCGGCCCGGCGGCCACGCCAACACGGTGGACACCGATCTCAGCGGCCCGGTGGACACCGGCTTCATCGTCTACAACGCGCCCAGCTACCCCAATCTGGTGGCGCTGTTCGATCACCTCGGCGTCGCCACCCGCCCCACCGACATGAGCTTTGCCGTGTCGATGGATGGCGGTCGGTTGGAATACGCCGGAACCTCGCTGGGGACGCTGTTCGCGCAGAAACGCAACCTGCTGCGCCCGCGCTTCTGGCGGATGCTGCGCGACCTGCTGCGCTTTTATAAGGAGGCCCCGGCGCGGGCCAACGGTCCCAACGCCGACCGTTTGACGCTGGGCGAGTTGCTGGACCAGGGCGGCTATTCCGACGCCTTCGTCCGCGACCATCTGTTGCCGATGGCCGCCGCCATCTGGTCCACCCCGGCGGAATCGATGCGCGACCACCCCGCCGCCGCCTTCATCCGCTTCTGCGAAAACCACGGGTTGTTGAAGATCACCGACCGCCCGGTGTGGCGCACGGTGGAGGGCGGCAGCCGCGCCTATGTCGGTCGCATCCTGGCCGACATGCCCGACGCCCTGCGCCTGAACAGCGCCGTCGAATCGATCAGCCGCGACGATGGCCGGGTGCGCATCCGCGACCGGCGCGGCGCGCTGCACGAGTTCGACCATGTCGTCATCGCCACCCACGCCGATCAGGCGCTGGCCCTGCTCGATGACCCCAGCGCGAAGGAACGCCGCCTGCTCGGGGCCTTCGCCTACGAACGCAACCTCGCCATCCTGCACGACGACCCGTCGCTGATGCCGCGCCGCCGGTCGGTGTGGTCCAGTTGGAATTACCTGTCGCAAGCGGGGGACCAGGGCAGCAACGCCGTTTGCGTCACCTATTGGATGAACCGGCTGCAAGGCTTCCTGCCGCCGGAGCGCGATCTGTTCGTCACGCTCAACCCCATCCACCCGCCGGGCGAGGGGCGCATCCTGCGCAGCTTCCTCTACGACCACCCGATCTTCGGCATGGCCGCCCTGGACGCGCAAAAGCAGCTCTGGAGCCTGCAAGGCCAGCGCAACACGTGGTTCGCCGGGTCCTATTTCGGTGCCGGCTTCCACGAGGACGGGGCGCAGGCCGGTTTGGCCGCCGCCGAGGCGCTGGGCAGGGTCCGCCGCCCCTGGAGCGTGGAGAATGAATCCGGCCGCATCCATCTCGGCCCCCACCACCGTGTCGGCGCGCGCGAGGCCGCCTGATGGACCGCTTCGCCTCGGGCCTTTACGTCGGCGCGGTGATGCACCGTCGGGTGAAACCGGTGACGCACCGCCTGTCCTACCGCGTCGTCAGCCTGTTGATCGATGTGGACGAGCTGCCCCGGCTTGACGCCGAATTGCGGCTGTTCGCGCACAACCGCTTTGGCCTGCTGGGCTTCCACGACCGGGATTTCGGGGCGAAGGCCGACCAGCCCGGCGCGGGGATGGGTCTGCGCGCCTGGGCGCGCCACCATCTGGAGCGCGCGGGCATCACCGCCGACGGGCCGATCCGCATCCTGTGCTTCCCGCGCGTGCTGGGCTTCGTCTTCAACCCGTTGAGCGTCTGGTTCTGCCACCGCGCCGACGGCAGCCTCGCCGCCATCATCCACGAGGTGTCCAACACCTTTGGACAGCGCCATTCCTATCTGATCCCCGCCGACATCGGCTCCGACGGGCTGGTGCGGCAGGAATGCGACAAGCGCTTTTACGTCTCCCCCTTCATGGACATGGAGACGGCCTATCACTTCCGCATCCGCCCGCCCGCCGACGATCTGCTGCTGGCGATCCGCCAGACCGACGCGGCCGGGCCGGTGCTGCACGCCACCCTGTCGGCCAAGCGGGTTCCGATCACCGACGGCGCGCTGCTGCGCGCCTGGGCGCGCCACCCGCTGATGACGCTGAAGGTGGTGGCGGGCATCCATTGGGAGGCGCTGCGCCTGTGGCGCAAGGGCATGACCATCCGCCCGCGCCCGGACGCGCCCGCCGACCCCGTCACCATCGCCAGATTGCCCATCGTCTCCATCCCGGCCCGCACCCCGGCCTCCATCCCAATGGCCCCGATCCACGCCCCCAGCAAGGGAACCCCCGCATGACCGATCTCGCCGCAACCGCCGCGCGCCCCTGGTGGCGTCGGCTGACGCCCGTCCGTGACCTGTGGATCGGTCTGTTCCTGCAAGCCGCCTCGCGCATCCGCCACGGCAGCCTGACGCTGAACCTGCCCGATGGCCGGTCGATGACCGTCGGCAACCCGGCGGCCGGGCCGAACGCCGACCTGACGCTGGACGACCCGGCGGCGGCGCGCCATCTCGTGCTGGGTGGTGACATCGGTCTGGCCGAAGCCTATGGCGATGGGCTGTGGCGCACCACCGACCTGCCCGCCCTGATCGAGCTGGGCATCCGCAACGAGGCGGAGTTGGGCGACAGCCTGCTCGCCTCCCGCCTGATGGCGCTGGTCAACCGCCTGCACCACCGGCTGAACGACAACACGCGCGGCGGCAGCCGCCGCAACATCGCCGCCCATTACGATCTGGGGAACGCCTTTTACCGGCTGTGGCTCGACCCCGGCATGACCTATTCCTCCGCGCTGTACGAGCGGCCGGACCAAAGCCTGGAGGACGCGCAGGACGCCAAGATCCGCCGCGTCGGCGACCTGCTGGAGCTGTCGCCGGGCCAGCGCGTGTTGGAAATCGGTTGCGGCTGGGGCGGCATGGCCGACCATCTGGTGCGCGCGCGCGGCGCGTCGGTCGTCGGGCTGACCCTGTCCACCGAACAGCTCGCCATCGCTCAAGACCGGTTGGCCGACGCGCCGCCGGGCATGGCCGAGTTCCGCTTGCAGGATTACCGCGACGTCGATGGCCGGTTCGACCGCATCGTCTCCATCGAAATGATCGAAGCGGTGGGCGAGGCGCATTGGCCGCGCTACTTCGCCACCCTGCGCGACCGGCTCGCCCCCGGCGGCTGCGCCGTGATCCAGGCCATCACCATCGACGATTCCCGGTTCGACGGCTACCGGCGCGGCTGCGACTTCATCCAGCGCCACATCTTCCCCGGCGGCATGCTGCCTTGTCCCGACGCGATGCGGGCGCAGGCGGCCAAGGCGGGGTTGACCATCGACCATGTCGAAACCTTCGGCCTCAGCTACGCCGAAACCCTGGCGGAATGGCGGCGGCGGTTCCTCGCCGCCTGGCCGCAGATCGCCGCCCAGGGGTTCGACGCGCGGTTCGGGCGGCTGTGGGAATATTACCTGGCCTATTGCGAGGCCGGATTCCGCGCCGGAACCATCGACGTCGGGCTGTGGCGCTTCCGGCGCGCCTGACCATGACGGACGCTCTGCCGGGGCGGCGGCTGGCGCTCTACGCCGCCCCGGCCTTGCCGCTGGCGCTGCCGGTGCTGCCGGTGGCCGCCCTGCTGCCCGCCCATTACGCCGACACGCTGGGGCTGGGGTTGGACCGGGTGGCCTTGGCGCTGGGGGCCGCGCGCCTGCTCGATCTGCTGGCCGATCCGGTGATCGGCGCGGTGAGCGACCGCAGCGGGCGGCGCAAGCCCTGGATCGCGCTGGGCGGCGCGCTCGCCGGGCTGGGGTTGCTGATGCTGTTCAGCCCGCCGCAGCCGGTGGGCGCGCTGCATTTGTTCGGCTGGAGCCTGCTGCTCTATGTCGGCTGGAGTCTGGCGCAGATCCCCTATCAGGCCTGGGGGGCGGAGCTGGCGACCGGATACGACGCCCGCGCCCGCGTCAGCGGCGCGCGGGAAGGGGTGGGCGTGCTCGGCCTGATCCTGGCGGGCGCGGTTCCCGCCACCGCCGCCGCGCTGGGCGGCGATCTGGCCGATGGCCTGCGGGCGCTCGCCTGGATCACGCTGGCGGTCGGGGCGGTGGCGCTGTCCGGCCTGCTGTGGGGCGTGCCGGAGATCCGGCGCGAGGATCCCACACCGACCGGCCCACACGCAACCAATCACCCGGCATCGATGGCCGTGATGCTGCGCGCCGCGCTGACCAACGGCCCGTTCCGGCGGTTGCTGGCGGCCTGGATGGTCAACGGATTGGCGACCGGGGTTCCCGCGACGCTGTTTCCCTTCTTCGTCGGTTCGGTGCTGATGGCGGGGGACGGGGCGAAGGGGGTGTTTCTGCTGCTCTATTTCCTGTCCGCCGTCGCCGCCGTGCCGCTGTGGCTGCGGCTGACCGCGCGGTTGGACAAGCACCGGGTGTGGTGTCTGGCCATGCTGATGGCCTGCGCCGCCTTCGCCCCGGTTCCCTGGCTGGGGCCGGGCGACGGCTGGGCCTTCGCCCTCGTCTGCGTCGTCACCGGGGCGGCGCTGGGGGCGGATCTGGCCCTGCCCGCCGCGATGCAGGCGGACGTGGTCGATTACACCCGCTGGCGCGACGGCGGCCCGGCCCGCGCCGGGTGGCTGTTCGCCCTGTGGACGATGGCGTCCAAGCTGGCGCTGGCCCTGTCGGTGGCGCTGGCGCTGCCGCTGCTGTCGGCCCTGGGATTCGATCCGGGGGCCGAGGCGGCGGGGCCATCGGCAGCGGTGGCGGTGATCTACGCCGGGGTTCCGACCGTAGCGAAGCTGATCGCCGTGGCGTTGGTCTGGCGGCACCCCTTGACCCGCCGCCGCCACGCCGCCATCCGCCACCGGCTGGACCGCCGGTCCACCATCCGCTGACCGCCTTTTTCCAGGGAAGCCCCCCATGCCGACCGGTCGCCCCCGCGCCTTTGTCTCCCGCCTCCTGTTGGCCGCCGCCCTGCTGGTCGGCTTGAACGGATGCTCGTCCATGAAGATCCAGGATTTCGCCAACCAGACCCCGGTTCTGAAGATCGAGGAGTATTTCGCCGGGCGGACCACCGCCTGGGGCCTGTTCGAGGACCGGTTCGGCACGCTGCGCCGCAGCTTCACCGTCACCATCGACGGCGCGTGGAATGGCCGCGAGCTGACGTTGGACGAGCGTTTCCTCTATTCCGACGGCGAGACCGACCGCCGGGTATGGCGCATCACCAAGACCGCCGAGGGCCGGTACGAGGGCCGCGCCGACGATGTGATCGGCACCGCCGAGGGGCAATCGGCGGGCAACGCGCTGAACTGGACCTATGAGCTGTTGATGAAGGTCGGCGACGACCGTTGGCGCGTGCGCTTCGACGATTGGATGTGGCTGCAACCCGGCGGCGTCCTGATGAACCGCGCCCATGTCTATCGCTGGGGCCTGTGGATCGGCACCGTCAGCCTGTTTTTTCAGCCGGAGGGCAAGGCGGGCGTCACCCCGCCAAACCCGACGCTGAACGGCCCGACTCCCAATGTCCCGGCTCCAAACGGCGCGGCGGGCAAACGCCAAGCCGCCGCCGGGTGATGCGGGGGCCGTTCCCTTCGCCCCGCATCACCGGTTGTCATCATTCCAGCGGCGGAAAATCACGCTGGCGTTGACCCCGCCAAAGCCGAAGCCGTTGGAGATCGCGTGGTCGAACGCCCAGGGGCGGCGGGTTGGGCCGACAAGGTCGAGACCGACCGCCAGCGGGTCGGGCGTGACCAGCGTGCGCGTCGGCGGCAAGATCTGGTCGCGCAGCGCCATGATGGTGAAGATGGCCTCGACCCCGCCCGCCGCGCCCAACAGATGGCCGGTGGCCGCCTTCGTCGCGCTGATGGCCAGATCGGGGGCCTCGCCGAACACGGTTTTGATCGCCGCAATCTCCCCCCGGTCGCCCACCGGGGTGGAGGTGGCGTGCGCGTTCAGGTGACGCACGCGCGACGGCTCAAGCCCCGCCTGCGCCAGCGCGGCCCGCATCGCCCGCGCCGCGCCGTTGCCATCCTCCGGCCCGGAGGTCAGATGATGCGCGTCGGCGCTGGTCCCGTACCCGACCAGTTCGGCGAGCGGGGTTGCGCCACGCGCCCGCGCGTGGTCCAGCGATTCGATCACCAGAACGCCCGCTCCTTCGCCCATCACGAAGCCATCCCGCCCGGTGTCGAACGGGCGGGACGCGGCGGTCGGATCCGCGTTGTAGGCGGTGGAGAGCGCCCGCGCCGCCGCGAAGCCGCCCAGGCTGACCCGGTCGATCGCCGCTTCCGCCCCGCCGCACACGGCGATGTCGGCCTCGCCCGCGCGGATGAGCCGCGCCGCGTCGCCAATCGCCTGCACGCTCGCGGCACAGGCCGTCACCGGCGCGCCCAGCGGGCCTTTGTAGCCGTGGCGGATCGACACCCACCCCGCCGCCAGATTGCACAGAAAGGACGGCACGGTGAAGGGCGACAGCCGCCGGGTGCCGCGCGCGTCCGTTGTGCGGATCGCCTCGGCGATGGAATGAAAGCCGCCAATGCCCGACGCGATGATCGTGGCGGTGCGGGTCCGCTCCTCCTCCGTGCGCGGCGTCCAGCCCGATTGGCGGATCGCCTCGTCGGCGGCCCCCAGCGCCAGCGCGATGAAGCGATCCGTCTTCTTCTGGTCTTTCGCCGGAACAACCGAATCGAGGTCGAACCCGCCCTCCTCCTCGGCGGTCGGCACCAGACCGGCCACCTGGCAGCCGACATCGGGCGCCCAACCCTCCGGCAAGCGCCGCAACCCGGATTCGGCGGCCAGCAGCCGCCGCCACACCGGATCGACCCCACACCCCAGCGGTGAGACCATGCCCATGCCGGTCACGACAACGCGTGTCTTGCTGTGTCCAACCATGTGAATACCGTTCCCCGATCCATCAGCAAAAGGGTTGATCGCAGGCGTCAGGCAAGCCCCAGCCGCGTTTTCAAAAGCTGTCGCGACGACCGCAGAATCTCGTTGCCCGCCGCTTCGTCCGACGCCGCGCGGGCCAGCGCCATCGCCCCGACCAGTTCCGCCAGCACCGACCGCGCGGTCATCTCCGGCTCCGGCAGCCCCAGCGCGTCGAATGCGGTGGCCAACGCGCGCTGGAAATAGGCAACGCCCTGGTTGAACCGGCCGCGCGCCGCCTCGGGCATGCGCGACGCCCCGCCGGACAGCGCCGGGAGCGGGCATCCCTGGTCCGGGGCGCTGCGTATCGCTTCGGACAGATACCAGTCGATCAGCCCGGCAACCCCCTCAGCGGCCTCGCGCTGGGTGAGACGGTCGTCCAGGATCCGCCGGCTGTCCTGGAACATCCGCTCGATGGCCTCCGTCACCAGCGCGTCGCGCGAGGGGAAATGCGCGTAGAAGCCGCCATGCGTCAGCCCGGCGCGCTTCATCAGGGCGGCGACGCTGATACCGTCCGGCCCGTCGAGCCGCATCGCCGCCGCCGCTTCGTCGAGAATCCGCGCGTGGGTGCGCTCCTTGTGGGTGGGGCCTGTGTGTGTAGAAGCCTTGGTCATGGGCGCAGCGCCTTGCCGCCGGTGTTCGAGGGGGATCGTCGCGCCGGTTCCGGTCGAACCGCACGAATATGATGTTCATCATTTATATGATGAACATCATATTTTCAAGCGCGTTTCTGCGTTGGGCCGCGACCGGCGACCCGGACGAAACGATGCTCCACCAATGGCCGCTGCGCCTTATCCCGGCGGGCAAACGCCAAGCCGCCGCTGGAGGGCGCGCAGCGGCGCGCCGAGCAGCGGGACCCGCAGGTAGAGATGTTCGCCGGAATCCCAATGGTCGATGTGCTCGCGCACCCGGCCATCGGCGGCTTGGCGGACCTCGCTGGTTCCGATCACGTCCAACCGGCCAATCACGGAAACCGTTGCTTCAAACCGCCAGCGCAGCAACGCCAGATCCGGGGCGAACAGCCGGTGGGTGATGGTGAAGCGCAGATCGGCGCAGCCAACCAACGTGTGCTCCAGCACCGCGCGCAGGGCGTCGCGCCCGCGCGCGTCGTTGAAGGGGTCGCGGAACCGCACGTCGTCGGTCGTCAGCTCCGGCAACCGCGCCAGCGCGGCGGGGCTGAGGGTTTCGAACAGGTGGACCCAGCCGTCCAGCCCGGCGCGGCGGATCGCGTCATCGTCGTTGTCGCTGATGGCGCTGTGGTTGGCGTCCTGGCTCATCCGGCCCCCGTGATTCTGCGGATCAATGGGAAATACACGCCATAGGGCAACAGGCGCAGCGTCTTCATGATGCGGGCGAAGCGCGGGGGAAAGGCGATCTCGAACCCACCCCCGGCCAACCCGGCGGCGATGCGGTCGGCGGCCTCCTCCGCCCCGATCAGGTCGGGCATGGGAAAGGGGTTGCGCGCGGTCAGCGGCGTGGCGACGAAGCCGGGGCAGATCAGCCGCAGCCGGATTCCGGCCCGGTCGCAGTCCAGCTTCAGCGATTCGCACAGGTTGATCAGCGCCGCCTTGGTCGGGCCATAGGCCGCCGCCGTCGGCAAGCCGCCATAGCCCGCCACCGACGCCACCACGGCCACCCCGCCACCGCCGCGCGCCCGCAGGCGCGGCAGCACGGCGTCCAGACCATGGACGACGCCCATGTAATTCACCTCCATCAGGGCGCGCGCGGTGGCGGTGGAAAAATCCTCCAGCCCCATCGGGATGTGGGTTCCGGCGTTCAGCACCACCTGATCGAGCGGCCCCAACCGCTCCTCGACCGCCGCGACACAGCGCCCCACCGCGTCGGCGTCGGTGACGTCGAGCGGGAAGGGGTGGACGCGTCCGGGTGCCTCCGCCGCCAGCGCGTCCAGCGCGTCGGCGGACCGGGCCGACACGGCGACGGCGGCCCCATCGCGCGCCAGCCGCAGGGCCAGCGCGCGGCCGATGCCGCTGCCCGCCCCGGTGATCCAGACGCGGGTTCCCGCCGCCACACCCATGGCCGGGCCGCTCATGGCGCGCGCTCCGCCACAGTCGGGCTGGAGCCGCAGCGCTGGCACACATAGTCGATGGTGGAGCCGTCGCGCGCGGCAAAGCGCAGGCCGGTCCACAGGCCCCGGTCGTCGTACCAGACCGTCGCCCGCAGGTCGCCGTCATACACGTAACGGGTGGACAGGCGGGGGCCGAAGCCGGTCGGAACCGTCTCGCGCCCTTGCGCGGTCATCGTCACCCGGTTGATGTCTCCGGTGATGGTGTTCAGCACCGCATCGGCCCCGATGACGCCGGAATGCCAATGGTCGGTTGGGAACAGGCCGAGCGGGGCCACAACCGGCCCGCCCCCCGTGTCCCCGCCGCCGCCCTCGCCACCCGCCGCCGACACCCGCAGCCGGTCGCCGTCCGCCCGCGCGGTCACGGTGGTGATGGTCCCGTCGTCGTTGCTGCGGCTGTCCAGCGCCACCATCCGCCCGTCGGTCCATTGGCTGGTGGATTGGTATTCGAAGCGGTAGACGGGGATCCCCAGCAGACGCACGGTGATCCGGCTCATCGCCTCCGCCGTCAGGCCGGTGGCGGTCGGGCGCAGGGTCACGCGGTGGTCGCCGACCGGGCTGCCGTCGCGCCGGATCTCGAACCGATAATCGGTTTCCAGCGGGACCGGGTTGGCCAGGGCCGGACATGAGACGGGCAGCGCCAGCAACAGCGCGGCACTCCACACCAGGCGGGGGAGCGGCAATCGGGGCATCATCGGATCCTCTGCGGGTGGTCGCTCCCCCTCGGTACGCCACCGGCGCGACGCCGGATCACAAGGCTGTTCACGTTCAGCGGTGCTTCAGCCAACGCCGCCACAAGGCCCGGCAGGCCCGTTCGAACTGGCGCGCCCGCAACGGTCCGTTCATCAGCGGGGCCGCCGCCAGCCGGGCGCGCAGGCCCGCGTGATAGGCCGCGCGCCGCTGCGGGTCGGCGGCCAGATCCGCCGCGATGGCGACGAAGCCGTCGGCGTCCCCGGCGATCAGCTCCGCCGCGCCCGCCGCGCGCAGATGGGCGGCGGACACCCGCCCCATCATGCTGTCACCGCACAGCGTCACCACCGGCACGCCCATCCACAGCGCTTCGAAACTGGTGGTCGCCCCGCTGAACGGGTGGGTGTCCAGCGCGATGTCGATCTCGTGATAGACCGCCAGATGGTGCCGTCGGTCCGCCGCGCCATCGGGGAACACCAGCCGGTCCGCCGCCACGCCGCACCCGGCCAGCACCGCAACCACATGGTCGCGCAACAGCGGTTCCAAAAACTGATCGCGGTAGCGCAGCAGCAGGCGCGATCCCGGAACCGCCCGCAGCACCCGCGCCCACAGCGTCAGCACCGCGTCGTTCACCTTGGCCGGGTTGTTCAGGCTGCCGAAGGTGAGGGGGCGGTCAGCGCCATGACCCACCGGGTGCGGCGGCGGCGCGTCGGTCATCGGATCGAAGGCGTAGAAGCCGGGCAGGCGGAAGGGCCGTTCGCGGAACCGCTCCGCCCCGCTGCGCGGGGCAAGCACGCGGTCGGTGAACAGCGCGTCCATCCCCGGCAGGCCGCTGGTACCGCCATCATGGGCGCTGATCAGGACCGGGGCGGGGCGGTGGGCGGCGACCAACGGGCGGTTGGCGTCGAACCGCCCGGCCAGCGTCACCAGCGCATCGACGCCGTCGGCCCGGATCCGCTCGGCGATGGCGGCGTCGCCCAAACCCGCCACCGGCCGCCAGAGATCGGCAAAGCCGCGCAGCCGCTCCGTCATCGCGTCGGTCCGGGGATCGGTGGCGTAGAGCGCGACCTCCACCGCCGCGCGGTCGTGGTTGGCCAGGATCGGCGCGATGTTGCGCGCCACCGGGTGGTCCCGCAGATCCGCCGACAGATAGCCGATGCGCAAGCGCCGGTCCGGGGCGGGATCGTTGCGGAAGGTTGGAACCGCAGGCAGACCGGCCGGCGCGCGGCGGCGGGCGAAGGCCAGCGCCTCGGCGTAACGCGCCTCTTCGGTCAGGGTCGGGTCGTAGAGGATGGCCGACAGCAGGCCGCGTTCGGCGTCGTAGCTGCCCAGCCGTTGCCCGCGCCGCAGCAGCGGAACCCCCGCCGTCACCGCCCCCAGGGAGCGCAAGGCGGTGGCCAGATTGCACAGCGCCGCCGCCGCCGTGGGGTTGAGCGCCAGCGCCCGCCGCGCCGATTGGGCGGCGGCGGCGTGCCGCCCGCGCCCCAAAAAGGCGGCCCCCCGGTTGATCCAGGCGGCGGTCAGGGTCGGGTCGGCGATCAGGGCGCGGCGGCTGGCGGCCAGCGCGGCGGCGCTCTCCCCGCCCTCGTCCAGCAGCGCGGCGCGCGCGCCCCAGCCGTCGGGCTGGGCGGGGGCCAGCGCCAGCGCGGCGCGAAAGCCCGCCAACGCCGCCGCCCGGTCGCCCAGCCGATGGGCCAGCTGCGCGGCGTCGAGCCAGCCGTCGGCGGATCCGGGGTCGAGCGTCACCGCGCGGCGCAGCGCGTCGAACGCCGCGTCCAGCCGCCCACCCTCCCGCAGAGCAACCGCGCGTCGGCGCAGCAGCAACGCCGCCCGTCCGGCGCTGTCGCGGTCAGCGGGATCCAGGCTGGCGGCCCGCCGCAGCGCGTCCAGCGCGGCGTCCGCCGCCCCCATCCGGTGCGCCGCCCCACCCAGCCGCGCCCAGGCCACGGCAAAGTCCGGGCGCAGCGCCAGCGCCCGGCGGCAGGCCGCCGCCGCCGCCGCCGGTTGCCCGGCCGCATCCAGCAGCGCGCCCAGGTTGGACGGGTAGTCGGCGGCGTCGGGCCGCTGCGCCATCGCCTGACGGATCAGATCCGCCCCCCGATCCGCCCGCCCGGTCTGCCCGGCCAACACCCCCAGCAGATGCAGCGCGTCGGCCTGCCCCGGGTCGGCGTCGAGGATGCGGCGGTAGAGCGTCTCGGCGGCGTCGAGCCGCCCGCCCATGTGATGATCCAGCGCCACACCCAACGCTTCCGCAATCGTCGCCATCGCGTCCCCGACCGGTCCAGCCCCACGCCCCTTGCCGCCCGTTGTCGCCCGCTGGCGGGGGTGGCGTCCAGCGATTCCGCGACGGGGCCAAATCCGCACAGCCACCCTTCAATTCTGACGGGCTGCGGCGCGCGGGCGGCGGCGGCAGGATGGCGGCACACCGCATCACCGGCTGTTCGCATCAGCCGCCGCTCACAGGATCACCACCGATGCCCGACACCGCCCAGCCCAGCCAATCAACCAGCGCCACCGAAGCCAGCATGGCCGACCGTGTGCGGGTGCGCGACGTCACCCTGTTGTCGAACGATTGGTACGTGCTGAAAAAGACCGTCTTCGATTACCGCCGCCGCGATGGCTCGTGGCAGACCCTGAGCCGGGAAACCTACGACCGGGGCAACGGGGCGGCGCTGCTGCTGTTCGATCCGACGCGCGGGACCGTGCTGCTGACCCGGCAATTCCGCTACGCCACCTACGTCAACGGCCATCCCGAACCGCTGTTGGAGGTGTGCGCCGGTCTGCTCGACGACCGCAGCCCGGAGGACGCCATCCGCGCCGAAGCGATGGAGGAGTTGGGCGTGGCCGTCGCCGCCCCGCGCCGGGTGTTCGACGCCTACATGAGTCCCGGATCCGTCACCGAGCGCCTGGCCTTCTTCGTCGCCGAATACCGCGCGGCGGACCGGGGTGAGGGCGGCGGCAACATCGAGGAGGGCGAGGACATCGACGTCGTCGAGTTGACCTTGCGCGACGCGCTTGCCATGGTCGAACGCGGGGCCATCGTCGATGGCAAGACCATCATGCTGCTGCAACACGCCGCCCTGCACCGGCTGATGGAGGGGTGACGCCATGGGCGCGGGCGGCGATGGGGGATGGATGATCGACGACGCGGCGCTTGACTGGGAGGACATCCGCGCCTTCCTCGCCACCGCCCGCAGCGGCAGCCTGACCGACGCCGCCCGCCACCTGGGCCTGAGCCAACCCACGCTGGGGCGGCGGCTGAAACGGCTGGAAGGCGTGCTGGGCGCGCCGCTGTTCGACCGGCTGCCCAACCGGCTGGCCCTGACCCCGCTGGGTCAGGCGGTGTTGGAATCGGCCGAAGCGATGGGAACGGCGGCCGCCGCCTTTGCCCGGCGGGCCGACCGGCAGGTCGCGGTTCCCCAGCCGGTGCGCGTCACCGCCACGTCCTCCGTCTCCACCTTTCTCACCACCCATCTGCCGACCCTGCTGGCGGAGACGGGGGCCGATCTGACCATCCTCAGCACCCGCGCCACGCTCAACCTCGCCCAGCGGGAGGCGGAAATCGCCCTGCGCATGGACCGGGTGCCGACCGAAGGCGATCTGGTGACGCGGCGTCTGGGCCGCTTCGGCTTCACCCTCTACGCCGCGCGCGGCCTGCGCGACGACTGGTCGGGCGACTGGACCGGCGCGCCGGTGGTCGGCCTGCCGGAAACCCGCCGCCGCCCGTCGCAATCGGGCTGGGTGGACGACACCGCGCTGGAGCGCGGCGGGCGCATCGTCGCCCGTCTCAGCGAATTGCCGATGCGGCTCGACGCCGCCCGGCGCGGGGTGGGGGTGACGCTGCTGCCCTGCGTGCTGGGCGACGCCGACCCCACGCTGGTCCGCGTGATCGACCCGCCCGAGGCGCTGCGCGAAAGCGTCCATCTGCTGGTGCACCGCGACGTGCGCGACCTGCCCGCCGTCGCGGCGGTGGCCGACGCGCTGGTCCGCCTGTTCCGCCGCCACGCCCACGCGCTGGCCGGTGTCTGACCGGCCCGATCCCGCCCCACAGCCGGATCCGAAAGCGCCGGATCAGAAGCGGTAGCCGACGCCGACCATGGCCATCGGCTGGACCTTTTCCACCACGACCGGGCTTTTCTTGGCGTTGCCGGTCAGGATGCCGACGCCGCCGTTGGCGGTGACAAACCAATTGTCCGTCACCATCCAATTGGCCCCGACGGTCACGTCGATGCGCTTGACCCCGGACTCCGCCGTGTAGGCCTTCAGCCCCGACGCCTTGGCCTGCGCGGCGCTGATGCCGAAATTGGCGCGCATGTGGCGTTCGTCCGCCCAGGTCGCCGACACCCCGCTGGTCAGGCTCAACCGCTCCGTCACCGGGTATTGCAGGCCAACCCCGGCGCGGACGGTCAGGCCGTTCGAGCCGCCGAAATCCTTGGTCGCCGACAGGTCGAAGGACAGGAAGCCCAATTCGTAATTGGCGAACAGGCTGCCCGCCGCCGCGTCCTTGATGTCGCCCAGCCCCTTCAGACGGCTGTGGTTTTTTTCCTTGCGCCCCGCCTGGTAATTGACCGACGTGCCCAGCGTCAGGTTTTCAAAGACCGTGGTCTTGGCCCCCAACCCCTTCGCCCCCAGGAACACCGTGTCTTTCCACGTCACCTCGGCCAGCGGAATCGGGGCCACCTTCATGGTCTTCGCCCCTTCGTATTTCGGGACATAGGCGGCCCCACCGCCGACCATGAACGACCAATCGCCGCGCCGGGCATCCGGGCCAGCGGCGTGCGCCGCGCTGGACAGACCAACCGCCACCGCCGCCGTCAGGGCGGCCCCGACCGCACCGCGCGCGGTCCTTGTCATCACTCCAGTCACCGGACCTTCTCCTCACCATCAGGATTCGGCACCGCAACCCGCAGCGCCGACGGTCCGTTGTCTAGCCGGGGTGGCTTGCGCGGAGCTTGCGAAAACGCGAACGAAAGTTGCGCTGTGTTGCAAGCTTCCGGCAAGCCCGCCGCCGGATAGATCGGGGGAGCGCGGTCAGCCGACGTCCCATCCCACCCTTGCGGATCGGGGTCCGCCACCGCATCCCGATCGCAACGGATGTTCCGGCCATGCCTTCCCCCTCCATGCTGTCCCCGCAGGCGTTGCGGGTGCCGCTGACGCCCCCCTTTGCCTGGACCGACCGCCTGAGAGCCGACCGCCTCACCGCGCCGGTGTCGCGGCTCTCCGCGCTTGGACGCCCCTGGCCCCGTCTGGGCGTCATCGTCTGGGTGTTGACCACGCTGGTGATCGCGGTCATCGCCATCGTCCAGCCGCACCGCTGCATCGCCGGAATCTACCGGGCGGCGGCGGTCGCCTGGATGAACGCCGAACCGCTCTACGCGCCGGGCCTGCACGGCTATCTGTATTTTCCCACCGGTGCGGTGGCCTACATGCCCTTTCTGGTTCTGCCCGAACCGCTGGCCAGCCACCTTTGGCGCGTGGCGCTGTCGGCGCTGCTGTGGGTCGCCATCCGGCGCTACGCCCGTCTGATCGCCCCGCGCAACGCCGGATACGCGGCGGGGGCCATCCTGCTGTTGAGCGCGCCCGCCGCCACCATCGACCTGTTGCGCGGCCAAATGACCCTGCCGATGCTCGCCCTGCTGCTGTTCGCCACCGTCGATCTCGCCAGCGGGCGGGACCGGCGGGGCGGGTTGCTGCTCGCCGCCGCCGTCTTCGTCAAGCCGCTGGCCCTGGTCCCGGCGCTGCTGGTGTTCGCCACGCTGCCCGAAGCCCGGCGCGGCCTGCTCCTCGGCGGGGTCTGCGGCGTTCTGCTGAGCTTTCTCCACAACGACCCGATTTATGTGGTGGAGCAATGGGTCGCGATGGTGGGCAAGCTGGGCGTGGCCGCCGCCCCCGACAGCGGCACCTGGTTCGACGTGGGCGCGGCCCTGAAGACCGCCGGTTGGCTCGCCCCCGACGCCACGCTGTTCGGCCCGCGCGCCGCCGCCGCCATCGTCTGTCTGGCCTTGGCATGGCTGGCGGTGCGGCGGCTGGATCCGCGCACGGCGGTGATCGTGGTGATGAGCCTGGGCTGCTGCTATCTGCTGCTGTTCAACCCGCGTGTGGAGGAAGGCTCCTACGTCATGCTCGCCGTGCTGGCGGCGGGGGCCTCGGTGGTGGAGGGCGAACGGCCCGCCAACGGCCGCCGCGCCGCCCTGCTGGCGCTGCTCTGCCTGGCCCTGGGGACCCACATGTACGGCAACACGCTGTACCGCCCGACGGCCTTCTGGTTGAAGCAGGTGATGGCCGTGGGCTATGTCGGCTGTCTGGTCCATGTCATCATGGCGCGGCGGTCGCTGACCTGCCGGGCCACGGTCGGGCAGCGACCGCACCCCGCCCATGCGGCCCGAAGCTTTGTCATCGGTCGGCTGTCCAACAGCCGGATCGTTCCTCCCCTTGCACGCGACAACGGGTATCTGTGATGCGCATTCTGTTGGTCGAGGATGAACCGGAGTTGGCGAGCGCGCTGGTCGCCGCCCTGATCCGGCGCGATTGTCTGGTCGATCACGTCGAAACGCTGGCCGACGCGGACGAGGCGCTGAACGCCGGGGTGCACACCCTGGTGCTGCTCGACCGCCGCCTGCCCGACGGCGACGGGGTCAGCCTGATTCCCGCCATCCGCCGCTCGGCCTCCTCGCCGCCGGTCATCCTGCTGACCGCCCTGGACGACGTGCGCGACCGCGTGACCGGGCTGGACGCCGGGGCCGACGATTACGTCGCCAAACCTTTCGACATGGACGAGTTGCTGGCCCGGATGCGGGCGGTGCTGCGCCGCCCGCCGCAACCGGTCGACCGGACGATCACGGTGGCGCGCGCCACCCTGGATCTGGACAGCCGCAGCGTGACGATCAACGGCGAGCCGCTGACCCTGCCCCGGCGGGAGTTGCTGGCCTTCGAGCTGCTGATGCGCCGGGCCGGGCGGGTGGTGACGCGCGAGGCGCTGGAGGCGGTGGTCTACGGCCAGGACGACATCGTCGGCCCATCCGCCATCGAACCCCACCTGTCGCGCCTGCGCCGTCGGCTGGAGGAGCAACAGGCGGGGTTGGAGATCCAGGGCGTGCGTGGGGTCGGCTACCTGCTGCGGGTGTCGTCATGACGCGTCCGCCCTCGCTGACGCTGCGTCTGATCGCCACGCTGGCGATCGTGCAGACCCTGGTGATGCTGATCATCATCGCGCTGCACATCGGTTTCCAGATGTACCGGTACGGCTCGGAAGCGGTGATGGCGAATTTCGTCATCAACGTGGTGGCCGAGTCGCTGGAGGTGGACGATCAGGGCCACGCCGTGCTCGCCGAATCGCCGCTGCTCCGGCAGATTTACCAGCGCCACCCGACCCTGTGGTTCCGCGCCTGGACCACCAGCGGCAATCTGGCCCGGGGGGAGCGCCCGGACTCCGTGCCCCCCACCATGACGCGTCCGCTGGCCGACAACGTGGATTACGCCCTGTCCTGGGCGGTGCGCCAGAACGGCCACATCACCGCCGTGGTCAAATCGCCGGAGACCGATCACCCGGTCATCCAGGGCGTCGTCATCGAAGCGGGCGTGCTCGCCCTGCAAGCCGAGGACATCCCCGATCTGATCATCGACACCCTCTACAACCTCGAAGGCGTCGTGCCGGTGTTCGGGCCGTCGGTGGTCGCCGCCCTGATCGCCATCGTGCTGGTGGTGCGGCGGCAATTGCGGGTGTTGCTCCGGGTGTCCGCCGCCGCCGCCGGGCTGAATCCCGACCGGCGCGGCACCCGCCTGCCCGAGGAGCGCATCCCGCGCGAGGTGCTGCCGCTGATCCGTTCGATCAATGCCGCCTTGGAACGGCTGGACGCGTGGAGCGAACAGCAGCGCCGTTTCATCGCCGATGCCGCGCACGAGCTGCGCACCCCCATCGCCATTCTGCGGACCCGGCTGGACGCGCTGCCCGACGAGCCGCTGAAGGACGCCTTGCTGCGCGACGCCCGCCGCCTGTCGGATCTGTCCACCAAGCTTCTCGATCTGGAACGGCTGCGCGTCGCCGAATCCGCCCTGGTCCCGCTCGATCTGGTGGCGCTGGCGCGCGAGGCGGTGGCCGATTTCGCCCCGCTCGCCGCGCAGGAGGGCTACGAGATCGCCTTTTTCGGTGACACCGCGCGGCTGGAGATTCTGGGCGACGCGCTGGCGCTGCGGCGGGCCATCGGCAATCTGATCGACAACGCCATCCGCCATGGCGGGCGGCACGGCGTGATCCGCGTGTCGATCGAGGACAATGGCGATCTGACGGTAGCCGACGACGGTCCGGGCGTTCTGCCCCAGCACGCCGACCGTGTCTTCGATCCCTTCTTTCGCGGGTCCAAGACCGGGCAGGGAACCGGGCTTGGCCTGCATCTGGTCCGCGAGATCGTGCGCGCCCATCCCGGTGCGTCGGTCAGCCTGGACGGTGCCGCGCCCGGATCCGGGGCGTGCTTCCGTCTGCACTTCCAACCCCTGCCGCGTTCGGTCTGACCGGCGCAGAGGCAAGCTTGCGGCAATGCAGGGCGGGCAGAGTGGGGAGGATCGACGCGCTGACCGGCGCACCCGATCCCCCCGATCCGCCCGCCCCGTCTCTTTCCCGATTGCCCGCCATCATGCTTGTCCCCCTTGCCCGCCGCACGCTGCTGCACGACTGGCAACGCTTCCTGCCCGCCGCCCTGGCCATCGCCTTTTCCGGTTTGCTGGTGCTGGTCCAGGTCGCGTTGCTGGTCGGCCTGTTTTCCACCATCTCGCTCTACATCACCGCGTCCACCGGCGATCTGTGGGTCGGCTTTCCCGGCACCCAGACCATCGACACCGGGCGGCCGATCCGGGCCGGGGCGGAGGTGTTCCTCCACCGGCATCCGGCGGTCGCCCGCGTCGAGCGGCTGCAATGGACCGGCGGCGACTGGCGCGCGCCCAAGGGGGATCGCGGCGGCGTGTCCGTCATCCTGACCGGCATCGACACCCGTCCCGGCAGCGGCGTTCTGGCCCGCGCGGTGACGCCCGCGCAGCGGCAACGCCTGATGGAACCGGGGTCGATCCTGGTGGACGCCGCCGACCTGGGCAAGCTGGGGGTGACGGTGGGCGACAGCGGCGAGATCGGCGGACGCCGCGTCCGCGTGGTGGGCGTCACCGAAGGGATGCGGGCCATCGGCGGCGTCAACGTCATCGCCTCGCTGGAAACCGCCGCCACGCTGGGAAGCGCGGCCGACGGCGACGACGTCGCCTATTTCGTCGTCAGCCTGCACCCGGGCCACGACGCCGAGACGGTGCAGCGGGAGTTGCAGCATCTGGCCACGGGCCGTCCCTTCGAGATCTGGACCGCGCCGGATTTCGCCGAGCGCACCGTGACTTATTGGATGTTCGAATCGGGCATGGGGGTCAGCGTCGCCTTCGGGTCGGCGGTGGCCTTGCTGGTCGGCATCGTCATCACCAGCCAAACCCTGTCGGCGGCCATCGCCGGTTCCATCCGCGAATACGCCACCTTGCGCGCGCTGGGGGTGTCGGTCGGCGATCTGCGCCGCATCGTGCTGGCGCAAGCGCTGTGGCTGGCCTTTGGCGGCCTGCTGCTGGCGGCGGCGCTGGGGGCGGGGTTGCTGTGGCTGGCCCACGCCCAACGGGTGCCGGTGCGCGTCGATGGCGGGCTGGTTCTGGCCACCGTCGCGGTGGTTCTCACCGTCGCCCTGGCGTCCAGCCTGTTCGCCCTGCGCCAACTGCGCCACGCCGACCCGGTTCTGCTTCTGCGTTGATGGGACACACCAACAATGACCGCAAACGGCTGGCCGATCACGGCCCACGCCCTGACCAAATCCTTTTCCACCGGCCCGGTCGTCACCCCGGTGCTGACCGGCCTGTCGCTGTCGGTGACGCCGGGCGAGCTGACGGTCGTCGTCGGACCCTCGGGCTGCGGCAAAAGCACCTTGCTGGCGCTGCTCAGCGGCCTGTCGCAACCGGACGGCGGGCGGGTGACGGTGAACGGCACCGATCTGGCCACGCTCAGCGCGGCCGCGCTCGACCGCTTCCGCCTGGACCGCGTCGGCTTCGTTTTCCAGGGCTTCAACCTGTTCCCCGCCCTGACGGCCCTGGAACAGGTGCTGCTGCCGCTGGGCTATCTGCGCCTGCCGCCCGCCCAGGCGCGGGCGCGGGCCGCCGAGGCGTTGGCCCGGGTCGGGCTGGAGGCGCGCGCCCATCTGCGCCCCAGCGCGCTGTCGGGCGGGGAAAAGCAGCGGGTCGCCATCGCCCGCGCGCTGGCCAAAGCCCCCCGCCTGCTGTTCGCCGACGAACCCACCAGCGCGCTGGACAAGCGCAACGGCCAGACCGTGGGCGACCTGCTGCGGCGCTGCGCCCACGACGACGGGGCCACGGTGGTCTGCGTGTCCCACGATCCCCGGCTGATCGGTTTCGCCGACCGGGTTCTGACCATGGAGGACGGGCGCATTCAATCCGACGAGCGCCCGGCCTCGCCCCACCCTTTCCCTTTGCCCGCCCATGGTGATGTTGCATGCGCGCCCCTCTGATCGGCCCCTCTTTGATCGCCCGCCCAAAGACCATTCGCCCGAACACCGCCCGGTCCGCCGCCCTGCTGCTCGGTCTGCTGTCGCCGTTGCTGGCGGGCTGCGACCCGGTTGAGCCGGCCGGGGCCAGCCCGGTGGCCTTCGTCGGCCCGGCCGCCATCGCCCGCTGCCGCATCGACGTGGAAGGCGGGGTGATCCGGCTCGCCGCCCAACGCGAGGGGCTGATCCGCGAGGTGGCGGTGGAGGAGGGCGACCGCGTCCGCACCGGCCAAAGCCTGGCCCGCATCGATTCCCGCCAGGCCGAGTTGCGCGCCGCCGTCACCGAGGCCGAATGGGAGCAGGCGCGCAGCGCCGTCGCCACCGAGCGGGTGCGTCTGGCGGCGGCGGAACGGGAGGCGCGGCGGCGTCACGAGGGCGGGGCCGCCGCCTTCAGCCAACGCCTGCGCGAAGAGGCCGACACGGAGATGGAAGCCCGCCGCACCCAATTGGCCACGGCCATCGCCACCGCCACGGCGGCGGGGAAGCGGGCGGCGGAGGCGGCCTTTGAGATCGAGGCGCGGGTGATCCGCGCCCCGGTCGATGGAACCATCGTCAAGCGGCGCGCCCGCCCTGGCGATGGGGTGACGGTGCAAACGGTGACGGAGCTGTTTCAACTGGTTCCCGACGGGCCGCGCATCGCCCGCTGCGATCTGGAGGAACCGTTCCTGGGCCGGGTGTCCGTTGGTCGGCCCGCCACCATCGTGCTGGAATCCGATGAGTCGGTGCGGTTGCCCGCCACCGTCAAACGGGTTGGATCCGTGTTCGGCGTTCCCGCCCCGTCCGGCGATCCCACCGCCCGCCAGGACATCCGCACGGTGGAAACCGTGCTGACCTTGCATGATGCCGGGTCGCTGCTGATCGGCCAACGGGTGCGCGCCTATGTGACCGCCCCCGGCGAGGACCCGACCAACGCCGGATCCTGAGCAGCGACGCCCGGTTCCCTCGTCGCCCCGCTCACTCGTCGTTGAGCGGCAGCGACACTTGGGCGGCCATCTGGGCGGCGGCGCTCAGGCGCTTGTTGCGCTTGCTGCGCAGATCGGCGGCGTCCACCGTCTTGACCGGGACGAAGCCGTCGGGACGCATGGCGTTGCCGACGATGGCCTTCAGCGCGTCGATGTTGGTGCGCTGGACCCGACGGCCGTTGCGGACCTGATCGAGGAACTTGGCCGACGGCGTCAGCAGGTAATCAATGGCGTCGATGCGTTTGCCGACCTTGGTGTATTCCTTGTCGGCCTGATCAAGGATGCCCTCGTCCACCAGCGCGTCCACGGCGGCGGTGACGACGCGCAGCGTGTCGCGGCGGCGCGACCATTCGTTCATGCCGCTGTTCTTGATGATTTCGTCGGCGCTGATCGCCACCGGCTTGGCCTCGTCCTCCGCGCTGTCGCATTCGATCGACAGGCGGTTGTAGAGCCAGCGCGACACCGGGGATTTCAGCTTCATCAGCCAGGCGTAGGAGATCGGCTTGAACTCCAGATCGCGGATGGCGGCGGAAACAAGGGGGTTGAACTCCAGATAGGTTTCTTCGACCCCGCCATCCTCATCGACCAGATCCGGACGCGAGCGAATCGCCAGCACCGGAAAAGCGGTCGATTCCAACAAATTCTGCCCCCGGCTCTTCTTGCCCGGCTCCGGCGCGGGGCCGGTGGAGATGATGATGCGCGACCGCGCCAGAATGGTCAGCGATTCGCGGATGTCCTGGATCGACAAGGTGTGATTCACCGCGCGCAATTCGCGCTGAATCTCGTACAGGCTGAAGCGCATCTGCACCTTGTCGCGGTTCTCCCCGGTCAGCGACAGGCGCGAACGGTCCATGGCGAGGCGGCGGACGACCTGTTCCACCACCTGTTCGCGTTCGGACGGAAAAATCTCCACTTCGACCAGATCCGGCGGCGCGCCCGGCGCGCGGTCGTCCTTGCGCTGGGCGCTGGGCCGATCAATACGGGCGGGTTGCACAGTCAGGCGGTAATTGCGGCCCCGGAAGGAGAATTCCCGGCGGACCGACTTGATGAAGCTGTCCTTGGTGACGATTTCCCCCTTGTCCTTGGTGTCGTTGTCACGCGACACGAAGACAAAGCGCGGGGCCAGATCGTACAGCGCGATCAAATGCGATTGCGAACGGTCTTCCAGCTCAAACAGGATGAGCTGGGCCGCGCTGCTCGGGGCCGTTTTGGACATCGTCATCTCCAGAGGGTCGAAACCCAGCATGGCGCGCGCCGCCGCCGGGTGCAACAAAAGCGACCGAATCCCCCCTCACCACCATGGAGCGGCAGCCCGCGCGTGTGACGCGTTGCCCCGCGATGATGGAGCAGCGCCTCGCGACCATAAAGCCACAGCTCGCGATTCCACGACGGTCCGGGCGAATCGAGTCCGCATCAGGGAAATCGCGGGCAAAGGCTCCAGCCACAACCGCGAATCGCGAATCGCGAGCAAACGCGCCAGAGAACCGCTGGGCCACCCCATCATTCGCAACGATCAAAGCGGGAGTTGCGATGAGTGACAGAAAAAAGACAGGCCAAGAGCGGTTTTGACTGGTCCAGAGCGAAGGCGACTCGCCCCTTCCATCCCCCTTGTCAGGACCGATACCGGCAGCGCGCAAGTCACGGCGGGGAATCGCGAGCAATGGCTCCAGGACTCCCGCGTCGGAATCGCGAGTCAACGCTCCATGTTCGCGACCAAAGACACCAGAAACCCGATTCGGGCGGCCATCGCGGGCTGTGACTCCATGATCGCAAGCCATCGCTCCACCGTCGCGGGCTGTGGCGTCGGGGGTGCGGGCTGTCGCGTCATGGAGCGGTTGCCCGCGATTCGACTTTCCCCGCATCCCCTTCAAATCCTCGCCGCCAATGTGTTCCCTGTTCAGCGGTGGAGATGTCACCCCATCATGCCCAACCAACAGCCATTCCCCCCCACGCGCGCGCCACAGACCGCCACCGCCAAAGCCGCAACGGACAACGGACAGCGGTGGGGCCGGATTCCGGCCTGGTGGCTCGACCATCCCGATCTGGACGCCGATGGGCTGGCGGTGTTGGCGGCGCTCAGCACCTACGCCGACGAGGCCGGGGTGTGCTGGCCATCGCAAACCACTCTGGCGGCCAAGCTGAAACGAAGCCGCCCAACCGTCAATCGCCTGATCGGTCGGTTGGAAGCCATGGGGTTGGTTACGGTCGAACACCGCAACGCCGCCAACGGTGGGCGTCTGAGCTGCCGTTATCGCCTGCGCCTGTCGGCGGACGAGGCCAATGAGCCGTCGGCCAGCGTTTCCCCGGGAGACGCCCTGATTCACAAGCCGACACCCCTTGACTCATGGTTGAACGCCCCCTGTTCATCGCTGAGTCACGAACAGCTTCAAACAAAACAGATTCCAGACTCGCTCTCCGAACGCACGCCTGTGACGGATGGATCAACAGCAGAGGGGCAGAACGACCGTCACGGGGTTTCGGACCATTGGTCGCCCTCCGCCGGGGATCGGGCTTGGGCGGCGACGCGCTTCCCTGACGTCGATCTGGACCGCCACGCGGAACTGTTCCGTCAACGCTGCCAAGCCCATGGCTACCGTTACAAGGACGTTGGCGCGGCGTGGCGGTCGTGGTTGTTGCAGGATTTTGCCGGTCGGACCACCGCCGCCGCTCAAACCATCACCAGGAACGGGCCACCCCGTCCTCCCGCCGCCGCCGCAACCGTCCGGACCGACTCGGTCGAACAGCGGTTGAACGCGTGGTCCAGCGTCGCCGCCCGTCTGTCCGCCGTGTCGTCCCCCTCATCCGGAACACGCGCATGAGCAACCTGCATCCGTTGCACCCGACCACGGCCCGCAGCGCGGTCATCTCCACCGTCACTTTGCCGTTCGACCCGGCACAACCCGCCGGGTTGCGTCGCCAGACCCTGACCGAGGCTTTGCCCGCACCACTGCGTGCGGCGCTGGACAGCGGAAGGATCGAACGGCACAGCCGGTTCACCGATGATGGCTTTGCCGGTTTGGATGAGATGTGGACGCCACCGGATGGCATCACCCCGCGCGACGCCGAACTGGCCCGGCGGGTGTTGGACGATCTGGAGGCTGACATCCTCGCCCCAGCCGCTCCCAACCATTTGCTGGGGCGCATTCTGGCGCTTCTCAGCCATTACCCGGCCAAGGCGACCAGCCCGGAGGTGGAGCAATTGCTCGCGATGGACTGGGCCGACGATTTGGGCGAGTTTCCATCCTGGGCGATCGATCAGGCCGCGCGGGTCTGGCGGCGCACCCGGAAATGGCGGCCCAGCATCGCCGAAATGCGGGCGTTGTGCGAGGAGGCGTGCGCATCGGAACGGGCCTTGGCCGATCGCCTGCGCGCCATCGTCCGCGCCGGGCGTCCGGTTGGGGCGCTGGCCGAACCGTCGCCTGTGCGCGACTTCACCGGGGCGTTGCGGCGGATGCCGGGGTGAGCGGTGTGCCGGGCCATCCAGTCAAAGCTAAGACATGTCTTAACTTTGCCCCGCGCAGCCACTCTGCTATCACAAGGATGGGCACGGTCGGCCGGGCCAAAGCGGACACACACCACACAGGATGGACCATGATGGACGGGCGCGCGCCGTTGAAACGGCTGTTGGTCAACGGCCCGAAGGGGGGCGTCGGCAAAACCACCTTGAGCCGCAACATCGCGGTCGCGGCGGCGTTGGACGGCTGTTCGGTGGCGACGCTGGATCTGGATCCGCAACGCAGCCTGACCAAATGGTACGCCAAACGCCCGGACGGCATGGCCCCGATCACCCATTTCGAAGCGGGGATGACGCCCGCCGACATCCGCGCGGCGCTGGAGGGAATCGCCGGGTTCGACCTGTTGGTGATCGACACCCCGCCGTCGATTGAGGATCACCCGGAAGAGTTCAAGCTGTTGGCGCTGTCCTCCGACCTGATTGTGGTCCCGACCGGCCAGTCGGACGATGATCTGGATTCCGTGCGGCCCTGGATGCGTTTTGTCCGACGCTATGGCAAGAACGCCGCCTTCGTCATGAACCGGGTCAAGCCGCGCACGCGCGGGTTCACCGAGGCGCAGCGCAAGCTGCTGGGCGATGGCCGGATCTGCCCGGTCGAGGTGCCGGACTACGAAGACATCCAGTTCACCGCCGGGCGCGGGTTGGGGCTGTTGGAGTTGAAGGGCGGCAAGGGTGTGGAGCATCTCGCCGGAGTCTGGGCTTTCGTCCGTCACGAGCTGGAGTTGGGGCAATGAGCGGCTTCAAGCAGGTGTCCAAGGCCCAGGCGCGCCGTCACATCGCCGTCGATGAACGGATCGAGCGGATGGCCGAAGCGCCGCTCGACCTGCTGCGGCGGGAGGAGTTCGTCCAGGAAATCGCCACGCTGTGGCGCAGCGCCCAGGAAAAATTCCTGCTGATCGGGCGCTATCTGGTGCAGGCCCGCAACCGGCTGCCGCACGGCGAGTTTCAGGCGATGGTCGAAAACGAACTGCCCTTCGGCTATCAGGTCGCCTACCAGCTGCGCATGGTGGCCGAGGCGGTGGACAGCGGCCGTTTGCCCGGGGCCAAGCTGCCGCCCAGCTACGCCACCGTCTACCAGTTGGCGACGCTGACCACCGAACAGCTTCGCCTGGCCGATCAGCGCAACCTGATCCGCCCCGACGTGACCCGCCCGGAGATCGTCCGCTTCAAGCGCGACCTGCGCCAGACCAGCACCCCCGCACCGGTGGATCGGCGCACCGCCTTGCTGGAGGAGCGCGACCGTTTGCGGACGCGGCTGGCGGTGGTGGAAGCCGAACTGCACGCGTTCGACGCGGAGTGACGCGACGGTTTCACCGGATCGGGAAGGGCGGGCGATGCTGGATCTCAAGACGCTGGAAACCTTCATTTGGACCATGCGGTTGGGGGGCTTTCGCAAGGCGGCGGAGCGGTTGAACACCACCCAGCCCGCGATTTCCGCCCGCATCGCCCAGCTTCAGGACGAGTTGGGCGTGCTGCTGTTCGAACGGGTCGGGCGGCGGGTGGCTCCCACCCCGCAGGCGATGGTCCTGCTGTCCTACGCCGAGCGGATGATGGCGCTGCGCGCCGAACTGCTCGACGCGGTGGCCGACCGCCGGGCCATCCGGGGGGTGATCCGGCTGGGGGTGGCGGAAACCGTGGTCCACACCTGGCTCAGCCGCCTGATTGAGCGGCTGAACGCGCTCTACCCCGCCGTGTCGCTGGAGATCGAGGTTGAAACCTCCCCCAGCCTGCGCGAGGCGCTGTTGCGCCACGAGATCGACGTGGCGGTGATGCTGGGGTCCTATACCGACATCCGGTTCAAAACCGTGCCGGTCGGCAGCTACCCCTTGGGCTGGGTGGTCAGCCCGTCGCTGGCGCTGCCGTCGGAACCGGTGTCGCTGGCCGAACTGGCGGCCTTTCCCATCATCACCTTTTCGCGCACCACCCAGCCTTATGGCGTGATCCGCGAACTGTTTTCATCGATTGGCCTGCCGGTGCGGATGTTCGGCAACAGCTCGCTCGCCAGCGTGGTGCGGATGACGCTGGATTCGGTGGGCGTCAGCGTGATTCCGATCGCCATCGTCCAGCGCGAGTTGGCCGACGGACGGTTGCGCCTGATCCGCTCGCAAGCGGCCCTGCCAGACCTGTCCTTTTCCGCCGCCTACCCGGCCAACCACGACAACCACATGGCCGCCATCGTCGCGCAACTCGCGGTCGAGGTGGCAACGGACTATGGAGCGATGGCTGGCGATTCGACAGATTGATAAAAATCCGTGATCAATTCGGATCACAATAAACGATTGGACGGCATCAGTACTGTTCGTGTCATCATCAACCCAAGCGCACAATCAATTCAGCCGACAAGGCTGACGCGACGGCCAATGACGGCACAGAACAGAGGAGATTTCACGATGCGGTTCATGGTTGGGAAGGCCAAAGGGCAGCGGTCCGCCACCCGTCGGCAGGTGATCACGCGGTTCGTGGCGACGGCGGCCCTGATGGCCACCACCGCGCTGACCGGTGTGATGTTCGGCAGCAGCGGCGCGCGGGCGGAGGATGAGATCCGCATCGGCGTCATCTATCCGTTGACCGGGGCCGCCGCCTCCACCGGCGTGGAGCTGAAGGCCGCCGCCGAGCTGGCCGCCGCGATGGTCAACAAGGAGATCGCCGCCCCCGACGGGCTGACCGTCGCCGCCGGTCTGCCCGGCCTGAAAGGGGCCAAGATCAAGCTGATCTTCGGCGATCACCAGGGCAACCCGCAGGTGGGGGCCACCGAGGCCGAACGCCTGATCACCAGCGAAAAGGTGGTGGCGCTGACCGGGGCCTATTTCTCCAACGTCACCGCCACGGCCAGCCAGGTGGCCGAACGCTACGGCGTTCCCTTCCTGAACGCGGAATCCTCGTCGGCCTCGCTGACCCAGCGCAATTTCAAATGGTTCTTCCGCACCACGCCGCACGACGATCTGTTCGTGACCAACTTCTTCACCTTCCTGGAGGATATGGAGAAGAAGACCGGCAAGGAGCTGCGCACGCTGGGCCTGTTCAACGAGAACACCCTGTGGGGCAACGAGACGACCAAGCTTCAGGTCCGGCTGTCGGACGAGCGCAAGTTCAAGATCGCCGAAAAGATCATCTACCCGGCCAAGACCACGCAGATGACGTCGGAAGTGCAGCGCCTGAAGGCCGCCAACCCGGCGGTCATCATGCAAAGCTCCTATCTCGGCGACGCCATCCTGTCGATGAAGACCTACAAGGAGTTGGGCTTCTCGCCCAGCATGCTGCTGGCCAACGACGCCGGGTTCAACGACAGCGAATTCCTGAAGACGCTGGGCAAGGACGGCGAATACATCATCAGCCGCGAGGTCTGGGCGCTGGACCAGGCCGAACGCAACCCGCTGATCAAGAAGGTCAACGACCTGATGCGCGAGCGGTCGGGCGTGAACTTCAACGGCAACTCGGCCCGCTCCTTCACCGGCATCGCCGTGCTGGCCGACGCGCTCAACCGCGCCGGGTCGACCAAGCCGGAGGACATCCGCAAGGCCCTGCAAGAGACCAACATCCCCGGCAGCGGCCTGATCATGCCATGGAAGGGCATCAAGTTCGACGCCAGCGGCCAGAACGAGTTGGGCCAGGGCATCATCGTCCAGGTCCAGGGCGGCCAATACGTCACCGTGTGGCCGACGGAGGTGGCGACCAAGCCCATCGTCTTCCCGATGCCCGCCTGGGACAAGCGCTGATCCTGTTCTGACACACAAGCGGGGCTGTCGCGGCTGCGACCCTGCCTGACCGAACGCACCACACCCCCTCTCCCCCTGTTGGGGAGAGGGGGCACGGATCGGGGCAGGACGCACGCACGCACGCCCTACGGCCCACCCTGTTTCATGGGGGCGCGGCAATGACCGCCGACATTCTTCTCCAAGTGCTCGTTTCGGGCCTGCTGATCGGGCTGATCTACGCCCTGGTCGCGGTTGGCCTGACGCTGATCTACGGCGTGATGGACATCGTCAATTTCGCCCATGGCGAATTTCTCATGCTGGGCATGTACGCCAGCTTCTGGGCCTTCACCCTGTTCCACGTCGATCCGGTGATCGCGCTGCCCATCACGGCGGTGCTGCTGTTCGGGGTCGGCATCGTCGTCTATCAGACGGTCATCCGCCGGGTGTTGAAAGCGCCGATGCTCTCGCAGATTTTCGCGACCTTCGGCCTGATGATCCTGCTGCGCGGTCTGGCGCAATTCTTCTGGAAGCCCGACCATCGGCTCATCCCCGATTCGCTGGTCAGCGGCAACATCGCCCTGGGGCCGGTGCAGTTCGGTCTGCCGCAGGTGATCGCGGCGTTGGGGGCGGTGGGCGTCACCGGTGCCCTGTGGTTCTTCCTGCACCGCACCCGTCTCGGCACCGCGCTGGAGGCCACGGCGATTGACCGCGAGGCCGCGACCCTGATGGGCATCGACGGTCAGAAGATGTTCGCCCTGGCCTGGGGCATCGGTGCGGCCTGCGCCGGTCTGGCCGGTGGCCTGATCGCCACCTTCTTCCCGATCTTTCCCGAGGTCGGCTCGAACTTCATCCTGATCGCCTTCGTGGTCGTGGTGCTGGGCGGGTTCGGCAGCGTCACCGGGGCCTTTCTCGCCGGCATCATCGTCGGCCTGATCGAGGTGCTGGGCGGCTTCCTGATCGGCCCGGAATACAAGACCGCCATCGTGCTGTCGCTGCTGCTGATCGTGCTGCTGGTGCGCCCGAAGGGCCTGATGGGGAAAGCGTGATGTCGAACCGAACCGTCCTTGATCCGCGCAAGGCCCTGGGAGCGGTTGCTCTCCTCGCCTTCGCCCTTCTCCTGCCGCTGGGCATCACCGATCCGGCGCGGCTGAACTTCTTCATCCTGATCCTGATGGGCGCGCAGTTGGGCGTGGCCTGGAACATCGTCGGCGGCTACGCCGGTCAGGTCTCCCTGGGGCACGCCGTGTTCTACGGCATCGGGGCCTACTGCTCGACCATGCTGGCCCTGTCGCTGGGGCTGTCGCCCTGGATCGGCATGCTGGCCGGTGGCCTGCTGGCGGTGGTCTTCGCCCTGGTGATGGGCTGGCCCTGCTTCCGCCTGAAGGGTCACTATTTCGCGATGGCGACCATCGCGGTGGCCGAGATCGTGCAAATCCTGGTGACGAACAGCGAGTTCCTGGAAGGCGCGGTCGGCCTGTCCCTGCCGCTCGACCGCAGCGGTCTGGCCGCCATGGTCTTCCTGTCCAAGCTGCCCTACTACTACATCATCCTCGGCCTGCTGGTGGTGACGGTCCTGGTGGCCTGGGCCATCGAGCGCAGCCACATCGGCTATTATTTCCGCGCCATCAAGGACGAGCCGGAAGCGGCCCGCGCCCTGGGCGTCAGCCTGACCCGCTACAAGCTGATCGCGCTCAGCGTGTCGGCCTTCCTGACGGCGGTGGGTGGCAGCTTCTACGCCCAGAAGGAAATGTTCATTGATCCGGGTTCGGTCTTTGTCGGGGCCATTTCGATCAAGATCGCGCTGGTCGCCATCCTGGGCGGGGTCGGCACGCTGATGGGGCCGGTCCTGGGGGCCGTCATCCTCATCACCATCGAGGAATACAGCCGCACCCTGTTCGGCAGCACCGGGTCGGGGACCGACATGATCATCTACGCGATGATGATCATCCTGGTCGCCGTGTTCAGCCCGGCGGGTGTCATGGGTCTGTTGCAGGATCTGCGCCGCCATCTGCCCGGCGCGGGCAAGACGTCGGAGACGCGCTGATGAACACTCCCCCTCTCTTGGCCGTGGATGGCCTGGGCAAGGCGTTCGACGGTCTGGTCGCCAACCGCGACATCAGCTTCATCATCCACCACGCCGAAATCGTCGGCCTGATCGGTCCCAACGGGGCGGGCAAGACGACGCTGTTCAACTGTCTGGCCGGGTTCCACACCCCGACCACCGGGCGCATCGCCTTCGAAGGCCACGACATCACCGGGACCACGCCGGAAGCGGCGGCGGAACTGGGCATCGCCCGCACCTTCCAGATCGTCCGCATCTTCCATTCGATGACGGCGCTGGAAAACGTGATGGTCGGGGCGATGCTGCGCACCAAGCGTGTGGCCGATGCCCGTCACCGCGCCGAACAGGAACTGGCCTTCGTTGGCCTGTCGCACCGGGCCGAAACCCCGGCGTCGAGCCTGACGGTGTCGGAACAGAAGCGGTTGGAGGTCGCCCGGGCGCTGGCCACCGACCCCAAGCTGATCCTGCTGGACGAGGTGATGGCCGGTCTGAACCAGACCGAGGTCCGCGAAGCCTCGCAACTGGTGGTGCGCATCCACCAGCGCGGCATCGCCAGCATCATCGTCGAGCATGTGATGGAAGGCATCATGCCCATCGCCCATCGCATGCTGGTTCTGGATTACGGGGCGAAGATCGCCGACGGAACCCCGGCGGAGATCGCCGAGAATCCGGCCGTGATCGCCGCCTATCTGGGGGAGTGAGACCATGCTTGAGGTCCGCAACATCCAATCCAGCTACCGCCGCGTCCCCGCCATCCGCGACGTCAGCCTGACGCTGAAGCAGGGCGAGATCGTCGCCATCGTCGGCGGCAACGGCAACGGCAAATCCACCACGCTGCGCGCCATCGCCGGATTGAACGCGCTCGATGGCGGGTCGATCACGCTGAAGGGGCAGAACCTGTCCAGCGTCCCCGCCCATGACCGGGTGAAACGGGGGCTGGTGCTGGTCCCGGAGGGGCGTCGGCTGTTCCCGCGCCTGACCGTGGAACAGAACCTGATGCTGGGCGGTTTCACCACCAACGACCCGCACAAGCGCCAGGAAACCATGCAGTTCGCCTACGACACCTTCACGGTGCTGGGCGAGCGGCGCAAGCAGCAGGCGGGCACGCTGTCGGGCGGCGAACAGCAGATGCTCGCCATGTGCCGGGGGCTGATGAGCCAACCCGACCTGCTGATGCTCGATGAACCCTCCTGGGGCGTCGCGCCGAAGCTGGTGACGCGCATTTTCGAGACGATCCAGCAGATCCGCCAGCGTGGCATCTCCATCCTGCTGGTCGAGCAGAACATCCACCGCGCGCTCGAAATCGCCGACCGTGGTTACGTCATCCAGACCGGCCGGGTGGTGATGGAGGGCAGCGGTGCCGATCTGCTCGGCAACGACGAGGTCCGCCAAGCCTATCTGGGCATGTGAGGTCGTCGCACCATCGTGTGTTTCCCCCCTTCTCTCCCCACTCCCATGGGTGGGAGAGGGGACTACAGGCCCCCTTCCAAACGGAACCCCAGCCATGACCGCACTCTCCGCCGCCGCTGAACGCCTCCGCATCCGTTCGGGTGCCTACGCCGGGCAAACCGCCGGGCTGGCGCGTGGGCATGTTCAGGCGAATCTCGCCATTCTGCCCGCCGACTGGGCGGGGGATTTCCTGCGCTTCTGCCAGGCCAACCCGAAGCCCTGCCCGCTGCTGGCGGTGTCGGAGGTGGGCGATCCGGCCTTGCCGACGCTGGGGACCGGCATCGACATCCGCACCGACGTGCCGCGCTACCGCGTCTACCGCGACGGCGTGCTGACCGAGGAGCCGACCGACATCCGCGACCTGTGGCAGGGGGATTTCGTCAGCTTCCTGATCGGCTGCTCCTTCTCCTTTGAAGAGGCGTTGTTGGCCGATGGCGTGCCGGTGCGCCACATCGCGATGAACCGCAACGTGCCGATGTACGAAACCAACATCGACTGCGTTCCGGCCGGGCGCTTCGCTGGCAAGATGGTGGTGTCGATGCGGCCGATGGCGCCGCGCGACGCCATCCGGGCGATCCAGATCACCTCGCGCTTTCCCTCGGTCCACGGTGCGCCGGTGCATTTCGGCGATCCGGCGGCCATCGGCATCCGCGACATCACCAAGCCCGAGCATGGCGAGGCGGTGCCGGTGGAGCCGGGCGAGGTCCCGGTGTTCTGGGCCTGCGGGGTGACGCCGCAGGTCGCGATCCGCACCGCGCGCCCGCCCATCGCCATCACCCACAGCCCCGGCACTATGCTCATCACTGACTTGCTCAACACCCATCTCTCTGTGCTCTAATTCGCACGGCCTCGCCGTGACCAACCGGCCCCTCCGCAGAAGAGGGGATGCGACAACAATGACCACCCCTCTTCCCCGAACAGCGGAGGCTTCTTCCATGTCCCACAGCATCAAGGCCCGAATCCTCGCCACCACCGTCCTGTCCATCGGCGTGTTCGCTGCGCTGCCCGCCTCGGCCGACGCGCTGCGGATGGTGGCGCTCAGCTTTCCGCCGCTGATCTACGACGACGGCGGCAAACCGGCGGGCATCGCCTATGAAATCGTCACCGAAGCGATGAAGAAGGCCGGTCACACCATTTCGGTGGAGATCATGCCCTGGGCGCGCGCGCTCGACACGGTGAAGGAGGGCGGGGCCGATGCCATCTTCACCGCCTACAAGACGCCGGAGCGCGAGCAGTTCCTGAACTACTCCACCGAGGTGCTGGTCCCGCAGGTGGTGTCCTTCTTCGTCACCAAGGACTCGACCATCACCTTTGACGGCGACCTGACCAAGCTGGGCAAGGCCAAGATCGGCGTCGTCAACCAGATCAGCTATGGATCGGTGATCGACGAGGCGATCAAAAGCGGCGTGCTGGCCAGCGTCGAGAAGTCGAACGACAGCGACAGCAACGTGAAAAAGCTGCTGTCGGGCCGGTACGACGTGATGCCCAGCAACCGCTACGTCGCGCAGTATTTCCTCAAGCAACAGGGTGCCCTGGATCAGGTGAAGGAACTGACGCCGGAGGTGCAGAGCATCCCCAGCTACATCGCCTTCACCAAGGCGCGTGACACCGCCAAACTGCGCGCCGATTTCGATGCCGGGGTGGCGGCGATGAAGGCCAACGGCAGCTATCAGCAGATTTTGGACAAGTTCGCGCGCTGACCCGTGCCGGGTGCGGGTGGGGCCGGGTTTCACCGGCTCCACCGCCCCCTCGACCCGATCTTTCATTTCCCGTTCCCCGAGACCGACCATGAGCGTGACATCACCGTCGCCGCCCAGCCTGTCGCCGCGCCTGCTCGTTGCCGGTGACGGCGCGCTGATCGTCGAATTGGGCGAGGGCATCGCCCCCGCGCTGAACGCCGCCGTCCACCGGCTGGACCGCCGCATCGCCGACGCCGGGTTGCCGGGGGTGGTGGAAACGGTCCCGACCTATCGTTCCGTCCTGGTGCAGTATGATCCGGGGCAGACCAACCCCGACCGGCTTGGCCCCGCCCTGCTTGATCTGGCGCGGGATCTGGCGCGGGCCAGCCGCGAACCGCAACGGCGCTGGATCGTGCCGGTCTGCTTCGGCGGCGCGCATGGCGAGGATCTGGACGACGTGGCCCGCCGCGCCGGGCTGTCCACGGACGAGGTGGTGGCGCTGCATTGCGCCGCCGATTACCGGGTCTACATGCTGGGCTTCTCGCCGGGCTTCGCCTATCTCGGCGGTCTGCCCGAGGCGCTGCACCAGCCGCGCCGGGAAAACCCACGCATGATGACGCCGGCGGGCAGCGTCATGCAGGGCGGGGAACAGGCGGCGATTTCGCCCATCGCCATGCCCAGCGGCTGGCATCTGCTGGGGCGGACGCCGATCAAGACCTTTGAGTTGCGGCGGGCGCAGCCCTTTCTGCTGGCACCGGGCGACCGCATCCGCTTTTCGTCGATTTCGGTGGCCGAATACGACCGTCTGGCCGCGCGCGACGGCCTGTTGCCCGATCAGGAAACCGTGACCGAGGGAGCCGAGGCATGACCACCCATCTGCGCGTCGTCGCCGCCGGACCCAGCTCCACCGTGCAGGATCGCGGGCGCTTCGGCTATCAGCGCTATGGCGTGTCGGTGGCCGGGGCCGCCGATCCTCTGTTGCACGCCGCCGCCAACGCCCTGGTTGGCAACCCCGCCGACGCCGGGGTGGTGGAATTCACCATGATGGGCGACACGTTGACGGTGGAAGGCGGGCCGGTGCGGCTGGCGGTGGCGGGCGACGCCCCGCTGTTCGTCGATGACCAGCCGGTCTCATCCTGGACCAGCCTGCGTTTGCGCGATGGCGAGACGCTGCGCATCGGCGCTTTGCGCGACGGGGTGCGCGGCTGTTGGGCGGTGGAAGGGGGGATGGCCCTGGACCCCGTCCTGGGGAGCGTCGCCACCCACAGCCGCAGCCGTCTGGGCGGGTTGCACGGCGGCGCGCTGAAGGCGGGCGACCGCATCCCCCTGCGGCTGGCGGCGGCGGTGGACCGGGGCGAATCCACGCTCGACCCGTCCCTGCTGCCGCCGCGCGGGGAGGTCATCCGCGTGGTGCTGGGGCCGCAGGACGACGCTTTCACCCCGGCGGGGATCGCCGCCTTTCTTGGTGGGGAATACAGCGTCAGCCACGAGGCCGACCGCATGGGCTACCGCCTGACCGGCCCGGTGATCGAGCACGCGCGCGGCTTCAACATCACGTCGGACGGCATTCCGCTGGGGGCGGTGCAGGTGCCGGGAACCGGGCAGCCGATCGTTCTGCTGGCCGACCGCCAGACCACCGGCGGCTATCCCAAGATCGCTTGCGTGATTGGCCCCGACGTGGCCGCGCTGGCGCAGAAGAAGCCGGGCGACCGCTTCCGCTTCCGCGCCGTCACGGTGGCGGAGGCGCAGGCCATCCACGCCCAGCACCGGGCGGTGATGGACGGGCTGCCCGGCCTGTTGCGCGCGGCGGGTGGCTTTGCCCTGTATGACAGCGAACGGCTGCTGGGATTCAACCTGATCGGTGGGGCCATCACCGGGTGGGAGTGATGGTCCGGCAGGGACATGAGGGGGGAGGGTGAAGAAATGCCGAGCATTGATCTGAATTGCGACATGGGCGAGGGCTTCGGGGCCTGGGCGATGGGCGACGACCGGGCGATGCTCGACATCGTCACCTCGGCCAACATCGCCTGCGGCTTTCACGCGGGCGACCCGTCGATCATGGCGGACACGGCGCGGTTGGCGTTTGAGAAGGGCGTGCGCATTGGCGCGCATCCCGGTTTCAACGACATCCTCGGCTTTGGCCGCCGCAACATCCAGGGCGACAGCCCGGCCAGCATCGAGCGCATGGTTGCCTACCAGATCGGCGCGTTGCAGGCCTGCGCCGCGCTGTCCGGCCACCGCGTCACCCATGTCAAGCCGCACGGGGCGCTCTACAACATGGCGGCGGTGGATGCGGACATGGCCCAGGCCATCGCCCGCGCGGTCAAGGCGGTCGATCCGGCGCTGCTGTTCGTGGTCCCGCCGCTCAGCGCCATGGACCGGGCGGGGGACGCGGTGGGGTTGCGGGTGGTGCGCGAGGCGTTCGCCGACCGCACCTATGAGGATGACGGGACCCTGACCCCGCGCAAGATCGCCGGATCGGTCATCCATGTGCCGCAGTTGGCGGCGGAGCGGGTGGTGCGGATGGTGCTGGATGGCGCGGTGACGAGCCGCCACGGCAAACGCCTGCCCATCGTCGCCGACACCATTTGCGTCCATGGCGACACGCCGACGGCGGTGGCGATGGCGGCGGCGGTGCGCAGCGCGCTGGAGGCCGCCGGTGTGACGGTGCGCGCGGTCGAATGAACCGTCAGAGCGAGGTGGCGGCCCGCGCGGCCTGGTCGTAGATGCCCGACAGCGCGCGCAGCAGGTTGGCGGCCTCACCGATCTGCTTGTGATCGACGGTTCCCAGCGCCTCCAGCGAGCGCAACAGGCAGTCCTCGCGGATGCTGCGGTAGCGCTCCACCGCCTGCCGACCGTCGTCCGACGGGCGGTAAGTCACTTCCTTGCCGCGCTTGCCGCGTTCGACCAACCCCAGCCGGTGCAGCTTCTTCAGGGCGTAATTCACGATGTGGGTGTCTTCGATGTTCAGGACAAAGCTGATGTCGGCCAGACTCTTGTCGCGGGCGCGGTGGGTGACGCTGTGCAGAAGCAACACCTCCAACGCCGACAGCTCCGGCAGGCCCGCCGCCGTCATGCAGCGCACCACCCAGCGGTGAAAGGCGTTCCCGGCGACGATCAAGCCATATTCGAACTCGCTGGTCTCGCTGCCCTGGTCCGACACCAGATGGGAGGACGACACGATCGGTTGAGCGTTCATCGGGTGGTTTTCTTTCGTCAAGCCACCGATCGCCAGCGAAAGACGCATGGTTTCGGGGGTGAATCCGCAATCTTGCTTGGCAATTTATCGACAATTCGCCGTCGTCTCAACCGGAACCGATGGTCCGGCGGGCGATGGTGATCCCGGTTCGGATGGCCAGCGGTCCATCCGAAGACGTCGGCTGTCCTCGTCCCCCTGTCTGTCTGGGGATGGTCGCGTCACTCCTCCCGACTGCAACGGGTCCGTCGCTCCCCCGCGCCGGACCCGTCTTTTTGCCCGCCGCCGGACCATCGCGGGCCGGGACTCCATAGGCGGTTTGGCGGGGGAGACGGGTTTGTGTTGCGCCGCACAAACATCGCTTGCCCTTTCCACCATGGGCGCTACAAACACACCCTTTCGACCACAGACGGTATGGTCACGGACGATTCGGGGGAGGCGTCGATGATTAAGGTGGTACGGGCGAAGCTGCATTGCCTGCGGGTGACGGACGCCAATTTGAATTACCAGGGGTCGATCACGCTCGATCCTGAGCATTGCGAAGCGGTCGGCATCGTGCCGCTGGAGTTCGTGGAGATCTGGAACAAGAACTCCGGCACCCGCATCAGCACCTATGTGATTTATGGCGAACGCGGCTCGCGCGCCTGCGTGCTGAACGGGTCGGCGGCGCGCAGTTGCCAGCCGGGGGACGAGGTGATCGTCGCCGCGTCCTGGTATTGCCAGCCGACGGAGGTGGCGACGCTGAAGCCGCGCGTCCTGACCTTCCACGCCGACAACAGCGTCGACAAGGCGCTGCATTACGACGTCACCGCCCTGGAGGAGGGGCGCTATGGCTTTGCCATCCGCGATGGCCTGATCCCGGAACCGGCCCCGGAATCAGAACGGGTCTGAGGGCGGCTTTCCGGCGCTGGGGGGCCGTCAGCGCCGCATCGGCGCGGCCCGGCGGACCAGACGGCGGTCGAGGTCGCCGGACCCGACCGTCGGTTCGCCCAGGCTCTGCATGGCAAAGGCGAAGGTGTCCATCACCCGGTCCAACACGATCTCCTGATCGTCCGGGCGGCGGCTGACGGCGATCACCGCGTGTCCGGCGGCGCGGGCCACCGTGGCGTCGGCGCGCAGCCCGCGCACGCCCCAGCCTGACAGCGCGGCCTTGCAGCGGAACAGCTCGGCGGTCAAGCAATCCCGGCCCTGGTTGCGGCCCACCACATAGGCGGCGGCCACCGCCAGCGGGGCCAGCAGCCCATCCCAATCCAGGCAATCCTCCCGCGACACCCAGACGCCGCCGACCGAACAGGGGGCGGCCCCGATGGCGTGGTCCAGACCGGCGCGGAAGGCGCGCAGCGTGGCCGCTGCGGCAAGCGCGGGCATTGGCTCCACCCGGCGGCCGTCGGGCATCAGCATCAGGCGCCCCGCCCATTCGGTGGCGGGCGGAAGCTGTTCGGTCAGGCGGGCGACCAGCGCCGCGCGGGCGGCGGCAAACGGAACGACCTCGGGCATCGGGCCTTGTCGCATCACGGGGTGGGGAAAGTGGGGGTGAAGAAGCCGCAGGGCGCGGCGTTTGTCAAGATTCTGGACGATTGGGTTTCAATCAGGGCGGGTTCAGGATTTTCCAAATTAGGGCTTTTCACACCCTATGGTAAAAAATGCATCGGCTTTCATTTTTGTTCTTGCCAGGTCCGGAAATCACCCTTATAAGCCGCACTCCGTTCCCGGTTAGCTCAGTTGGTAGAGCAGCGGACTGTTAATCCGCTTGTCGCTGGTTCGAGTCCAGCACCGGGAGCCAGACGCGGGTGTAGCTCAGTTGGTTAGAGCGCCGGCCTGTCACGCCGGAGGCCGCGGGTTCAAGTCCCGTCACTCGCGCCACTTTCCTGAAAAGCGTCCCCCCTTGCTGGGGGAAACCCCCACACAAGTTGCACGTTTTGGCGGCTGCCCTGCCGGGCGGTTTCGCGCTACCATGCTGTGTTCGCCGCGTGCCAATCGCCGCCCGAATGCAAGGGGCGGCCCATCCGTGGGAGGATCGTCTCATGCGTCTTTCGGGCAAGGTTGCCGTCGTCACCGGTGGCGGGTCGGGGTTCGGGGAAGGCATCGCGCGACGCTTCGCGGCGGAAGGTGCCCGCGTCATCGTCGCCGATCTGGACGAGGCCGCCGCCGGGCGGGTCGCTGATTCCCTGGGCGAGTCCGGTCTGGCCGTCCGCGCCGACGTCGCGGTGGGCGAGGATTACGAGGCCATCATCTCCGCCGCTGTCGGGGCCTATGGTCGGCTTGACATCCTCATCAACAACGCCGGTTACACCCACCGCTATGGCTCGATGCTGGAGGTGGACGAAGCCACCTTCGACCGGATTTACGCCGTCAACGTCAAATCGATCTATCACAGCGCCATCCACGCCGTGCCGGTGTTCCGCGACCAGGGCGGCGGGGTGATCCTGAACATCGGCTCCACCGCCGGGCTGCGCCCGCGCCCCAACCTGACCTGGTACAACGGATCGAAGGGCGCGGTCATCACCCTGACCAAATCCATGGCGGTCGAACTGGCCCCCGACAAGATCCGGGTCTGCGCCATCAACCCGGTGGCCGGGGAAACCGGGATGCTGCACCGCTTCATGGGGCAGGATTCGCCCGAACGGCGGGCGCAGTTCCTCGCCTCCATCCCGGCGGGGCGGCTCTCCACCCCGGCGGACATCGCCAACGCCGCGCTGTATCTCTGCTCCGACGAGGCGGAGTTCCTGACCGGCGTCTGCCTGGAGGTCGATGGCGGGCGCTGCGTCTGATCTGGGGGCTGACGCACAGGCTCGGGATTCGTTCGGGGCATCGAACACCGGAGCGGATCGCGTCAAACCGGAAAGGATTTGACGCGTGAACCGGCCCGATCGATCAAGGCGCAGAGCACCGCGCGCTGTTTCACGGTGAGAGCGCGGTGCGTCCGCCGGTGTGCGTTCCCGGCACCGGCGGGGGCGGCCCCTCTCCCCCGCCCACCATGTCCTCAACGCATCGGCAGGGAATAGACCAAGCCGCCCTTGGTCCACAGATTGTTCATCCCGCGTTCGAGCTTGATCGGACTGCCTTGGCCCAGATTGCGTTCGAAGCTTTCGCCGTAATTGCCCACGGCCTTGATGATGTTGTAGGCCCACCGCTCATCGACGCCCAGCGCCTTGCCGAAACCGGGCTTCACCCCCAGAAAGCGGGCGACCTCCGGGCTGGGGCTGTCGAGCAGCCGATCCACCGTGGCCTGGGTGATGCCCAGCTCTTCGGCCTCGATCATCGCCGACAGGGTCCATTTCACCAGATTGAACCATTCCTCGTCGCCCTGGCGGACCATCGGCCCCAGCGGTTCCTTGGAAATGCGTTGAGGCAGGATGATGAAGGCGCTGGGATCGGGGGCGTTGGTCGCGCGGATGGCCGCCAGCTGTGAGGCGTCGGTGGACAACGCGTCGCAACGGCCGGAGAAGAAGACGCCCGCCAGTTCGTCCACATTCTCGATCACCACCGGGGTGAAGGCCATGCCGCGCGTGCGGAAATAATCGGCCATGTTCTGCTCGCTGGTGGTTCCCGGCATCACGCAGATGGCGGCCCCGGCCAGCTTGTCCACATGGTCCACCCCCAGCGCCTTCCGGACCAGGAAAGCCTGGCCGTCGAAGAAATTCACCCCGGCCATGTTCAGGCCCAGCGCGGTGTCGCGCGTCAGCGTCTGGGTGGCGTTGCGGGTCAGCACGTCAACCTCGCCCGATTGCAGGGCGGTGAAGCGCTGCGCCGAGGAGGTCGGCACGAATCGGGCGCGGGTCGGGTCGCCGAACATCGCCGCCGCGATGCCCCGGCACAGATCGATGTCCAACCCGGTCCAGCGGCCCTGCTGGTCGGGAGCGGAGAAGCCGGACACCCCGATGTTGACGCCGCACACAACGTGGCCGCGTTGCTTCACCGCGTCAAAGGTGCCGCCCGCCCGGGCCGGGCCACTGGCCCCCAGGGCAGCAAACAGCGCGCAGGCCGCGCCCAGGGCGCGCAGAACAGTGCGTCGGACGATCATGGTCGCATCTCCGGTTGGTCGGGGAACAGGTCAGGGATGGTGTGGGTGGTCACGCGCCCGGCGCGCCGCCCACCAGCAACGGAATCGGGGCCGGGGGGCGGTTGGTGAGGTGGCTCCAGACGCCGACCACCGACGGCGCGGCCTTGCGCAGGGAGCGGTAGAGCCGGACATCCAGCGGGCTGACAACATCGGCATCGCCCAGCGTCACCAGGGCGCCGCTGGACAATTCGCGTGGAATGGAGCTTTCCGGCAGCCACGCCGCGCCGTGCCCTTCAAGCGCCATCGCCTTCAGCGCTTCGGCCATTGGGTTCTCGTAAAAGACCTCCAGATGGCAGCGCCCGGCGATCCGCTCCATCAGATGATCGACGACCCGACCCAGCAGGCAATCGGCGGTGTAGGCCAGCAGCCGCAACGGCTCCGCCGGGGTTCCGGGGAAACGGCGCGCCTCCTCGGGTGTGGCCACCAGCAACAGCCGGTCGCGGGCCAGCGTCAGCGACGGGTAGAGCGCCGGATCAAGCAGGATCGGAACCCGGTCGTGCCCGTAGCACAGCAGGAAATCGCAATCCCCTTCGGTCAGCGACTCCACGCAATCATGCAGGTTGCCCGGCATCATCCGGGTGTTCAGCGGACCAAGCGCGCGTTCCACCTCGCGCAGCCAGCGGGGAAAGAAGGTCATGCTGAGCGTGTGCAGAGCGGAAAAGCGGATCGCGGCCCCGGCCCGGCTGCGCGCGCCGCGAAACTCGTCGCGCTGGCGGTGCATGGCGGTGATGAAGTCCTCCGCCACGCTGCGAAAGGTTCGACCGGCGTCGGTCAGGGTGGTGGGGTAGGTGCTGCGGTCGATCAGGTCGGCTCCCAGCCACAGCTCCAATTGACGGATGCGGCGGCTGAAGGCCGGTTGGGTGACGTTCCGTTCCTGAGCGGAGCGCGAGAAGCTCCGCGTGTTGGCCAGACTGACGAAGTCCTCAAGCCATTTCAGTTCCATGGGACCGTCCACCCGTCCGGTTGCCGCCGCCGTGCCGTCACTCCGCCGTTTGCAGGTTGTGGCGGGTCAGGATCGCCTTGATCGTGCCCGACGCCTTCAACGTCGCCAAGGCCGCATCGAAGGCGTCGGCGTCGGCCTGGGTGACGCTTTTGCGCGACAGCCCGATGCCGTAGAGGATTTGCGCGCCGTCGCCAACGAAGGCCAGACCCGTGATGCCCTGCTTGGCGATGATGTCCTGTCCGACGTCGCGGTTGATGAAACCGACGGTCTTGTCGCTGAAGCGCCCGACCGACAGCTTTTTCAGCAGGGCGTCGTTGGCGACCTCCATCTGGATCTCACCGCCGCCCGCCTCCTTGATGATCCGTTCGGCCACCGCCGAGGTGCCCGAGGGGCCATAGACGGCGATGGAGCGGTCCTTGACGCTGGCCGGGCCGCTGTAGCTCCACCCGGCGTTGGCCGGGGCGACGAAGGAGTAGGCGGAGCGCACAATCGGTTGGGTGATGAAGAATTTCGCCTCCCGCTCCGGTGAGCGCAGCATGGAGAAAATGCCGCTGACCTCACCGGACTCGGCCATGTCCAACGCCCGCCGCCAGGGCAGCACCTGGATCTCGCAGCTCTTCTTCATCGCCGCGCAGAGGGATTCCACCACCTCCGTCATGGGGCCGGCCGCCTTGCCCTGCGTTTCGTAGGAGAAGGGGGCAAACTGCTCCGTCACGAAACGATAGTCCGCCGCGCCCGCGTGGCTGGTCCAGGATCCGGCGAGAAGCGCACCGCCGAGCAACACCGTGCGCAGCCGGGCGCGTGGGGAGGAAAGGAACGTGGGCATGGGAAGGGGCATCGGGAGTCTCCTGGTGTGTCCGGTCGGCCTTGCGCTTGAGCGCTGGGATTGTGTGTTGAGGGGTGCTCCAATGGTATCAGCAAAACCAAGATATGTAATGAAGCTGTAAGAGAAGCGGCGAATTTTGCGGTTCGGAGTGAACAGGGCGACCAATAATTCCATTGATGGATGCGAATTTTATCAAAATGAGGACAGGTCTGAACCCGGTGTTTGTTTGTGTTGACGAAATGTGAACAGGTTTGTGTCCGATGTTGATCCCAGTGTGGCGGGGGTGCGGTGTGGACGTTCATGTGTCCACCAATCAACGCAGTGCCGCGCGAGCGCGGCGGTGGCGTCGAGGAACAGCGGGGTGGCGGGGGGATCGGCGTCGGCCAGGGCCAGCGGGATTTCGGTGCAACCCAGGATCAAGCGCTGCGCGCCAACCGCGCGCAGCCGCTCCACGACCCCGCGCAACAGATCCCGCGCCTCGTCGATCTGCCCGGCCTTCACCCGCGCGATGGCCGGCATGACGCGGTCGGCCTGATCCTCTGGTGTGGGCGTGTGACAGACGAGACCGTGGTCGGCGAGGCGGCGCTGGTAGAAACCGGCGGTCAGCGTGCCGGTGGTGGCCAGCAGCCCCACCTGTGTCACCGTCGGTTGGTCGGCCTTTGCGGTGCTGTGGGTCAACGCCCACCGCACGCTGTCGACGATGTGCAGGATGGGCACGGGGGACGCCGTTTGAAGATCACGGTGCCAGTGGTGAGCGGTGTTGCAGGGTATGGCGATGGCGCAGGCCCCGTTCTCCACCAGAAAACGCACCCCCGCGAGCAGAACCGGCAGCGGCGATGGACCATCACCCAAGATGCTGGCGCTGCGATCGGGAATTTGGGGAATGTTGTGCACCAGAGTTGGGATGTGGTCCTGGTCGGTTCTGGCGGGGGTGCTTTCGATGAACTTCCTTAAAAAGTCGGCGGTGGCCAGGGGGCCCATTCCACCCAATATTCCGAAGATCGGCGGCATGTCACGCTCCACAGCGCCATCAGGCGCGGATCAATCTCGCTGTCTTGAGATTTAAAGCGTTTTTCTTGCGCTTCGGCCAATGCCGATATGGCCTCACTTCATGCCGAAACGGCATAGAATGTTGGGGGGTGGAGATGGAACCTCCCTTTGTCCGTCAGCCACAGAGCAAGGCCGGGACTGCTCTGGTGTCAATCGTCCGACGCCGGAGTGGCCAAGCGCGCCAGGCCGACGCAGGAGCCATCGACGCAGGAGGCGTTGTGCACATGGCCCGGGTGCGGCACTTCCAGCCCGAAGGTGGTGACGAGGTCGCCGACCTGCGCCGGGGTGAGGTAACGCGGGTTCAGGCCACGCAGCAGCAGATAGAGCTTGGCGGTTTCCTCCAACTCCTCCGTCGCGAACACCGCGCCTTCCAGGCTGGTGGAGGCGACGACCGGCCCGTGGTTGGCCAGCAGGACGGAGGAATAGCGCCCGGCCAACCCCCGGATGGCGTCGGCCACCGCCGGATCGCCGGGGCGGTGATAGGGGACCAAGGCCACCTGACCGGCCCGCATCAGGCCATAGGGCGTCATCGGCGGCAGGACCGAACGCGGGTCGATCTCCGGCAGCATCGACACCGCCACCGCGTGGGTGGAATGGAGGTGGACGATGGCGCGGGCGCTGGTCCGGCTGTCGTAGAGCGCGCTGTGCAGGGGGATTTCCTTGGTCGGCGGGTCGCCCGACAGCAGGCGTCCGGCGGAATCCAGCCGCGACAGCCGGGCGGGATCCAGGAATCCCATCGACGCGTTGGTCGGCGTCACCAGCCACCCGCCATCGTCCATCCGGTAGGAGATGTTTCCCGACGAGCCGGGGGTCAGGCCGCGTTCGAACAGGGACCGGCCATAACGGCAGATCTCCTCGCGCCATTTGCTGTCGCTCATGCTGTGATCCTTGGAGTTTGGGGCGGGTTTTGGGCCGGGGTTTGGGGCCAGCCGCCGCCGCGCTCCGGCGTCAGGCGGTTGCGCCCTCGATCACTTCGAAACCGACATCCACCGTCTGCGCGGGCGCGCCGGACAGCGCGAGCTGTGCGGCCAGTTCCCCGATGCGCACGCGCGGGGTGCGGATGGTGGCGATGGGTTGCGGGGTGAGGCGGGCGACGTCCAAGCCGTTGTAGCCGAACAGCGCCAGCCGGTCCGGGATGGCGATCCCCCGCGACAGGCACAGGAAATAGCCGCCGACCGCCATGTCGTCGTTGGAGAAATAAACCGCGTCGAGATCGGGCGCGCGGGCCAGCAGCCGGTCCAGCCCGTCGCGCCCAACCTCCACCGAGGAAGGGACCGGGGCGATGTCGCGGTCGGTCAGGGCCAGCCCGGCGTCGGCCAACGCGGCTTCGAACCCGGCCAGCCGCTTGGCCGCGCGGGTGTCGCGCGTCAGGTCGTGACCGACATAGCCGATCCGCCGATAGCCGCGCGCCAGCAGATGGCGGGCGCTGGCCCGGCCGGTTTCGGCGGTGGCGAAGCCGACCACCAGATCCAGCCCCGGCCCGTCGATGTCGAGCATCTCCGCCACCCGCGCCCCGCCGCCGGTCAGCATGGCGCGCGCCCGCTCGGTGTGCTCCAGCCCGGCCAGCAGGATCGCCGCCGGTCGCCAGGACAGCATGGAGGCGATCAACTCCTCCTCCCGCGCCGGGTCGTAGTCGCTGACCCCGATCACCGCCTGATGGCCGCTGCCCTCCATCGCTTGGCTGGCCCCGCGCAGCACATCGGCGAACACGATGTTGGAGAAGGACGGCACGACGATGCCGACCAGCCGCGAGCCCGCCGACGCCAGCGTCCCGGCGATCATGTTGGGGACATAGCCCAGCCGGTTCACCGCCTCCATCACCCGGTCGCGGGTTTTGGCCGAAAAGGAGCCGTGGTTGCGCAGCACGCGCGACACCGTGCTTTCGCCCACCCCGGCGGCCGCCGCCACCTCCGCCAGCGTCACCGTTGCCGCCGTCTTGCCCCGCCCGTCCACCGTCGCACGTCCTTAGAAGCTTCAAAATTCTGGACATTCTCCGCTTTCCGTCGATGGGCCGCAAGATTTGTTGGCAGCGCCACCAAAAATGATTGGCAGCGCTGCCAAACAATGTTATGTCCTTTTGGCAGCGCTGCCAAATGAATTTCTGAGCCTGATGGCGGCGAAGGGCGGATCAAGAACGCCCGGCAGGAAAACCCCCCCTTGGAGGAAACGATGTCGCAGCAAGTGCTGACGGCCGACGGCCCGGTGGAGGCCGTGGAGACGCGCGCCTATCGCAAAGTGTTCTGGCGGATCGTGCCGTTTTTGATGCTCTGCTACGTGGTCGCCTATCTCGACCGCGTGAATGTGGGCTTTGCCAAGCTCCAGATGTCCCAGGCGCTGGGCTTCAGCGAAACGGTGTTCGGTCTGGGGGCCGGGATCTTCTTCCTGGGCTATTTCCTGTTCGAGGTGCCGAGCAACCTGATCCTGCACCGGGTCGGCGCGCGGCTGTGGATCGCCCGCATCATGGTGACGTGGGGCATCCTGTCCGCCGCCTTCATGTTCGTGAATTCGGCGGAGATGTTCTACGTCCTGCGGTTCCTGCTGGGTCTGGCGGAGGCGGGATTCTACCCCGGCGTCATCCTGTATCTGACCCAATGGTACCCGTCGAACCGGCGGGCCAAGATCATCGCGATTTTCATGTCGGCGATCCCGGTGTCGGGCATCTTCGGCAACCCGCTGTCGGGCTGGATCATGGACAGCTTCCACCAGACCGGCGGTCTGTCGGGGTGGCAGTGGATGTTCCTGATCGAAGCGGTTCCGGCCCTGATCATGGGCGTGGCGGTCTTCCTCCACCTCGACAATTCGATCGAGGAGGCCAAGTGGCTGGACGCCGATGAAAAGGCCGTGCTGGCCCGCAACATCGAGGCCGACAGCCGGACCAAGCAAAGCCCGCAGACCACCGCCGCCACCTTCAAGGATGGCCGGGTGTGGCTGATGTGCCTGATCTATTTCGCTTTCGTCACCGGCCAATACGGCCTGACCTTCTGGATGCCGTCGCTGGTCAAGGCGACCGGCGTGGTGGGCAACTTCAACATCGGCCTCATCAGCGCCATTCCGTTCCTGTGCGCGGTGGTGGTGATGATCCTGTGCGGCCGCAGCGCCGACCGCATGCAGGAACGCCGCTGGCATCTGGTGATCCCGGCCCTGTTCGGTGCTGCCGGCTTCATCGTCGCCGCCACCGCCAGCAGCACGACCATCGCCATCGCCTGCCTATCGCTGGCCGCCGCCGGGGTCATCACCTGCGCGCCGCTGTTCTGGTCGTTGCCCACGGCCTTCCTGACCGGCACCGGGGCGGCGGCGGGCATCGCCATCGTCAATTCGGTGGGCAATCTGGCGGGGTTCGCCGGTCCCTACATGATCGGCTACGTCAAGGATCTGACCGGCAACACGGCGATGGGCATGTATGTGCTGGCCGGGGTGTTGCTGGTGGGGGCGGCGGCGGTGCTGACCGTTCCGGCCAAGCTGGTCAATCGCTGAGGAATCCTCCCGCGCTGGTGCGCAAGCCTTGGGCGGGGACCGTTTCCGATCCGTGATCCGGTTCCCGCCCGTTTCTTTCGCCGCCGTTCTCCGCGCGGGTCTGTGCAAACGGGAGTGTGAGTGATGAGCGTTTCGTCCAACAGCGGGGCCGGGTTGCGCGCCGCCGTCATCGGTCTGGGGTCGATGGGCTTCGGCATGGCCCAATCGCTGCGCCGCGCCGGGTTCCATGTGACCGGTTGCGACGTGGTTGCGGCCAACGTCGACCGTCTGGTGGCCGAGGGTGGCCACGCCGCCGCCAACCCGGCGGAGGCCGCGCGCGGGGCCGATGTGGTCGTGTGCGTGGTGGTGAACGCCGACCAGACCGAACAGGTTCTGTTCGGCCCGTCGGGCGCGGTGGAGGGAATGGCCGAAGGGGCGGTGTTCCTGTCGTCGGCCACCATGGATCCGCAGATCGCCCGCCGTCTGGCCGACCGGCTGGAGGCGACCGGGCGGCTTTATCTCGACGCGCCGATCAGCGGCGGGGCGGCGAAGGCCGCGCAGGGGCAGTTGACGATCCTCGCCTCCGGGACCGCCGCCGCCTTCGCCAAGGCGCGCCCGGCGCTCGACGCCATGGCGGGCAAGCTGTACGAGCTGGGCGACGCCGCCGGGACAGGGGCCGCCTTCAAGATGGTGAACCAGCTTCTGGCCGGGGTGCACATCGCCGCCGCCTGCGAGGCGATGGCCTTTGCCGCCAAGCAGGGCCTGGATCTGGCCAAGGTGTACGAGGTCATCACCGCGTCGGCGGGCAATTCCTGGATGTTCGAAAACCGCGTGCCGCACATTCTGGCCGGGGATTACCGCCCGTTGAGCGCGGTGGAGATTTTCGTCAAGGATCTGGGCATCATCCAGGACATGGCGCGCAGCGCCCGTTACCCTGTGCCGGTCGCCGCCGCCGCCCTGCAAATGTATCTGGCCACGGCGGGGGCGGGGATGGGACGGGACGACGATTCGTCGCTGGCCCGCACCTACGCCGCGCTGTCCGGTGCGGCGCTCCCCGACGCCGTGACGCCGAAAGCCTGATCCGAAGCCGCTCCAACACCCACCCCCCAGCCCGACGCCGACACGAGGCCGCCACAGATGCCCATCTTCGCCGCCAACCTGACCATGATGTTCAACGAATGGTCGTTCCTGGACCGTTTCGACGCCGCCGCCGACGCCGGTTTCCGGGCCGTGGAGTATCTGTTTCCCTATGACCACACGCCCGACGCGGTGGGCGAGCGGTTGCGGCGCAACGGGTTGACCCAGGCGCTGTTCAACATGCCGCCCGGCGATTGGGCGGCGGGGGAACGCGGGCTGGCGGCCCTGCCCGACCGCTTCGCCGAGCTTCAGGCCGGGGTGGAGACCGCCTTGCGCTACGCCGAGGCCACCGGCTGCCGCCGTCTGCATCTGATGGCCGGTCTGGCCGACGCCGCCGACCCGACGGCCCAGGCCAGCTACCGCCGCGCGGTGGAGCACGCGGCGGACGCGCTGGCCGAACGCGGGATCGATCTGCTGCTGGAGCCGATCAACGGGCGCGACATGCCCGGCTATTTCCTGAATGATTTCACCGCGACCGAGCGGTTGATCGCCGATCTGGACCGCCCCAACGTCCGGCTTCAGTTCGACCTGTACCACCGGCAGATCCTGCACGGCGATTGCACGATGGCGCTGAGCCGCCTGCTGCCGATCACCGGGCATGTGCAGATCGCCTCCGTCCCCTCGCGCCACGAACCGGCGGGGGAGGAGTTGAATTACCCCTTCCTGTTTGCGGAGCTGGACCGGCTGGGCTACGAGGGGTTTGTCGGCTGTGAATACCGCCCGCGCGCCGGGACGCTGGCCGGGTTGGGCTGGTTCACGCCGCAGCGCGCCATCGTGACGGGAGCGTGAGCGCCATGACCCAGACCACGCTTGCCCTCGGCTGCATCGCCGACGATTACACCGGCGCGTCCGACCTTGCCAACACGCTGACCCGTGCGGGTCTGCGCACCGTCCAGACCATCGGCGTTCCCGCCGACGGGTTGGACCTGCCGGAGGTGGACGCGGTGGTGGTGGCGCTGAAAAGCCGCTCCATCGCGCCGGACACGGCGGTGGCGCTGTCGCTGGACGCCCAACGCTGGCTGGCGGCGCGCGGCGTCGCCCACACCCTGTTCAAGGTGTGCTCGACCTTCGATTCGACCGACCAGGGCAACATCGGCCCTGTCACCGACGCTCTGCGCGCCGCGTGCGGCGGTGGGCCGGTGCTGGTGACGCCCGCCTTTCCGGAAACCGGGCGCACCGTGTTCATGGGGCATCTGTTCGTCGGCAGCCAGCCGCTGCACGAAAGCCCGCTGAAGGATCACCCGCTGAACCCGATGCGCGATTCCAATCTGGTTCGCGTGCTGGATCGCCAATCCAGCGGCGGGGTCGGGCTGATCGACCGGCTGACGGTGGCGCAAGGCGTCGACGCGGTGCGGGCGCGCCGCGACGCCGTGGCGGCGGCGGGGCAGGGGGCCGCGATTGTGGACGCGGTGGCCGACGCGGATCTGGCGATCATCGGCGCGGCGGCGCTGGACGGCCCGCTGTCCACCGGGGCGTCCGGCCTGGGTTTGGGGCTGGCCCGCGCCCTGGTGGCGTCGGGGCGGGTGACACCCGCCACCGGCGGGGCTGAAGCGGTGGCCCGCCCGGTCGGCGGCCCGGCGGCCATCGTGGTGGGAAGCTGTTCCAAGGCGACGCTGGAGCAGTTGGCGGCGGCGGAAGCGCTGTTCCCGGTGCTGCGGCTGGACACCGACGCGCTGCTGGCCGATCCGTCGGCCGAGGTGGCCCGCGCGCTGGCCTTCGCCGACGCGCGCCTGGGCGCTGGCCCGGTCGTCGTCGCGTCCAGCGCCACGCCGGACAAGGTGGCCGCCCTGCAAGCCCGCCACGGGCGCGCGGCGGTCGGCCACCGCATCGAACAGGCGCTGGCCGATGTGGCGGCGGGGCTGACCGAACGCGGCGTGCGGCGGCTGGTGGTGGCGGGGGGCGAAACCTCCGGCGCGGTGGTGGACCGTTTGGGCATCCCGGCCTTCCTCGTTGGTCCGGAAATCGCCCCCGGCGTGCCGGTGCTGCGCACCGCCGGTCTGCCCGGCGGCGACCGGCTGATGGCGCTGAAGTCCGGCAATTTCGGCGGCCCGGACTTTTTCGCCAAGGCGCTGGCGATGATGGGGTGAGGAACAGATCTGCGATGGGGTGGTGACACGAACGAGGACCGGGCCACGTCGCCCGGTCCCGACCGGGGAGTGAAACGACGATGACTTTGCGCTATCGCATCCGGCGCGCCGCCCTGGCGGCGTTGACCGTGGGGGCCGTGCTGATCGGCGGTGGTCCGAGCGCTCCGGCGGCACCGGCCAACTACCCAACGCCGCAGGAGGGCGATTGGATCGCCCGCGATTTCCGTTTCAAGAACGGCGCGGTGATGCCGGAATTGCGGCTGCATTACACCACCCTCGGCAACCCCACGGGCGATGTGGTGGTGGTTCTGCACGGCACGGCGGGCAGCGGCAAGGCGATGCTGACCCCGGCCTTTGCCGGGGAGCTGTTCGGCCCCGGTCAACCGCTGGACGCGGCCACCCATCGCATCATCCTGCCCGACGCGCTGGGGGCGGGGGCGTCGGCCAAACCGTCCGACGGTTTGCGCATGGGCTTTCCCGAATACACTTATGACGACATGGTCGCCGCCCAACACCGGCTGTTGACCGAAGGGCTGGGCATCACCCATGTTCGGCTGCTGCTGGGTCATTCGATGGGCGGGATGCATGTCTGGCTGTGGGGAGCCACCCACCCCGGCTTTGCCGACCTGCTGGTGCCGATGGCGGCGCAGCCGACGGCGATGTCGGGCCGCAATTGGATGATGCGCCGCCTGCTGATCGAAAGCATCCGCCGCGATCCCGATTGGAACGGCGGCAACTACACCAACCAACCCAAGGGCTTGGCCTTCGCCAACCTCGTGTTCGGCACGGCGACCAACGGCGGCACCCTGGCGCTGCAAGCCGCCGCCCCCACCCGCGAGGCCGCCGACCGGCTGCTGGAGCGCCGCTTGGCCGCGCCGTTCGAGGGCGACGCCAACGACGCGCTGTATCAGTGGAACGCGTCGCGCGATTACGACCCGTCGTCGGCGCTGGGGCGGATCACCGATCCGGTTCTGGCGATCAACGCCGCCGATGACGAGCGCAACCCGCCCGAAACTGGGGTGATGGCGCGCGCGATGGCGGCGGTGGCGCGGGGCAGCCTGCATGTGATCCCGGCCAGCGCCGAAACACTGGGCCACAGCACAACCGCCTTTGCCCGCTTCTGGAAAGACCGTCTGGCCGAGGCGTTGGCGGCAACCCCGCGCGCGCCCCGGCCCTGAGTGGTCAACCCTGACCGGTCAACCTTATTCGCCGAGATCGTCCGTGCTTACGTCGAAGACGACTGTTGAGGTGAGGCCGACCGTTGCATCGCCGTCACCGTCAGGAAGGTGGCGGCGATCAGCAGCGGGACAAAGGACACCAGCAGCACCACGTTCCAGCCAAAGGCCGACAGCAAGCCGCCCGAGGCGAAGGACCCCACCGCCATCGTCCCGAAAACGAAGAAGTCGTTGAGCGACTGCACCCGCGTCCGTTCCTCCGGCCGGTGGCATTCCAGCACCAGGGCGGACGCGCCGAGAAAGCCGAAATTCCACCCCACCCCCAGCAGGATCAGGCTGCCCCAGAAATGGGCGACCTCCACCCCGGTCAAGCCGACCCCGGCGGCGGCCGCGATCAGGGCCAGCCCGGCGCTGGTCATGCGCGGCGCACCAAAGCGGGCGATCAGCCGCCCGGTGAAAAAGCTGGGGGCGTACATGGCGATGACGTGCCATTGCAGGCCGAGATTCGACGCCTCTTGCGGCAGGCCGCACAGGTGCATGGCCAGCGGGGCGGCGGTCATGATGAAGTTCATCAGCAGATAGGACACCACCCCGCACACCACCGCGTTGATGAAGCGCGGCTGGCGCAGGATGACGCCCAAGGGCCGACCCTGCGCGCTTTCCGCCAGCGTCGGCTTGGGCAGGCGGACCCCCATCAGCACCAACGCCGACACAACGGCCACACCCGCCTGCGCGATGTAGGTGGCGGCGAACAGGTGCGGCGGCGACCAGTTCATGGTCAGGGTGACAAGCTGCGGCCCGATCACCCCGGCGAACACGCCGCCCGCCATCACGGCGGACATCGCGCGCGGGCGGCGGTCCGCCGGGGCGCAATCGGCGGCGGCAAAGCGCAGGGACAGCACGACGGCGGCGTAGGCCCCGCCGAACGCCATCGCCAGACTGAACAGCCAGAAGGATCCCAGCACCACCGCCAGCGACGACAGCAGCCCGGTGAGCACGCCGCAGCCGGTCCCGGTCAGAAACGCCGCCCGGCGGCCATGGCGGCGGGCCAGCGCACCAAAGGGCAGGGTGCAAACCGCCATCCCGACCACGAAAATCGAAATCGGCAGGGTGGCCAGCGCCGAACTGGGAGCCAGACTGTTGCCGACGATGGCCCCGGTGGCGTAGGCGACGACCGCGTTCGACCCGGCCAGGGCCTGGGCCACCGACAGCCGCAGCACGTTGCTGGTCTCATGGGGATAGAGGCTGTCGGCGGTGGGGATGGAGGCGGCCTGTGCCATCGGGTGCCCTCAACGAACGCGTGCGGCACCGGAATGGCCCCGTTGCCCGTCAGCATGAACCGGAGGGCTGGTTGAACGGAAATGGTTTGTTGAAATGACGAACAGCCTTGCGTTCGCCGCAAGGCTCCGGCGGCGTCATCAGGCCCCGCTTTTGCGGAACACCGACGGCGTCACCCCCCGCCGCGCCTTGAAGGCGCGGACAAAGTGGGAGGAGTCGCAGAATCCGGCGGCGGCGGCGATGTCGGTCACGGATTGGTCGGTGGTTGTCAGCAAAAACTCGGCGTGTTCCAGCCGGATGATCTTGTAGGCGTCGGTCGGCGTGAGGCCGAGCGCGCTGTGGGTGTGGCGTTCCAACTGGCGGCGGGCCACGCCCAGGCGGCGCGACAGGTCGGCGATGGACAGCGGGGCGTCGATGTTCTGCTGCATCAGCAGCAACGCCTTTTTCACGATCTCGTCGGTGGTGGTCAGGTCGAGCGGGATGCCCGGCTGGGGTTTTTCGGCGCGCAGGGCGTCGTCGATGATCATGATGTGCAGGCTCTTGCGCGCCTGCGCCCGCCCGACATGCTTTTCCACCAGATGGGCGGCGAGATGGGCGGAGCTGGTTCCGCCCGAACAGGTCAGCCGGTCGCGGTCCACGATGAAAATCTGGTCGGACACCGGGGTCAGGCCGCTGAACTGCTCCAGAAAATCGGCGTGGTGGAACCAACTGACGCAACAGCGGTAGCCGTCCATCAACCCCGCCCGTTGCAGGATGAAGGCCCCGGTGCACACCCCCACCAGCGGGACCCGCGCGGCGGCCGCGCGGTGCAGATAGGCGGTGTGTTCGGGGCTGAGAGCCGGGGTTTCGTCGATCAGGCCGCCGACAACGACGATGTAGGTGAAGTGGGCCGGGTCGCCCAGCCGTTCGGTCGGCTGCACCAGAACGCCACTGCTCGACGCCACCGGGCGCATGGTGTCGGACAGCACCGTCCACTCGCACAGGATCGGGCGGCTGCGGTCGCCCTCGTCGGCGGCCAGCCGCAGCACGTCCACGAAATTGGCGAAGGCCCCCAACGTGAAGCGGTGGGCCAGGATGAAACCGACCGACAGGCGCGGCGTGCCGCGCCCCGGCGGGCGGCTGTGGCGGTCCATGCGGTGTCTCTCCAGTCCGGGGCTGCCGGTCTGTTCGGTCTGTTGTGTTGTCGCATGGGTGACATTACGCTGACGCACCCATTCTGTCCAAGCCCGATGGCTTTCCCGATAGTGATGGGGTGTTGAACTGCGCGGTGCCGCCATGACCCGCTTCTCCTTCTCCTCCCTTCTCAGCAACGCCCTGACCGGCAACCGGAACTGGCAACCCCAATGGCCCGACGCCGAACCGAAGGCCGAGTATGACGTGATCATCGTCGGGGCGGGCGGCCATGGGCTGGGGGCCGCCTATTATCTGGCCAAGGAGCACGGCGTCACCAACGTGGCCGTGATCGAAAAGGGGTGGCTGGGCGGCGGCAACACCGGGCGCAACACCACCATCATCCGCTCCAACTACCTCTACGACGAAAGCGCGATGCTGTACGAGCACGCGATGAAGCTGTGGGAGGGGTTGAGCCAGGATCTGAACTACAACGTCATGTTCTCCCAGCGCGGCGTTCTGATGCTGGCGCACACGGTCCATGACGTGCAGAGCTTCAAGCGGCACATCCACGCCAACAGGCTGAACGGCATCGACAACGAATGGCTGACGCCGGAGCAGGCCAAGGCCTTCTGCCCGCCGCTGAACACCGATCCCAACGCGCGTTACCCGGTGATGGGGGCGGCGCTGCAACGGCGCGGCGGCGTGGCCCGGCACGACGCGGTGGCCTGGGGCTACGCCCGTGGGGCGGCGGCGCGCGGGGTGGACATCATCCAGAATTGCCCGGTGACGGCGATCGGTCGCGACGCGGCGGGGCGGGTGACGGGGGTGCAGACGCCGCGCGGCTTCATCAAGGCCAAAAAGGTCGCCGTGTCGGCGGCGGGCAGCACGTCGGTGGTGATGGACAGTGCCGGCGTGCGTTTGCCGCTGGAAAGCTACCCGTTGCAGGCGCTGGTGTCGGAACCGATCAAGCCGGTGTTCCCCTGCGTGGCGATGTCCAACACCGTCCACGCCTACATCAGCCAATCCGACAAGGGCGAGTTGGTGATCGGGTCGGGGACCGATCAATACACCTCCTACAGCCAGCGCGGCGGGCTGCCGCTGATCGAACACACCATCGCCGCCATCTGCGAGGTGTTCCCGATCTTCACCCGCATGCGGATGCTGCGCAAATGGGCGGGCATCGTGGACGTGACGCCCGACCGCTCGCCGATCATCGGCCTGACCCCGGTTCCGGGGCTGTATGTGAATTGCGGCTGGGGCACCGGCGGCTTCAAGGCGACGCCGGGATCGGCGCACGTCTTCGCCCACACCATCGCCCGCAACGAACCCCACCCGATCAACGCGCCCTTCACGTTGGAGCGCTTCACCACCGGCCGCCTGATCGACGAGGCCGCCGCCGCCGCCGTGGCGCATTGAGGAGTGACGAGATGCTGTTGATCCGCTGCCCTTATTGCGAGGCCGAACGCCCGGAGGTCGAGTTCGTTTACGCCGGGGAGGCGCACATCACCCGCCCGACCAACCCGTCGGCGCTGTCGGACGAGGCGTGGAAGGACCATTTGTTCACCCGCACCAACCCGCGCGGGCGGCATTTCGAACGCTGGCGGCATCTGCACGGCTGCGGGCGCTTCTTCAACGCGGTGCGTGACACCGTCAGCGACCGGTTCGCCCTGACCTACAAGGCCGGTCTGCCCCGCCCGACCGACGCGGAGATCGAGGCGGCCAACGCCCCGGCGGCCCAAACCCCGGCAACGAACGCCCCGGCGGCCCAGAACCAGGAGGCGCGCTCATGACCAGCTTCCGCATCCCCGGCAAGGGCCGCCTGACCGCCGCCGCGCCGGTTCATTTCACCTTCGACGGCCAACCGTTCCAGGGCGTGGCGGGCGACAGCCTGGCCTCGGCCCTGCTGGCCAACGGCGTCCATCTGGTCGGGCGCTCCTTCAAATACCACCGTCCGCGCGGCATCCTGTCCGCCGGGTCGGAGGAGCCGAACGCGCTGGTCAGCACCGACCGGGGCCAGGGCCGCTTCGAACCGAACACCCGCGCCACCATGCTGGAGCTGTATGACGGTTTGGCCGCGACCAGCCAAAACCGCTGGCCGTCTTTGCGGCGCGACGTTGGCGCGGTGAATGACGCGCTCTACATGCTGTTTTCCGCCGGTTTCTACTACAAGACCTTCATGTGGCCGAAAAGCTTCTGGACGAAGGTCTATGAGCCGTTCATCCGCAACGCCGCCGGTCTCGGCCCCGCCCCGGTGGCGGTCGATCCCGACGTGTACGCCAGCCGCTTCGCCCATTGCGATCTGCTGGTCGTCGGCGGCGGTCCGGCCGGTCTGGCCGCCGCGCTCGCCGCCGGGCGCAGCGGCGCGTCGGTGATCCTGTGCGACGAACAGGCCGAATTGGGTGGCTCGCTGCTGTCGGAAACCGACGCGGGCATCGATGGCCGCAGCGGTTGGGGCTGGCTGGACGAGACGCGGGCGGCGCTGGCGGCCCTGCCCAACGTCACGCTGCTGCCGCGCACCACCGCCATCGGCTATTACCATCAAAATTTCCTGGGGCTGTGCCAGCGCCTGACCGACCATCTGACCGTGGTGCCGGACGGCGCGCCGCGCGAGCGTCTGTGGAAGGTGCGGGCCAAGCGCGTGGTGCTGGCGCAGGGGTCGATTGAAAAGCCGCTGGTCTTCGCCGGAAACGACCGTCCCGGCGTGATGCTGGCCGGGGCGGCGCGCGCCTATCTGAACCGCTACGGCGTGGCGGTGGGCCGCCGCGTCGCCATTGTCACCACCCATGACAGCGCGTGGCTGGCCGCCTTCGATCTGGCGCGGGCCGGGGTGGCGGTCGCCGCCATCGTCGACGCGCGCGGCACGGTTCCCGCCGGGCTGGTGGCGCGGGCCGAGGCGCTGCGCATCCCCACCCGGATCGGCTGGACGGTGACGGACACCGCCGGGCGGCTGCGGGTGGAGTCGGTGCGGATCAACCCGGTGGCGGCGGACGGCACGGTCGGGGCGGGGCAGACCCTTGCCTGCGACGCGCTGCTGATGTCGGGCGGCTGGACGCCCAGCGTGCATCTGTTTTCCCACACCAAGGGGTCGCTGCGCTGGCAGGAAGACCGCCAGATGTTCACGCCGGGCGAAACGGTGGAGGACGGTTGCCCGGTCGGGGCCTGCGCCGGTCGCTTCGGTCTGGCCGCCGCGCTGGAGGATGGGGCGGAGGCCGGGCGCGCGGCGGTGGCTGCGCTGGGCTTCACCGCCGAGGCGACGGCGCACCGGGTGACGGACGAAACGCCGCTGACCGGGACCAGCCTGCGCGAGCTGCCGACCGACCGCGACCCGTCGCGGATCAAGGCCTTCGTCGATTTCCAGAACGACGTCATGGCCAAGGACATCCGGCTGGCGGTGCGCGAGGGCTTCCAATCCATCGAGCACATCAAACGCTACACCACCACCGGGATGGCGACCGACCAGGGCAAGATTTCCAACATCAACGGTCTGGCCATCGCGGCGGACGCGTTGAAGCGCCCGGCCCCGGCGGTGGGGTTGACCACCTTCCGCCCGCCCTACACCCCGACCACCTTCGGGGCCTTCGCCGGCTACAACCGGGGCGACCTGTTCGAGGTGACGCGCAAGACGCCCATCGACGGTTGGGCGGAGGCGCAGGGCGCGGTGTTCGAACCGGTGTCGCTGTGGCGGCGCGCCTGGTACTTCCCGCAGGCTGGCGAGGACATGCACGCGGCGGTCGCCCGCGAATGCGCGGCGGTGCGCTCCTCGCTGGGGATGTTCGACGCCTCGACGCTCGGCAAGATCGAGATCGTCGGCCCGGACGCCGCCGAATTCATGAACCGCATGTACACCAACGCGTGGACCAAGCTGGCCCCCGGGCGCTGCCGCTACGGCCTGATGCTGGGCGAGGATGGCTTCATCCGCGACGACGGCGTGATCGGGCGGCTGGCCCACGACCGTTTCCACGTCACCACCACCACCGGCGGGGCCGCGCGCGTGCTGGCGATGATGGAAGACTATCTGCAAACCGAATGGCCGGATCTGAAGGTCTGGTTGACCTCCACCACCGAACAATGGGCGGTGATCGCGCTGCAAGGTCCCAACGCCCGCAAGCTGATCGAACCGCTGGTCGAGGGCATCGATCTGGCCGACAGCGCCTTTCCGCACATGGCGGTGGCGGAAGGCCGGATCTGCGGGGTCCCGACCCGGCTGTTCCGCGTCTCCTTCACCGGCGAGCTGGGCTTTGAAATCAACGTTCCCGCCCGCCATGGCCGCGCGGTGTGGGAGGCGCTGCACGAGGCCGGGCAGCGGTTCGGCATCACCCCCTATGGCACGGAGACGATGCACGTCCTGCGCGCCGAAAAGGGCTACATCATCGTTGGGCAGGACACGGACGGCACCTTGACGCCGGACGACTCCGGGCTGGGCTGGGCCGTGGGCAAGACCAAGCCGGATTTCGTCGGCAAACGGTCGCTGACCCGCCCCGACATGCTGGTCCCCCACCGCAAGCAGCTGGTCGGTCTGCTGACCGAGGATCCACAAACGGTGTTGGAGGAGGGGGCGCAAATCGTCCTCGACCCCAACCAGCCGCTGCCGATGAAGATGGTCGGTCACGTCACCTCGTCCTATTGGAGCGCCGCGCTGGGCCGGTCCATCGCCCTGGCGGTGGTCGAGGGCGGGCGGGCGCGGCAGGGCGAAACGGTGCATGTGCCGATGCCCGACCGGGTCCACCGCGCGACCGTGACCGGCACCGTCTTTTTCGATCCCGACAACACCCGTTTGAGCGCGTAGGAGGCCCATGGTGCCGCACGCCCCCGCTTCCCTTCTGGTGCGCAACGGCGCGCTCTCCGTCCGTCTCGCGGACGAGGTCGCCCGCTTCAGCCTGCGTCTGGCCCCCGCCGACACCGGCCAGGCCGCCGCCGCCTTCGGCGGGCCGTTGCCCGCCCGCATCGGCGCGATGAGCCAAAGCAACGGGCGCACCGCCCTGCAACTTGGCCCCGACGAGTGGCAGATCCTCGCCCCGCCGGGGGACGTCGACGCCCTGTCCGCCGCCTTTGCCGCCCTGCCGGTCCCGCACAGCCTGGTGGACATCAGCCACCGCGAGGTCGGGATTGTGGTGGAGGGGGCGGCGGCCACGCTTGCCCTGCGCTCGGCCATCGCCTTTGATCTGGAGGCGATGGCGGTGGGAACCGGCTGCCGCACCCTGTTCGACAAGGCGCAAATCCTGCTGATCCGCGAGGCCGCCGACCGTTTCCGCATCGAGGTCTGGCGTTCCTTCGCCGATCACGTCTGGGGTCTGCTGCGCGCGGCCAGCCGCGAAATCGATCTGGATCTGTGACCCCACCGGCCTGTGCCGGACGCCATCCAACCCGCGAGGATTCCGCATGACTCTGCCCACGCCCGCTTTGCAGGCCACCCTTGGTGATGCCGTCGTCGCGGCGGCGATCGCCCGCGAACTCCACCGCCAACAGAACGAGATCGAGCTGATCGCGTCGGAAAACATCGTGTCGGTCGATGTGCTGCTCGCCCAAGGTTCGGTTCTGACCAACAAATACGCCGAGGGTTATCCCGGTCGCCGCTATTACGGCGGTTGCCATTTTGTAGACGAGGTCGAAAGCGTGGCCATCGAGCGGGCCAAGCAACTGTTCGGGGCCGCCTTCGCCAACGTGCAGCCGCATTCGGGCGCGCAGGCCAACCAGGCGGTGTTCCTGGCGCTGCTTCAGCCGGGCGACCGGGTGATGGGCATGTCGCTGGCCCATGGCGGCCATCTGACCCACGGTTCCCCCGTCACCATGTCGGGCAAATGGTTCGATGTGGTCAGCTACGAGGTCAGCGCGCAGGACCAGCGCATCGATTACGAGGCGCTGCGGGCCAAGGCGCTGGAGACCCGGCCCAAGCTGATCGTCGCCGGTGCGTCGGCCTACCCGCGCGCCATCGATTTCGCCGCCTTCCGCCGCATCGCCGACGAGATCGGGGCCTATCTGATGGTGGACATGGCCCATTACGCCGGGCTGATCGCCACCGGCCATTACCCCGATCCGCTGCCGCACGCGCATGTCGTGACCACCACCACCCACAAGACCCTGCGCGGCCCGCGCGGCGGCATGATCCTGACCAACGACGAGGCGCTGGCGAAGAAGTTCAATTCGGCGGTGTTCCCCGGCAACCAGGGCGGGCCGCTGATGCATGTGATCGCCGCCAAGGCGGTGGCCTTTGGCGAAGCCCTGCGGCCGGAGTTCAAGACCTACGCCGGGCAGGTGGTCGCCAACGCCCGGATCCTGTGCGACACGCTGGCCAAGGGCGGGCTGGACATCGTGTCCGGCGGCACCGACTGCCACATGGTGCTCGTCGATCTGCGGCCCAAGGGCGTGACCGGGCGCGACGCCGAACGCGCGCTGGAGCGGGCCGGGTTGACCTGCAACAAGAACGCCATCCCCTTCGACCCGGAAAAGCCCGCCGTCACCTCCGGTGTGCGTCTGGGCACGGCGGCGGGAACCACGCGCGGTTTTGGCGGTGCCGAGTTCCAACGCATCGGCGAGCTGATCCTGACGGTGATCGACGCCTTGGCCGGAACCGACGGGACCGGCAACCCGGCGGTCGAGGAAACGGTGCTCGCCGAGGTCCGCGACCTGTGCCAGCGCTTCCCCATCTACCGCTGACCGTCACCGCCCTCCTCCTTCTCCTTCCCTGATGCGAGAACCCGCCATGCGCCCCACCTCCAACCGGTTTGTCATGACGGTGAGCTGCGCCAGCCGTCCCGGCATCATCTCCGCCCTGTCCACGCTGCTGGCGAACCGGGGGTGCGACATCGTCGAAAGCGCGCAGTTCGTCGATCACGAGCACGCGCGTTTTTTCCTGCGCATGGCGTTCGACGCCCCCCTTGATCTGGGTGGGGCGGGGCTGGAGGGGGAAACGGTCCTGTTGCGCGAGATGGAACCGATCCGCGAGCGCTTCGCCATGGATTTGTCCATCCGCGACGTGCGGCGGCGCTCGAAGATCCTCATCATGGTGTCGAAGATCGGCCATTGTCTGAACGATCTGCTGTACCGCCACAGCATCGGGGCGTTGCCCGCCGACATCGTCGGCGTGGTGTCCAACCACGACAGTTTCCGCAAGCTGGTGGAGCGCCACGACCTGCCTTTCCATCACCTGCCGATGTCCCCCGAGGTGAAGGCGGAGCAGGAGGCGGCGCTGATGGGCATCGTCGAGGACGGCGGGGTGGAGCTGGTGGTGCTCGCCCGCTACATGCAGGTGCTGTCACCGGCCCTGTGCCAGCGGATGGCGGGGAAGGTCATCAACATCCATCACAGCTTCCTGCCCAGCTTCAAGGGGGCCAAGCCCTACCACCAGGCGCACAAGCGCGGGGTGAAGCTGATCGGGGCGACGGCCCACTACGTCACCGACGACCTCGACGAAGGCCCGATCATCGAGCAGGAGGTGTCCCGGGTCGATCACGCGATGTCACCGGACGATCTGGTGGCGATTGGCCGCGACGTGGAAAGCGTGGTGCTGGCCCGCGCGGTGCGCCTGCACATCGAATCGCGGGTGATGCTGCACGATGAAAAAACCGTCGTTTTCCGGTGACGGCCACCGGGTGTTCTCATCCCCGCTTCATCACAGCATCACCATATGATGAATTTCATCAAAGCAAGCGGGGAAATTGTCATCAAAAGATGATTTCAAAACACCCCTTACGCTGTGTGCGCCGCGTCATGGGAACCAGCGGCACCCTTGAAGATTATAAACAATAACTGTTTTGCTTCGCGATAATCGCGCCCATCCCCAGTTCGGCACGCCGCTTGCTCTGTAAGGGGCAAAGGCGGGGTGCGGATCACACAGCTCCTCCATCCCGCCCGACGACGCGAAAGGGAGGATGATGCTGTGACGGTTGGCGAGGGAGATTCCTGCTTTCTAAACGCGGCGGTGTGGGCCGACCGTGTGTTTGACGGCGCGTGGCGGGTGCCGCAGGGCGGCGCGCGCGAGGTGCGCGAACCGGCGACCGGCGGCGTCCTGACCCGCGTCGGCATGGCCAACCCGCAGGATGTTGCGGCGGCGGCGCGGGCGGCGGCGGCGGCGCAGCCGGGCTGGGCGGCGCTGCCCGCGCGCGACCGTGCGGCGGTGTTCCGGCGGGCGGCGGACGCGCTGGAGCGCAACGCTGATGAACTGGTCCGGACCATCGTCCGCGAAACCGGCTCCATCCCGGGCAAGGGCCAGCACGAGGTGCGGGAGGCCATCACCATCCTGCACCGCGCGGCGGCGATGCCGTTGGAGGCGACCGGCCAGATTCTGCCCGCCGCCCCCGGTCATCTCAGCCTGGCGCGGCGGGTTCCGCACGGGGTGGTCGGCGTCATCTCCCCCTTCAACTTTCCGCTGATCCTGTCGCTGCGCGCGGTGGCTCCGGCGCTGGCCGTCGGCAACGCGGTGGTGCTGAAACCCGACCCGCGCACGCCGGTGACGGGCGGCTTCATCATCGCCCGCGCTTTTGAGGAGGCGGGCTTGCCGCCGGGCGTGCTGCACGTCCTGCCCGGCGGGGCCGACGCGGGCGAGGCGCTGGTGACGGATCCCAACATCCGCATGATCGGTTTCACCGGATCGACCAACGTCGGGCGGCGCATCGGCGAATTGGCCGGACGCCATCTGAAGAAAACCGCGCTGGAGCTTGGCGGCAAAAGCGCGCTCATCATCCTGGACGACGCCGATCTCGATCTGGCCGCGCGCAACGTCGCCTGGGGGGCCTATCTGCACCAGGGCCAGATCTGCATGGCGTCGGGCCGCATCCTGGTGCAGGAGCGCATCGCCCCGGCGCTGGTCGCGCGCCTGGTGGAAAAGGCCAGCCGCCTGCCGGTCGGCGATCCGGCGACCGGGACCGTGGCGCTCGGCCCGCTGATCGACGAGACCCAGCGTGACCGCGTTCACGCCATCGTGCAGGACACCGTGGCGGCGGGTGCCCGCCTGGAATCGGGCGGAACCTTCGAAGGGCTGTTCTACCGCCCGACCGTGCTGTCGGGCGTGCGCCCCGGCATGCGCGCCTTTGAGGAGGAGGTGTTCGGCCCGGTCGCCACCATCGCCACCTTTGCCAACGACGACGAGGCGGTGGCGCTGGCCAACCGCACCGACTACGGCCTGTCGGGTGCCGTGATCTCCCCCAACCTGGCCCGCGCCATGGCGATTGCGGACCGGCTGAACACCGGCATGGTCCATGTCAACGACCAGACCGTGGCCGACGAGTGCGTGAACCCGTTTGCCGGACGCGGGGCGTCGGGCAATGGCGGCGCGGTGGGCGGCCCCGCCGACTGGGAGCAGTTCACGCAATGGCGCTGGACCACGGTCAAGCCCACCCCGCCCGCCTACCCGTTCTGAGGAGGACCCGGCATGCGCATTCACGCCGCCGTTGCCCGCGTGCCCAAGGGGCCGCTGTCCATCGAAACCCTGGAGTTGGAAGACCCGCGCGACGACGAGGTGCTGGTCCGCGTCGTGGCGACCGGGGTGTGCCACACCGATCTTGTCGTGCGCGACGGCATGCTGCCCACACCGCTGCCGGTGGTGCTGGGGCATGAAGGGGCGGGCGTGGTCGAACGGGTCGGACGGTCCGTCACCAAGGTCAAGCCGGGCGATCCGGTGGTGATGACCTTCAATTCCTGCGGCACCTGCCCAAGCTGCGCCGACCACGCCCACAGCTATTGCCACGAGTTCTTTCCCCGCAACTTCTTCGCCGCCCGCCCGGACGGCACGACCGCGCTGTCGCGGGAGGGGGAGCGGATCCACAGCCACTTTTTCGGCCAATCCTCCTTCGCCAGCCACGCGCTGTGCCGGGAGCAGAACGTCGTGAAGGTCCCCGCCGACGCGCCGCTGGCGTTGCTGGGGCCGCTGGCCTGCGGCGTGCAGACGGGGGCCGGGGCGGTGATGAACGCGCTGGAGGTCACGGCGGGTCAATCCATCGCCGTGTTCGGCGCGGGATCGGTCGGGCTGTCGGCGGTGATGGCCGCCCGCGTGGTCGGGGCCACCACCATCATCGCGGTGGACATCAACGACGCCCGTCTGGATTTCGCGCGCGAGGTGGGGGCCACCCATTGTTTCAACCCACAGGCGGGCAGCGTCGTCGATCCGATCCTGGCCCTGACCGGCAGCGGGCTGAATCACGCGTTGGACACCACCGGGCGGGCGGCGGTCATCCGCGACGCGATGGCGTGCCTGGCCCCGCGCGGGCGCTGCGGCGTGCTGGGCGCGTCGCCGATGGGCAGCGAAATCACCCTGGATCAGGTGCATTTCATGAGCGGCGGGCGGCGTCTGATCGGCATCGTCGAGGGCGACGCCAATTCCGACACCTTCATCCCCACCCTGATCGCGTTGAACCGGCAGGGGCGCTTTCCCTTCGACCGGATGATCCGCGCCTACCCCTTCTCCGCCATCGACGAGGCGATCCATGACATGGAGGCCGGTCGCACGATCAAGCCGGTCCTGATGATGGAGGCCGCCCCCCCGTCCGCCTGACCGCAACATCCGCGTTTTTTGGAGACCAACGAACAAGAAAGGACGCCACCCCAAGGGCCGTCCGCATCCGAAAACCCACACACAGGGAAACGCACCGCATGAAACGGTATTTTCTGGCCGGTACGGCGTTGGTCGCCGTCGCCGTTGGCCCCGTGCTGCCCGCGCAGGCCGAAAGCTTCACCTTCGACGACAGCGATTTCAAGATCACCTGGGACAACACGGTCAAATACAGCACGTCCTATCGGTTGACCGATCCGAAATCGTCGATGCTGACCGACACCAACCTGGACGACGGCAACCGGAATTTCCAGGCGGGCTTCACCTCCAACCGCGCCGACATCCTGTCGGAACTGACGGTGGGCACCCGCGATTATGGGTTCCGCGCCAGCGGGGCGGCGTGGTTCGACACGCTCTATCTGCGTGACAACGACAACAATTCCCCGGCCACCGCCAATTCGACCAGCGTGTCCAACAGCCGGTTCACCGGGGCGACCCGCACCGTGCATGGCCGCAACGTCGAACTGATGGACGCCTTTGCCTATGGCAACGGCACGGTCGGCGACACCCGCGTGTCCGGGCGGTTGGGGCGGCATTCGCTGATCTATGGCGAGAGTCTGTTCTTCGGGGCCAACGGTGTCGCCGCCGCCCAGCAGCCCATCGACCTCATCAAGCTGTTGAGCGTCCCCAGCACCCCGTTCAAGGAGGTTCTGCTGCCGGTCTGGCAGGCGTCGGGCAATGTCCAGCTACGCGAAAACCTGTCCGTGGGCGGCTATTACCAACTGCAATGGCGCAAAACGCGCCTGCCGGCGGCGGGCAGCGCCCTCAGCTCGGCGGATTTCGTCGGGGATGGGGCGGAGCGCATCGTCGTTGGCGGCCCGGTGCTGCCCGGCGGTGGTCCGGCGGCCTTCTGGCGCGGCCAGGACATCAAGGCGCGCGACAGCGGCCAGTTCGGCGCGCAGGTGCGTTACACCCCGGACGACACCGATTATGAGCTGGGGTTTTACTTCGCCCAGTATCACGACAAGACGCCGCAGCTCTATTTCGTGCCCAACGCCCGGCCGACGCTGGGGCAGCTTCAATCCGGCAACATCGGCGAACTGCGCCACGTCTATGCCGAAAACGTCCGCACGGTCGGGGCCAGCGTCAGCACGGTGGTGGGACGCGCCAACGTGGCGGGCGAGGTGTCCTACCGCTGGAACGCGCCGCTGGTCAGCGATCCACAAACCGCGCTGCCGGGCGTGCTGGCCGACAACAAGGCCCACCCGCTCTACGCCGTGGGGCGGACGCTGCACGCGCAGGCGTCGGCCATCTACGCCTTCACCCCGAACAGCTTGTGGGACGGGGCGTCGATCGCCGCTGAAATCGCCTGGAACACGCGGGTCGGCATCGACAAGAACCCGCTGGCGCTCGATCCCAACAGCACCAAATCGGCGCTGGGCGTCCGCGCCGTCTTCACCCCGACCTATTTCCAGATCGCCAACGGGCTGGACGTGAACATCCCGATCGGCATCGGTTTCAACCCCTATGGCCGCTCGTCCGCCGTCGGCAATTTCAACGGCGGGGCGTCGCGCGGGGGCGACATCAGCATCGGGGCTGACTTCACGTACCAATCGACGTGGAATTTCGGCATCAACGCCACCCACTATTTCGGTCCGGCGGGTGTGCTGCTGACCGCCGCCGACCCAACCGCCACACCGGTTCAGAAGCTGACCTTCAAACAGACGATGGCGGGGCGCGATTTCATCGGCGCCTACGTGAAGCGTTCCTTCTGAACACCGAATTTCCAGGAGTGTGTTCCATGAAAGTGACCATGATTCTGGCCGCCGCCGGTGCGCTGCTGTGCGCTCACAGCGGGACCGCCTTCGCCCTTGTCACCGCCGAGGAGGCGGCGAAGCTGAGCACCAGCCTGACCCCGATGGGGGCCGAACGGGCGGGCAACAAGGAGGGGACGATTCCCCGCTGGGAGGGGGGGTACACCAAGCCGTTGCCCGGCTACACCCCCGGTGGCGTCCGCCCCGATCCCTTCGCCGACGACAAGCCGACCCTGACCATCACCGGCAAGAACGCCGCCCAACACGCGGAAAAATTGAGCGACGGCACCCGCGCGCTGCTGGCCAAACACCCCGGCCTGCGGCTGGACGTGTACCCCACCCGGCGCAGCGCGGCGGCCCCGCAATGGGTCTATGACAACACCGCCAAGAACGCGACCCGCGCCAAGCTGACCAACGGCGGCCACGCGGTGGAGGGGGCCTATGGCGGCATTCCCTTTCCCATCCCGACCAACGGCTATGAGGCGATCTGGAACTACCGCCTGAGCTGGCTGGGCGAGAGCGTGGAATATTCGCTGGGCACCTGGGTGGTGACGCCGGACGGCAACAAGGTCCAGGCGTCGGCGGGCGACGAGTATCTGCAATACCCCTACAACTACAAGGACGGTTCGCTGGACAGCTACAAGGGGATTTTCCAATACGGCAAATTCATCCAGAGCCGCCCCAGCTCGCGCGCCGGTGAAGCGATCCTGGTGCATGAATCCTCCAGCGCCGAGAAGGCCCGCGCCATCTGGCAGTATCTGGTCGGTCAGCGCCGGGTGCGCCGCGCCCCGTCGGTCGCCTACGACACCCCCGATTTCGTCACCTCGGGCGTGGGCTTCTTCGACGAGGCGTTCATGATGTTCGGCCCGGTCGATCACCATGATTTCAAGCTGGTCGGCAAGAAGGAGATGTATGTCCCCTACAACAACAACCGTGCGGCGGCCGCCGATCCCGACAAGCTGCTCGGCCCGCAGCATCTGAATCCCGATCTGGTCCGCTGGGAGCTGCACCGCGTGTGGGTGGTGGACGCGACCCTGTCCGACGGCAAGCGCCACGTCGTGCCCAAGCGCCGCTATTACCTGGATGAGGACAGCTGGCAGATCCTGATGTTCGACGGGTGGGACGCGCAGGGGCAGTTGTGGCGGCACAACTACACCCTGACCCTGCTGGCCCCCGATCTGCCCGCCCTGGTCGGGACGGTGATGTGGGGTGGCTATGACCTGCGCACCGGGTCCTATTATCTGAACGCGGCGTCGAACGGTCTGCCGACCCAGTACAAGGCGGTCCCGCGCCGCCCGGCGGACGCCTTCAGCCCCGACGATCTGGCCGGACGCAGCGTCCAGTGATCGGCCACCCCCTCGCATCTGTTCAGGACGAGCGCGCATGACAACCCGCATTTCCTTTGGGCGTGGCCCGGTGGCGGCGGTCGCCGTCGCCGGGGCGCTGGCTGCGCTGGCGGTGCCGATGACTGGAACCGTCCGCGCCGAAACCGCGAAAGCCGAGACCGCCAAAACCGAGGCTGGCGCGTTTCCGGTGCTGACGCAACCGGCGCTGACCACGCCCAAGGCGGCGGGGGCGGCCATGCTGGGCTTGGCCCGCGCCGGTCAGCGGCTGGTCGCCGTCGGCGAACGCGGCATCATCCTGCTGTCGGATGACCGGGGCGAACGCTGGCGGCAGGCCCGCGTTCCGGTCAGCGTCAGCCTGACCGCCGTCCGCTTCGTGACGGAGCGGACGGGCTGGGCCGTCGGTCATTTCGGCGTGGTGCTGCGCACCGACGACGGCGGGGAAAGCTGGACGAAGCAGTTGGACGGGGTGGCGGCGGCGCGGCTGGTTGCGCAAACCGCCGCCGATCTGGTCCGTCTGGGCGCGCCCGACGCGGAGGGCCTGCGCGAGACCTCCCTGCGACTGGTCGAGGAGGGGCCGGACAAGCCCTTCCTCGACCTCTTTTTCGCCAACGAGCGCGAGGGGATCATCGTCGGAGCCTACAATCTCGCCTTCCGCACCCAGGATGGCGGACGAAGCTGGACGCCGTGGATGCACCGGCTCGACAACCCCAAGGGGCTGCATCTTTACGGAATCGCCAAAGGGCAGGGACCGGCGGCGGGCGACCTTTACATCGTGGGGGAGCAGGGGGTGCTGCTGCGCTCCACCGATGGGGGGGAGCGGTTCACCGCCTTGCCCTCTCCCTACAAGGGCAGTTGGTTCGGCGCGCTGACCACGGCGGACGGCGGCCTGTTGGCCTATGGCCTGCGCGGCAGCCTCTACCGCTCCACCGACCGGGGCGAAAGCTGGACCGCCATCGACACCGGGGTCGCCAGCGGCATCGGCGCGGCGCTGGCGTTGGAGGGGAACCGGGTGGTGCTGGCCAGCCAGACCGGCGACCTGCTGACCAGCCGTGACGGCGGGGCCACCGTGCAGCCCGCCCCCGCCCGCAAGGCCCCCTTGACCGCCCTGGCCGACGGCGGCGGCGGGCGTCTGGCGCTGGCCAGCCTGCGCGGGGTGATGACGCTGGATCCGTCTGCGCCCTCCCGGCCCGCCCCCTCTCAATCCCCGGCCTCCTCCCAACCCCCGGCACAAGGATCCGTGCGATGAAAGCGGATGATGTCATGGACCATCAGCCGGTGGTGGCCCGGCTGGCGGATTTCGATCCGGCGTCGGGCGACCGGCTGGAACGCGCGCTGTTCAACCACCGCCCGCTGATCGTGCTGCTGTGCCTGATCGCCACGGTCATTCTGTCGGTGGCCGCGCTGCGGCTGGATCTGAACGCCAGCTTTGAAAAGACCATCCCGTCCCGTCACCCCTTCATCCAAGCCTATCTGGAGCATCGGGCCGATCTGGGCGGGTTGGGCAACGCCGTGCGCATCGCGGTGGAAACCACCGGCGACAGCATTTTCGACGCCGGGTATCAGGACACGCTGCGGCGGATCAACGACGAGGTCTATCTGCTGCCCGGCGTGGACCGCCCCTTCATGAAGTCGCTGTGGACGCCGACCACGCGCTGGACCGCCGTGACCGAAGACGGCATCGACGGCGGAACCGTGGTTCCCGATGGCTATGACGGTTCGCCGCGAAGCCTGGAGGTGCTGCGCGCCAACGTCGAACGGTCGGGCGAGGTCGGGCAGCTCGTCGCCACGAATTTCCGTTCCAGCGTGCTGTTCGTCCCGCTGCTCGAGGCCGATCCGCAGACCGGCAAGCCGCTGGATTACCGCGCCCTGTCCGACCGTTTGGAGGACATCCGCCAGCGCTACCAGACCGACCGCGTCCGCATCCACATCACCGGCTTTGCCAAGGTGGTGGGCGATCTGATCGAAGGGCTGGAACAGGTGATGCTGTTCTTCCTGCTGGCGGTGGCCATCGCCGGAGCGGTGGTGTTCGGCTACACCCGCTGCGTGCGCTCCACCCTGTTGGTGGTGGCGTGCTCGCTGGTGGCGGTGCTGTGGCAGTGCGGGTTGCTGGCGTTGAGCGGGTACGAGCTGGATCCCTATTCGATCCTGGTCCCGTTCCTGGTCTTCGCCATCGGCATGAGCCATGGCGCGCAAAAGATGAACGGCATCATGCAGGACATCGGGCGCGGCACGCACAAGGTGGTCGCCGCCCGTTACACCTTCCGTCGCCTGTTCCTGGCCGGGTTGACGGCGCTGCTGTGCGACGCGGTGGGGTTTGCCGTTCTCATCATCATCCCCATCCAGGCGATCCAGGATTTGGCGGTGATCGCCAGCATCGGCGTGGCCGTGCTGATCTTCACCAACCTGATCCTGCTGCCGATCCTGCTGTCCTATGTCGGCGTCAGCGCCCACGCCGCCGCGCTCAGTCTGAAAAAGGACCAGCAGGACGGGCCGGAGCGTCATTGGTTGTGGCGGGCCTTGGACCTGTTCACCCGGCGCGGCTGGGCGGCGGCGGCCATCGTCCTGTCGGCGGGGCTGGCGGTGGGTGGCTACGTCGTCAGCCTGGATTTGAAGGTGGGCGACCTCGACCCCGGCGCGCCGGAACTGCGGGCCGACTCCCGCTACAACCGCGACAGCGCCTTCATGGTGGCCAACTACGCGGCCAGTTCGGACATCTTCGTGGTGATGGTGGAAACGCCGAACGACCGCTGCACCAGCTACGCCACCCTGTCGGCGGTGGACCGGCTCGCCTGGTCGCTGGAACAGCTTCCCGGTGTGGAAGCCACCCATTCGATGGCCGGACTCAGCAAGCTGGCCGGGGTCGGCTTCAACGAGGGCAACGTCAAATGGTATGAGCTGATCGCCAACGACAGCGCGCTGGGATCGGTGCAGAACCACGCCCCGCGCGAGCTGTTCAACAAGGGCTGTTCGCTGCTGTCGCTCTACGTCTATCTCCAGGACCACAAGGCCGACACGCTGGCCCGCGTCGTGTCGGCGGTGGAGGCGTTCGCCGCCCAGGCCAACGGCCCGAACGTCCGCTTTGTGCTGGCCGCCGGCAACGCCGGGATCGAGGCCGCCACCAACATCGTCGTGCACAAGGCGATGCGCGACATGCTGCTGTGGGTCTATGGCGCGGTGGTGGTGCTGTGCTGGATCACCTTCCGCTCCTGGCGGGCGGTGCTGGTGGCGGTGCTGCCGCTGATGCTGACCTCGATCCTGTGCGAAGCGCTGATGGTCTGGCTGGGCATGGGGGTGAAGGTGGCCACGCTGCCGGTCATCGCGCTGGGCGTGGGCATCGGTGTCGATTACGCGCTGTATGTCTTGAGCGTGATGCTGTCCCATCTGCGCCGGGGGGCCAGCCTGTCGGACGCCTATTACCGGGCGCTGCTGTTCACCGGGCGGGTGGTGATGCTGACCGGCGTGACGCTGGCGGTGGCGGTCGCCACCTGGGTGTGGTCGCCGATCAAGTTCCAGGCCGACATGGGCATCCTGCTGGCCTTCATGTTCCTGTGGAACATGCTGGGCGCGCTGGTTCTGCTGCCCGCGCTGGCCTGCGTGCTGCTGCCCAAATCGGCCCGGCCGGTGGCGGACACGGCGTCCAAGCCGGTGATGGCGACGCTGTGATGCGGACGCGCGGCGCGGGCGGATCACCCCCCGCTGCCGCGCGTCTCCTTGGCCCCCGTTCCATACAGGCCGAGTTTGCGCAGGCGGTATTCCAGCGTCGGGCGGGTCAGCCCCAGGGCGCGGGCGGTGGCGGCGACGTTGCCCTTGTGCCGCTGGAGCGCGGTGGCGAGCAGACGGCCTTCCAGTTCTGGCAGAGAAGATCCGCTGTCCACCAGCGCGTCCACCGGGTCGCCGGTTCGGGTGGCCGGGCCGTCCATCCCCGGGCCGCCCACCCCCTGGCCAGTTGGGGCCACGCCTTCGGGGGGCGGGGAGGTGGACAATCGGGTGGGCAATGGGGCGGACGGTTGCGGGGTGGACGGTTGGGCGGGTGGTGGTGCGCTGGACAGGCGACCGTCGGCCAGCAGGGTGAAGGCGGTTTGCGCCATCGTTTCGCCGTCGCGGAACATGTGGATGATGTCGATCAGCCCATCATCCGGCGCGTGGACGACGCCGCGTTCGATCAGATTCTGCATCTCGCGGATGTTGCCGGGGTAGCGGTAGTTCAACAACGCCTCGGTCGCCCGCCGGGTGAAGCCGCGCGGGGAACGGCCATGCTCGCGGCTGTAGAAGGCCAGGAAATGGTCCATCAGCAGCGGGATGTCGTCGCGCCGTTCGCGCAGCGGCGGCAGCGTCACCGGAAAGACGTTCAGGCGGAAGAACAGATCCTCGCGGAATCGCCCGGCCTTCACCTCGTCGCGCAGATCGACGTTGGTGGCGGCGACGACGCGCGCGTCCACCGGGATGTTGCGGGTCCCGCCCACCCGTTCCACCTCGCGCTGTTGCAGGACGCGCAGCAGCTTGCCTTGGGCAACCAGGGAGAGGGAGGCGATTTCATCCAGGAACAGCGTGCCGCCGCTGGCCCGCTCGAATCGGCCCGGGCGCGAGGCGACGGCCCCGGTGAAGGCCCCCTTGTCCACCCCGAACAATTCGGATTCGACCAGCGTGTCGGGAATGGCGGCGCAGTTGACGGCGATGAAGGGGCCATTGCGCCGTGGGCTGAGGTCGTGCAGGGAGCGGGCGAACAGCTCCTTGCCGACGCCGGATTCGCCGACGAACAGCACGGTGGCCCGCGTCGTCGCCACCCGTTCCAGCAAATGGCGGGCGGCGATGAAGCTGGACGACAGGCCGATGACCGGGCCGTGCCCCGGCGCGGCGGCGGCGCTGGCCGGGGCCGGGGGGGATGGGGCGGGCGGGTGCCTCTCCTCGGCGGGCGGGCGGGGGGCGGTCCATTCCACCCCCAGCGCGGCAAGGTCGGAGGCCTCATCCCCCCATGCTTCGGCGGATTTCGCCACGCAACGGCATTGCGCCGCCCCCATGCCCCGGCATTCGGTTTCGCGGAACAGCACGGTCTTGCCCAAAAGGCGGCTGGTGTAGCCGGTGGCGTAGCCCGTCTGCATCCAGCACACCGGATCGGACGCCACGCCATAGGCGGCGAGATGCTCGCTCGCCTCGGCGGAATCGTGCCACAGGAACTCGCCCAGATAATGGCCGCGTTCCTGATCGAACTCGAACCGGCGGGTCGTGACCTTCACGAAGCCTTCCAGCATGTGCATGCGCGGGCCGGTGGCGAAGGCGCTCGCCAGATCCTCGTTCGGCCAGCGTTGCCGGACCAGATCGGCGTCGCGGGCACCCTGGGCGTAGCCGATGCGGGTGAAGAGCGCGCGGGCGCGCTCGATCCCCAGCGCGTCGATCAACTCCCGGCGCAGATGGCCGACGCTGGCCAGATCGATCAGCAGCATCCGGCGGTCGTTCAGCCAGATGCGCCCGTCTCCCAAGGTGAAGAACAGGCATTCGGCCAGATCCTGCAAGGTCGGGCTGGCCGTTTTCGGCAAATCGTCGCTGCTGCCGCGCTGCATCACCTTGCCGGACTGGCGCGACGCCTCGGCCAACGAGATGCGGTGGACGCTGTTGGTCATGCCTTCCCCCTGCCGTGTCCGCTGCCCTCCATTCACCAGAGCGCAGTTTGTTTATTCAGAAACGATGATAAAACCTAATTGATAAACAAACAAACAGTTATATATAATACCAAACAGCGCGTTGGAGGTCGCCTCGTCGTCAATCGTAACCATTTGATTCGTTTTGCTTATTCTCCGCTTGTTCCCTTCCCATCCCTCATGACGATGAGTCAACGATCATGACGAACCAAACCACAAACGGCTCCCCCCTTTCCCGCGCGCTTGACCAGATCCTTGATGGGGTGGTGGTTTCCGGGCGGATCGCCGGTGGAACCCTGATGGTCGCCCAAGACGGCGAGACGGTCTACCACCGTGCCTTTGGCCATGCCGACCGCGAGGCGGGCGTGGCCATGAGCGACAGTCTGCCGGTCCGCCTGGCCTCCCTCACCAAGCCGCTGGTGTCGGCGACGGCGCTGGCGCTGGTGGAACGCGGCGTGCTGGCGCTCGATGCGCCGGTTGCCGATTGGCTGCCGGACTTTCAACCCGCTCTGCCCGATGGCCGCCGCCCGGTTATCCGGCTCCATCATCTGTTGAGCCACACCGCCGGGCTGGGCTATCGCTTTCTGCAACCGCCCGATGGCCCTTATCATCAGGCCGACATTTCGGATGGGTTGGACATCGAGGGGCGGTCGCTGGATGACAATCTGGCCCGCATTGCCGCCGCGCCCCTGCTGTTCGAACCGGGCATGGGCTGGTGCTATTCGGTGGCGACCGACGTGCTGGGGGCGGTCATCGCCAAGGCCGACGGCGGCGATCTGGCCGAATCGGTGGCCCGCCGGGTGACGGAACCGCTGGGCATGATGCGCACGCGCTTTGGTGCGAGTGATCCGGGCGCGCTGGCTCCCGCCTACATCGATGGTGAAACCGGCGCGCGGCGGATGGCGGATCCCGACAGCGCGGCCTTTGGCCCGGCCCGCCTGTTCTACCGGCCCTCGCGCGCCTTTTCCCAGGATCGGTTCCCATCGGGCGGCAGCGGCATGACGGGAACCGCGCCCGATTACCTGACCTTCCTGGAAACGATCCGCACCGGCGGTGGTGCCGTGCTGTCGCCGGAATCCTGCGCGCGGATGACCGTTTCGGCCACCGGTGGGGCACCGGTGTTCATTCCCAGTCCCGGCTGGGGCTTTGGCCTTGGCTTTGGCGTGCTGACCGATCCGGCGGCGGCGGGCAGCCCCTGCGCGCCGGGAAGCTGGGGCTGGTTCGGCGTGTTCGGGTCGCATTTCTGGGTCGATCCGGTGCGCCGGATCACCCTGGTCGCCGTGACCAACACGGCGGTGTCCGGCATGGCCGGTCCCTTTGCCGACGCGCTGCGCGACACGGTGGTCGGCGGATGACGCCGGGCCTGGGGGAAGCGCCTCCAGGCCCATTCCTTCAACCTTTGTGGATTGCACGCATCATGACGCCTTCTTCCCCCGCATTGGCCGAGGCCGCCGTGGCCGTCGTTCAAGAGATTGATCGCCGGATCGGCGGCGTCGGTCTTGAGCTGGCGGACATCACCGCCAACGTGCAGGACGTGTCCGCCATCGTCCTGCGCCAGGGGGAACAGTTCCGCACCTTGCGCGGTGCGGTCGACGCCATGAGCGCGGCCAACGCCGACATCGACCGCAACGCCGGGCAGGCCAGCGCGCTCGCCGCCGCTGCGGCGACGGAGGCGGATGAATCCCACGCGGCCGTCGCCAACGCCGTGCGGGAAATCGCTGGTCTGATCGACGGGGTGGCGCGGATGGAACGCCAGTTGGCCTTGGTCAACGCCTCCCTGACGCAGGTGGCGACGGTGTCGCGGGCGATCCAGGCCATTGCCAAGCAAACCAACCTGCTGGCGCTGAACGCCACCATCGAGGCCGCCCGCGCGGGCGAGGCCGGGCGCGGCTTCGCCGTCGTGGCGACGGAGGTGAAGGAGTTGGCCCGGCAAACCCAAACCGCGACGGTGCAGATTGGCGACACCGTGCAGGCCCTGACCAGCCAGGTGGCCGGTTTGATCCGCGACAGCGCCACGGCGACCGCCAGCGCCACCCAGGCCCGCGCGGGCACCGGCCTGATCGAGACGGTCGTCGGGCGGATGGAGGGGATCTTTGCCCAGGTTCACGCCGCCACCCGCGACATCGCCGACCGGGTGCAGGGCAACCGGGAGCGCTGCGGCGCGGTGGAACGGGAGTTGGACGATCTGGAACCGGCGGTGGCGGGGTCGGCCCGTCATCTGGAGCTGGCCAACCAGCGGCTGACCGCGTTGCTGGAAACCAGCGAGGGGCTGATCGATTATGTCGGCACCAGCCCGATCCCGACCGACGAAACCCCGTTCCTGCGCGCCACCGCCGACGCGGCGGCCCGGGTGGCCGCCCTGTTCGAAGAGGCGCTGCAACGCGGCGACATCAGCCTGGACGCGCTGTTCGACGAAACCTATCAGCCCATTCCCGGCACCAACCCGCCGCAATTCCTCACCCGCTTCACGGCACTGACGGACCGGCTGTTGCCGCCGGTGCAGGAACCGCTGCTTGACCTCAGCCCGCGCATCACCTTCGCCACGCTGTGCGACCGCAACGGCTATCTGCCCACGCACAACCGGCAGTACAACCAGCCGCAAGGCCCCGATCCGGTTTGGAACATGGCGCATTGCCGGGGGCGGCGTCTGTATCAGTTCCGCTCCGCGCTGAAGGCCGCCCGCTCCCCGCGCCTGTCGATCAACACCATGCCGCGCGACATGGGCGGCGGTCGCCGCGTGCTCATCAAGATCATGAACGCCCCGGTCGTCGTGCGGGGACGGCATTGGGGGGCCTTCAGCACCGCGATCCTGCCCGACGCGGCGCGGTGACGGATCGGCGGCGTTCTGTATACAGTGTGGTTGGTCAAGTGGAGCGGCAGATCGTGGGTTGGTCGGCGGATTCCGACAAAATCGGCCAATTTTCGGAAGATTGCGCGCTGACTGTCATTTCTCATGACAATCGCTCTTGGAATCCATAACGCCATGCTGTATACAATAAGAGCGGCGACGATCCGAGAATCGCCGATCCCCCAAGCCCCATGAACGCCAATCCCGAGGGAGGGAGCGTTGACCGACACCGCCAGGGACGCCACGCCGTCGTTTCCGATGAACGCGTGGTACGCCGCCGCCTATGACATCGAATTGCGGCGGGACCTGCTGCCGCGCACCATCTGCGGCAAGAAGCTGGTTTTGTACCGCCGCGCCGACGATGGCATCGTCGCGCTGGAGGATGCCTGCTGGCACCGCCTGTTGCCGCTGTCCAAAGGGCGGCTGGAGGGCGACAACCTCGTTTGCGGCTATCACGGGCTGGTCTTCAACCCGGAGGGCCGTTGCGTCGGCATGCCGTCGCAGGAAACCATCAACCCGTCGGCCTGCGTCCGGCGCTATCCGGTGGTCGAGCGTCACCGCTTCGCCTGGGTGTGGATGGGGGATCCGGCGCTGGCCGACCCGGCCAAGATCCCGGACATGCATTGGAACCATGATCCGGCCTGGGCCGGGGATGGCCGTCTCATCCATGTGAAGTGCGATTACCGGCTGGTGCTCGACAACCTCATGGATCTGACGCACGAAACCTTTGTGCATTCGTCCAGCATCGGCAACCGCGCGGTGGCCGAGGCCCCGTTTGAAACGACCCACAACGACCAGTTCGTCACCGTCACCCGCTGGATGCGCGACATCGAGCCGCCGCCTTTCTGGGCCAAGCAGCTTGGCAAGCCCGGCAACGTGGACCGCTGGCAGATCATCCGGTTTGAAGCGCCCTGCACCATCACCATCGACGTCGGCGTCGCCCCCACCGGGACCGGCGCGCCGGAGGGCGACCGTTCGCAGGGGGTGAACGGCTTCGTGCTGAACACCATCACCCCGGAAACCGACAAGACCTGTCATTACTTCTGGGCCTTCTGCCGCAACTACAAGCTTGGCGAACAGAAGCTGACGGCGGAGCTGCGCGAGGGCGTCACCCGCATCTTTGGCGAGGATGAGGTGATCCTGGAAGCCCAGCAGCAGGCGATCAACGACCATCCCGAGCGCGCCTTCTACAACCTGAACATCGACGCCGGGGCGATGTGGTCGCGCCGCCTGATCGACCGTATGGTGGCGGCGGAGCGGGGTCCGGCCCCGTCGTCGCTGCGCCACGCGGCGGAATGATCCACCGCCACAGGGCATGAGGAGATCGCCATGGATGACCAGCCCCGCGCGTCGCAGACCGTGCGCACGCTCCTGCAACTGCGGGAACTGATCCTGAATGGCGATCTCAGCCCCGGCGAACGGGTGTCGGAGTTGGGCATCGTCGAACGGCTGGGCGTGTCGCGCACGCCCGTCCGCGTCGCGCTGGTCCGGCTGGAGGAGGAAGGGCTGGTCGATTGCCTGCCCACCGGCGGTTTTGTCGTGCGCGCCTTCAGCGAGGCCGACATCGCCGACGCCATCCAGCTGCGCGGCGTGCTGGAGGGCATGGCCGCGCAGCGCGCCGCCGAACGCCGTCTGAGCCGGGACGAACTGAGCGACCTGCGCGACGTCGTCGGCAGTCTGGACGCGCTGGTCCGCCAACGCGATCTGACCATCGATGATTTTTCCGACTACATCCGCCTGAACGACCGGTTTCACGGGCTTCTGCTGCATCTGGCCGACAGCCCGGTGCTGAAACGGTCGATGGAGCGGGTGTTGTCGCTGCCCTTCGCCTCCCCCGGTGCCTTTGTCCGGGTGCAAGCGGAACTGCCGGAATCCCGCGAGATTCTGGTGATCGCGCAGGAGCATCACCGCGCCATCCTCGACGCCATCGAGAATGGCGAGGGCAGCCGCGCCGATCATCTGGCCCGCGAGCATTCCCGGCTGGCCCGCCGCAATCTGGACATCTCCGTCAAAAACCAGCGCCAGCTTGATCGGGTGCCAGGGGCCTCCCTGATCCGGTTGCGCCGCGCCTGACCCCCCTTTTCCTTCAAGGATTTCCCATGCGCTTTGCCCTGGAATGGCAGGACGCCCGGCTGCGCGCGGTGCGCGATGTGGCCGCCGACATCCGCCTGTTCGAGATCGAACCCACCACCCCGGCCAAACCCCCGGCCCCCGGCAGCCACATCAGCGTTGCCGTCACCATCGATGGGCGGGCCGACACCCGTTGTTACTCGCTGATCGGGACCGCCGAGGATGGCGCGTACCGCATCGCGGTCAAGCGGCTGACGGAAAGCCGGGGCGGTTCGGCCTACATGTGGAGCCTGTCGCCCGGCGCGCGGCTGCGGATTTCCGACCCGCAGAACCTGTTCGAACTGACCTTGGGCCGCCCCGACTATCTGCTGATCGCCGGTGGCATCGGGATCACCCCGATCCACGGCATGGCGCTGGCCCTGGCGTCGCGCGGGGCGTCCTTGCGGATGCTCTACGCCGCCCGGCACCGGGCCGATCTGGCCTTTGCCGACGATTTGGCGGAGCGGTTGGGCGACCGGCTGGAAACCTACGTCGATGAGGAGGGGCAGCGCATGGATCTGGCCGCCGCCATCGACGCGCTGCACCCCGACGGCGAGCTGTATCTCTGCGGTCCCATCGGCCTGATGGAAGCCGTGCGCCGCCAATGGCGGCAGAGCGGCCGCCCGCCGGAGCGGTTGCGCTTTGAATCCTTCGGCAACAGCGGGCGATTTGCCCCGGAAGCCTTCACCGTCCGCATCCCCCGCCTCGACACGACGATCACCGTGCCGGACAACCGTTCGATGCTCGACGCGCTGGAGGCGGCGGGGGTGGAGTTGCTGTCCGACTGCCGCCGGGGTGAATGCGGCCTGTGCGCCGTCGACATTCTGGGCGTCGAAGGCGAGGTCGATCACCGCGACGTGTTCTTCAGCGACGGGCAGAAGGCGGAAAACCACCGGATGTGCGCCTGCGTTTCGCGCGTGGTCGGCGGCAGTGTCACCATCGACACCGCGCGCCGGGACTGACAGCCGGGGACGGACGGGGGCTGATGGATGGGGGGAGGCGCGGTGATTGCGTGTGATCGCCGCCGCCCCCGCGTGTATCCTGGCGCGCCCTGTCCCCAGCCCCTGTTCACAGCCCCAGGCCCGCCATGCCCTTGCCCGACACGCTGTCGCTCCGCGACGCCCGCCGCATCGCCATCGCCGCCCAGGGCTTTGGCGCGCCGCCTTCCACCGCTGAAACTCCGGTGGAGGCGCGGCACGCCCGCCGCATGATCGACCGGCTGGGGCTGATCCAGATTGATTCGGTCAATGTGCTGGTGCGCTCGCATTATCTGCCGCTGTTTTCCCGGTTGGGGGCCTATGAGTCCGGTCTGCTCGACCGGCTGGCCTATGACGGCCGCCGCCGGGCGCTGTTCGAATATTGGGGGCATGAGGCGTCGCTGATTCCGGTGGCGCAGCAACCGCTGTTCCGCTGGCGGATGGAGCGGGCCGAACGCGGGGAGGGGACCTATGGCGCGCTCGCCCGCTTCGCGCGGGAGAAGCGCGCCTACGTCGATCAAGTGTTGGCGGAGGTGGCGGCGCGCGGCCCGATGGGGGCCTCCGAACTCAGCGAGGCCGGGCGCGGGGCGGGCGGCTGGTGGGGGTGGAGCGACGGCAAGCGCGCGTTGGAACATCTGTTCTGGGCGGGCCGGGTGACGACCGCCGCCCGGCGCGGCTTCGAACGGCTCTATGACCTGACCGAACGGGTGCTGCCCGCCGCCGTGGTCAACGCCCCGACCCCATCGGCGGAAGAGGCGCAGCGTGACCTGCTGCGCATCGCCGCCCGCGCCCATGGGGTGGCGACCGAACGCGACCTGCGCGACTATCACCGCCTGCCCACCGCCGACGCCAAGGCCCGCATCGCCGAACTGGTCGAGGCCGGGGATCTGCTGCCGGTGACGGTGCAGGGGTGGGACCAGCCCGCCTTCCTCAGCCCGGACGCCCGCCGCCCGCGCCGGACCGCCGCCAACGCCCTGCTGTCGCCCTTCGATTCCCTGATTTGGGAACGGCAGCGCACCGAACGGCTGTTCGGCCTGCGCTTCCGCCTTGAGATCTACACCCCAGCGGAGAAGCGCGAGCATGGTTACTATGTGTTGCCCTTCCTGATGGGGGAACGGATCGCCGCCCGCGTCGATCTGAAGGCCGACCGCAAGGCCGGGGCCTTGCTGGTCCAGGCCGCCCACGCCGAACCGGAGGAGACGCACGGCCCGGTCGCCGAGGCGCTGGCGGTGGAACTGCGCCGTCTGGCCGGGTGGCTGGGGCTGGAACGGGTCACGGTGGTGGGGGCGGGCGACCTCGCCCCGGCGCTGGGTCCGGCGCTGGCGGCTGTGCTGTGACGCACCGGGCGGCCCCGTCCGTCACTCCAGATGCGACAGCGGCAGGCGGGTTTCGAACTTGACTTCTTTCAGCGTCACGCTCGATTTGACGTGCGACACCGCCGGGATCGCGAAGATCCGTTCGCTCAGGAAGCGCCCGTAATCCTGGGTGGAGGGCACGACGATGCGCAGCAGATAATCGGCCTCGCCGGTCACGGCGAAGCATTCCAGAACCTCCGGCATGGCGGCGATGGCGGTTTCGAACTGCTCGACGGCGTTTTCCTTGTGCCGTTCCAGCGTGACATGGGCGAAGACGCATTCGGTCAGGCCCAGCTTGCGCGGGTCGAGCTGGACCGTGTAGCGGCGGATGACGCCGACCTCCTCCATCGAGCGGACGCGCCGCCAGCAGGGCGAGGCCGACAGGCCGACGGCGTCGCCGAGTTCCTGCATGGTCAGGCGGGCGTTGTCCTGCAACGCCGCCAGAATGCCCTTTTCATGCCGATCCAGCTTGACCGTCACCGCCGCGCGACTCCGTCCGTGTCATCATGGCATGGTGTCACAGCGCCAGCTTTTGTTCCAACGCGGCGTTGCGGATCGCCTTTTGCAGCTTTTCAAAGGCGCGGACCTCGATCTGGCGCACGCGTTCGCGGCTGACGCCGTATTTCTGCGACAGATCCTCCAGCGTCGTCGGCACCTCGCGCAGGCGGCGTTCCATCAGGATGTCGCGTTCGCGGTCGTTCAGATGCTCCATGGCGCCGACCAGCAGCTTGCGGCGCTTCTTCAGCTCCTCGCTGTCGGCCAGGGTGATTTCCTGGTTGTCGGCCTCGTCCACCAACCAATCCTGCCATTCGCCTTCGCCATCGACGCGCAGCGGCGCGTTCAGCGAATGGTCGGGGCTGGCCAGACGGCGGTTCATCTGGATCACGTCCTGTTCGGGCACGTCCAGCTTGGTGGCGATGGCGTTCACCTGCTCCGCCGACAGATCGCCCTCTTCAATCGCCTGCATCTGGCCCTTCAGGCGGCGCAGGTTGAAGAACAGCTTTTTCTGCGCCGCCGTGGTTCCCATCTTCACCAGGGACCAGCTGTGCAGGATGTATTCCTGAATGGCGGCGCGAATCCACCACATGGCATAGGTGGCCAGACGGAAGCCGCGCTCCGGGTCGAAGCGCTTGACCGCCTGCATCATGCCGACGTTGCCCTCTGAAATCAGTTCCGACAGCGGCAGGCCATAGCCGCGATAACCCATGGCGATCTTCGCCACCAACCGCAGATGGCTGGTGACAAGCTGATGGGCCGCGCCGGAATCCTCGTGCTGCTGCCAGCGCTTGGCCAGCATGTATTCCTTTTCGGGTTCCAGCATCGGGAACTTGCGGATCTCCTGGAGATAGCGGGAGAGGCCGTTCTCCGCGCCGATGACCGGAAGGTTGGATCCTGATGCCATGACACAAACCCTTTCATTCACAACCAAAGCGGCCTGGGGCAAACCGCCCGCAGGCAAAGCGTCCGAAGGCCGTTCGGGGCAACGCCCCAAACCGTGATCCCCTGACACTTGGCCATGACTGTATCCGAAGACGCCGTCCGGGCCGAATTAATTTAAAGTGCTTCTAAGATGACAAGCAGTTCATGGAAATCTTTCGGAACCGGCGCGTCAAAGCTCACGACGCCGCCATGGGCGGGGTGTTTGAAGGTCAGGCGGACGGCGTGCAGCGCCTGCCGGTCAAAGCCGGTCAAAGCTGCGCGCGCCTCGTCGGGCAGGGTGGAGGCGTGCTTGCCGCCCGGACGACCCGACCGGCCCCGGCCATAGAGTTGATCGCCGATCAACGGATGGCCGATGTGGGTCATGTGCACGCGGATCTGATGGGTCCGCCCGGTTTCCAGCACGCATTCGACCAGCGACGCCGCCATGCCAAAGGATTTGACGACGCGGTAGCGGGTGGCGGCGTGTTTGCCGCCCTGCTCCACCACCGCCATCTTTTTGCGGTCCGATCCGCTGCGCCCGATGGCCCCCTCGATCCGGCCCTGGCGCGGGTTGGGCACGCCCCAGACCAGCGCGTGATAGGTGCGGCTGAGCGAGCGGTCGGCGAATTGTTCGGTCAGGCCGTGATGGGCACGGTCGTTCTTGGCAACCACCATCAGCCCGCTGGTGTCCTTGTCCAGCCGGTGGACGATGCCGGGCCTCTTCACCCCGCCGATGCCCGACAGGCTGTCGCCGCAATGGGCCAGCAGCGCGTTCACCAGCGTGCTGTCGGGGTTTCCGGCGGCGGGGTGAACCACCAGACCGGCGGGCTTGTCGATCACCAGCACGTCGTCATCCTCGAACACCACGGACAGGGGGATATCCTGGGCCTCCGGTTCGGCGGGTTCAGCCTCTGGGATAAAGACGTCGAAAGTTTGGCCGGGTTTGACCCGCAGGGACGCGTCCGTTATCGTTCGCCCCGCCTCGCGGACGCAGCCCTGTTCCAACAGGGCCTGCACGCGCGAGCGCGAGAGGTCCGGCAACCCGGCGGCCAGCGCCTTGTCCAATCGTTCGCCGCCGCCATCCTGCGGGATGGTGCAGACGCGCGGCGCGGGGGCAGGGCTGGGAAGTGGTTCGGGCATGGGTTGGCCGTGATCTCTGTTCTGTTCAAGGACGCGCATCGCGTCGCCTTATTCAATGACGCTGAACGCGTCGTCGGGAGTGGACCCCAAACCGTGCAGATCCTCAAGGCACTCGTCGTCATCATGGGCGTTCTCATCATCGCGGGCTTCGCCGTCCTCGGGGTGGAGCTGTACAAGCGCATGACCGATCCCACCCGCGCGGCCACCCAGGCCGCCAGCCAGAGCGGTGACGGCGAACGCGCCGGGACGGGCCGCGATCCGGTCGATGTGACGCTGGACGTGCCCGCCGGGTCGCGCATCGGCGACGCGCAGGTGATCGGCAACCGCATACTGTTCAAGGTCACGCTGCCGCAGGGGCTGGACCGTCTGTATGTGGTCGATCCCCGCAACGGGGCCGTCACCGCGACGATTTCCGCCGGCAAGGCCACCCCTTAAGCCCTTCTCATTCCATCGGACGGAACCCGACCCATGCATGATTTCCGCAGCGACAACGTGGCCGGTGCCGCGCCGGAGGTGGTCAGCGCGCTGGCCGCCGCGTCCATCGGGTCCGCGTCGCCCTATGGGGCCGATCCGCTGACCGCGCGGCTGACCGAACGCCTGTCGGCGATTTTTGAGACCGCCGTCGCCGTCTATCCGGTCGCCACCGGCACGGCGGCGAACGCGCTGGCCCTGTCGGCGTTGGTTCCGCCCTTCGGTGCCGTCTATTGCCACGACGAGGCCCATATCCTGGCCGACGAATGCGGCGCGCCGGAGTTTTTCACGGGTGGTGCGCGGCTGATCCCGCTGCCCGGCGCGCATGGCAAGCTGACCCCGGAGAGCGTGGCCCGCGCCATCGCCCGCGCGGGCGTCGGCGTGGTCCACAAGGTCCAACCCGCCGCCCTCAGCCTGTCCCAGGCGACGGAGGCCGGAACCGTCTACACCCCGGCGGAGCTGGACGCGCTGGTGGAGGCCGCGCACAGCAACGGTGTCGCCGTGCACATGGACGGCGCGCGCTTCGCCAACGCGGTGGCCCGGCTGGGCTGCGCCCCGGCGGACATCACCTGGCGCGCCGGGGTCGATGTGTTGACGCTGGGCGGGACCAAGGGCGGCTGTCTGGCGGCGGAGGCGGTGATCTTCTTCAACCCGGCGATGGCCGAGGATTTTGGCTTTGCCCGCAAGCGCGGCGGTCATCTGGTGTCGAAGTCCCGCTTCCTGTCGGCCCAGCTTGACGCCTGGCTGACCGATGACTTGTGGCTGCGGCTGGCCCGCCACGCCAACGCCATGGCCGACCGTCTGGCCGCTGGCCTGTGCGGCCGCCCCGGCGTGGTGATCGAACATCCGGTGGAAGCCAACGAACTGTTCGTTCGCCTGCCCGAACCGGCTCTGACGGCGCTGGAAACGGCGGGCTTCCAGTTCTACCGCTGGGACGATGGCCTGATCCGTCTGGTCACGGCCTTCGACACCCCGGCGGCGGCGGTCGACGCCTTCGTGAAAATCGCCACCGACACCCTAGAAAAAGCTTGATCGCGTCGGCGTGGCCCGCTACAAACCCGCCCACGCCGACGCGATGTCCCCATCGTCTAGAGGCCTAGGACACCGCCCTCTCACGGCGGTAACAGGGGTTCGAATCCCCTTGGGGACGCCATTTTCTTGCAAGTCATTGATTTTGCAGGAAAATTTTAGACCGCCCAAAACCGTGTGATCCACGCTTGTGATACACACGTTGGGGGTCTCCGGTGCTCCTTCCATCATTCGTTTTCCAGCGTCGGCAGGCGTTTTTTGTCCGCCTGCGCGTCCCCGCCGAGATCGTCTCCCTAATTGGGAAGACTCATGTATCCCGTTCGCTCGGCACCAGCCGCGTGGACGAGGCGCGGTTGCGAGCGGGCGAAAGGCTGTCATCGATCCAACGAGCGTTTGCGGAAATTCGGACGGTGGCGGCGACGTTGCGAATCAAGACGCCGGACGATCTGACCATCCTGCTGGACGAAAAGGTCTGGCCCGTCGACGTCTCCGCTGAGGCGGTCGCGCTGATGCCCCTGGCTGTGCGTCCGGCGCTCCAGCAACGCATGCAGACGCGGGCGCAGACTGATGCGCCAGCAACGCGGGGCGAAGCCGCAGCGACGGCGATCAGCGACGTGAACGCGCACGCTGCGCGGATGGCGCTTGAGGAGGCCCGGTATCAGCGTCTTTCGGAAGCGGTGGCGCGCCTCGAAACGACTCCGCCGGTTGCTCCCACCGGGTTCGTGACACCCTCGCTGCCACCGGAGTCGGCGCAACCGTGGCCGGACTTCATCGACAGGTTCTTCGCTGACCGCCCATCCATCGGTGAGCGGGCGCAGATCAGCCATCGGCAGGCGTTCCGCGAGTTTGAATCGTTGGTCGGCCCAAAGGCGTTGGTGGAAGTGAACAAGGCCAACGTGAAGGCGTTTGCGGACCATCTCCGTGATCGGCCCATCAACCGGGCAGGCCGCGAGCACATGTCACGTGCGTCGATCATCAAGATGTTGTCGCACCTCAAGGGACTGTTCGGCTGGGCGATGTCGGCGGGTCTGATTGCCACGAACCCGGCGGATGGCGTGCAGCCACGATCCGAGACGCGAGTGGAACGCGCAGGACCAACGCGGCGGGCGCTGACGACAGCGGAGTTGACGACCTTGTTCAACAGCCCCTTGTTCACCGGCTGCCTGTCTCGGTCACGCCGTTCGACACCCGGCCCCAACCGCTTCCAGGATGAGCCTTATTGGTTCTGGCTGCTCGCCTTGCTGACCGGCGCGCGCACCGAAGAAATTGCGGCGCTGCCGTCCACGCTGGTCGATGTCGGCGGGACGCTGTGCCTGGATTTCCGGCATGCCACGAAAACATCAGCGGGCGCGCGGCTGGTGCCAGTGTTGCCCGCGTTGCGGCGGCTCGGCGTTGAGCGTTGGGCGGCGAATCAGGCGCGGCGCGGGCTTGGAATGGTTCAGGGACCGAACGGGTCGGATGATTGGAGCAAATGGCTCAACAGGTACATGGATGCGGTCGGGTTGGATGATCCAACCATCGTCGCGTATTCCCTGAGGCACAATTTCAGGCAGCAACTTCGCGCGGCAGACCTTCACCCGGAGATTGTGGATAAAATTTTCGGGCACGAAGGCGAGGCGGTGGGCGCGCGGTATGGGCGTGATCTGTCGCCCGAAGAGGCGCGGCTTGTCGTCCAACGTGTGAAGGCGCCCGTCGATCTGGCGCATGTGCTCGTGCTTCCGTAGGGGCGTTTTCCGGCCCAGCCTGCCTGTCCTGGGACAGCCGCGTCACTTGTACACCCTTGGCGTCACATCGATGCGGAAGGCTCGACGGGATGGCGGCGTGGTGTTATCCCGCCTGCTGCGCGCTGGATGAAATCGGGATGATGACCTTGGAGCAGGGGATAAAGACAATCGACGATCTCGACCTGTTGCTTGATGAACAGGTTGTCGTGTTGTCGATGATGCCAGATGTCCTTGCCTCGCTGCCGCAGCCGGTGAGAATCGCCCTGGTCAAGCGCCTGAAGGTCATCAACGCCGCCACGGCGCAGGAGATACAGCAAATCCAAACGGAGGCGCTGTTGGTCGTGACGGAGACGGAAAGCATCCGCAACGCAGTGCGCCACATTCGCCATGCGGAGGATCAGGCCGCCGTTTTGGCGGCTTTGGCGACGATGGAAGCGCGTGGCCCGTCACGCAAGACACTGGCGGAGGATTCCGCACTGCCGCTGCTCCAGCACATTGAGACCTGTTTCGCCTGGAAGGATGCGGCACTGTCCCTCAAGACACAGAAATCCTACAGGACGACGCTCGCCCTCCTTGGCGATGTGGTCGGCGACAAACCGATGCGGGACATTGACCAGAAGGACGTTTTGGTGTTCTTGGACAGGCTTCTGGTTGCCGACGGCGCGAAGCATGGAAAAAGCCGTCTTGATCGTGACACGCTGGTGAAGCATCTTAGCCACGTCAAATCGTTTTTCACGTGGGCGGAATCAACAAACAGAGTCTACGAGAACCCAGCGAGCAAGGTGCAAGCCCCGCCGGAACGGACGGTCGAAGAACCGCCGCGTCTTGAATTCTCCAAAATCCAATTGGAGAAAATCTTTGATGCACCCTTGTTCGTTGGGTGCCAATCAAAGAACCGCATTCATCGTCCCGGCTCCTACCTGTGCCGGGATGCGCGTTTCTGGTATCCATTGGTGGCCCTTTTAACCGGCGCTCGCCTCGGTGAAATCGAGCAATTGCTTGTGCGCGATGTCCAATCGCGCGGCCCGAACGGCGAGTACACTGTACTGGCCGTCAAGACGGTTTACCGTGACCCGATCAGCGGTGAAAAGATAAAAAGAGAACAGAAGACGGTCAAGAAGCCATTCAGTATCCGCCTGCTGCCGGTGCATCCCATGATGAAGCGGCTTGGTTTCATGGAGTATGTTGAATCAATGAAAGTCCATGGACCTGACGCCCCGCTGTTTCCTGCCAATCGCTTCGGTCGGACATTCAACGAGTTTTTCCTTGAGCACATCGGCATTACCGGAGAGCAGTATTCATTCCACTCCTTCCGACACTCGTACAAATCTTACATTCGCTCATCGTCGCTCAAAGCGGAGATCGAAAACCGCCTCATGGGACACAAACCGAAAGACATCGGTGAATTCTATGCCCGCGAACTCGATGACGGCGAATTGGCGCTGTATTACAAGTTCGTCAACACGGACCTGTCGAAGCCTGTCGATCTGACCCATCTCATCGACTTTCGTCCTCGGTGATCCGGTGCGGTGGTGCCGAAGCGCCACCGCACCGCGCTCAGGCCACGGCGGGCTGCCGTCCGCGACGCGCACGGGGGGCGCGGCGGCACGGGCCGCCTTGATCCGCTCCAGCAACACTGAGGCCGGTTCGTCGTTGGGATCCTGCGGTACGAGTTTGCCTGCAAAGGCTTTGTCGAGGCGGGACAGCATTCCGTCAGACTTGCGCATCTCCTGTTCAATGGCCTCCACAGCGAAAAGCCGTTGATTGAGGCGCTGGATGAAGATTGCCTGCTCACTTGCGGACATCAATGGAACAGCAAGGCGGCTGAGTTTTGTACCGTTCACATTCCCTTGACCAACCTGCTGATTCGCAACCGAATTGCTCCACCATCGGCTAAATGGCGAATTGATGTAGTGCGCCAAAAGGGCCGGAATGATTCCACAGACCTTCAGGCGAATGAGATAGGACGCAAATGACGCTGACCGCAAATTACCTTCATAAACAGCGGTTTTTCCCACCGACTCTGCGCTGTTCGTTCTGTTGTTGAGCAGCAGCGCGTTCTTTTGTTTTCAACGGCTTATTGCCGCTTTTTCGGTGCTAAGCACCAAAAACCCTCAACCAAAGGCCACTTGGCATGATCGATACGCCAGAGCGTTGGTGGCGTTCGGCCCTGAGCGTGAGGACAGACAGGGAGCCGAAACCGGCGACTACATCGGGTGAAAACGGCCTGCAAACGTAGCCAACTTGCATATGCGTCCTGTCCTGCGAACGCGCTTTACGGATACACCCCGACGTTGGTATCGTGCTCTACGGCTGAGCGGCACGCTAGAATGCATACGCCACTTTGAGCCGCCTTTATTATCGAAGTGAGAGGGCTATCGTGAGCAGGGTGGCTTCAGAATCGATCAAGGGATATTTGTATCAGTTCAACAAATGCCTTGTCGAAATCCTCAAATCGACACCACCCGAAGAGATTGCGATTGAAGGCATCATCGAAGACGTGGAGGTGATCTCTCCGTCGCTCTCTTCATACATTCAGTGCAAGTACCACGAGTCAAAAGACAAGTTTGTTTTATCAGATATATACAAACCCGTTCTTCAGATGCTTGAGCAACACGAAAAGTTTAGAGCGATACATGGGACGGTCGCCAATGTAAGGTATATTTTGTTTTGCCATATTCCCGGAGGAAACACTTCCAGAACGCTTACTAGCGCCGAATTAGACGAAATATTATTGACAGGCAATGGAAAACTTAAAGATCTTGCGGAAAAACTTGCAACATCATGTGATAGATCCGGTTTTTTGAAACTATTTTGGTTAGAATTTGGACCATCTTACGATGAACTATCAGATGAAGCAGACCGACTGCTTGTCTCCTCTGGGCTGAATGACAAAGACGTTGGCGGCATATTCTACCCGAATGCTATACACAAGATTGCTGAAGCGGCCACACAAGCAGACAAAGTCAACAGGGTATTTACAAAAGATGGTTTTATCAGGGATCTAAAGAACCTGAAAAAGGTTACTCTATCCAGATGGACAAAAGAACTCAAGTCGAAGGAGAAAATTCTCCAGGCAGTGAGAAAGCAACTGCTCACAAACCTCGACCGGGAATCGAGGGACAGATATTTCGTGTTTAGCGAGGAGGCAGTTAATCAGTTTGACGACGACATAGTCGTGTTCATCAAAGATTTTATAGATCGGTATCAGACAAAACCGTACGATAAAAAACCTCCACTCTTTTGCTTCGAGTGTCCTGATGACAAGATCGAAGAAATAAAGGAGCGCCTCCATAAGAAGTCCGTGCGCTTTGAAGACGGGATGATCAACAAAACCCTCTTTGATGCGGGCGAACTTTTCAAGACGCCGATGGTGCAAGTTTCCGGCGGGAATGTTTCAAGACGCGAGTTCCAGGTGAGGATAATGCACCACCTCAATATGGCGAGTATGACGCAGCACCGGCCAGACGACCTCTTCCTAGTTTGCGATCCCAAAGTCGACGATGCGCTCAGGAAAGATACCAATTCTGAAGCGCTAACCATCGACGACGCAGCAGAGTTGAAATACATTTTTGGACTGAGAGGAAACCATGAGTGACGGATCTCAACAAACCCGCCTCGGGTATGTTTTAGAAAGTTCTCCCAGCAGCATCTGCATCGAACTTGACTCCGATTCAATTCTCCTTGAACACAAGGAAGACTTGCAGATTGGCAAATTTTTGCTTGTGGCTTGCGGGCACATCACACAACTTGTTTGCACGATACAAAGCATAAAAGCGACACATAGGATAATCGGCGAGGGAAATTTAGAACTGAAGTTCGTGGTGAACGCCAAACCGGTGGGAGTCTACAGCCGCGCAGATGGCTTTGCTCGCGGCAGCAAGCGCTTTCCCGTTCCCACAGAGCCAGCATACAAAATGGATGCAGACATTCTTTCTGCAATTTACGCTTCTTCCGGCACTGCAAATTTTCGCGTCGGCAGGCTATCTCAAAATCCAGACGTAGACCTCACTGCGGACGGCGACAAACTCTTCAGCAAGCATATTGCTATCGTAGGATCCACCGGCTCTGGGAAATCCTGCACGGTAGCACGCATCATACAGGATGTGGTTGGTGTATCCCACGGAAAAAACAAGTATAAGAATGAGCAAAGAAATTCTCACGTCGTGATTTTCGACATTCACTCCGAATACAAGGCCACATTTGAATTAGAAGGCACGGAAAATTTCACACTCAACAATCTCGATGTGTCCAATCTTGCCCTTCCTTATTGGATGATGAATTCAGACGAACTGGAAACTCTTTTCATTGAAAGCAGCGAGAATGGGTCTTACAACCAAGTATCCCAATTTCGCCATGCGGTTATAAGAAACAAAGAAATACACAACCCAGGCGTGAAAGATGTGGCATTTGATACCCCAATATATTTTAGCATCGAAGAGGTTTGCCACTACATTGACAACATGAACAACGAGGTGATTGGAAAAGCCAAAGGGCAAAACCTCCCTAAATTGCACGATGATACACTTGTAGAAGATCGAAATAAGTACTTCTCTGGCAAATTAGAGTTTGCGCAGACAAGCAGATCAGACGCTACAAAGGCTTCTCCGGGACCATATAACGGGGACTTCGACCGCTTGCATATGCGCCTAGTTAACAAAATCGCCGACAAGCGCTTGAAATTCATATTTGACGCCAAAACTAGCAGCGGCGCATATCCAAAAACCGACGATTTTTCTGACATCATAAAGCAATTCATCGGATATACTAACAAATCGAACGTCACCATCCTCGACCTTAGCGGAGTTCCGCACGAGGTGCTTGATATTGTAGTAAGCCTAGTGTCCAGGCTTATGTTTGAGTTCTGCTTCAACTACTCGAAAATCAAGCACGCCAGTGGAGCCCTTAATGATGTTCCGGTAATGTTGGTTTGCGAGGAGGCTCACAACTACGTTCCGCGCGTTGGAAAATCGAGCCACGCAGCGTCTCGACAATCTATTGAACGCATCGCCAAAGAAGGCCGGAAGTACGGGATAACCTTAATGGTGGTGAGCCAGCGCCCTTCGGAGGTTTCAGAAACCATATTCTCTCAGTGCAGTAACTTTATATCCCTGAGATTGACCAACCAAAATGACCAAAACTATATCAAAAGCCTGCTTCCAGACATGGCAGACGGTGTCGGAGAGATCCTCCCGAATCTCGCACAGGGAGAGTTCTTGATCGTCGGGGATGCGGTCCTCATTCCCAGCGTGGGAGTGGCAGATCGACCAAATCCAGAGCCTCATTCGCAAAGCATCCCATATCTCTCGGAGTGGAAAAAACTCTGGATGGATGTTGACTTCCAAGGTGTTGTGAAACGTTGGAGAAAGGAATAATCCCTCTGACGTAAAATGCGCATCGGGGCGCCCGTTGAAATCTCTTTCTTACGATCTGAGACCATCGGCTCGGTCAGTTCTTGGGAATTTTTGATGGTCGCTCCAACACCACGCTAACTGCATTGCACGGGTATACCCTAGAGATACGGGGTGGCGAGACAGCCAAGCCCAAGGTTTTCGCGTCTCGTTTGCATCTATTTTTCACTTCCGAGACAGCACAATGGAGGGGTCTAGATTCAAACGAGACAGAGGTGCAAAATGACGAAGATCGGTTACGCGCGGGTCAGCACGACGGATCAAGACACGGCGCTACAGGTGGCGGCGCTGCGGGCCGCCGGATGCGATGTTGTCAGGGAGGAAAAGGCGAGCGGCACGACGACGACAGGCCGGACAGAACTGGCGACGGTGCTGGACTTCTTGCGGCCCGGTGACACGCTGATGGTGACGCGCATTGACCGGCTCGCCCGCAGCATCGCCGACTTGCAAAACATCGTGAAGACGATCAGGGACAAGGGCGCAGCGCTGTGCTGTACGGAGCAGCCTGTGGACACCAGCACAGCGGCGGGCAAGGCGTTTCTTGACATGCTGGGCGTGTTCGCTGAGTTCGAGACGAACTTGCGTCGCGAACGTCAAATGGAAGGCATCGCCAAGGCCAAGATGGAGGGCGTCTACAAAGGACGGAAGCCGACATTGAACGCTGAGGATGTCAAGCGTCTGGCTGCCGAGGGCGTGGGGGCATCGGAGATCGCCAAGCGACTGGGCTGCGGACGTGCCAGTGTATACCGACTGCTGGGAGGCGGTGCGGCGACGGCTGAGTGACGGTCGGAAGAGGTGGCCGGACTGATTCACGGTCAGTCTGGCCTCGCGTGAAGCGGCGGCGGTCGGGTCCATCCGAGATTCTGATGGTGTTCGATGGTGGCGGCTGGCACCAATTCCGCGATAGGCGCGTAGACTGTAAAAGGTGCGCCGTCGAGAATGTAGATGTCGCCGATGTCCGTGACAGTCAGTCCGACATGCCCACGCAACAGCCATGCCCGGCGGCGGATCCCGTCGCCGAAATCGTATTCGTCCAGTCGGCGCAGAATCGAAAACCCAGCAGATTTGAACAATTTTTCCTTGTGACGGCGGATACCCAGCGTCGCCGGTCGCTTGGGCACGACCTCTGCTGTTCCGTATTTGCCGCGCTTCACAGTCATTCCGGCGCGGTCGATATCGCCAATCCACTGGCGGAACTCGCCCGCTGGGCGAACCAGCGCGACACCGCGCGTCTGACGAAAAAGTTCCGCAAGTTCATCAGGCGTCCAGTCATCGTCTATGGCCGCCGCTAGACCCTTTGCTGTGTATTGCACCAGGGCAGCGGGATGGCGGTCAATGCTGTCATCCTCGCCGTCAGCCTCCGACTCATCGTCCCACCAATCCCAGCCTGTGGGGAGGTCGCGTCTGAAAGTAATAAACCGTCGCAGTGCGCAAAGTTCTTCAAATGTTCCGCCTCGTGTGACGAGGTGGAAATGCAAATACACGCATCCGTGACCATCACGCTTCACGTGAGCGGCAACCATGTCAATGGCGATGCCGGGCGCGTATCGCTTTTTGCCATCCCGCAACCGGTCCATCATTTTTTTGCTGATGTCGGCATGCATACGCCGTAGCGCCGTCAACGGGATGGTACACACCGGAGCGGAAAGGCGGATTTGACGCACGCTCTCAATCCCGCGTTGCGCTGCGAACGCCGCGTAAAAAAGCCCCCGCCGCAACTTAATGGTTTGAGCCTGGGACGGAAAGCCTGACCACCGGCGGAGCGGGCGGCCCCATGTCTCCGACCATTCGCCGTCGTCAGATAGGAGAATATCTTCGATTTCATCATCGTCGGGTATCACGTATACGTCACCCGGCGCAATGCCGCCTTCGATCAGCAAATCTGCAATGCGCTGATCATCTTCACGGCGCTGTGAGCGCCGTGCTGCGGTGGTGACGAGTGACGGAAATGAGGCACCATCGAACGGCATCTATCGTCCTTTTGGGGGCGATGCTCGAAGATGACTACGGTGATGGGGTGAGGATTTCGGCGGCGCGTGACTAAATAACGTTGCCAGCGAGTCCGTGTTATCCTATAAATAACCCTGTCATCGTAGTCATATCCGGTCATCGGCCCGCCTGCCAGCAAAGTTGATCGGACCACATAGAAAGCCCCGCCGGTTCATGTCGTGCGGGGTTTTCTTTTTGATGTGTCGTCTATTGTAGCCGACACCAGAATCGGGCGCGCCTTGACAATGGCGCCCATTTCGTCCAACATTTTGAAATCGGCGCATCGACGTCGCGATATCGATTTCGCTTTTGCCGCTATCGCCGCTCAAACTGGACGCGGAGCATCGATTCCAGCCGAATGCTCTTTGTCATCGTCTTCAATCTTTTCTGTGTGGGGTGGACGGCTGGCGGAGCGCGGGACCTCGGACAGCGATGAAAGGCCCGCAGCGTGGTCGTCAGCGACCATCGCCGCGACAGCCAAGGCGGACGTGAGTGCGTCGGCTTTGCCGGTCAGCGCGTCGGCAAATGCGCGGCGTGTTTCGCGTGGTGCCCTGTCAAGCGCCATCGTCAGCGCCCGCTCGGCTCGCACGGTATCCAGTGGATCGCCCGTTCGGTCACGCTCCGCCCTTTTTGCTGATAGAACCTCGTCGCCTAGGGTGCGGATGTCGGCGGCTGCCACCGGTGGGTGCGGGGACTCTTCTACCCGCGCAGCGTCTCGCTCAGCCCGCTCATGCTCGTCGCACATGCGGTCCCACGCCTGAGCAAGGGCCTGTGCGGCGCTGCGTCGCCGCAGGGCGGCAAGGTCGGTCGGATTGCCGGTCTCTGCCGCGTCGGCGCGCTCGTGCAGAATGTCGCTGACGATCAACCTTCGATCTGGCGGTGTCACGTCTAGGACGGATCGAAGCAACCGTGTGCCACCCCGCATCTGCCCGGCAGACAGGGCGTCGGCTGTCAAAACGTTATCGCAGGCCGCAAGCCAGCGCGCCGACGCTGCGGGCTGGTCTGCGAAGTAGGCGGTGATCTCCGCGCGCTCCGCCTCGCTCATCCGGGCGGAACAGAGCGACAGCCACTTATCCGTGTCGGCCCCACTCGTATGGGCCTCGCGCCCGGCGGCCAAAAACGTAGCCACAATAGGCGACGGCTGCATGGAAAAGGCGGCGACAGCAATCGCCGCCGGTGTTGGCGGGGACGCCTGGACGATGCCGAGTGCCGCGTCGGGTGCTGGTGTTGACGGTTCCGTCGCTTCCGCCTGCTGGGCGAGCCGTCGTCGCTCGTCATCGACAACGGCTCGAAGGTCGGCGTCAGTGACGGTCAGTCCCCGCCGCGTGGCCTGTCGTGCGGCTGCGATGCGGAACGGCTCGTCGCCGAAAAAGGAGAGCGCTGTCCACCCGCGCCCCTCGACGGCCATGTCGAGCATAGCCTCAATCGCGGCGGCTCGCTGGTCATCGGTCGGCGTGGTGTCGTGAGACCATGTGATCGCGCCGCCGCTGTCGTACAGCCGCCCCGCGTTGCTGGCGAGTTGGGCGTAGATACCATCCGGGTCGCTGTCGCGCCCGTATGTCCACATCGCCGTTGTGCTCATCAGCCAATTTCTGGGCATGGCGGCGGGACCATATGCCTGCGTCCACAGCCACGCCCGCAAATCGTCAGTCTGCTCGTGCGGGTGTTTCCGCTCGCGCTGCTCCGGCGAGCGGTGGGGCGGTCTGCCTCCGCGTCCTATGACGCGACCGCGCGGGATATATTTTTTGGTCATGGCTGGTGTCCCTTGCTGTGGTGGTTTTGATTGCGTTGGCGCTGGTGGTGCAGCAGGGGGCGGCGGGCGTTGACGACGCTCTGCGCGGCGCTGCTGCTCGCCTTCCAAGAGGGTAATGGCGATGCCAGCCCGGCGTTGCTCCTGTCGGGCGCGATGAAGAGCGCGGTGAATCTCGCCCCGCTCGGTGCGGATGCCGTGCCGTTCGAGCGCGGCGACGGTCGCACCCAGGTGGCGGGTCGGCGTCCGGTCAATGCCCTGGGCCGCAAGCGTGCGGTGATCCTGACGCGCGTCGATCCCGGCGGCTGCGAGACTGGCATTGATATACTCGGCCCACCGCGCGCGCAGAGCCGTCACGGCATCGGCTCCGTCCGCGATTCGTGAAACGGTTTTGGATGGGCCGTCCGGCGTCAGCAAGTGGTGTGTCATCAAAATGTGAGCGTGCCAATTCTTGCTTTCTCCCCTGCCGGGAAGTTCGTCAGCCTGCCCCCGACGTCGTGGCGGCGAGTGGATCGCGAAGTCGACGCCTACCTCCCCCTCGTCTGTAAGGCTGCGGGCGAAGCCGCGAACAAGCGCAAGACGCTGTTCGTCGGTGAATGCGGCGGGGAGGGCCACTTCAACTTCCGTGCAAAGCCGTCCGTTCTTCCGGGTCGTGGCCGTCTCGACCGTGCCCCAGAGCGCTTGTCGATCTGCGGCCCATTCGCAACCAGCCGGAACAATGATTTCGGCGTGAACGACACCACTACGAAAGCGGTAGTCGTGTACTTCTCCGGTACGTGGATTCTCAAGCCGTGCGCCAGATCGGTATGCAGCGGCGGCTACGGCGGATCGCCCAGCCGACCGACCGACCGCTTTGACCGAACAGTGATATTGCGCATCCCGTGTCGTCATGGCTTTTCCATTTTTCCCCTGCCGCCCAGTGGCAGGCCCTCGGAGAGCGCACGGAATTGCTTGCAATTCCATAAGTTGCGCCCTTCCGGGACTAGTCCTGCTGCAACCGCTCGACTGATGGCCGAAATTTTCCGGGTGCCCGGCTGCCGCTCTACTCCCGCGCCGAAACGCCCGCACATAGCCAGCATTTGAGGTCAGCAGCAGCGCAGGGGAGAGGCGACATGACGATTACGGAGTCATTTGTGGATGACTGGCTTGTGAGTCTGAGCGACGGCGACCTGGGGCAGCGTCGCCGTGCGGCTGAACAAAGACTCGCCCGGAGTCAGCAGGTGCTGGCCCGACTTAACATGGACCAACGAAAAATCGAGACGCGAAGGAAGATCGTTCTCGGTGCTGCTGTGCTTACTGCTGCTCGTGGTGACTCTGAGTTTCGTGACCGGCTCCACGCCGTGCTTAATGAAGCGGTGACAGCACCGCGCGACCGGGCGCTGCTCGGCCTCGCTCCGCTGCTGGCTGGGGCTGGTGACAACGGGGGTGCAAATGCGTGATCGCGAGCCGCTGGACACCTTCGGCTCCGACCCTCGCCCTGCTGGCCCGGAGTGTGCCCGCGTCACCGCCCGCCTCGGCGGCTGGCGCGGGTGGCAGAACACCACTGACGATATCGCGGTCGCCCGAGTGGCGACGGCGGAAGACGGCGATGATGCTGACCTTCGGCGCGTGCTGGCGAAAATCGAGCGAGAAATCGGTGATTTAGAAGGCTATGCGTGCCAGGACATGGCGCGGACGGGCGCGGTAGAGCCGTGGCGCAAGTCGCGCATTCGCGGACTACGTGCAAGATACCAGTATCTGACCGCGCTGGCGGCTGCCGGCTTGCCGCCACCGTCAGCCTGAGCGCGAAACGAAAAGGGCGGCCCAAGGCCGCCCCATTTCATGCACTGTTACCGCTGAGCGGTCCCGGATTCCGTTCTTTGCCGCCACTGCTGGCGCGCGGGTACGGAATGACCCGTTTTCACGCAGTAGCGAGACAGCAACGTATTGCCAATTCCAGCAATTCATCGTCCGTTTGGTAACGGTGGCCAGAGCCGCAGCACTCGGGGCATTCTTCCCATTCCCCGCTACGGCGACAACGGCGCTCACCTCCGTCGCAGTGTTGGCAATAGGAGCCGACGATAGCACCGTCTTGGTAATCGCTTTCCTGTTTTTCATTCATAGCAAATCTCATCAAGGCGAGAATTTTCCCGGCTTCTGTGAAATTGAGAACCTCAATTTCCTCGCCATCATCATTGCGAATAATACCGCGAAATTCGTAATCGCTCATGCTGCTCCTCCCTCGCTGTCGCCACTGCCCGACTGGGGCATTGGTCCCTCGTCGTCGAGGTCCAGATACCAGCGCCAGCGGGGTGACGACGCGTCCAGTAGCCCGCCGCCGAGGTCAAGATGGGGTGCCGCCAGAGCGTTGAGTGCGTGGTGTTCATTCGGCCATTTCAGTGACCGGAAGCCTGTGCCGAAGAGGTCTGCTGCGTCCTGAGTCGCCCGGACGACGCGCTTGCAGTAGACGGCAAATGCGTGCTCGTCATCCGTGTCGATGCCTGCGGCGAAAGCGTTGGCCCGCGCCTGCTGCACAGCCGCGTCCGTCGCTCGCTGGTGGGCCGCAGCCATGGCGAGAAAATCGTGTAGTGCATCTTTCATTGTGCTTCTCCAGTGGCGGTGCCATTGCTCGGCAGCGGGTCTGTGAAATACGCCTCAATACCCTGGCGGTCCCGGTACCACCGCAGCGGCGCGTAGGCGTTGCCGTCGATGACGTAGCCGGAATCCGCGCCAGTGATCGCACATTCGGCGCAAGCGAGCGCGCCGGGGCGGTGATCCTCGATACCGACCCGTCCGCCGCCGGTCCAGGTCCAGCCGGGGCCGTCACCGCCCTCAACGTAGAGGGTAAGCGGTGTGCCAAGCGGCACTCTGCTGCGAACGGTCGCGTCGAAGGGGTGCCATTCGCCCCAAATGCGGATCATTACGTCAGCCAAAATCGGCCTCCTCGTCTTCGTCGTCCTTGACGGTGGTGGCGGCGGTGTCCAGCCGCAGCAAGGCGGCGACCACGGCGCGGCGGTAGCCGCCAAATGTGCAGTTCAGCCGCTGCCACGCCAGCCCCGCGCTCATCTCATCGGCGAGGGCGGACAGGTCCACGGCATGCAGCAGAGCGCAGGCGACAGCGGTCTCCCCCGTCGACATAACGCCGATCTCGGCCTTGAGGCTGGCGTATCGCCTGGAGTCGCGGGCGTGACGCAGGAAACGGGCGGTGTAGTCGCCCCAGGTCGTTGAGCGGTCGCATGGTACGCCAAGGCGGCGGGCCACCTCTCCGCCAGGACCGCGCGCGAAATCGAGAAACGTCAGCATGAGCCACCCTCCACGGACGGAAGTGCGCGGGTTGCTACGCTCCGTAGGAGGTTGGGCACAGAGGCCGGGCCAACGACGCCATCCTCGATATCGAGTCTCACCCAGATTTCGCCCGATACCGAAGCGCCGAAGCGCGTCACGCTGTCTGCAAGCGACATTTGGTAAGTCTCCGACAGCGCGCGCCCATCGCTGCGCCGCCGCTCCCAGCCGTCGCGTCGGCAAGTCACAACCGCCAAGCCAGGGTTGCAATCCTCGATGGTACGAATGGCCGCACCAATCCGAGTTTCTCCTTCCAATCGCTCTACCCAACCCGGTATCTCGGCACTGCCAGGACGTCCCCACCAGTCCATACGAAATTCGTCCATTGTCTTGTTATCAGTCATTCGATACCTCCATGGCGTCGTTGGCAAAATCACCAACGAAGTCAAATATAACTCAGGAATAATGTTGCGAGTAATGCTAAAATTGCACGCGATTTCGTCCACTAAATACAGTCTTGCCGTAGCAAGACTCGTATCAATTACGAGGACGATCCGTTCTCGTAATTCATTTTATAGAAGACTTGTCTTCGTAATTCGAGTCTCGTCTTCGTAATGTACGAGTCTCCTTCTGCTGGCACTCGCCGTCCCCGCTTTCCAGTCCCGGCAAGCCGGAACCGAAGCGCAGCGAAGCATGTCCACAGGCCAGCCGCGCCCTCCACAGCGCTGGGGCTGGCCTGTGGACATGTGTGTAAGCGGGGGCGGCGTGGGCAGGAAGGCGCGTGCTGGTGCGGTCGTCCTCGCAAATCCGGACGCGTAAACGAGTTGACGGCATCCGGTCGCAGAAGTGCCCGCCGTCCTGCCAGACGGCGGGCAAGGCCGGTGCCCCTGGGGGCAGAGGCTTTTCCATCTGGGCGAGGGGAGGAGTCGCTTGGGCGTCGTCGTCGGGAGTCAGCGTGACCGGGCGTCGTCAACGGGGATGTAAACTAGTTGACGGCACCCAGGAAGTCGTGTGATACACGGATGTAGAACACGCGGTTTTGAACAACATATTGATCGGAAAGCCCCTGCTGGATCAACATGTTGTAGGTCATTTGGTTGTTCCTCCCCTTGGGGACGCCATTCTATATGAGCGCGTTGAAAGCGCTCAAGCGTTGCAAACAAAATCTACCCCGTCACATGGCTTGGTGAGAATGTCGGCTGGACCTTGGCCGACGGAACCGATTCGCCGAGTGTGCTTGTGGGCTGCTTCACAAAAGTCGGATCGCTTTTTAAGCGCCGCTCGCCGTTCCCACCGATCTTCAGCTGGTGATCGGGCGGCGGTGTCCTTGTCCGCTTTCCGCTTCGGTCAGGCCGCTGGCGACGATCCGGAGCACTCGTTCGGCCCGGTCATCCATTCCGTCGCCGACACGACCGCCGCTGCGGCCCGCCCTGCCGCATCCGCTGCCGCAGACACCCCGCCGATGTTGGCAGACACCTGCTGCGTGCTCGCCGCCGCTCCCAGAACGCTGCGGGAAATTTCCACCGTGGTCGTCGATTGCGGCTCCACCACTGCACCGACGGTGGTGGCGCTGGCCGTCTGGTATCCGGTGATCTGGACCGCGATGTCTTGGATCACTATGGAGTCCTTGCCCGCGATGGCCCACCACGCCCCATCCACGCGTTGACGACGACCGGACGGTTCGGTATTGTACTTTCAAGTAACATTCATTCCTGTCGGTAGGATTCGCCCGTCGCACCACCGTCCACAATCACAAGGTTTTCCCGCCATGAGCGACACCGACGCGCCGGTTCTGCTGTCCCGCGAAGGGGCGGTGGCGTGGATTCGTTTCAACCGCCCCGCCGTGCTCAACGCGCTGGACGAACCGACCGCCGCCGCCCTGCGCGCCGCGTGCCAGGCCGTGGCGGATGATGCCGGGGTGCGCTGTCTGGTGCTGGCCGGGAACGGTCGGGGCTTCATGGCCGGGGGCGATGTCGGGCGGTTCCACGACGATCCGGCGGCGGCTCCGGCGGTGGCCACCGCGATCATCGACCATCTGCACGCCGCCTTGCGCCTGCTGGACGGGTTGGCGATGCCGGTGCTGGCCGCCGTCCAGGGGCCGGTCGCCGGGGCGGGGATGAGTCTGGCCTGCGCCGCCGACCTCTGCATCGCCGCCGATGACGCGCTGTTCACCACCGCCTACGCCCGGTTGGGCACCTCGCCGGACGGGTCGGGAACCCACGCGCTGCCCCGTCTGGTCGGGATGCGCCGGGCGATGGAGCTGGCCTTGCTGTCGGAGCGGGTGAAGGCCGACGAGGCGTTGCGGCTGGGGCTGGTCAACCGTGTGGTTCCCGCCGCCGATCTGGTCCCGGAAACCCGTGCGCTGGCCGAACGTCTCGCCGCCGGACCGACGCGGGCCTTCGCCGCCACACGCCGCCTGCTGCGGCAAAGCTGGACCGCGACGCTGGACGAGCAGTTGGACGCCGAACGCGCCGCCTTCCAGGGCTGTGCGGCCACCGATGATTTCCGCGAGGGCGTCTCCGCCTTTCTGGGCAAGCGCGCCCCGGTTTTCCAGGGCCGCTGACGGCCCCGCAACGCACGAACCCCCAAGGGAAGGAACAGCCCAACCATGCAAACCGACATCGTTGTCGTCGGGGCGGCCCGCACCGCCATCGGTGCCTTTGGCGGCAGCTTGAAGGATGTGCCGCTGACCACGCTCGCCACCACGGCGGTCAAAGCGGCGTTGGAACGGTCGGGGGCGGCACCCGACCGCGTCGGCCATGTGGTGATGGGCAACGTCATCCCCACCGACACCAAGGACGCCTATCTCAGCCGGGTGGCGGCCATCGATTCCGGCCTGCCGCTGGACACCCCGGCCTTCAACGTCAACCGGCTGTGCGGGTCGGGCCTTCAGGCCATCGTGTCGGCGGCGCAATCCATCGCGCTGGGCGACGCCGAGATCGCCATCGGGGCCGGTGCCGAGTCGATGAGCCGTGGTCCCTACATCCTGCCGACGGCGCGCTGGGGCACCCGTCTGGGCGATGGCGGGCTGGTCGATTACATGAACGGCATCCTGCACGACCCCTGGCAAAAAATTCACATGGGCATAACGGCGGAGAACGTCGCCGCCCGCTACGGCATCGACCGCGCCACCCAGGACGCGTTGGCGCTGGAAAGCCAACGCCGGGCGGCCCACGCCATCGCCGAGGGCCGTTTCAAGGAGCAGATCGTTCCGGTGGAGATCGCCACCCGCAAGGGGGTGATCCGGTTCGACACCGACGAGCATGTGCGCGCCGACGCCACCGCCGAAGGGCTGGCGGCGATGAAGCCGGTGTTCAAAAAGGATGGCACGGTGACGGCGGGCAACGCGTCCGGCCTGAACGACGGGGCCGCCGCCCTGGTGCTGGCCGAAGCGGGGCGCGCCGCCGCGCTGGGGTTGACGCCCTTGGCCCGGCTGGTCGGCTACGCCCACGCCGGTGTCGAACCCGACCATATGGGCATCGGCCCGATTCCGGCGACCCGCAAGCTGCTGGCCCGCACCGGCCTGACCATCGCCGACCTCGACGTGATCGAATCGAACGAGGCGTTTGCCGCGCAGGCCTGCGCCGTCGCCCGCACGCTTGAGTTTGACCCGGCCAAGGTGAATCCAAACGGCTCCGGCATCTCGCTCGGCCACCCGGTGGGGGCGACCGGGGCGATCATCGCGGTCAAGGCGATCCACGAGCTGCACCGCGTCGGCGGCCGCTACGCCCTGGTGACGATGTGCATCGGCGGTGGCCAAGGCATCGCCGCGATCTTCGAACGGGTGTAACACGCCGCCACGGCACCCCGTCCGCGCGTGAAAGCGGTGAGCGGGCGGGGGCGCTGTGGTAGGGTGCGGCGTTTGCCACGCCGCGATCCGGGGAGCGCCGATGTCCGTCGAACCGCAGAACAGTTTGGAATTCCTGCGCTATGGCGCGTTGGGGGTGGCGGCGCTGGCGCTGCTGGCCGTGGCCGGGCTGTTGGTGAAAAGCCCGAAGCTGTCGGCGGAATCCAACAGATCGGCACGGCTGTTCATGCTGTTCGCCTTTGGGCTGGCGCTGTTTTCCGGTGCGGTGGAGCTGCTGGGGCGGATCTATCCCGGTGCCGCCAGTGTGGAAAAGGTGACGCTGCTGGAACAGAAGCTGGCCGAGGCGGAAAGCGCCAAGGGCCGCCTGGCCGCCGACCTCGCCGCCACCAAGGCGAAGCTGGATCAGGCGGAAGCGGCGATGCGCGCCACCGGGGATCTGGAGAACTTCAAGAAATCGGTGCTGATCTACGCCGATTCGATCAAGAGCCTGATCACGATCAAAGAGTGCCTGGACAGCTCTTCCGTGATCCCGGATGAAAACAATCGGAAACTGATCGTGTCTACGATCAAAAGCATGAATGTGGTCGTTGATAAACTTGCCACCGCTGCCGGAGTCCCTCCACCGGTCAAACCATCCTGCCTGTGAGCGCGCCCACGCCCGCGCCGTCACCCGCGCGGGCGCAGGCCGTTCAGCAGCAGATCCACCGAATGCCGGGCGATGGCGTCGGCGGTCTGCGGGCCGTCCGGCTGATACCAGCGGGCGACCCAGCTCAGGGCACCGGCCAGGGTGAAGGCGGCGATCTTCGGGTCGCAGGCGGCGATGGAGCCTTCGGCGATCCCGCGTTCGATCAGGCTGCGGAATTTCAGGTCGATCCGGCGTTTCAGCGCGCGCAGGGTGCGGCGGCTTTCCTCCGTCAACGGTTCCTCGCCCACGCGGATCACGCACATGCCAAACTCCATGGTGACAACGCCGACATAGGCGGTCATCACCGCCACCAGCTCGTCATAGGCGCTGCCGCCGTGGCCGATCACCTCGGACGAGGCGGACTCGAGCCGCTCCAGCCCGATCCGCACGCATTCGAACAGGATCTCTTCCTTGTTCTTGATGTAGTAGTAGAGCGTCGGCTTGGTGACGTTCAGCCGTCGGGCGATGTCGTCCAGCGATGTGTTGTAATAGCCGACATCGTTGAACGCGCGGGCTGCCGTCCGCAGGACGGCGATGCGCTTTTCTTCCCGTTCGCTGCGCCGATCGGTGGAGGATTTCCACGGCGAGTCCGACATGGTGCGTTGGCTCCTGTGCCTTGATCGCCCTTCCTTCCCACCTCGCTTTGCCGCTGTCCAGTCCTACCGCTGTCTTGTCTTCCCGCTGTGGCGTTCCCGATGCTCGCCCCCGGTGCGGAGCCGGGGGCGTCATGCGGCCCGTATCACCCGGCCCGCACGGTGCGCAGGAAGCCGCTGACCTCGTGGCGCAGGGTTCCGGCCTGTTGCGACAGGTGTTGGAAGGCGTCGAGCACCTCGCGCGCCACCTTGCCGCTCTGGTCGGCAGACGCGGTGACGCCGACGATGGAGGCCGAGACCTCGTTCGTGCTGCTGGCCGCCTGCTGGATGTTGCGGGCGATCTCGCGGGTGGCCGCCCCCTGCTCCTCCACCGCCGAGGCGATGGTCCCGGCGATCTGGTTGAGCTGGGTGATGACCTGGGCGACGCTGTTGATTTCGGTCACGGTTTCGCCGGTGGCCGACTGCACGCCCGACACCTGGGCGGCGATCTCCTCCGTCGCCTTAGCGGTCTGGCTGGCCAGTTGTTTGACTTCCTGCGCGACAACGGCGAAGCCCTTGCCCGCTTCACCGGCGCGCGCGGCTTCGATGGTGGCGTTGAGCGCCAGAAGATTGGTCTGGCTGGCGATGGAGTTGATGAGATCGACCACCGCGCCGATCCGTTCCACCGCCTGGGCCAGCCCGGCGATGCGGCTGTTGGCCCGCTCGGCCTGCTGTTCGGCCGACGCCGCCATGGCGCTGGATTTGGCGACCTGCGAGGAGATCTCGTTGATCGAGGCGGCCAACTCCTCCGACGCGGAGGCCACCGTCTGCACATTGACCGCCGTCTGTTCGGTGGCGGTGGACACCGCGTTCGCCAGCCGGTCGGTTTCGGCGGTGGCGTCGGTCATGGCGCGGGCCTGGCGCTCCATCGCCGTGGTTTTGTCGGCCACCGCCTGGATGACGCCACCGACGGTGCTTTCAAAGGTGGAGGCCAACCGCTCCATCGACTGCCGTTTTTCGGCGATGGTGCGCTGTTCGGTGGCGGCCTGTTCGGCTTCCAGCCGTTGCTTGGCGATGGCGTTGTCCTGGAAGACCTGGACCGCTCGGCCCATTTCGCCGATTTCGTCACCGCGCGCGGCTTCCGGGAAGGTCAGGTCGGACCGGCCGGCGGCAAGCGCCGCCATCTTGCCGCTCAACCCCCGCACGGCGGTGCTGATGCTCCATCCGGTCCAGGCGATGGCGGCCACCACCGGCAAGGCAAAGCAGACGACGACCAGCACCAGCCACAGGGCGTGGCGGCGGAACTCCGCCTCCAGATCATCCATATAGACGCCGGTGGCGATGAACATGTCCCACGGGGCGAAGCGTTTGACGAAGGACGCCTTGGGCGACGGTTCGGTCTGGCCCGCGCGCGGGAAGGAGTATTCGACCACGCCCTCGCCGCTGGCGGATTTGGCGACGTCCGCCATCTCCACCGCGAACAGCTTGCCGTTGCCATCCTTCACCTGCGCCATGGATTTGCCGATCAGGTCGGGCCGGGCCGGGTTGATGACGTTCATGATGTTCACGGTGTCGGCGACGATGACGTAGTCGCTCTTGTTCTCGCCATAGCGCATGGCGTTGACGGCAAAGCGCATCCGGTTCAGCGCCTCGTCGCGGGTCATCGCCCCTTTCTTGATTTCGGCGTCAAAGGCGCTGGCCATGCCGTGCACGGTTTCCACGATGGTGCGCAGGTTGGCGATGCGGTCGTTGTACATCTGGTGATAGCCCAACCACAAACCACCCCCGGCCACCGTCACGACGGCCAAGGCGGTCAACGCGACCAGCCCCATCAGTTTGGCTTTCAAAGACAGCGTGTTCATGGTCAGGCTTCCCGTGTGTTCAACCATTGTCCCATGGGTTAAGGCAAATTCCACGCCAACCGGAAAGCGGTCATTTTTGGTATTATTGTTACGCAAAGCGTGATGTTTCCGATGATTCGCAACGATCACCGCCGCTCTGGCGCGGAAACATCCGTGACCGGTGGAAACGCCGACGCAAATTGCACCGCAACACAGGGACGCGTCGCATTTTGCAAAGGCGGAGCGGTGGGGCCGATCCGGTCCGTCTGTATCCCTGTCATGGCGGAATGAAATTGACCTTTACGTAAACGTCATCTAGCCTTTGGATCACGGATGATCCGTGACCCCAGCGCCGAGAAGAGCGCCCCTGCCCGCCGGAGGAACCGCCCGTGAGCCAGCCCGCCGCCAGCCTCTACCCGCATTTGCTCGCCCCGCTCGACCTTGGGTTCACCGTGCTGAAAAACCGGGTGCTGATGGGGTCGATGCACACGGGGTTGGAGGATCGCCGCCGCGATTTTCCCAAGCTGGCCGCCTATTTCGCCGAACGGGCGCGCGGCGGGGTCGGGCTGATGGTGACGGGCGGTTTTGCCCCCAATGTGGAAGGCTGGCTGTCGCCCTTTGGCTCCACCCTGGCGCGGCACTCCACCGCGCAGGCCCACCGCGTCATCACCGACGCGGTGCACGCCGAAGGTGGCAAGATCGCCCTGCAAATCCTGCACGCCGGGCGCTACGCCCACAGCCCGCTGTCGGTGGCACCGTCGCGGATCAAATCGCCGATCACCCCCTTCACCCCGCGCGCGCTGACCAATTGGGGGGTGGAACGGCAGATCCGCGCCTTTGTCCGCTGCGCCACCCTGGCGCGCGAGGCGGGCTATGACGGGGTGGAGGTGATGGGGTCGGAGGGCTACCTCATCAACCAGTTCCTTGTCGCCCACACCAACCGGCGGACCGACCGCTGGGGCGGCAGCTATGAAAACCGCATGCGCTTCCCGGTGGAGATCGTGTCCCGCATGCGCGAGGCGGTCGGGCGCGACTTCATCATCATCTACCGCCTGTCGATGCTCGATCTCGTCCCCGATGGCAGCAGTTGGGAGGAGGTGGTGCAGCTGGCCAAGGCGGTGGAGGAGGCGGGGGCCACCATCATCAACACCGGCATCGGCTGGCACGAGGCGCGGGTCCCCACCATCGCCACCAGCGTGCCGCGCGGGGCCTTCGCCTGGGTGACGCAGAAGCTGAAAGGGCAGGTGTCGATCCCGCTCTGCACCACCAACCGCATCAACGCGCCGGACGTGGCCGACCGCATCCTGGCCGATGGCTGCGCCGACATGGTGTCGATGGCGCGGCCGCTGCTGGCCGACCCGGAGTTCGTCGCCAAGGCGGCGGCGGGCCTGCCGCAGGCGATCAACACCTGCATCGCCTGCAACCAGGCCTGTTTGGACCATGTCTTTTCGCGCAAGCTGGCGAGCTGTCTGGTCAACCCGCGCGCCTGCCACGAAACAGACCTGCCCAAGGCCGCCCCGGCGGCGCGGCGCAAGCGGATCGCCGTGGTCGGGGCCGGCCCTGCGGGGCTGAGCTGCTCCACCGAACTGGCCGCGCGCGGGCATGAGGTGCATCTGTTCGACGCGGCGGCGGAAATCGGCGGCCAGTTCAACATGGCCAAGCGGATTCCCGGCAAGGAGGAGTTTTACGAAACCCTGCGCTACTTCGCCCATCGGCTGAGCGAAACCGGGGTGAACCAGCGTTTGGGCCGCCGGGTGTCGGCGGATGATCTGGTGCGCGACGGCTTTGACGAGGTGGTGCTCGCCACCGGCGTCACCCCGCGCGACCCGAAGATTCCCGGCCAGTCGCACCCGATGGTGCTGAGCTACATCGACGTGCTGCGCGAGTCCAAGCCGGTGGGCCGCCGGGTGGCGGTGATCGGGGCGGGCGGCATCGGCTTCGACATGTGCGAATTTCTGGCGCAGGACGGGCCGTCGGCCAGCCAGGATCTGGATCTGTGGCGGCGGGAGTGGGGCGTGGGCGATCCCGAACAGGCGCGCGGCGGCGTCGCCGGTCTGCGCCCGCATGTGGTCCCGCCTCCGCGCCAGATCATCCTGTTGCAGCGCAAGCCGGGCAAGCCGGGGGCGGGTCTGGGCAAGACCACCGGCTGGATTCACCGGGCGCAGGTGAAGATGAAGGGGGTGGAAACCCTGTCGGGCGTGAATTACGAGCGCATCGACGACCAGGGCTTGACCGTCAGCTTCGGCGAAAAGCGCGAAAACCCCCGCCTGCTGGCGGTCGACTCCATCGTGCTGTGCACCGGCCAGGAGCCGTTGCGCGAGTTGAGCCACCCGCTGGAGGCGGCGGGGGTGCGCGTCCACCTGATCGGCGGGGCCGACGTGGCGGCTGAACTGGACGCCAAGCGCGCCATCGGCCAGGGGTTGCGGCTGGCGCTGGCGGTGTGACGCGCGCAGGACCCGATGGCCTGTGGTGTGTAGATGCCTCGAACACTGGCGGTGCGTGCACCACCGCTGAACGGTGAGCGCTGTCATGGGCATCATTTCGACACAACAGAGCTTCACCGTGCGGATCGGCGACCACGCCGCCGACTTGGCGTTCCTTCAATCCCTCTGCAAGACCATCAATCAGGACCAGGATGCCGACGAGTGAACGCCTCCCGGACGTGTTGCTCCCGGGTTGTGCGGCCTGAAACGTGGTCCACTCACAGGGGATGTTGCTCGGGCCGGGAGCCACAAGGTCGGCAGCCGACCACGCATCCGGTCAGTCCGCGTTTTCCGCGACCTGGACCACGCGTTCCACCCGGACCTCGGCGACGCCGCTCTGGATCAGGCCCAGCTTTTGCGCCGCGCGGCGGTTCACATCAATGATGCGCTTGCCGTGGAACGGGCCACGGTCATTCACCACGACGATCACCGATTTCCCGTTGCGCATGTTGGTGACGCGCAGCTTGGACCCGAACGGTGCGGTGCGATGGGCCGCCGTCAACGCCTTGTCGCTGGTCTTCTGGCCGCTGGCCGTCTTGCGGCCGTCCTTGTAGTCGTACCAAGACGCCTGACCGATCTGGCCGGTCGGCTTGTGTTTGGGTTTTGCACGATGCGGCTCTGCGGCGGACGCCGTCAGAGACAGGCCACCAAGCAGAATGGAAAGCGCCGCGATCCGCGCGACACGAGAAAAGACCGGCTTCCTGCTGTCGCCGTTTTGCGGCTCAGGGGATGGCCCGATGGCTGTTCCCGGCACGTCGGCCTCACATTGTTGTTCATCCAAAAACACCGGGTGTGCGGGCACGCCCCGGCGCTACGGTCAACACTGTTGGGCATTCGAGCGCCCGAGTCAACCTATTCGGAAAAAGCCCCCGGCATTGTTGCTGCGGCAGATACAATACCAAAGGGTTATGACCCGGGTGTAAAAGACTGATTTCGCGACGGAATTCCGGCCTCCCCCCGCCGGTTCGGAACCCCGAATTTTTGAGACGATTTTTCGGCTAATCCAGGCCGGTCCGTGGCCCGTCGCCCCAGACATCGGCCATCACCGCGCGGGCGGCGGCGATGGCGGATTCGCCCTGGCGCTCCTTCAGGCAGAGGAAGCCCAGGCAGGCGTCCACCGACACCGCGTCGGCCAGCGCCAGTCCGTCGGCGTGGGCGGCGCGCAGGGCCAGGCTGTCGCGCGCCAGCGACAAACCGATGCCCGAGCGCACGAGATCGAGCATGGAGGCTTCCAGATCGACCTGGGCGACGATCTGCGGGCGCACCCCCTCGCGGTCGAACACGCGGGCGGTCAGGCGGTGGTGCGCGGAGTCCGGCGGTGTGCCGATCCAGGGCAGGGCGGCCAGCTCGCGCCAGCCGCGCCCGCGCACCCGCTCCCCCCAGCCCGGCGGGGCGACGACGCGGTAGGTGAAGCCCGACAGCGCCATCACGGCGAAGCGGTCGGCGTGCTCCGGCAGGCCGGGGCTGCCCAGCGTGTAGCCGACGTCCAGCCGCCCATCGGCGATCGCGCGCGCCACCGTGCCGGACATGCCGTGCGACAGGTCGGTCGTCAGGCGCGGGTGGCGCTCCACCAGCCGTTTCAGGAAGGGGCCGAGGCGCAGGAACTCGGGATCGACGATGGTCCCGATCCGCAGCCGCCCGGCCACCGCGCCGGACAACCCGTCCGCCACCCCACGACACTCCGCCAGCGCGGCGAGCGCGCGTTCGGCGGCGGGCAGCAATTGGCGTCCGGCCTCCGTCAGCCGCATGCCGTGGGCGGTGCGGTCGAACAGGCTGTGGCCGACCTGCTCGTGCAGCTTCTTCAGTTGCAGGCTGAGCGCGGGTTGGCTGATGCACAGCCGTTCGGCCGCGCGGGTCAGGGTCCCGTCGCGGGCGATGGTGACGAAGGCGCGGAGAAGCTGGTGGTCCATGGGCGGCGAGTATGACCCAGCATTATAAGGAAATCCAATATCAGGTTTTGCGATAAATCATTGGATCATCCGCCCGGTCAGCAATCTAATGACCCCATCAAGACTCTGAACACCCATCAAACACGGCGGGGGACGCGTCCGATGAGCGAGCGGCAGGATTTCGGCACCTATGATTATGTCATCGTCGGCGGCGGCACGGCGGGGTGCGTGCTGGCGAACCGGCTGTCGCTGGATCCCGACGTGCGGGTGCTGCTGCTGGAGGCGGGCGGCAAGGATGATTGGGTGTGGCTGCACATCCCCGCCGGGTATCTCTTCTGCATCGGCAACCCGCGCACCGATTGGTGCTATCGGACCGAGGCCGAGCCGGGGCTGAACGGGCGCAGCATCCATTACGCGCGCGGCAAGGTGCTGGGCGGCTGCTCCTCCATCAACGGCATGATCGCCATGCGCGGGCAGGCCCGCGATTACGACGAATGGGCGGCGTTGACCGGCGATTCCCGCTGGGGCTGGGACGCGGTGCTGCCCGTCTTCAAGGCGACGGAGGATTACTGGCGCGGGGCCAGCGACCTGCACGGCGCGGGCGGGGAATGGCGGGTGGAGCGCCAGCGCCTGCGCTGGGACCTGCTCGACCGCTTCACCGAGGCCGCGCAGCAGGCGGGCATCCGGACCAGCGACGATTTCAACCGGGGGACCAACGCCGGGGTCGGCGCGTTCGAGGTCAACCAGCGCAGCGGCGTGCGGTGGAACGCGTCCAAGGCGTTTCTGCGCCCGGTGCTGTCGCGGCCCAACCTGACCGTCGTCGTCAACGCGGTGATCGACCGGCTGCTGATCGCCGAGGGGCGCGTCACCGGGGTGGAGTATGCGGTCAAGGGCCACCCGGCCCGCGCCATGGCGCGGCTGGAAACCGTGCTGTCGGCCGGGGCCATCGGCTCGCCCGCCATCCTGCAACGCTCCGGCGTCGGCCCGGCGGCGCATCTGGCCGAACTGGGCGTGCCGGTGGTGCTGGATTCCCCGGCGGTCGGCGGCAATTTGCAGGACCATCTGCAACTGCGCATGATCTTCAAGGTCGATGGGGTGACGACGCTGAACCAGCGGGCCAACAGCCTGTTCGGCAAGGCGATGATGGGGCTGGAATACGCGCTGTTCCGCAGCGGCCCGTTGAGCATGGCCCCCAGCCAGTTGGGGGCCTTCGTCACCTCCGGGCCGGAGGTGGAGACGCCGGATCTGGAATACCACGTCCAACCGCTCTCGCTCGACAAGTTCGGGGAGCCGCTGCACCGCTTCCCCGCCTTCACCGCCAGCGTCTGCGATCTGCGCCCGGCCTCGCGCGGGTGGACGCGCATCGTCTCGCGCGACCCGCTCGCCCCCCCGGCCATCGCCCCGCGCTATCTGACCGACCCCGCCGACCGGGCCAAGGCGGCCAAGGCGCTGGCGCTGACCCGGCGCATCGTGTCCCAACCGGCGCTGGCCCCCTTCAACCCGCGCGAGCATCTTCCCGGCCCGGCCTATCGCACCGAAGAGGAGTTGGCCAAGGCGGCGGGCGACATCGGCACGACGATCTTCCACCCCATCGGCACCTGCAAGATGGGGCGCGACGGCGACCCCACCGCCGTGACCGACACCGAATTGCGGTTCCGGGGCCTGCGCGGCCTGCGGGTGATCGACGCCTCGATCATGCCGACCATCACCTCGGGCAACACCAACACGCCGACGGTGATGATCGCCGAACGCGGGGCGGAGCTGATGCGGGCGGCGCGCAAGGCGGGGACGCTCTGAGCGGGGTGTGCGCCTATTTCCACGCCCCATCCACCGTCAGGTCGGCCAGCAACCCGCGCAGGATGGCGTGGGCGGCGCGGGCGGCGACCGGCATCGGCCGACCGGCGGCGTGGGCCAGCAGGATGGTCCGGTCGATCTGCGGGTCGGCGATGGGCAGGCCGGTCAAACGCCCGGCGGCGGCCCCATAGCGCGCCACCCGTTCCGACAGCACGGTGTACCCGCAGCCTTCGGCCACCAGCGCTTTGATCTGCTCCAGCGCGTCGATCTCCATGGCGACGTTGACGCTTCCGCGCGCCAGCAGGGCGGCGTGCTCCACCTCCTCCCGCACGCCGTGGGGGCGGCCGGGCAGGATCAGCGGCAGGGCCAGCGCCTCGGCAAAGGGGATGGCGGTGCGCCCGCGCAGCAGCGGGTCGGCGGCGGGGCCGACCAGATGAAGTTGTTCGCGGGCCACGAACTCCGTGTTCAGCCCGCCCATCTCCTTCGCCCCGAAAATCAGGGCAAGGTCGAGCTGGCCGGACAGCACCCATTCCAGCATGTGGCCGGACAGCCCCTCCACCACCCGCAGCCGGATCAGCGGGTGGGCGCGCCGCACCGCCAACGCCAGCGGTACCGTCAGCACCGGCCCCAGCGATGTCGGAATCCCAACGGTGGCCGGACCGGAGGGGGTGGATTCCACCGCCCGCACCTCGTCGCGCAGGCCGTCCATCGATTCGATCAGGGTCAGGGCGCGTTGGGCCAGCCGCCGCCCGCTTTCCGTCGGGACCACGCCGCGCGCCGTGCGCAGCACCAGTTGGCAGCCGAAATCCTCTTCCAGCCGCTTCAGATGCAGGCTGAGCGCCGGTTGCGCGACCCGCAGCGCTTCGGCCGCGCGCGAGATCGAGCCGTGTTCGACGATGCCCAGGAAATAGCGAAGCTGGCGCAGATCCATGGCGTCCGACCCTCCGCATGGCGATAATCCACCGCTATGAGGCGGGATGGACGCATCGCGTGTCAATATGGCGTTGAGGGGAATATGTGGGGAAAGCGCCCGCAAAAACGCCCGCCCCCGGGGCGTCCAGGGGCGGGCGTGCGATCACAACCGGCGAACCGGACTCAGTCGAAGCTGAAACCCTTGTCCAGCATGTAGATGTTCTTCACCTTGCACCAATCCACCTTGAACTGCTCGGCGTCGTAGCCGATCCAGCTCACCTTGAAGGGAACGACGCAATTGCCGTCGTTGCTGCCCCAATCCATTTCGGCGGCTTCACCGGGCTTCAGGGTGAAGTTGATCCAGTTCTTGCTCCAGGCACCGTTTTCATAGGTGCGGAAGCCGTTGATGACCGAATCCGTCGATTTGTTGTGCAGGTTGAACTTGTAGGTTTCGGCGGCCTGCGCGGTGGCGGACAAAGCGCCGAGCGCGGCGGCGATGCAGAACAGCGCGACTTTCTTCACGATCATGACCTATGGGTTAGGGTGATGGATCGCCCCATCCTGCCAAGATCATCACGAAACCGGAAGGGGGATCCGCGCCGTTCCGGTTCCCCAATCACCGCCGCGTCAGCAGGTCCTTGCTGGCCAGCAGCGACCCGCCGGCGATCAGCGCGCAGGCCACCCAGATGATCCCCTGGTTCGGGGCCAGACCGCAGGCGACCAGCAGCAGGGTGGACAGCAGCGGGGCCAGATAGGACAGCGCCCCCAGCGCCCGGATGTCGCCGTGGCGCACCCCGTGATCCCAGACGAAGAAGGCCGCCCCCACCGGCCCCAGCCCCAGCAGCAGCAGGGCGGCCCAGCCCAGCGCGTCGGCGGGCCACACGGTCTCCTCCATCCCCAGATGGCACAGGCCGGACAGGAGGGCGGTGACGAGGCAAAAGGCGCTCAACGCGTCGGTCGGGGCCTCGCCGATCTGGCCCAGGCGGCGGCGCAGCACCGAATAGCCCGCCCAGGTCAACGCGCTGGCCAGGGCGGCGGCGTAGCCAGGCAGATGCGCCGGGTCGATTCCCAACCACCCGGCCCCCTCCCCGCCGCCCGATCCGCCGCGCAGCACCAGCAGCACCGTTCCGGCCAACCCGGCCACCGCCCCGCCGACGTGCCAGGAGCGCAGCCGTTCCCCCGGCAGCAGGGCGGAGAACAGCACGATCAGCAGCGGCCACAGATAGTTGATGAGGTTGGCCTCCACCGGCGGGGCGGCGCGCAACGCCATGAAATAGAGGAAATGGAAGCCGAACAACCCACCCACCCCCAGCAGCCAGGCCGGAACCGACTGGCGGAAGTAGGACAGCGGGTTGCCGCCGCGCGCCGCCGTCCAGGCGCAGCCGACCAGAAAGGCCAGCAGGAAGGAGGTGGCGACCAGCTGGAAGGGCGGAACCCGCCCGGCCAGCGTGGCCAGCGGGGCCAGGGTGGACCACATCAGGATGGCGCTGGCCCCGATGGCGGTGGCGCGGGTGACGGAGGAGCGGGAGGCGGGGGAACGGGCGGCGGCGCTGGTGGTCATGGTCGGATCCGGTTGGGAACAGGGCGCAGAACGGCGCAAAACGGTGTGATCCTAACCGGATGGCGGCGGCCCGTCTTGTCCCGGACTCCGGGCCGTGTTGACCGAAACTCCGGCGCGGCGGTGCGTGGGCGTCTGTACCTGGACCCTGTCCCCGGCGTAGCATGGCGGCCCGTGATGCCCGAACCTGTGATGCCTGAACCCGTCCTGTCTGAATCAGGGAGTCCCCCCGCGTGGCGCAGCCCCCCCGCCTGACCGTCAGCACCCGCAGCTATGACGGGGTGGAGCGGCGGCACGCCCACGGCTTTCACCAAATCGTGTTGCCGGTGGCCGGGGCGTTGGAGATGACGGTGGAGGCCGCGCAGGGCCGGGTTGGCGACGGGCAGGGGGTGATCGTCACCACCGGCGCGCCGCACAGCTTTGCCGCGCGCGGCGACAACCGCTTTGTCGTGCTCGATCTGCCGCCGCACGCGCTGTTGCCCGACGCCGCGCTGCATCAGGCCGACGCCTTTTTCGCGGTGGACGCGGCGCTGGACGCGCTGGTCCGTTATCTGGCGAGCGAGGCGGCGAACGCGCCGCTGGACGATCCCACCGCCCACCACGCGGCGGCCCTCCTGCTGCGCGCGCTGGAACGCCGCCGCGCGCCGCACCCGGCGGGGCAGGGGGCGGAGCAGGGGGCCGACCCCATCGCGCGGGCGCACAATCTGATGCGCGACCGCTGCGCCGAACCGCTGACCGTCGCGGACCTGGCCGAGGCGGTCGGGCTGGCCCCCAGCCGCTTTCACGAGCTGTTCCGCGCCCGCACGGGAACCACCCCCGCCCGCGTCCTCAACGACCTCCGCCTCGACCGGGCGGAGGCGCTGTTGCGCAGCGGCGATCTGCCCCTGGTGGAGGTGGCGCAGGCCGTCGGTTTTTCCGACCAAAGCGCCCTGACCCGCTGCCTGAAACGCCGCCGGGGCGTGACTCCGGGGGCGTTGCGCGGCCTGTCGCGCGGTGGGGGGCGTTAAGCGGTGCCTGTGTTGGACGCCAACACCCGCAGCAATGGATCGAGCGCGGCCAGCAGCGGCGCGGTGTCGCCGGGGCGGCCGTCGGGCCATGCGTCTTCGAACTCGGCGATTTCCAGACCGATCAGGCGCTGGTCGGCCAGACCCTTGCAGGCGGCGTGCAGGTCGGCGAAGGGCAGGCCGTCGGCGACCTGATACTCGCTCGGCACCAGACCGGCGTCGAGGCTGTCGACGTCGAGATGGACATAGACCGGGCGACCGGCCACCGCCTCGGCCAGACGGGCGGGCAGGTCGGGGCCGACCGGCAGATGGCGCAGCGCGCCCGACGCGATCAACGCCTGTTCCGGCGGATCGAGGTCGCGCGCGGCCACCAGAACGACTCGGTCCAACGCCAGGCCCGCCCCCAGACCGCTGTCCCACAGGCCACAGGCGGCGCTGACCACCATCCCGCCGAGATAACCGACGTCGGCGGCACCGGGAGTGTTGACGTCGCCGTGGGCGTCGAACCAGACCACGCAGGCGTCCGGGTGGCGTTGGGCAACGACCGGCAGGGTGGCGAGCGCGGCGGCGCAGCGGCCCATCACCGTTGCGGTTGGGAAAGGATCGTTGAGCGCCAAGGCCAACGCGTCGGCCAACCCACGCAGGGCGGGGCGGGCGGCGGTCAGTTGCGCGCGCCACGCGCCGGGGATCGGCGGTTCCGGCGCGCCCACGGCGGCGACGCGCCGCCCCAGGCGGTGGGCCAACGCCGCCCCCAGCCGTTCGGCCCCGGCCATGGCGCGCGGGTTGCGGTCGGCGCTGCGGCCCCGGAACAGGGTCAGGCGAGGCGTTACCGGGGTTGTTTCGGAAGCGGTCGCGTTGGTCACGATCGTTTCGGATCCGTCAGGGCCGTTTCATCAAAGCCAGGGCATCATAAGCTGCTTCTCAGGGCTTCGCGCTGGCCGCGCGGGCGCTGTCGGGCAATCCCTTCTCCAGCTTGGCCTGGATGGAGGCTTTCTGCTCCTCCTCCTCGGCCAGACGCAGGGCGCGGGTCCATTGGAACCGCGCCTCGGTGCGGCGGCCCACCCGCCAATAGGCGTCGCCGAGATGATCGTTGATCGTCGGGTCGAGCGGCTTCAGTTCCACCGCGCGTTCCAGCTTTTCCACCGCCCCGGCGAAATCGCCCAGGCTGTAGAGCGCCCACCCCAGACTGTCCATGATGTAGCCATCGCGCGGTTGCAGGGCGACCGCACGCTCGACCATGCCCTTGGCGGTTTGCAGATTCTCGCCGCGTTCGATCCAACTGTAGCCGAGATGGTTCAGCAGGGTCGGTTCGTCAGGCTTCAGCGCCAGGGCGGCTTTCAGATCGGCCTCGGTGTCGGGCCAGCGCCCGGCCTTTTCATAGGCCATGGCGCGGGCGTAATAGAGCGGCCACATCCGTTCGGTCGGCTTGGCGGTGCGGCTGATCGCGGCGCTGTAGGCCTCGGCGGATTCGGGGTAACGCTTGGCCACCCGGTAGAGGTCGCCCAGCCGGATCAGCGCGTCGGTGCGCTCCGGGTGCTCCTGCGTCAGCGTTTTCAGGGTGGTAATGGCCTCGTCGGTGCGGTCGAGCCGGGCGAGGCTGTCGGTGGCGCGCAGGCGGGCCGACCAGCCGATGATCGGATTTTTGAACAGCTGTTCGTATTCGGCCAGCGCGTCGTCGTGATGGTCGCGCGCGGTCAGGATGTCGCCGATCATCAGGCGGGCGAGCGGCTGGTCGGCGCGCAGATGCAGCGCGATCCGCCCGAACAGCAGGGCGGTGTCGTGGATGTTCTCGTGATGCAGGGCGCTGGCGAGGTCGAACATGGCCTCGGCCAGCCCGTCGCGGGAATCGCGCACGGTGCGGGCCATGGTCGGACCGGCGCTCATTCCCTCGTTGGTGGCGTCGATCATCAGATCATCGGCGGTTCCGGCGCGGAAGGTGTCGTAGAGCTTGCGCGCGTCCGCCGTGCGCCCGGTGCGCTCCATGAAGTTGCCGACGATCTGCACCACCCGCAACGGCGCGGCACTCTCGGTCACGGCCCCATAGCGCAAGGCGGCCTGATCGGTGCGCCCGGCCAGATCCAGGATCAACCCGGCGTGCAGGTTGTAGAGCGCGGTGAAGCCCTCGATCTTCGACAGCGGGGTCAGGGCGTTCAGCGCGGCGTCGGTCTGGCCGCGCGCCTGGGCCAGCCACGCTTTCAGCAGCGGGCCGACGAATTTGCCCAGGCCATCCGCCGGGATGCGGGCGGCGTGGGCCTCGGCGTCGCTCAACCGCGCACTGGCCAGCCCATCGGCGGCGAGCAGGGCGAGCGCGATCATCGAATCCGGGTCCGACTGGACCACGCGCGCGCCCAGATCCAGGGCCACGTCCAACCGCCCCTCGCCCAGCTTCAGCAGGAAGGTGCGGCCCAGCAGCAGCGGATCGTCGGGGTCGGCGGCCAGCGCGCGGGCCATGTACAGGGCGGCGGCGGACCAATCATCCTGATGCTGGGCGAAGCGACCGGCCAGATAGCTGCCGACCGCCGGGTTGCGCGGCTGCGGGGCCTCCACCGCCGTGGCCAGACCGGGCGACAGCGCGCACAGCAGGCCGGTCAGCAGCAGCGTGGCCGAATTCAGACGCTTCCCGTTCCGCGTGCTCGTCATGCCTTGCCTCGTTCTGCGCGCCGTTGGTCAGGTCGGCGCGTCCGTATTAACCACGCAATCGGTGGAAAAGGTCCAGATCCAATCGCGGCGCACCCGTTCGATGTCCTCGGCCCGCAGGATGGCGGCGGCGTGGGCGTCCATGTGGGCGCGCAGCGCGTCGGGCATGCCGGGCGACAGGCTGGCCCCATGGCGCGACCAGCGGGCCATCCAGGACAGCGTCCGCAGCCACGTCAGGCGGCGCAGGGGCGCGAGCGCCGGGCGCGTCGCGTCGGCCAGCGCGGGGGGGACCGCCGCCCGCCACGCCGCGTGAAAGGCATCGACCACCGCCGCGCTCAACACCGCGTTGACCGCCGGATCCCAGCGGGTGGAGGTGCTGAGGCTGGCGTGGGCCAGATCCATGGCGGGATGGCCGTATTGCAGCTTTTCCAGATCGAGGAACCACGCCTTGCCCTGGGCGTCGATCAGGAAATTGCCGGGATGCACGTCCACCCCGACCATCACCGACGGCATCGGGGCTGCGACCGGTTCGGCGCGCGCGGCCGCCAGCTCTTGCGCGATCAGGGCGCGAGCGGCGGCGGACAGGTCGGCCTCGTCGAACCAGGCGGCTTGCCGCTCCACCTGCGCCAGCAGGGCGGCGGCGGGGTCGGCGGGGCAGGGCAGCGGTGCGGGATCGGCGGGTGGAGTCAACCGGTGCAGGGCGGCCAGCGCGCGGGCGATGGCGGCCATGTCGTCGGGCAGGCGCGGGGTGCGCCCGACCACCTCCGTCACCAGCAGCGCGCCCATCGGCAGCGCGCCCATCGGCAGTTCCGCGCCGGACGGCAGGGTGGTCCCCGGCGGCAGGGTGGCGACCAGACGGGGGGTGTGGCTCGACGGCTCCGCCCGCTGGAACGCGGCGGCCTGATGGGCGAGCGCTGACGCCGGATCCAACCCGATCTGGCTCCAGCGCGGGATCCGCAGCACCAGCCCCCGCCCGCGCAGGCGGACATGGTCGTGGGCGACGCCCTTTTGCGGCATCGGCTCCAGCGCGTCGGCGGGAAGACTGGACAGATCGGGGATCCCGGCCTCCGCAAGGGCGGCGGCCAGGGGGGCAGGGGAAGGGGCGGTCATCGGGCGGGCGGTGTGGTGGGCGCGGCGTGGCGGCGCTGACGTCAGCGCTGGTGTTCGCGCAGGCGGGGCATCAGCTCCACCAGATTGCAGGGGCGGTGCCGGTTGTCCAGCTGCCACACCAGAATGTCATCCCAAGCGTCGCGGCAGGCGCTGGGCGAGCCGGGCAGGGCGAACACGTAGGTGCCGTTGGCAACCCCGGCGGTGGCCCGGCTCTGGATGGTCGAGGTGCCGACCTTGGCGTAGCTCAGATACCGGAACAGCTCGCCAAAGCCGGGAATGGTCTTGTCGAACAGTGCTTCGACCGCTTCGGGGGTGACGTCGCGCCCGGTGACGCCGGTCCCGCCGGTGGTCAGCACCACGTCGATCTCCGGGTCGGCGATGTGGGCCTGGACCCGCGCGCGGATGGCGGCGAGATCGTCCTTCACGATGCTGCGGCTGGCCAGCCGGTGCCCGGCCCCGGTCAGCCGTTCGACCAGCGCGTCGCCGGATCGGTCATCGGCGGCGACCCGCGTGTCGGACACGGTGACGACGGCGATGGTCACGGGCAGGAAGGGGCGGCTTTCGTCGATCTTCGGCATCACGGGTTCCGATCAGGAGACGGGCGATCTGGGGGGCGATCTGGGGTTAAGCGACCGCCCGGCTCTCAATCGATCGGGCTGCCGGCGGATTGTTCGGCGACCTGCTCGACCACCTGGGCCGCGACCGGGATGGGTCGCGGGTCCGGGGCCGAAACCGGCACTGTTGGCGATGGGACCGCTGGCGACAGGGCGGCCACCGCCGGGGCGGCATAGACCGGCCATTTGCCAGCGGCCACCGCCGCCAGAGAGGCGCTGTCCTGGCCCATCCGCAAGCGGTAGATCCAGTAATTCGCCATCACCTTCTCCACATAGTCGCGGGTCTCGGCGAAGGGAAGGCTTTCGATGAACAGAAGCGGGTCGGCGACGTCGTTCATCTCGCGCCGCCAGCGCAGCAGCGTGCCCGGCCCGGCGTTGTAGGCGGCGGTGGCGAGGAACAGGTTGCCGCCGATGTCGGGCATCGCCAGCAGTTCGGCCAGATAGCGTTGACCCAGCTCCATGTTGCGGGCGGGATCGACCAGGGCGGCGCGGTCGGCGTCGGCGTTGGTCAGGTCGGGGTTGCGCTCCTGCACATGCTGGGCGGTGCTGGGCAGGATCTGCATCAGGCCGGTGGCCCCGGCGGAGCTGACCAGCCGGGGATCGAAGCGCGATTCCTGCCGCATCACGGCGAAGACCAGCGCCGGATCCAGGGTGAACCCGTCGCGCGGCCGCCAATGCGGCAGCGGGTAGAGCGCGGCGGCGTAGGCCGATCCGTCCGGCCCGGCCACGGCGTTGCCCAGCCGCAGCGACAGGGTGGGCAGCCCGGCGCGGTCGGCCAGACTGACCAGCGCCTGTTCGACCAGGGGGTTGCCCTGCGGGTGGACGCGCTGCAACTCCAGCTCGGCCAAGTCGCGTTGGCCGGTCTGCAACAGGGCGATGGCGCGGGCACCCGCCGGTTTGCGGGCAAGGGCGGCCAGATGCGCCCCGGTCAGGTCGGGGCCGCGCCACTCCAGCGCGTTCACCCCGCCCAACGCCTGGCGCGCCAGCAGGCCATAGAAGGTGTGCGGGTAGCGGGCGGCGGCGGTCAGATGGGCCAGCGCCTCCGCCGCGCGGCCCCGGCGGGTGTGGGCGCGGGCGGCCCAGTAATCGGCGGCGGCGGCCAACCAGGGGGAGGACGGCTCCGCCGCCGCCATCCCGTCGAAATGGCGGGCGGCGCGGTCGTGCTGCTTCAGCCGCCACGCGGCCAGACCGGCGATCCAATGGGCTTCCGGCACGGCGTCGCCCGAGCGGGCGGCGCTGGCCGAGGCGAGCGCCAACGCCTGCGTCACCTCGCCGTTGTAGAAGAGCGAGGCGGCGATGCGGGTGCGGGCGGCGTCGTACTGGGCCGAATCCAGGCTGCGCGAAAACTCGTCCTGCCCCAGCAGGGCCAGCGCCGCCCCGGCGCGCCCGGCGCGGACGAGATCATCCACCCGCGCCACCGCGATGCGGTCGGCGCGCGGGCGGCTGACGGTGCGGCTGCGCGGGGCGATGGACACGCCGTCCGGCCCGTCGGTGGGGCTGCTGGCCTCCTCCCCCGCCGCATCGGCGCGGGCGGACACGGTGCGCAGGCCGCCCAACTGTTCCAGCGCGCCGGTCAGGCGGACGGACTCTTCCCCGCGCGGCGGGCGCAGGCTGCGGTCGCCCGCCGGTTGGCGACGTTGTGCCAGCGCGTGGACGCGGTCGGCCCCGGCGAGGTCGCCGTATTTGTGCATCCATTGCGCCAGCTCGTCGAAGCTGGCCTTGCGGTCGGGGTGCAGATAGCGTTGACGCAGGACATAGCCCAGCAGGCGGCGGTCCGTCAGTCGGGCGATCTCGGCGTCCGCCCCGGCCCAATCGGCGTGGTCCTGCAGGGCGAAAATGCGGGTGTAGCGGTCGGCGTCGTCCTGGGTGAGCTGGACGGCGCGCGCCTGCGCGTCCCGGGCCAGGAGCAAGGGTTCAGACGCGGGTTCATCAACCGGTGCCGGGACGATCCGTTGCCCGTCCGGGGCATCGAGCAAAAGTGTGGCGCAGGCCGGGCGCATGGCCCCCGACCCAGCGAGAATCACGACCGCCATCGCCGCCATTCCCACAGCGCCCAGAAGGTTGCGTCGCAGCGGGACCGCGTGCGCGGCCCGGATTGCTGCATTGCACAATTTCCAGAGCATTTGACCCACTTACTCCAGTTCCACCGGAACCGCAAGCAATGGATTCACACGTTTTGTGTCAGGCCGGGTAATCGCGTTCCCAAACAACGGCTTGGGGAGCGCGGCGGCGGTGGGCTGAATCGCCGGACAGTCGGTCGGTCCGGCGATTCCACGGACGCGGGCGGACCAATTTCGTCACAGCCCGCGCAACGATGGGTCACGACCCGGAACGATCCGTTTTTACTTGCGAACATTCAATGCCGACTTCGGCCATTCTTTGGCGCAAGTTCAACAGGTCGCGCCACGCCTCGCGCTTGGAGATCGGGTTGCGCAGCAGATAGGCGGGGTGGAGCATCGGCAACAGCGGGATGGCCCCCTGCGGAGTCGGGTAATCGCGCCACTGGCCGCGCAGGCGGGTGATGCCCTCCGTCCGGTCCAGCAGCGTCTTGGCCGACACCCCGCCCAGCGCCACCAGAAGCTTGGGCCGCACCAACGCCACATGGCGTTCCAGGAAGGGCAGGCAGGCGGCGATTTCCGCCGCCGTCGGGCTGCGGTTGCCGGGCGGACGCCAGGGCAGGATGTTGGTGATGCGCACGGCGCTGCGGTCCAGGCCGATCTGGGCCAGCATGCGGTCCAGCAGCTTGCCGCTGACGCCGACGAAGGGCTTGCCCTGCCGGTCCTCGTCCTCGCCGGGGGCCTCGCCGATCAGCAGGATCGGGGCCTGCGGGTTGCCGTCGGCGAACACCGTGTTCATCGCCGTGGCCTTCAGCGGGCAGCCGTCGAAGGCGCGCAGGGCGGCTTCCAACTCCTCCAGCGTTTGGGCTTCGGCGGCGCGGGCACGGGCGCTCAACCCCGCTTCGCTCGCCCCCAGGGGCTGGTCGGCGTTGACGGCGGGGGTGGCGCGCGGGGCCGCCGGGCGGGCGCTGGCGGGACCGGCGGCCATCGCCCCGAAGGCCGTTGCCCCCTCCCGAGTCGCGCCGCCGGTCCGGGCCAGGCCAGGGGCCGCCGCCGGGCGGGCCGGGGCGCGCGCGGTCAAGGTCGCCCAATCGGTTGGCGTGTCGGCGATGGCTTCGTCGCAGCCGATGTCCGCCTGCCAACGCAGCGCGTCGAGGATGTCGCATACGTCAATCATCGTTTGACCTTACCACAGATCGTGTGGTCTTACATGATCCTTGCCGGATTTGGTTGCGGCGCATCCTGTGTTACAAGCAGCGACCCGCAGGAGAGGCGGGGGACCACGACCGACCGGCATCAAGCGCCAGAACAAAAAGCCTGGGGGAGTTTGAGGACATGGAACGCGAACCGCGCGAAGTCATGGAATATGATGTCCTGATCGTCGGCGCCGGGCCGGCCGGTCTCAGCGCGGCGATCCGCCTGAGACAGCGCGCCGCCGAAGCCGGGCAGGAGATCAGCGTCTGCGTCATCGAAAAAGGCTCGGAGGTGGGGGCGCATCTGCTCTCCGGTGCCGTGTTCGAACCGCACGCCCTGGCGGAGCTGATCCCCGACTGGAAGGAAAAGGGCGCGCCCCTGACCACCCCGGCGCGGGAAGATCATTTCCTGTTCCTGACCGAGACGAAGGCGTTCAAATCGCCGATCACCCCGCCGCAGATGCACAATCACGGCAATTACATCATCTCGCTGGGCAATCTGGCGCGCTGGCTGGCCACCCAGGCCGAAGAGCTGGGGGTGGAGATCTACCCCGGCTTCGCCGCCGCCGAGGTGCTGTATGACGAGACCGGTGCCGTCAAGGGCGTGGCCACCGGCGACATGGGCATCGGCAAGGACGGCGAGAGGACCGGCAACTACACGCCGGGCATGGAGCTGCACGCCAAGCAGACCATCTTCGCCGAAGGCTGCCGGGGGTCGCTGACCAAGACCCTGTTCGAAAAATTCGATCTGCGCCGCGATTGCGATCACCAGACCTATGGCCTGGGCATCAAGGAATTGTGGGAGATCGACCCGGCCAAGTCCAAGCCCGGCCTGATCGTCCACACCATCGGTTGGCCGATGGACACCAAGACCTATGGCGGGTCGTGGCTCTATCACATGGAAGGCAATCTGGTGTCGGTCGGCTTCGTCGTTGGCCTGGATTACGCCAACCCGCATCTCAGCCCGTTCGAAGAGTTCCAGCGCTACAAGACCCACCCGGCGATCCGCCCGACCTTCGAGGGGGGCCGCCGCCTGTCCTATGGCGCGCGCGCGCTCAGCGAGGGTGGTTTCCAGTCGATCCCGAAGCTGACCTTCCCCGGTGGCGTCATCATCGGCGACTCGGCGGGTTTCCTGAACGTGCCGAAGATCAAGGGCAACCACACGGCGATGAAGTCCGGCATGGTCGCCGCCGAAGCGGTGTTCGACCATCTGACCAACGGGGCCAGCGGGCGCGAGGTGACGGAATACCCCGAACGCCTGAAGCAATCCTGGGTCTGGCCGGAGCTGGAGGCGGTGCGCAACATCCGTCCGGGCTTCCAAAAGGGGCTGTGGTTCGGCCTGATCAACGCCGGGTTCGAAACCGTCACCAAGGGCAAGGCCCCGTGGACGCTGAAGCACCACGCCGATCACACCGCCCTGGTCCGCGCCAGCGACGCGCCCAAGATCGCCTACCCCAAGCCCGATGGGAAGGTCAGCTTCGACCGGCTGTCGTCGGTCTATCTGTCCAACACCAACCACGAGGAAAACCAGCCCGCGCACCTGACGCTGAAGGATGCGGCGGTGCCGATCAGCGTCAATCTGGCGCTCTACGACGCGCCGGAAACCCGCTATTGCCCGGCGGGCGTCTATGAGATCGTCCGCAACGAGGACAGCACCAACCCGCGCCTGCAGATCAACGCGCAGAACTGCCTGCACTGCAAGACCTGCGACATCAAGGATCCGACCCAGAACATCCATTGGGTGGTCCCGGAGGGCAGCGGCGGCCCGAACTACCCCGGCGGCATGTAAACCCCGGATTCGCGGCGGAATCGTCGACGAAACGGCGGGTGGGCGACCATCCGCCGTTTTTCATTCAGGGTCAGCCGCAATTGCGCGGCGGTGCGGCGGGTGTGAGCGTTTGCGCGTGGGAACGCTTGCCAGGGCGTTTTTGTCGCGTATCTTGTTGGTTGGACAAGCAAACTTTTCAAGGGGTGGCCTGGGCCGGTCCTGGCGGTCAATCGATATCAAAACAGATATCGAAAAAAGCAATATACGCATTTGACAGTTATCTCAAACCCATCGAATCTACGGCGACAATCCGGCGCTCAACGGACAGTCCGTCCGCTCATCAATCGGGTGCCGGGACGGCGGTTTTGACATGGGTCCATCCCCCCTCTCCTTCGGCGAGAGGCGTCATGCAACTGGGAGGAAGAATCTGATGAAGTCGTTCACGTCCGCATTGGCCGGCGTCGCCGTTGGTCTGTTTGCGCTCGCCGCCCCCTTCGTCGCGCCCGCGTCGGCGCAGGACAAGGGGACCATCGGCATTTCGATGCCGACCAAATCGTCGGCGCGTTGGATCGACGACGGCAACAACATGGTCAAGTCGGCCCAGGCCAAGGGCTACAAGACCGATCTGCAATACGCCGATGACGACATTCCCAACCAGCTCGCCCAGATCGAGAACATGGTGACGAAGAACGTCAAGGTTCTGGTGATCGCCGCCATCGACGGGACCACCCTGACCGACGTTCTGCACAAGGCGGCGGAAAAGGGCATCAAGGTCATCGCCTATGACCGCCTGATCCGTGGCTCGGCCGACGTCAGCTACTACGCCACCTTCGACAACTTCCAGGTCGGCGTTCTCCAGGCCTCCTACATCGAAAAGGCGCTGGGGCTGAAGGAGGGCAAGGGGCCGTTCAACATCGAGCTGTTCGGCGGCTCGGCCGACGACAACAACGCCTTCTTCTTCTACAACGGGGCCATGTCGGTCCTGCAGCCCTACATCGACAGCGGCAAGCTGAAGGTCGGCAGCGGCCAGATGGGCATGGACAAGGTCGCCACCCTCCGTTGGGACGGCGCCGTCGCCCAGGCCCGCATGGACAACCTGCTGAGCGCCTACTACACCAAGGCCCGCGTGGACGCCGTCCTGTCGCCCTATGACGGCCTGAGCATCGGCATCATCTCCTCGCTGAAGGGTGTCGGCTACGGCACGCCGTCGTTGCCGATGCCGGTGGTTACGGGCCAGGACGCCGAAATCCCGTCGGTCAAGTCGATCCTGGCCGGTGAGCAGCGCTCCACCGTCTACAAGGACACCCGCGAGCTGGCCAAGGTCACGGTCGGCATGGTCGATGCCCTGCTGGCCGGTGGCACCCCGGAAATCAACGACACCAAGACCTACGACAACGGCAAGAAGGTCGTCCCGGCCTATCTGCTGAAGCCGGTGTCGGTTGACGCGTCCAACTGGAAGCAGGTTCTGGTGGACGGCGGCTACTACAAGGAAAGCCAGATTCGCTGAGTGACGGGGGTGGGGGCGTGTCCACCGGGCGCGCCCCCGCCGCTCCGCTGTTGAACGCCGGGTCGGCACACACCCGCCGGATCAAGGTCATCCGATGAAACCACTTCTCGAAATGCGCGGCATCACCAAGACGTTTCCGGGGGTCAAGGCCCTCGACAACGTCAATCTGTCGGTCCGCGACGGCGAAATCCACGCCCTGATCGGCGAAAACGGGGCCGGCAAATCCACCTTGATGAAGGTGTTGAGCGGGGTCTACCCGCACGGGTCCTACAGCGGCGAAATCCGCTTCCAAGATCAGGAGGTCGCGTTTCGCGGCATCCACGACAGCGAAAAGCTGGGCATCATCATCATTCACCAGGAACTGGCGCTGGTTCCCCTGCTGTCGATCACCGAGAATCTGTTTCTCGGCAACGAGCAGGCGACCAAGGGCGTCATCGACTGGTCGGCGGCCACCGTCCGGGCGCGCGAACTGCTGCGCATGGTCGGGCTTCAGGACTCGCCGGAAACGCTCATCACCAACATCGGCGTGGGCAAGCAGCAGCTGGTGGAAATCGCCAAGGCGCTGTCCAAAGAGGTCAAGCTCCTCATCCTCGACGAGCCGACCGCCAGCCTGAACGAAAGCGACAGCGACGCCCTGCTGCGGTTGCTGCTGGAGTTCAAGGCGCGGGGCATCACGTCGATCCTGATTTCCCACAAGCTGAACGAGATCGCCAAGGTCGCCGACCGCGTCACCATCCTGCGCGACGGCTCGACCGTGGAAACGCTGGATTGCCGCGACGAGCCGATCAGCCAGGACCGCATCATCAAGGGCATGGTCGGGCGCGAGATCGCCGACCGTTATCCCAAGCGCACCACCACGCCGGGCGAATTGCTGCTGGAGGTGAAGGGCTGGAACGCCGACCACCCGATCCACGCCGGTCGCCGCGTCGTCAAGGACGTGAACATCACCGTCCGCCGGGGCGAGGTGGTGGGCATCGCCGGTCTGATGGGGGCCGGGCGCACCGAATTCGCCATGAGCCTGTTCGGCGGCTCCTATGGCCAGAACATCAGCGGCTCGGCCTATCTGAACGGGCGGGAGATCGACGTCTCCACCATCCGGCGGGCGATGCAGAGCGGTCTGGCCTACGCCACCGAAGACCGCAAGCATTACGGCCTCGTGCTCGACAACGACATCCGCCACAACATTTCGCTCGCCAACCTGACCGGCGTGTCGAAAAACGGCGTGATCCATCACGAACGCGAGATCGAGATCGCCAACGAATACCGCAAGCGTCTGCGCATCCGCTGTTCCAGCGTGTTCCAGGAAACCGTCAATTTGTCGGGCGGCAACCAGCAAAAGGTCGTGCTCAGCAAATGGCTGTTCTCCGACCCGCAGGTGCTGATCCTGGACGAGCCGACGCGCGGCATCGACGTCGGCGCGAAGTATGAAATCTACACCATCGTCAACCAGCTGGTCGCCGAAGGGCGCGGCGTCATCCTGATTTCCTCGGAAATGCCCGAACTGCTGGGCATCGCCGACCGGATTTACGTGATGAACGAAGGGGCCATGGTCGCGGAAATGCCCGCCGCCGGGGCCAGCCAGGAAAAGATCATGGAGGCCATCATGTCCTCGACGGGCAGGACCTCCCACAGCACGCGGTCTCGGGAGATGACGCAATGAGCGCTGAACTCAACATGCCGGCTCCGGCCAAAAAGGCCACGATGGCGCATTTCGTCAAAAGCCACCTGCGCGATTACGGCATGCTGATCTCGCTGCTGGCCATCGTCGCCTTCTTCCAATACATGACCGACGGCACGCTGCTGCGGCCGCTGAACCTGACCAATCTGGTGCTTCAGAACAGCTACATCGTCATCATGGCGTTGGGCATGCTGCTGGTCATCGTCGCCGGTCACATCGACCTGTCGGTCGGCTCCATCGTCGGCTTCATCGGCGCGCTCGCCGCCATTCTGATGGTGCAGTACCACCTGCATTTCATCCCCACGACCATCATCTGTCTGCTGGCCGGTGCGGCCATCGGGGCGGCGCAAGGCTATTGGGTCGCCTATTTCCGCATCCCGTCCTTCATCGTGACGCTGGCGGGCATGCTGGTCTTCCGTGGTCTCAGCCTGGCCTTGCTGGCCGGTCAGTCGATCGGCCCCTTCCCGGTGGAGTTCCAGCGCCTCAGCTCCGGGTTCATCCCGGATGTCTTCGCGATGGAAGGCTATCACCTGACGACGCTGCTGCTGTGCGTGGCCACGCCGCTGATCCTGGTCGGGCTGAACGTCGCCGCCCGCATCCGCCGCCACCGCTTCGCCATCGAACAGGAACCGTTGGCGCTGTTCATCGGCAAGAACATCACCTTCTTCGCGGTGATGGCCTACATCGGCTCGCTGCTGGCGACCTACAAGGGGCTGCCGAACGTTCTGATCATCATGGTCGTGCTGATCGGGCTGTACGCCTTCATCACCCGCGACACGACGATCGGGCGGCGCATCTACGCGCTGGGCGGCAACGAGAAGGCGGCCAAGCTGTCGGGCATCGACACCCGCCGTCTCAGCTTCTACACCTTCGTCAACATGGGCGTTCTGGCCGCGCTGGCCGGTCTGATCTTCGCCGCCCGTCTGAACACCGCGACCCCCAAGGCGGGCGTGTCCTTCGAGCTGGACGTGATCGCCGCCTGCTTCATCGGCGGGGCCTCGGCCTCCGGCGGCGTCGGCAAGGTGACGGGAGCGGTGATCGGGGCCTTCATCATGGGTGTGATGAACAACGGCATGTCGATCATCGGCATCGGCATCGACTGGCAGCAGGTGATCAAGGGTTTGGTCCTGCTCGCCGCCGTGTTCTTCGACGTCTACAACAAGGGCAAGTCGTAAGCCGCGTCCCTGCGGCGGGGGCGGTCGGCCCGCCCCCCATCGGCTTCCCACCGCGTGCATTGGAATAGGTCATCATGAGCAAACCGACCCTCGGGCTTGTCGGCGTGGGCAAGATCGCGCGCGACCAGCATTTGCCCTCCATCGCCGAAACCGACCTGTTCGACCTGGTCGCGCTGGTCAGCACCTCGGGGGCCGCCGTGCCCGGCCTGCCGACCTTCGCCACCCAGGCGGAGATGTTCGCGGCCTTCCCGACGCTCGACGCTGTGGCGCTCTGCACCCCGCCCAGCGTCCGCCACGCGCTGACGGTGGAAGCCCTGCGGGCGGGCAAGCACACGCTGATCGAAAAGCCCCCGGCGGCCACCGTGTCGGAGCTTCAGGATCTGGTGGACGAGGCCAGGCGCGCCGACCGCTGCCTGTTCGCCACCTGGCATTCCCAGTTCAACCCCGCCGTGGACGCGGCGCGCGACCTGCTGGCCGCCGGTGGCGTCCAATCGGTCGCGGTGACGTGGCGGGAGGATGTGCGGCGCTGGCATCCCGGCCAGGATTGGATCTTCGCGGCGGGCGGCTTCGGCGTGTTCGATCCGGGCATCAACGCCCTGTCGATCCTGACCCGCATCCTGCCGACCCGCATCTTCGTCCAGGCCGCCGACCTGCTGGTCCCGGCAAACCGCGACACCCCGATCGAAGCGCGGCTGGCGTTCCGCCCGGCGTCGGACGCCATCCGTGGCCCGGTGACGGCGCATTTCGATTTCCTCCAGGAAGGGGAACAGACCTGGAGCATCGCCATTGAGATGGTGGACGGTCGCCGCCTGGATTTGACGCGTGGCGGGACTGTTCTGGCGGTGGATGGGGTGGTGACGGTGTCCGAACCCGACACCGAATACCGCCGGATCTACCGCCGTTTCCGCGATCTGGTCGACCGCAACGCCAGCGATGTGGACGCCGCCCCGCTGCATCTGATCGCCGACGCCTATTCGGTGGGCCGCCGCCGGACGGTTGCCGCGTTCGACTGGTAACACGGTCGTTCATCTCGACGAAGGACGTGAGTGCCATGACCCTCTTCAACGGATTGCGCGTTGGCCCTCGGATCGCCGCCGGGAGCGCTGGCATCCTGCTGTTTCTGGTCGCCGTGGCCGGAATCGGCGTTTCCGGCCTGTCGGAAACCGGAGAGGTCGTGGACACCTATGGCGCGTTGGGCAAGCGCACCAACGATCTGGGGCGGATGCAGACGCTGATGCTCGACATGCGGCTGAAATCCACCGCCTTCCTGTTGAACGGGAAGGAGGAGGACGCGGCGGCGGTCCAGGGGCTGGCGGCGGAGGCCACGGCGCTGATCGGCCAAACCCTGGCAACCGCCGACGATCCGGCGCTGCGCGACACCGCTGGCAAGATGAGCGAGGAGATGACGCGTTACCGCGACACCTTCGCGGCGGTCCAGGCGGCGCACGCCGAACGGGTCGCGGCGGCGGCGGAGGTGGCGAAGCTCGGCTCCCGTCTGCAAACCAGCCTCAACACCATCGTCAGCGGGGCCAAGACCGCCGGGGATCTGGAGGCGTTGTTTCTGGCCAGCCAGTCGATGACGAATTTCCAATCCGCCCGCATCGTCGGGGGGCGCTATCTGGCCGAAGGATCCGCCGGTCTGGCCGCCGCCACCCGCGCGGAGCTGAAGAACGCGACGCAGAAGGGGGAGGCGATGGTCGCCACCCTGACCGATCCCGGTCGCCGCAGCCTCGCCACCGTCTTCCTCAAGAGCCTCGCGGGCTATGGCGCGGAGTTCGACAAGCTGGTCGCCGCCACCAGCCGCCGCGACGAGCTGGTCGAAAACACGCTGCTGCCGTTGGGAACCACGGTCGGCGATCAGGCCCGCGCCCTGACGGAGCAGGGGGTGGAGCGGGTGCGCACGCTGCGCGACGACACCATGGATTTCATCGCCGGATCGCGCCGCACCCTGATCGCGGCGTCGGCGGGCGGGCTGTTGCTGGGCTTTCTCGCCGCGCTGCTGATCGGGCGCAGCCTGTCCCGCCCGGTGGTGGCGATGACCACGGCGATGACCCGCTTGGCCGAAGGCGAACGCGCCGTCGAGGTGCCGGGGCTGGAGCGCGGCGACGAGATCGGCGGCATGGCCAAGGCGGTGGCGGTGTTCAAGACCAAGCTGGTCGAGGCCGACCGCATGGCCGCCGAACAGGAACGCCAGCACGAGCAGGCCCGCCGCCGCGCCGAACGCATCGACCGTCTGGCCCAGGAGTTCGACCGGCTGGCGGTGGAATCGCTGGGCCGTGTTTCGGACGCCGCCGGGCAGTTGCAGAGCACGGCCGACGGCATCCTGACCGCCACCCGCCAGACCACCCAGCAGGCCGACGCGGTGGCCAAGGCGTCGAACGAGGCGACCGGCAACGTGGAAACCGTCGCCGCCGCCGCCGAAGAGCTGTCGGTCTCCATCGCCCAGATCGGCCAGCAGGTGGCGCACAGCACGCAGGTGGCCGAACAGGCGGTGTCCATCGCCCGCGTCACCGACAACACGGTGCGCGGCCTGACCGACGCCGCCCGCCAGATCGGCGACGTGGTGCAGCTCATCAACGGCATCGCCAGCCAAACCAACCTGCTGGCGTTGAACGCCACCATCGAGGCCGCCCGCGCGGGCGAGGCCGGGCGCGGATTCGCCGTGGTCGCCAACGAGGTCAAGAGCCTTGCAGCCCAAACGGCGAAGGCCACCGAGGACATCAGCGGCCAGATCGCCGCCATCCAGCGGGTCAGCGCCGACGCCGCAACGGCGATCACCGAGATCGGTCGGGTCATCGGCGAGGTCAACGACATTTCCAACAGCATCGCCGCGTCGATCAGCGAACAGCGCGCGGCGACGCAGGAAATCAGCAGCAACATCCAGCGGGCCGCGCGCGGCACGCAGGATGTGCGCGACAACATCGCCGGGGTGGCGGGGGCGTTTTCCGCCACCGGCGACGCGTCGCAACGGGTCTGGCAGGCGGCGGACGGGCTGTCGAGCGAGGCGACCGAGCTGCGGGGCCGCGTGTCCCATTTCCTGGCCGAGATGCGGGCGGCCTGACGCCCAACCGCAACCGGCCTTCATCCCACCATCGGCGACCGTCCGGACCCCATCGGCGGCGCGCCCAACAACGACGACACTGGCAACCCGAGATGTCCGACAAGGAGCACTCCATGTCCCACCCCACCAACCCCGCATCCGCTTTTGGCGACGATTCCACGGCGACCGAGGGCAAGCGGCTGCGGTCGCGCGCGTGGTTCGACAACCCCAGCAACCCCGACATGACGGCGCTCTATCTGGAACGCTATCTGAATTTCGGGCTGACGCGCGAGGAGCTGCAATCGGGCGCGCCGATCATCGGCATCGCGCAGACCGGTTCGGACCTCAGCCCCTGCAACCGTCACCATCTGGTTCTGGCCGAACGGCTGCGCGAAGGCATCCGCACGGCGGGCGGCATCGCCATTGAATTTCCGGTCCACCCGATCCAGGAAACCGGCAAGCGCCCCACCGCCTCGCTCGACCGCAATCTGGCCTATCTCGGGCTGGTCGAGGTGCTCTATGGCTACCCGCTCGACGGCGTGGTGCTGACCATCGGCTGCGACAAGACCACGCCCGCCTGCCTGATGGCGGCGGCCACCGTCAACATCCCGTCGATCGCCCTGTCGGTTGGCCCGATGCTGAACGGCTGGTTCCGGGGCGAGCGCACCGGGTCGGGGACCATCGTGTGGAAGGCCCGCCAGATGATGGCGGCGGGCGAGATCGATTACGCCGGGTTCCTAGAGCTGGTCGCGTCGTCGGCCCCCTCCACCGGCTATTGCAACACCATGGGGACCGCCTCCACCATGAATTCGCTGGCCGAGGTGCTGGGCATGCAGTTGCCCGGTTCGGCGGCGATTCCCGCCCCCTACCGCGAGCGCCAGCAGGCCGCCTACGAAACCGGCAAGCGCATCGTCGAGATGGTCCGCCAGGACATCAAGCCGTCGGACATCCTGACCCGCGACGCCTTCCACAACGCCATCGTCGTCAATTCGGCCATCGGCGGCTCGACCAACGCCCCCATCCACATCAACGCCATCGCCAAGCACATCGGCGTCGAGCTGTCGGTGGATGATTGGCAGACCGAAGGCCATGAAATCCCGCTGCTGGTCAACCTCCAGCCCGCCGGTGAGTATCTGGGCGAGGATTTCCACCGCGCGGGCGGCGTCCCCGCCGTCGTCGCGCAGTTGATGACCAAGGGCCTGATCCGCGAAGACGCGATGACGGTCAACGGCAAGACCATCGGCGAGAATTGCCGCGACCAGGAAATCCTGGACACCCGCGTCATCCATTCCTACGACGCGCCGCTGAAGGACAACGCCGGGTTCGTCGTGCTGCGCGGCAACCTGTTCGGCAGCGCCATCATGAAGACCAGCGTCATTTCGCCGGAATTCCGCGAGCGCTACCTGTCCAACCCGCAGGATCCGGAAGCCTTCGAGGCCAAGGTCGTGGTGTTCGACGGGCCGGAGGATTACCACCACCGGATCGACGATCCGTCGCTGGCGATCGACGCCTACACCATCCTCGTCATCCGGGGCACCGGCCCGCTCGGCTACCCCGGCGCGGCGGAGGTGGTGAACATGCGCCCGCCCGCCTACCTCATCAAGCAGGGTGTCCATTCGCTGCCCTGCATCGGCGACGGGCGTCAGTCCGGCACCTCGGGGTCGCCGTCGGTGCTGAACGCCTCGCCGGAAGCGGCGGCGGGCGGCAATCTGGCGATCCTGCGCACCGGCGACCGCGTGCGGCTGGATCTGCGGCGCGGCAGCGCCGACATCCAGATCAGCGACGAGGAGTTGGCGGCGCGCCGGGCCGAACTGGACGCGGCGGGCGGCTATCAGGTCCCGGCCTCGCAAACGCCGTGGCAGGAGATTCAGCGTGGCATCGTCGATCAGTTGGACGAAGGCATGGTGCTGAAGCCCGCCGTCAAGTACCAGCGCGTCGCCCAGACCATGGGCATTCCGCGCGACAACCATTGATCGTCTTGCGGCGATGATGGGGTGAAACCGCCGCCCGGTTCCCTGGCCCGCGCGTTTCGCGCAGGGCAGGGGCCGGGCGGCGGCATGTCCGGCGGGCCGCTTGGCGCGAGCCAAACGGCGTTCGGGGTGGTTGAATGGCGCTCCCTGTTTGTGGAGCGAGCAAGCCCGTGTCGTCCTCGTCCGTTCTGCCCGCCGCGCCCGCGCGGACGGCGCTGTCCCTGCATCAATGGGTGGGCGTGTTGTTCGCCGTCACCGGGGTGCTGTCCTTCTCCCTGCGGCCGGTCATCATCAAGCTGGCCTATGGCTATGGCGTCGATCCGGTGACGCTCATCATGCTGCGCATGGTGTTCGCGCTGCCCTTTTTCCTCGGGGTGGCGGCGTGGCAGAGCCTGCGGGGCGGGCAGGCGCGGGTGTCGGGCCGCGATCTGGCCCTGACCATCGGGCTGGGCGTGACCGGCTATTACGCCGCCAGCTTTTGCGATTTCCTCGGCTTGCGCTACGTCAGCGCCGGGATGGGGCGGCTGCTGCTGTTCCTCTACCCCACCATCGTCGTGCTGCTGTCGGCCCTGTTTCTGGGCAAGCGGATCGGCTGGCGCGAGGTGATCTCGCTGCTGGTGTCCTACGCCGGGGTGGCGTTGGTGGTCTGGTCGGAAATCGGCACCGGCCACCCGGATTTCGCCCTGGGGGCGGCGTTGGTGTTCGGCGGGGCCTTTCTCTATTCGGTCTATCTGGTCGGCAGTTCGCAGGTGATCCAGCGGGTCGGCTCGATGCGCTTCACCGCCTACGCGATGACGGCGGCCTGCCTGTGCTGCATCACGCAATTCCTGGTGCTGCGGCCGCTGTCGGCCTTGGATCTGCCGCAAGAGGTGTTCGGGCTGGCGGCGGTGATGGCGGTGCTGTCCACCGTGCTGCCGGTGTTCCTGACGGCGGAGGCGCTGAGGCGGGTCGGGGCGACGCTGGTGGCGCTGTCCGGCGCGCTGGGGCCGGTCAGCGCGGCGGTGTTCGGTTATCTGGTGTTGGCCGAACCGTTGGGCTGGCTGCAACTGGCCGGGGCCGTCCTGACCGTGGCCGGGGTGATGATCATCAGCCTGTGGAAGACCAAGGCCTGACCGGCGCGGTCACGCCATCCCGGCTTCCATTTCGCGGAACAGCCAATCCTGAAAGCTGCGGATCTTCGGCAGATCGGCGCGGCTTTTCAGCAGGTTGAGCGTGTAGCCCTGGACCTTCAGCCCCTCCAGCCCCAGCGGGGCGATCAGGCGGCCGGTTTCCAACTCCCGCTGGGCCAGCAACAGACTGTCCAGGCACACGCCCAACCCATCCGCCGCCGCGCTGATCGCCATGAAGGAGCGGTCGAAGCGCGGGCCGCGCGTGACGTCCAGTTTCACCTTGCGGTGCTGGCGCAGCCAGTCGCGCCAGCCGACCAGACAGCCTTCGCTGTGGATCAGCGTGTGGTGGCGCAAATCGTCGGCGCTGCGGATCGGGTGCGGGCCGTTCATCAGCGACGGCGCGCACAGCGGTACGATGGTTTCCGGGTGGAAGGGCAGCACCATCGTCCCCGCCGGTTGCAGCTTCGTGCCATAGCGGATGTCCAGATCCACCCGTTCCGACGTCAGGTCGGCGGGGTCGGTGGACGCGTTCAGCCGGACGTCGATGTCGGGGTTCAGACGGCTGAAGCGGGCCAGGCGCGGCATCAGCCATTGCGTGGCAAAGCTGGGCGTGGCGTGGATGGTCAGGATGTCGCTTTTCTCCGTCCGCCCGGCGTTGCGGGTGGCGGTGTCGATCCGGGCAAAGGCGGCGGTGATCTCTTCGGCGTAACGCCGCCCGGCGTCGGTCAGCACCACCGCACGGTGCACGCGGTGGAACAGCCGCACGCCGACCTGATCCTCCAAAAGCTTGATCTGATGGCTGATCGCCGACGGCGTGACCAGCAATTCGTCCGCTGCAAGCGCGAAAGAGGACAGCCTTGCGGCGGCCTCAAACGCCTGCACCGCCTTGAGCGACACCCGATGCTGCATGGCGACATTCACATGAATTCAGTTCATCTATAGAGCTTTATTATTCGTTTGAGCGCATCGAAGCAACGAAATACTGTGGACACATCGGGGGTCGGATGATCCGCCCCGCCATCCATCCACCACCGTTTCGTCCGCATCCGCGTCGTGCCTGACCAGCGCGGCGGACCAGGGAGACCCGCGTGACCACAACCGCCATCGGGCACAACACACATCTTGCGGAGCGGGCCTACCGCATCCGCCGCAACGCCCTGTTGATGGGCGAGGTGCAGGGCCAGGGCTACATCGGGCAGGCGCTCGACATCGCCGACGTGCTGGCCGTGTCCTACTTCCACGCCATGCGCTACCGCCCGGCCGAACCGGAGTGGGAGGGGCGCGACCGTTTCATGCTGTCCAACGGCCATTACGCCATCGCGCTCTACGCCGCCCTGATCGAGGCCGGGATCATCCCGCAGGAGGAGTTGGAGACCTACGGCAGCGACGACAGCCGCCTGCCGATGTCGGGCATGGCCAGCTACACGCCGGGCATGGAAATGTCGGGTGGTTCGCTGGGGTTGGGCCTGTCGCTGGCGGTGGGCCGTTGCCTGGGGCTGAAGCGCAAGGGATCGGACGCCCGCGTCTACACCCTGTTTTCCGACGGCGAGCTGGACGAAGGCTCGGTCTGGGAAGCGATCCTGTCGGCGGCCCATTGGAAGCTCGACAACCTGATCGCCATCGTCGACGTCAACAACCAGCAGGCCGACGGCCCGTCCACCCAGGTGATGGCGTTCGAGCCACTGACCGACAAGCTGGCCGCCTTCGGCTGGTTCGTGCAGCGGGTGGACGGCAACGACCTCGACGCCGTGGTCGCCGCCTTTGACGTCGCCAAGAGCTGCCCGGATCCCAAGCCGCGCATGATCGTGTGCGACACCAAGATGGGCAAGGGCGTCCCCTTCCTGGAAGCCCGTGAAAAGAACCACTTCATCCGCGTGGACGCGCACGAATGGCAACTCGCCCTCGACGCGCTGGACGCCGGGAGGACCGCATGAGCCGCCCCACCCCTGCTCCCGCCACGGGGGCCAAGCCCAAGCTGAAGACCTCGGCGATGATCGCGTCGATCGCTGGTGAGGGGCAGAGGACCACGGCCGCGCCCTTCGGCAACGCGCTGGTTGAGCTGGGCAAGACCCGCGAGGACATCGTCGGGCTGACCGCCGATCTGGCGAAATACACCGACCTCCACATCTTCGCCAAAGCCTACCCCGACCGCTTCTATCAGATGGGGATGGCCGAACAGCTTCTGATGGGGGCGGCGTCCGGTCTGGCGCACGAAGGCTTCACCCCCTTCGTCACCACCTACGCCGTCTTCGCCTCGCGCCGGGCCTATGACTTCGTGCATCAGACCATCGCGGAGGAGAACCGGAACGTCAAAATCGTCTGCGCCCTGCCGGGCCTGACCTCCGGCTATGGCCCCAGCCACCAGGCGGCGGAGGATCTGGCGCTGTTCCGCGCCATGCCGAACCTGATGGTGATCGACCCCTGCGACGCGCACGAGATCGAACAGGCGGTTCCCGCCATCGCCGCCCACAACGGCCCGGTCTACATGCGCCTGCTGCGCGGCAACGTGCCGCTGGTGCTGGACGAGTACGACTACAAGTTCGAAATCGGCAAGGCCAAGCTGCTGCGCGACGGGGCCGATGTGCTGGTCGTGTCCTCCGGCATCATGACGATGCGGGCGCTGGAGGTGGCGACGATGCTGGAGCGCGACAAGGTCGATGTGGCGGTGCTGCACGTTCCCACCATCAAGCCGCTCGACACCGCCACCATCCTGCGCGAGGCGGGCCGGTCGGGCCGTCTGGTGGTGGTGGCCGAGAACCACACGGTGATCGGCGGCCTGGGCGAGGCGGTGGCCGGTGCGCTGCTGCGCGCCGGGGTTCACCCGCCCTTCCGTCAAATCGGTCTGCCCGACGAATTCCTCGACGCGGGCGCGCTGCCGACCCTGCACGACCGCTACGGCATTTCGGCCAACGCCATGGCCGCGTCCATCAAAGGTTGGCTCGGCTGATCCGTCCGACCCGTCCGTTTCAACGAAAGGTGCTTTCCGTGACCCAATCGCTTCTGCTCGACGGCAAGATCGCCGTCATCTCCGGTGCGGCCTCCCTGCGCGGCATCGGCATGGCCACCGCCCGCATGTTCGCCGCCCAGGGGGCCAAGGTCGCCATCCTCGACCTCGACGAAACCGCCGCGTCGGAGGCCGCCGCCCAACTGGGTGAGGGCCATCGCGGCTACGCCTGCAACGTCACCGACAAGGAGTCCTGCGTGGCCGCCGTCGGTCGTGTGGTGGCGGAGTTCGGCGGCATCGACATCCTCATCAACAACGCGGGCATCACCCAGCCGGTCAAGACGCTGGACATCGACCCGGCGAGCTGGGACCGCATCCTGGATGTGAATCTGCGCGGCGTCCTCTATCTGTCGCAAGCGGTGCTGCCGCATCTGCAAAAGCGCGGCGGCGGCTCCATCGCCTGCATGTCGTCGGTGTCGGCGCAGCGCGGCGGCGGCATTCTCGGCGGGCCGCATTATTCGGCGGCCAAGGCGGGTGTGCTGGGTCTGGCCAAGGCGATGGCGCGCGAATTCGGCATCGACGGCATCCGCGTCAACTGCGTCACCCCCGGCTTGATCCAGACCGACATCAACGCTGGAAAGATCAGCCCGGAAAAGACCACGGAAATCCTGGCGGGCATCCCGCTGAACCGTCTGGGCGAGCCGAAGGACGTGGCCGGGGCCTTCCTGTTCCTGGCGTCGGACCTGTCGTCCTACATCACCGGCGCGGTGATCGACGTCAACGGCGGCATGCTGATCCACGGCTGATCGGCCGGACACACGGGGAAGGAAGACAACCATGGCGATCCGGCCGGTGCGGACGGTGGGCTTTGTCGGGCTTGGCTCCATGGGCCTGCCGATGGCGAAAAACCTGCTGACCGCAGGTTTCGCGGTGCGTGGCTTCGATCTGCGTCCGGCGGCCGGTGTGGCCTTGGCCGAGGCGGGCGGAACCGCTGCGGCCAGCGTGGCGGACGCCGCCAGCGGTGCCGACGCGCTGGTGCTGATGGTGGTCAACGCCGAACAGGCCGAAGCCGCCCTGTTCGGGGCGGGCGGGCTGGAGGCGCTGCCGCCGGGGGGTGTGATCGTGCTGATGTCCACCTGCCCGCCCTCGGCGGTGGCGGCCGTGGCCGACCGCGTGACCGGGGCCGGGCGGGCCTTCCTCGACGCGCCCGTCTCGGGCGGCATGGTCGGGGCCATCGCCGGATCGCTGACCATCATGGCCGCCGGACCGGCGGCGGTGCTGGAGGCGGTGCGTCCGCTGCTGGCGGCTGTCGGCGGCAAGATCGTCCACGCGGGCGAAACGCCGGGCCAGGGGGCGATGGTCAAGACGGTCAACCAGCTGTTGTGCGGCGTCCACATCGCGGCGGCGGCGGAAGCGCTGGCGCTGGCCGCCAAGGTCGGCATCGCGCCGGACGTGCTGCTCGACGTGCTGGGCGGTTCGGCGGCGTCGAGCTGGATGCTGAAGGATCGGGGGCCGCGCATGGTCCAGGGTGATCCGCCCGTGACCAGCGCCGTCGACATCTTCGTCAAGGATCTGGGCATCGTGCTGGAGGCCGGGCGGGACAGCCACGCCGCCCTGCCGCTGGCGGCTGTTGCCCATCAGATGTTTCTCGCCACCTCGGGCCGGGGTGACGGGGCGGCGGACGACAGCCAGGTCATCCGCTCCTACCACCTGTTGAACGGCACCTGTTGAAGAACGGCACCGGTCGAACGGCCACAGGCCGCCCGACCGCCTGACCGGACCCGGCTGTGGCACGGCTGCGCCGGTCTTCGGGCAAAACCCTATCGAACGCGACCCTGAAAACGGGCACACACACCCATCGATCCACGGGAGGAACGCATGTCCAAGATCACCAACCGTCCAACGGGCATCACCCGCCGGTCGCTGCTGGCATCGGGGGCCGCCCTGTCGGCGGCGGTTCCGCTCTGCGGGATCCTGAGCCGCCCGGCCAACGCCGCCGAGTTCACCTACAAGCTGGCGACCGGGCAGGATCCGACGCATCCGGTCAACACCCGCGCCAAGGAAGCGCTGGACCGCATCCGCGAGGCGACCAACGGGCGTTTGGACATCGGCCTGTTCCCCGCCAACCAATTGGGTTCCGACACCGATCTGCTGTCGCAGGTGCGCAGCGGCGGCGTGGAGTTCTTCAACCTGTCCTCCTCGATCCTGGCGACGCTGGTGCCGACGGCGGGCATGGTCAACACCGGCTTTGCCTTTGCCAACTACGACGCCGTGTGGAAGGCGATGGACGGCGAGATGGGCAGCTTTGTCCGCGCCCAGATCGGCAAGGCCGGGCTGATCACCGTGTCGCGGGTGTGGGACAACGGGTTCCGTCACATCTCCTCCTCGACCCGTGAAATCCGCACGCCGGACGATCTGAAGGGCTTCAAGATCCGCGTCCCCCCGGCCCCGATGCTGACCTCGCTGTTCAAGTCGCTGGAGGCCGGTCCCGCCCCGATCAATTTCAACGAGCTGTATTCGGCGCTGCAGACCAAGGTGGTCGAGGGGCAGGAAAACCCGCTGGCGATCATCGCCACCGCCAAGATTTACGAGGTGCAGAAATCCATCAGCCTGACCGGCCATGTCTGGGACGGTTATTGGATCCTCGGCAACCGCCGCGCCTGGGAGCGGCTGCCCGCCGATCTGCGCGCCGTCGTCGAGCGCGAGTTTGACCGCTCCGCCTTTGAACAGCGCGCCGACATCGCCCGGCTCAGCGGTTCGCTGCGCCAGGATCTGACGGCCAAGGGCATCACCTTCATCGAGGCCGACGCCGAAGCCTTCCGCGCCAACCTGCGCAAGACCAGCTTCTACGCCGACTGGAAGGCCAAGTACGGCGAAGAAGCCTGGTCGGTTCTGGAAAAGTCGGTCGGAAAGCTGGCGTGACCCGATGGCCGCCGTGCAACACTCTCACGCGGGGCACGGCGGCGACGCCGCCGTTCCTCCGCCTCGTTGGGTCGCCGCACTCGACGGCGTCCTGGGTCCTCTGATCGAAATCCCCGCCGCGCTGCTGGTGGTGGCGGAAATCATCGTGCTGATGGCCGGTGTGGTCAGCCGTTACGTGCTGCACCGGCCCATCGTCTGGTCGGACGAGCTGGCCTCCATCCTCTTCCTTTGGCTGGCCATGCTGGGGGCGGTGGTCGCCTTCCGGCGGGGCGAGCACATGCGGATGACCGCCCTGACCGGCATGGCCGCCCCCGCCACCCGTGCCTTTCTCGATGTGGTGGCGGTCGCCGCGCCGCTGGCCTTCCTGGCGATGATCGTCGGTCCGGCGCTGGAGTTCGCCGAGGAGGAGGCCTTCATCACCACCCCGGCGCTCGATCTGGCCAACTCCTGGCGGGCGGCGGCGCTGCCGGTCGGCTGTTTGCTGATGCTGGCGGTGGGCGCGCTGCGGCTGCTGAAGGTCGCCGATTGGCGGCACACGGTGGGCGCGCTGGCGCTGGTCGCCGCCGTTGCCGGGGGCTTCTGGGCGCTGGAACCGCTGTTCCGGGGCCTGGGCAATCTCAATCTTCTGGTGTTCTTCGTCGGTCTGGTCGCCGTCGGCGTGCTGGCCGGGGTTCCCATCGCCTTCGCCTTCGGGTTGGCGACCTTCGGCTACCTCGCCCTGACCACCCACACGCCGTTGCTGGTGCTGGTCGGGCGGATGGACGAGGGCATGTCCCACCTGATCCTGTTGTCGGTGCCGCTGTTCGTCTTCCTGGGCCTGCTGATCGAAATGACCGGCATGGCCGCCGCGATGGTGTCGTTTCTCGCCAGCCTGCTCGGCCATGTGCGCGGCGGTCTGTCCTATGTGCTGGTCGGGGCGATGTATCTGGTGTCGGGCATTTCCGGGTCCAAGGCCGCCGACATGGCGGCGGTTGCCCCGGTTCTGTTCCCGGAGATGAAGGCGCGCGGGGCCAAGCCGGGCGATCTGGTGGCGCTGCTGTCGGCCACCGGGGCGCAGACCGAAACCATTCCGCCCAGCCTGGTGCTGATCACGCTGGGATCCGTCACCGGCGTGTCGATTTCCGCGCTGTTCACCGGCGGCATGCTGCCGGGTGTGGTTCTGGCCGTCACGCTGTGCGCCGTGGTCTGGTGGCGCTACCGCAACGAGGATCTGTCCAACGTCCGCCGGGCGACCGGGTCGGAGATCGGGCGCAAGTTCCTGATCGCGCTGCCAGCGCTGGCCTTGCCCTTCGTCATCCGCGCCGCCGTGGTGGAGGGCGTGGCCACCGCGACCGAGGTCTCGACCATCGGCATCGTCTATTCGGTGCTGGCCGGTCTGCTGATCTACCGCCGCTTTGACTGGAGCCGTCTGGGGCCGATGCTGGTGGACACCGCGTCGCTGTCGGGTGCCATCCTGCTCATCATCGGGGCGGCCACCGGCATGGCCTGGGCGCTGACCCAGTCCGGCTTCTCCGGCCAGCTTGCCGGGGCGATGGCGGCCCTGCCGGGCGGGGCGGTGATGTTCATGGCGGTGTCGATCGTCGCCTTCATCATCCTGGGCAGCGTGTTGGAGGGCATTCCCGCCATCGTGCTGTTCGGCCCGCTGCTGTTCCCCATCGCCCGCCAGATGGGCATCCATGATGTGCATTTCGCGATGGTGGTGATCCTCTCCATGGGCGTCGGCCTGTTCGCCCCGCCCTTCGGTGTCGGGTACTACGCCGCCTGCGCCATCAGCCGCATCCATCCCGACGAAGGGATGAAGCCGATCATCGGTTACATCCTGGCCCTGATCGTCGGGTTGATCGTGGTGGCGGCGGTTCCCTGGATCTCCATCGGCTTCCTGGGCTGATCCCCGCAACCGACGGCCCGTTCCGTTCCATCCATCTTGTCCGCAGCACGCCCCCGCCCGACCCGGCGGGGGCGAACGGGAGACTGCACCCCTCATGTCCACCCCCGACACCACCGCCCTTCCGGCCGACACGCTTCAGCGCATGGCCGACGCCATCCGGTTCCTGGCGGTTGACGCCATCGAACGGGCGACCGAAGGGCACCAGGGCGTGCCGCTCGGCATGGCGGAGATCGCCACCGCGCTCTACGCCCATCATCTGAAATTCGACCCCGCCAACCCGACCTGGCCCGACCGCGACCGCGTGGTGCTGTCCAACGGTCATGGCTCGATGCTGCTCTACGCCCTGCTGCATTTGACCGGGCACGAGAAAATCTCGCTGGAGGCGGTGAAACACTTCCGCGAGCTGGGATCACACTGCGCCGGGCACCCGGAATACGACCCGGCGGCGGGGATCGAGGTGACGACCGGCCCGCTGGGGCAGGGCATCGCCAACGCGCTGGGCATGGCGGTGGCCGAGGCGTGGCTGAACGCCCGTTACGGCGCGGACGTGGCCGATCACAGCACCTGGGCCTTTGTCGGCGACGGTTGCTTGCAGGAGGGCGTCGGGCAGGAGGCCATCGCGCTCGCCGGTCATCTGCGGCTGGGCAAACTGACCTTCTTCTGGGACGACAACCGCATCACCGACGACGGATCGACCGACCTGTCGATCAGTGAGGATGTGGCCGAACGCTTCCGCGTGGCGGGCTGGCACGTCCAGGCGGTGGACGGCCACGACATCGCGGCGGTTTCCGCCGCCATCGCGGCGGCCAAGGCCGACCCGCGCCCGTCGCTGATCGCCTGCCGCACCATCATCGCCCGTGGCATCCCCCGCCTGGAAGGGCAGCGCGGCGGCCACAGCGCCCGGCTGTTCAAAGAGGACACGGACGCCATGCGCGCCCGGCTGAACTGGTCGCATGCCCCCTTCGTCATCCCCGACGACGTGCTGGAGCCGTGGCGGCAAACTGGTGTTGCCGGACGGGCGGAGAGCCGCGCCTGGGCCGAGCGGATCGCCGCCCTGCCCGCCGACCGCCGGGCCGAGGTTGCCCGCCTGTTCGAAGGCCGGATGGCCGAGGGCTGGCGCGACGCGCTCGCCGCGTTCAAACAGCGCGCGGCGGACGAGGCGCTGGCGCAACCGGCGATCCAGACCTCCGGCGACATCGCCGCCCTGCTGTGCGCGCTCATGCCGGAGATCCTGGTCGGCTGCGCCGATCTGGAGGCCCCGACCAACCACAAACGGACCCTGTCCGCCTTCACCGCGCGGGACCAATCCGGCTCCTACATCCATTGCGGCGTGCGCGAGCATGTCATGGGGTCGATGGCCAACGGCATGGCCGCCCATGGCGGGGTCAACCCGCTGGCCGTCACCTATCTGGCCTTTTCCGATTACGAGCGCCCGGCGATGCGCATGGCCGCCCTGATGGGGCTGCCGGTGAAGTTCGTCTTCAGCCATGATTCCATCGGCATCGGCAAGAACGGGCCGACCCACCAGCCGGTCGAAATCCTCGCCTCGCTGCGCGCCATGCCCAACATGCTGACGCTGCGCCCCGCCGACGCGGTGGAGGCCGCCGAATGCTGGGAGATCGCGATGGACCGGCGCGACGGCCCGTCCTCCCTGATCTTCGCCCGCCAGACGCTGCCGTCGGTGCGGCGCGCCCATGTGGCCGACAATCTCAGCCGCCGGGGGGCCTATGTGCTGGCCGAGGCGGAGGGTGGGGAGCGCCGCGTCACCCTGCTGGCCACCGGGTCGGAGCTGCCCATCGCGCTCGACGCCCGCGACCGGCTCCAGGCCGACGGGATCCCGACCGCCGTCGTCTCCATGCCCTGTTGGGAGCTGTTCGACGCGCAGCCGCCGGACTATCGCGCCGCCGTGCTGGGAACCGGCACGGCGCGGGTGGCGGTGGAGGCGGCGGTGCGCTTCGGCTGGGACCGCTATCTGGGCGACAACGGCGGCTTTGTCGGGATGGAGGGGTTCGGCGCCTCCGGCCCCGCCGACGCGCTCTATGAAAAATTCGGCATCACCGCCGCCGCCGTGGTCGCGCAGGCCCGCGCGCGTCTGTGACCGCCATCGCTGTCCTTCAAGGATCGAGTTCCATGCACAAGATCGTCTTTCTCGACCGCGCGACCATCGCGCCGCAAATCCGGCTGCGCCGCCCGTCCTTCGCCCATGAGCTGATCGAGCACGACCGCACCGCGCCGGACCAGGTGGTGGAGCGGCTGGCCGGGGCCAGCGTCGCCATCGTCAACAAGGTGAAGCTGACCGCCGACATCCTGGCCCGGCTGCCCGACCTGACGCTGGTCGCGGTCGCCGCCACCGGCACCGATTGCGTGGACAAGGACTATTGCGGCCGGAACGGCATCGCCGTCAGCAACATCCGGGGCTACGCCGTCAGCACGGTGCCGGAGCACACCTTCGCCCTGATTCTGGCCCTGCGCCGCAGCATCGTCGGCTTCCGTCAGGATGTGTTGGCCGGGGAATGGGAGAAGGCCGGGCAGTTCTGCTTCTTCAACCACCCGATCCGCGATCTGCGCGGGGCGCGGTTGGGCATCATCGGCGAAGGGGTGCTGGGCCAGCGGGTGGCGGAGATCGCGCGGGCCTTCGGCATGATCCCGCTGTTCGCCGCCCACAAGGGCAAAAGCGGCCTTGGCCCGCTCTACACCCCGTGGAACGAGGTGCTGGAAACCAGCGACGTGCTGACCCTGCACAGCCCGCTGACTCCGGAGACCCGTGGCATGATCGGTCTGCCGGAGTTCCGCCGCATGGCCCGCCGCCCGCTGATCGTCAACACCGCGCGCGGCGGTCTGGTGGTGGAGGCGGATCTCGTCACCGCGCTGGACGAGGGGTTGATCTCCGGCGTCGGCTTCGACGTGACGGAGGTGGAGCCGCCCGCCGCCGACAACCCCTTGATGCAAATCGCCGGACGCCCCAATGTGATCCTGACGCCGCATGTGGCGTGGGCGTCGGACGAGGCGCAACAGACCCTGGCCGACCAGTTGATCGACAACATCGAAAACTTTGTCGCCGGGCGTCCCAGCAACCTTGTCCACGGGGCCTATTGACGGGCCTGGGGTGAAACCGAGAGGGGATTGTGTGCGATGAGCCTTGACCCGCGCGACCTGCTGCGCCGGATGTTCGACGCGGCCGTTCAGGCGGCCCAGCCCGCCCATGGGCTGCCGCCCCACCTGCCCGCCCCGCCGAAGGGCCGGTTGGTGGTGATCGGGGCGGGCAAGGGATCCGCCGCCATGGCCCGCGCGGTGGAGGATCATTGGAACGGCCCCCTCTCCGGTCTGGTCGTCACCCGTTACGGCTACGCCCAGCCCTGCGAGCGGATCGAGATCGTCGAGGCCGCCCACCCGGTTCCCGACGCCGCCGGTCTGGCCGCTGCCCAACGGATGCTGGCGATGGTCGGCGGGCTGGGGCCGGATGATCTGGTGCTGTGCCTGATTTCCGGCGGTGGATCGGCCCTGCTGCCGTTGCCGTTGGAGGGTTTGACCCTGGCCGACAAGCAGGCGGTGAACGTCGCGCTGCTGCAATCCGGGGCGACGATTTCGGAAATGAACTGCGTGCGCCGCCACCTGTCGGCGATCAAGGGCGGGCGGCTGGCCGCCGCCTGCCATCCGGCGCGCGTCGTCACCCTGCTGATTTCCGACGTGCCGGGCGACCGTCCGCTCGACATCGCGTCCGGCCCGACGGTGGCCGACCCGACGACCTGCGCCGACGCGCTCGCCATCGTCCGCCGTTACGGCATCACCCTGCCGCCGGTGGCCCAAGCGATCCTGGAGAGCGGGCGGGGCGAGAGCGTCAAGCCGGACGATCCCCGTCTGGCCGGGGCCGAGGTGCGAATGATCGCCGCCCCGCAACACTCGCTGGAGGCCGCCGCCGCCGTTGGCCGCGCCGCCGGTTGGCCGGTCCACATCCTGGGCGACAGCCTGGAAGGGGAGGCGCGCGACGTCGGCACTGTGCTGGCGGGCCTCACCCGGCAGGTGGCCCAGCGCGGTCAGCCCTTCACCGCGCCCTGCATCCTGCTGTCGGGCGGGGAAACCACGGTGACGGTGCGCGGCACCGGGCGCGGCGGGCGCAACGTGGAATTCCTGCTGGCGCTGGGCATTGCGCTGGACGGTGAACCGGGCGTGCACGCCCTGGCCGCCGACACCGACGGGGTGGACGGGCTGGAGGACATCGCCGGGGCGATCCTTGGCCCCGACAGTCTGGCCCGCGCCTGGGCGCTGGGTCTGCGGCCCAAGGACGCGCTGGCCAACAACGACGGCCACGGCTTTTTCGGGGCGCTCGGCGACTCGCTGGTGACGGGGCCGACGCTGACCAACGTCAACGACTTCCGCGCCATCCTGATCGGCGGGTGAGGCGCGGCGGTCTTGACGTTAAGGGCCGCCGCCGGTCCAGCCGCCCGACCACAGGGCGGCGGCGGCGCTGCCCAGCGTGTGGCCCTGGTGCTTCACCCACAGGAAGGCCGGGGCGGCGAGCGCGCCCAGATTGCACCCGGCGGCCATGGTCCCGACCACGACCGGCACGGCCACCGCCGTGCTGGTGGCCCCGGCTCCCACCCCGGCCTCCGCCGCGATCAGGGCGACGCCGCCCGCCGTCAAGGTGGCCAAGCCGACCCCGCCCGCGACCAGCACGCATCCCAGACTCGCCGTTTCCGTGTCGGTCATCGGGGCCAGTCCCGCGCTGGGCGTGCTATCCGCCGGGGGTGGGGTGGGTGCCGTGGCTTCGGGCGTTTGGCTCCAGGCCGGGGTGGTTGCGCCTGGCAACGATGCGGTGACAATCACGGCGGACAGGGCCAGCGCGCGCCATGTCTGGCGGAACGGCCGGGGTTCACGGTGGCTCATGCGGTTCCCCGAGGTGTGACGGTGGAGGTGCGGCGGTGATCGGCGGTGAACGCGCGCACCCGGTCCAACGCCTCGGCGTAGCGCAGATCGTCGAGCAGGGCGGTGACGGCCTCGGCAAACTCCCGGTGTGCCGGGGGCAGCGTCTTGCGCAGCTCTGTCCAGGCATCCTCGGCGCGCAGATCGGCGTTTTCCAGCAGAGCGGCCAGACGCAGCAACCCCGGCTCCAGATCGGCATCGCCGCCGCCTGTCGCCAGCTCCGGAGCGGAATAGAGGGCGGGCAGGGCGGACAGCAGATGCTCCAGCTCGTCCGCCAGCTCCGTGGCCAACCCGACGGCCAAGGGGCGATGACCGGCGCGCGCCGTTTCGTCGGTGCGCCCGGCCAGTCCTGACAATGCCATCGCCCCGATGTAGGCGGCGGATGATCGCAGGGCGTGCGAGAGGAAGCGGATGCGGTCGGCGTCTTCATCCGCCGCCGCCGCCCGCAAGTCGGCGGGGTAGCGCGCGGTGTCCTTGCAGAAGCCGCGAATGAGCTTTTCCAGCGTCGCGGTGTCGTCATCCACCCGGCGCAGCGCGGCGTCCCAATCCAGCCCGATCCGCCGGGCCTGTTCAGCGGTTTCCGATGCGGCGGCGCTGTCTTCCGGGGCGGGTGGGGGGGCCGTCGTCGGTGCGGCGGCGTGGTGACTGGTGGTCCCTCCGCTGCGCCTTGCGGCCAGCCGCACCGGGTCGATCAGGCGCAGGAGCGTGTCGATCAACAGGTCCGGGTCGATGGGCTTGGTCAGATGCTCGTTCATTCCGGCGTCGCGGCTGGCCAGCCGGTGATCGGCCATGGCGTGCGCGGTCATGGCGACGATGGGCAGGGCGCGGAACCGCTCGATCCGCCGGATGCGGCGTGTGGCCTCCAGCCCGTCCATCTCCGGCATCTGAATGTCCATCAGCACCAGATCGTAGTCGCCGCTGCACACCCGCTCCACCGCCTGGACACCGTCTTCGGCGATGTCCACGCTGGCCTGGGTGTCGGCCAGGATGTGCAGGGCGACTTCGCGGTTGAGCGCGTTGTCGTCCACCAGAAGAAGACGCGCGCCGCGCAGCCGCGCTGCCACCGGGCGCGGGCTGGGGGCGGGGTGGGGCGGGGTGTCGGGTGGTGTGTGCTGGCGCAACACCTCGACCAGACGGGTGCGCAGACGGCTCGGGACCACCGGCTTGAACAGCACGTCGGTCTGACCGGTTCCGTGGCTGGGCCATGCGCCGCTGTGTCGGGCGTTGGCGGCGATCATCGGAATCACGCGCACCCCCGCCGCGCGGCGGCTGGTGCGCAGCCGTTCGGCGGTCAACGCCCCGTCCCATCCGGGCATGACGGAATCCAGCAGAACCGCGTGGATCGGTGCGTTTTGCCGGGCGGCCTGATCGACCGCCAGCAGGGCGGCCGGGCCGGAATTGACCGCCGTCACCTCGCAGCCCAGCGCGCCGACCATCTCCACCAAGGCGGTGCGGGCGGCGGGGTGATCGTCCACCACCAGTACCCGCGCCGGTGGCAAGGCCGCAAGCGGAGCCGGGGCGGCATCGGCGGGTGCCAGACCCAGCGTCACCTCCAGGGAAAAGCGGCTGCCCTGACCCGGCACGCTGGCCACGCCGATGCGACCGCCCATCAGGTCGGCCAACTGCTTGCAGATCGACAGGCCCAAGCCGGTGCCGCCGTAGCGCCGGGTGATCGAGCCATCGGCCTGGACGAAGGGCTGGAACAGCGCGGCCTGCTGGTCCGGGTGAATGCCGATGCCGGTGTCGGCGACGGAAAAACGCAGATCCACCCGCTCGCCGTCGCGCGTGATCTCCTCCACCTCGATCAGGATGTCGCCCCGTTCGGTGAATTTCAGGGCGTTGCTGGTCAGATTCGCCAGAATCTGGCTGAGCCGCAGCGGATCGCCGACCAGCCGGTCGGGTGTGCCGGGGCGGATGCGCACGGTGATCTCCACCTGATCGTTGCCGGGGCTGCCCAGAATCAGGTCGCACAGCGGTTCCAGCGCCTCGTCCAGCGCGAAGGGCTGGTGAACGATGTCCACCTTGCCCGCCTCGATCTTCGAAAAATCGAGCAGGTCGTTGATGATTCCCAGCAACCGACCGGCGGAGGTGTTGATGGTTTCCAGATAGCCGCGCTGGGCGGGGTCCTGCGCGGCGTGCAGGGCGATCCGCCCGATGCCGATGATGGCGTTCATCGGCGTGCGGATTTCGTGGCTGATCATCGCCAGGAAATGCGATTTGGCGGCGTTGGCGCGGTCGGCCTCCGCGCGGGCGGCGTCGGCGGCGCGTTGCAGCCGCTTCAGGTCGCTGATGTCGACATGGCTGCTGAAGGAGCGGCCTTCCACCCCGCGCTGTTCGATCACGCGCAACCAGCGCCCGTTCGGCAACTCCACCTCGAACGGCGCACCGGGAAAGCGCTGGCGCTCGATCAGCGTGGCCGACACGCGGTCGGCGTCGCCGGTCCACACCCGGTGCAACAGCTCCTCGTACCGCAGCCCGATGGCGTCCGCCTTGTGGGCCAGCCCATAGAGGAACAGCGCCTGTTCGTTGATCGCGGTGATGAGGCCCTGGTTGTCCAGCACCATGATGCCGTCGGCGACATGCTCCAGGAAGGCATCGTCGGTGCCAGCGGATTGTCCGACGGTCGGGCGTTCCCATTGCATGCCCCCCGTTGGGGCCACCAGGGGCGTCCACACGCGCAGGCGGCCTTGCGGGGCATGGGGGCCGCCGATGGGCAGCGACGCCACCCGCACCCATTGGCCGCGATGGGCGAAGACAAAGGGCTGGCTTTGGCTGCGGTGGCGGGCAATGCCTTCGGCGATGTAGCGGTCGATCATCGGCAGTTCGGCGGCGTCCAGCCGCTGCTGGTAGAAGCGCCGCAGATTGTCGGAGTAATGCTCCCCCACCCGGATGTGGCCGTCATGTTCGGGGAACAGGGCCAGGAAGGTCCGGTTCCACACCAGGGCGTGGTCGCCCGCGTCGAACAGGCACAGCCCGACATTGAGGCTGTCGAGCAGCTCCGCCATCAGGGCGTATGGGCCTGTGTCCATCGGCAATCCCACTGCTTGGCGCGCCCGTTCCAACCGCCGGAGCGCGCCGCTGACCCGCAAGACCCGTTATCAGGGAAAAAGATTAACGGGGAACCACGATGGTGTGAAACAGTTCGTTGGTCGGGGATCACGCTCAGGGCTTGACCGGGTGGTCGGGCGGACGTTGGCGGGCAAGCGCGGCGGCGCGGAGCGCGGTCAGCAGCGTTTGCGCCCCGGGCGACAGCGGGCGTTCGCGCAGCCGGAAGATGCCGTATGGCTCCACACTGAACCGTTTGTAGAAGGGCACGATGGCGTAACGTCCGGGCGTGGAATACAGCTCCGCCAAGGCGCGGGCAAAGACGGTCAGCGAGTCGGTCTGGGCGATCATCGCCATCGACATGACCGGCGACGCGCTTTCGATCACCCGTTGCGGCGGCGGCAACCCGCGCGAGCGGAACAGCGCGTCCACCCGCTCCCGCAACAGGGTGCCGACCGGCTGCAGCATCCAGGTGGCACCGATCAGATCCTCCACCACCACATCGCGGCCCAGATGCAGCAGCGGGTGGTCGTCGCGGCAGACGAAGCACAGCTCCTCGTCGCCGATCTCCTCGTAAACGAAGGTCATCGGATCCATGCCGCTGGGCAGGCGGCCGATGGCGAAATCCATGGTCCCCTGATGCACCCGTTCGGCCAGAACGTCGCTCGATTCGACGCCGACGGCGATCTTCAGGCCGGGATGCTCCTGCGTCATCGCGCTGACGACCGGGACCACCAGTTCCACCGCCGGGGCCATCACCGTGCCGATGGAGACCCGGCCGCTGTGCCCGGCCTGAAGGGCGTTCAGCTCCTCCCCCGCCTCCTTCAGCTCGCTCAGGATCATCCGGGCGTGGCGGATCATGAGGCTGCCGTACCAGTTGGGTTCGATGCCCCGGCCATGGCGGTCGAACAGCTCGATCCCCAGCATGTCTTCCAGATCGCCCAGCAGCTTCGACGCGGCGGGTTGCGACATGTTCAGGCTGGCGGCGGCGCGGTGCAGGTTGCGGTGTTCGTCCAGCGCCATGAACAGTTGGAGGTGGCGCATCTTCAGCCGCACCCGTTGAAACCAATCGGCGGCAAAGCGCGGCGGGGCCATGACGAACGCTCCGGGTTGCGGAAGGAGGGATGGGCAAAATTATACGCAAACATGTATCATTTCGTCAAATATTCGTATTGGACGGTTATCGCATCGCGCTTTATCGTTTGGAAGGTCAACTAATTCGGCGGCGGAGAACCGGGGATGAGCAGCGGCGGCACGACCATCGAGGCGCGGTGCGTCTGGCAGCCCCGCGCCGTTCTGGGTGAAGGCCCGCTGTGGTCGCCGTCCGACAACGCGGTCTACGCGGTGGACATCCGGGGCGCGCGCATCCTCCGCCTGGATGTTGCAACCGAACAGGGGCGTGATTGGGCGCTGGAGGACGCCGCCTGCTGGCTGGTGGAGCGCGCCGACGGCGACGGATTCGTCGCGGGCCTGCGCTCCCGCCGGGTGGTGCATCTGCGTTTGGGGGCGTCCGGGGTGGAGATCGTCGGCGAACTGGCGAGGCTGGACGCCGACCGGCCCGGCAACCGGCTGAACGACGCCAAGGCCGACGCGCGGGGCCGCCTGTGGATCGGCAGCATGGATGATTCCGAAAGCGCGCCGACCGGCTCCTTCTTCCGGCTCGATCCCGATGGGGCGGTGACGGCGGTGGACAGCGGTTACACGGTGGCCAACGGCCCGGCGCTGTCGCCCGACGGGCGGCGCATCCACCACACCGACAGCGCGGCCCGGCGGATTTACGCCTTTGACATCGCCGAGGATGGCAGCCTGTCGGGCAAGCGCGTCCACATCCAGTTCACCGAGGCCGACGGCTATCCCGATGGCATGACCTGCGACGCCGAGGGCGGGCTGTGGGTGGCCCATTGGGACGGCGGGCGGGTCAGCCGCTTCCGGCCCGATGGCACGCTGGACCGGGTGGTGCGGGTTGCCGCCTCGCGCGTCACCTCCTGCGTGTTCGCCGGTCCGGCGCTGGACCAATTGTTCATCACCACCGCCGCCCATGAACGGACGGACGAGCCGCTGGCCGGTGGTGTGTTCGTCTGCTCCCCCGGCGTGACGGGCCTGCCGCCCGCGCGGTTCGGGTTGCCGAGCGTGCTTTGAGAAAAGGACAGGATCGATGAGGCTGGTGCAATGTCTCGACGCGGCGGGCGCGCGCGCGGTGGCCGCAACCGGAACGGACGGCGTGACCCGTCTGGTCCGTGACGCCGCGTCCGTTTTCGCGCTGGCGCAAGAGGCCATCGCCGGGGCGGTTGGTCTGGCGGCGGTGGTCGAACGCCACGGGCTGGGTGATGCGGTGGATCTGGCGGCAATTGAGGCCGATGGCCGCCTGCTGTCGCCGATTGACCATCCCGATCCGGCGCATCTCTTCGTCACCGGCACCGGCCTGACCCATCTGGGCAGCGCCGAGGGGCGGGACAAGATGCACAAGGATCTCGCCGATCCGGCCAAGCAGACCGATTCGATGAAGATGTTCCGCCTGGGGGTCGAGGGCGGTCGCCCCGAACCGGGCGTGTTCGGCGTTCAGCCGGAATGGTTCTACAAGGGCGACGGCTCCATCCTGACCGCGCCGGGCGCGCCGTTGGCCTCGCCCTCCTTCGCGCTGGACGGCGGCGAGGAGCCGGAGATCGCCGGGATCTATCTGATCGGTCCCGATGGCACGCCGCACCGGTTGGGCTTCGCGCTCGCCAACGAGTTTTCCGACCACGTCACCGAACGTCAGAATTACCTGTACCTCGCCCATTCCAAGCTGCGCGCCTGCGCGGTCGGGCCGGAACTGCTGACCGGGGCGCTGCCCAACGACCTGCGCGGCTCCTCGCGGGTGCGGCGCGACGGAGCGGTGATCTGGGAAAAGCCCTTCCTGTCCGGCGAGGCCAACATGTGCCACAGCATCGCCAATCTGGAAGCCCACCATTTCAAATACCCGCTGTTCTGCCGTCCGGGCGACGTCCATGTGCATTGCTTCGGCACCGCGACCCTGAGCTTCAGCGACGGGCTGCGCCTGACCGACGGCGATGTGATGGAGATCGAGGTTCCCGATTTCGGTCGGCCCCTGCGCAACCCGCTGGGCACGGCGGACACGCCCTATCGCGCGGTCAAGGCGCTCTGAGCGCCGTTTGCTTCGTTCCTTTCGTTTCTTTCCCACGCCGCGCCCCGGACGGATGTCTGCGGGGCGCGGCGCGGTTCACAGTTTGGGATTGCGATCATGACCATCCGTGGCGAGATGCTGATCGGTGCGACCGCTCTGCGTGGCACCGACACCGTTTTTCACGCCATCGACCCGTCCACCGGAACGGCGCTGGAGCCGGGCTTCGGCGGTGGCGGCAGCGCTGAGGTCGAGCGGGCCTGCGCGCTGGCCTGGGACGCCTTCGACGCGTTCCGGGACACCGGGCTGGAGGCGCGGGCGGCGTTTCTGGAGGCCATCGCCGACGGCATCATGGCGATTGGCGATGAGCTGATTCAGCGTGCCATGGCGGAAACCGGCCTGCCGCGTCCCCGGCTGGAGGGCGAGCGCGGGCGCACGGTTGGCCAATTGCGCCTGTTCGCTCGCACGGTGCGCGAGGGAAGCTGGCTCGATGCCCGCATCGACCCGGCCCAGCCGGACCGCGCGCCGCTGCCGCGCGCCGATCTGCGCCAGCGGCACATCGCCTTGGGGCCGGTCGCCGTGTTCGGGGCCAGCAACTTCCCCTTGGCCTTTTCGGTGGCGGGCGGCGACACGGCGTCGGCGCTGGCGGCGGGTTGCCCGGTGGTGGTGAAGGCCCATTCGGCCCATCCCGGCACCTCGGAATTGATCGGTCGCGCCGTGCAGGCGGCGGTCGCCGCCTGCGGTCTGCCGGAGGGCGTGTTCTCGCTGCTGTTCGGCTCGGGCAACCGGGTTGGCACGGCGCTGGTGGCCGATCCGCGCATCAAGGCGGTGGGCTTTACCGGTTCGCGCACCGGTGGTGTGGCGCTGATGAAGGTCGCGGCCGCCCGTCCGGAGCCGATCCCGGTCTACGCCGAGATGAGCAGCATCAACCCGGTGATCCTGCTGCCCGCCGCGCTCGCCGCGCGGGCGGAGGCGCTGGGGACCGGCTTTGTCGGCTCGCTGACCATGGGGGCCGGGCAGTTCTGCACCAATCCCGGTCTGGTTCTGGCCATCGACGGGCCGGATCTGGACCGCTTCCTGGACGCCGCCGCCACGGCGGTGGGCGGGGCGGCCCCGGCCACCATGCTGACGCCGGGCATCCACGCCGCCTTCACCGGTGGGGTGGCGCGTCTGTCGGGCAACGCGGCGGTGACGACGCGGGCGCGCGGGCCGGAAACCAGCGGGCCGCACCAGTGCCGTGCCGGGCTGTTCACCACCAGCGCCGACGCCTTCCTGGACGATCCGGCGCTGCATGAGGAGATTTTCGGCGCGGCGTCGCTGGTCATCCGTTGCGCCGGCTCGCAGGCCCTGCGCGCGGTGTTGGAGCGGCTGGAAGGCCAGTTGACCGCGACCCTGCACATGGACGGGGCCGACGCCGAGGCGGCGCGCGCCCTGTTGCCGGTGCTGGAGCGCAAGGCCGGGCGCATCCTGGCCAACGGCTGGCCGACCGGCGTCGAGGTGTGCGAGGCGATGGTGCATGGCGGGCCGTTCCCGGCGACCTCCGACAGCCGCACCACCTCGGTCGGCACCTTGGCGATCCGCCGTTTCCTGCGCCCGGTCTGCTACCAGGATCTGCCCGACGCGCTGTTGCCCGAGGCGCTGCGCCGGGGCAACCCGCTGGGGCTGTGGCGGCGTGTTGACGGGGTTCTTGGCCGGGACGGTACCACCTCACCATAAAATAAATCATGGTGAGTTAGTTATTGACCGTTTTTCGTCCGTGTGAAAGATTGTTCGAAAGACGGTTGGTTGGACTTCGCCGCCGGAAAACGCTGTTGACCCCTGAAAAGCAATCGTCGCGGTTCGGGGGGCGGCGCATGATCCGGGTGCCCATCGACAAGAACAAAAAGAACCTTTTTCAACTCAGTGAGGACACACGCACATGTCACGCATTGCTCTTATGGTTGGTGTTGCCGCCGTCGCGCTCGCGTCGGGTTCGGCGTTTGCGCAGTCGAAGTCGAAGTTCGAC